>CAVUGT010000001.1:0-39983 GCA_963741105.1 Terriglobia bacterium
GAAGACGGATCCACTCGGCTGCCCAAGATTTCAGACGTGCCCTATCTCGACGTGGTTGCCGCGCTGAATAGTTCTGGCAACAAGATGACCCTGTTCTGCGTAAATCGTCACCTGGACCGGGATATCGAGACGACAATAGATGTAAAAGGGTTCCGGCCCAAACGTGCCAAGGCGGCTTCAGTCTTCGCCGGCAGCATCTATGAAAAAAATGACGAAACTCAACCTGAGCATATTCAACCGCAGGAGTCTTCTCTCGCGATCTCATCCGGCAGTCTGAAATACACTTTCAGGCATGAGAGTGTAACGGTGATTGAACTGGAGTGATCAATCAACGGGTACGCCCGATCCTGGATTCCTCCGCATCACTGTCGATCAGCACCAGATCCTATTCGAGTACTTTCTGGTGCTCTTCGTCGGAGGGGCTGCCAGCGTGAAACCGTTCGAAGCTTTCACGGCGTGATCTTTGCGTTGTGCTTAACGCTGCCTAAAGCAGACTGTCAGGCCCTAAGAATCTCCAAGCTGAGTGCCCCACGTTTCGCGGTTTTTCGAAGCGTGGGGCGCGTACTCATTCTTGCGCGGCAACGCGACCGGAGGGGTGGAAGCATTTCAGTGAATCACGCGAGGTCATATCGCGCGGATTCGAGACGGCCGGTGTGAGTGGGCGGATGCGCTGGATAGAAGCTGGACGTGCGGATGACTTGTGAGGACGACGATGCCCTCGGGGCTCCGGTCGCCCCGGTAACCGGTTACTCTACACAGCAACCAGAACGCTGGATTCGACCCAGGTCTGATGGCTGCGGTCGCGATGCACTTTGTAACCCCGTATGGTGAAACGGATCACGCCCCGCTCCTGCTCTTCGACGTAACCATTGTTCCGCAGGTCGGCTATGACTGCTCTGGCCGACGAAGAATCCACGATCTGTTTCGGCAAACTGACGAAGTGGGCAGGATCTGCTTCAAAACGCTCGGTTAATGCGGCCAGCAGTCCGTCCCGGATCGATATGTTATCCATTTGGTCTCTCCTGTCCGGAATAGTGCGATCCTAAGCGGTTGACTCTGCATAAGAAATGGCCCACCCGTGCCACGAGGCGTTACCAAGGTCACGTTCCGGAGTGTGTAGGGCGGACACTCTTGGCCGCCGCTTTTGAATTTGAATTTCAAATTTTGAGTCAGGACCATCCAAGAGAGACTGGGCAAATCGCGTAACGACCAAGTCAAATTCAAAGCCGGCGGACAGCAGTGTCCGCCGCACACACCTTCGGCTGTATAATCCGCGCCGTGTCCCTGACTCGTCGTGAACTGCTCTACGGATTGGCTGCAGCCATCACCGTCTCCGCCTTTCCCCGATCTCTCGTTTGCCCAGACACGGGCCGCCGATTTGCGCGTTGACGCCGATCGTCTTCGAAAAACGCTCGAGGCTTTGAGCGTTTACGGACGCCCCGCAGGCGGCACCTTCGCGGACGGTGTCAGCCGTTTCGCCTACTCTGACGCCGACGTTGCGGGCAGAAAGTACGCCATGGATTTGCTACGTGCTGCCGGCATGGAACCGCGCATCGATACTGCCGGGAACATTCTGGCTGTTCGCGGAGGCACGGACCCTTCTCTTAAGCCGATTCTTTTCGGTTCGCACATCGACTCGGTGCCGAGCGGCGGAAACTTCGATGGACAGTTGGGCTCCATGTCGGCCATCGAAATTGTGCACACTCTCAAAGACCATGGCGTAACAACACGGCATCCGCTGGAAGTCGGGCTTTGGTCAAACGAAGAAGGTGGAACTGTGGGCAGCCGGGGCGCCGCCGGTGAACTGCAGCCCAGGGATCTTGATCGCACCTACAACGGCATCCATATGTCGGATGGTCTGCGCAAAATTGGCGGCGACCCCGACCGTTTGTCCGAAGCTCGGTTCTCCCCCGGTTCCATTCATTGTTATCTCGAGCTTCACATCGAGCAGGGAGGAAACCTGGAAAAAGCCGGCATCCCCATTGGGGTGGTCGAGGGTATCGTCAGCATCGACGAGTATGAGGTTGAGATCAAGGGCTTCGCCAATCACGCGGGAACTACTCCCATGCCCGAACGGCGCAATGCTCTACTGGCCGCGGCCCAGTTGATCGAGGTGGTGCAGGAAGTGGTCACGCGCGAACCCGGCCGCCAGGTTGGTACCGTGGGACGGCTGGAAGTTTCTCCCAATGTACGCAATGTCGTACCCGGACTGGTGAAACTCTCCCTCGAGCTGCGTGACCTCTCTCCGGAGAAGATTGCACGGCTGGGAGAAGAAATCCAGAAGCGGGCACAAGTCATCGCGAAACAAACCATGACGGAGATTTCAATCAAGCAAGTGGAGCACGACGCGCCGGCGCTGGCCACGCCCGCGATTCAAGCTCAGATCGAAGCGGCTGCGGCAGGTCTGGATCTGAAAACCATGCGCCTGCCCAGCGGAGCTGGTCAAGACGCCCAGGTGATCGCACGGCTCGCGCCAATGGGCATGATATTCGTCCCGAGCGTTGGCGGCGTCAGCCACTCACCCAAAGAATTGACCCATTGGCCGGACTGCGCCAACGGCGCCAATGTGTTGCTGCAAACCATACTTCTGATCGACCGCACGTGAGGCGTCGGACCTCTGACCTCGGATCTCAGGCTTGATTGCCTGCAGCCGATCAAATTCCCGAACCATTCTCGCCGTCCAAAGCCCGCTGTATGCCACGCCAGGCAAGGCATTCCAGTCCATTCAGAGCTTCGTTTGTGCAAACAGTTGCACCGTTCCCTGCAACTATCCGGCGAAATCATAGATTGTGAACAAGATAGGTTTGGTATGGAGCTTGCATATTGTTAGGGCGTGGTTGCAACAGGAACTCGAGGATTCCCCGCCCCTTGGTCCTGGACTCTCTAGGTTCGGAGGCAAATCGATGAAGATTGCATTGTGCGTATTGGGCTTCTTTGTTTTGGCAGGGGCGGCATTTGGACAGGCCAGTATCGGAGGCAGCGGGCTCAGCGCCCAGCCGGTGATTTACGAGTTCGCCAGTCATGAAACACGCGCCCAGCAACAGGGGATGGGAGTGACTCAGGACATCATGGAGCAGTCGGCCAATGTGTCAGCTCACGGCGTGCGTCCGCTGTGGGAGGTGCATGTGCCGTCCTCTGCCGTACCTCTTGGCGACTCAGCTCGCATGCTCAAGAAAGAACACATGTTCGCGAAAAAGGCAGAGATCGTCTGGAATAACTAAGTCCGGCGCCCGTTACACCATTAGAGTTTTCTTGGCCGAGGGTGCCCCATCTGACGCGTGGTTTGCGTTAGATGGGGCATTTTTTCTTTAGCAGCGAAGTTGCTTGCCCTGCTTTTTTCTCCAACCGGAGGCGATGGTAAACTGCGGCTCCAACCTCCACGGTGAATAATGTCTAAGCAGAAACTGAACGTTGCGATGATCGGCACCGGTTCCATGGGGAAGGCGCACTCCAACGCCTTTCGCCAGGTCACGCACTTTTTTGATGTCCCCTATGAACTGGTTTTGAAAGTTGTTTGTGGACGCAATCCAGACAAGCTGAAAGCTGCGGCCGCGCAATGGGGATGGCTGGAAACGGCCACGGATTGGCAGGAAGTTGTTATCCGTCCTGATATTGATGTAGTCGATATCGCTGTGCCGAATTCGTTGCACGCGCCCATTGCGATCGCCGCCGCCAGGGCCGGGAAAATTGTCTGGTGCGAAAAGCCTCTGGCGACTTCTCTGCAGGAGGCTCAGAGCATGGCGGAGGCAGTGCGCCAGATTCCCAACCTGGTCTGGTTCAACTACCGGCGAATTCCCGCCGTCGCCTTCGCCAAACGACTGCTTGATGAAGGACGGCTCGGCCAGACCTTCCACTATCGCGCTCTTTATTTAAATCAATCGGGGAATGATCCCAGCAAGGCCAACACCTGGCGCTACCGGAAGTCTGAGGCAGGCCTTGGCGCTGCGGGAGATTTGCTCTCCCATTCAATCGACTCTGCACTTTACTTAAACGGTCCCATCACGGAGTTGACGGCCATGACCCACACCTTCGTCCCCGGGCGCGACGTCGATGATGCCACATACTTTCTCGCCCGCTACGCCAACGGAAGCGTCGGAACGTTTGAAGCAACTCGCTACGGAGTAGGATGCCGCAATCGCCACGCATTTGAAATCAACGGGTCGAAGGGAATGTTGCGTTTCAATCTGGAGGAGATGAACCAGCTTGAGTTTTACGATGCCACCGAAAAGCCCAACCAGCAAGGCATGCGAAATATTACGGTGACCGGTCCCGACCAACCTTATTCCGACAATTTCTGGAAGCCCGGCCACATCATTGGTTACGAACACACGTTCATCGCGACGCTGGGAGATTTCCTCGGAGCCCTCGCGCGCAAGGAATTACACTATCCGGACTTCGATGACGCGGTCAGGGTGCAAAGCGTTTTGGATGCGGTCGAGCGGTCAGCAGCGTCGCGTGGCTGGGTAAGAGTGGAGTAGGCGCCGTGGGCTCTATCCTTGCGCCGCTTCGCGGCTGAACGCGCAGTATCTGGCCTCCTCGTTCCCAATTCTCATCGTTGTACTCGTCCGGAGCCGTCGCCTTTGAGCAGAGCGTTCACTTCGTCGGCGGTGGAGCGGCTGAAATCGCCTTGCTGGGAATGCTTAAGGCAACTGGTAGCAACCGCAAACTCAAGCGCTTCATCGTGCGACGGCAGAACCTGAAAACCATAGATGAGGCCAGCGGCAAAGGAGTCGCCCGAGCCCACACGGTCGACAATATGAGTAATCTCGTAGGAACGGCTTACGCTGAACTTCTTCCGGTCGTTCAGGCAGGCTGCCCAGCCGTTGTGCGACGCGCTCTTCGATTCCCGCAAGGTGACCGCAATGGCCTTCAGATTGGGATATTCCGCCAGTACTTTCGCGGTCAGCTTCTCGTATTGTGCGCGATCCAGCTTGCCGGAGTGCACATCCACTTCAGCTTCGATGCCGAGGGCCTTTTGTACATCTTCTTCGTTGGCGATGGCGATATCTATATTCTTTACCAGCTCGCGCATGACTTCAGCCGCGGTCTTTCCCCACTTCCAGAGGTTCTTGCGATAGTTGAGATCGCAGGAGACGGTAATTCCCTTTGCCTGAGCCTTCTTCGCCGCCTCTAGCGCCAACTCAGCCGCCGATCCGCTGATCGCGGGGGTAATGCCGGTCACGTGGAACCAGCCGGCGCCTTCAAATGCGCGGTCCCAGTCGATGTCGCCGGCTTTAGCCAAAGCGATGGCGCTGTTCTCGCGGTCATAGACTACCTTCGAAGGACGCTGGTTCGCACCGGCCTCAACGTAATAGACGCCCATGCGTCCCTTGCCGCGCACGATTCGCGAAGTGTCCACGCCGAAGCGTCGGAGTTCGCCGACGACAGCGTCAGCGATGGGATTCTTGTCGGGCAGCACGGTCACGAATGCAGCCGGCAGCCCCAACTGGGACAAGGCAACAGCCACGTTGGCCTCGCCGCCTCCAAAAGTCGCTACGAACTGCCCGGTTTGGAGGATTCTCTCGAAGCCCGGCGGTGCGAGCCTCAGCATGATTTCGCCAAAACTTACGGTCGTCTTTGCCACGTTCTTGTTTGCCATATCCCGGATTCGGCCTCTGTGGTGTTAGTGTTTGCCAAGTGCTTTGAAGAGCTTCACTATTTCTTCCTGCCTCCAACCACATCCGCGCCCAGCTCTGCCAAAACGACGTCTTCACTGGACGAAAGCCCACTTACTGCCACAGCTCCCACCACCTGCCCGTCCTTCCATACCGGAATGCCGCCACCCCATCCCACGAACCGTGGATCGCCGAAATAAGCGATGTCATGTCCTTTTTCCGGATGGCGGACCCTATCGCCAATGTCCTTGGTTGGCTTGCGTTCGCGCGCAGCCGTCCAGGCTTTGTTTGCGGCAATGCGGATGCACGAAATCGGAGCGCCATCCATGCGTGCAAAGGCTATCAGCTCACCGTGCGAATCAGCGACCGCAATCACGGCGGCCTTCTTCGTAGCCAGCGCTTTCTTCACGATCCGGTCAATCATTTCTTTGGCTTCGGAGTACTCGATGGTCTGAGTTGTTTTCATGGCCGCGCTCCTTTGCCATTGCAACGAAATTATCGAAGATGGATTGTAAACCAGAGGAATGCGATGGAGAGGGACAAAAGTCCACCCATGCCGCCGGTGGGCTGAAGACCGAAGTGAGGATTGAGGCAAAAAAATCCGGACCAAGTACAAACCTGGTCCGGATGAAGGTACACGTCTAAAACACGAACTTTAGGGCGAACTGAATGAGACGCGGGTTCCCGATCTGTGAAGTCACCTTGCCAAACGAGCCGGAACCCAGTCCGGTGCTAGGAGGACCGAACTGCGGATGGTTAAAGAGATTGAAGAACTCCGTCCGGAACTCCAGGCCAAGCCGGTCGTCGGGACCGAAATTCGTCCTCTTGAAGGCAGCGAAGTCGAAATTGACCGCGCCGTCCTGGCGAAGTGTGGAGTCCACTCGCGACTCGCTTCCGTATCCCCATTGTGGCGGGGCCGTAAAACAAGCCGTGTTAAACCATTCGTTCAATTTGTCGGTTATGTTGCCCGAGGGAGCCGCTTTGTCGCAGCCCGCCGCAACGTTCGGCCGCACGTTTGAAACACCCAATCCTGCTTTCTCCAGTGCGGTTTGGGGACCGGACCAGTTAATCTTCAGTGGGAAGCCCCGTTGGAATGTGGTGACGCCATCCAGACCCCAGCCTGAAACCAGCTTCCCGCTAAACCCACTAGCGTCGGAAAGGAACTTCTTTCCTCGTCCGAAGGGAAGGTCAAGCACGTAGCTGACGATCAGGCGCTGCGAAACATCTTGAGAAGAAAGCGACCTCTCTCCCTTCAGATTGTTCCAGTCTTGCACCTGCCCCACGCCGCCTGTGTCACCTTCGAGCCAACTCGTGAGCGTGTCGGTATCACTGAGCAGCTTGGAATTGGTGTAAGCCACCAACATGGTCCCGCCGCCCTGGAACCGTTTGGTCACAGTCGCCTGCAACGAGTTGTAGGTGCTTCCGCAGCAGCCATACCCCCAAAGGTTCAGACCGTTGTATTGCGGGTAGGGCCGATCCAGTTGTCCGGCAACGATGTTGGCGCCGCCGATCGTGGCGTTCGGGCTAGTTCCCGCCATGGGATTAGGGACCTGGGCCGCGATGTCCGGCACAAGTTGACCACCAGCAAACTGAGACGCTGCCTGGTTGATGAACGAATCCGGTATCTGGTTAATATTGGGATTGAACTGCGGCAGATGGACTCCGTGCGAGCCCGCATAAGCTACATCCGCGAAGAATCCGCCTGGCAGTTCACGTTGAATGTCGAGGTTCCATTGCTGGACGTAGCCTTCCTTGGGATTCAGGTACGGTGCCAGGCTGGGAGCCCCGTTCGCCGCTACGAATGACGAAAGGTTCGGGGCAGCATTCCGTCCTGGCGGCAGGCTGATGCCTGCGGTGCCGAACGGTCCTGCCTGAGCGCAGTTGAAAGAAGCAAAACTGCTGCCAAGGGGTAGCGCACACTGCGTTCCGTCCAACGTGCTAAACGGTGTAAGACCTGCATTGGTCGTAGCGGTGAAAGGCGTGGTCGCCAGAGCAACCACATCCAGATCAGGATTCACACCGAACGACACGTAGTTCGGAATCCAGAACACTCCATAACCGCCCCTGATCACCGTCTTCTGGTCGAAGCTATATGCGAAGCCGAGTCGGGGAGAAAATTCTTTCTTGTTCAAAGGCATGTTGTTTCGGCTCGAGTTTGGTCCCGTCTTTACATAAGCTGCATCGCCCAAACACGGGGAACCAACTGTGCCCCCGCAGCCTGTGACCGTGGCATTAGTCGCACTAGGATCCCAGTAGGTCAAGCGGTCTTGGCGTTCAGACCAGGTACCCTGCAGTTCGTAACGGAGCCCCAGGTTGAGCGTCAGCTTATTGGAGACATGCCAGTTGTCGTTGAAGTAGAGAGCGCGATAGGTTTGCTTACCGGCAGTCTGCGCGGGAACCTGGGCTGCACCCTCGTTTTGATTGACGAAGCTGCCCTGGTTCTGGGACAGACCTAAGAGAAAGTCGGCGAAGGCAAATCCGGTGTTGGCTCCAGAGACGAGAGCATTGTCCGCCGTCCAACTGCCGCTGAAGGCAAAAGCGCCACTGGCGATGTTGGTTTGGGCATAGTTGTCGTAGCCAAGCTCGTACTGCCCGCCCCACTGGAAGGTGTGGCGGCCGCGGATCATGGTTACCGCAGGCGTCAAGTTATATTGAGTATTGTGGTCGCCGATAAAGCTGTTCCCCTGGGTTCGGCCCACGTCGTTGTTGAAGGGAAAAGCCGGCGTCGGCGGAGTCCGCATGTTGTCCGGAACATTGTTGTAGCTGGCAGGCCAGCCCAGCGACGTCAGGTCGAAGCCTGAAAGAATAGGCGCACGGGCGTAGACAAAGCGGCTGCCGGAGACGTTGAGATCGAAGATCGTCGTCGGCGTAAAGGAATGATTGATATCGATGGCCAGAGCCTTCGTGTGGTAAAGCTCCGCGCAGCGGTCCTTACATAGGCCGGTTCCGAAGGGATCAGCTGGCAGATCGGTCAGCCCAAAATACGTAAAGCGACCGAAGAGGCGAGTTCTGTCCGAGATGTTTTGGTCTACCCGGGCCACAAACTGGTTGTTGTTGCCGCCCGTGCTGCTGGCCTTGGTAAAGTTATCGGTAATACCTCCGGTGGTTGGCGGCACAAAAATTGTGTCCCAGACCTTGGTCGCGGCCTGACTGAATTCCGCCAATGGGATTTGGTTGTTCACGTATGGTGTGCGAGATCCATCCGCCTGCACCGTGTAAGGATCGTACAGCTGGATACCTGCTGCGGTGAGCGCGGAAAAATCACCCTGCCGGAACGCTGTAACCGGAACCGTAGTGGTCAGCGTCTGACCCTGCCGCAGCCGGAACTGCTCCCAACTGGTGAAGAAGAAGGTCTTGTCTTTAATGATCCTTCCGCCCACCGAAAATCCATACTGGTTTTGGGTGTACGGCGGTTTCGCGGTGTCGAAATAACCCTGCGAGTTGAAGACCTTGTTGCGCAGGTATTCATGAGCCGCACCGTGCCACTGATTGGTCCCGGACTTTGTGCTCAGGTTGATGACGCCGCCCGCGAACTTGCCCCACTCCGGACCCAGGTTGCTGTATTGAACTTTGAATTCGCCGACTGAATCCTGCGTCGGAATCACGAGCGGCAAGTTGATGTAGCCGATATTCAGCGGCTGGCCATCCAGGTATTCGGCACTTTGATTCGCGAAAGAACCGCCGATCTGATAGTTGCGCGAAGTCGAACGGGTTCTTGCCGACCAGCGTGCGCCAGTGCGTGTTTCCTTGCGGAACTACGGACGGAGAAACCGTGGTGAGATTGTAAATGTTGCGTCCGTTCAGAGGCATCTCGTTGGCTGTGCGCTGCTCACCACCTGTCCCAGGGATGATGTTTCCGACTGCAGAAGGGGTGTTTCAGAAGTCACTTCGACGGTCTCCGTGGCCTGACCGATCGGCGAGGGCGACATCGATCTTCGAGCTCTGCTGCACTTGCACCACGACCGGCTCTTGCGTGATGCGCTTGAAGCCAGCCTTCTCAACTTCGATCCGGTAGTTTCCAGGAATCAGGTTCACAAAGCATAGAGGCCGTCGGATCCTGTCGGCTGAGTGCGCTTCTCCGCCGTTCCCAAATTCGTCAGCGTGACTCGGGCGTCGGCAATCGCAGCCCCGGACGGATCGGTGACCGATCCCGTGATCGAGCCGTAAGTGGATTGTCCTTGAGACGAAGATGCAGGTTGAAAAGACGACAAGCAAGGAGAGAAACAGCGAGAACAGTCTGCGAGACATCATTACCCACCCCCACACGAAGTGCACAGAATTAGGGACTCTGTGGTGAACTGACCTTCATGGGTCGAGTTACTTGGCACGACTGATGCTCTGGGCGTTTTGTCATACCCCGTAGAACGTTGTCAAGAAGAAATCGTGAATGCGGTTTACTTCAGAAGGCGCTCAGTAAACGATTACCTACAGGTGTTTAGGAACTGTCGACGATATCTCCAGCCAGTTCGCGGCACAACTTGTTTTGTTGAATCACGCTGTCCGCTTGCGTCTTGATGACCCGATCAGCTTTCTTTGAAACGATTCACAATCATCGGAGCTTCTCGCGAGCCCAATTCGGGCATCTAAATCATTCCCAAAGTGCAATCCTTCGACGAGCGCGATATCCTTGCCGTCAGGATTCCGACTTGATCGTTCCCGTCTTTCGGATTGTTCCCATTCCGGTGGTTCTCTGCTGCATTGCCTTGGCTATGACTGCTGCGCCACTCTCTATTTTTGAAAACAAATCGCCGCAAGGTTTGGATTTCGTACTTCAGAATTCGCCGACTACGCAGAAATATTTGATCGAGACCATGCCCGGAGGCGTCGCTCTCTTCGATTACAACAACGACGGCCTGCTCGATATTTTCCTGGTGAATGGTGGACACGTCACCGACCCCGTGCGGCTGCCTGAAAGTTTCGATCGCCAGAGACCCACGCTATTGGAATCGCCTGTACCGGCAAAACAAAGACGGCAGCTTTACCGATGTCACGGAGAAAGCCGGACTGGCCAACGCCGGCGACGGTAACTACGGCATGGGAGTGGCCGTCGGCGATTACGACAACGATGGATTTTCCGACCTCTATGTGACGAGCTACGGAAAGAACGTGCTCTATCACAACAATGGCGACGGCACCTTCACGGACGTAACGTCCAAAGCGGGTGTGGCAGCAGGCGGATGGTCGGTGTCCGCAGGTTTTTTCGATTACGACAACGATGGCAAGCTTGATCTCTTCGTCACGCGCTATATGGAGTGGGACACGAAACACAGCAAGACGTGCGGCGGAGAGTGGCATACCTACTGTCCGCCGGAAGAGTTTCCCGCGACCACGAGCATTCTTTACCACAACAACGGCGATGGAACCTTTACGGATGTCAGTCAGAAATCCGGCATCTCCGCCAAGAAAGGCCGGGCGTTGGGCGTGGCTTTCGCCGATTACGACGATGACGGCTTCACTGATATATTCGTCGCCAACGACGGCATGCAGCAATACCTCTATCACAACAACGGCAACGGCACTTTCACCGAACGCGCTCTCGAGGCCGGTGCGGCATTGTCAGAGGATGGACGGCGCCTTTCCGGCATGGGCGTCGTGTTTCAGGATTATGACAACGATGGACGTCCCGACGTAATCGTCACCGAACTGCCGCGCGAAATCTATGGCGTCTATCACAACGAAGGCAACGGCACCTTCAGCTATGCCAGCCTCGAAACTGGACTGGGTGTGCTGTCGAGCGGAAGCTCAGGCTGGGGTGTAGGGCTGGAGGACTTTGATAACGACGGAAAGAAAGATCTGTTTGTCGCCCAAGGACACGTTTTGGACAATGTCGAAAAGATCGATCCTTCCCTGCACTACTGGGAACTTCCACTCGTGGCGATGAATCGTGATGGCCGCTTCGAGCGCGCTGATTCGGGCAGCACCTCTCCCGCCGCAGGGCGAGGAGCTGCGTTCGGAGACTTGAACAACGATGGCTCGCAGGATGTAGTGATGACGGTTCTCGGGGGTCCTCCACAAGTCTTCTTCGGCCGCGCCGGCAAACAGCATTGGCTGACGTTTCGCTGCGAGGCACCCGCAGCAACCGCGACGGCTTCGGTGCTCGCGTGCGAGTAAACGGACAGACTCGATTCGCAACTTCTGCAGGAAGCTATATTTCCTCGAGCGACAAGCGTCTTCATTTCGGACTTGGAGACGCAGAAACTGCGAAAATAGAGATCGCCTGGCCTTCCGGAACCCGCCAGACCTTGAACGACGTTCACGCCGACCAGTTTCTGGAAGTGCGTGAACCGGAGAAACCGTGATTCGCATCCTGATGATGTTTTGGCTGGCGTGGCAAACTGTTCCTCCAGACGCCCTGCAACATATGCAGGCTGGTGCCGAAGCCGAGAAGCAGCAGCACTTCGATGTCGCGATTACGGAATTCAAAAAGGCGACGGAATTGGCGCCGACCGTGGCGGAAGGCTTCGTGAATCTGGGCCAGGCCTACATGGAGAAACAGGATTACGGCGCCGCCATTGCGCCTCTGAAGCATGCCCTGGAATTGTCTCCCGATCTGGCGGCGGCTCACCAGTTACTGGGATACTCGCTTCTAGCACAAGGCTACAACGCTGAAGCGATCTCTCACCTGTCCAAGATTCAGGAGCCAACCGCGTTGGGAATCGCGCAGATCGGAACAGGAGACTTCCAGCCGGCGGTTCAAAACCTGCAAGCCGCACTGGCGAAGCACCCGAACGATCCTGATTTGCTTTACTATCTCGGTCGGGCCAGCGGACTTCTTTCCAAGCAGGCGATTGACTCTCTCATAGCGTCTTACCCGGATTCGGCACGCGCCCACCAGGCGCTCGCTGAAAATTATTTCGTGCTGCGACAAATGCCTCAGGCCGAAAAAGAATTTCTAGAAGCATTACGCCTCCGGCCCAACACGCCGGAATTGCACCTGGAGCTCGGCCTGGTCTACGCCGGATCATCACAATGGACCGAGGCCGAGGAACAGTTTCGCGCCCAATCCCAAATGCAGCCCGGAAATGCGGAAGCCGCCTATCGCCTGGGATCGGCGCTTCTGCAGCAAGGCAAAGCCCGCGAAGCCAGAATAGAATTACAGCGTGCAGACAAATTGCAGCCCGATATGCCGGAGACTCTGTATTCCCTGGGCAAGGCCTCTGCTTTGGCTGGTGACTCGGCCGCGGCCGAGAAAGACTGGACAAAACTACTCTCCATCGAGAAAGACACGAGTCTCGCCGCTCAAACCCATTTCGCACTCGCGGGCCTGTATCGCAAACAAGGAAAGACCGCAGAAGCCGAGCGCGAAACTCAGGAATTCCAGAAACTGCAAAATCCTGCTACTCAACCAGAAAGGACGCAATAAACCAAGTAGTCTGAAAACCCATAACCATGCTGAAACTCAAGGTTCTCGGAAAAGTTCTCGAATCAGGGCTCGTCGCCATCGTCCGCACCAACAGTTCAGATCAGGCCGCACGCATCGCGGAAGCTTGCGCTCTGGGAGGCGCGGCTGCGATTGAGATTACTTTCACTGTTCCCGGCGCAGCGGCCGTAATTGAAGATCTCGCCAAGAAATACAAATCCGGCGAAATTTTGATCGGAGCCGGAACCGTTCTCGATCCCGAAACTGCGCGCATCGCGATTCTGGCGGGAGCGCAATACATCGTCAGTCCGTCGGTGAGCGTAGAAACCGCGCGCTTGTGCAACCGGTACCAGATCCCATATATGCCCGGCGCGGGAACCATGCGTGAGATCGTGGAAGCCATGGAATGCGGCGCCGACATCGTGAAACTATTCCCCGGCGAGACCCTCGGACCCGCTTTCGTGAAGGCGGTGAAAGGCCCGCTACCCCAGGCGTCGCTCATGCCGACCGGTGGGGTGAGTGTTGACAACGTCGGCGACTGGATTAAGGCCGGCGCTGTCGCGGTAGGCGTTGGCGGCAGCCTCACAGCCGGGGCCGAGAAGGGCAACCTGCAACTGGTCACCGACACGGCCAGACAGTTTGTCGAAAAGATCCGACTGGCGCGCGGGAAATAGCGCTCACCCACATGAAGCCCTGGAAAACCGACGACGACCTCTTCGCTCTCGTACGGCGCGAGTTGTTTACCTGCGTAGTAGGCGATGTGATGGACAAACTGGAACTCCAGCACCAGTTTCTCCCTCCGCAGATTCGCCCTTTGCGACCGGACATGGTTGTCGTCGGGCGTGCTATGCCGGTACTGGCGGTCGATGTGTTCGCCGAAAAAGTGACCGGTACGGCGAACCAACTGATGGCCAAACCGTTCGGCCTGATGCTCGAAGCTCTCGACGATCTTCGCGTCAACGAGATCTACGTCAGTACAGGTTCGTCACCGCGCAATGCTTTGTGGGGTGAGCTGATGAGCATCCGCGCCCGCAAGCTGGGTGCGAGCGGGACGGTCGTAAATGGATACACTCGCGACACCAAAGCAATTCTCGATCTTAATTTCCCCACATTCTCATGGGGCTCCTACGGCCAGGACTCATCGCCACGCTACAAAGTGGTAGATTTTCGCGTCCCACTCGAGATCGGCGCCGTTCGTTTGCGGCCGGGCGACATTCTCTTCGGCGACATCGACGGAGTTTGTCTCATTCCCACCGAGGCCGCCGACGAAGTATTCGTTAAATCCCTGGAAAAGGTTCGCGGCGAAAAGCTGGTCAGAAAGGCTCTCGAGAAAGGCAGCAGCGCGGTAGCAGCATTCGAGAAGCACGGCATCATGTAACTGAGAACCGGGAACCAGAAACTGGTAACTGATCTTCATGATAACCATCGACCTGTCCGGCAAATCAATCCTCATCACCGGTGCGATGGGCGCAATCGCAGAGTTCATGGTGCGCAGACTGGCAGCCGCTGGCGCAAACCTGATCCTCATCGACATTAAGCCCGAGAGTGCGGCCAAACAAACTCTGCATGACTGGGACATTCCGAGCGAATCGTATGTTTACTTCGAAACTGACATCACTGATTCCGCCGCGCTGGACCGGGTCGTAAGCGAATCCTTCGAACGCTTCCCTGCCCTCGACACTGTACTCGGCCATGCCGGCGGCTGCGGCCTGCATCCCTTTGCCACGACTTCCGAAGCCGAGTACGACCGTATATTCCGTTTCAACTATTTCGCCCAGGTCAACCTGGCGCGTGCCGTATTCGCACAATGGATGGAGCGCAAGATCGCGGGTCATCTCATCTTTACGTCTTCCTATGTAGCCCGCATGCCGCACACTCAGATTCCGTCATATGCTTCGGCGAAAGCAGCGTTGGAGAACTTCGCCCGCTGCATGGCGTTGGAATACGCGGACACCGGGATTCGCGTCAACGTGATTTCACCGGGCAATGTCGCCGCTGGCAGCTCACTAAAAGTTTTCGACGAAGACCCCTCTTACCGGCAATTTGTGCTGCGCGTTTCCCTGGGACGAAGAAACAGTCCGGAATCCATCGCCGATGCGTTCGTTTTCCTCTGTTCGCCGCTGGCCAACGAAATCAATGGCCAGATCGTGAGTTCTGACTATGGCGCCGGCATTGGCAATCGCTTATGAAGGTTGGCCTCGGTCTCTATCGCCACATGCTGACGCGCGACTACTACGACTTCGCGCGACAGGCTGGCTGCACTCATGTGGTTGTCCACCTGGTCGATTATTTCAACCAGGGTGGCTCGAATCCGCGTAACAATCAGCCCTCCGGTGCGAAGTATGAGCCCTGGGGAGTGGCCGGCGATCCTGACAAATTGTGGACGGTAAAGGAACTCAAGACTCTTCGCCGCGAGATTCAGGAAGCCGGATTAGTCCTGGAAGCGATCGAGAATCTCGATCCTGCGCACTGGCATGACATTCTGCTCGACGGTCCGCAGCGACCGCAACAAATCGAAAAGGTTAAAACCGTTATTCGACGCATGGGTGAGGCCGGCATTCCTGTGCTGGGGTACAACTTCAGCCTGGCAGGAGTCTGCGGCCGCGTAACTGCTGCTCTGGGACGCGGGCACGCCATCACCCTCGGTATGGACGGCCCCGCCGACGATGTCCCAATTCCCAACGGAATGATCTGGAACATGGTGTATGACGGCAATGCTCCCATTGGAACACTGCCTTCCATCACCCACGAGGAATTGTGGCGCAGGCTGCAAAGATTTCTGGAAGATGTCATCCCTGTCGCCGAGGAATCTGATGTGCGCCTCGCCGCGCATCCTGACGATCCTCCAATGCCGACTATGCGGCAACAGCCTAGGCTGGTTTATCAGCCGCGAATGTATCAGCGACTCATTGATCTCGCTCCCAGCCCGAACAACTCGCTAGAACTGTGTGTCGGAACCATGGCGGAGATGACCGAAGGCGATATTTACGACGCCATCGACATTTACAGCAAGCAGCGAAGAATTGCCTACATCCATCTGCGCAACGTCGTGGGCAAGGTGCCGAACTACCGCGAGACGTTTATCGACGAGGGTGACGTGGATATGCTTCGCATCCTCTCCATCCTCGCGAAAAATAATTTTGATGGCGTGGTCATCCCTGATCACACCCCGCAGATGACCTGCTCTGCACCGTGGCACGCCGGAATGGCGCACACCATCGGTTTCATTCTGGCTGCTCAGGCCATGTTCAAGACCAACGGCGGACAGTCTTGAACCCCGCTGTGATTGATCAAGCTCTCCCTCACAGAGGTCCTCTCATAGTCGCCGCCTCGGTGTCTGCTCTGGGCGGCTTGCTGTTTGGTTACGACAACATCGTCATCAGTGGCGCCATTCACTACCTGGCATTGTGTTTCAAGCTCGACGCCGCCGGGATCGGCTGGGCTGCGGGATGCGCCCTGATCGGATGCACAGTGGGCGCCGCCGGAGCAGGCGCAGTGGTCGATCGCATTGGACTGAAGAAGGGTCTCGCGCTTTGTGCCGTCTGCTTTGCACTGTCATCCCTCGGAATGTGGTTCGCCGCCAGCCTCAATCAATTCGTAATCTGGAGATTGATTGGCGGGCTAGGAATTGGCGCAGCGTCGATCATCGCTCCCATGTACATCGCTGAGATCGCACCCGCCCGTCTCCGCGGGCGTCTGGTAACGCTCTATCAACTGGGGATCGTGCTCGGCATTCTGGCGGCGGTGTTCGTCAATATGCTCATCCAGCGGATGGGAGATGAAGCCTGGAACACCACAGTGGGCTGGCGCTGGATGTTTTTGGTGGGCGTGATTCCCGCTCTGTTGTTTGGAATGACAATCGTGCCCGCGGTAGAGAGTCCGCGCTGGCTTATGAAAATGGGCCGCCGGGAAGACGCCTTAGCTGTGCTTTCGAAGATAAGCGATCGCGCCACCGCGCTGGGCGAATCGACGCAGATTCAGGAATCGCTGACTCTTGAAGAAGGGCATATTTCGGAATTGTTCACCACCTTCCGGCGGCCCTTGCTGATCGGAATCATGCTGGCGGGATTCTCTCAGCTCAGCGGAATCACGCCTCTGTTCTCGTTTTTGCCGGAAATCTTCAGATCGGCCGGAACCACTACCAGCGATGCCTTCTTCCAATCGGTTCTGGTCAGCTTGGTGAATCTGGTCTTCACACTGTTGGCTCTTTGGCTGGTGGATCTTTCCGGACGCAAGAAGTTGATTCTTGCCGGCACCTTGTTGCAGTCGATTTCGTTCGCCATGGTGGGCTGGCTTTATCACGTTCACGGCAGCGGTGTGGCCGTGCTGCTCTTTGTAATGACTTTCGTGGCCGGTCACGCCTTCGGAAACGGCGTCGCTTGCTGGGTGATCATTTCTGAGATCTATCCGACCAAGGTTCGCGGACGTGCCATGTCCATCGCAACCACAGCTTTGTGGGTGATCGGATACCTGGGCAATCAGAGCTTCCCGCTGATGCAGAAACATCTGGGCAGCGACGGCACTTTCTGGTGTTTCAGCGCAGCAGCGCTGCTCAATCTGGTATTTGTGTTGAAGCTGGTTCCTGAAACCAAGGGGCGTACGCTCGAAGACATTACCCGATTCTGGACTCAAAAGGTTTCCTAATTCGATGGGCTTGGCAGCACCGGGAATTCCAATCGTCTGAGATCCTCAGAAAGCTGTTCGACCGATTGAAAGCGAATTGCGTGCATTCCCACCGCCCGCGCTCCCTGCACGTTATGCTCTTTGTCATCCACAAAAAGCGCCTCGGAAGCCGCCATCCCGACTCCGCGCAGACTGTGTTCGTAAATGGCCGCGTCGGGCTTGATCAGGCTTATGTCCGCCGAGAATGTCAGGTGGTCGAACTGGTCCAGCCAGCTGAATTTCTTCCGCACGTGCACGATCATGTCATGCGGCATGTTGGAGAGCAGACCTGTCTTGGTTCCGCACGAGCGAAGCTGCCTCAGCCAGTTCACCATGCTGGGATTGTCGTGAGCCCACATATCGACATCCCATTGCCGAAGCTGCGCCAAATGATCAGGCGTCAACGGGATGCCGGCATCCTTCGCCACAGAATCCCAATAGGCCTTCGGGGAAAGATCGCCGCGATCATAGAGCAATCGATTGCGGTCCCACAGTTTGCGAAACGGGGCCGGTTCGACGCCAAACAGGCTGGCCATGCGTTTCATTTCGTCCGCGGTCGGCGGATAACAGAGAACTTCTCCGTAGTCCAGAATCACAGCTTTGATCTTTGAGGAATTTGAACCAGCCATTCGGCCTCCGTATTCATATTCTCCCGTCGGCGCCGATTCAGTCCAATGAATTGATGTTTGCTCTGTGATAACTTGTGGGCTGTTTGCGCA
This sequence comes from Terriglobia bacterium, assembly GCA_963741105.1. GTDB lineage: Bacteria > Acidobacteriota > Terriglobia > Terriglobales > Acidobacteriaceae > JAIQFF01. Next base: position 18,357 of record CAVUGT010000001.1, read on the forward strand.
TGCCGCGAATAGCCGGGCCGATTCTTGAAGCGCTGGAGTCCGCATGAAGCTGAACGCAACCTTGTTGAAGAGTACGGTCGTGGCCGCGCTGGGCGGCCTCCTGTTTGGATTCGACACCGCTGTCATCTCCGGGACGACCGGCGGACTCACTCAAACCTACAGCCTGACGCCATTTCTCCTAGGCGTGACCGTATTCAGCGCGCTCTTTGGAACGGTACTAGGAGCGATGCTGGCGGGTATCCCGGGCGAGCGCTTCGGACGTCGCGACAGTCTGCGGGTGATGGCCATTCTCTATCTCATCTCAGGCCTGGGCTGCGCCTTTGCGTGGAACTGGTACGCCCTGGTCATTTTCCGTTTTATCGGCGGACTGGGCGTCGGTGGCTCGTCCGTGCTCGGCCCCATGTACATCGCGGAAATTTCGCCGGCGAAATTGCGCGGGCGGCTGGTAGGTTTCTTTCAGTTCAACGTGGTGTTCGGAATCCTGGTGGCGTACTTTTCGAACTACATCATCAGCCTGCAGCACTTCGGGGTCGCAACGGAATGGCGTTGGGAGTTGGGGGTCACTGCCCTTCCTGCCGCTCTGTTCTTCTTCATGCTATTTACTATCCCGCGCAGCCCGCGCTGGCTGGTCAAGAAGGGACGAGTGGAAGAAGCGCGGACCGTCCTCCAGGCCACGGGCGACGAGAACTACGAACACGATCTGCAAGAGATCGTCGCTTCCATCGGCGCGGAACAAAGCCAGGCAGCCGAACCGCTCTTCTCCAGAAAATTCGCATTTCCGATTTTTCTCGCGGTCAGCATCGGAATGTTCAACCAGCTTTCCGGTATCAATGCGATTCTGTACTACCTGAACGACATTTTCGGACACGCTGGCTTCAGTAAAGTTTCTGGAAACTTGCAGGCGGTTGCGATCGGCGCAACCAATCTGCTTTTCACCATGATCGCGATGTCGGTGATTGACCGGCTCGGCCGCAAGACTCTTCTGTTGGTGGGTTCGGTCGGGACAGCCCTGTGTCTGGCCGGAGTGTCGATTATTTTCTTCACCGGACAGCACCAGAGTCTTCTGGTTTGGCTGCTGGTTGGCTATATCGCATTTTTCGCCTTCTCGCAGGGCGCCGTCATCTGGGTTTACCTCTCGGAAGTATTTCCCAACTCCGTCCGCGCCAAGGGCCAGAGCCTTGGAAGTTTCTCGCACTGGTTCATGAATGCAGCCATCTCGCTGATCTTTCCGCTGATGGCGGCGGCGTCGGGAGCGTATCCGTTTATGTTTTTCGCGGTGATGATGGTGGTCCAGTTCTTCGTCGTGCTATTCATTTACCCGGAAACCAAGGGCTTGTCGCTGGAAGAGATGCAAAAGAAGCTTGGTATCAGCTAGGACTGGCAATGGCTAAGATCAAAACCTTTACCGCAAAGTTCGCAAAGAAAATCCGTTCAGGAGGCCTTCTATGTCGATATCTTTTTCCCGCCGGTCTTTTCTCGCCATGTCCGCCATACTTCCCTGGTCTCTGCGCGCCTTCGCATCGACATCGGTGCCAGTTGGTCTCGAACTCTATTCAGTCCGCAACGCGTTAAAGGACGACCCAATGGGCACGGTCCGCACGGTTGCTCAGATGGGCTACCAGGTCGTCGAGTTCTATGCGCCGTATTTCGATTGGACTGAGCCTCAGACACGCGATATGAAGACACTGATGGATGATCTCGGTGTCCGCTGCCATTCCACTCACAACAGTAGTTCATATTTCACGGCGGACAATCTTAAGAAGGCACGAGACCGGAATCTGATTCTGGGAGCCAAGTACGTGGTGATGTCGAGTTCAGAACCCAAGCCGGGTCTCGACGGATGGAAGGAAGTGGCTGACACGCTGAATTCCGCGGCCAGCCAACTCGAACCGGCCGGCCTCAAGACGGGCTACCACAATCACGAACTGGAATTTACTCCAGTGGAAGGCAAGCGGCCCATCGAAATCCTCGCGAAGAATACGAAGTCATCCGTGGCCCTGCAACTCGATGTAGGGACGTGTCTCAAAGCGGGCTCGGATCCGGTGGCGTGGATTCGTGCCAATCCCGGACGAATCAAATCCATCCACTGCAAAGACTGGGCGCCCGGAGCAGACAAGGGCTACAGTGTGTTATTTGGCGAAGGCGCTGCCGACTGGAAGGGTATTTTCGCGGCAGCCGAGAGCGTCGGCGGCGTCGAATATTACCTCATTGAACAGGAAGGCAGCCGATTCCCCGAGTTCGACACGGCCAGGAAATGCCTTGAGACATTTCGCGGTCAACACTCGGGATAGCAGCGTCGTAAGCCTCGATCCGACACGAATCATTGTTGCTTCGATTTATTCTCTTGCGGGGTTTCCTTTTTAGCCAACGAACGCACATAGTTGACCAGGTTCCATAGACCGTCGGATTTCAACCGATTCCCTTCGGGCGGCATATCCCCTTTGCCGCTCTTGATTATGTAAAAAAGCTCGCCATCGGTTCTCGATTTCAAGATCGCAGGATCGGTAAAGTCGCTGACTTTCAATTTCATGTCTGCCCCGACGTCGCCTTTGCCGTCACCGTTCTTGCCATGACACATGATGCAGTCGTATCCGTACCATTTCTTGCCTTCCGCAAGGGATTCTGCTGTCGGCTTGACCGGATTGGGCTGACTCACCGCCTCGGGAGGGATGGTGTAGGGCGCAGGTGGTGCCGCTTTTGGAGGCGTCTGGCTCTGCTGTCCCAAAGCCGATAAAGCCAATAGGAATGACAGCGATACCATCAACAAGCTCTTCAACACATTAACCTCCCAATGCGATTCATTGTCACGACGCGGTCGCGAAACTAAGGGCCCACCAATTCCAGTTCTTCCGAATGATCCTGCTGAAGGCTTCTATCTCCGCCATGCAGAATTTCTGACACTGCCTGCTGATCATTCTTGATTCGGGCAATCAGAGCACGCTCCACGTCGTCGAACGTCGCGACCTTCTCTGCCACCGCCAGAGCCCTGCCGTACAACGCATGCGCCACGACATAGTCGTGGTTCTCGCGATGCCGATTAGCAAGAACGTATAGATTTCCCACCAGCGCCAGCCACTGTTGGCGGCGCATACGATCAAGCCCAGTTCCGGAACCTTCATCCCTTGCAGCCGCCTTACCCTGTTCTTCGATCTGTTTGATTTGCCTGCGCAACCAACCAGCGAGAGCCTCTTCCAGTTCCAGTTGCGTGCCATAGCGGTAGAAATAGTCGATCGTCTCCCCTTTGTCGTTCAGCGGAATCAGCCGGCAAGGGGAATCCTGATCTTTAAGCTCGCTGGGAACAAAGCGCATCAGCAAACACTCACTGCAGGGATGCGGACGAGAAGGATCGCCGAAGTTAGGACAAGTAATCGAATCTTCGAACGCGCGCTGGCGAAGCCAAGGCGTGCGAGGGGAACGACCGTAGCCTCCATCCTCAAGGAACTTCAGTTCGAAGGTTAAAAGATCCAGCAGGTCACGCTCATCATGAGCCATGGGCCACCTCACCTGACAGCTGTAAGGATGGCAGCCTTGGTCTGCAGAAGCGGTGGCGGCAGTCACCAGCCCACGTGATCAGAATCACAGGCCCTAGGAATCAGGCGATGTTGGGACTTTTGACGGGGACTTGACTGAAGATCCACTCAGGACAAGAGAAGGCGTCGCCTAAAGGCCGAATGCGCGAAACTTGTTTTCTGCCTGGCCACTAACTTCACACTGAATGGCAAATAGTCCGCCGGCCAGACGTTCGCTGGGTGGTGCTGCTGCAGCCGCGGTCGTCACAAAAAGAGTTTTCAGATCGGCTCCACCAAACGTGCAAGTAGTGATCTTGCTCACCGGCATCTCAATCACACGATCGATCTTTCCGTTGGGCGCAACGCGAACAATGCAGCCGCCATCATAGCGGCAGTTCCATAAATACCCATCGGCATCCACGGTCGAGCCGTCCGGCGACCCACGCTCGAAATCGGCAAAGAAATCAATTTCGTTTCTGATCGCACTGGAAACCTGATCATAGTCGTAGACCCAAATTACATTCGCTAGCGAGTCTCCAAAGTAGAAGCGCCGCCGATCAGGGCTCCACCCCAGGGTGTTCGAGATTCCGATATCTCGCCGGTGGGCTGTTACCGTGCCGCCTGGATCGAGCCGATAAAGAATACCGTCAGTGCCACCACATTCTCCCGAGGATCCGTCGGGATTGACGTTGTTGCGCATGGAGCCAACCCAGAACGAACCGCGTGGATCAGCCCGCGCGTCGTTCAGGCGAACGCGAGGCCATCCTTCGAGCCTGAATATGGGTTTGTGCCGAACATCCGAAGCCGGCTCCCACAAGATCACACCGGAGCCGAGTGCAACCACCAGCACATCGTCGCGATCGGTGAGGGCGATCGCAGTCACCGGTTCGTCGAACATCCAAGTACGAACACACTGATCAGCGACTGTGAAGCGATGGATGAGGAAGCGGTTGATGTCCGTCCAGTAAACCGCCGAATGGCCCGCGTGCCACACCGCGCCTTCGCCGCACTGGTCACCCGTGGGCGCGACACAAACCGGTTGGGAAGTGAGCGACCCCAAAGTCACGTTATTGCACTCCTAGACCGGCCAGCAAGCCGCCATCCACCAGATAATCACCGCCGGTGCAGAATGCAGCTCGGTCTGAGACCAGAAATGCCGCTAGCTCCGCTACTTCCTCCGGCGTCCCAATTCGTCCTATGGGATGAGACTCACCCCAACGTTGAAATACTTCCTCGATCGGCGCGCCGGGTGCGAAGTTTGCCGCCGAACGCTCAAGCATGGGTGTGCGAATCGATCCCGGACTGATCGAATTCACTCGAATTTTATCAGGCGCATGATCCAATGCCAGAGCGCGGGTAAGACTGTGCACCGCGCCTTTCGAAGCGGCGTACGCCGCTACTCCGCGCTGACAGGCGTGCCCCTGCACCGACGCCAGATTGATAATCGATCCTCCACCGCGCTTCTTCATTTCCGGAACCCCGAAATGCGCCAACAAATAGATGCTGCCGACATTCACCATCATGCAGCGGTTCCAGCTTTCGAGATCAGTCTCAACCACCGTGCCGAACGGATGAAACGCCGCTGCATTAACGATCATGTCGATCCCGCCAAATTCTTTGACCACCCTGGTCACGGTCGCCCGCACGGCATCGGACTCAGTGACATCGCATTTCGCCACCAGCAGGCTCAGTCCACCCGCTTTCGCTTCGAGAGCAAGTTCCCGGTTGGCCGAGTCTTCGATCCCGCAAGCCAGAACATCAGCACCGGCGGAAGCGAACCGCTTGGCGATGGCCCGCCCAATGCCCGTTGTGCCGGTGACAATCGCGACTTTCCCGTCAAACTCTTTCATGGAGAATCTCGCTTCTGGCTGCTGGCTTCTAGCTACCAGTTTAAAACTCTCCCCGGCGTTTGAATGGCTAGAAGCCAGGAGCTAGAAGCTAGAAGCGCTTTTTAGTGACTCTCTCTAGGTATGCCCGCTCCGCGCGATCCAACTAGAAAGTCGAGATCCGCTCCCTTGTCAGCCTGTAACACATGGTCGATGTACAGCTGCTGATAGCCGCCCTTCGCCCGTGGAGGTGGTGCTGTCCAGGCCGCGCGCCTGCGGGTTAGCTCGGCCTCGTCGACGCAAAGCTCTAACTTGCGTCCTTCCACGTCGAGTTCGATTTCATCTCCGTCGCGTACCAGGGCGAGGGGTCCTCCGGCCGCTGACTCCGGTGTTACGTGCAACACCACGGTTCCATAGGCGGTCCCACTCATGCGGGCATCGGAAACACGCACAACGTCCGTGATGCCACGTTGCAGAAGTTTTTTCGGAAGCGGCATATTCCCCACTTCCGCCATGCCGGGATAGCCCTTCGGCCCCGCACCCTGCAATACCATCACCGAGTTCTCGTCGACGTCGAGAGCAGGATCGTCCACCCTCTTCTTGAAGTCTTCGATGTCGGCAAAGACTACCGCCCGTCCCCGATGCTTCAACAAATGAGGGCTCGCAGCTGACGGCTTCACTACCGCGCCGCCGGGCGCCAGGTTGCCGCGTAGGACAGCAATTCCGGCATGCTCCTTGATTGGCTTCTCCCGGCTGTGGATCACCTCGGCATTCCAGCACGGTGCATCGGCCGTGTTCTCGCCCATCGTCTTACCGTTGACGGTCAGTGCGTCACGATGGATCAGCTCGCCCAGAGCGCGCACCACGGCAGGAACGCCGCCGGCGTAGTAGAAGTCTTCCATCAGGAACTTGCCGGAAGGCATCAGGTTCACGAGAAGTGGAAGCGCATGACCGAGACGATCAAAGTCGTCGAGTTCAAGTTTGACTCCTACTCGTCCTGCCAGCGCAAGCATGTGCAACACAAAATTGGTGGATCCGCCAATCGCCGCATTCACCCGAATCGCATTTTCGAAAGCTTTACGCGTCAAGATTTGGGACATCTTCACATCGTCGCGCACCATTTCGACAATGCGTCTGCCAGCTTCCTGTGCCAGCACGTAGCGCCGCGAATCCACGGCTGGAATCGCTGCGTTTTGCGGCATCCCCATGCCCAGCGCCTCCACCATGCAGGCCATGGTCGAGGCCGTACCCATCACCATGCAGTGGCCCGCTGACCGAGACATGCAGGATTCCGCATCCATAAAATCGGCGCAGCTCATCTTGCCCGCGCGTACGTCTTCACTCATCGACCACACGCTGGTGCCCGACCCGATCGTTTCACCACGAAAGTGTCCGTTCAGCATGGCCCCGCCCGACACGACCAGCGCCGGCAGATCGCAACTCGCCGCGCCCATCATCAATGACGGCGTCGTCTTGTCGCATCCGCAGAGCAGGACAACTCCATCGATGGGATTGCCGCGAATCGATTCTTCAACGTCCATGCTCACCAGGTTGCGGAAGAGCATGGCAGTCGGCCGCAGGTTTGTTTCCCCGAGTGACATCACGGGAAACTCCAGTGGGAATCCGCCAGCTTCGTACACACCGCGCTTCACCCGGTCCGCGATCAGCCGAAAGTGCGCGTTGCAGGGAACGAGTTCCGACCAGGTGTTGCAGATTCCGATAATGGGCCGGCCATCGAAGAGGTTGGAGGGAAAGCCCTGGTTCTTCATCCACGAACGATGAATGAAGCCATCTTTGTCCTGAAGGCCAAACCAGTGGGAGGAACGAAGAGGAGTCTTTTTGCCGTTGTTCATAATTTTGAAATCCGTAAATCTCTGCCATCCCGAGCGCAGCTCCGAGCCGCGCTAGTGCAGCGAGAACAAGTCGGGGGACCTTGTGTTTTTCTGCCGCAGAATCGCCAAGGTCCATCTCGATTTCTGCACAAGAGCTCGCTTAACCTGCCGATCCGCTCCACGCTAGATCCTTCGCAAGCTCAGGATGACCACCTATATTACTAGTGAACCGGCACGGGCTCCGGTTCTGCCGACCCGTCAGTCCGCGGATCTGATCCCGCAAAGTTTACTCCGGTCTTCGAATCGTGCAGGACTGCCTGCCCACGGCCCATCGCCGTCGAATACTCTTTCCTCACATTGAATCTGTGCCCCTTCTGTTCCAATTCTTTCAGAGTTTCCGGCGGCACTCGTGATTCGATCACGATGTCACAACCAATTCCCTGTTCGGTGGGATGTACTGTGAAACGCGGCTCGGAGAGCGCCGCCTGAACATTCATTCCGTAGTCCACCAAATTTGACACGAACTGGGCATGCGCCAGCGGCTGATTGGCTCCGCCCATGATGCCGAATCCGATGTGCGTGTCTCCCTGTTCCATAAACGCGGGAATAATCGTGTGGAAGGGCCGCTTGCGCGGTGCCAGTGCGTTGGGACTGCTGGGATCGAGCACGAATAGTCCGCCTCGATCATGCAATATAAAACCTCGTCCCTTCACCGCCACTCCGGAACCAAAGGCCTCGTAATTGCTCTGTATGAGCGAGGCAATATTGCCGTCCCAGTCAACGACGGCAAGATAGGTCGTGTCACTCCTCGCTGGGGATCCGCTCGCGGGCGTGCAATTCGCCTTGTCCGGATTGATCAGCGCGGCGCGCTGTTTCGCATAGTCGTCTGCGAGCAAACCTTTGACCGGCACTTTGGCGAAACGCGGATCGGCGTTGTAGCGATAGAGGTCGCTGTAAGCCAGCTTCATGGCCTCAATGCGGTCATGCAGTTCCATCGTTGCCAGCGGACCGCCTTTGTCGGGTTGGAGGTTGCTCATGATGTTCAGCATTTCCAGAGCGGCCATGCCTTGTCCGTTTGGAGGTAGTTCGTATACCTTCCAGCCGCGATAGGTGATGGAAATTGGTTCCACCCACTCGGCGGAAAAATCCGCCAGATCATCGGCCTGCATGGTTCCACCCAGTTCCGAGGACGTACTCAGAATCGATTGCGCAATTTCTCCGCGATAGTAGGCATCGCGACCACCCTCCGCCAGTAGCCGCAAGGTCTTTCCGAGATCTGGATTGGCAAACATTTCGCCCAGCTCTGGAACTTTTCCGCCGGGCATGAAGACGCGCTCTGCCTCGGGCGTTTGCTTCAACGTGCGCGACGCATCTTCCCAGAATTCGTGAATCAATTCGGGGACGGGATAACCGTGTTCGGCGTAGTAAATCGCCGGAGTGAAAAGATCCTTCCACGGAAGTTTTCCAAAACGCGCATGGGCTTTGGCCCAGCCCTCCACCGCGCCAGGCACGGTAACGCTGTCGATGCCGGCCTGCGGCATTTCCAGATTGCCCTTCTGTTTCAAATGTTCAATCGACTGGCCGCGCGGAGCCCACCCGCTGGCATTCAGGCCGTAGAGCTTGCCGGTCTTGGCGTCCCAATAAAGAAGAAACAGATCGCCGCCAATGCCATTCATCATGGGCTCGGTGACCCCGAGTACGGCATTCGCCGCAATCGCCGCGTCCATGGCAGAGCCGCCCCGAGCCAGAATCTGCGCCCCGGCCTGCGAAGCCAGAGTGTGACTGGTGGCTACGATGCCGCCGTCGTTAATCACCATCGATCGGGCGTAGGAGCGATCCTGGGCGTGAAAAAAGGTGGGCAGTACGCTGAACAAAATGATGAGGACAGGGGTCCGCAGTTTCATGGCGGGAGAATTATAGATGACTGGCTAATTTTTCTTCTGATTTCGCGTCGTAAGCCCTTGAAACAGCGGATTTAAGGTTCGCTTCAGAAAACAACTTTTTACCCCGGCGGGGTTTAATCATTGTGAGGAATGGAGGGTGCTGAAATGCTAAAGAAAACCGCACTTTCACTTTTTGGACTTGCAGTGATGCTGATCTGTTTCAACCCGCCGCAGGCTCACGCCGGCGTAGTGGTTTCATTCGGGTCCGTGTATCCGCGTCCCGTGTACGTTCGCCCTTACCGGTATGTCGCGCCCGTACCTTACGTCGCCTACCGTCCGGATCCTTACTTCTACGCGCCAACGTATGTTCGTCCGGGCTGGGGATGGCGTCCGGGCTTCTACGCAGCCCCACGTTACGTACCGCGGTATGAGCATCGCGTGTTCGTAGAACGCCGCCCGTACTGGCGGCGGTAACAGTTCTTAATTGACGCGGCGCCAGCCGCGCTGTCCCGCCCTTCGCCTCCACGGCGGAGGGCGGGCCGCACGTAGGCAGCGGAACTCGAGATTTTCCACTCAATCGGGAGGCACGTTCTGGGAAGGGTACGACTTTAGTCGTGCCAGTCAATGTCAGGCACCGACGGCTTCAGCCGCTGAGGGTTCGCTTTGCGGTTTGGCCGGTTATGGCGTTTGAACTCATGCCCTTCCCATTCGTGCTGGTGGCCAGTGATATATTCTTCTCCCTGATTCGGAGCTCTCATGGCCGCGCCTCTTACCTTTCTCTGCATCACCACCTACGAAAAGGGACAGGAATTCATGCGCGAGTGCAAGCGCCAGGGGTGCAGGGTGTTCCTGCTGACGGCAGAGACCCTGCGCGATGCTGACTGGCCGCGCGATAGCCTCGACGACGTCTTCTATATCCCGTCTGACCTTCCTTTGCCCGAGATCGTAAAAGCGGTCACGTATCTGGCGCGGGAAAATAAAATTGACCGCATCGTCGCGCTCGACGAGTTCGATATGGAAACAGCCTCGACGCTGCGCGAGCACATGCGCATCCCCGGCATGGGACTGACCACCATGCGCTACTTTCGCGACAAGCTCGCCATGCGCATGCAGGCGCTCGAGCACAAGATTCGCGTTCCGGATTTCATTCCTGTCCTCAATCACGACGACATCCGTTATTACCTTGATCACGTTCCCGGTCCGTGGGTGCTGAAGCCGCGGTCGGAGGCCTCCGCCATTGGCATCAAGGTGATTGACTCCCCCGACGCCCTCTGGCCCATCCTTGACTCGCTCGGCGATCAACAGTCTTCGTTTCTGCTGGAGAAGTTCGTCCCCGGCGACGTCTATCACGTAGATTCAGTGGTCTCTGAACGCGAAGTGGTGTTCTCGAGTGTGAGCCGCTACGGGCAACCACCAATGGCCGTGGCTCAGAAAGGCGGCATCTTCACCACGTACCTGCTGCCTTCCAATTCTGAAGATGCCACAAGCCTTCGCGCCATGAACCACGAGCTGATTGCGGCGCTGGGACTAGTACGCGGCGTATCTCACGCTGAATTCATTCGCGCCCGCAGCGATGGCCACTTTTATTTTCTGGAATGTGCGGCCCGGGTAGGAGGCGCTTATATCAGCGAGATGGTCGAAGTCGCCACAGGGATCAACCTCTGGCGCGAGTGGGCGCGCATCGAAATCGCCGGCGGCAAGGAGCCTTACCGGCTCCCTGCCGTGCGCAGCGATTATGCCGGATTGATCCTGTCGCTCGCCCGGCAGGAAGATCCGGACACCTCGGCCTACAACGATCCTGAAATTGCCTTACGCCTGAAGAAGCGCCACCACGCTGGCCTCGTGTTGCGTTCGTCCGATCCCGCCCGTATCCAGACTTTGCTGGAAAACTACAGCCAGCGCTTTGCCGAGGAATTTCTCGCCATCGAACCTCCTGGAACCAAACCCGCCGCATAGAATCCGCACGCGGATTCGACACTAGAGAGCTGTGATGGGCAAATTGATCTTGGCCGTTGCGGTGAAGCCGTTCGTCGTATCGCCGCTCAATGTCAGGACGTTTGCACCTTCAACCTCTCCGCTGTAGACGTGGTCCGTCGCATTCGTGGTCGGATTTGTGCCCTCCGCGCTGTAAGGACTGATCGTCGTGTTGATGGTGTCAATCGTGTCCTGGGGGAAGAATAGCTGGGTTGTGTTAGTTCCTCCCGTGCTGGTGGAATCGTAGGTGGAACGCAGTCGCAGGTGGACGTGCGTGGTGCGCCCTTGGTACCAGCCCGGGAAGATGGTCACGAACGTCGCCAAGCCATTCGCATCGGTCAACTGATAGCCGCGAAGCCACGTCTCGCCTGTTGTACTCTCCACATCCTCGGCTGAGTAAATTCCGGAAGCGTTGCAATGCCAGATGTCCACCTGCACACCTGCCATGGCAGCGCAGCTCTTTTCGCTGTCGTAAACATAGATGCTGAGGGTCAGGGGAATCCCGCTCTGCGTGTCGCTGCCGTCGAGGTTCGAGAGGATATCGCTACGATTGAATCTGGTGGCGCTGTCGTCCACGAAGTAAGGCCCCTCTTCGCCTTCGGGAGTGACGGTACACGACGTGCTCGAGCCCGTAGTCGTAGTGGTCGTCGTCGTGGTTGTCTTCGTACCTCCGCCACAACCCAGCATTGCGCCAGCGCCCGCAACCGCCAGCATGCCGATGGCTTGACGGCGGCTGATTTCCAGATCCTTGTTTGGTGGTGACAAATTCGTTCCTCCTGTAAACCAATGGGTGAGTCTGTTTCGCACAGACGAGAAATTGTCGCGGGAGACTACAAATGACGGAAACCGTCGTTGGTCATTAATCCTTGGTCTTTTGGCCAACGACCAAAGACCAAGGACCACAAGAAACCTTGTAATCTAGTCACCAGCCCTGTCGTCTATATCAGTGATGACACCGACGATCCCGGCCGAACTCATTTCGTTCTCTGGAGAGGCTCGTATCTCGGAGCTGGACGATATCGATGCTCTGGTCCGGCTCTATAAGCCGAAGATATTTCGCTACGTCGCGTTTTCCCTCTCCGACCGTGACGCCGCTGAATCAATCACCCAGGACTGCTTTCTCAAGGCCCATCGGACCCGGGCGCAATTTCGCGGCGATTGCAGTATCAGTACCTGGCTGATGCGTATTGCGTTCAACCTGGTGCGTGATCACACCAAGAGCCAGAAGTTTCGCTTTTGGAAAACCGCCGCCGCGACCGCCGTTGATGCCAGCGATGTGAGTCACAATCTGGCCAGCGGAGCAAGCTCCGCGGAGGCCCGGTTGATTGCAAAAGAGAAAGTTCAGATGGTTCACGAGGCCCTCAAGCGACTTTCCGACAAGCAACGCAGCATCTTCCTATTGCGTTTCGTCGAAGACATGGATCTGCCCGACATTGCCGCCGCCACGGGTATGCCGGTAACGACCGTAAAGACTCATCTTTATAGGGCGGTCGGTGCGGTACGGGCCAGACTTGGAGCAGCTTTATGAATGCACATCTGACACACGAAGAGTTGACCGACAAATTGTTGGGTGCTTCATCCCTGACCGTAAACGCTCATCTGCTGGAATGTCCCGCGTGTGCCAGCGAACTGGAGAAGGTCAAGGGCTCTATCTCGACTTTTCGGGACGCAGCTCATGCCTGGAGTGACGACAACCTGGTGGCGGTGGAAAGAAACCGGGCGCGCACTGAACGGCCCTCGCGATGGCCAGCGGCTAACTGGATTCTGGTTGCCGCCGCACTGCTCTTGTTTGTAGCTGGATCGGCGGTGTATCTGCATGTGCAGCGGATGGCTGGCATCGCGACCTCAGCCACGATCTCTACGCCAGCGGCAAATTCAGGATTGTCACAATCCCAACTCGATCAGGATAACCAGCTTTTGTCACAGGTAAGTGGCGAGCTTGCGGAATCCGTGCCCGCGCCGATGCAGCCGTTGCTGGTCTCCGACTCGACGACCTCAAACGCGATCACAAGCAAATAGATTTTTCTTTGGAAACAGGAGAAACAATTTATGTTCTGGTCTCATAGCTGGAAGCAGAAGTTCTTGCGCGTAGCGGTGCCTTCGTTGTTGACACTCGTGCTCGGAACGACATGTTTTGGACAGCAGCCCTCGCCTGGCAGTCCCGACGGTCCTCCGCAAGGCCCCGGCCGTCCCGGTCATCACGGAATGGGCGGACCTGGGGGCCCGGGAGGACCAGGCGGGCCGATGCGCCTGGGTCCCCCGGGACGTTGGTGGGACGATCCGGAATACATCAAGAAGCTGGGTCTGTCCGACGATCAGCAGAAAAAGATGGACGAGATCTTCAATAGCAACCGGCTGAAACTAATCGACCAGCACGCGGCACTGCAAAAAGAGGAAGCCATCATGGAGCCGCTGATTTCAGCCGATCCGCCGGATGAGGGGAAACTGCTGGCGCAAATCGATCGCGTGGCGCAGGCCCGGGCCGAACTGGAAAAGGCGAACGCCCGAATGCTACTGGGTCTGCGCCGCCAGTTGACCCACGAACAGTTTCTAAAGCTGAAGGCCGAGCGCCCGCCGATGCACGGCCCCATGCACGGGCACGGACCTGACGATGGACCTCCGCCCGATAGACCCTAGAAGAACATTTTCATATTGATGATTGCAGGTTTTGAGTCAGCCGCATACGACCCAAAATCTGCAATCTGAAATCAACAATCTGAAATCTGTTTTACTTGACCGTGACGCTCACATGACTGACTCGAATCGTTGCCTCTCCGAGCGTCGACTCCACCAATCGAAACAGCAAAAAGATCGGCTTCTTCGTCTTACAGCCTCTGTGAGCGTCTCCTGACGCTGTTCATCTTCGGACGGTCTGTTCCTCCAACGGCGTTTCAGTAGATGCGTGCACGCGCGCGCGGGTGGTCAGGCGGGCGTCACTTTAGCCACGGAAAAGTCGTACACTTCCGGAAGCCCAATTCAGGGGTTCTGATCAATGAATATCCGGATTCGCCCGGCCGTTTCTGCAGATATTCCCATATTGCGAGAACTGATCGATGCCTCGGTCCGCGGCTTGCAATCTCACGACTACACGCCCGCGCAGATTGAGCGAGCGCTGGCAACCGTCTATGGGGTAGACACTCAGCTCATCTCAGACGGAACGTATCTTGTGGCGGAAACAAATGCAGGTGCGGACGTCCATGAGACTTCTGAAGCCCCTTTAATTGTAGGATGCGGCGGCTGGAGCAAACGAAAAACTCTCTACGGCGGCGATCAGTGGACTGGCCGCGAAGCGGCGCTACTCGATCCGCCACATGACGCCGCCAAGATTCGCGCCTTTTTCATCCATCCCTCATGGGCTCGGCGCGGGATCGGCACGTTGATTCTTCAGGCTTGCGAAAATGCCGCTGTGGCTGCCGGTTTCACCCGTTTTGAAATGGGAGCCACTCTTACCGGGGTTCCGCTCTACCGGGTCCGGGGCTACGTCGCGCTGGAGAATCTCGAGGTGCCGCTGGCCGGCGGCGAATCCCTGCCCATTGTTCGTATGGAGAAACGAATCTCCAAATCAATCCCGTAGCACTTCACGCCACCGGCACTTCTTGGGTTCTCACATGCTCGGGACGAAATCCAAGCCCAATCACTCGCGCCGGAATGCGTTGCAGGAATGTCCATCGGTCCAGGAGTTTTACCGGCCACGGGGCCGCGAGCGGTTTGGTGCTGCCGAGCACTCTTCGGATCACGTTGTTCTGCACGATCAGTTGCATGCGTTGTGTGGCGCGGGTCGGAAAAGTTCTTCGGGTCTGTACCGCCTGCAGGTCGCCCTGGTCGAGTGTTCCCAACCTCAACCTTTCCCCGAGGATGTTCGCCGTCGCCACCGCATCCTGGATGGCGAGATTGATACCTACGCCTCCGATCGGCGACATGGCGTGCGCGGCATCTCCGATGCACAACAACCCCGGACGGAACCATCGGCGCAGACGATCCACGGCCACGGTGAGTAGCTTAATGTCATCCCAGTCCCGCAGTTCGTCGACACGGCTCCCTAGAAACGGCGCCAACCGGACCAGTTCCTGCCGGAATGCTGGCAGACCCTGCTGTCGTAGATCGTCGGCCTTGCCCTTGGGAATCACGTATGCCGTTTGCCAGTATTCCTCGCGATTGAGGAAAACCAGAATTTTTCCTCGGTCGAACCGGCCAAAGGTCTGATCGGGATCCGTGGGATGGCGGCTCATTCGCATCCACAACACATCCATCGGCGCACCCAGGTTGAGCACTTCCAATCCGCCGCGTTCACGGACTGTAGAACGGCGTCCGTCGGCTCCAACGGTCAAGTCTGCCCGGATTTCCAAATCTCCCTCCGGAGTCTGCGCCCGCACTCCGGCCACCCGCCCATCCTCTTCGATCAGTTCGCTGACTTCCGCCTGCATCCTCAGATGAAACGATGGATACTTCGCCGCCCGCTCGGAAATGAAATTCAGAAAATCCCACTGTGGCATGAGACCGAGGAATTTGGAGTGGGTAGGCAGGTGCGTGAAATCCGCCAGCCGGACAGTATCGTTCCCGATCTGTCCCGCTAGGTGGCGCACTTCCTGGTGAGGTCGCTTGAGAAAATCGTCGAGAATGCCCAACTCATACATGATCTCGAGCGTAGAGGGATGAATGGTATCGCCGCGGAAGTCACGCAGAAAATCAGAGTGCTTCTCCAGCACAACAACTTCAACTCCCATGCGGGCCAGCAAGAATCCCAGCATCATGCCGGCCGGACCGCCTCCAGCGATACAACATTGGGTACGCAGGGCCTCAACCATGCGAGCCATATTAATCGAGAGCACAAATATCTGAGAACCAAGAACTAAGAACTAACACCTGGTCTTCAAAATTGAAGAGAATTGCGCTATGAACTAGAGAGTCTAAGGAGGTGAAATCAGGAAGGCAGTGCCGCAAGAAATAGAAAAGGCCGTGACATTGGTTATGCTCTAGCCGCCAGCTCCTGCGAGGAAGCTTAACAGCGTGGACGCATGCACCATCACGGCCCTTGATGTGATCGCTGCTTTCGCAGTCCCTAACCCCAACTGCCCCTCGCAGGGCCGTCGGTTTTTTCGGGTTCGGTCGCCTTCCAGGTTACCCCTTCCGGCGGATCACCCGGCCTACTTCAGACTGGCTAAGGTTTAATTTGAGCCAGTCCTTTCGACCGTCGACGTTTGCGAAGTTAAACGCTGTACCCGTAAATGTCAACGCCGGTTTTGTGTGCACTCACACATTTTTATCCTGTGCAAATCGAAAATTGTACTTACTTGAATCAGCAATGCTTATCCGTTTTGGAGTTTCTCCAAATCCAGTTTTCCACAAAGTGTTCCACAGCAGGAATCTCGTGTTGCAAGCGTTAACAATAAACTTCTTGACGCACAGTGCGTTCTGACGCATGTTGAAGTGAACGGAAAGCGGATAACGGAAATCGCTGGATGTATGACCTCGTAGCCTACGTGGATGGCGGCTCTCTGGGAAACCCGGGGCCCTCCGGTATTGGCGTCGTGATCGAGGGTTCAGATAGCGGGACCATACGCATCGCCCGCTGGATTGGCCGGCAGGACAACAACGTCGCCGAGTACGTTGCCCTGCTCGAGGCTTTGCAGTGTGCACGATCGCTGCAGGCGCGCGCCCTGCACGTTTATTCTGACTCCCAGGTGGTGGTCCGACAGATGCGAGGCGAGTACGCCTGTCGCAGCCCGCGTCTCTATTCCCTGCACTGGATCTGCCGCAAGCTGGCCCGTTCTCTCAAGTTTTCCATCACCCATGTCCCCCGCGAGCGGAATGCCGAAGCCAATGATCTCGCCACCGCTGCGGTGCGCAAGCAAATCTCGTCAAAGACATTGGCACCACCTCGCTCCACGTAGGGGTCCCCACGCGGCGGACATAGCTTGCGCCGATGTCTGCGCCTCTGCTAAGTTTCAGCCTCGCCATGGCTGAAACTGTCACGTTACTCGTGTCCTGTCCCGACCAGAAGGGCTTGGTTTCAGGAATTTCGGACTTCATCTTCCGGAACGGCGGCAACATCCTCCAATCGGATCAGTACACCGATGTCGAAGCCGGCATCTTCCTCGCTCGCTTCGAATTTCACCTGGATGGATTCCAGATTCCCTCTGATCAGATCGTTGAAAGTTTCCGCCCGCTGGCCCAGCAATTCGACATGAAGTTCGAAGTCCATTTCAGCGGCCACAAGCCGAAGGTGGCGCTGTTCGCCTCCCGCCTGCCCCATTGTCTTGAGGATCTTCTGCAACGCCAGCAACTCGGCGAATTTAACGCCGAAATCGCGGTGGTCGTCAGCAACCATCCCGATGCGGGAGAGATCGCCAACCGCTATCGCGTCCCCTTCCTGCATTTTCCGATCACCCCGGAAACCAAGAAGCAGCAGGAAGCCGCGGAATTGCGCGAGCTGCAGTCACGCGGGGTTGAGCTGATCGTGCTCGCCCGCTACATGCAGGTGCTAAGCGAAGATTTCATCTCCAACTATCTAAATCGCATCATCAATATTCATCATTCATTCCTGCCAGCCTTCGTGGGCGCAAAGCCATACCACCAAGCTTTCTTACGGGGAGTGAAGCTGATCGGCGCTACCGGCCATTACGTCACTATGAATCTCGATGAAGGACCCATCATCGAGCAGGAAGTGGCCCGGGTCTCGCACCGTGATTCCATCGAAGACATGATCCGCAAGGGACGCGACCTGGAGCGTACGGTTCTCGGCCGCGCCGTCCGTCTCCACCTCTGCCACCGCGTACTGACTTACGGAAACAAAACGGTCGTGTTCGACTAGCGAGGGTGCCCCGTCCTCGTCTCTCCGTTTTTGGAGAGACAGGGCGGGGTTTTCACATCGTCCTAGATCACAACCTCGTAAGGCCGCATCATCTCGTTATCTTCATGTTCCAGAATGTGGCAATGCCATACATACTTCCCGGGATAACCTTCGAAGCGCGCGATAATACGCGTCACCATCCCCGGATGGGCTTGCACCGTGTCTTTCCATCCAGCCTCGTTTGCAGCCGGCGGCACGGGTGGGCCGATATATTTCACTTTTCCCTGCGTGTAGTAGTAGTAGGGTTCGAAACCCCGCCGGTCCAGAATCTGAAAGCGCACCAGGTGCAGGTGGATGGGATGAGAATCGTCGGTGAAATTGAGGAAGTTCCAGATCTCGACCGAATCCAGTTTCGGATTCTCGGTAATCGGCATATCCCAATGAGCGTTGTTCAACAGCATGGTCATCGGATTGGCGGCCTTGTCATCTTTCTCGCCCAGGGTCAGGATCCGATTGTTGACCGCCTCCGATTCTGCAATTTTGGTCACTGGTCGCAGGCTCGACGGCAATGAACTGGTGTCTGTCGCCGCTGTTTTCGCCACGCGAAATTGCATCACGGTGAAAGCATCGTTACTCACTACGAGCTGCTCACCGCCGTGGCCGGAGAAATCAACGATCAGGTCCGAGCGTTCTCCCGGTGCGATCAGCAAACTCTTCAAAGGCACGGGTGCGGGCAAGAATCCCAGATCAGTGCCGATTTGATGAAATTCCTGTCCATTCGAAAACGCCAGATGGAAAAAGCGTCCATTGGCGGCATTGACCACGCGAAAGCGATATTTCCGCGGTTCCACTTCGAGGTATGGAAACAACTTCCCATTCACCAGAATCGCATCACCGAATACCTCCGGCAGCCATGGCGATTCCGGGTCGGGCGACACAGGATAGAAGAGCTGCCCCTCGCGATCGAACGAGCGGTCGTAGATCGTCAGCGGAATCTCGTATTTTCCCTTGGGCAGATTCAAGCCATCTTCGAATTGATCCCGGATTACAAATGCCCCAAAGAGCCCGGCGTACATATTCAGACGTGTTATTCCCAGCGTGTGGTCGTGATACCACAGCATGGCCGCGTCCTGACGATTGGGGTAGTAGTAGAGCGCGGACTTTCCTGGCACCCACCAGTCCTCCGGATAGCCATCGCTCTTTGCCGGGGCCTTCGCCCCGTGCAGGTGCGTGACGGCGCGCACATCGGGCTTGCTGGTGTCGGCGCCATGCACGCTGTGGTCGATGGGAAGGAAATGCGCCTTCGGCAATTCGTTGGCCCAATCCACCAGAAGTGGTTCTCCGCTGCGAGTTTCGAACGTTGGCCCCGGTGAGCTGTTGCCAAATCCCCAAAGGCGGGTTGGCTTCACGTCGCGATGAACCTTGCTCGCGAATTCCCGCATGGCAACCTTGTAGTACGGGATCTTGGACGCTGAACTCTCGGGGCTGGGCCGGGTTCCGCTAGGCTTGAGGATCGCCGGAACAGGCAGCGGGTCAACGAAACGCGGCAGCCCATTCAGATCAAGCAGCGGCCTGCCGATCAAGCCGGTTCGGTGCGGATCGACCTGCATGGCCGCCATCCCAGCAACCAACATTCCCGATCTTTGAAGAAATTCACGGCGAGTAACGGACGGGAATCTTTCAGTCATCTTCCTCCGAATGCAGTTTCGGGTTTCAGGTTTACAGTTTCCGGAAAAAACAATCCAGACGCTCGAAACCTCGAGGACCTAAAAAGCTTAAGACAAGACTGAAGGCATGAGGAAGAAACTTCCCCATGCCTTGCAGTTGGCTGCGGATTCAATCAGTCGATGCGGCCTCTAGAATCAAACTTCGTCTAGTGATGCAAAGGCTGGCCACTGAGCGGATCCAGGAACAGCGGGTTGTTTTGTCCGTTGCGGTGCTTGAAGTCGAACATCTGAA
This sequence comes from Terriglobia bacterium, assembly GCA_963741105.1. Classification (GTDB taxonomy): domain Bacteria; phylum Acidobacteriota; class Terriglobia; order Terriglobales; family Acidobacteriaceae; genus JAIQFF01. The sequence goes on from CAVUGT010000001.1 coordinate 38,130, forward strand.
CGATCGAGTTCGCGTACGCATCAAATGATCCGGTAATGCGTTCTCCGTTCAGCCAGTTGTCTTCAATGAACCGCAGGACCGACGTTTGATCGGTGACCGTGTTGTCCACGAAGTTTTCCTTCGCCCAAGGAGAGACAACCAACAGGGGCAGGCGTGGACCGTAACCGCAACGTCCCTGGGCATGCAGATTGCCGGAATCGGCTCCCGGTAAGGCTGTGCTGCCGTCGCCGCAGGTGCCAGTACCGGTGAGCGCATCAGCCGGGCTGGTCGATTGATTCACAATCGGTCCCATCTGATGGTCGTACCAGCCATCGGAGTCGTCATACGCGATCACTATCGCGGTGTCGTCCCAATCCGACGACCTCTGCACCGCGTTGATTACGTTCACGACAAACGTCTGCTCGTCGAGCGGGTCGGAATATCCGGCATGTCCATCCTGAAAAGCTTGCGCCTTCAGGAAACTGACCGCCGGAAGGTCTCCCTTCTTCAGCGCCTTGAAAAAGTCATTGATGTCGTACTGATGATTGGCTGCTCCATCGCGCCCGATCTCTGACTCTGAACTCGGCCGCGCGTGGGTCGGATTGGCGGTGCTGGCCCAGTACTGGAAGAAAGCATGGTGCGGAATATAGTCTCCGGTTGTTCCGGTGAACACCGAAGTCGAACTTCGCAGGCATGCGGTGGTGCCGTTGGTATTCGTCGCCGTCAGGTCAAAGCCTCCCATGAACGCGCCCCAGGTGACGCCAGCGTCGTTGAGCAAATCACCAATGTTCCGGCCTGACATCTGGACTTGTCCGCGAGTCGGCGCCGAGCATACGTCCCCGATCGGATCGGGATCGCCAATCACAGTCAGGGAGCCCAGACCGCCATCGGTTTCGTTGCCTCCGGTACCGTTCAGAGTGTTGGTAACTCCGTTGGTCTGACCCGAAACCAGATTAATCAGGCCCGGAGTCGAAGGTCCAAATACCGTGCCGTAAGAGTTGTCGCTCAAGGCAAAGTGTTGCGCATAATTCCACAGTGCGGTAACCGTATTGCCATCGTAATAGCCCATGGTGAGGCCCTTGGTGGTCACGATCTGCGGTGGAGCATTGGGCGGCGGGCCGGCAGTTCCGACTTTCAGAGGAAACAGATCCATCAATCCAAAGTGATATGCAGCCTGCTCTGGTCCGTAAGCGTGCCCTTGATCCGCGGTAGCTGTTTGCGAGCGGTCCAAGCGAAAAGGACTGGACGCTCCGGTTCCATTTCCCGCATTCAAATTCGGATTGTTGTTCAGCAGCGCTCCCGACAGCCCGTTGACCGTCGGAGTGTCCGGCCGAGCGAAGAACGCCGGCTCTCCATTCGGGTTCAGCGCATTGGGATAGGTCCCAAAATAGTGGTCGAACGAAACGTTCTCCTGGAAGATCACGACCAGATGCTTGATAGGGGTGGCGGTGTGTGAAAAAGATGAGTTCGCGTAGGCTGGCATCGTTCCCAGGAGAGTGGCATACGCCATCATGAACGCAAGAATCTTCCTGGGGGCTTCAGATCTTCTGAGTCGCTGCAACATTTTGCCGCTCCTTAATAGCTGATAACTTTTGGAATGGACTGCCGCCGCCCCAAGACTGCTCGTTGGCGTTACCGTACGGTGATCTCGTGAAGAGCGTGTTACTCCCCGATTAAAAATTTGTAAATTCAAGTTGACGAAGGAGATGCTTTTCCACAGAGCACACTTGGGAGTTTCAGAGGGTGGGGCAAACGTAGAGAAATGTTATGAAGGATTGCTCAGAGTAGTACCAACTAAATCATTCGCCAGGAGAGGTGATATTTGGTTGCCCCCCAGGGATTCGAACCCCGATAAGCAGATCCAGAATCTGCTGT
>CAVUGT010000002.1:0-93751 GCA_963741105.1 Terriglobia bacterium
CTGTCCAGATGAAACATAGGTTTCATGTGCTCCTCTGAAAAAGCGACATCATTGATAGTCCAAAGATTGAAGCCGCCCCGTGCGGCATTCTGCTTGGTGAACGTCATATCGAAGACCTGATCAGGTTCCCGAGCCGCAGCCGCATTGCCAAAATGCGCATAGTTCCAGAGGAATGGTTTCGCAGTCACCCACTGCGGCTTTCCTTTTTCCCCCGCATACTCGATCACAATGCCCATGCCATGATGGCGATCATCGTCCGCCAGATCACCCATGATCCATACTCCGGGATGATTCATCTCTACGATGGCAGAAATCCTTTCCGCTGTACCCAGCCAGAGCCCAGGAACCTGCGTTGGCTTGGGAATTTTGTTTCCGTCGAGTGCGACGACCGTGAAGCTGTGTCTTGGCAGTGCCAGGCTGCGAATCTCGGTCGCACTTCCATTCAGAATATGGAACAGCACGCGTTCGCCTCGCTTTACGCGTATCGGTTCACCGTGGCCCAGCATACGTCCATTGATGGTGAAAGAACCGTATCCCACCTCGAAGCCATGAGGCGCCCCCTTCGCGAGAGATGCTTTCATGGCGCGCTCTCCCGTATCTTTCAGGTCTTTCACCACGGCTGCTGGTGACAGGAAGTCCATAGCCATATCTCCCCCGCGGCTGAATGTGGGTTCGAATTCTTTCAATGTCAGAAAAACTTCGCGATCATAATTCCCAGGATTTTCCTTCGGTTCGATATACACCGGACCCACCAGGCCGTTGTACTGTCCGGCGCTGAGGTCGCCCTTGGCGCGCACGTGCGTGTGATAGAAGCGATATCCGGAAGGCTGCGGAACAAACGAGATGCGGCGGCGTCCGTGAGGCGCAATAAACGGAGTGCCTTCTTCCGCGGCTCCGTCGACATCGGTAGAAACGAACTGCCCGTGCCAGTGCAATTGTTCAGGCCGGTCAGTCTGGTTGTGAATGTCGATGGTCACCGGCTGGCCTTCTTTGAATCGCAGCAGGGGTCCCGGAAACTGGCCGTTGTAGGTGGTTGTGGAGATGATTCGGTTCGGAGCCAATTCAACCGGGTTTACAGCGATGGTGAGAGTGTAATCCGCGGCGGTAGTCGTCTCCGTGGCGGCGCTCTTCGCATCTGGCATTGCAGATTGGCTGAGGACTTGAACAGGAGAGAGCAGGGAACAACCCGCCATCGAGCCCGCAGCTTTCAGGAAGTTCCTACGAGAGAAGGGGTGACTTGCCATTGGGATCTACTCAGATGGAATGGGTCAAGCTTCGATCCATTCCATCGAGTATATAGATGGCCTCGGGCCACCAGGACGCTAGACTACTTCCCCGTGTACGTAATCCTCCAGATCGAGCCCGAGCCGTCGTCCGTAACCAGGAGCGAGCCATCCGGAGCGGTCGCGACGGCAACTGGGCGTCCCCAAACATGCCCGTTGTCCACCACGAAGCCGGTCATGAAGTCTTCGTATTCGCCGCTGGCGTGTCCGGTCTGGTGCAGAGGCACGCGGATCAACTCGTAGCCCACTCTCACCCCGCGGTTCCAGGAGCCGTGCTCGGCGGCGAAAAGGTCTCCCTCGTATTCGGCCGGAAATTGCTTGCCATCGTAGAAGGTGATTCCGAGCGACGCATTGTGCGGGTGCACGATGACGTCCGGCGTGATCACTTTGTCTTTCAGTTCAGGATGTTTGCCCTTGTGCCGCGGATCCTGATGTCCGCCCATGTACCACCAGGGCCAACCGTAGAAGCCGTCTTCCTGTACATGCGTGATGTAATCGGGGACCAGATTGTCTCCGAGTCCATCGCGTTCGTTGGTGGAACACCATAACTCACCGGTCTTCGAATTGACGGCGAGCCCCACACAATTCCGAATGCCGTAGGCGAAGACCCGCATCGCGGAACCGTCCGGATTGAATTCCAGCACGTCGGCGCGATTCTTTTCCGCCGGTGTCGTATCGGTATCGTCGACATTCGAAGCCGAGCCCACGGAGACAAACATCTTCTTGCCATCCAGCGAGAACTGAATATTTCGTGTCGTATGGCCGCCGCCCCCGGGCAAGTCCGCGATGTGCTGTGCCGGACTACGCGCCTGAAGATCGCCATTCTGATACGGGAACCGAACTACAGAGTCCAGATTGCCGACATAAACCCACTCGGGATTCGGACCCGGAGGATAAAATGCGATGCCGAACGGACCCTTCAATTCGCCGGCGAAGAGCGCCATCTGCTCCGGTTTGCCGTTGCTGGTCATCCCGCGGAAGACTCGGATGTCACCGGCTTTGGTCTCTGCTATAAAAATGTCGTTGTTGGGCGCTCTGGTAATCATTCGCGGATTGTCGAGACCGGCCGCGAACAGATCTACTTTGAATCCTTCCGGAACCTTCGGCCATGCGCCCTCGGGACGAGCCACGACCTGCGGACCGTTACCGGCCGAGGGAGTAGTGTACGGCTCAGGCAGATCTTGCACGGTGATCTTGCGAATTTTTCCCGGCTGCTCATAGCGGAAGTCGGTAAACGGCGGCTTCGGAGGTGGCGCATTTAACTTCTCAGCCACCGTCGGCGCGGCCTCTGGCCTGCTGGCCTTGGAGCTTCGTGGTTTGCCGAATTCTTGCACGTAGCTGACGATCTGCCAGAGTTCCTGCTTGGGCAGTGTTGCCCATGACGGCATGCCATTCGGCACGTCTCCCTGAGTGATGAACCAGAAAATCTCGCCGGAGGCGGCCGCCTTGATTCTTTCCGCATTCAGGGGAGGGATGTTCCCTGAGCCTTCACCGTTTTCCCCATGGCAGCGGGCGCAGCGCAGATGAAATAACGCCTTGGCGCGGGGCACGTCCTGGCCCTCGTAAGGGTTTTTCATTTCCTTCGACGATGCTGGGGCGTTATGAAAATTCGCGTCTTGTGCCTGGGCCGATGAACCCAGGAGGACTGAAATCGCAATGAATGATATGGCAAATGAACCTTGGGCCAGGCGGGCGATCGGTTTCAAAAGTCTTCCTCCGTGTGGGACCCCTCAAAAGTTCAACTCAACTAAATCTTATACCGGATGGACGGTTTACCTTCAGGTTGGATAGCGAAATTGGCAAACTGGAAACCGAGTCTCACTTTATAATTCAGTCAACCAGACTATTGACGCGCCCTAAGGAAACCAAAGATGGGTCACCCTCTTCTCGATCTTGGGAACAAGACCGCAGTTGTGATCGGCGGAACCAGCGGTATCGGGCTTGCTCTTACGAGGGCCCTGGCGCAAGCCGGTGCCGATGTCGTTCCTACGGGCCGCCGGGCCGAACAGGTCGGCACCGCCGCTGCCGAAGTGAAGGCTCTGGGACGGCGGTCGCTGACTCAAACCTGCGATGTGACAGACAACGCCAGCCTCGACCAACTGCTGCAATCCGTGATCAAGGAATTCGGTGGCGTGCAGATTCTGATCAACTGCGCTGGTCGCACCAAGCGGACGCCTACTCTTGAGGTCTCCGAGTCCGATTGGAACGGCATCATGGAAACGAACCTGAATGGAACTCTCCGCGCCTGTCGCGTATTTGGCCGGCACATGATCGAACGGGGTTACGGACGCATCATCAACATCGCTTCGCTAGGCTCGTTCGTAGCTCTCTACGAGGTTGCTGCCTACAGTGCCAGCAAAGCTGCAGTCGCTTCTCTGACGAAATCCCTGGCCATCGAATGGGCCAAGTCCGGCGTTTGCGTCAACGCAATTGCCCCTGGCGTATTCCGCACCGACCTGAACACCGCGCTGCTCGACGGAACCGACCGTGGCCGTGAGTTTCTTATGCGCACGCCGATGAAGAGATTCGGGAAGCTCGATGAACTCGGCGGCGCAGCCGTGTTCCTTTCGTCGGAAGCCGCGAGTTTCGTCACTGGCCACGTATTAGCAGTAGACGGAGGCTTCCTCGCTAGCGGCGTCAATCAGTAGCCTCCGCCACATTTAGATAAGATTTAGCAGAACTCCCCGCTCCGCCTGACTGAGAACAGAGAACTGTTCGCTAAGAACTGGGGAAAAATTTGGGCATTAATATACTCGACTGACTTTAGCGGCCTAAATACAATTCCAGCATGGAGTTGTACGAATGGACGCATATTCTTCATCGCGACTTAAAATTGAACGGGCCGACCATCACATCGCAGATATCGAACAGTGCATTAAAGACCTTGAAGACTCCAATGTGTCCAGCATCGAGGTTAATCCTCACATGGGCAATGAAGTCATCAAGCATGATGTCACTGATATTGCTGCGGCACGAAAGATCGCTCTCAGGATCGGGGACACTGTCCACAATCTGAAATGCGCCCTTGACTATGCTTGGCTGGAAACTATCGCTCCCCACGTGCCGGATGCCGTTGGAGATTTCGCTAAGTTCCCGGTTTATCCTTCGCGAGATCAGTTTGAACGAGTCTTGACGGGGAGAAAAATAAATGTCGCCTATCCCCGCCTTTTCGATCTCATGCTTAACGAGATAGAGCCTTACGACGGAGGGAATGAAGCCGTTTGGGGAATTCACCGATTGAACATCCTTGACAAGCATCGGCTTCTCATTCCAATCATCCATTACGGCTCTGTCGATGGCATCGAAACGATAGATAAAACTGGTACTGTTGAAACCGGTGGCACGTGGGGAACTTGGCAAAAGTTCCCCTGGTACATCCATATGCATCCCGGAGTTCGCGTGCAGAAGAAGGGAAAGCTCTCCATCGACGTGCTTTTTGACGAAGGAACTCCCGTACACCGCCTTCATGTAATGGATATTCTCCCGCTGCATTCTCAGGTTGTTACAAAGATCGTGGAATTCTTTGAGAGGCTGTGATCGACTTTTGGCACACGTAGAACCCATCCAAGCCACGCATGCCGACCCGCGAGCGGGGGTTGGCAGTCCCTCAGCGCCCTAACCAACCCCCATCCACGGCCAAGACATGCCCGTGGACATAGTCACTCGCTGATGAGCATAGAAACACCGCAGCGCCGGCGACATCGCCCGATTCCCCCCATCGTCCTGCAGGAATCCGCTCCATAATCTGCCGGCTGCGCTGTGGGTCATTCCGCAGTGCGGTGGTATTGTCGGTCGCCATGTAGCCGGGCGCGATCGCATTCACGTTAATGCTCTTCGATGCCCACTCGTTCGCGAGCGCCTTGGTCAGTTGCGCTACGCCACCCTTCGCCGCGGCATATGCCGGAACCATAATCCCACCCTGAAACGAGAGTATAGAAGCGATGTTGAGGATCTTGCCCCGTGTGCCCCGATTCAGCATGTCCTGTCCGGCAAGTTGGGAGAGCCTGAACACCGAAGTCAGGTTCACCGCAATCAATTCGTCCCAATCATTCTGCGAATATTCCGCCGCCGGTTTTCGTCGAATCGTTCCAGCATTGTTGACCAGAATGTCGATGCAACCGAACTCTTCGACCGTCTTTCCGATCAACGCCGGATACAACTCCGGATCAGTCATGTCTCCCGCCAGATAAAAAGACTTCCTTCCCATCTGACGAATGGCCTCACTCGTTCCCTTGCCGTCGGCGCTGCGTCCGTGACACCCAACGTTGGCTCCGACTTCAGCCAGCGCAACGGCGATTGCTGCGCCCAGTCCACGGCTCGAGCCTGTGACCAGCGCATTCTTGCCCTTCAATTGAAAAGCATCGAGGATCATTTTGGTTCTCTCACTGAATATTGGCCGGCTCAAGCTTTGGCGCCAGCAACTGGATGGCGCTGAGTGCCACCAGGTAAGCGCACCCGGCCATCAGGAATGGCACCATGTAACTCCCGGTCCATTGGAGCGTATAGCCGACAATTTTAGCGATCAACATTCCGCCGATCGCCCCCGCCATGCCTCCCATCCCGACCACCGAACCGATGGCCTGCGTCGGAAAAGTGTCAGAGGTCAGAGTAAACAGGTTGGCGGAGAATCCCTGATGCGCGGCGCCCGCAAGTCCGATAAGCATCACCACTCCCCACAAACTTTCCATGTTGTAGGCAAACACAATGGGCACGACGGAAACGGCGCAAATCAGCAGCGCACTCTTGCGCGCGAAGTTGACGGTCCTGCCGCGATGGATCAGCCACGATGAGAGCCACCCGCCGGCAACGCTGCCGACATCCGCGATCACATAGATCACCACTACGGGTAGTCCTACCTTCATCAGCGACAACCCGTGCTTGCGTTGCAGAAAATCCGGTATCCAAAAGAGATAGAACCACCAGATAGGATCCGTCAGGAACTTGCCCACCACAAACGCCCAGGTCTGCCGATGAGGTATAAGCTGCGCCCATTTAATTTTCGTCCTTGCTACCTGGGGATCGCTGCGAATGTACGCCAATTCCGCCTTGGAGACGCGGGGATGTTCCTCGGGGCTGCGATACAGTAGCAGCCAAAAAGCCAGCCAGACAAATCCCAATGCGCCGGTGAACAGAAACGCCCACCGCCAGCCCCAGTGAATCGTGATCCACGGCACCACTAACGGCGTGATGATGGCGCCGACATTCGCTCCAGCATTGAAAATTCCTGTCGCCAACGCGCGGTCCTTCTTTGGAAACCATTCGGCGACTGTCTTGATGCTGGCTGGAAAAACTCCCGACTCTCCCAAACCCAAGGCCGACCGCGCAATCACAAAACTCATGAAGGAACTGCCGATGGCGTGCCCCATCGAAGCCAGGCTCCAGAACACCATGGACACTGCATAGCCCAGCCGTGTGCCCAGTCGATCCACAACCCGGCCCACCACCAACAAGCCCACTGCGTACGCCGCCTGAAAGGCAAACACCAGGTTGCTGTAGTCGATTTCGTTCCAACCCAGATCGTGTTGCAGAGTTGTCTTGAGGACTCCCAGGACTTGCCGGTCCATGTAGTTCTTGGTTGTTCCGAAGAGCAGAAGAGCGCAAATAACCCAACGGAAGTATCCAGCAGGGGAAGCGGGGACCCCCGTCATCGCTTCCGCATCCGGTGAAGTCGTCCGGTTCGCGGACCTATCGGCTCGGTCCATAGGGGAGACAGATCATATCGTGCGGCCGGCTTTCAGGCCCGCCGATTGTAGAGTTTAACGCAGGATCGCTTTCTACCCGGGAGAATCGTGCAACCTGAAACGGATAGTGCTTGAGGAGCAGAGTCCAGCCAGAAGAAAGGCAAATATCGCGACGCGTGATCGTCTGCACGCTCCGGCGAATGATATTGTGAAATACGCTCGGCAGCACCCTAGAGGTTATTGAAATGTGGGCGCGAGCGTCCCGCTCGTGCGAAAAGCGGCAAGAACGGTGCACAGAAGAAAATAGGACTGCAAAAAACTGCATGAGCTCAAAACCTATCCTGCGTCTCGGGACCGTAAAGAGTGTGCACGGCTTTCAGGCCCATCTCCGCTCGCTCCATCTGACCATCCCGATTGATCACGACCTGGTGAGCGGACCGGAGAGTCCACTGCGCCAGCCTCTCGTCAGTGGCGACATCAAAATCGGTAACCGCATCGTTATACATCCCATGGAGGGCTGGGACGGCACGCCCGACGGCAATCCCTCGCCGAATACCATCCGGCGCTGGCAGCGCTTCGGCCGCAGCGGCGCGAAATTGATCTGGGGCGGGGAAGCCGTCGCAGTCTCGCACGAAGGACGCGCCAACCCCAATCAACTGGTCGCAGCAGTGCATACGCAAGCGGGTTTGTCCCAACTGCGCACTACGTTGCTCGAAGAGCATCGCCTAATCACCGGCTCCGACGCTGGCTTGATGATCGGCTTGCAGCTGACTGATTCCGGACGCTACAGCCGCCCGAATGCGCACGGCCGCCCCGAGCCGCGAATTCTCTACCACCATCCGTTTCTCGATCGACGTTTGAAACTGCCCGCTGATTTCCCAGTCCTGACTGATGCCGAGATCGAAGTCATCATCGAAAACTTCCATCGCGCCGCACTCATGGCCTGGAATCTGGGTTTCGATTTCGTCGACGTAAAACATTGCCACGGCTACCTCGGCCACGAATTTCTCAGCGCCCATACCCGTCCCGGACGCTATGGCGGAAGCTTCGAAAACCGTACGCGCTTCCTGCGCGAAGTCGTGCAAGGAATTCGTGCCGTAGCTCCTGGACTCAAGATAGCCGTCCGTCTTTCTGCGATCGACAGCGTGCCATTCCATCCCGATCCGGCGAAATCGTCCAACGGAAAACTAGGACCGGGAATTCCCGAGTCGCACGAAGGCAATATCCCGTACCACTGGGGATTCGGAGTCAACCCTCTTGACCCGACCCAATCGGATCTCAACGAGCCGGTTCGCCTTCTTGCTTCGCTCGAAGACCTGGGAATTCGGCTGGTGAACATTACCGCCGGAAGTCCTTACTACAACCCGCACCTGCAACGGCCAGCGCTATATCCGCCGTCTGACGGATATCTGCCGCCCGAAGATCCCCTGGTCAGCGTGGCGCGTCAGATGGAGGCAACGCAGCGCCTGAAGCAGCAATTTCCCAACCTGATATTCGTCGGCACCGGTTACAGCTACTTACAGGATTTTCTTCCTCACGTGGCGCAAGCCGCCATCCGCGAGGGCTGGGTCGACATGGTCGGATTGGGACGAATGGTGTTGAGCTATCCCGAACTGCTCTGGGACGCCTCCGGAGGCCGAGCTATCCAACGCAAACTGATTTGCAGGACATTCAGCGATTGCACCACCGCGCCACGCAAGGGCTTGCCTTCAGGCTGCTATCCGTTGGACAGTTTTTACAAAGATTCGGAGTCCATGACTCAACTGACCATCGCCAAAAAAGGCTGATGTATCACTCCTGGAGAAGAGATCGGGATGAACACTGCAACACTCATCGAACGGCGAAAGCTCAATCGCAAGGTACAGGGAATTGCTGCCGCCTTATTACCTTACGAGTCCCAGGGGAAAATGGCGGTCGATGCTTTCCAAAAGCACCTACTCGCGACCCATCGCGCCGGCCTGATGAACGCCGTCAATATGGACACAGGGTACGTGAATTATCTAAGCGAATCTGAAAAGCACGACGTCCTGCGCTGGACGGTTGAAGCCCTGGGCAAGGATGTTCCGTTCGTGGCTGGGGCCTACATCGAAAATCAAACCGGCGACATCGTCACTCTCTACCGGCAACAGATGGATGCGATCTTCCATGCCGGCGGGATCCCAATCCTCTTTCAGACCGCGCGCATACAAGGCCGATCGTCCCAGGAGAAAGCCGCGGTTTATCAATCCGTATGCCAGGGATATCCCCGTGTGCTGGCTTTTGAATTAGGCAAGATGTTCGCGCCCAATGGGGAAATCTTCGACGAAGAAACCGTTCGCCGCCTGATGGATATTCCTGAGATCAAGGGCATGAAGCATTCGTCGCTCGACCGTGTGATCGAACTCCAACGCCTGGCCCTGCGGGATTCGCACCGGCCAGACTTCCGCATTTATACGGGAAACGATCTGGGCATCAACATGATCGAGTACGGCTCGGACTATCTGCTCGGCCTGGCCAGCTTTGCTCCCGAAAAATTCGCCGAGCGCGATCGCCTCTGGGAGGCTGGCGATCCAGCCTACTACGCGCTCTCAGATGCGCTCCAGTACCTTGGCAACGTGGCTTTTCGTTCGCCTGTCCCTGCATACAAGCATTCCGCCGCGGTCTTTCTGCATCTGACGGGAAGAATTCCCACGGGCTTGATTCATCCGAAGAATCCAAAACGTCCAGCCTGGGAGGCGGAAATATTGCAGGACTGCGCGCAACGCTTGGGATTGTAAGTAACTTCAGGGTTTCTGCTGCGATACAGATACCGAGCCGCCATTGCGTGCGGCTTCATAGATCGCTTCGACCAGTGCAATGCTACGCCGCCCCTCGCGCCCATCGCAGACCGGAGTTCCATTCTCCCGAATGGCGCGAAGAAAATCCTCCAACAGCGCCTGATGCCCACGATAGTCATTGACCGCCGCCGATGACGCACTCTGGTTCTCATCGGGAGTGCCCACCCTGAAACCCGCAGGAGCGTTGTGTAAATCAGCCTTCAGAATACGATCCTGTTCCAAAATTACAGTGCCTTCAGTTCCCGTGAGTTCCACGCGCCGCGGATACCCTGGATAAGCCGCAGTCGTCGCATGGAAAACGCCCAGCGCCCCACTCGCGAATTCAAGAATTGCGAGGGCAGTATCTTCCCCTTCGATATCATGAAGCGCCGTCGCCGTGCGCGCCTGCACCCGAACCACATCGCCGAGGAGCCACAGCAGAAGGTCCACGGTGTGGATCGCCTGGTTGATCAGCGCGCCCCCGCCATCCAGCGCAAGCGTGCCGCGCCACCGCGAGGCGCTGTAATATTCCGGCGGACGATACCACTTCACTCGCGCATCCACCAGCAGAGGTTTACCCACAATGCCGGCGCCGATCCACTCGCGAAGTTCGCGGACCCCAGGCTTTACACGATCCTGAAACATCACGCCGAGCTTCACGCCCGCCTGTTTTGCCGCCTCGATAAGTTCATCGGCCCGCCGGGTGCTGATGTCGATCGGCTTCTCGGTCAGCACATGCAGGCCGCGCCGTGCCGCCGCAATGCCTTGCTCCGCATGCAATCCGGACGGACTCCCGATCGCCACCATGTCCATTGGACGATGGTCAAGGAACGCATTGAAGTCCTGATACGCAGTGCCGCGGTGCTCCCGGCACAGGGCGTCAACCTTGTTCACGTTAGTCCCGTAGACCGCGGCGATTTCGACTCCGGGAATCGCGCGCGCGGCGCGGGCGTGGGTCTCGCTGATGTTTCCCCCGCCGATCAGGCCGATGTAAGTGGTCATCTGATCGACAGTTTACTCTTACAATTCCGTCACCGTTCCCGACGGCACCGTCATAGTCTTTTTCACTCCACACGGCGCCTGGACTGTTATAACCTGCTGGTTTCCCTTTGACCGCCAGGAGGCCCATGAAACGCTGCGCTCTGCTTTTGTTCCTTGCTAGCTTTACTTCGCTGTTCGCACAGCAGGTCCCCGAGATCAAGTTCCGCTCTGTTCCCGGATTTCTCAAGATGCCTCCCGATCTATATTTGGGCGAAGTGGCCGGCGTAGCCGTCAATTCCAAGGGACATCTCTTCGTTTTCTCTCGCGGCAGCACCACCGGCCCAGCCTACGGCGCTGCGGCCGCCCAACTCCTGGAATTTAATTCCGACGGCAAATTTGTGCGTGAGATCGGCCACAACCTCTACGCCTGGTCATTCGCGCATTCGGTGAGAGTCGACAAGGATGACAACATCTGGGTCGCGGACAAAGGCTCTGACATGGTCATCAAGTTTGATCCTGAAGGCCGTGTCGTCATGGTCTTTGGGCGCAAATTGGAAGCGTCCGACGAAGGCACCGAGCCGTTGAAGCATCCCAAGCCGCCTCTTCCGCCCGTGGACGGACTGTTCCGCCAGGTCACCGACATGGCTTGGGACTCCGCCGGGAACACCTACATCAGCGATGGCTACATCAATTCGCGGGTCGCGAAGGTCGACAAGAACGGCAACTGGATCAAGTCGTGGGGCGAGCCCGGCGACCAACCCGGACAGTTCAACACTCCGCACAGCATTGCGGTCGATGCACAGAACAACGTCTACGTCGCGGATCGGGGCAATCGCCGCATTCAGGTATTCGATGGCGACGGAAAATTCCTTCGCCAGATCGTGATCGATGTGCCTTTCGATCCCGAAACGCGTTCCTCCATCGGAAACAAACCGAAGCTGCCCATTGTCGGCAATCAGGCCATGGCTCCAGGCGCGCCCTGGGCCATTTGCATCACGCCTCCGCCCAAACAGGTGCTGTACAGCTCCGATGGCTATCCGGGACGAATCTACAAGCTCAATCTGGACGGGAAAGTCCTGGGCGTACTGGGAGAGTCGGGCAAGCAACTAAAACAATTTGGCTGGATTCATGAAATCGCCTGCCCGTCGGAAAATGAATTGTTTGTCGGCGAACTGCTGAACTGGCGCGTGCAGAAATTGATTCTCGAACCTGTTCACTGATGAGCCCGTCGCGGCCGCGGTGTGAGGGTTAAGTGGCATCCATCCAGCGGTGTATAGTACGTCAGAACGTACTTCCGCTGGAGGTTCGTCATGCTCAAAGCACTCTCTCTGCTGGTCCTTGGCGCAATCTGGGGCAGCCTCGCTCTTGGTCAGGACATACACCTGCCCCCGTCTGTCCGGCAAGGCCCAACCACATCCAACATTCCGGTACGAACCGAGGAGCAGATCGACCGGGAGCGCGCCCAGAAGGCCAACGAACTTCTCCAGATGGAAATCAAACGCGATACTGAGAAGCTGTTCACGCTGTCCAGCGAGCTGAAAGACTTCGTCGACCAGCACGGTCAGGGTGTCCTTTCCCTGGATGCCGTCAAAAAAGCGGAGCAGATTGAGAAGCTTGCGAAAGGTCTGAAGTCCAAGATCAAGCAGTCCTACTGAGTGGTAGTGCGGGCAGTTTTCACGACACTGCTGGCAAAGCTCATCAACCACGAAGGACACGAAGTGTCACGAAGGCTTTAATCTCGAGTTATCCCTCGTGTACCTTCGTGTTCTTCGTGGTTCATGCTTTTTAAGATTCACCCGTTACTGAGGCCGTCCCAACTTTAATGCTTGGCCGCCTCGCAAGCTCGGCGCGCCTGCGCGAGCAGATAGCGAGCAGGAATCTCATTCAGAAAGCGAGCACTATGCGATCAGACTTTTCACGCCGTGAGTTCATAGCAGGCCTGGGAGTCCTGGCCGCTGCTAAAGCCAATCTCTCCGCCACTCCTTTCCAATCGCCTTCCAAATCCGCGACTCCGCGCCTCGGCAAGTCGCCGTTCAAGATTGCCGTCATCAACGACGAAATCTCCCAGGATTTCGGCCGTGCCTGTGAAATCGCCTCCCAGCAATTTGGTATGGAGTGGATGGAACTGCGCAGCATGTGGAACAAAAATGTCGCCGCCCTGGATGCCAACGAAATCGCCGAAGCGCAGCGCCTCTTGAAGAAGAACAAGCTGCGGGTCACCGACATCGCCAGCCCGCTTTTCAAAGTGGATTTTCACGGCGCACCGAAATCCAGGTTCAGCCCGGAGCACGACCAGTTCAACGCCAGCTTCACTTATGATCAGCAGGGAGAAGTTCTCGATCGTGCCATCGATCTGGCGAAAAAGTTCGACACCCGCCGCATCCGGTGCTTCGACTTCTGGCGGCTCGACGATCAGGCCCCCTATCGCAAAGCCATGAATGACCAGTTGCAACAGGCTGCCGAAAAACTTCGCAAGCTTGGACTCATCCTTATTCTGGAAAACGAAGCCGCCTGCAACACCGCGACTGGAGCCGAGTCTGCCCAGGTCCTCGCCGGAGTTCCGTCTCCGGCTTTCATGCTCAACTGGGATCCCGGCAACGCCGCCATGGCCGGCGAAACACCATATCCAGATGGCTACAATCTGCTGCCCAGGAATCGCATCGGTCACTGCCACTGCAAGGACGCAACCAAAACGGCAAAAGGCGTCGAGTGGGCTGCGATGGGTAAAGGTATCATCGACTGGGTCGGCCAATTCAAGGCGCTCAAGCGTGACGGCTATCCCCACGTCGTGAGCCTGGAAACCCACTGGCGAGGCGCCGGCACACCCGAGGCCTCTACCATCCAAAGCTGGGCCGGAATGAAGGATGCCCTGGAGAAAGCAGGAGCGCTCAAGGCGTAAGCGAGTTCGTTCCGGACACGCCGTTGTAGCGCCGGCGTCCCGCCGGCCCGATGAGCGGGCAACGCCCGCTAGGTCTCGAACAGAGTCCTCGAGGATGGCACACAAGCGGAGGGCGAGACGCCCTCCGGACAGCCGGCGAGACGCCGGCGCTACACTGGGAAAAAATGAATAATGCAATCTAGAGAGCGAACCCAAGTCTGACAAAAAATGATCATCAGCAAAAACGCGGCTGACAAACTCCTCTCCCACGACGAAGTCCGGCAGGTCGTTGCCCAGGCCGCTGCCAGCCTGAATATCCCCGGCAAGCGTGTCCTCGTCATCATTCCCGACGGCACTCGCAGCATGCCGATGCCCCTCATGTTCAAGCTTCTGCAAGAGGAGATCGGAAGCCGCGCTGCTGCTTGCGACTATATCGTCGCCCTTGGTACGCACTCGCTCATGAACGAGCCCCAGCTCTCCCGCATGATGGGATGCCCCGTCGTCAATGGAATGTGCGGCAAGGCCCGCATCGTCAACCACCGCTGGGACCTGCCCGAGACGTTCGTGGAACTGGGCACGATCCCCGCCGGCCAGGTTGCCGAGGCATCGGGCGGCCTTTTATCGGAGTCGATTCTGATCAAGATCAATCGCCTGCTCTTCGACTACGATCAGGTTCTGATCTGCGGCCCGGTGTTTCCCCACGAAGTGGTTGGATTTTCAGGCGGGAATAAATATCTGTTTCCAGGCGTCAGCACCGGAGAAATGATCAACCAGACGCACTGGCTGGGGGCCTTGCTCGGCAGCTACAACCTGATAGGGACGCCCACCACTCCGGTACGCGCTCTAATCGACCGCGCCGCTGAGAAGATCACATTGCCAGTCTCCTGCTTCGCACTCGTCCTGAGAAAGCACGACATCGTCGGCATTTATTTCGGATCGGCACAGGAAGCTTGGAAGGCGGCCGCCGCGCATTCAGCGCAAGAGCACATTCGCTGGGTCGAGCATTCGTTTCACCGCGTGCTTTCGGTGTTGCCCGAAATGTACGACGACATCTGGACCGGCGCCAAGGGCATGTACAAACTGGAACCCGCGATGGCGGATGGTGGCGAGGTCGTAATCCACGCGCCGCACATCACAGAATTCAGTTATACCCACGGAGCTTTTCTGGAGCGGATCGGCTATCACTGCCGCGATTATTTTCTCAAACAGCCAGACCGCTTCGCTGGAGTGCCTCGCGGCGTAATCGCTCATTCCACCCATCTGATCGGACAGGGCAGTTACGACACGGCAAGCGCCGTTGAGAGCCTGCGGATAAAAGTTACCCTGGCCACCGGCATTCCGGAAGAACGCTGCCGGCGAGTGAACCTGAACTATCTCGACCCCAGAGGCATCCGCCTCGAAGATTGGCAGGGACGAGAAAGCGAAGGCGTCAAACTGGTTCCCCAAGCCGGTGAAATTCTTTACCGGCTCAAAAAATAGGGATGTCGGGACTGGTGTCCCGGGAGATTATTGAACCGAGCTGGCAACGCTGGAGAAGACGTTATTGGCGTTCGAACCGACTAGGCGAATGGTTCCCACTACCAGAACCAGAATGACCGCTAGCATCACGGCGTACTCCGCAATGTCTTGCCCCTCGTCGTTGGCCCAAATTCTCCGAATCATCTCTTTCATTGGCTGGCCTCCTGCTAAAGCTTCCCGATTTAGAACCAATGATGAACGCATCGTGCTCGATTGTCAATTGCTCATCCGCGGATTTAGTACAGTTACCGGGCTATTACGAAACCCGTGCTGGACTTCGGGTTTGGAGGAATTCAGCGAGTGTGGAATCTGCTGAGGTGGGGTAACCACGGTAACATTTACCGTACAGAACGATGCCCCGGAATCTTAATGTAAGAGTTCCGCTGCCGAGCGCGACGCAAACTCCAACACCCGTCCGGGAAGAAGTCCCAGGTAGAGTGTCGCTGCGATGCTGATCGCCAGCGCCGCTCCCAGAGCGGGTGAAACCGGAGTTGCCGGAATCTCTTCCCGCGCTTCACGCATGTACATCACAACGATAATCCGGAGGTAGTAGTATGCGCCGACGGCGCTATTCAGTACTCCGATGATGGTGAGTCCAATCAGGTTGGCCTGCAGCGCGGCGCTGAACACGTAAAACTTGGCGAAGAAGCCGCCAGTCATGGGAATCCCGATCAGCGAAAGCAAAAAAATCGTTAAGGTTGCCGCCAGAAGCGGCGACCGGCGGCCCAGTCCGGCGTAGTCGTCCAGCGTGACGTAGCGTTCTCCGGCGCCTGCAATGTGGCTGACCACGGCAAACGCGCCGACATTCATGGCCGCATATGAGGCGGTGTAGAACATCGCCGCAGGAATTCCGTTGTCAGGCAGTGCCGCGAATGCCACCAGGAGATAGCCCGCGTGCGCAATGGAAGAATACGCCAGCAACCGTTTGACGTTCTGCTGCACCAGCGCACCCACATTGCCCAGAGTCATCGACAACGCGGCCGCCACCCAAATCAGCCCGACTCGACCTGGAGCATTCGCTTCAAACATCACCCGCAGCAGAACCGCAAACACCGCAGCCTTGGGCGCGGTCGACATGAAGCCGACGACCGGGGCCGGCGCGCCTTCGTACACATCAGGAGTCCACACGTGAAAGGGAGCGGCGGCCACTTTGAAGCCCAGGCCGACGAACATGAACGCCACTCCGGCATAAGCCAGGAGCGGAATCTGATTGGACCGCAGCACCTGGCCAATCACCGAAAAACTGGTCGATCCCGTCGCGCCAAACATCAGCGCGACTCCGTAGAGAAAGAAAGCCGTGGCAAAAGAACCCAGCAGGAAATATTTCAGCGAAGCTTCACTGCTGATCGCCGCACGCCGTCTGAACCCAGCCAGCACGTAAGTGGAAATCGAGGAGATTTCCAGCGCGATGAAGATCAGCACCAACTCCACGGCCGACGACATCAGGCACATCCCAACCGCGCCCAACAGGATCAGTCCGTAATACTCGCCCGCCCGGATGCGCTGCACCGCCATGTACTCGAAGGAACTGAGAATGACCACGGCGGTAATGGCGGTGACCAGAAAGTGGAAGAAGATGCTGAATGCGTCCACCTTGACCATGCCCCAGAAACCAAATCCGGGAAATTGCGCCTGGTAGAGGGTGGCCGCAATGGCTGCAATCGAGCCCAGCAGTGCAATCCCGCCTAGCAGCTTCTGCGTGGCGCGCTCATCCACCAGGGGATCAAGCACCATGATAATCATGCCAAAGACCGACAGAACGATCTCCGGCAGAATGCGAATGTACTCCACGCCCTGAGGAATGGTCTGAATCACGGATGCGCCCGTCGTTATCACGATCACTGGCCAACCACCTTGCTGGCCAGTTGAGCAAACGGCGCCAATGCAGTCTGGACTGCGGGATCAATTGCGTTCAACCACAGCAGCGGCGCCACGCCCATGACCAAAGCAGCCGCCATCGCTGGAAGCAATGCAATGCGCTCGCGCAGATCCAGGTCCGGCAATGTTTCGTTCATGGGATGAGTGATCTTTCCGTAAAACACTCGTTGATACATCCACAACAAGTATCCGGCACTCCAGATCACTCCCGTAGCCCCCAGAATTCCGTAAACCGCCCGTGCCTGGAACGCTCCGCTGAGCACCAGGAACTCGCCCACAAACCCGTTCAGCAGCGGTAATCCTACCGACGCCAACACGACAAACAGAAAGAACGTGGCATACACAGGCATCGAACTTGCCAGGCCGCCGTACTCCGAAATTTCATACGTATGACGTCGCTCGTACAGTGCACCTGCCAGCATGAAGAGAGCCCCAGTCGAGACGCCGTGCGCCAGCATTACGTACGTAGCTCCGTCCAGTCCGGCCTGCGTAAAGCTGAAGATTCCCAGCACCACAAACCCAAGATGACTGATCGAAGAGTATGCGATCAGCTTCTTCATGTTGGGCTGGACCAGCGCCACCAGCGCGCCGTAGATGATGCCAATCAGCGCCAGAATCA
Source organism: Terriglobia bacterium (assembly GCA_963741105.1). Taxonomy (GTDB): domain Bacteria; phylum Acidobacteriota; class Terriglobia; order Terriglobales; family Acidobacteriaceae; genus JAIQFF01. Next base: position 17,634 of record CAVUGT010000002.1, read on the forward strand.
TCACCCACCAGGCGTTGGCGCGAGCCTGCTCCGGAAACAGTCCAAGGTCGAAGCGCAGCAAGCCGTAGGTGCCCATCTTTAGAAGCACTCCGGCCAGCAACACGGAACCGGCGGTGGGCGCCTCTACGTGGGCATCGGGCAACCAGGTATGGAACGGGAAGAGCGGAACTTTGACCGCGAACGCGATGAAGAATCCCAGAAAGAGCCACTGCGCCGCGCCGCCGAAACCCGCCACCTGTCCCGCGCGAATCGCGTTCTGGATGGTCACAAAATCAAACGTCCCAACCTTGGCGTAGAGCCACAGGATCGCCGCCAGCATAAAGACAGACGCGATCATGGTGTACATGAAAAATTTGACCGCGGCGTAAACCTTCCGACCGTGCCCATACATTCCGATCAGCAACGCCATCGGAATCAGCGTGGCTTCCCAGAAAAAATAGAAGACAAACAGGTCGAGAGCGACGAACACGCCAATCAGAGCAGTTTCCAGCACCAATAAGATGATGAAGAATTCCTTCACCCGCTCATGAATCGATTTCCATGAGATCAACACGCACAGCGGTGTGAGGAACGTCGTCAGGACCACCAGCCACATGGAGATTCCGTCCACGCCCAGGTGATAGTGAATGTTGGGCGTGGGAATCCATGCCCGGTCGATCTCATACTGGAATCCAGCCTGGGCACGGTGCAAGTGAACTGGCAGATGCAACGACAGCACAAAAGTGAAGAGCGAAACCACCAGGGAAAACACGCGAATGTCGCGATCACGCCGCGGCAACAATAAGAGCAGCAGCGCTCCCGCCAGCGGTATGAACGTCACCAGAGTGAGAATGACGGGATTCCAGTCGTGAAGGTTCATCGCGTTCCCGTCCAGATCATGTACACGATCACCGCCGCCGCCCCCGCCGCTACCCATCCGGCGTAAGAGCGCAAGTTGCCCGACTGCATATGCCGCACGGAATCAGAAACCTGATTTGCTCCATGAGCGCTATTGTCTACTGACGCGTCGATTACATCCTGATCAATCCCATGCCAGAGAATCAGCGCCGAGCCCGCGATCAGCGGCTTCACGAACAATGTCGCGTAGAGTTCATCGATGTAATACTTGTGCACCACCGCCTGGTAAAGCCCACCAAGGCCGGCGGCAATCTTCTGCGGCAACTGCGGATCGCGATAGTAAAGCTGCCAGGCCAGGAAAAATCCAAGTATTCCGGCAAACACCGAAATTCCGGTGAAGATCAATTCTTTCGCATGACCTGTCTCCGGCTCTGGTGCTTCCAATTCCTTCTCCAGTGCTACCGCGCCATGGCCTTCGGCGCCATCGCTGGCCGAAGCGTGAAACACAGGCGCAAGAAATTTCTCAAAACGATTACTGCCGCCAAGCGACGCCGGAACTCCAATCCACCCACCAGTAACCGACAGCACCGCCAACACAACCAGCGGACCCACCATCACCCAGGGACTCTCATGAATGCCGCCATGCCCGTGTCCATCGCCATGGCCATGACTTGAATCCGCATGCGAATCTTCCGCCGTCCCGCGGTACTCTCCAAAAAAAGTCATGAACCACAAACGGAACATATAAAAGGAGGTCAGGAAGGCGGTAAACAATCCAATTGCCCAGTAAACCCAACTCGCCTGATACGCCCGCCACAGAATTTCATCCTTGCTGAAGAAGCCGGCAAACGGAGGAATCCCTGCGATGGCGAACGTAGCAATGGTCATGGTCCAGAATGTCCAGGGAATCTTCGTCCGCAACCCGCCCATCTGACGCATGTCCTGCTCGCCACTCACCGCATGAATCACCGACCCTGCAGCCAGGAACAGCAGGCCTTTGAAGAAGGCGTGCGTCATCAGATGGAAAACGGCGGCTGAGAACGCTCCCACTCCACACGCGATAAACATGTACCCCAACTGCGAGACGGTGGAGTACGCCAGCACCTTCTTGATATCGGTCTGTGTGATGCCGATGGTCGCGGCAAACAAAGCCGTCAAGGTCCCGACGATCGCGACAACGGTCAACGCCATCGGCGCTCGCTCAAAAATCACATGCGACCGCGAAACCATGTACACGCCCGCCGTGACCATCGTCGCCGCGTGAATCAGGGCGGAAACCGGCGTCGGGCCTTCCATGGCGTCCGGCAGCCAGACGTAAAGAGGAATCTGTGCAGATTTGCCGGCGGCGCCAACCATCAGCAACAATCCGATTGCGGTAAGCAGGCCCGCTCCGCCAGTCTCGGCGCTTAGCGGACTGATACTCGAGAAAACCTGGTCAAAGTTCAGCGAGCCGAAATGCTTGATCAGGAGAAATAATGCAATGAGAAATCCGAAATCACCAATGCGATTGACGATGAACGCCTTCTTGCCTGCCGATGCCGCCGAATCCTTGGTGAACCAGAACCCGATCAGCAGATACGAAGCCAGGCCCACGCCTTCCCACCCGATAAACATCAGCAGGTAGTTGCTGGCCAGGACCAGCGTCAGCATGAAAAACATGAACAGGTTCAGGTAGGCAAAGAAGCGGTAGAACCCGCTTTCCCCCCACATGTAGCCGACGGAATAGATATGAATAAGGAAGCCGACGCCGGTTACCACTAACAGCATCACCAAAGAAAGCTGGTCGAGATAAAACGAGAAGTCGACCTGAAAAGTTCCAGAGCGTATCCAGGGGGCCAGAAACTCGATGTGCGGCTTCGCCAAAGAAGAGAAGGTGAATGCAACTGTCAACACTTTGATAAACGCCGCGCCGCTGAAACACAGCGCCACCCCGGCCACGGCTTGCCGCGAGAATTTCTTGCCGAAAAGGCCATTGATGGCTGCGCCCACCAGAGGCAGCACCGGAATCAGCCACAGATGCAGGTTGGGCGTCATAGTTTAAGCAGGTCCACCTGGTCGATGTTCAGCGTTTCGCGCGTTCGGTATACCGCGATGATGATCGCCAGTCCGACCGCCGCTTCGGCTGCCGCCACCACCATCACGAAGAAGACGAATATCTGGCCGCTAAGCGCATGCCATTGCGCGGCGAATGCGACAAAAGAAAGATTCACGCCATTCAGCATCAACTCGATCGACATGAAGATGCTGATGATATTGCGCTTGATCAGAAATCCGGTCACGCCGCAGGCAAACAGAATCCCGCTAAGAATGAGGTAGTAGGCGATCGGCACCATCAGCGTTCCTTCTTTCCCTGGTCCGCATCCGGATGGCTGGCCAGCACCACGGCGCCCATGATGGCGATCAATACCAGAATTGAAGTCACTTCAAACGGCAGCAGAAAATTGTGAAACAAAAGCCAGCCGATCGTCCGCGGCGCGCCCGGGAGCGCTCCAGTCGACAGAGTGTGACTACCACTGCGTTCAATCAGCACCCACCCGATCAGCACGCTCGCCACCAGCATCCCCGGAATGCCAAACAACACCGCCACCCGGCTGCCTTTGGTGTGTTCCTCTTCTCCCGCATTCAACAGCATGATGACAAACACAAACAGCACCATAATGGCGCCGGCATAAACAATCACCTGCACGGCGGCCACGAACTCTGCGCCCAGCAGCAGATACTCCACTGCCAGCGATCCCATGACCACCACCAGTGAAAGCGCACTGTTAATGGGATGCCGTTGCACCAGCAGGTTAACCGCCCCCGCCACGCACAACGCCCCAAACGCCAAAAATATGATCAGATGAGTCATTGAACCGAGAACTAAGAACTGAGAACCGAGAACTAAAAACTAAGCGCGCAACGCCACCACCAAAGCCGTAATAACAAGATTCGCAATCGAAAGCGGCAAAAGAAACTTCCACCCAAACGCCATCAACTGGTCATAACGAAACCGGGGCAAAGTCCCGCGCACCCAAATGTAAACAAACAAGAACCCAAAGATGCGCAGTACAAACCAGAAAATCGGAAGCAGCGACTGCAGCAAGGCAGGCCCAAACACCGGCCCGTGCCACCCACCCAGAAACAACAGAGAGGCTACAGCCGCCACGGTAATCATGTTCGCGTACTCAGCCATAAAGAACATGGCAAACTTCATGGCGCTGTATTCTGTGTGGTAGCCAGCCACCAGTTCGGTTTCCGCCTCTGGCAGATCGAATGGGATACGGTTTGTTTCCGCATACGCCGACATCAGATAAATAAAGAAGGCAATGAACTGTCCGCCATAAAAAATGTTCCAGCGCGGAATAAATCCCCAAAACGTTCCGCTCTGAGCGTCCACAATATCCCGCAGGCTGAAGCTGCCCGTGAGCATCAGCACGCCGACCAGCGAGAGTCCCAGTGAAATCTCATAACTGATCATCTGCGCGCTCGCCCGCAATCCTCCCAGCAGCGAATACTTGCTATTCGACGACCAACCGGCCAGGGCCACGCCGTACACGCCCAGTGAGGTGACGCCCAGAATGATCAGCAGCCCGATGTTTACATCCGTGATCTGCAGTGGAATGACCAGGCTTCCGATGGTGATGGAATTGCCAATCGGAATCACCGCAATCGAAGTCAGTGCAAAGACCACGGCAATCATCGGCGCTGCGATGTACAACGGCTTGTACACATGCGGCGGGGTCAGATCTTCCTTGAACAGAAACTTCACGCCATCCGCCATGGGCTGCAGCAAGCCAAACGGACCCACACGCGTCGGACCCCAACGGTTCTGCATGTGGCCCACGACTTTGCGCTCCAACCAGACGGTGTAAGCCACCGCCGTCAGCAGCACAACGAGTGCAAGCACAGTCTTGATTACAGAAACGATGATGAAGGTAGTGATATTCAACGGTTATTCTCTGTAGCGCCGGCGTCCCGCCGGCTGTCGCGAGGGCGTCTCGCCCTCGCTTCTCTAAATGTCAGAAAGAGTCTCTAGTCCGCGGCAACTTCAGCTTCCGCTGGCTGCGGATTATGGTTCTCCATCACCGAGTTCAGCGTCCGCGAGTAACGTCCCAGGGTGCCCGAACTGAACAGATTGTCGTTCGCCGGAACAATCAACTTCGGATCCTGCACCACTCCCGTCGAGATCCCCACCAAAGTCGTGTGCTGATCGTTGCCCGCCAGCAGGTTCATCCGCGAAACTTCGTATCCCGGCACCAGCCGCTGAATTTCATCCAGAATTGCCGTCGGATCAAACGGACTCATCTTCGGCTCCAGCCCGTGCGCTTCCAGCCACACCGAGTGCCGGTCGGCTTCACCTGATTGCGCCCCACGCGATTGCCCCATGTCTGCGGACGAGCCTCGCCCGAACGGGACCAGTGCGCGAACATCCGCGCCCATCGCATCGGCGATGCGCACGATCATTTCAAAGTCTGACTTGCTGCCCGTGACTTCTCCCGCCTTCTTCACCAACTGCAGATCGCCGCAAGTGTTGGTAAACGTCCCCGATTTTTCGTAGGCGTTGGCGGCCGGCAAGACCACATCGGCCAGAGCAGCGGTTTCAGTCAGGAACATGTCTTGGACTACAACGAAGCTCTGAGCGAAAACAAAGGGATCGATCTGGAACCGCCCCACGGGATTCGCGCCGACAACGTACAGCGCCCTCAATTTTCCACCGCGCCCACTTTCAACCATCTCCGGCAAAGTCATCCCTTGTGTCTGTGGTACCGAGCCCCACTCCGCACTGAATTTTCCAGAATCAGCGATGGGATGATAACCAGGCAACAAATCAGGGTAGAGACCCATGTCCGCCGCCCCGCGCGAGTTGGCGTAATCCGCCAGACAAAGAAACTTCGCTCCCGGAATGCCAGAGCCAAACTTGACCAGAGAAGCGATGTCCCTGCCACGAATCTCCGCGCCAAAGACGATGACCAGATTCTGCTCGCCCCGAACCTGATCGCGGAAACCGCTCAGTGTGGTCGCGGGCGACTCGCCCCCGTCAGACGCCAATCCCTCAACGACTGAATCATCTCCCGCCAAAAACGCAGCAAGCTTACCCTCAGATCCAACCGGAATCTGCAAGAACGCAGCCGCCTGTCGCTTGAGTTTGATGTCGGCAGAGTTCACCACATATAACTTCGCCCGGTGCAGTCGAACGTTATTCCGAATCTGCCAGGCCAGCAGCGGATGCTGTTCCGTAGGATCGTTCCCAATCAACAGAATCGCCGGCGCGTTGTACACATCACGCATGGTGGCTGTAGCTTCCGGCTTCCCGCCAAGCGCCGCGGCGAAAGCAGGGAAGTCCGCCGTCCGGTGATGGTCAATGTTGTTCGTCTGCAGAACCACGCGCGCAAACTTCTGCAAAAGATAATTTTCTTCGTTGGTCGTGCGGTTGGAGCCCACGACGCCAATCGACGCTCCGCCATGCTGCTCGCGAGCTTCCTTGAATCGTTTTCCGATCAGCTCAAACGCTTCTTCCCAGGTCGCCGGCGCCAGTTGTCCGTCTTTACGGATCAGCGGCTGAGTCAAACGATCTTCGCGGTTAGCAAAATCGAAAGCGTAGCGGCCCTTTATGCAGAGAAAGTCGCCATTGATGCCGCTCTTGTCGCGATTGTCGCCGCGCACAATCTCCATGCCGGTCTCGGAGCGGCGCACGCCCAGCGTGGTCTTGCATCCGTCCGCGCAATGCGTGCAGGTCGTGCCGACGTGGTTCATTTCCCACGGACGCGTCTTATACCGATAAGCTCCCGAAGTCAGCGCACCCACCGGACAGATGTCGATACACGCGCCGCACTCTTCGCACTCCAGATGGTCCTCTTTATTAGGTGCGATGATCGACCCCACGCCGCGGTTCTGCACTCCCAGCGCCCAAACGTCCATGCCTTCGCCGCAAACGCGCACACAGCGATAGCATAGAATGCATCGCGGCCGGTCAAAGTACACCACCGGAGACCACTGCTGCTCCTCCTTGTGGTTCTTCGGCTCCATGTACTTCGATTCCGCCGCGCCGTACGAAAACGTCATGTCCTGCAGTTCGCACTCGCCCCCGGCATCGCACACCGGACAATCCAGCGGATGGTTCCCCAACAACAACTCCACCATGCCCTTGCGCGCCTGCCGCACTTCATCGCTGTCGGTGATCGCAACCATGCCTTCAGTAATGACCGTCGTGCACGCAGTCTGCAACTTGGGCATCTTCTCGACTTTGACCAGGCACATGCGGCAAGCGCCCTGCAGTGAAAGATTCGGGTAGTAGCAAAACGAAGGAACTTCGATGCCCACAGTCTTGCAGGCTTCAATCAGCAAAGTCCCAGCCGGAGCCGTGACCTTCTTGCCGTCGACAGTAATGTTTACGTCAGCCATGATTTGGATTGGTAATTGAGAAATTTAGTAATTGTGTAATTCGAAAATTAGCTAATCGCCGTGGGTTTTCAAATTACTCAATTACAAAATCACCCAATTGCCCGATTTCTTCCTACACCAACACCGGCTCCGCTGCCTTCTCATACGGACACGGCTTTCCGTCCAAATGATCTTCAAACTCCTTCCGGAATTTCTTGATGAACGCCATGGTCGGCATCGCCGCGGCATCACCCAGCGGACAAAACGTCCGGCCCAGCATGTTTTCCGAAAGGTAGTACATGTTGTCGATATCTTTTTTGACTCCGCCGCCGTTGTGAAAGCGGATCAGCGTCTTCTTCAGCCAGTCCGTACCCTCGCGGCAAGGGATGCACCAGCCGCAACTTTCGTGCTGGTAAAACTTCATCGTCCGCAAAGCGAATTTGACGATGCAGGTCGTGTCGTCGAGCACCACCACTCCACCCGAGCCCAGCATGGAACCGGTTTTCGCGACGCTGTCAAAATCCATTGCGATATCGATCTCATCGGACTTCAATATCGGCGTGCTCGATCCGCCCGGAACGACTGCTTTGAGCGCACGTCCGTTGGGAATGCCTCCGGCCACGTCGTAAATCATCTTACGGAGGTTGTAACCCATGGGCAGTTCGTACACCCCGGGCTTCTTGAGGTGACCGCTAAGACAGAACAGCCTGGTCCCGCCATTCTTCGGTGGCCCCAGATTGGCATACCACTCCGCGCCGCCCATAATAATGTGCGGTACGCTGGCCAGGGTTTCAGCATTGTTAATCACGGTCGGCCCGCCCCACAGCCCAACCACGGCAGGGAAGGGAGGACGGATCCGCGGAATGCCGCGCTTACCTTCAAGCGACTCCATCAGCGCCGATTCTTCTCCTACTTCGTAGGCGCCCGCGCCGCCGTGCCAGTAAATATCGAAGTCCTGCCCGCTGCCAAAAATGTTCTTGCCCAGAAACCCGCGCGAGTAGGCGTCCGCAATCGCCTTCTGCACGATCTCGAGAAGGTAGCGATATTCGCCGCGAACATAGATGTAACCGGTCTTCGAGCCGACTGCCAGTCCGGCGATCATCACACCTTCAATCACCGCATGCGGATCATGCTCGAATATCAACCGGTCTTTGCAGGTCCCAGGCTCGCTCTCATCCCCATTGCACAGAACATACTTCGGCTTCGGCGCCTGCTTGGGAACAAACGACCACTTCAGCCCGGTGCTGAACCCCGCGCCCCCGCGTCCACGCAGACCGGAATTCTTGACCTCATTGACGATGCCGTCGGCGCCCATGCTCAGGGCCTTCTGCACCGCCTTGTATCCGTCAAGCTCAAGGTAGCGCTCAATATTGGTCGCACCTAGGCCAAAGCGTTTGGAGACGACCTTTACTTCGTCGGGATGTGAAACCAGATCAGCCATGATTCAATTTCAGAGTGATGATTTTAGATTGCAGATTTACATAACCCAATCGATTTTCAAATCTGAAATCTGAAATCTTCAATCTCGAATTCCTACGCCCCCTTCTTCGCGTAGCCCTCCAGCACCTTGTCCATCTTCTGTGTCGTCAGGTTCTCATGAAAATCGTAGTTCACCTGCACCGCCGGGGCCCAGCTGCATCCCCCAATGCATTCGACTTCTTCCAGCGAGAAAAGTCCGTCCGGCGTCGTTCCTTTATGTCCGATACCGAGCCTTTTCTCGCAGTGCTCGAGCAGTTCCTCACCGCCTCGCAGCATGCAGGCGATATTCGTGCAAACCTGAACGTTGTATTTCCCTCGCGGCTTGGTGGTCAGCATCGAGTAATAGCTGATCACATTGCGGACATCGAGTTCGGTGAGTTCCAGGCGGCCCGCAAGTTCCGTGATGACCTCGTCGCTCAGATAGCCGACCTCATCCTGGGCGTAAAGCAGTGTCGGCACCAGGCACGACCTCTTTGTCGGATAGTGCGTCAGCATATCCGTGAAGCGCTGTTCGAACTGGTCAGAAAATTTCATGCGAAAACCTTTAACCACCAAGGACACGAAGTACCACAAAGTAAAAACCTGCACCGAAGGGCTTCCTTCGTGGACCTTGGTGTCCTTCGTGGTTCAAGCCTTTGATTTTAGCTGTCGCTACCGATCAATCTCGCCCAGCACAATATCGATCGACCCGATCGCCGCCACTACATCCGCCAGCAACCGTCCCTCACACATGGTAGGCAGCGTCTGCAAATTAGCCAAACAAGCCGACCGCATATGCACCCGATAAGGCTTTGCCGTCCCGTCGCTGACGATGTAGTACCCCATTTCGCCACGCGGAGACTCCACCGCCTGATAGACCTCACCTGCAGGCACAGCAAAGCCTTCCGTAATAATCTTAAAGTGATAGATGAGCGCTTCCATCTGCGTCTTCATCATCTCGCGGTCCGGTAGCACCACTTTTGGTGCAACCGCTTTGATCGGGCCGTCCGGCATCCCTTCGACCGCCTGCTGCACCATCGCGATGGATTCCCGCATCTCGCCGACGCGGCACATGTAACGGGCAAACACGTCGCCGTCCGTTCCGACCGGCACGTTGAACTTGAAGTTCTCGTAACCGGAGTACGGCATGTCGCGGCGCAAATCGAAGTCAATTCCGCTGCCTCGCAGGGTCGGACCGCTTGCCCCCAGCGCGATCGCATCTTCGGCGGTAATTCGTGCCACACCCTTGGTGCGCATTCCCCAGATGGGATTTCCCGTCAGCAGGTTTTCGTATTCGTCCACCTTCGAAGGGAAGCGCTTGGCAAAATCCTTTACGCGCTCAAAAAATCCGAGCGGTGGTTCCAGCGCCAACCCGCCAATGCGGAAGTAAGAAGTCATCATGCGCTGTCCGCTGACCATCTCGAACAGGCGCAGAATATCTTCGCGCTCGCGGAAGCAATAAAGGAAGACCGTCATCGCGCCGATATCGAGCGCATGCGTTCCCAGCCAGACCAAGTGTGAGTTGATCCGAGTCAGCTCGTTCAGCATTACCCGCATCCACTGCGCCTTGGGAGGAATCTCCAGCCCCAGCAGTTTCTCCACCGCGAGCACGTAACAAAGATTGTTGGTCAGCGGACACAGATAGTCGATCCGGTCAGTCAGCGGCACCACTTGCTGATAGAACTTGGCCTCGCAGGTCTTCTCGATCCCGGTGTGCAGATACCCGATGTCGGGCATGATCCGCACAATATTCTCGCCATCAATCTCGAGAATCAGTCGCAGCACTCCGTGTGTCGACGGATGATGCGGACCCATGTTCAGGATCATCGTCTTGTCCTGACCGGGTTCAAGCGCGGGCGCTGGAGAAAGATGGGCCATGGCGAGTTCTAGCGGTAGCCCTCCACCGGATAATCCTTGCGCAGCGGATTACCTTCCCAATCCTCCGGCATCAAGATCCGCCGCAAGTAAGGATGTCCCGCAAAGCGTATTCCAAACAAATCGAACACTTCCCGCTCAAAATAGTTCGCAGCAGGCCATACCGCCGTCACGGAATCCAGCGCCGGACTTCCACCATCCAACCGCACCTTCAACCGCACGCGCTCTTTTTTCGAGTGCGACAGCAGGTGATAAACCACTTCAAACCGCGGCTCGGAAGGGAACCAGTCCACGCAGGTGATGTCCGCCAGGTAGTTGAAGGGAAAATCCGGGTTCTGGCGCAGCAGTTCGCAAGCATCGCGGATCGACGATCGCTCCACGTAGATGCTCATTTCATCGCGATCAAACTTCGCGCCTTCAACCGAGGCGGGGTTCCATGCCATCAACGCAGCGATCGCCGGATGCTGCTTCAGTTGCTCAAGATCGGTAATGGCGGGTTGCAGGGGCATTAGACTTCGCCTCGCCGGGCCGACGGCTTGCCCCAGTCGAGCGCGCCCTTTTTCCACACATAGAAGAAGCCCACCAGCATGATGCCGATGTAAACCATCATCTCCCAGAAGCCAAACATCTTCAGATCGCGCAGAATTACAGCCCAGGGATAAAGAAACACCGCTTCAATGTCGAACAAGATGAACAGCATTGCCACCATGTAAAACTTGACCGAGAAGCGTTCCCGGGCATCTCCGATCGGGGTCATTCCGCATTCGTAAGGAGACATTTTGGCCCGCGTCGGCCGCCGGTACCCCACGATGGTGGAAAGCGTCACAATCGCGCCCGCGAGTACGCCAGCGACTACAAGGTGAATTAATAGTGGCAGGTAGCGGACGAAGTAATTGTCGGGCATGGGAGAGCTATATATAATTCGCGCCAAGCATTACTAAAACATTCTAGATTAGAGTTCGATTTTGGTAGTGTCAAGCGACGGAGCCGCTTTTACCGAGGCTTTGTTAAAACTTTTTAATCGATAGGTGTCATCACTTTCGCGACAGCCCATTTCTCACAGTAAATCTGTGATATTGAAGTAAATAGTAATAGTGAAGACTGACTCATGATCTTTGGCTTTAACACTGACATCAAGCAGGGCGACACCGTCTACCACGTGCAGAGCGAGGCCCGCGAGGGCGAACTGCTGCTGCAAACCCAGGTCTTCGTCCGCGGCCGTTGCATCGGCAAGCGCGCGACGCCGTACGGAGACAAACTGGCCGACGGCTTTACCGACCAGCAAAAAGAGCATGGCCTCCGCGACCAGCATCGCCTGGTCTTGGACGCCATCCGCGACGGCCACCTGGACGACATCCTCGACAAGCGCGAGACTCCAGAAACCCTGGCCGCCGTCAAAGAACTCGACGTGCAATGGCTGAACGCCAATTCCGTCCACGCCGACCGCAACCTGATCATGCGCTTGCGGGTGACAGAAAGCGGCTCCGGCGTCCCCGGCGCCCGCCTCACGGTCCGCTTCGCTCGCCCTGACGCCAGCCCCTTTTATGCCCAAATGGTCACCGACCCCTCCGGCGACACCGAAATGAAGATTGAAGTCGACGACTTCGCCCTACCAGATGCCTCCGTCCTGGTCCAGGCCAACTATTCCGGCCGCACCGCCACCCGCAAATTCCAGCTAAGAAAAGTAGAAGCGTAAGGGGCCGCCACCGCCCACGTAGGGGCGGGTGTCCCCACCCGCCCAGCGGAGCGAAGCTCCGCAAAGGTTTTCGTGCCCATCAAAACGAGGTCGAGACTCCGCTCGACCGGACAGCCGAGAGCCTGCCCTGAGCGAAGTCGAAGGGGCGGCTGTCCCCATGTAGCCTGCGCTTGCCCACAGGTCCGATAGTTGCGAAAATCAAAACAATGAAAATCACCATCAACGGCCAGGAACAGACCTCCGACTCAACAACCCTGGCCCAACTCATCGACCATCTAGGCATGAAGCAAGACCGCGTTGCCATAGAACTAAACCGCAACATCGTCCCGCGGACGCAATGGCAGGAAACGAACCTGTCAGAAGGCGACAAACTAGAAATCGTCCACTTCGTAGGCGGCGGTTTGCGGTAGCGCCGGCGTCCCGCCGGCTGTCCTGAGGGCGTCCCGCCCTCAGCCAGGAAACCCCAAAACGCGCGACAAGTAGACCGTTGACGATGAAGTTCAGCCGCGTAGCGGCGGCAGACTAGAGCCCACGGCGCAAGCCGTGGGTAAGCTTAGGAAATAAGTCAGCCCCGTAGGGGCGTAAGAGCGAACGACGTAGACTCGTCCCTCGGAATCACATAGGAACTCCTCTAGTACACCTCACCCCCAAATCTCCGATTGACAGCAACCACTTACCGCCTAAAATGTGTCAAACATTTTTTGATCAAAATGTTTGAAACATTTTCCGGGCAGAATGCAAACGCAATTTACATCTCGCGAAGTGATGGCCCTCACCGGCATCACCCTGCGCCAGTTGCAATGGTGGGACGAGCGCCGCATCGTCGTCCCCGCCCGCGAAGGACACCGCCGCGTGTACTCGAATGAAGACCTGGCCGAAGTCGCCGTCATCTGCGAACTACGCCGCCGCGGTTTCTCCTTGCAGCGCGTCCGCAAGGTGATGCGCTTCCTGCAACGCGAGTTCAGCAAGCGTCTGGCGGAAACCGTCACCGGTTCGTCTGACTACCATCTGCTCACCGACGGCCGCACGCTGTATCTGGAAACCTCAGCCCGCCAGATCATCGACATCCTGAAAAATTCCCGTCAGCCAATGCTGACGGTTTGTCTCAGCGATACGGTGCGCCAGATTCGCGCCGAAGTTCGCGCGCAGGTTCGCAGTTCGGAAAAAAAAGTTAGTGCCGCCGTGCCGCGGCAGTTACGCAGAAAAGTTTCGTAGCAGGGAAGTTTAGCTCCAAAAAATTAGCTCTACGGGAGGGGAGATGGTTGGAGAACTGAACGTCCTGAACGAGTGGATCCCCGAGCAGATGCATCCAGGCACAATCTTCGTGCTCGAAAATGCCGGTCGCGTGGGCGAAAAAGAAGATCCCTACTGGGCCGTGCTCGCCTGTCCCGACTGCGGCACCCTGGGCCTCATCACGCGCAAACAACTGGCCGGCCTGCTACCGGTCATCTGCGGCTCCGACCAGTGCTCAGTGCAATTCTTCATCAACGATAGCGACATCGTAATCCGCAAGCCCAGCTAACGCCTCACTTCTCCTCATCCGGGAAGGGCACAACTCTAGTCGTGCCGAAAACTGCTGAAAACCATTCTGCTTTCACCCGACCTAATTTAACAACAGCTAAGTACTAGTGCGCAGGAAGGTGGAACCTGGTCGGCACCTTTCAACGGTGGGCCTCAAGTGCCTTTCCTTTAGCCTTCGATCGCGTATTCCAATGCGACCATTCCGGTCTTACGGACTTTATGATGTGTGAGAGATAGTTTGATCTGCTTCGCAGAGCTCGGCAGTAACGGAATTCCCGCACCGAGAAGGACAGGGACAATGCCGACTTCAACCGTGTCGACGAGTTTATCTTCGGCGAGGCTACGGAAGAGCGCCCCACCACCGAACAGCCAGATGTCTTTTCCAGGAGCGACTTTCAGCGCAGTCACGGTTTCCTTATGACCGCCCCCCACAATGACAACCTCAGGATGGTTTTCTTGCCTCAAGGTTCGCGAAAAAACAATTGTCTTCATTCCGGGTATCGAGACACGTCCGGCGGCGACCATGGTGTCAAATGTCCGGCGCCCGACCAGAAGAGTGTCGAACTGATTGAATAGTGCATTGAAATCGAATTCCGGGTCCGCGGGTATCCAGTCGGCTTCTCCGTTGGGTCCCGCGATGTAACCGTCCAAACTCATCACCACCGAATAGCGCACGCGCCGCATGGTCGCCTCCTCGGCTGTCAACTTTTGGGCGCAATGATACGTGCCGCCTTGTCGCTAGGAGTGACGAGGGATGGAAATCCAATCGCTATGGGGTGAGATCTAATCCCGCGCCATTTCCCAAAGTCTGTTGACCGTATTCCAATTGCGCGTAGTCGCCCGCACCGAAAGAATCTTCTCAAACGCATTGATCGACAACTTGGTCCCGGCAAAACCGTTAGGACAATGCAGATATATTTCCCGCCCGCAGCACTTAAGCCGATCGTCACCCGCCGCGATCGTGTCCAGTTCTTTCACGGCCGTCTTTTGTGGCAAGCCCGAAAGAAAGCAAACGTGCAGCCTGCTCACGTCGATGCCCGCTTCGTTCAGAAACGGATTGTTGCCTGCGACATCGGCAATCTCTTCTGATGTTCGCACGATCACCGGCACCGCCATCTCAAATCGGCGAAGCAATATCTCCTCGATTTGCTTGGGCAAATTCGCAGCCGCTTTCGTGGGCGCTTTGAAAATCACATTTCCACTCTGAACATACGTAGCCACGTCGACAAACCCCATCCCCTCGAATGCTTTTCGCAGCAACTCCATCTTGATGATCTTGTGCCCGCCGACATTGATGCCGCGCAGCAAAGCTACGTAGGTGGATGTGTTGGGAGAGGAAAGCTTCATCGCGGAAATGCCGCTGAAGCGAGAGCCAAGGCTTTCCTTCGTGGACCTTCGTGTCCTTGGTGGTTAATGCTCTTCGCTTCAATCACCACACTACTTACTGCGTACCCGGTCCAGCGCTACCGGAATCTGCTCCACAATCTCGATCCCGAATCCCTCAAGCCCAGCCACTTTGCGGGGATGATTCGTCAGCAGCCGTATGCGCCGCAGATTCAGGTCCGACAAAATCTGCGCTCCGATACCAACTTCGCGCTGAGTCTTGCGCTCGCTCTCGGGCAAAGCCGGCAAACGCTTGTCGCGATGAAACGTGAGGGCTGTCCTCTCCGCCATCTTCTCCACCGAAAATCCCTTGGACGTCTGATGCAGATAAATCAACGCGCCCCGGCCCTCCCGGGCAATCCGCTGCATCGAGCCTTCGATCGTGGCGTGACAGTCACATCCGGTGGATCCGAAAACGTCGCCCATCAGGCAATGCGAGTGCATGCGCACCAGCACGGGCTCGTCACCGCTTTCAATATCGCCGCGCACCAAAGCCATGTGCGACTCGCCGCCATCCACTTCGCTCTCGTAGGCGATCAGACGGAACTCGCCATACTGCGTGTCGATGAGCGCTTCGCCTACGCGTTGCACATGACGCTCGTGCTGCATGCGGTAGCGGATTAGTTCCGCGACGGTAAGCATCTTCAGGCCGTGCGTCTCGCAGAACTCGATCAGATCAGGTACGCGCGCCATGGTCCCATCGTCGCGCATGATTTCGCAGATGATGCCAGCAGGCACCAGCCCCGCCATCCGAGCCAGATCGACTGCCGCTTCTGTCTGCCCAGCGCGAAGCAAAACGCCACCCTTACGCGCGCGCAGCGGAAAAACATGCCCCGGACGAGCCAAGTCAGAAGGCCGCGTCGCAGGATCGACCGCAACTTTGATCGTACGGGCCCGGTCGTAAGCCGAGATTCCGGTCGTCACGCCATCGCGTGCATCGATGGCCTCACAAAACGCCGTACCGTAATTCGAGGTGTTTTCTGCGGTCATCGGACCGATGCGCAAATGATCCAGACGTTCTTCGGTCATCGCCAGGCAAACCAGGCCGCGCCCGTACTTGGCCATGAAATTGATCGCCTCGGGCGTTACCTTCTCGGCCGCCAGCGTCAGGTCGCCTTCATTCTCCCGGTCTTCATCGTCCACCACCACAACCATCCGCCCAGCGCGGATTTCCTCAATGGCCGTCGGAACGTCAGTAAATGCTGAGTGCGCCGTCATGCTGGCCTCATTTTAACAAAAGACTCCAACCAACCCTTTAACCACCAAGGACACGAAGGATCACGAAGGAAAACCCACATTCCGCTGGTTTTCCTTAGTGATCCTTCGTGTCCTTGGTGGTTAAGGGGTTTTCCGAAGTTCATGCCGCCCGATGCACCAGCCAAATGATCCAGAAAAACAGCCCTGCGGCCGCCGCCGAAGCTGGAATCGTAATCAGCCAAGCCCAAACGATTCGCCGCGCCACTCCCCACCGCACTGCCGATAGACGATGGATGGCCCCTACCCCGATGATGGCCCCCGTAATCGTGTGCGTCGTGCTCACCGGAATGCCGGCCAGCGCCGTTCCGAACAGGGTGATGGCGCCGGCGGTTTCTGCGCAAAATCCACCCAGAGGTCTCAGCTTGGTGATCTTCGAACCCATGGTATGCACGATCCGCCAGCCACCGAAATACGTGCCCAGAGCAATCGCGGTGTGCGCGGACAGGATAATGAACCACTTGTAGTGTCCCCACTCGTGCGCGATCTCATCCGGCGTCATATAACCCGCGGTAAACAGCGCTCCCGCAATGATGCCCATCGTCTTCTGGGCATCGTTTCCTCCGTGGCCCAGACTGTAGGCAGCGGCAGACAGCAACTGCAGCTTCCGAAACCATTTGTCCACCTGTCCAGGTGTCCAATTGCGCAGGATCCAGTAGCTGGCTGACGATAGCAACAGAGCCAGCACCAGTCCCATGACCGGAGCCACTACGATGAAAATCAGGGTCAAAGTCCAGCCGTGAGGCAAAATCACTGAATAAGCATGGGCAATTCCGTGGTTTAGCGCGGCTCGCGCCATCGCAGCGCCCGCGTAGCCTCCGATCAGCGCGTGCGACGATGACGTCGGCAGTCCCCACCACCAGGTCAGCAAGTCCCACACAATTGCACCGGCCAGGCCGGCAATGACCACATACTGGGTGACGTCGTCCAACCGGATCATGCCTTTGCCGATAGTCTTGGCTACCGCTGTACCCAGAAGAAACGCAGCCGCGAAATTGAAAAAGGCCGCCCAGATCACCGCCAGCTTGGGCGACAAAACCCGGGTGGATACCACGGTGGCGATGCTGTTGGCGGCGTCGTGAAAGCCGTTCAGGAAGTCGAAAGTCAGGGCAACGGCCACGGTGATGATCAACAGCAGCAGTCCTGTGCTCACCGGCGGGGTCCCCTTGGGATGGTGGTGTTGACGCGGAAAGCCATCAAGCGCTCTTCAAGGCAACGGCTTCCAGCACGTTGGCGGCGTCTTCAGCTTTATCAGTCGCCATTTCAAGCACTTCGTACAACTCTTTCATCTTGATCAGCTGTATGGGATCCTTCTCGTTATCAAAAAGTTCCGCGATCGCGTTGCGGCTCACCCGATCAGCTTCATTTTCCAGCCTGTGAACCTCCACGCAATGCTCCAGCACGCGCTGGTTCTGCTCCAGCAACGAAACTCCCTTGGCCAATTCCTCTGACTGCTCAACGATCAGGCCCGCCAACTCTGCAGCAACCGGCGGTGGCGACGTGATCCGGTAAAGAGTCAGCCGCATTCCCGCCGAATTGACGAAGTCGAGCACGTCATCCAGCGAGGAAGTCAGGCGATGAATGTCTTCGCGGTCGAAGGGAGTGATAAAGGTCTGATTGAGGGTAGTGATGATGGCGTGCGTCATCTCATCGCCCCGGTGCTCGATGGCCTGTAGCTTCTCCAGGCGTTCGGCGATGTTGGCGGGGTTCTTCAGAATGTCCTGCAGAAGGCGAGCGCCTTCCGTGACATTCTGCGACACTTCAGCGAACATGCGGAAGAACTTGGTCTCCCGCGGTATCAAGCGGATCATGAAACTCGGGGCTCCTCGCCGGGTTTAACTTCAACCGGTTTTCCCGGCGACGCGAGAAACGCATAACTATCGCATGTTCATCGAATACCGTCAAAACCAGACGGCCCGCCCGCCAAGGGTTTCCTTGGCGAACTTTGCGGATATCTTTGCGCCCTTTGCGGTAAGGCTTTTGATCTCGTAGCAAATCTCACAATCGCAAACGCCTCGCAAACGTCACGAATGTGGACTACCAGCCAGCAAATCCTCCGCCCCGCTAAATAAAGCCCGAAGCGAACGCAAGACCCAGCGAGCCAGAAGCACAATGATCACCAGAAGGAACGCCACGATCCCAGCCGCCGTATAGGGATGCTGAGTAGCGAACCAGGTCAGAAAAATTGCCAGGCCGTCCTCTCCAAGGCTCAATGCGGCATTCGAGAACGGCTCCGGAGAAGCCGTCACCGCCGCACGCGCCGCCGTTTTGCCCCCATGCGCCGCAAAAGCGATCACGCCGCCCGCTGCGGTTGCCGCCATCTGCTCCCAGGGTGAGAGTGCAGCGGTCGCACGATAAGCCAGCAGAGCCGCAATTGGGATTCGTATAAAAGTGTGCAAAGTGTTCCAAACCAGGTCGAAAGCGGGAATCTTGTCGGCAAAGAACTCCACGGCAAACAGCGCCGTGCTGATGCCAATCACCCACCAGCTAGCCAGGATCGCGAGCGCTGGAGGCAATGCCAGCACGCCCGCGTGCGCCAGCAACCCCAGCGTGGCCACGGTCGCATAAACGTTCAGCCCGGCCGCGAAACTGGTTGCGACCACGGCAGCCACGATCTGGTCTCCGGAAAACTTCATCACGCCGGATAGCATAGTCCTCTGGAAGCCAAACTTGGACTGGAAATCTCGCCGCCCAATCCCCATGCCGGCAAATAAAAAAGGCCGCCTCTTGGGGCGGCCCTTCGTTTCAGACGTCGATTACAGAGTGGACTCGATCTCGAATCCCCACGCTTCCAGAAGCGGTTCTGGGATGTACTTGGAGTTCTTGTTACGCCGTGCCCATTCGCGCAGACGGGTCGACCGCAGGTACTGGTCAGGCGAGAGCTTATACTCCCGCACAACCTGCTCAAACTCAGTAATGGTGGGGGTAATGGGTCCGATGGGCTCGGGCTTGCCCCAGTTGGGATTTCCGCGTCGCTTCGCCATGAAGATTATGCCTCGTACCTGGGATAGAACTGCAAACGCTGCAAACAAAGAACCTTAAAAACTTAGATTCACTCGATCGCTCCGGAGATTCATCGCAATCGGTCGATCGTTATTACACAGCCCAACCAGCGCCTGACAGAATAAACAGGTTATGACTGGAAGCTGATGATTCTAGGACGTTTGTCCTCCAAAGTCAACGAAAATAATCGTCCACGAAGGCCATGCGGGCAAGCTATCTTACAGAAAACTAATCACTTAATCTCCCAACCTCGTTTCAAATTGGGAATCGCCTGGTCTTGTCTGCCGTCGCCAAGCTTTGGCATTTCTGCCTTACCCGGCTATGTATTGTGAACAAAGCTATTTACCCATCTCCGTCAATGCCGTCGTGCTGCCGCGACCATTTCAATCATTACCCCGGTAACGGAATCACCGTGACCGGTCATTGACGGTGGCCCCGGACAAACCTAGAGTGCGATAAGGAGGCCAATACTGTGAGGGATATCTACGAAGTGTTGCGTAAGAAACAGGCAGAACAGGCTCAACTGGGCAAGCAGATTGAGGCTCTTCAGACCGCCGCCGAACAACTCCGGGGTGTAGCCCACTTGCTCGACGACGAGCACGAGGGAGCCGAAGCCGCCGCTGGCCGTGGCTAAATACAGCCTTAAGTTCTATCAGATGTAAACGATTGTATGAGTCTACAAGCTCTGGTTTTTTGTGCCGACGACAAAGTCGTGCGCGTGCTGCGGAGAGTGCTGAGTGAGTTGGAAATTGGCATGGAGCTTTGCCCCGATGCCGAATCCGCCATTCACAAACTGACCCGCCGCAGGTTTGAGGCAGTCATTGCCGACTGCGCAGACCAGCGCGCCGCTTCGCGTGTGCTGCGCAGCGCCCGTTCTGCTCCAGTCAACAAGCGGGCGGTAGCGGTCGCAATCGTTGGAGCTCAAAGCACACTGGGAGACGCCCGGGACCTGGGAGCGCATTTCGTCCTTCACCAGCCCCTTTCTCCCGAGCGTGCGAAGACCAGTTTTCGCGCCGTGCGCGCCTTGATGAAGCGCGAACGCCGCCGCAATGCCCGCATCCCGGTCGAGACTCCAGTCACGATCCAGGTGAACGACGGTGCCGGACAGATGCGCGCCGTCAGCAGTGATATCGGCGAAGGCGGCATGGCAATCCAGTTGGCTCACCGCCCCAAAAATATTGGCAAGGTCACTCTCCAGTTTGCATTGCCGGAAACCGAAGACAACATCGAATGCGTCGGAGAAATCGCCTGGGAAAATCCTGGCCGCCAGGTTGGTCTTCGCTTCCAGAACATGGCGCCGGCGATGCTCGAACGCCTGAACGCATGGCTGGAAAGCCACGCGCCCGAGTTTGAGCAGGACGATCCTCCAGCTCCGTGCAAGCTCACCGACCTTAGCTTGGGTGGCTGCTATCTCGATACCGCTTCGCCTTTTCCGGTACGCACTCGCATTATTCTCTCGATGAAGGTCGCAGGAGTGGGTTTCAGGGCCGAAGGGATCGTGCTGGTGATGCATTCCGACCTGGGTATGGGAATCGAATTTTCCCGGACGACCGAGCCCCAGCGCAACGACCTGGAGAAATTTATTCAGGCCTTGACCAACACCAACGGCGTCCTTCCTGAGCTTCTGGTAGAGCCGGAAGGCTTGGAAACCGGTGACCCAGTCCCCCAATCAGCGCCCGGCGCTGATGACCCGCTGGTCGAACTCTTCCGAAAAAAGACCGATCTCGCCCCCGAAGCTTTCCAGGCAGAGCTGCGTAAACAGCGCAGCCCCAAAGCCGCCGCCCACAAAGCATCCATTTAAACGAGCACACGATTCGGTAAGTCTACGCATGAGGAAGTCTGTGACTCGGGAAGGGTACAACTTGGGGAGACCACGACCCGAGGAGAGCACGACCGGGAAGGGCACGACTTCAGTCGTGCCGAATAAACGCCAAACTCGATTCGGCTTCAGCCGCTGAGGTTTAGCTTGTCCCAGTTTCAAACCGCGACAAGACTATTCCATCGCGAACCCTAAGCGAAGGCCCTGCTCATCCTGAATCTCCGTCTCGTTGTAAAATAAGTGGTTACGATGAGCACGCAAGTCCCCTCTATGCCGCAGGAAGAAAAGACCCTCCGCGCTGACGGTCAGAACAACGATAGCCCGAATGACGACCGCTACAATGCCCAGCGCATCGAGAGCAAATGGTTCGACCGCTGGCAGCAGGATCCGTCCCTCTACGCCGCCGAGCCGCACTCCACCCGGCAAAAATACTACGTGCTCGAAATGCTGCCCTATCCCTCCGGCGCATTGCACATGGGGCACGTGCGCAACTACGCCATCGGCGACGCGCTGGCCCGCTACATGTGGATGAACGGCTACAACGTCCTCCATCCCATGGGCTGGGATTCGTTCGGGCTTCCCGCCGAAAACGCCGCCATCAAGAACAACACGCCGCCGCGCGAGTGGACGCTGCGCAACATCGCCGACATGAAGGCGCAGATGAAGCGCCTGGGCTTCGCCTACGACTGGTCGCGCGAAGTCACGACTTGCCTGCCCGACTATTACAAATGGAACCAGTGGTTCTTCTTCAAGCTGTACGAGAAGGGTTTGGCCTATCGCAAAAAGAGCCGCGTGAACTGGTGCCCGAAGTGCGCCACCGTGCTGGCCAACGAGCAGGTGGTCGACGGCTGCTGCTGGCGTCACGAAGACACGCTGGTCGAGCAGCGCGAACTCGAGCAATGGTTCTTGCGCATCACCAATTACTCCGACGAATTGTTGCGCGACCTCGACAAGCTGCCAGGGCTGGCCGGAAAAAGTCCGCACCATGCAGCGCAACTGGATCGGCCGCAGCGAAGGCACGCTGGTCGATTTCAAACTCGACGGCGCGACCGATCCAGCCGAATCGACGATCACTGTCTTCACCACGCGCATCGACACCATCTACGGCGCAACTTCGGTCCAGCTCGCGCCCCAGCATCCCATGGTCGCCGACTTCATCGCAAGAATCCCGACTTCTGCGCGCAAGGTCGATCAACTCATCGCCGAGCAGCGCAAGGCCAGGGAAGTCGGCGACATCGGCGCCATCGAGAAGCACGGCGTCTTCACCGGACGCTACGCCATCAATCCGTTCAACCGGCGAAAAAGTTCCCATCTGGGTGGCCAACTACATCCTGATGGACTACGGCACCGGCGCCATCATGAGCGTGCCCGCGCACGACGACCGCGACTACGAGTTCGCCAAGAAATACAAACTTGAAATCCGCCTCGTGATTCTGCCCGCAGGGCGATCCCGAGGAGACCGCCGTCGAGCCCAAGCTTCCGTTCACGACGAGCGACGGCATGCTGGTGAACTCCGGCCAGTTCAGCGGCCTGAGCAGCGAAGCCGCCAGCAAAGCGATGTCCGAGCTTGCCGAGCAAAAACGGCTTCGGCAAGCCGACCGTCACTTATCGCTTGAAGGACTGGGGCATCTCGCGCCAGCGTTACTGGGGCACGCCGATCCCCATGCTCTATTGCGAGAAGGACGGCATCGTCGCCGGTGCCGGAAAAAGATCTGCCGGTCATTCTTGCCGGACAATGTCGACATCACCTTGACCGGCGGCTCGCCGCTCGGCCGCGTGCCCGAGTTCGTGAATGCGACCTGTCCCAAGTGCGGCGGCCCCGCCCGCCGCGAGACCGACACCATGGACACGTTCGTCGATTCGTCCTGGTACTTCTACCGCTACACCGACGCCAACAACGACCATGCCCCGTTCGACGGCGAGACCGCCGGCTACTGGTTTGGCGACCGGGCATCGATCAGTACATCGGCGGCGTCGAGCACGCCATCCTGCACCTGATCTACTCGCGCTTCTGGACCAAATTCATGCGCGATATGGGAATGGTCAAGAACGACGAACCCGCCGAGCGCCTCTTCACGCAGGGCATGGTCATCAAAGATGGCGCGAAGATGTCCAAGAGCCTGGGCAACGTCGTCTCGCCCGATGACATGGTCGCGCGCTTCGGCGCCGACGCCACGCGCATGTACACGCTCTTCGCCACCCCGCCCGACCGCGAACTCGACTGGCAGGATGCCGGCGTCGAAGGCATCGAGCGTTTCTGTCTCGCGTCTATCAGGTTTGCAGCGCGCAATGCCCGCCCCGACGATCCGGCGTGGAACCAACCGGTACCGGGGAATCTGAATTCCAGAGCTCGATGCCGTCCAACGCAAACTGCACCAGACCATCAAGCGCGTCAGTGACGACTTCCAGGGCCGCTGGCATTTCAACACCTGCATCGCAGCCGTCATGGAGTTGGTGAACGAACTCTACGCCGTCGAAGTGTGGCCGCGGGCGACTCGCCCGCGCCGACGCTGCCAGTGCCACTACTGCGAGAAGTTCAACGGGATATTGCTTTGCTATTCGCCCCCTTCGCCCCCTACCTGGCCCACGAACTCTGGGAAATGCTAGGCGAGAAGGGAAGTCTCCTGCGCGCCCCGTGGCCGAAGTACGATCCCGCCCTGGCCAAGGAAGACGAGATCGAGATCCCGGTGCAGATCAACGGCAAACTGCGCGGTCGCATCGTGGTTCCAGCCGACGCATCCGAAGAAGCTGTCCGCACCGGCGCCCAGTCCGATGAGAAAATCGCCTCGATGATCGCCGGCAAACAGATAGTGAAAGTGATCGTGGTTCCGGGCAAGCTGATAAACATTGTTGTGCACTGAAAATGCAGTCCGGTGAAGTTTGTTCTGACGACGCATGAAGCAACGCTCGCCCACTCTCGAAGGCTTCCAGACCATGTTTCGCCTGCCCTCTCTGGGTCTGGCTGAAATCGCCTGGCGATGGAGCTTCGGCCTGGCGGCCACAGCCGTCGTCATCTTCGCTGTGCGCGAATACCTGTCCACCCTTCCTGTGACAGCCGGCGAGATGCTTTTGTTGCGAACTCGCCAACCAGTTCTGATGTTGCAAGCCCTGGCTCGCATCTTTCAGGGAAGCGCGCCGCGCGCCGTCGTTGCGTTTGTCATTCTCACCTTCGCCCTCGCCGTGGCCTGGATCGCACTGGCTTCCTTCGCACGCGCTGCCACGCTCAAGGCGGCCATCGAATACTTTCGCGGATCGCTCGCGTCTACCCGCTGCCTACCTTCGCTTTTCGCCCTCAACTCCCTCCGCGCCGCCACCATGCTGGCCGCGTCCATCGGCGTAGTGGGCGCCGTGGTAGTAGCCAAGTCGGTCTCCCGGCCCGACGATCCTTCGCCCGGAGCAACCCTGCTGATCTTCTGGCTCCTGACCATCCTCATTGGCGTGACCTGCTCGCTATTGAACTGGTATTTATCTCTGGCCTCTGTCTTTGCGGTCCGCGAAGGCACTCCAGCGTTCACATCGTTGATCGCCGCCACCGATCTTTGCCGAACTCGTCCCGGTTCGCTGGTCGCCGCAGGCACATGGTTCGGCATTGCCCATGCGATCCTCTTTGTGATCGCCAGCTCCGCGGTAGCGTTTCCCTTAGGCTTGGCAGAAGTGCTTCCCGGCGGCATGGTCTTCGGAGGCGTCCTGCTGGTCACGCTGCTCTACTTCGCTGCGGTAGATTTTCTCTACGTCGGACGCCTGGCCAGCTACGTCTTCATGACCCTGCCGAAAGAGGAAGCAACTGAGAACTGAGAACCAACAACCGGCAACTGGTCTTCAAACCAATGTCCCTTTACACGCCCCCAGCAATCTGAGAAACTCGTCCGTGGAAACCCAATCCATCGTCGTCCTCGACTTCGGCGCCCAATATTCCCAACTCATCGCGCGCCGCATCCGTGAACAAAATGTTTTTTCGGTCGTGCTTCCCTGCACTGCCACGCTCGAAGAAATCCGCAGCTACTCGCCGGTCGGCATCATTCTTTCCGGCGGCCCCTCGTCGGTCTACGACACGGACGCCCCGCCGCCGACCCCCGCGTTTTCGAACTGGGCCTGCCGGTCCTCGGAATCTGCTACGGACTTGCAGTTCATGGTGCACACCCTCGGCGGAAAAGTACGCGCCGCCGACAAGCGCGAGTACGGCCACGCCGACGTCGAAATCAAAAACGGCTGTCGCCTTTTCGATGGCCTGCCCGCAAAGCTTTCCGTCTGGATGTCACACGGCGACGAAGCAGAAGAACTCCCCGCCGGATTCCACCTCGTTGCCAGGTCTCCGAGCGCCGTCGCCGCCATCGAAACCCCGGAAAGAAAAATGTGGGCGGTGCAGTTCCACCCCGAAGTCCACCACACCCAATCGGGCACGGACATCCTGCGCAACTTCGCCCTTAACATTTGCGGCGCCAAACCGACATGGACTGCGCAGCATTTCATCGACGCCACCATCGCCAGCGTACGCCAGACCGTAGGCCAGGGACGCGCCATCTGCGCTCTCTCCGGCGGCGTCGACTCGGCGGTGGCCGCCACGCTGGTCGATCGCGCCATGCGCGACGGCAAAGGCGCAACCCGACTCACCTGCGTCTTCGTCAACAACGGCGTCCTGCGCAAGAACGAATTCGAAAAAGTGCAGCAGGACCTGCGCGACAATCTCGGCCTGCATCTGGTCGCGGTCGACGCCACCGAACGTTTCCTCAATAAACTCGCCGGCGTGACCGATCCCGAAACCAAGCGCAAGATCATCGGCAACGAATTCATCGCAGTCTTCGACGAAGAAGCCAATCGCATCGAGAAAGTCGGAAGGCAACGTCGAGTGGCTGGTGCAGGGCACGCTCTATCCCGACGTGATCGAGTCGCGCTCGGTGCGCGGCCCCTCGCAGATCATCAAGACCCACCACAATGTCGGCGGCCTGCCCGACAAGATGAAGCTCAAGCTGATCGAGCCGCTGAAAGATTTATTCAAAGACGAAGTCCGCAAGATCGGCCGCGACCTCGGCATGCCGGAAGAAGTTCTGCAGCGCCAGCCTTTCCCCGGCCCAGGCCTCGCGGTGCGAATTCTCGGCGAGGTCACCCCCGAGCGCCTGAGCATCTTGCGCGATTGCGACGACATCGTCGTCACCGAAATCAAGAAGGCCGGTCTCTACACAAAAATCTGGCAGATCGTTCGCCGTGCTTCTCCCGGTGATGTCGGTCGGCGTAATGGGCGACCAGCGCACCTACGCCTACACCTGCGCCGTCCGCGCCGTCCACTCCGAAGACGGCATGACCGCCGACTGGGTCCCGCTCCCGCACGAAGTTCTGAAAACCATTTCCAGCCGGATCGTGAACGAAGTAAAAGGCGTGAACCGCGTGGTCTACGACATCACCTCGAAGCCGCCAGGCACGATCGAGTGGGAATAAAAGAATTTCAGTGTCATCCTGAGCGGAATCATTCCATTCGCTCGCGAATGGAATGATGAAGTCGAAGGATCCCTATAAGCTGAACGTACGCAGACAGAGTTGGGGTCGCGGCTCATAAAGATCCTAAGAGTTCAGAAGTCCGAGGGAGCCGATAGATGTCCTTCGACTCGGCAGTCGCTTTGCGTCGGGAAGCAACCACTACGCTCAGGATGACAAGGCGAGATGATATGAGCAGGACATCGCTGAAAAAAATCGTCGTTGCCATTGCCGTCGTGATCTCAACCGTTGTTCCATCGCCTCAGCCTTCTGCCGCTCAATCCGCACAACACGATTGGCCCATCTACGGCGGCACTCCTGAAAACAACCACTACTCAGCTCTCTCTCAAATCAATCGCGAGAACGTAAAACAACTCCAGGTCGCCTGGAGTTTCGACACCGGAGAATCCGGCGGACTGCAAACCAGCCCCATCATTGTCGGCGGCGTGCTCTACACCTACACGCCTTCACAAAAAGTAATCGCCCTGAACGCGGCCACCGGCACGCTCCTTTGGAAGTTCGATCCTGCCGTCCACGGATGGCAACCGGCCCGCGGCCTGGCCTACTGGTCCGACGGAAAAGAAAAACGCATCCTCGCCGGCGTGATGAATGCGGTGTACGCCCTCGACGCCAACACTGGAAAGCCAATCCCAACCTTCGGCGAAAACGGCCGCATCGATTTGCGCAAAGATCTGGGACGCGATCCCGAAACCCAATCCATCGCGTTGACCAGCCCGGGAGTTGTTTACAAAGACCTCCTCATCGTCGGTGGCCGCGATCCGGAGACTCTGCCCGCGCCCCCCGGCGATATCCGCGCCTACAACGTCCGCACCGGCAAACTTGCCTGGTCGTTCCACACTATCCCGCATCCCGGTGAGTTCGGATACGACACTTGGCCCAAGGATGCCTGGAAATATATCGGCTCAGCCAACAACTGGACCGGCATGACGGTAGATGCTGCGTCATGGAATCGTCTACGTCCCTACCGGCTCCGCGGCGTTCGATTTTTATGGTGGCAACCGTTTGGGCGACGACCTCTTCGCCAACTCTCTCATCGCTCTAAACGCCGATACTGGCGAGAGAATCTGGCACTTTCAGGCCGTCCGTCACGACATCTGGGATCGCGACTTCCCCTCGCCGCCCGTTCTCACCACTGTTCAAGGCGACGGGAAAAAAATCGAAGCCGTCGCACAGCCCACCAAGCAGGGTTTCGTCTACGTCTTCGATCGTGCCAGTGGAAAGCCTCTTTTTCCCATTGAGTACCAGAAATATCCCGGCAGCAATGTTCCGGGCGAAGTCGCCGCCACCGAGCAGCCGCTGCCCACGAAGCCCGCGCCCTATGCCCGCCAGCGCCTCACTGAAGATCTGCTGACCAACCGCACTCCGGAAGCTCACCGCTGGGCAGTGGATCAATTTCACAAATTGCGCAGCGAAGGCCAGTTCTTCCCCATCACCGTGGGCCAGGACACCGTCATATTTCCCGGCTTCGATGGTGGCGCCGAATGGGGCGGGTCCGCCGCCGACCCCGCGACCGGAATTCTCTATCTGAATTCCAACGAGATGGCGTGGATTGCTTCTCTGGCCGAAAACACCGGCAACGAGGCCAACGGCCGTGGAATCTATCAGAGCCAATGCAGCGTCTGCCATCGCGACGATAAATCCGGTTCTCCGCCGCAGTTTCCGTCGCTCATCGGTATTGCGGATCGCATGTCTCCCAAAGACATTGCCGCCACCATCGCCGGCGGCAAAGGCAGAATGCCGGGCTTCACCAGCCTGACTCACGATCAGCTTGAAGCGGTCATGAACTACGTCATCAGCGGCGAAAGCAAGGAACTGCAAAGCTCCGGTGAAGCGCCGCCGGAGATGAAATACCGGTTCACTGGATACAGGAAGTTCCTCGACCCCCAAGGCTATCCCGCGGTCGCTCCACCCTGGGGCACGCTGAATGCGATCGACCTGAACACCGGCGAGTACGCCTGGAAGATTCCGCTTGGCGAATACCCCGAACTGACGGCGCAGGGACTGAAGAATACAGGAAGTGAAAACTACGGTGGACCCATCGTGACCGCGGGTGGCCTGCTGTTCATCGCAGCCACGAATTTCGACAGAAAGTTTCGCGCCTTCGATAAATCCAACGGCGAATTGCTGTGGGAAACCACGCTGCCGTTTTCAGGCAACGCCACTCCGGCCACCTACGAAGTTGATGGACGCCAATACGTAGTCATAGCCGCCGGTTCGGGCAAAGACCCAAAGCAGGGATCGGGAGGAATCTACGTAGCCTTCGCCCTCCCCCGCGCGCCAGCCACCGCCTCACGCCAGAAGCACTAAACCCTACTCCACTCTCTCCGACACCCACCGCGAAACCGCCGTGACCATCTTCCGCGGGGAGAACCGCACCGACTCAGCCACAAGCCAATTGCGCACTCCTGGAATCACCAGTGTCTTGCCCTTAAGCAGACCGTGATATCCAGCGCGAGCCACGGTCTTCGCATCCATTGGACGAAGGCTCTTGAACAATCGCGTTTTGTCGTTCCCCGCACGGCTGGCAAATCCAGTTTCGGTCGCTCCCGGACAAAGGCAAGTCACGCTAATGCCCTTGCCCGCCAACTCATTCGCCAGCGCCTCGGAAAACGAAATTACATACGCCTTGGTTGCGTAGTAGACCGCCATCAATGGACCCGGCTGAAAACCCGCAGTCGACGCTACGTTCATGATCCTGCCCGACCGCTGCTTCAGCATGGGCCCGAGGAAGAGTTTGGTGAGCGCAGTGAGGGCAGTGATGTTCAGCTGTATTTGCCCCGCACTTTCTTCCAGCGGAAGGTCGCTGAATTCTCCAAACTGGCCGTAACCGGCATTGTTAATCAGAATATCCACCGCAACATTCTGCAACTGCGCAAACAACGACTGCGGAGCATTCGGCTCAGCCAGATCGATCGCAACCGTTTTGACCGACACTCCAAACTGGCGCTGCAGTTCATCGGCGACTTGCGCCAGCCTCGGCCCGTTGCGCGCCACCAGCACCAGATCGTGATGATCTTTGGCGAACAGCTTGGCCAGTTCGTATCCGATGCCGCCGGAAGCGCCGGTGATCAATACGGTATGAGTGATCTTGTTCACCATTGTCCTCCTGAATGGCCTTCAGGCCATGAAGGAACTATGCATTTGCTGTAGGTCGACGAAAGCAAGTATCGATTCAAAAAAAAGAGGCGGGCCGCAAGGCCCGCCTTTTCATTACCACTGAAGGTTACGCGTTTACCAATGCTGGCTCGACCCCATAAATTGGATACCACGAAGTCGCCGCCTTCAACCGTTCATTCACGTTGTTGATGTTGGTTACGCCTTCAGACTGCAACCATTCTTTGAAGGCCGTGGCGCCCTGCTTGGCGTAAATCGGGATGCCTTCTTTCCAGGTCGCCCGCCCGCAAAGCACGCCATTGAACTTCACGCCGGACTCCGCAGCCAGTTCCAGCGCTTCGGTAAATTCCGCATTGCTGACGCCTGCTGAAAGATAGATAAACGGTTTGGTGGTGGCCGTTGCTGCCTCGAGGAAAAGCCCCATGGCTTCTATCTTGCTGTAGGCCTTCTGTCCGCCGAAAGCCTTCGCGCCGTCCACGTACTTCATGTTGATCGGAACTTCGACTTTGAGGACATCCACGCCATATCGATCCTTGCTGAATTCCTTCATGCTTGCAGCCACGATCTTGGGTTTTTTCTTGGCGTAATCCAGGCCCTTTTCGTCCGCGCCTTCTTCGTAACCTACGAACTCGAGAAAGAATGGAATGTCGTTGGCGCGGCACTCATCGCCGATGCGCTCCACCCAGGCATGCTTCTTGTCGTTGACTTCCTTGGGATCGAATGGCGTGTAGTACAGCAGAATCTTCAAACAATCCGCGCCTGCTTCTTTCAACCGGCGTACGGACCACAGGTCGAGCAGATCGCCCAGACGTCCGGGGCCAGTCTTGTCGTATCCGGTCTTTTCATAAGCCAGCAACAATCCGGCGTTCGGAGCGCGGCGCTTGGACGCCGGCAGTCCCCACTCGGGATCGAGCAGAATAGCGCTGGCATGCGGCGTAAGCACCTCGGTCACCAGCGACTTGAATTCTTCCATCATGGCGTCGCTGACTTCGCTGCCCTTTTCCTTTGACAGCGATTTCTGCAGCGATCCACGCTGGTCCATGGCAGCCGCGGCAATGACCCCGCGTTCGTTCGATACTTTTCTAAGCCCGGCCAGCTTTCCTGGGGTAAGTTTCATAAAATCCTCCGACGAGTTCGTCAAATTCGCTCCAATTGTAAATCAAGTTGTGGATCGTGGAAGCGGCAACCTCCTCCGGGCAGAGAAAATTGAGCCGTAAATCGAACCTTAAACCACGAAGGTCACGAAGGTACACGAAGGAAATCCTGAGAATAAAACCTTCGTGGTCCTTCGTGTCCTTCGTGGTTCAGGATTTCGCGGATGCCGCCACGTCGCCGAACTAGCCCTAAGGTGATAACGGATATTCTCAAAAATGAATTAAATTGAGTGGGTTCACGATATTGAGCCGTCCGAGGTCTAATGCCTCATGCGACCGCACCTTGACTTGATTCTGCTGCCGGTTCTTCTGGCCACGACGGCAGGACTGCTCTTCCTGCTTCGACGCACTCGCCTGGGTCCGCTGCTGCGCGAGCGCATCGTCGACCGTCCCCGGCGCCGCCTGTTTATCGCTTCCGTAAGTTTCTTTCTGACCTTCGCCATCGTTCGTGGCATGGTGTTTTGCATCCTGCACCATATTCCACCCTTCCACTACGTCATCATGGAAGGTCGTCACATACACCACCTGGTCTTCGGAATCCTGATCCTGCTATTGGTCGGTTACGGCTGGCTGTGTGAGTTTGGAAACGGCAGCGATTCTTCGTCGGTTCTGGCCAGCGGCCTCATGTCACTGCTTTACGGAGTGGGTGCTGCGCTGACTCTCGATGAATTTGCGCTCTGGCTGAACTTGAAAGATGTCTACTTCGTTCGCGAGGGACGTTCCAGCTTCGACGCCATCATCCTGTTCGGCGCCCTGCTCGCCATCAGCACCTGGGGCGCCCCGTTGTTCTCGTCATCGGCGAAAAGAAAAATGTAGGCGCGAGCGCCCACGCTCGTGCGGAGTCACGCGAGACCACGTAAGGACGCTAAGCCTGCGCCGCGTTCCGCTTTAGCTCGATAGCAAAAGTAGGCGATGGCTGCCAGTGAAAGTGACCATAATGCCGGGGACCATCACTGGCCACGGTCCAGCTGTACCCACTCACCAGTTCCTCCACGAATATCGCTCCTACTCGAATCACCAGAAACTTGCCAATACACTGGTGCTGGTCAATACCGAATGGCGAATATTGGTCAGCCGAGTATGTCCGCTCCATGAAGCGCTGGGGCCTGAATCGGTCCGGTTCCAGGAAATTCGCAGGATCCCGGTGAGGCTCGCGCAGCAATATGCTGACCCAGCTGCCCTTCGGGATGTGGTAGCCGTCAAATTCGAATGACTGCACAGCCTTTCGGTTCACGACCTCTGCCTGATCCATGCGGAGTGTCTCCAGGACGCAGGCTTCGGTGAGGCCGGGGGCCGTGCCTGGCCGGGCGAGATTCGCGCGCAGTTCTGCGACCACTGCCTGGTTATCGCTTAGATATTTCACCATCCACCGTAGTAGATCGCGCAGATCGTGCCGACCTCTTTCCACCATATAAATCGCATTGCCGATGATGGTGTCGTCTACCGTGTCGCCCGATCCCATCCGTGCCAGGCGGCGCAGGATGCCGTCCGAGGATGAGCCGTCGTCGTCCGCTGACTGCAATATCTGGAGCACCAGTGTGCGGATTTTCGGGAACGCAGCCAGCTGCTCCGGTCCGACATCGGCGATGTAACCGTCGGGCCCCAGGCGTAGAAACAAGGTCTCCAGCTTTGCTGCCATCGCCGACTCCGGCCGTACGCCGAGAACCACCAGCAGCAGTATTCGCGTGGCTATCCGGTTCAGGGCCACCGTGAGTTGCTCCGGAGAAGGCTGATCCGCCTCCGCTCCGCCCACCAGGCCATCGAGTTCCCGTCGGATAATGTCCCGGATCACTGGTTCCGAGGCAGAAACTAGATCATCCCGGAGCGCTCCCATGAACACATGCCGGTAGTGCGGATGAATCTCCGGGTCCATGGCCCGGAGATAATCGGCCGGCACCAGTTGCTTGATGTCGGTCGACACTGGGTGCAAGGAGGCACGGCAAAGATTCATCAGCCGACGGGCCAGAGGCAGGCCGATGACGCACACCTTCAAGTCACCGGAGCCCCAGAAAAGTTTGAACAGCGGTCCGTAGCGCTGAAGACCTTTCAGATAAAAGCGGTCATCGCTGGTCGCATCGCGAAGGCAGGAGGCAGCGAGAGATCCTGGCGGCATCTTGCGCGGATGTCCCATCGCATCCCGCGCCACCATTTTGAGCCGCTTTACTTGCCAGCCAATACGAAAGATTCGAGCCAGCCATCCCGCAATCTTCCGGGAATCCGCATCGGCGACCTTGGCAAAAAGCGTGCGTTCGGCGGTCATAGGGAGGTTTTTAGAACGAACAGCAGATGAAGTGTCCTCGCTGTACTAACCAGGAGTGCGATAGACCTCTCGCCGAAGCGCAGGAAGTTGAACTGTAACCGCGTGCGTACCAACTGATAACTTCATCAGGCGGCACAGGCTAACGCCGGTTCAAACCCGCTCTAACAGCGTTTTCATGGGCAGGAGTGTACCATGGAGTGGGCTACCAAGAGCCCGACCAGCGCGGGATTTGGCTGGCCACAGCGATTTTGCCCTCGCCGGACGCTACCCAGGCTTTCATTGACTCGCCTGAGCAAGCTGCCTGAGATTTTGCGACTCGATGATTGCCTGAAGTGCAGACTTTTGTCCGCCAAACGGGATGGAAGCAAGTGAAGGACCCGTTCATTCCGAGCCCTCAAATGCAATATCCGTCGCGAGCTTTGGTTGCCGCGAATCGCAGCCGTACATAGTCGGCCACCCAGATTCCATTCGCATCGCGAAGTTGCGGTTCCAGGACCGTCCGCACCTCCTGCAAATAGTCGCTGCGGGCTTCGTCGGAGAATCCTTGAAAAAAACTGAGAGCAAAAGTTTCCAGGTAACTGACGATGTCGCCGGGCAGGGGAGTTGGACGCGGAATCAAAGCAATGCTATCGACGCGAAACCCTGCGCGTTCCAGCCTGGTGGCGTAGTCGCCGGGTGTAGGGAAATACCAGGGAACGCGAGCCTCGCCATCAAACCCACGGCGGTCCAATGCTTGAACCAGCGCAGTCCGGATTTTGTGAACGCAACCGTGGCCTCCACATTCAGCAACAAATCGGCCGCCTGGTTTCAGAGAACGATACACTTCACCAAGCATCACGTCTGCGCGCCTGATCCAATGCAGCACGGCATTACTAAACACGGCGTCGAATTCCTCCGTGTACGGCAGGTCTTCGCCGCTGATCACGGATGCGTTCAAGCCCAGCTTCCTCGCAGCTTCGATCTGCGGAAGACTCGAATCGACCGCAACCACGTCACAACCCAGATCCACCAGCTTTTTCGTTAGTACGCCGTCTCCACAACCAAGATCGAGAATCCTTTCGCCGGGCTTAGGTGCAAGCAAATCCACCACGGGCGATCCTAAGTCGGATACGAATCTCGCGTTTCGCGCATAGGAGGCCGGGTCCCAAGTTTGTGCTGTGGACATGGCAGAAATGATAGCAGCTTGAAGTTTGATTGCGCGAAACGTCCTGCATGGTCACGCAGCGTCGAGCGATCTGCGGGTAAGTTCTGGTTTAGGGGCTTCATTGACTTGCCGCCATCATCCACCTAACATGACCCGAATCCCTTATCAGTCAGCATGATCGGACAAACCATCTCGCACTACCGGGTCGTCGAAAAGCTGGGCGGTGGTGGGATGGGCGTGGTCTACAAGGCCGAGGACACCTCGCTTGGCCGCTTTGTCGCCTTAAAATTCCTTCCTGACGACGTCGCCCAGGACTCTCAAGCCCTCGAACGCTTCCGCCGCGAGGCTCGTGCCGCCTCTGCGCTTAACCATCCCAACATATGCACCATCTACGAAATCGGTGAACATGAGGGCAAGCGCTTCATCGCGATGGAGTTTCTGGACGGCGTGACCCTGAAGCACGCAATCGCGGGCCGTCCCCTCGAAAATGAAACCCTGTTCGCGCTGGCTATTGAAATTGCTGACGCCCTCGATGCAGCCCATTCCGAAGGCATCGTCCACCGCGACATCAAACCCGCAAACATTTTCGTAACCAAGCGCGGGCACGCCAAGATTCTGGATTTTGGCCTGGCTAAGGTTGCAGCCCCGGCAGGTTCGTCCGGCCAGGTTGCATCAGCCAACACCATGACGGGCACGATCGACGAACATCTGACGAGCCCCGGTACGATGGTGGGCACGGTCGCTTACATGTCTCCAGAACAGGCCAAAGGCAAGGAACTCGATGCCCGCACCGATCTGTTCTCCTTTGGCGCGGTGCTGTACGAGATGGCCACCGGCACCTTGCCGTTTCGTGGCGACACTTCCGCGATGATTTTCAAAGCCATTCTCGATTCAGGACCCACGCCGGCCGTGCGCCTGAATCCCGACGTGCCTTCGAAGCTGGAAGACATCATCGACAAGGCGTTGGAAAAAGATCGCTCCTTGCGCTACCAGCACGCTTCGGAGATGCGCAGCGATCTGCAACGCCTCAAGCGGGACACCGAGAGCGGCAGATCGACTCCAGCCATCGTGGATGGCGAAGTGGAAGGCGTGGGCGCCAGATCCTCGAGCTCTGGTCGGCACACCGCAGTCAGTCACGACCCGAAGGCGGTGTCCGGACAAAATCAAGCTTCCGGAAAAATCGGCGGAAAGATGATCGCTCTGATTGCCGTAGTTGCAGTCGCAATTGTCGGGGCGATTTTTTGGCAGCTGAAACATCGCGAAGCACCCAAGGCGAGCTCCGCCAATCCCACGACGGTCGCGGTTCTTCCTTTTCAGAACATGAGCGGAGAGCAAGGCGTCGATTTTCTGCGCCTCGCCTTGCCCGACGAGATCGCGACTACGCTGAGCTACGCACATGCTCTGTCGATTCGTCCCTTCGCCACCACCAGCAAATACAACTCTCCGAATCTGGATCTGGAGCAGGCAGGACGCGAGATGCACGTCACTGATATCGTCACCGGTCACTACCTCAAGGAAGGCGATCAGCTGCAAATCACGCTGGAGGCAGTCGATGTCGCGAACAATCGCACCGTGTGGCGTGACACCCTGAACGTCGGGATCGCGGACATGATCGCCATGCGTGGAGAGATCGCTGGGAAAGTCCGCCAGGGCCTGATTCCTGCGCTCGGTGCGGGCGAAAATTCAGCAGAAGCGGGAACCCGTCCCAAGAACGAAGAGGCCTACGACCTGTACTTGCGTAGCGTGTCGCTGCCCCACGAAGCGGCTCCCAACAAAGAAGCGATTGCCATGCTCGAGCGCTCCGTCGGCCTGGATGCCACGTATGCGCCTGCCTGGCGCGCCCTGGGAGAGCGCTACTACTATGACGCCCACTACTCGGATGGCGGGGCGGCCATGTTCCAGCGCTCCACGGCTGCCCACGAACGGGCCCTGGCTCTTGATCCGGACTACAGCGACGCCGCCGGTATGCTCATCACCAACCGGGTGGAGACAGGTGACTTGGCCAAGGCCTACAAGGACGCGAAGGCACTGGTGGCACGTCATCCGGAGAATGCGATGGCGCACTTTGCTTTGAGTTACGTCCTGCGTTATGGCGGAATGCTCGAAGAGGCCGCACAGGAATGCGACAAGGCAGTATCGCTCGATCCCGGAAACTATCAATTCCGTTCCTGTTCTCTGGTGTTTGACGAAATGGGGAACTCCGAACGCGCCATGGATTTTCTCCGCCTGGACCCAGGTTCGACATGGGTTTTGGTAAATCTGCCCCTGCATTTCGCGCGCTCTGGTAAGACGGCCGAAGCGCGAGAAAGCGCAGAGAAAGTGTTTGGCAAGGATTCCTCAGGTGAGGTCATGGTTGCCTGCTTCGGCAAATCGTCCGCAGCCGATTTGGATCAACAGGTCCGCATAGTTACACCCGGTTATCTTGCGGACCCCGACCCCGAGAACAGGTATTGGGACGCCACTCTCATAGCAGCCTGCGGAAAGCATGACATTGCCGTCCGCCTGCTCAAGAGCGCCATCGCCGGGCACTACTGTGCCTACACCGCCTTGCAGACTGACCCTCTGATCGCTCCTCTGCGCGGCACTCCCGACTTCGCTCCGCTACTCTCCGCCGCCAAAGAGTGCCAGGACCACTTTCTTTCCGAGAGGGCTGAAGTGTCGCACTGAAAACACCGGCCCGAACTTTCTTCTGTGGAGGTCGCATGAAATATTTCCTGTTGATATGCGCCGGGCTGCTGCTGGCCTCGCTTCCAATTTCTTCGCAGCAGCAGTCCTATCAACCTCTGTCGTTTCATCTCGATTGCGCTGGCAGTGACTGTCCGCTGCTACGCGGCGCGCCACAGACCACCGGGATGCGCAGCGGATTTGTCCGTCTCAAACCGGGCGAGTCTGTGGGAGAGCACTCAACTCAGGAACACGAAGAGGCCCTGGTAGTTCTACAAGGTGAGGGTAAAGCAGAGGTTGAAGGCCGGCCCCCTGTGTCAATCTCGTCGCGGATGCTGGCGTACATTCCTCCCCGATCGAAACACAACGTCACCAACACCGGAACGAAAGTTCTGGAGTATGTCTACGTCGTAGCTCCAATCAGTCGAAACTGAAAGTAGGGACTAAATAAATGAGGGCACCCCACCCTCGCGCGAAGCGCAGGGTGGGAATCGATGCAGTGGAAAGCTTCGTGGTGAGAAAAGTGTCTACTGCCGCAGCGTCAACGTTCCCAGCGCAGCCTGCTGCTTCGCAATCAGCGACTGCACTCCCTGGCTGGCCAGCCCGATCATCTTCCCCAGCTGTTCCTCATCGAACACTTGATGCTCGGCCGTCGCCTGCACTTCAACCAGCTTCCGCCCGGCTGTCATGACAAAGTTCATGTCGACATCAGCACGAGAATCCTCTTCGTACGCCAGGTCGAGCAGAATTTCGCCATCCACAATTCCGATGCTCACCGCCGCCAGATAGTCACGGAAGGGAACTGAAGTCAGGGTGCCCGCCTCCACCAGTTTTTCCAATGCAAGCCCCAGCGCGACAAAAGCGCCAGTCACGGATGCAGTGCGAGTTCCGCCATCCGCCTGAATCACATCGCAATCGATCCAGACGGTACGTTCGCCAAGCCGCTCCAGATCAGTAACCGCGCGCAACGAGCGTCCTATCAAGCGCTGTATTTCATGCGTCCGGCCGCTGGGACGTCCTTTGTTCACCTCGCGCGGCGTTCGCGTCAAAGTGGCGCGAGGCAGCATGCTGTACTCGCTGGAAATCCAGCCCTTGCCCCGATTGCGCATGAACTGCGGCACCGTCTCTTCGATCGAAGCAGTACAGATTACCCGGGTATTGCCCAGTTCAATAAGAACAGATCCCTCGGCAGTGTTAATGAAATTGGGAATGATATTGACCGGACGCATCTGGTCCGGCGAGCGATTATCAGAGCGATAGAACATAAAAAGATTCTAGCAGCCAACAGAAACTGAGAACCGAGAACCAGGAACTAAAAACTGGTATTCAAAAAACGAGAAACCAGAAAACGCTTCCTCATTTTTGCAACTCCGCCACCATCTGCCCCACAGCCGAAACATCGTAGAACCCCGACAAATCCGCATGCCCAGCCAGCGTCTCCCGCTCTCTGCCACCCACCAGAATCTTGACCCGATTAATCCCAGGAATGCCGGTAGCCAGAGTTTGCACCAGCGAAGCGACAGTAAGTTCCTCCACCAGAATCCCGGAACGATGACCATCAGCAAACGCGTCGTTTACGTCAATCACCGCCAGCCCAGGATCGACCAGATACACGTCGCGTACCTCACTGCCCGGCGCCAGCGCATGCGACGAAGACTTGTCCATGTAAAGTTTCAGCAGCGCCCGCAACAGCTCCTGCGCTCGTTCCTGACGCCCCGCCGGCAGCGGAATGCTGGCCGATTGCGCTCTCAGCAGTCCGGCATCGTCGTAGGCGACGTAAAGAGTGACCTGCTCGGTCGGACCTTGCACCGGCGCTGCAACCGGTTGCCCGTATTCCGCGGGCGTCTCGGTTTGCGTCACCCGGCTTCGCATCCGCCAGGCGTACACGCTCATGCCTAACGCCACTGCCAGCATGGCGGCGATGCCGATGATCAAATGACGGGGGATCACCGAGCGCCTCCCAGTTGGTTTCGTACCGCTTCGATTCCCGCCGTAACTGACTCCGCTACCAACTGTTGATAGACAGGGGAATTCAAATCGGCGAGTTTACCCGCGGGCGGTGCAATCTCGATGGCTACCGCGGCCGCTGTAATGTTGTTCAGGGGGCGCAAAGGAGCGAGCAAAGAGCGCACGGCGATTTGTCGCTTGCCGAACTCAGCCGCCAGGCTGGATTGCGCAGTCTGGCTGGCGGTGCGAAACCCGCTCTGCGCTGTATTCCAGTCAAGAAATGGCCCTCGGCCCTCGGCTCCCACTGGAAGCAAAGCAGTGTATAGCCGCACTCCAGTGCCTTGCGACGCCGCGTGCAGGCAAATGTAGATTGCCGGATGCGCCGCATTGGTCATATTCGCGCGCTGGTCCTGGCTCATGGCCGCGTCACCCTCGCGCAACACCAGCGTGGTCATGCCGTGCGCCTGCAGTTGCTGCCGCAGCCGTAACCCGAAAGCCAGTGTGACGTCTTTCTCAGCCAGTTGGTCGCTGAGTGCCGCCCCCCGCTCGACGCCACCATGGCTCGCATCTACCACCACGAAATATTGTTCCGGATTTGGAGGTGCCGCAGACACCGCCGTTCCGGACGGAGCTTGCCGCCCAGAAATGCCTGGAGGAATCGTAGGCTGCGGCGTCTGACTCTGCGCCGACTGGTTTTGCGACGCCTGGGCCTGTGACGTCGGTGTAATCGTAATCGTGCGGCCTTCGTTGCTGAAGCTGGCGAATAAAGGAACTCCACCGTTGACCGCGATCTCGGCTGTTCCGTTATTTTCCTGAAAAACGGCCGAAGGAATCGCCGGGTTATCAAATGTCAAAGTCTGCGATCCCGGAGGAACCAGCGGCTCACGCGTAAAAACCATCCGCAGTTTCCCCGGCTCGGTGGCGATCATGGGATTCACCGGCGAGGTGAAGTTCATCACCAGCGTCGGAGGGTTTGTCCTGTTCACCTGGGCGGTAAAATGTACGGCTGCATTTCCGATAAACAACCGCCGCGAGCTCTCGTGAAAATTTACCGGCGCCCCCAGAAAGCGCTGCATGAGTGTGGGGAGGGAACTGAGCGGGACCAGCCCGCGTCCGTTTTCCAGCAGGAAGTTGGTGGGAAGATCAAAAGCCTGTCCGCGAATCCGGGAGCGAGTTTTCCCGGGAGTGAATTCGCCGTCGACACGATTGAAACTCACCCGCCAGACCCGGCCGTCTGTCCTCGTGCTGACCGGGCCTAGAGGCTGAAGGATTTCGAATAGACCAACGTAGTCCGCACCGTTCTTCTCCGTGACTGTCAGGGAGTAGTTCGCGGTACCGGAGTAAACCGACAGGCGTTTCTCCTCGGCGAAGCCAGAAACGCCAAGAGCGAAAGCGAACAGGACCGCAATGCAAAACGATACAACCAGAGCAGCGCGTCGAGATCGTCGGCTACTCCAGAGCATAGATGGTCAGGCCAGTCAGCAGCTTGGGATAAAAGTCAGTCGATTTCTGTGGCATGACTTCTCCGGCAAAGGCAATGTCGCGGACCTGCGCCATGCGGGCGGGATTCATGAGAAACGCGATGTTGGCTGCGCCGTTCCGCACCTGTTCCATGGCCTCGCCGACGTCTCGCACGTAGCGCACGTTCTTTTGTTCGCGAACGGCCTCTTCTGAAATCCCCAGCACCCCTTCCAGCAAACACTTGTGCAATTGCACCACGTCGAGCGCCTGCTGCCGCAGCGACCATCCCGCAAAAACCTCGCTCGGGACAGCTCTCGCCCGGTCCAGCAGGAAGACACGGTCGGCGGTAATCGCAAGCAACGCCGTACCGATGCGGCCGGCCTCGCGCAGAATGACTTTGGCGCGGACGGCGTCCACCGAGGCATCGACCTCTTCCACGCTGAAGTAGGTGCTGGCGGCTTCCCGGAAGGCAGCCGCGGAAAACGACTGGAGCCCATGCACCACGCGATGTGTGGGCAGAATCACCAGGCCGGGGCTGTCCATGTTGACCAGCGTCATCATAACCAGGTCGTAGGGGGCCGCTGTCGAGCCGGAACCCGCGCCTGATTTTTCCGCCGCCCGGCGTTCATTGCGGTAGGTCAGAGCGGTTTCATAACGATGATGGCCGTCGGCGATGATCAGCTTCTTGTCCCGCATCTTTTCCCGTACGAAGGTGACCACCGCCGGATCGGAGATCTTCCACACCCGGTGTGACACCCCATATTCGTCCTGTGTCTCGAGCTCAGGCTTTCCGTTGGGCACCAGCGCTGCGTCGATCTCCCCGGCAGGGTCGCTATACAGCATGAAAAGTTGCCCAAAGTGGGCACGTGTGTGCCGTAATAGTTCCAGACGGTCGGCCTTGGGCTTGGCCAGGGTCTTTTCGTGACGGAATATGACGCCGTCCGAGTACTCCTCGATCTGTCCCAGGGCGATAAAGCCACGCCGTTCCAGTTCCGTAGTTCCTCCAGGCACGGTAAACCTCTGCACATAGAGGTAGAGAGATGGCTCGGCGTCCTGCAAGAAGATGCCCTGCCGCCGCCAGTCACCAAATGACTGGGCGGCACGGGTGTACCGGTTCTCTACGGAGTGGTCGCCGGCGTGCTCTTTCCCCAGGATGACGCGAACCAGGTTATTCGGGCTGGCGGCGTAGTAGCCCTCCTGCATCTCCGGAGTGATCTTGTCGTACGGTTGAGTGACAACCTGTGGAATCGAGACCCGGGACGGGTCATAGCGAAGCGCGCGAAAAGGTTCAATCAGGGCCATGGTTTAGAAGTTGAGTCTGAAATTGTACAAGAGCTTCGTATCTCGTGGCAGGGAACGGCAAATTGTTGGGGGTGTTCTAATTTCGCTTTTGGGTTTCTTTGCGCACTTTGCGGATTTCTTTGCGTCCTTTGCGGTAAAGATTTCTCAACCGTCAAGATCGCAAAGAGATCCGAAAAGTACCCAAAGCCGTATGACAATTAGGACACCACCGGATTCGATGGCAAGAATGATCCTGTCAAAGGCCGTACTAGGCAAACCTTTGCGGTGTTTGTGTCATCGCAGGGGTCGCGGGAAACCCGCGCGAGAAAAGGTGACAGAAGCGTGACAACTCGATTTCCAGCTATGCTAAGATCACCAGCAATGAGGTAATTATGGCCCGCCTTCATGGGCGCGGGTCATCCCGCCCATCGAACCAAGGTCGCCCGTCCCGCTTGGCCCTACCCTGGACCCTGAGAAGGCTTATCGTGCCAAAAGAGAAAGAATCGGCCCTTACCGTTTCCGCATTTTTCTTCCTGATCCTGGCGATGCTTTTCTGCGCTGTCCCCGCTCTCCATGCACAGAGCCCGGTAGACGATGTCCACGTCAAACCCAGAATCGAGCCGCCTCCAGCCGCCGAGAAACAGATTCTCGATCCTGCCCTGAGGACTCACACCAAGCCTCTCAAGGTAGATGTCGACTTGGTCCTGGTACCGGTGACCATCACCGAC
Organism: Terriglobia bacterium; assembly: GCA_963741105.1. Classification (GTDB taxonomy): domain Bacteria; phylum Acidobacteriota; class Terriglobia; order Terriglobales; family Acidobacteriaceae; genus JAIQFF01. The sequence goes on from CAVUGT010000002.1 coordinate 60,086, forward strand.
CCCATGAATCGCCTGGTGACCGGACTCGACAAGGAAAATTTCACTCTCTTCGAAGGCAAGGATCTGCAGGAGATTCGGCATTTCTCCAGTGAGGATGCCCCGGTTTCGCTCGGCGTGATCTTCGACATGAGCGGCAGCATGAGCAGCAAAATCGAGCGTGCCCGCGAGGCCGTCATCGAGTTTTTCAAGACTGCCAATCCGCAGGATGAGTTCTTCATGGTCACCTTCGCCGACAAGCCGGAGGAGATTTCCGATTTCACGCAATCGATCGAAGATATCCAGGGCAAACTGGTGTACACGGTTCCCAAGGGCCGCACGGCTTTGCTCGACGCCATTTACCTCGGCGTCAGCAAAATGAGGCAGGCCAAGTATCCGAAGAAGGCCCTGCTCATCATCTCCGATGGCGGCGACAACCACAGCCGCTACACCGAAGGCGAGATCAAGTCGGTAGTCAAGGAAGCCGACCTCCTGATCTACGCCATCGGCATTTATGACCGCTATATGTCCACCCCCGAAGAGCAGTTGGGACCAGCTCTTTTGAGCGATCTGACTGAACTTACTGGCGGACGCGCTTTTACCATAGACAACCCGAACGACTTGGCTGACGTCTCTACAAAGATAGGGATCGAGCTGCGCAACCAATATGTGCTCGGATACCGTCCAAAGAACCCGGCGCATGACGGCAAATGGCGTAAAATAAAGGTGAAACTGATTCCGCCAAAAGGTCTGCCGCCGCTGCGTGTGTATGCCAAGACGGGTTACTATGCTCCTACGGAATAGACGGGTCGCGCAGCGGTGGATGTTCTTATGTTTCTTGAGCTTGGCAGTCGCGGCCCAGAACGCGCCGCAGGCTCCTCCTCGTAGTTCCCAACCAGCACCGGCCACGACTTCACCTCAGGCTTCGCCTCCAGCTCAAGCCCCCGCCCAAGGCCAGGGACAAGCCCAGGAGCCAGGCGTCGAACCCGGCGGCTTCGTTTTCCACAGCGACGTGCAGGAGGTCGTACTCCACGCCACTGTGATGGACGACAAGCAGCACATCATCACCGACCTCGATCGCAACGCTTTCACCGTCTTCGAGGACGGCAAACCTCAGACCATCAAGTCCTTCCGTCACGAGGACATTCCAATCTCCCTCGGCATCGTGATCGATAACTCAGGCTCCATGCGGGAAAAGCGCGCCAAAGTGGTCAAGGCGGCCATCAATCTGGTCAAGGCCAGCAATCCCAGCGATGAAGTTTTCGTCGTCAACTTCAGCGACGAATATTTTCTGGACCAGTCCTTCACCAGCAAAATCAGCCTGCTGCAGAGCGCGCTGGAAAAGTATGAGACTCGTGGAGGCACCGCCCTCTACGACGCCGTCGTAGCCTCAGCTGATGAATTAAAGAGACACGCCAAACTGCAGAAGAAAGTACTCTTTGTCGTGACCGACGGCGAAGACGATGCCAGCCGCGAATCTCTCGAGCAGGCTGTCCATCGATTGCAGGAAGAGAACGGTCCCACCGTCTACTCGATTGGCGTGTTGGGAGAAGAGCGACAGAGACGCGCCCGGCGTGCCCTCGAAACGATTTCCGATCGTACGGGGGGCATCGCCTTTTTTCCCCGCACGCTGGACGAAGTTGACTCGATCAGCAGCGCGGTCGCTCGCGACATCCGCAACCAGTACACCATCGGCTACAAACCAACCACTCCCAAGTCCGTCGGCGGATATCGCACCATCCGGGTCGATGCCCGCGCCTCTGGACACAGCAAGCTCACAGTTCGAACCCGCAGCGGTTACTACGCCGGCCAGGAACAAGCGGCCGGCGACGGAAACTGAGAACCGAGAACTGAGAACTAGCAACTGGTTCTTAACCCCGACGTTCTAAGCCCTACCCAAAGACCGCAAGTCGAAAAGCCCCTCAATCATTGACGCTCCGCTCGCCGTTCCGTACCCTGTAGGGTGGGCCGAAAATAATCGAAGGCAATCGCCTGCGAGTCACGGACGACATTTCCCAACTTGTCGGCGACACTCCCATCCTCCAGTTGAAGAAGCTGGCTCCGGCCGGCGGAGCCGCCGTGTACGCCAAGCTGGAATATCTGAATCCGGGCGGCAGCGTGAAAGATCGCGCCGCCAGCGGCATCATTCTTCGCGCTGAAGCCGACGGAAAGCTCCGGCCGGGTGGCACAATCGTCGAAGCCACTGCCGGAAATACTGGCATTGGGTTAGCCCTGATCGGAGTTCAGCGCGGTTACAAAGTCGTTCTGTTTGTCCCTGAGCGCTTCTCCGAAGAAAAGGTCACGATCATGCGCGCCCTCGGCGCCGAGGTGACGCGCACTCCCGACGCTGAGGGTATGCAGGGCGCAATTCGCCGCGCCAACGAATTCGTGGCGAGAACGCCGGGTGCCTTCATGGCTGCCCAGTTCGACAATCCCGCCAACCCCGACTATCACTACGAAACCACAGCTCCCGAGATTTTCGACCAGATGGAAGGTCAGATCGATGCTCTGGTGATCGGCGCTGGAACCGCCGGTACGTTCACCGGAATCGCCCGGTTCCTGAAAGAGCGCCTGCCCAGCGTGCTGGCCTTTGCGGTCGAGACGCAAGGTTCCATTCTCGGCGGCGGCAAGCCCGGCCCGCACAAGGTGGAGGGAATTGGCGCCAGCTTCATCCCCGGAAATTTCGATCGTTCTGTATGCGACGAAGTCCTGATGGTCAGTGACGCCGATGCCTTTGCCATGGTTCGAGAGTTAGCAGCTCGCGAGGGCGTACTCTCCGGCTCCAGCGGCGGTGCCAATGTCGCCGCCGCCGTACGCGTGGCAGGCTGGCTGGGACAAGGTAAACGCGTAGTCACCATGATCCCCGACTCAGCCGAACGCTATTTGTCGAAAAAGATCTTCGAAGGTGGAATTTGAAAAAGCAGCCGTCAGCCTCTCAGCAAATCCAACTGAGAACCGAGAACTGAAAACTAGAAACTAAGAATCAAGACCGATTTAACGTCAAGACTCGTCATAAAGCCGAACATCAAAACTGACAGCTGACAGCTGAGAGCTCCCATGAAAAACAAGCAACCAGGTTTTGCCACGCGCGCCATCCACGCCGGACAGGAACCCGACCCCGAAACCGGTTCGGTTACTGTTCCCATCTACCCCACCTCGACCTACGTCCAACAGGAACTGGGCAAGAACAAGGGATACGAGTACGCCCGTGTCTCCAACCCCACGCGCGACGCGGCTCGAAGAGAATCTTGCAGCCCTGGAAGGTGGTGTGGCTTCACGCGTCTTCGCCAGTGGAATGGCGGCGATCAACGCCATTTGCACCATGTACAAATCCGGAGATCACGTAGTCTGCGGCAACGATCTCTACGGTGGCGTGCCCCGCCTCTTCAATCAGGTCCTGACGAATTTCGGCATGCAGTTTACCTACGTCGACACTTCCGATCCGAAGAATGTCGAACGCGCCCTACGCAAAAATACGCGCATGGTGTATATCGAGACGCCCACGAATCCGCTCATGTCGCTGAGCGACATCGAGGCCATCAGCAAGATCTGCCGCCGCAAGAAAGTGGAACTCGTTGTGGACAACACCTTCATGTCGCCGTACTTCCAGCAACCCATTGCGCTCGGCGCCGACATGGTGGTTCACTCCACGACTAAATTTCTCAATGGACACAGCGACGGCCTGGGCGGCGTAGTCGTGTGCACCACTAAAGACCAAGCCGACAAACTGGCTTTCGTGCAAAAAGCCGCCGGTGCTATTCTTTCCCCTTTCGAGTGCTGGTTGGTTCTTCGCGGCGTAAAGACCCTGGCGGTCCGTATGGAGCAGCATGATCGCAGCGGACGGGTCGTTGCGGATTTTCTAGCCGGCCACAAGAAAGTGAAAACGGTCTTTTATCCCGGCCTCTCGGAACACCCGCAGCACACCTTGGCTCAGCAGCAAATGACCGGCTTCGGGTCCATGATCACCTTTGAAACCGGATCCCTGTCCAACGCCAAGAAAATGCTGAAGAAGGTAAGAGTGTGCTCGCTGGCGGAATCTCTCGGTGGAGTAGAGACATTAATCTCTCATCCCGCAACCATGACTCACGCCGCGCTGGGCGAGAAGGGAAGACGAGAAATTGGCATCACGGATGGCCTGGTCCGCATATCCGTTGGAATCGAAAATGTGGATGACATCATGGACGACCTCGATCAGGCCCTGGCGGCAATTTGAAGAGTCCATGCACAAGGCTGAGTTAGGTCCCGCTAGGGACCGTTGATAGTAGCCCGCCACGTCAGTGGCGGGTGTGTTTGGGCGAATACCGCGTGCCGTAGGCACGCCTGAAATAAGTGTCTGCTCCTGCGGACCTGCAGGATCAGTACGTATCCGAACTCTTTGGATTATTGGCGCCTCAACCTCGGCTTAAGAAAACCTGTAGGAGGGAGGTCTTGGTTACATCGGCCGAGGATGCAGTCGGCGGTTAGAAGCGTCAATCGGCACAGCCGCTGCACGTCGGTCCTTAGGCTGCGCTCCCAGATAAGCCACGGCGTACATCCCGAGGAAGGTAACCGTCACAATGGCCGCGTCAGAAAGCGGTGACGCTCCCGCACCGTCGCCGATCAGCGACAATGCTGCAAAACTAAACAGCAGCGAAGTGCAGAAGACCTCAAGCGATGACCTGCCGAGCATTACCAACGGGGTCCAGTCGAGCTTCCGCGCGATATACGGACGCATTGCCGTAAACAACACTGCGAGCACGGCAAAATTAAGCAGACGCAAAATCCCGAGTTGCCACTTGTCGAAAAGTATCCACCCACCCCCCTGGTCAACTGGATGCGTCGCAAAATACGGTATCAAGTGATAGCGCATCACCAGGAACAGCGCGGCCAGCGGCATCGAAAGCCCAATCGTCCAGCGCGACTTGAAGACATTCAGCAGGGTTTTTGCTCTGCCCGCCCCGACCCACAAACCCATCACCCAGAGCAACTGCCACGCGCACAAATTAAACGCTCCCAGATTCTGCAATGGAATGCGTAAGCCGGCGTGCGTAACCAGAAAGTTGTAGACCAGTTCGCGTGCCCCCAGTTGTGCAGCCAGCCAGAGCAGCGCCGAAGGGATAAGCACGAACCTCCAGCCCCAGCGCTGCCCTGCGCCGAGAATGATTGGAGTCAGAAACAGAAAAAGAATGTACATGGGCAAAATATCCAGCAGCGGCGGGCAATATAAAAGGAACAACGAGCCGACGACCGCTAGGAGGCGATGGGCAAGGTAGAAATCCAGAAGTCCCAAGAGCGCCGGTTTGTGCGTATGCACCGCCACGGCTGCCACCAGCGTAAACGCCACAGCCAGCAGTCCGAGATGGTAGCCGTAGATTTTTACGCCGCGCTTCCACACCCACTTGAACACCACTTTCAGTGATCGCTGCCGAAGAAGGGCGCCGTAAACACGTCCGGCCAGCAGCGCCGACAACAACACAAATCCTTCCGCCCAGGAAACAAAGCCGAGCAGTTGATTGGAGTAGTGACTGGCGCCAGTCGGAAGATGCGTCAGCGTCATCCCGATCAGCATGATTCCCGCGCAGGGCATCAAGGTCCGGCAGACGAGGCAGGTGCAGCGGCTTCTGCAGAACTCTGGTACTGCTGCTGCTCGCAGCAGACGACGTTGCCGCCACATAATGCCGCTTCGCGATTGGCCTGGCGCTCATGAAATCGTCTTTCAATTGGATGCCCAATTCTTTCAGCCGGTTAGCAGATCCAGATGTAAAGATTGGTAGCAAGCGTCAGAAGCAAAAATCAGGATTAAAGTGTAGGTTGATGGAAATCGCAGAAACCCCAAGCGTCGATTCAGACTTTATGGCTGCGGTCGCATCTCGCTGTGTGGCTCGTGGGCTTCATCTTGCCCCGCGCCGGCCTGTGGATTTCGAGGTCTTATAATAGCCCGCATGTCCGAGCTCCCAGTCGATGGCGACAAGTCTTACCTCGGCGTCTACGCGGTCAATGTTTTTGTTCGCGATCAGGACAAAAGTCTTCAGTTCTACGTGGAGCAGCTTGGATTCAGCCTCGCCTTCGATGTGCGCCTTCAGTCCGGACAGCGCTGGGTCGGCGTTTCGCCTCCCGACGGCACCGCCGTCCTCACTCTGATCGCTCCTGAACCCGACTCGGACGAGTACAAGCTGATCGGCCAGCCCACTCCCGTCGCGTTCGTGGCCGAAGATGTCGTGGCCACCTACACCCAGTGGAGACGACGCGGAGTACGCTTTCGTCATGTCCCTCGTTTAAGGCGGGTCAAGTATCAGCAGCGTGCGGCAGCAGGGCTCGATCATTCCACCAAACTCTTGCTCGGAAAGCAGACACCGGTCTGGGGCGGCGTTTTTACCCGCTTCGAAGACATCGACCGCAATTCCTTCGCACTGGTGAGCTTCGACGAAATGACCGAGGCGGTCGAGGCGCAGCGACGCGCCGCTGCGGCCAAGCTTGAATCAGAACGGCGCGCCGCTCACGAACTCGAAATTGCCAAACAGGTGCAGGCGCGCCTCTTTCCGCAAACGTTTCCACCTCTGCGAACCCTCGACTATGCCGGAGTCTGCATTCAGGCCCGCCAGGTCGGCGGCGACTATTACGACTTCCTGCATCTCGGCCAGGATCGCATCGGACTCGTGCTGGGCGACATTGCCGGAAAGGGAATCGCTGGCGCTCTGTTGATGGCGAATCTCCAGGCCAACCTGCGCAGCCAGCGCGTCATTTCGTTAGACGATCCACAACGTCTGTTGCGATCGGTCAACCAGTTGTTTTATGACAACACTGCGGAGAGTTCCTACGCCACGCTCTTCTTCGCCGAATACGATGACCAGGCACAACGCCTCCGCTACGCCAACTGCGGACATCTCTGCGGTCTCCTGCTTCGTTCCAACGACACGGTGGAACGCCTGGAGTCAAACGGCACGGTCCTGGGACTCTTCCCCGAGTGGGATTGCTGCATTGCGGAATGCCTCATCGAAAGTGGCGATCTGATGGCCCTTTACACCGATGGTGTCACCGAATCGTTCAATCACGCAGGAGAAGAATACGGAGAGGAGCGCCTGACGGGAGCCTTGCGGCGCCATCGCGGATTGCCCGCGAAAGACCTGTTGGGAACAATCGTCGACGAAATTCGCCAGTTCAGCCCCGGAGAACAGTACGACGACATCACCCTGATCGTCGCCAAGAGCACTGCCGATGCCAAAATAGCGCAGCCGTCCCTTCCGCTGTCGTGAGGGCAATCCCGCCCTCATAATCCGGAAGAACGCAGCATCGTCACTTCACCGACTGCCCAATCCAGCTCAAATACTCCACGCTGCCATCGTCAACAGAAATGCAGATACACTCCGGCACATCGTAGGAATGCATCTCAACAATCGCCTCCCGCACTCGTTCGAACGCGCCGTGCGTAGTCTTGACGATGAGCAGCCACTCGTCAGCCTCTTCGATCTCCCCCTCCCAGCGATAAATGGACGTGACTTGCGGAACGATATTCACGCAGGCCGCCAGCAAACGTTCCACCAGCGTCCGCCCAATCTTGCGAGCTTCTTCCTTCGACCCCGCCGTGGTGAGGACGAGTATCTTGTCAGTCATATAGAATCAGCCTTCAGTGAACGACTGAAAGGGTAGCACCCGGTCGTGCTCGGGAGATTAATATGGCCACAGAAATTCATTTTGGAACTTCCGGCTGGCGCGCCGTCATGGCGGACGAATTCACCTTCGCCAACGTCCGTCGTGCCGTGACCGGAATCGCCCGCTACGTAGTGTCGCAAAAGGCCTCCGGCGCGCGCGTCATCGTCGGACGCGACCCGCGTTTCCTCGGCGAAACTTTCTGCTCCATGGCCGATGAAATTCTCACCGCCCACGGGATCACGCCTCTCTTAATCGCGGACCCCGCCCCCACTCCGGCCATCTCTCACGCTGTGATTCGTGAGAAGGCCGATGGAGCCATCAATTTCACCGCCTCCCACAATCCCCCGGAATACAACGGCATCAAGTTTTCCACTCCCGACGGCGCACCCGCGCTACCGGAAGCGACGAAGCGTATCGAAGCCGAAATCGTAGCCAGCGACGCCAGCAACGAAAAGCCCAAGCCGCCAGCGAAAGCCGTCACCACCGAAGCTCTCGAACCGCGCGCTGCGTATCTGGCTCGCCTGCGTGAGATCGTGGATTTCAAAGCCATCCAGAAAGCCAGCCTGCGCGTAGTCTTCGATCCCTTTTGGGGCGCGGCCCGCGGCTATTCCGACTCACTGCTGCGCGAGGCTGGCGTAGACGTTTCTACCGTCCACGATTGCCGCGACGTCCTCTTCGGCGGACACGCTCCCGAACCCGACGACCACCTGCTCGGAGGATGCCGCGAGCAGATGAAAGTCACCAAGGCCCACATCGGCATCGCCACCGACGGCGACGCCGACCGCTTCGGCATCGTCGACGAAGACGGCACTTTCTTCACTCCCAACTACATCGTCGCCCTGCTCTTCGATTACCTGGTCGACAGCCGGGGCTGGAAAAATGGCGTCGCCAAATCGGTGGCAACCACGAACCTGATCAACGCAGTCGCCAAACATCACGGCATCGAGCTCCATGAGACTCCGGTAGGCTTCAAATACATCGGCGAGCTGATCAAACAGGACAAGATTGCCATCGGCGGTGAAGAGAGCGCGGGCCTCTCCATCCGTCATCACGTTCCGGAAAAAGATGGTGTGCTGGCCGGCTTGCTTTGCTGCGAGATGGTGGCCAAGCGCGGCAAGTCTCTGGGACAACAATTAAAGGAGCTGTTTGCCGAAGTTGGTTCCTTTTACAGTTTGCGCGAGAACTTTCACTTGACGCAGGAGGTGAAAGACAAGTTCACTGGAAAGTTACGGGGAGAGCCTCGCGATCTCATGGGCCGAAAGGTCACCGAGATCGTCCGCACCGACGGCCTGAAACTGCTGTTCGCGGATGGCTCCTGGGTTTGCTACCGCCTCTCGGGGACTGAACCGGTCGTCCGGGTCTACTCCGAGGCCCGCAGCGAGCAGGATCTGGAAAAATTGAGCGCAGCCGCCAAGCAATGGATCTTCGAATAGAGCAGCTCCCGAAAATCCGGGTCATGCCCCACGCCCGCCGCGGACTCAGCGCGCTGGTCGACCGCGCCCCGCAAGCCGAAGCCTTCGGCGACCGGGTAGGCCTGCGAGTAAAAGACACTCTGCGTCCCGCTTCCACCTGGCTCTACAACTCCCGCCGTCGCCTGGCAACGCTGGCAGTCGGAGTGATCACGGTCTGGCTGTTCCTCCACGTCATGTTCGGGGCCAACGGCATGGTCGTCTACCGTCAAAAGCGTGCCGAGTACCAAACCCTCCGCCACGAAATCGACGGTCTCCAGAAAGAAAACGACCACTACACCGGACAGATCGATGCCCTGCAGACCGACCCGAAAACCATCGAAAAAGAGGCCCGCGAACAGCTACACTACGCCCGCCCCGGCGAGGTCGTAATCGTAGCCCCCGCCCCTCCGGCAATCCAGATCCCCTCCACCAACGCCGCCCAAAAGTAAAAGCAGGCGTCAGCCCTCAGACCTTGGACCTCAGCCCTAGGCCGCAAGACAGAACCAAGGTGGAACACCACGAACCACGTAGGGACAGATGTCCTCATCTGTCCAGCGGAGCGAGGCTCCGCAAGGTTTTCGTCGCCTACGAAACGGTACACGAACTCCGCCAATAACGCCCGCCAACTCAGCCGCGGAAGCGGCGAAATAATAAAGCCCAAGGCGCAAGCCTTGGGTCCAGGATTGCCCCCGACAAAAGCCCTGAAAGGGCGAAAGAAACACGCAATCCCACGAAACCGGCCTCGCGCCCGGTGGTATACTTCCCCCAATTCGGTTGGACAAAATAGATGAGTAACCAACTGCTACCTCGCTACGTCAATCAAAGTAGCACCAGACGCTCGCAGCGGGGCGTTGCTACAATCCGCGGCCACCGGCCGCCAAAATCGAGGAATTGAGCCATGAAGAAACTGCTAGTGATCTGTATCGCCCTCTCTGTGTTGTTTCTGACGGTAGCCGTATTCGCAGCCGACGACATGGGCAAGTCCCAGACCGTCAATGGCTGGGTCAGCGATTCCAAGTGCGGAGCCAAGGGCGCCAACGCCGGCGCAGCCGCCTGCACCAAGAAATGCATCGAAGGCGGCGCCTCAGCCGTCGTCGTCACTGATGGCGACAACAAAGTCCTGGCCGTCGAAAACGCCGACGCTCTCAAAGGACATGAAGGCCATCACGTAGCCGTCACCGGACACGTCAAAGGTGACTCCATCCACGTCGAAAGCGTAAAGATGTTGTGATTTAAGTAGCGCCGCCGTCCCGGCGGCTGTCGTGAGGGCGTCCCGAGATTGTGTCGGAACCTTAAGGGCGAGCAAAAGGTGGAGTAGCGGGTCCACAAAAAGCCGCGAAGCGGCGCAAGAATAAAACCCACGGCGTAAGCCGTGGGTAACAGTGGACCGCGAGCGAGCCCCGAAGGGGCGAAAGAGGGGGACAGAGTCTCGTCTCGCCTACCCACCAGCGAAAAGTCCTCGCAACAGCCGCCAACGGGGATGGCGGTGCTAACTTCAAACGTGTATTCGCTCTTGGTCTGCAGCAACCTACTGCGCCTTCACCACCGCAAGTTGAATCGTTTTGTGATCTCGTTCGGACAGCGTGACGATTTGTGGTTCCGACTTGAGAGCGCCGCCTTCCGCGGATGATCCATATTTCGCAAGCACAGAATACTTGCCGGGGGCCAGACCGATAAACGAGAAATGACCGGTCTGATCCGTCCTTATGCTATGCGCAAGAAATCGGTTGTAGGGTGTCTCAGGTCTCAGGTGCCAGATGAACGCGGGCTCCCACAATTGGGGTATCGCCATCGCTGACAGAACCGTCCAACTGTGCTGTTTTTGAACTCACGAGTATTTCAATTCTCCCACCCGACCCGCCTTTCTCCATCTGCAAACCTTTTTCCATTATGTCGTCCCCACCGAACCGCACTGACTTGACGCACCAGTTGGTGTCGAAGTCCCGACACCTGGACCCTGTAGTTACCGTCGGTGACTGATTTGATCTCAAACATTCCATCCTTTTTTACGCCACTTTGAACGCTAAACTGCTCTTCGTCGTCCACTCTGATGAGCCCGACGCCAATCCGGTCTAACTTGAGTGGGCTTGCCCCGTCAACGGTGACTCGACCTTGAAGGGTGATGCCACCGCCGACGAAAATCGTAACCCCGTCAATGTTTTCACCATTAACTTCTAATTTTTGTTGTCCTCGTGCCCCGTAAGCATTGTCCTCCCCGCTTTGAAACGCGACAATTAAGTAGCTGCCTGGCGATACCCCCTTCAGTTCGAACCTGCCCTTTTCATCGGTTTCAGCCTCGCGTTGAGTCCAGGAGTCCTCACCTCCAACCAGACTTAGGCTGACCCAGGTATTGGTGCCAGGCCCACCCTTTCCAATGACGTGCCCAGTAATCGTCGCGGTCCTGGTGCGCTGTATAAAGAAGTCGGCTTGCACCTCGTCGCCGGCCTTTACAGAAATCATCTCTGCCTGACTGGCTTGGGCTACGCCGGGGTAATACGCCGGGGCATATTCGCTACCCACGTCCCGAATCCAGGAACCCTCATGTTCGAGTGTGTTCAGATTTAGTTCAGAGGAATCCACTGCCTTTAGGTAATATTCGCCGGGGTTGAGTGCGAAAATGCGATATTGTCCCCGATCATCGGTTAGGGCCGCAGACACCGTCTCCAGTTTTCGTTTTACGGAAGGGAGAGCGCCCGCGTCTTCCAGTGCTTCTTCGCTTGGTTCTTGCAGGGCGTTGACCAGCACTCTTACCATCGGTTCACCATCTTCGTTGGTCAGGCGTCCAGTAATGACTCCTGAGACGATCATGCGGAACAGCACATCGTTGACTTGCGCTCCCGGTCTAAGCCACAACAGCGCTTCGTCGGTTCCTATTGCCTTATAAGACTGGGTCACAAAACGGGGGTGGCTAGCGGCAAAACGATAGCGGCCGGGCGGTACGTCTTTGAGAAGGAAGCGGCCATCACTGTCCGTCGTTGCCGTATACAGCTGTGGCTTCCGTCCACCTTGCTCCGGCACCATCGTCAACCTTACTGATTTCAACGGACTACCATCAGCAGCCGCTATGACACGACCGCTTACGACGCAAGAAGAATCGGGAACCCCAGCTTTGCCAGACGGCGGAGAAGTCTCTGCGAATAGGCTTACTGCCGCGACGATCACGATAAGTGCGGGTAAAACGCGCCGCATTCGTACCTCTTGATTCTGGGATCAGAATCGTGGTGAGGGCCCGGCTAAAAATGATACCTCACGGCAATAGGGTTTCTCAAAACAGCTGAAGGGTTGGTAGAACAAGGCCTTGGCCCAATATGCCGTTTCCGGGCCAGGGGTAGTAACCCTCAATATCTGCTCCGAACTTGTCCTCACGGACACCCTCTATAGAGGACCTTGGTGTTTTGCCCGCCTCAGGCGCGGTCACTAAGATGGTCTCGCGCCCTTCCCCCGGAGATACAACATGCTTCGTTTGCTGACGGCTACCGGCACTTTCCTTTCTGTGTTTGCTTTGATCAGGCAAGGCTCAAAGACCAGCTCTCTAACCACACAAGACAAATTCGTGCGATGGTCCGTTGCCGTACGAGCGCACAACCAGTTCGGCAGTTGGACATAAGTTCGCGCACCAGCGCCCTTCACCGTGAGGGGGTACATCATGGCCACGAACATTACGGGAGACTGGCGCGAACTCTTCGATGTCGCGTTGTTTGAGCCCAACCGGGCGAGGTTGCGGCACTGTATCAAGAACGCGAAAACCGCAATCAGGGAACGGCTCGACGCTCTGATGCTCAACCGTCCCGCGAATGGCCAAGCCGAAAATGGTCAAGCCGAAAATGACCAAAGCGAAAATGACCCAAGTGAAAACGGAAGAATCATTTCAGAACGCATTGCGCTGAGCGATGCGCTGACCACACTTGCCGAGCTGCACAAGATGGTCTATGCCCGGAAGTCGAGCCCTGCTCCAAGCGCGAAGAGGGCAGCGCCGCAGATCAAGCCGGTCTTCGATAGCAGACAGTGATAGGAGACAGTTCAGGTGGCGATAAAACCTCTACCGCACTCCATACCCAGCAACCTCCCACCGGCCAAGCTCTATCTCGATGACATCAACCAGATCTTCCAGATATTGACAGATTCGAACCCAGACTGTGAGGCGAGCTTCGTCGCCGGCCAGTCGAAATGCGACAGCCTGGAGGACTTGAAGGAGCTGCGAGGACGAACCACATATTTCGTGATGAACATCTCATCACCCCGGAAACATCAAACTCTGGAACTCACTCCCTCCACGACCCGCCTGCACATAGACGAGCTCGGGGACCAGCTGGTGGCATGGTCGAAATACGTCAACGTAGCGGCTGTTTTTGAAAAGAGAAAGTTGAAACTGAAGTCTGCCGTTCACTCTCTGGCGCCGTTGCTATTCGCAGGCTTGTGTCTCCTGGCATTCGCATTGTGGATGGTTCCCCATGCCGCGAAACCGCTTTCAATTTATGAACTGAATCGTCTTGTGACTAGCATTCTTCTCGCTGCCGCTGTCGTCTACTACTTCATCAGTTCGCACAGCGTTGTCTATCTGCGTTATCCACGCAGAGTTGGCCTGGGAAGATGGCTGGAAGATCATAAGCCGGAAATTATCGTGGGCATCATCTGTGTCCTGACGGGCGTAATTGCCACTCGAATCGCAGAACAGTCCTGGAAATGACGCGCCCCTCTATTTTTGAGAAGCGATATGTCGAGAGGCCAAGGAGGCACTCAACATGACCAGCATCCTGCTCATCGGTCTTGCGATGGCCCTGGCGTTGTATCTTTTGTTGGCCAAGACCTGGTTGAACTCGAGAGGCGAGCCTAAGAAGGCAAGAAAACAGGAAAAAGCAGAAATTATGAGGCAGCTGTTGGCCCTTTCTGATCGCGAGAACAATATCTCGGCCGCCGCACCACCCCTCCGACCCGCGACCCCACGTCCGGGTCAACGTTCGCGGCCGGAAAAACTCCGCGCCAGCCGCGAGAATGTTAAGTCCCGCAGCGCCGCCGTCTAGGGTTTCGCGAAGGCGTCCCAACCGCACGGTCAGGTGAGAGCAGTGCTACAAATCGCCTCCGCGATATATCCGCCACGACCAATCCGTGAAATATTTGGGAAGGGCACGACCTCGGTCGTGCCGCAAGCCGCAGGAAGTCGTGGCGCCTTGGCGCCTGAGGTTCGCTGTTCGCCCAATCCAAAAGGTTTGCGCCCTGCCTCAGAATTCCATGGTCGACACAATCGTCCTGGATTCCTCCAGGGTGTATTCTTTGATCCGATTTGGCGGGCCACAAAACTAATCCTGGAGATTGCTCAATGCCCAGCCTTCACGCAGGCCGAAACAACTCGTCTAACCTGCGATCACGCGGCCGCCAAACGGTTCCGCTTATACTCTGCTTGATCGGGCTCGTACTATCGACTGTCCTTTGCGAAGCTGCAGTTCGAGAGATCGACACCTCAAATGCAACGCTCCGGCTCGATGAGACTACAGGCGACCTGGTCGGCATCACCTGGAAACAGCCTGCACTGAACATCATCGCCGAAGCACGCCTTGGCGAAAATTTCCGGCTGCTTCTGCCCAAACCCGGCTACCAGGCTGCTTATTTTTACAGCCGAGATCAAAAAGTGAGTCGCATTGAAGTCCACGGCGACGACATCACCTGCATTTACACTTCGCTTCACAACGCGCAGGACGATCTACCCGTGCAAGTGCGCTACCACATCCGGTCGGTAGGCGCCCAGATACAGTTTTCGATCGAAGTGGAGAATCCCACCGACCGCAAACTGGCCGAGGCTTTGTACGGCATCGTTGGCGGACAGCAAGGAATTGCCAACCGCGCAGACACCGAATCGCTCATTCCGTCCGGTTACCTGCAGCAGATGCCAAAGATGTTCACCCACTACCAGGCCGGAGGTTATGGAGGAGGCAATCTGGGCATCCGCTACGATGCCGCGGCCTTTACCTATCCGATTGCGATGTCGATGGGATGGATCGATATCTACAATCGCAAAGCCGATCTCGCTTACTACTATGCCAATCAGGACCCGGAGATCCGGTTAAGTGCTTTCTACACCGAGATGCGTCCCTTCACGAAATCTTCCGCTCTGCACGATAACTGGCCTTCACCGGCCGAGGTGCCGAACGGCGAACCCATCGGTGTAGTCATGGGCTGGTTGAATTTCCCCTACACCTCGCACGGATCATTCCGCGCCGGCCCGGCAGCTCTCCAGGTGCATCGCGGCGACTGGCACGAGGGTAGTCACATTTACAGAGAGTGGTTTGATCAGCACTTCGACGTGAAGCGATCGCCGAACTGGCTGCGCAACGAGATGGCGTGGCAGTCGATCATCATGTCTAACAGCGAAGACGCTATCATCTGGCGCTTCAAAGATCTTCCGAAGCTCGCAGCCGATGCCAAAAAGTATGGCATCACAACTTTCGAAATCTGCGGCTGGGATGTCGGCGGCATCGATCGTGGATACCCGCAATATCGGCCCGATCCGCGTTTAGGAACTGTGGATGAATTCCGCAAAGCTCTTGCGGAGATGAAAGCGATCGGAGTTCATCCCTTAATCTTTTCCAACATTCAGTTCGCGGATACCGCCACCGGCCAATTCAGTTCGCAGCTCTCAAAGTTTGCCAAGCAAGGCCTCTGGGCGCCTGATTGGCCGATGTGGGGTTGGGGAGAAGGCACGATCAGTGCACGAATGGGTCTGACCCAGTCGAGCATGACGATGATTAGCCCGGCCCACAAAGAGTTTCGCGAGCTTTTGATCAGCCAGTATCTGCAATTGCTGAAAGACGGAGCCGATGGCCTACAGCTCGACAAAGCGCTGGTCGAAGATCAACTCGACTTTAATCCAAAGCTTCCCGTCAGCCCCGATAAGGCCTACACAAAAGGAGTCTTCGATACGTACGAGGAGTTGTTGAGCCAGGGAAAGACCATCAATCCGAACTTTGCCATTGGCTCCGAAAACTGGTTCGATCGCGCTCTGCCTTACGTCGACGTCTCGTATATGCGCATGGAAGAAATCGATATGCCTTCCACGGCGATGCGTTACACGTTCCCCGAATGGACCGGCACAATCTTCGGAGAGAGCCCCGGCGACTTCGGCCCCATGAACAATGGGCTGCGCTACGGACTGGTGTGGGACCTGGCCCCGCGCCATTACAACGATTCTGTAGACGAGGCCCTGACCCGTCCGCTCAGCCGCTACGTGCAGGAATTGATCCGCATTCGAACCAAGTATCAGGACCTCTTGTTTCACGGCAGATTCAACGACACTCTTGGAGCCGAAGTGAATTCCGATCCTGACGTCCGCTATTCGGTATTCACGTCGATGGACAAGAACGACAAGCGTCGCGCCGCTGTCCTGGTGAACTTCGGCGATCAGGAGGAAAACGCGGAGCTTACGTTTCCCGGTCTGGAGAAGCAACCATTGGAAGTCGCGGTCCCATTCGAGAAAGAACGCGAGATTTCACAACCAGCGCGCGTAAAAATTGCTCCGCACACTTCACTGGTTCTGATAGCTCGGTAAAACAAACATCGAATTGGCCCCCGTTCACAGGGTTTCCTTCGTGTACCTTCGTGCCCTTGGTGGTTAACGGTTTTTTGGACTCAGCCACTGCCAGACTTTGTATAAACTTGCTAGTCTGCACCGCGGCACCCGAGGAGAGAATTGTGCAAGTCGTTGCCGGAGTCGATCTGGGCGGAACCGCCATCAACTACACCTTGCTGGACCAGCAGGAGAAGTTCCTAATCGAGGGACTGTTCGAGCATCCCGCATTCGCTAAACAGGGCCCAGATATCTGCCTTCAGCAGATAGCAGACGGACTGAAGCTCGCCGCCTCAGAAGCCGGCGTCATTCTCGACGACGTGGTCGCCGTCGGCCTCGACACTCCCGGCCCGGCCAGCGCCACAGGGCGCCTCAGCGCACGCGGCTCCACAAACTTTGTCCATGCCAGGTGGGCTGGATTCGATATTCGCGAAGGCCTCGCGCGCAAACTCGGCAAACCCGTCTCTTACTTAAACGACGCTAACGCCGCCGCGCTCTGGGGACACTACGCCATCTTCGGCTCCAACAGCCGCGAGACTTCGATCTCCAGCGTCATCGGCACCGGTAACGGCGGCGGCGTTATCCTTGATGGCAATGTGGTCAAAGGCAAAAACGGATTCGGTGGAGAACTCGGCCACGTCCTGATTCCATATCAAAGCATCGCCGGAACTTCTGGCATCAACCCGCAATGCAATTGCGGACGCACCGGCGATCTGGAATCTCTGTGCTCTCTCACCGCCATCGAAAAGAATATTCTCCCGTATTTTCTGCCGCGCTATCCCGGTCACGACTTGGCGAGAGTCGATCTCCATCAGGCAGCTAAACTAGTACGCGGTATGGCGGAAAAGGGCGACGCCCTCAGTAAGGAAGTTTTCCGCGTGCAGGCTCACGCTCTCGGTCTCTTCTTCGACGAGATGGTAAATACCTTCGACCCGGACGCCTTCATTGTCGGCGGAGGCGCCCTCGAAACCGAAAAGCATTTTCAGGATTGGTTCATCGCCGAGATCCGCGCCGCCATGCCAGCGCAACGCGAGGAGCAGGCGGACATTCCTATCTATGTGATGCCGAATGGCGACACTGCCGGAGCCCGAGGCGCCGCTATCGAAGCCTTGAAACTTGCCCGGGAGGGCGGGCTGGCGTAGCCTCGTTTTTCGTTGACGAGCATTCGGCTGGTCGGATGATCGGCCGATCTGACAGTAACTTATCGAGGCTAGGACCTCTAGACGCTACCAGGCTGCGACTTCCGTTTGAGCAGTTCAACTCGCCATTTTAGCCACCGACAACTCCTGGCATTTGGGGCAGCGACATACATACGCTGCATCGTCCGGATATGCTATATGGCCGCACTTGCCACAGATGTACCTGCCATCCACGTGCGCGACCATAGCGAAAGACTCTGGGCCTGACACACAATAAGGGCATCGAACGGTGTCTTTCATTTTCTGAACCTCCGTGGGTCAGGGTTAGGGGCCCGCGCTCAATTGTTGATCCTGCAACTGCTCTGCGCCTCTGACTCCTCACTCCCCTGCTGTTCTCCCGTCTTCATGCAACCTTGGGCCTTTTCGATTCCAGTTCGCGGCGAGCGGCTTCTGGATCGTGCCGTTTGAGCAGCTGCTCGATACGCTGGATCGTCCGCTGCAGTTGGTGGATCAAGTCTTCATCGGAAACGGTGAGTAAATCAGCAAGGAGCCGGCGTATCTGTGCCCGGATCTCCGCATATTTCTCACCCCGAGTCTGCATTTCAATAAGATACTTGCGATAAACCACATACCCGATGGCCACACTGAGCCCCATGAACAGAGCCCGAACACCTTGCAGCAGCCAGTGAGGAGCAGTGCGGAGATTCGTCACCAGGAAATCCACATCTAGGCTTACGAACCAGGCGCATCCACCCCAGAGCGCGGCTGCGGCGAGAACCTTGTGCTTTCCTTCCACTGGTGTTCCTCTTCTCTAATGCAAGGAGCACTTTAGTCTCGATTGGACTGTGGAGAAACTGTGAATTCCTTCGATTTTCGTTCAAAAGAGGAAAACTGGCCCAAAACTCTTCAACCTTAAACTCTTCTGAAACCTCTGAAACCGCGGCACTTCTTGTACGCCACCGTACCACGCCTTCCAGTGGCGAACTCGCAGTCGCGTATAGATTCCGCGGCATCCTCCCGCCGCAGAATCCCTTCGACTTGGCTCACGGCCTCAGGCCGTCCGTGAATAGCTTGGCGAGTTTGTCGACGTAACTCCGATCCAGATCACGCAAGGAAGCATACTCGCTGATTTCGATGGCCCGGATTCGCGAATCTCGCATAAACACGCCGAGCAGTTCTGCAGCCTCGGATACCTTTAACCCCTCCGGGCGAGGGAAGTAGGCGACAGGCATCTCTCCCTGTTGCAGCACATCGATATCGAAATGGAGCAGGATGGCTGCCGATGGTGGAATGTTTTGAAGAGCCTGCCTTGCAGCCTCTCGCGGGCCTGAACGCCGCACGTCAGCCAGTGATATCGAACCCGTTTCCGGCCGCTGCGACCGCGAGGGCTTGCTCCAGCCGATTACCGATACCTGTGATGGCCGGAGCGCTGGACCAGACCAGAACGGTGAATCATGAGTCAGAAGCCATACCGCGCAGGATGCAGCACTTTGGCTTCGGCCGGATTCTGGTGCAGCATCATCGAAATCACCATCGACGTAGAGAACATGAACCTCGGGCGCGGAGGCGCGTGCCAAAGCTTGCGCAGTTGCTATCACAATGCTGCAATCGCATCCGATAAGCAGAGGAATCTGTCCCGGCTGCTTCAGAAGGGGAACAATGCGATCGCTGACGCAATCCCAGACGATACGGGGCGCAGGCCAACTCCTGATTGGAGGAATCGAGGATGGGGAAGATAGCTGGGAATTGCGACGTCGCCGTCATCGACCGCCTTGCAGCCAGCCGCTTTCAGGCGAGCCAGGAGTTGAACATCCCGGTACGCTTGAGCGTCGTTTTCGTTTCCGGGGAGGAGTGAACCCGCGCGGAGTGGAACTCCCAAAATATGATAGGTAAGATCACTCATGCCTGCCATCGTTTCCCCTTGGCCGCGAATATTGCCCAGCAACATCTGGGCTACCACGGCAGTGGCCGTGCGGATCAGGAATTGCCTTCGTTGCATGAAGTGCTCCCTGTAACTGTCCCTTCAGATTTGCTAGTCGATTGGAGTTCGTATCACACGGTTGGATGACGTTCCTCTAGAGAGGAGAATTCAGATTGCTTTCGTTGAGATTTCACTCGAATTCAACCGACGGCCGAGGTGCACCACACATCGCGCGTTTTGCGATGTGTGGGTTTTGAGTGTGTTCTCGAGCCTGAATCACCGCTTCAATCAATGCCTGTTGTCGTATTGAATTCCGGCCTCGACCTCTCCCAGCGCCTGGTCAATCAGCCTGATTGCGTTCTCTCTGTGGCCGCCCTTGTCGTGCGTAGCCAACTGGAGATTTCTCTGGGCTTCGCGCAAATGCTGAATCGCCGCGGTCATTTCGGGCTGAGGTTCATAGTTGCCGCCGTGGCCGCCTTCCCAGTTGCCGCTCCACCCTCCGTTGCCCCAGTCGCCGCCGCCCCAGCTGCGGAACTGCGATCCATCAACCGTGCTGCCTTCTCGATACTCAAACATGCGCTCCTGTCCATTGGGCCCACGGGCATAGATGCGAAGCGTCTTGTCCTCTCCTTTGTCTGGGTCAATGCCAAACGTGCTATTGCCCATCCGGAAGGTGCGGTCCTGGCGGGCCAGTTCCTTCAACCGGTTGGTGACATCCACGTGCCTTCGCGAAGTTCCGTATTGCGCACTCAGAATGACGTACTGCCCGGAGTCTCGATCGTTGCCCCCGCGATATCCGCCGCCTTCCCAATCCCCATTCCAGCCGCCATTGCCCCACTCGCCGCGGTCCCAGCTGCGGAACTGTGAGCCATCGACCGTGCTGCCTTCGCGATACTCAAACATACGGTCCTGCCCATTTGGCCCACGGGCATAGATGCGGAGCATCTTGTCGCGCCCAGGGTCGGGGTCGACGCCAAACGTGCTGTTGCCCATGCGGAAGCTGCGGTCCTGGCGGGCAAGTTGCTTCAAACGTTCGGTGACATCCACGTGCCGGTTTGAGGTGCCATATTGTGCACTCAGGATGACGTACTGGCCGGAGTCATTGGGCGAGAATTGGGCCACCAGCCTCACTGGCATGAAGGCAACAGCGACGAACAGAGCGATGATGAGTCGGACTTGAAACATTAGAACCTCCTGATGATTCATGAAGAACACGCGAGCGAATTCTGAGGAGACTGCCCGGGCTTGTCAAGTAAGAAAGCCGGGTGCCCCACACATCGCCGGTTTTGCGATGTGTGGGTGTTGCGTGCGCTCCCGAGCTTTGAATCCACCACGGATCGTCTGCTGATAGAAGACCCAGTCATCCGGATAGAAAAGTAAAAAAGGCACGGCGTTTAACCGTGCCCTCGTTATTCATCGTTGGTAGTGGTTGCGGAGCGATCCGTCGTAACGGCCCGTTCGCATGCAGCAATTTTTGAAACCTGCGTCCGGACCCGCACGGACACGGGTCTTTCCGTCCCAGCTTCTCGACTAGCTCTTTGTCAGAATGAACTACTCGGAAAGCCGTGCTTGACTCTCGTCTCCGACGGGAATCCCTTGCGACGTTTACTGCTGCGCTCGAAGTTAGATTCGTCTTTCATGGCAGTATCTCCTTTTGGATGGATTTGCCCGTCACATCCCGAAGGGGGGAACTGCTTCCGCTATCCTACCGCACCACATCCTCCAGCGGCGAACTAGCCGTCGCATAAAGCTTCCGCGGCATCCGCCCCGCGAGATAAGCCTCGCGTCCCGCCAGCACTGCATGCTTCATAGCCTCAGCCATCAAAACCGGATCCTGTGCATTCGCAATTCCGGTATTCATAAGCACCGCGTCGGCTCCTAGTTCCATCGCCAGAGCAGCATCGGAAGCTGTGCCCACGCCCGCATCCAGAATTAGAGGCACACCGGTAATCATCTCCCGCAAAATGCGAATGTTGGCGGCATTCTGAATTCCCAGCCCGCTTCCAATCGGCGCACCCAGCGGCATGATGGTCGCCGCCCCAGCGTCGAGGAGCCGCTTGGCAAACACGATGTCATCAGACGTGTAGGGAAGAACCGTGAAACCTTCTTTCACCAGAACGCGAGTCGCCTCGAGCGTTGCTTGCACATCAGGATAGAGCGTCGCCTGATCGCCAATCACTTCCAGCTTCACCCAATCCGAAAGTCCGACTTCACGCCCCAATCGCGCCGCGCGGATGGCTTCGTCCGCGGTGTAGCAACCAGCGGTATTTGGCAGCAAAAAATATTTCTTCGGATCCAGATAGTCCAGTAGCGATTCCTTGCTGCGGTCCAGATTCACCCGCCGTACCGCGACGGTCACCATGTCCGAACCGCTGGCTTCAAGCGCGCGCGCCGTCTCCTGAAACGACTTGTACTTGCCCGTGCCCACAATGAGTCGTGACCGAAACTCGCGTCCAGCAATAATCAATGGATCAGCCATATCTTTATTGTAATGAAAACCAGCCGTGGTTGTGGCCCTGTGTGGTCGCGGGCGACTCGCCCGCGCCACGCCGCAAATCTTCAGAGACGCCACTCGTCCCCACTGGCGTCATGCTGAGCTGGCGAAGCATCTCGCGCGAAGCGTATATGCATTGCGCTCTCACACGCGGCGCTAAACGTTCCCTCAGGATGACTCCGACTCTGCGGGAATGCACGCCCAATATCCCGCGACCTACTCGGCTACCGCAAACGCCCCACGCCCCCGCGCCGCATAATAATGACAGCCCACCAGAAACAAAGCCCCGGCCGCATAACTGATTGTAAAAGCCGGCGCCACCCAGAAGCCGAGTTTGTTCTCCACTCCCTGCGCCGTAAGCGCGTAAGCATGAATCACGCCAAAGCATGAAAGCACAGCTCCCACCACCAACCACAGCGCCGCATGCAGAAATCGACGATCAAAAATCCATGCCAACGCAGCCGCCCAGAGCATGGACACCAGCAGAGAACCCTGGCTCAGCGCGATCATGCCGTAAATTGCCAACTCGTCCCCAAATTTCGGCGCAATATCAAAAAGACTCGATCCGCTCTTGCGCGCACTCAAATCCACCAGTTGCAACGCCCACGCTGCAAGCATGGGCACCAGCCCCAGCGCCACCGCGACG
The DNA here is from genome assembly GCA_963741105.1 of Terriglobia bacterium. Lineage (GTDB taxonomy): Bacteria > Acidobacteriota > Terriglobia > Terriglobales > Acidobacteriaceae > JAIQFF01. Next base: position 82,900 of record CAVUGT010000002.1, read on the forward strand.
CAATGTTCCTTCGACACTTCCTGAAAAGCCTGTCCCACCATCACCAGTCCGAACCACACAATCACCATTGCCACAACTGACAGCGGCACCCAATGCAGCACCGCAGGGACGAGCCCCGTCACGCACACCAACATCACTACCGCTCCGCTCAGGATCGAATACCCCGCGCGCGCGCCATTGGACTTGTGCACCATGTGTCCAAAATAAAGCGTGGTCGGAAACGGACTGCCGAACAAAGCCGCAACCAATGTGGCGACACCGTTCACCAGCAGGGAAGGCCTCGTCGGATAATCATCCCCGGCCAGTTTTACGCTCTCCAGAATTTGCAGCGACACCAGCGTGTCCAGCACGCTCATGGGAAGAATGATGGAAAGATACTTCCAGCCTTCTCCCTGCCGCAAAAACTCAAACAGGTTCACCCCATGCGGCAGATGCACTCCCAGAGGCATGAGCACTGGTCCGGCGGGCTGTGAATAAAGATGCATCGCCTTCAATGACGCCACGGCGACGGCACCCACCGCCATCGCCACCAGCCCGACGGGGATCTTCCCAGGAAGACGCAACCGCGAGGCATAGACGGTCATGATCATCACCGCCGGCAGCAGCGCCACTTCCGGCGACTGGAACACACCAAAGATAAATCCCAGGCAAAGAAACGCCATGGCAATTCCCGCCAGCGGACACAGCAGCGCTGCCCGCGGCACATACCGCCGCATCCAGTCTGTGCAGAACGCGCCCGCACTCTGCACCAGTCCACTCACAAAACTGGCGAAGATTCCCACCTGCCAGGTCAGCCACGGATCATGCGTCCGCTGATATACCGGCAGCATGATGAGTGCGATGTAGGCAAAAATGGTCGGCGTGTTCACGCCAAATGGGATCGCGGTCACATCGCTGCGGCCAGTGCGGTTGGCCAGTCGGCGCGCCTGCCAGGCGTAGAACACATTACCCGCGAAGATTGAAATTGCCACGCCCGGCAGGATGCGGGTGGCTACCAGGGTGGGCGAAAATCCGCACAACGGAGCCAGCCCCGCAATTAAAAGCAGATCGGGAAAGCCGCTGAAGAAAAGTCCGAACGAGCCCTCGAGGTCCCCGGCGACAAACCATTTCGCCGCGGGATGAGATTCCATCTGTACCGTCGAGGGCAATCCGTATTCCTCCGGGAGTCGCGAATTACGCGGTGCCGTATCGCAAGCCCCGCTCCTTCAACCATCGCCGGTAGGCAATCGCCATGCGGTCGGACCGGACATGCAACTCCGCCTGCAAATCCAGCGGCAAAAGTTCAGGACGCTGCGATTCCACAATCGGAATGTCCTGACCAGTTACCAGGTCCTGAAACTTGCTCAACTCTTCGTCCGGCACTTCATGCGCATAGTTCAGCGCCATCACGGCCCACGAAAGGCTTTCGCAAGGCGCCACAGGAGTCACCGTGCACAACATGGAAAATGCCTGCTTGCCCTGTGCCTTGGTGAAGCAAGCAGTCAGCAGCCCGGTTACAGAGTACGTATAAGAAACTTGCGCAGGACGCCCCGTGCCATCCGGATTTGGCTGCCACACTTTGATATCGCGCGCCACAACTCCGTCCGGCGTAATCTGCGCTTCATAGTCATCGATCTCAGGCATCGCCGGATCGCCTAAGAGTCCCGAGTGGACAAAGGGCAAGTGCGCCACGTCGAGAAAGTTTTCGATCACGCGAGGCCCGTTCGCTCGGAACGGGTACGGCCCCGAAACAACTTTTCGAAAAGTATCGTCATCCCCCGCAGCGAACGCCGGAACATCGCCTCGCGGAGAACCCAGGCAAACCCAGACCAATCCATATTTCTCTCGGACCTGAAAAACATTGGCGCGCGCCTTCGGTGGCGGCGCCAGTGTTGCCTGCGCCGGAATCCGAACGCACTGTCCCGAAGCGTCGTACTCCCAGAAATGATACGGACAAATTACGCAGTCATTCTTTATCTGTCCCAAAGACAGTCGAGTACCGCGATGAATACACAAGTCTTCCCAAGCGTGGATTCCAGTCGCGCCGCGCCACAAAACAATTTCACGATCGAGCACCCGCCGCGCATTCAATTCCCCTGGCCGGACGCTGGAAGACCACCCCACCGCCAGCCATTCATCCATCAAGACCGGATCGTTCATCATAGAAATCAAGAAAGAGTTCAAGATACTGGAACGACCCGCGAACCGCAATTGCGTGAAGACTCTGCGGCAGAACACGAGGGTGAAAATGAGTGTGCCCCATTTCTTGCGTCCTTTGCGAGAAGTGGGGCCCGGACAGCGGATCGAATGTCGGCTCCGTTCCAGGCGCCTCGATATAGGGTTTTCCTTCGTGTGCCTTTGTGTCCTTCGTGGTTCATGCTTTTCCAAATTGATCTGTTACCTATCCCGCTCCCCGCGTTGACTTAGCCCATTCATCCGCCTAAGATGAGTCGCCAGAGTTCATGCTGTAGATCACCGTTTTAGTAATGACAAAGTTCACACCAACCTGGACCGGTGGTGGGTCATCACTAGCCCCATGAACTTATACGCACAAGACCAGTTTCCGAATATGGATTTAGCACTGACGTTTCACGTCGGGCTATGTCTTCGGATCCCGCGCGGCGATCGCGACAAGTTGTCAGATCTCCCCATTGAGCCCTTTGCGGAGTGCTACCGATCGATGCAGGAAGCGTCCGAAGCGCTCGGACAGGCCGACGAAGTTGCTGACTATCAATCCATTGGTGTGCGTTGTCGCGAATCTTCGTTGAGTTTTACTAACGCAGCACAGCGTGTCTTTCCCTGGCTCGCGGAAGAAGATCCGCCTAAGAAGGCCGACTTTCGCGCGTGGGCGGAACACATCTGCAACGTCGCTTTACCGGGGCCTTCCCATGAAAACCGCAGAACTATGGCCAAGTCGAGGTTGGATAGTGCGTGGAAGTTCGACAATTGGCTAACGCATGCCAAAGCCTCGAGGTGGCATGACGCCGAGGCGGCGGTTGCGGTCACCGAACTGGCCATAACGCTAGCCACGTCTGCGGCCATTCTCGATTTGCGCGGCGTGCCAGCACAATGTCCCGCCTGCGGCTCGCGTCACTTGTCGCCAGAACGCGGGCGTCACTCGAGCCTTCCTGACGTCGAATTTGAGCGACCAACCTGTGATAAGTGCGGATGGAGCGGAGCTCCGGTGCCGATAGAAGATGTGCCAGAGGTGCCCGACCGAGCCGCCGCAACTCCTCCGACTGGAGAGTGCGTGACAATGACCTCGCCCCTGAGAATGCTGAGGCGGCCGGACGAGGGCCAAGGGGCGCATGATCGGGTTTAGACGTGCCGAAAGCACCGAAAAATTGACCACGGGAACGCGGCGGCTGGTTTCAGTATGCCGCCTTTCAGTCTGGCCCACCCCTACTCCATCTCAAACGCCAAATACTGCAACCCGCCGTCCCGCTCAATCTGCAAAACCACCGCAGCCCCCGGCTTAAGCGCCCGCACAGCGGCACGCAACCCTTCCACAGAATCAATCGGCTTGGCATTGAACGAGTGAATAATGTCCCCAGTCTGCAATCCACTCTCCGACACAATAAGGTTAGCGGCACGGCCCACAACAACGACGCCGCCCGGCATCCGCGTCGCCCCGAATGCGGAGCGAAGCTGATCGGTGATATCCACGGCAAGCACTCCCAGTTGCGGCACCAGGCTTTTCTGCGGATCGGTCGCGTCCATCAGCAAATCCATCTGGTCATGCTTCTCCACGGCAACGACATAGAGAGTCTTCTTCTCCTTATTAGTCTCCGTACCGCGCAGAATCTCGAGCTTCATCGGCCGGCTGGGGTCATGAAGGTATGTGGAAGCGGTCAGCGCCGCCATGGTTTCAATCGGACGGTCATCCGCCGTAAGAATAATGTCCTGCAGTTTCAGGCCGGCGGAGTCGGCAGGTCCGTCCGGCGTTACGTCATCCACGATCACGCCCCAGGACTGCGGCAGTCCCAGACCTTCTGCGAGAACCGGAGAAATCTCCTGCGCCCCGGCGCCGATCTCAACGTGGTGCACGTGTCCATACTTGCGCAAACTCTGATAGACGAATCTCACCACCCGCGCGGGAATCGCAAAGCCCAACCCTTCACTCCCGCCACTCTGGCTTAGAATGAACGTGTTGATGCCCACCACGTATCCGTTCATGTCAACCAGCGGCCCGCCGCTGTTCCCAGGATTGATGGGTGCATCGGTCTGCACGTAGTTCAGCGCCTTCGCAGGATCAGCCTGCCGCGCCACCGCGCTGATCACCCCCATCGTCACCGAACTCTGCAACCCTTCAGGACTGCCCACTGCCAAAACCATTTGTCCAACACGTATGTTCTGAGGAGCTTCCAGCGAAAGCGTCGGCAAATTTGTCTGCTCGATCTTCAACAACGCAAGGTCACTCTCTTTGTGAACCCCAAGCACCTTCGCATCAAACAACTGCCGCCGCCCCGCCGGAATGTTGGTTGCCGACGCTGTCGAGTCCGCCGGGGACATAGGCAGCGCCACACGAATTCTCTGCGCTCCCTCCACCACGTGCGCGTTGGTCATGATGTAACCGTTCGAGTCCACGATCACGCCCGACCCCACCGCATGCTGACGAACAATCAACGCTGTCTTCCCGCGATCATCGTCGTTCAGCGGCCCGTATCCGGAGGTCTGAATCTGCACGACTGCAGGCGAAACCTTCGCTGCCAACTCCTCCAGCGCACTATTCATCTGCCGCAGGATGTCCGGATTGTCGGAAGCGTGGCCGTCGCCGAGGCGCGACGCAGGGCTCGCCGCGCCTGGTTTAGATTTGTCGGGAGCCTTCCCAGTTAGCGCCTTGGGCCCAGCTTGCTGCGCAAAACCGAACGTAGCCACCAACGGAAGCAAAAGGCCCACCACAAGCGTCCCGTAGGGACGGCTGAAACCACGAATGCTTCTGCCTGCGACAAAACGAACTTTAAAGGACCTTGAAAAGTTCCGGACAAACGAAATAATCATCGGACCGTACTCCATACTTGATCAGCGGCGCGGCTTCTTGCGAGGGCCGGTCACATGTTCGCGGAGAAAGGCTGTAAATTCGCCTTCATCCAGGATTCCGGCTGCTAGTGCCAACACCGCTCGTGCCGTGTCTTCCTCGCTCGCGGTGAAACGGTAGCCGTTCGATTCAAGAAATAAGATGCCAACAACAAACCCGGTGCGCTTGTTGCCGTCGACAAAAGGATGATTCCCCACGATGGCGGCAGTATACAGAGCCGCCATCGCGACGATATCGGCGTCACTGGAATAAGCGAAGTGTTGTCGCGGACGAGCCAAAGCTGATTTCAACAAACCTGCATCGCGAACGCCGCTGCCGCCACCGTGCAGCGCAAGCAAACGCTCATGGATGGTCAAGGCGTCGCGCTCGTCAATCCAGACTGGTTCTTTCACGCTGCGTCAGTCTTGATCCGGATTTACTTCGACAGTGTATGCAAGGCATTGCGATAGCGCCCGATGATGTCCTCGGCTTTTGTCATCTTCTTTTCGAAACCGGGATCGTAGGGCGTCAGGCGATATGTGCCGTCGGCAGCTTCAATCAAAAAGAGAGGTTCGCCGTCGCTGGTATTAAGGCGGTGGATTACTTCTTTCGGCAGTACCACCCCCAGCGAATTCCCAAATTTTCGGACCTTGAGTTCCACCATGAATCGCTCCCTGGACTGAGTTATTACTATTGTAATAACATGGAAACTGGAAAGCAATCCTATCCCCAGAGGGTGCCCCGTCCTCGTCTCTCCGTCCTTTGGAGAGACAGGGCGGGAGTTTTCGGAGACGGAATCAGATAACCGGCCCCGCCACTTCCGCCTGTTGGTACATCTCTTCAATCTCCCGCCGGTACCGCTCTTCAACCGTATGCCGGCGCAGCTTCATGCTGGCCGTCAGAGCTCCGTTCTCGGCAGAAAATTCGTCTGACACCAAAAGAACTTTCTTCAACTTTTCGAACCGGGCCAGGCTCCCGTTGAACTCTTCCACGATGCCTTCATAAAGGACGCGCACCACCGGAAGACCCACCAATTCCCGGCGCGAGGAGAAATCGACCTCATGCCCGCGGGCCCACTCCTCCAGCACAGGAAAATTCGGGGCAATCAGCACGGCAGGAAACTTGCGCTTCTCACCCACCACCACTGCCTCCGCGATCAGGGGATTGTGCTTCAGAGAATTCTCGATCGGCTGCGGCGCGATGAACTTACCACCTGACGTCTTGATCAGATCTTTCTTGCGATCGGTGATGGAAAGAAATCCGTCTGCGTCCAGATTCCCAATGTCTCCGGTCTTGAACCAGCCGTCCACAAAAGCTTCTGCGGTTTCTTTCGGCTTGTTCCAATATTGTTTGAACACAGATGGCCCGCGCACGAGGACTTCTCCGTCATCGGCTATGCGGACTTCCACATTCGGCAAAGGCTTTCCCACGGTTCCCAGTTTGTGTGCGTGCGGCGTATTGACCGCGATGACGGGAGAGGTTTCCGTCAGCCCGTAACCTTCATGAATGCGAATCCCAATCGAGGCATACCATTCCGCCAGTTCACGTCCCAAGGGCGCCCCGCCGGAGATAAAAATCGAAATCTGTCCGCCGAGCCCCGCGCGTACCTTCGAAAATACCAGCCGGTCGGCCAGCTTCCACGATTGGGATGTCGGTTTGCGCCCAGCCAGAACCTCATCCCGGTTTTCCTTCCCCACCGACAGAGCCCAGTTGTAAAAGGTTGAGGCGGGAAAGCCACCAGCTTTCAGCTGTGTCTGGAAGTATATTTTTTCGTAGACTCGCGGCACCGCCACAAAAAATGTAGGCTTCACTTCCAGCAAAGTTCGAGGGAGGTCATTCACCACGGCGAGATGCGCCAGCGTGACTCCACGATAGAGCAAGGCACAGTCCACGTGCCGTGCCGTGACATGCGAGAGGGGAAGAAATGAAATGCTGACGTCCCCGGGCTGCACGGGAAATTCCGCCAGTGAACAGTTGAGATTCGATGCCATGTTCCCGTGCGTAAGCATCACGCCCTTCGGCGTCCCGGTCGTTCCCGACGTATAAATAATGGTAGCCAGATCGTCAGGCAAGATTGCACGTGCGGTAACTTCAAGGGCCGCAGGATCCAGATCGCCACCTGCTTCCATCCCGGCCATGGGCAGCGCATGAGCGCTGTCGACGGCATCCATGACAACAGTCTTTTCCAGCGCCGTCTGCCCGCGAATCGAGACGATTTTTTGCAGCTGCGCTTCACTGGAAACAAAAACGACGCGCGCCCCCGAGTCGTTCAGGATGTATGCAGTCTGCTCAGCCGTGAGCGTGGCATAGATCGGAACGGTAACGCCACCAATCAGCAGGGAAGCGAAGTCCGCAATCATCCACTCCGGCCGGTTTTCGCTAAGAATCGCAACCCGGTCGCCCCTCCCGATTCCCCAGGTCCGCAAGCCGCCAGCCACAGCCGTCACCTGCTTCTGGAAACCCTCCGACGAAATTGGAACCCACTCGTCCCCCAGGCGCTGCAACATCACCCGCGGATGCCGCCGTTCCACGACAGCAAAGAAGACATCATTCAGTGTGCGCAAGCTCATTGCGAGAGGGAAAGGTCTACGAAAAGACTCTACTTGCTCGCAAACCTCCCCGCAAGTTTGACCACCCCGAACGACGTTGCTATGATGATCCTGCGGGGTGGAGCAGTCTGGTAGCTCGTTGGGCTCATAACCCAAAGGTCGGTGGTTCAAATCCACCCCCCGCAACCACTTACAAGTTTCGCCAACCCAAGAAAACCCAAAATAACAGCGGCGTTCAAAAGTCAGCTGAAACCAGGCCGTGGCTGCGAGCCTTTCGGTTCATGCCATTCCCAATGCCATTCGTGCTACCCGGCTGTTGGCTTCGCGCTTAGAGTCCATCAGCGCGTTGCCGTAGACGTTCATGGTGGTCGAGATTTGTGCGTGCCGCATCAGCTTCTGCTGCACGCCTAGCGGAGCCCCGGTCGCGTCGAGCCACGACCGGTACATGTGGCGGAATGTATGCCACCCGACTCGCCCCAGGACACCAGCAGCATCCCAGCGCTCATCATGCAGCCCCCGCGTTTTTCCGTTTTGGTCGGTGCACCAGATCCCCGAGCCAGCCGAACACGTCGGGCAAGGTGCCAGGCAGCACCCTGCAGGACGGATGTAGTCCTGCTGGATCGGACTCGCGTGGAAATTTCGCCCCGTCACGTGGCTGGGAAAGACCAGTTCGGATTGCGGGGCGCGGGATTTCCAGGCTAGCAGAACCGTGGCGAAATCCGGATCAAGCGGCAACTCGTCCTCGGAATACTCTGTTTTTACCGTCTTGACCCGACCGTGTACTACGGCCCTCGACACGTGAATCACAAGGTGGTCGAAATCAATGTCTGACCAATGCAGGGCCAGAACTTCCTCTGCCCGCAGCCCCAAGCATTGCGCCACGATGACCATCGTGCGCCAGGGCTGAGGTAGAAGATCGAGCAGCCAGAAATACTGCTCGACCGTCAAAATCAGCGGCTTCCTCAGGCGTTTGCTGATGCCTTTGATTTCGACCAACTGCATCGGGTTTCGGTTGAGATCGACCATCTCCCACAACATCGCCTTTTCGTACAGACGGTGCATGAGAGCCTTCATGTGACCCTTCGTTTTCGGTGCGGCATCCAGAGTCTTCAGCCACTCCTGTACCGCCACCGGCTTCACCCGATTAAGGCGGGTCGCGCCCCATTTCGCACGAATGTGCTTGAGCACGCTGAGGTAAGAGCTCACGGTTCCGTAGCTGAGCCCGTGATCGCAATGCTCCCCAGGCCGCTGCTTCTTAATTTCAAAAAGCCGCTCCTCCTCGATGAAACGATCGATCACCGCACCAAACGTCGGCTCGTGAACCGCCAAAATCGGATTCTCACAGTTGAGTTTGAGCACGAATGCCTCCAAGTGTCGCTCGACCACGGCTTGGCTTGGAAACTGTTCGCAGCTCAAATACATGGATTTTTGTTGTTGGGTAGCGGGGTCCTTATACCGGTATTCCCACGCCCACTGGTTTTGTGACCGTCTGACTCGTCGCAGACTGCCACGCTGAAAGCGTTGCCGCGTAAACTTCAAGGAATGCTCCTTCTAGCTAGCGCGGCGTGGTTGTGCTGCGAGTTTAGCATCAAATGTCCCAGGGTTCTGGGCTCCTGTTGGATTAAAGCGCGAGGCAAGCCACTGGTCGAGTACAGTGGTTCGAAACCGCCATCTGTTCCCGATTTTGGTTGCGGGTACCTCTCCGCGGCGTGCCTGAATTTCCAGTGTTTTCCAGTGAATACCGAGCAGATTCGCCGCTTCTTTCAATGTTAAAAGTTGCTCAAACCCAACTGCAGCTGTTCTGGGCGCTCTGTCGTGGGCAGCCAAGAGTCACCTCTTCTCTCCCATGCATCATTGCAAGGCCTCCAGATTATCCAGCCGGTATGGTTCGGGAATCTTCCGGAGTGATAAAGGGACTGTCGAGTTCGATCGGAAAACAAAACTCTCCGAGAGAATCTGGAGGTCGTGTCTTCGAAGTCATCACCGAGTCGCCCGCTCTCTCTGCCGCTTGAGGCGGGTCAGGGCTTCACCGGACGCTCGGCTCACCGATGCGGGCCGACTGAGGCCCATCAGCCGTAAGCTTTCATGGAGCGGCGATGGACCGGCTGCTTACTCTTCTCCGTGCGCCAATTGTGTGCATTACTTTATGTGGCCAAGAAAGAATCGCGTGAAGAGGGTGCTTGGATCACGCCATGAGAGGCATCGTCAAAACGGTAGGGTCACGCCTTCCCGCAATCAGCGCCGACATTTTTGTCGCCCGCATGGAGCCGCACGGTCCCAAAACAACTCAAGCCGGCTCTCTTGGCTGTGGTTGACGCCTTTCGGCACATTACTGTGGAGTGCTTCCAGTCGGCTCAGACTGTTCTGCGAATGGTGCCAACCTGCTTGACTGCTATAAGTTACATGCGTATACGAATATATTCGTGTTGACATACGAAATATTTCGTGTCATTATAGGTTTCACCTAAAGTCAGGAGGATCTATGGGTGAGGTCATTGTTTACGCCGAACCAGAGTCGAAAGACGAAGCGGCTCAATTTGTGACCAGTCTCGGAGGGCGCCCCCAAAGCCGTTCTCTGTACTCCGAGATCAAGTTCTCCTTGCAGAAGACCAAGGGACTCGTAATCTATCTCAAAGGCAGTGAGCCTCTCGGTGCGGTACGGAATCGTCTTCGCCAAGTCAGCCGGCAGCATGCTCTCAAAACGGTTGTGTTTACTGAGCATGCCAATCAAGAAAAAGCTGCGGAGCTAGGGCGAATTGTTGGAGAGCTGCAATCCCGTCGCATCTTCATCTGCTTCAACTCGGAACAGGTGGTCAACATTCTTGGCTTGCCTGGTACTGGGAAGACTCATCTTCTCGTGCAGGCGATCAGCCGTGCCTCCGCTCAGAACCGTGTTGCAGCTGTGCGGAAAGAGCTTGAGCTTACTCAAGCGGATGTGGCCAACGCCATCGGTATCAGTGCGCGCACCGTTCAAAACTGGGAAGCGAAAGGCCACACACCGGTGCGCAAGTTGCGAGACTTGCAGGAACTCCAGGAACTGGTTCGCGCTTATATCGACAAAGCAAATGTCTCGAAGTGGATGGATGCGCCGAGCGAAGCGTTTCGCGGCCTTACGCCCCGCCAACTCATCCGGCAGGGCAAGACCCGGGATTTGATTCTTGAGTTTCGTCGGATGCAGATGGGTGAACCTTTGTGAGTCTTCCTGCAGGGTGGGGCCGCGTTCTCGACGAGTTGGTTGCAAGAGCGACATCTGTCGAAGACACGTTTTTTCGATCCGTCGAGATCACCTATGCGGTTCCTGATGATG
>CAVUGT010000003.1:0-111448 GCA_963741105.1 Terriglobia bacterium
TCATCAGCGTTCGCGATCTTCTGGTGCTTGAAAATCAGACGACTATATCTTCGCCGTGTCCTGTGTATCCCGAGGGACTGCTAAATGAAATCCTGGACGATGCCCGCAAACGCGCGGACGACGCGGTTGCAAAGGCGCATAGCGTGTTGAGTTCGGCAGGATTAAAAATCTGTCAGGGACCGGAGATCCCAGTCGGGGACCCTCGAGTCATCCTGTTGGATGAAGCCAAAGCCTGGGGAGCAGACTTGATCGTGCTGGGCTCGCACGGCAGACATGGAATCGATCGCCTCCTCATCGGGAGCGTATCGGAGTCAGTGGCGATGCATGCCCATTGCTCGGTTGAAGTGATTCGTTAGGCGGCTTGCTTCCTGGCCTTGGCTTCGCTGGCGCCGCTAAGGTCAAGGACAATCCCTTCACGGGCGGCTTCTTTCTCCGCCATTTCCCGAGAAAGTTGGATCCCATACCTTTGCTGGTAATATCGAACATAATGCGTAAGCTTCATTAGGCAGGGGATATTTTTGCCTTCATTGCAGGTGATCATGGCCCACACTCCTTACTTCAACATTCATTGCTCTTATTTAAACTCTCCCCTCGTGCGCTTGGATGTGATCAGGGTCACTTCTCAGTGTGAGGTCCAGCAGCAACGCGCGCGTGTATTTCAGCGTCCCGTTTCGCCATACTCATCAGAACCAGCCGGATCAGAACAACTCCGGGAAAAATGAGGGACCAGTACTTTCTGAACTTGCGCCGCGCGCTCGCATCGGTAGTTGTAACCCGCGTCTCAGTCCGAATTACCGATTCGTGGGGCCCGATCGGATCGGCCCGCAGGGTCCACGCGATTTTCACAAAACCTGGCTGGCTAAAGGCAGCAAACTCTTCCGCCGGCACGCCATGAAAAACTACGTCCGCCATCCACGGCTGAGTGACGGCCCCGACAACAATCTCCCGGCCAGGAACTTCAGCCAGGATGCGCCAGCCTAGCCTCTGCATCTCGACCAGCAGTTCACGCTCTTCTCGAGCTCCCGCAGATCGGGTACCCATAAACCAGGCACGAGTCTTGAACAAGGATTGCGCGATCACGGATTGCGCAAGGTCCAACTCGCATGCGGCCGCCAAAGCGATTTCCGCGGGAGCGGTCACGTCGCGGGAGTGGCGTTCGACTGCCTCGTAAACTGGCATGAAGCGGTCAAGGAGAGCGTCGGTCTCTTCCGGATTTTTCGGACAGCCGGGGTTGCCATAGCGCCACCACGTTACACTGGCGCAGAGGGCGTAGGTTGCAGCTGCCAGTCCAGCCCCGCCTGCCAGCAATCTGGCTGCAGACCGAGCGCGCCTATGATTCACGGCTATGCCTCTCCATTCTCGATCCGCTGTGATTGGCGTGACGAACTTTGTGGCGCCTGTCCGGCAACCAAGTCAAAAGCCGCGGGCGAGGGCGCCCGCGCCACACGAGCAACCAGTTCTATTCAGAGGCTAGTCTTTAGGGGCGGCCAGCGTCCAGTACCGCAAGCCGCAATCACCTCTTGGTGTGACCAGAATCACAGTGCTGGAAAGTCCGAAAGACGATTCTGGCCGAGGAGGCGCAAATTGGGACTGTGATCGCTCCGGGAACGATTAGTAGCCGATCTAAATCCTCGTCGAGAAACAGGAGCAGCAATATACCCGTGCCTCCCCTTGCTCAACCAGAGCCACCACCGTCAAGCTATCGGGATCGTGTCCTCGCCAGCGGCGGATCAGTGATTACGATTTTGGCGACTACTGGAATTGCTCTTCATCTCCTGCTTCGTTTTGCTCTCCACGTCCGGCCGCAATTCGTTCCTCTTCCGCTCTACGTAGTTCTCGTGCTGGGCGGCTTGCCCCTGCTCATCGGACTGGTTCGCAGACTGTGGCGCCGCGAATTCGGATCCGATCTGCTGGCCGGGATCGCGATTCTGGTTTCTGTTCTCCAAGGCCAGCACCTGGTGGGATGCATCGTAGTGCTGATGCTTTCCGGGGGCGCAGCTCTCGAAAACTACACCTCTAGGCGGGCCTCTTCGGTTCTCGACAAGCTGGCGAAACGCCTGCCCTTACTGGCACACCGCAAAACTGGATCGCAAACCTTCGACGTCGGGCTGAACCAGATCCGGGTCGGAGATCTTCTGCTCATCTATCCCCACGAGATTAGTCCGGTGGACGGTGTAGTAATCGAGGGCCAGGGAAGAATGAACGAAGCGTTCCTTACCGGAGAGCCATTTGAAGTGGCGAAGGCGCCCGGATCCAAGATCATTTCAGGAGCCATCAACGGAGAGACGGCGCTGACGATTCAAGCTGAAAAGCTGCCCATCGATTCCCGCTATGCCCGAATCATGCGGGTGATGGAACAAACTCAGCAGCACCGGCCGAGGTTGCGCCGCCTCGGAGATCAACTGGGTGCGTGGTACACGCCAGTCGCAGTCCTTATTGCCGCCTCAGCGTGGGCGATCACTGGTGACTCCGAGCGTTTTCTGGCCGTGCTGGTGGTAGCGACCCCATGCCCGCTTCTCATCGCCATTCCGGTTGCCATTGTTGGCGGGATTGCGCTGGCTGCGCGCTCCGGCATCATCATCAAGAATCCGGCGATTCTGGAACAGATCGATTCTTGCAGAACTTTCATTTTCGACAAGACCGGGACGCTCACCTACGGCCGCCCCGTGTTGACCGATATCGTGTGCGCACCCGGCGTTGAAAAGGACCAGATTCTGGGTACGGCGGCCAGCCTCGAACGCTACTCCCGTCATCCTTTGGCGCAGGCCATACTGAACGCCGCCAGCCGCGCCAAGCTTTCCCTCGAGGCTGCATCCGAGATCAACGAGTCTCCTGGCCAGGGTCTTCGGGGACTGGTCGGCAGGCAAACGGTTCTCATCACCGGTCGTAACCGCCTTCCACAGAAAGACGTCGAGCTTCCACCGCAACAACCGGGGCTCGAATGCCTGGTCGTTGTTGACGGCGTCTTTGCCGGTCTCTTTCGCTTTCACGATGCGCCCCGCAGGGACAGCAGGGTATTCGTGAGCCACCTCGCACCACGTCACCATGTAAACCGGGTGCTTCTGGGTTTCAGGAGATCGGACCGCCGAAGTGCAATACCTTGCCAGCGCGGTGGGCATCCGTGAGGTGCGTGCTGGAAAGAGTCCAGAAGAAAAAGTCGAGATTGTTCGGGAGGAAACCGAACGGGGAAAAACCGTCTTCGTCGGGGACGGCATCAACGACGCCCCCGCTATGCAGGCAGCGACCATCGGTCTCGCCTTCGGTTTGCACAGCGACATCACGAGCGAAGCGGCGGACGCAGTGATCCTCGAGTCGTCCCTCGGGAAGGTGGACGAACTCATTCATATCGGTCGCCGCATGCGTTCTATCGCGCTCGAAAGTGCTGTCGGAGGAATGGGTCTGAGCATTCTTGGTATGGTGGCCGCGGCATCCGGGTTTCTGCCTCCCATTGCCGGCGCCATCGCCCAGGAAGTCATCGATCTGCTGGCAGTTCTCAATGCGGTTCGAGTTGCGTTTCCCGGCAGAGAGCTGCGCGACCCTGAACTGGGAAGCCGCTAAGCTCCTCTTTCTTCAGCTTCAGCCCCAGCCGCAAGTGTGATCCCCATCACTTCCATCTGTAACGGTTCTCACCTACAAATTGCCCGCGATTGGCTAACTTGAAAGTTGTCAAAGATACCCGTGGAATTGGGTAGGAGGAGGACGGTCATGGATCCCAAAACACACTTGCAATACTTCAGAAAAGAGCACCAGGATATTTACCGACTCCTTGGGCAATTCGGAGCCGCGCTCGACCTCATTCACAGTCACGAGGACGAACTGCGCCGAAAAGGTATCGGGAAGCTCCGCGAACTGCAGGCTGAACTGCAAGCCGTTCAGCACCATTGCGATTCAGAAGAGAGAAGTTTGGAGTCTCCCTACGATGCCTACTTGAAGAGGCATCAGCTTGAGACTCTGCGACAAGAGCACGAGCGCCTGGGACGGCTCACACAAGACATCGTTGGCGAGCTTCAGTTTGTGACGACAAATCAAACCGACAACATTTTTGTTCGTGGCCAGCAATGGGTTGAGTTCGTGCGGCAGCATATCGCGTTCGAAGAGACGCTGTTGATGGAGATCGAAAATGGTCTGGCGGCACATGGTGCGCAACTGCCCTCCGCCGCGGACAAAAGCGCCCTGCTAGTTTAACTAGCTTGGGGAAAAGAGCAGGTTTGGGGAAAGGCACGACTTCAGTCGTGCCAACCAGGCGCTGAGTGATGGGGCTTCAGCCACTGAGGTTGGATTTGAGAGTCAGCTCCCTCGAAACGGACAGCCAACCTCAGGCGCTAAAGCGCAGCAGTGTGTCTGGTAGTAGTGAGCGGCACGACTAAAGTCGTGCCCTTCCCGCGCAGTAAGAAGAGCTTAGTAACAAGGAAAGAAGGTGAAGATCATGAACGCACAAGCCATCGTGGTACCGATCGTTCCGCAAATCGAACTCAAGCGAATCCTGTACGCTACAGACCTTTCCGAGGCTTCACTTGCGGCACTTCCGCTGGTTTCGACGATTGCCCGCAAGTATGGGTCTCGCGTTTTCGTCGCCAACATATGGGCTCCAATTCCCTACACCATGATGACTCCTGAAATGGCTGGGACCATGGACATCACGCACGAGGATGAAATCAAAGCTCAGGCTGGTGCGCTCTTGAGCAGCAAGGAATTGAGCGGCCTGCCGGCGACGCTTATTGTCGAACCTGGTGGTCCGGTGGTAGAACTCGATCGGATCGTGCGGCAGCAAAATATCGATCTCGCCATCATCGGCACTCATGGCCGCACTGGATTCAAGCATCTTCTTATGGGATCGATTGCCGAAGAGCTCTTCCGCAGTTTGCCCTGCCCAGTACTCACCGTGGGGCCAAATGTTTCGAAGCGATCGATGGAGAGTACAGACATAAAACATATTCTGTTTCCTACCGATCTTTCGGATGAGTCGCGGGCGGTTTTTCCGTATCTCGCCTCTCTGGCCGCGCAGTACAAGTCAAGGCTTACATTGCTGCATGTGCTGCCGATCGAGACCGCGTCCAACCCTGAGGCCCGGAGCCTAGCTGAACCGTTGCGTCAGGAGATGAGGAAGATTTTTCAGTCACAGATCGATCCTCGCAGCCCCGCCGAATTCGTGATCGATTTTGGAGCCACTGCTGAGAGAATTCTGACTCACGCCAAGGACACGAATGCGGACCTGATCGGACTGGGTGTACGGCGGGCACCGGAGATTACAACCCATTTTCGCAACACGGTGGCCTATCAGGTGGTGTTAGGAGCCCATTGTCCGGTGCTGACCTCGCACGCCGAATAAGGGATCAACCGGACCGGTAGACGAGTACCCCGTCCAAGCTCCCGTGGGCGGGGTTTTTTTCGAAGGGCTTAAGCAACCGCCATGGCTTGCAGGGCGGGCTTGTTTCGGATCAGCACGCTCGTACCTTTGGTAGTGATCAAGCTCCGGTGTCTGAACTCGGCCAGCCCGCGGGTGACGCTCTCGCGCGTCAGGCCTACGATCTGCGCGATCTCTTCATGAGTCAAGCTCAAGTTGAAGCGCACTCCCTGCGGCGTCTCCTGTCCGCCCGCGGCCGACTCCAGCAGAAAGCAGGCCAGCTTTTCGGTGGCGGAAGTGCTCAGACCCAAGTAGCGAATTTGCTGGCACGCTCCACGATAGTACTTGCCGAACTGCTGCATGGCGTTCACGGCTACATCGTTGTGTTGATGCAACAGCTTTGAAAAATCTTCCCGGCGGATGAAATCCACTTGGCAGGGTTGCAGGGTTTCAGCCGTAAGTTCGTGGGCTTCGCCGGATACAGCAGAATGCAGTCCTAACAACTCGCCAGGTTCCGCAATGCGCGCGATGATAGTTTTTCCTTCCGGAGAGGCCATGGTCAGTTTCACCCGGCCGGTGCAAAGCATATAGACGCCACGGGGAACCTGTCCTTCGACAAAAAGCACAGCCCCGGCAGGATACGAACTCGTAAACTTGACGTGCTCGAAGGCTTTGAGCGAGTCATCGCCCAGCTGGCAAAAGAAACCTTCTTTTCGCAACGGGCACTTGCTGCAATCGTCGACCAGCTCCATTCCATACGGTGCATGCGTTTTCATTGTCGATACTCCTCAGCTGCCTTGCGCGTCGCGGTGGTTTTTCCGTCTTGCTCATCCAACAGATGCCGAAGGAAAATTGAAGCTCCTTCTAAACGGACTCCCTTCCCTTGCATTCGAAGAAGCAGGGTGCGCGCCTTGGGATCGATGAAGCTGACCCCGGCTAAATCCACTTTCACCGGTTTTCCTGACGATCCGTCTGTCGATGACGACCAGGCTTTTTGAAGCTCGTCCACCCAAGGGCCCTTAAGGCTTCCCTCCAGCTTTAATGTCAGGGAGTCTTCCATCGCGTGGCTCGTTATTCTCAGCACGCTGTGAACAATGCATTGCGCATGCCAATGCAAAAATGGCAGATCGGCCGAAGAGGTTAACTGATTGACAGGAAGATATTTATAAGCTCTTTGACAATCAGGAGAAGGCCCGCAGAATAGAGATGGCGCGGCCAAGTGACGAGACGGGATGTCATCAACTGACGACATTACGCCACTTGGCTGCGCCGGTAAGCCTGAGCTACGCCGTCAAAACTAGGCGGCCCTCGGCTTGATTTCGATTGTCTTGCCCTTCGCCGCCTTTGGCATCGTCATCTGCAAAATGCCATTCTTCAATGTTGCTGTGACCTTGTCGGCATCGACCGCCACCGGCAGATCTACGGTCCGCAAGATCTGGTCAGAGCAGGATTCCTCATATACCGTCTTGCCCTTCTTCTCTTCCTTGCTGCTTTCACGCTTGCCCGTGATCGTCAGCCGGCGGGGCTCGACACTGACTTCGATTTCTTTCTCATTGAAGCCGGGAACCTCGGCTTTGACTTCCAGTTCGTCTCCCGCTTCGGTAATGGCGACATGCACAGGATGCAACAACTCCATCTCCGCCTTGAACCAGTCATCAATTTCGTGTCCCCAATTCCGGCCGTTGCCATCGAAAATCTGATAAGCCCGCTGGGCAACACTTTCAAACATCTTGTTCACTCTCTCGGCCAGGTTCTCGAATTTCACTGGATGAATTGCCATCGGCTTCTCTTCCGCGCGTTGCACGGCAGTCGATTCCGCCATAAAAATGTACCTCGCTTTTCTGAAATATCAGCGCTGGCCAAGGCGGATTGGCCGCCTTCGTCCTGCCCGTGGTCCAGCCAGGAGTGTCATAGGCCAGCGCCGCATCTGTAGACTCGCAGAGGGTGGGAAAAAACGCAGTGACAGCAATCACCAGTCGACGTGAGGCGGAATACAGGAGAGAAACTTTCCGGACATCACAAATCCGTGCGGGTAATTTTCAGCTTCTGCATACGGGAATTCAGAGTGGTGCGGTTCATTCCCAGACGTTCGGCGGCGCCACCCGGCCCTCCGATCTTTCCCTTGCTTTCCCGGAGCACACGGATGATGTGTTCGCGTTCAACACTCTCCAGCTTCGTGGAGGAGGATTGCGGCGTCTCCTCCGCGGGAGATGTCTCGAATGGTGGGACATTTAATGCAGATCCCCGGGAGAGAATGACTGCACGTTCGACGAGATGCTCCAGTTCCCGAATATTTCCCGGCCAGGAATAACCGATCAAAGCCTGCATCCTTTCCGGCGGAACGGTTTCGATGTTCTTCTTCATCTTCTTAGCAAACCTGGCCAGAAAATATTGCGCCAGCAACGGAATGTCCTCGCGCCGTTCGCGTAGAGGTGGCACGACGATGGGAAAAACATCCAGCCGGTAAAACAGGTCACTCCGGAACTGCCCTGAGGCCACCAGTTTCGTCAAATCACGGTTGGTGGCGGCCACAATTCGCACGTCGGACGAAATGGTCCGGTTGCTGCCCAGCCGCTCGAACTCTTTTTCCTGTAGCACGCGCAATAGCTTCGGCTGCAACTCGAGTGGGATGTCGCCGACCTCGTCCAGAAAAATCGTACCCTCGTGGGCAAGCTCCAGCCGCCCTATTCGCTGCGCAATGGCGCCTGTGAATGCGCCTTTTTCGTGACCGAAAAGTTCGCTTTCCAGCAAGCCCGCCGGAATTGACGCGCAGTTAACTCGGACGAAGGTGTGGCTCTTGCGCGGGCTGAGATCGTGAATGACCCGGGCCAGCAACTCTTTTCCCGTCCCGGTTTCTCCCAGAATCAAGACCGTGGAGTCAGTGGGAGCGACTGTTTCAACCTGGTTCAGAACTCGTTTGATCGCCTTACTGTGGCCGACGATCTCTTCGAAATTGAACTCGGTCTTGAGCTCGTCTTCAAAGTAAAGCTTTTGCTTGGCGAGTGTTTCATTCAACTCGGAAATATGCCGAAACGCCAGCGCATTGTCCAGCGCCACAGCCACCTGGCCGGCAATCTGATTGAGGAGGCCGACATCGTGCTCGGTAAAATTCTCCGCGCGCCGGCTGAATATGTTCAAGGTCCCGAGGACCCCATCCCGGCTCACAAGCGGAATCCAGCAACCCGACTTCATCGATGCATGTGCCAGGTCCGAGGGCATCTCGAAGGGCCACTTCTCACTGGGCAGGCCTTTCAGCAGAAGCGGCTTTCGAGTCGTATACGCCCATCCGGCCGGTGAACTCTCGATCGGCACCAGCACCGGGGTTCCCCCAGCATCGGCTCCCGGACCGGTGTCGGGCTGAAGCGCCTGAATACGCAACATCTTCGTTGGTTCGTCATAGAGCGCGAGGTCGGCATGGTCGAACGGCTTGACCTGGCGGAGACAGGCCGCGATGGCAGACAGCAGTTTAGTCACATCGAGATTTGAGACCAGCGTATTGGTGACTTCCAGGAGGAAAGCCTCGCGGGCGCGTTTACCTTCCGTGATGTCGCGTGTCACCTTGGTAAAACCTAAAAGGTTCCCTTCCTTATCGTGAAGGGCAGTCATGACAACATTGGCCCAGAAGCGTGATCCATCCTTCCGGATGCGCCAGCCCTCGTCTTCCCAACGTCCCTCGGCAGCGGCGATTCTTAACTCTTCCTCGGGCTTGCCCCGTTCGATATCTTCACTGGTATAAAAGCGAGAAAAGTGCTGACCGATGATTTCGTCAGCCTGGTATCCCTTGATCGCCTGGGCGCCTTCATTCCAGCTCACAACCCTGCCTACCGGATCGAGCATGAAAATTGCGTAATCCCTGACTTCTTCCACCAGAGACCGGAAACGTTCCTCACTGAGGCGCAGCTGCTCTTCAGCCTGAGTTCTTTCTGTAACGTCGCGGATCGAGGCCATGACCAGACGTTCACCCTGGTCCTCCCATGGGCTCAAACTGACTGAGACGGGAAATTTGCTGCCATCCTTGCGTCGGCCATACAGAGCAAGCTTCGTTCCCATGGGACGATATGAGGGAGCCGCCTGATACGCGTTCCGGTCCTGGACGTGCCGCTGGCGAAAATTTTCCGGAATGAGGATCTCAACCGGCTGGCCGAGCAGTTCTTCTTTGGAATATCCGAAGATTGTTTCGCTTTGGGAGTTGCAGAGTTGAATCCGCCCACCGGGATCTACCAGCAGCAGGGCATCGGGAGCTGCTTCCAGCAAACGCCGGAATTTGTCGTCGGCGCTGGTACTCTTCGGGTTGGCTTCCGCCGGTCCCATTCCAGCGCAAACCTAACACCGTCGTCACCTTAGAGCAAGCAAGCTATCCCGGGTAGCAGACGCTCCGCTTGCCGATGGGACAGTCACAAACCGGCCGTGCTGGAGCCGTGTTAGCAATCGAGTCCCCCAAGCGTTCCTTGATGACTAGACCTACGCCGGGTTGATGTTCAAGTAGATGAGTTCGGGAGCATTTTTCGCACAACCAAAAATGGCGTACGCACGGTAAGCAAGTAGCTCCCACCCCCTCGGGGTTTTCGTTGTTGTGAAAACGCATCACCCGTCCGAAGCGAAAGTCGAAAGTGTAGGTGCAGTCCGGATTCGCGCATTTGGAAAACATCGGAATCCACTCCCGCAAACCATGATTTTTCATGCCCTGCCGACGCCAGATTTCAGGCTTCCATCCACTCCGCTCGCCTGCTTCGCTGCCCTTTCGATCTCCAACCTTTCGATCACCCTCATCAACCATTCAGCCAGCCGTGCCTCGATTTCCTCGGGAGTTCCGGTCGCATACAAAGACTGAATTGTTTCCTCGTTTTCAGTGATCGGTATGTACCGGCACGGGACGTTTTCACCGCGGTGTTCTTCAGGCACGAGTTGCATCATCACGCACTCGCGGCAGGGCCTTGTATGCTCGGGCTTGCCATAGTTCAGACAAGTGGGCGAATCCTCAAAAATCAACTGCGGCCTCCACGACGACGGCTGCCGGTAGCCCCCATTTCTGAGGAATTCGAGTTCGAGCTTCAACACTTCCAAGAGATCCCGCTTTTCTCGCGCCATAACTTCCTCGGTCAGCATTTTGACTGGCATCCGGCCATTTTGATGTGATCTGACTCACCGAATCCCGTGGTGTCGATCACCCATTGCAGACGAAAGGTCGGAAAAACACAGGTTGTGATTTCGATCACAGAAGTGAGTGACGGGTACCGCTGCGACCAAGCTCCGTGTCGACGAAAATCGCGAGCGCGTTGTGATTGACACCACGGTTCTCCGTGAAAGTTACTCGCTCTTTCAGCAAGGCTTAGGAGGTAGCGACGGTGAACCGGACGGTATGCAGATTTCATTGATGACACAGGTTACGCACGACGGCGGCCGCAATTCTTCGCGACTGGTCAGTTTTGACCGGATTTTGCTGAGATCCAACGCGACAATCCCACGGGGCCTTGATACGCGTTTTCAGGAGACAGTCAGATGCTTAAGCGTCCTCAGATCACGGTACTTCTCTTCTCACTTCTGATTCTGGCATTGTTCGCCAGCATTCCAGCCCCAGTCGCGGGCGGACCAAAGCTTGGCACTCCGATCTATGCCATCCCTGCCTTTTCGCGCCAATATGGCACGTCGTGCAGCACCTGCCATGTCGACTTTCCGAAACTCAACGATTTCGGCAAGGCCTTCAAGGATGCAGGGTTCAAGTTTCCTAAAGATGACGAGACGTTCATCAAGGTCCCGCCGGTGATGCTCGGATCTCCGGCACAGAAAGAACTGTGGCCGCATACCATCTGGCCCGGAACCATCCCGGGGCTGCCTCCCATCGGACTGCGCTTCAATACCTTCTTCCAGGTGGTCGGCAGGAACCGGAACAACTTCAATCTGCAGACTCCGGGCGATCCGACCGCTCCCTTCATCCCTCGCACCGATTTTCAATCCGGGCTGTTCAGCATCTTCATGGCAGGAAATTTTGGGGATGACATCGCTTTCTGGGTCGATGACGACATCAGTGTCGGCGGCTCCGGCGCTGCCGGTGGTCTGGGGGATGGTTATCTGAAGTTCGTAAACATTGGCCGCCACCTGAAGCTGCCCACCGATGCTCTCAGCCTGAGGGTTGGACAGTTCGAACTCGATCTCCCCTTTAGTCCGGCGCGGAGCTGGAACCTGAGCGGCTGGGACATTTATGACCAGGCAAACATCAGCACCGTAAATTCGATCCTCGGGCTGCCCACTGTCAGTAATTCATTCGCCATGTCGAATGCAGCGCAGGGAGTAGAGTTCAGCGGCGGACACAACTATCGCGGCTATCACTATTCTCTGGCGATTGTGAACCAGAATACGACCGGCGGAACCGCGGCTGGAAACAACGTTCCGCCCGAAGTTGCCTATACGTCAGACTCGAATTTCAAAGATATCTATGGGCGCCTCTCCTACCGCTTCAACCTGGAGAGTGACCCGGCCAGCCGCAACGAAATTCAAGCAGCTGGAGCATCCGGGCCCCGCGATCATACCTATCTCAACGTTGGCACCCTCTATTTCTACGGACGCTCCGTGCAGCGCTTCCAAGGCCAGGATAGCACTGGAGTTTCGACCGTGCTCACGGCCCGGGAACCCTTCTATCGCGTGGGCGGAGATTTCAGCTTCAACTACCACGCCTTCAACCTGTTTGGACAGTACATGTACGGCCGCGATCAGAACTTGCTGCCGCTGCTTCCCGTCGGCATACTGCCCCCGCCGACAGGCCTTCTACGGGGAAGTCCGGCCAGCTTCAGCGGAGGCTTTCTCGAAGCAGACTACCTTCCGCTGCCCTGGCTGATGACCATCCTTCGCTGGGACGCTGTCCACTCCACGGCTGACCTTATCAACGGCATCGGAGCCACCCCGGACACCGACATCGGATCGTTCGTGTCGCCCTTCCACGCCACTCGAAATCGCTTTACGCCCGGCGTGCAATTTCTGGTTCACGCCAACATAAAAGCGTCCTTCGAGTACCAGATACGGCCGCAGCAGATCGTCTACGACCCGACAACCGGCAAGGCTCTCACTAATCCGTTCCGGACCAACTCGGCGATTGCGGGCCTGGAATTCGTTTATTAAATCGGGGAGCCTACGCCTCCCTTACATGAATTCGAAAGAGGATAAATCAATGAAGCACAACGTTTTGATCCTGATCGCAGTTGTAGCTCTAATGACTTTGGCAGCCAGCGCTGGCACCATCAGCGGACAAGTATCTGGAGTGGCAGGACCTTCGGTGGTTTACGTTGACACGATTTCAGGGAAGACATTCCCTCCGGCTACTCAACATCCGGTGATTGATCAGAAGGGCCTGGTATTCCAGCCGCATCTCACCGCAGTCCAGGTTGGCACTACTGTCGATTTTCTCAACAGCGACAGCGTAGCTCACAACGTCTTTTGGACATCCATCGGCGGCAACAAGAAGCTGGCGCACAACCTTGGCACCTGGCCAAAGGGCGAAAGGAAGTCGTTCAAGTTCGACACGCCAGGCGCGGTGCCGATACTTTGCAATGTTCACCCCGAGATGACGGCTTACCTGGTAGTCGCTCCCACTCCTTACTTTGCCACTTCAGATCAGACCGGGAACTACAAGATTGAAAATGTTCCAGACGGAAGCTACACCGTGACCGCGTGGCACGAAGGGGCAAAAGCCCAGTCCAAGCCGGTGGCGGTATCCGGCGACGCCAAGGCGGATTTCACTCTAAGTAAGTAAGCAAACGGGAGTGCGGGAGGCGGAGGCTCAGTGGGCCTCCGCTTCCGCAAAAGACAGCATGAAAAGCCGGTCAATCACGTCGATGCAAAACCTGGTTGTGATTTTCGTACTCCTCTCGCAGTCATTCGGTCAAAAGAGTGGGAGTAACAAGGAACTTCCGGTCACGGCGGTAAAAGGCGAAAGCTGGATCAGCCATCTCCATAAGAAGTTCAGCGACACCAGCATGGGAAAGACTTACCACACCGGTCCGGGTGCGCCCATGCCAGGAGAGAAGGCCGCTGGACGACAAGAGAATTTGTCACCTAATTTCGCCGCACGAACCATGGCTTACCACGGCTCAGATGTCTACCGCCTGAATTGCCGAGGATGCCACGAAGTGTCGGGCCACGGTACGCCCCCGGAGATCAATTCCGTCATCGATCCGGTCCGGGCGACGTCGGTTGAAGTCATCATGGCAAGAATGAAGAAGGCTGGAATGAACATCAGCCGGGCGAACGCAACGCTATTGGCCAAGCAGTCCAATACGGCGTTGCTGGACCGCTTTCACAAAGGCGGTACGGACATGCCACCCTTCCCTCAACTGGCAGAACCGGAGATCCGGGCTCTGCTCGCTTACCTGAAACAGCTTGCGGGAGTCCCAGGCGCAGAGAGGGAACAAATAGCGATCACCGAGTCGCCGTCGCATGTGGGCGAACAGATCGTGAAATCTACCTGTCACATCTGCCACAACGCGGTGGGGCCAAACCCCAATCCCCAGCAAATTCTGGAAGGGGCGATACCTCCTTTGAGCACACTCACGACGCGGACGACGATGCCTGACTTTGTTCGAAAAGTCACCGCCGGCAATCCGATCAGTATGGGTGCGGCTCCGATGCCATTCCGAGGCAGGATGCCGGTCTTTGACTACCTGAGTGAAGACGAAGTGGCGAACGCTTACTTGTACCTTACGCTTTACCCGCCACAGGAGTAGGTGAGACGAATGCGAATCCGAGTGAAAGATATTCCCCACGCTCGAACGACAATGATCCTCCGCTTCTCTGACGAGTCGTGGACGGCGCGCAAGACTCTGCTCCTCGCGGTAGTCATTCTTGCGATTGTGGTTCTCACCAGCGTCTCCAAGGCACAAGTTCTCACGCCAGCGGAAATTCGAGATCCAGATCTGCGCTCGTTGCAGCAGCAATACATCAACGACTTGAAGGTCGTAGGCCAGGATATTCAGGGACTTCAGCTCAAATATCGTTTTTACCTGAATCGTAAGTTGGATCTCGACGAATCCGAGCAACAGCACGCCGATCAGCGCTCAATTCGATTCGATCGCTACAACGGTCAGACCGTGCTCGCAATCACTGGCAACTATTACGCCGCTTATCCCGAAAAGATTGCGGCAGACCAGCGTGCCCGCAGCACCTTTCTAAGCGTGGTAATGCCGATTTTGAAGTCAGAAGTCCCACGCTTCCAGACCAACCAGCAGATTCAAGGTTACGCCCTGGAGATTTCGCATCACGTGCGTGGGAACGTCATGGGTGTAATGGTGGAAAGGCCGGAAAACCTTATGGTCTTTTTGCCGCAAAGCAGCGCAATTCAACTTCTGGGATCCAGAGATGAGAACGTCCAGCAGGCAGGGTTGCTCCAAGGGCAGATTTTTCTCAATGCCCAACCCATCAATATCTGGCTCAATGGCGAGGGACCGCAGCCTGCGCCGGGCGCTGATCCGAATCCCATCGTTGCACAACGCCAGGCGTCACCGGCTGCAACCGAATTCACCCAAGCCGGCGAAAGTCGCGTGCAAGTACCAGGAAACATTGCGCCCGCTCCCACAGCGACGGAGAAGGTTGTTGCGCCTGCACCGGTTCGAGACGCATCACCGCAAGCCCTCGCCGCGTTGCAAGCCTCCAGTCAGGAACTACTCTCCAACCTTGTAAGGCAACTAGGCCCGCAGGCCCACTTCGTCTCCTACGCGTCTCAGAGCTTTGTGCCCTTCCGCCAGGGAATTTATCTTGAGCTTTCTCTGAATACGACGCTGCCCGAAGCCGCCACAGGATCGCGCTACAAACTTGCCGCAATGGCATTTGATGATCACGTGGCGCACCTGATCCGTCCCACCCTCGGCTACTTCAAAGAGGAGTCGCAGTTCGACGGTATCAGTTTCAGCACCACCGTCCATCTGGCCAGCCGGTCGCCAGCGGCCACCAAAACCGAGGCCGTGGAGTTCTTCTTCCCTTTTACGGCTTTGCGCTGCTATGAGAAATACGACTGTACCGGACAGCAACTCATCGATACCGGAACGGTTTTGATCAACGGAGAACGCGTGGCGCTGGATCTGCAATTTGCTGAAGGTAGCCCTGGTCACTAGAGCGGCATTATTTCTTCGGCTGGATTTCCTCTTCAATCGCGCTTCTTACTTTCATCAGTGAAGCGGCC
This sequence comes from Terriglobia bacterium, assembly GCA_963741105.1. Lineage (GTDB taxonomy): Bacteria > Acidobacteriota > Terriglobia > Terriglobales > Acidobacteriaceae > JAIQFF01. Next base: position 15,510 of record CAVUGT010000003.1, read on the forward strand.
CGGCCCTCACCTTCCTGCATCACAATCGAGCAGGGTTGTACCGGTAACTGGCTAAACCTTGCGAAGAAGTCTCCGACGTAGAGATCGGGCAAATAGCTGCTGACCAGAACCAGGTCGAAATCTCGCGACCTCAGGAGTTCCAGCGCCTCCAGTCCGCTCCAGGTTGTAGTGGGATGATGACCCGCGCTCTCCAGCATGGAGGCGAGTTTCTGTGACTCTCCCTCGTCGTTGTCGACGATCAGAACTTGCTTGCCTGGCGATGACATATCGCACCTCCGCCGCGGGACAGACTCTCGCAACGCCGGTGCGGTTGCGGTGACGTGGCTCACCCTGTGCTGTGATCCGCTCTGTTGAATCACGACGCCCTCTTCCCCCAAGTCCGGAATGGGATTGCCGGCATCTGTGAACCTTTCAAATGGGGGATTTTCGAAGCGGTGACCTGGGGTAACGCCACGATTCGTGTCCGCCGCTTGCGTTGGGCTTTCTTCGGACCTGCGACTTGAATCTTGTTCATCTCTCTACCTCTGCCCTCATATTTCTACTTTTGGCGGCCAGTTGGCAGTAGCAGCCGTCACGGGCCAACGTGATTCGTATCACTGCCCGACCCAGCGGAAGCCTCTATAAAGGCGACAGGCAGAAGGGGTTACGCGCCTTCCGCCAGGAGGAAACCATGTCCACGATTCAGACCAAGATCAATACCCGAATCGCTATTCATAATGTTCTGATCACCACTGATTTCTCGGAGGCCTCCAAGGCCAGCCTGCCGTATGCGGCCGCCCTCGCAGAGCAATTCGGCGCCAAAGTTTCCATGGTGCATGTGCTGGATCCGGAACCTCTCCTGAGCGTCCCTCTGGATCCCATGCCGATCGAAGATGATTGGGCCTGGCAGGACGCTGAATGGAATCTGGTCAAGTTTGCCCGCTCCGGTGAACTGGGTAATGAGGCGTGCAAAACCATACTGGCGCGAGGAGATTTCTGGACCGTCATCGCCGGCGTAATTGGCAAGCACAAGATCGATCTCGTCGTCACGGGCAGCCGCGGACGCAAGGGATTGAGCCGGCTGGCTTTGGGCTCGAGCGCGGAAAAGATCTATCGCCGGGCAAGTTGCCCGGTACTGACCATCGGACCCAGCGTGCACCCGCCCAAGGATGGAGAATGGAAGCCCAAACAGATTCTGTTTCCCACGGATGGATCCGAGACCTCGTTAAAGGCGTTGCCATATGCCCTGTCTCTTGCGGAGGAAAATGAGGCCACACTCATCATTCTGCGACTCGAACCATTGGTTTTTCCGGAACTGCGGGATTCGGAGGAAACCAGGACTCGCGAAGCACTGCGCCCTCTAGTTCCGCCGGATGCAGAGGTGTGGTGCAAGCCGGAATTCGTGGTGCGCTTCCAATTTCCTGCCGACGGAATTCTTGAGCTTGCCAAAGAGCGTCAGGTGGACTTGATTGTGATGGGTGTGCGAAAGTCTTCCGACACGGGAATGCCGGACCATCTGCCCTGGCCCGTGGCTTCTCGAGTCGTAGCCGAAGCTCCATGCCCAGTTCTCACCGTACGCGGATAGCATCACCAGCAACGTGGGGACAGCCGCCCTCGGCTGTCCCTTCGGGCGCAGCTCGACCGGGGTTGGGGAGTACCACTGACGATCAAGACATGGCACTTGCATGAAAGCTGCCGTGCTTACCTCTCCGGGCAAAAACCTTGGTCCCCACCTGAGTATCGAGGACGTGTTCAGGCCGCAACCTGGCACCGGGCAAGTTCTGCTGCGCGTGCTGGCCTGCGGCGTTTGCCGCACCGATCTTCACATTGTGGAAGGTGAACTTCCACCTTTGCTGCCCCGCTTAGTTCCCGGTCACCAGATCGTCGGAGAAATTGTTGAGGGCGCAACGACCGAACTCCCTCTGGGAGCCAGAGTCGGCGTTTCGTGGATGGGAGGCACGGACGGCCAATGCTGGTATTGCAAAAACAACTTTGAGAACCTCTGCGATTCGCCCACATTTACCGGCTACAGTGTAAATGGAGGCTATGCCGAATTTGCCGTCGCCCGCTCCGATTTTGTCTTTCCCCTGCCTTCCGCGCTGGACGATCTGCACTCTGCGCCTCTTCTATGCGCAGGCATCATCGGGTTCCGCAGCCTTCGCGTAGCCGGCGTCGAGCGGGGCGACAGAGTCGGATTGTTTGGTTTTGGCGCGTCCGCCCATCTGGCTATCGAAGTTCTGCGTGCCTGGGGCTGTGAAGTTTATGTTTCGACCCGGGGAGCATCGCATCGCAAGCTGGCCGAATCGTTGGGAGCCAAGTGGATCGGATCGGAGGCTGAAAAGCCTCCGCTGGAACTCGATCGTGCAATTACCTTCGCTCCCAGCGGCGATGTGGTGGTTCTCGCCCTCTCCAGTTTGCGAAAAGGTGGAGTGGTTGCGATCAACGCCATCCATCTCGATCGCATCCCCGAGTTCGACTACGACCGCCTGCTTTGGGGAGAGCGGCAAATTCGAAGCGTCGCCAACATGACGCGCTCAGACGCTCGCGACTTCCTCCAACTGGCCGCGGAAATTCACCTTCAGCCGAAGGTAACGACCTTTGCCCTAGACCAGGCAAATGAAGCCCTGGCCGCAATCAAGAACGATGCCATCGATGGCGCGGCCGTGATTCTCCCCTAGGTATTGATTCGACTCAGAGGATGCGAAGCTGATGCAGACCCTGAAAGCCGGCGTGCTTTATTTCGCTGTCGTGTTCGGATGCGGCTTCGTGCTGGGAATAATTCGCACCCTCTGGATCGTCCCACACGTCGGGACACGCAGCGCTGAACTGATCGAAGCGCCCATCATGCTGGCGGTCACAATTGTGGCGGCGCGGTGGATAGTTCGGCGTTCCACCATCCCTGCTGCGCCGTGGAACCGGCTCGTCATGGGTGGTGTCGCACTGGGTCTGATGCTGACTACGGAATTTGGCCTGGTATTGTGGTTGCGGGGTCTGACCATCCAGGATTATCTGGCCACCCGGGATCCGGTGTCAGGAACTGTTTACTACGCGCTGCTGGCGCTGTTTGGCGTCATGCCAGTTCTTCTGACACTGCGGTCTAACCCGCCTTCCGCGCCACATAAGAGCTGAGAACGCGCATATAGTTCCCGCGCTCGAACGCCGCAGGATCCGACACGGAACGCTGGCTCATGCTGCCCCGCATCTGCTGGATCGATTCGTACTCATGCTCTTCCATCCACTGCACCATGTCTTTGAGAACATGAGACACATGATCAATTCCGTTAAGAAGCAGCGCGGAAGTCATCATCGCCACATGCGCTCCAGCCATCATGGATTTCAGCACATCCTGCGCGCTGTGCACACCACCCGTTACTGCAAGGTTGGCGCGAACCCATCCATAGAGAATCGCTACCCAGTGCAGTCGCAGCAACAGTTCTTGCGGACGGCTCAGAGTGAGGCTGGGCACCACGTCGAGAGATTCGATATCGAAATCCGGCTGGTAGAAGCGATTGAACAGGACTAGCCCGTTCGCGCCCGCCGCATCCAGTTGTTTGCCCATGTTTGCGATTGCGCTGAAAGCATGGGAACACTTCACTGCGACCGGAATACTGACATTGGCCTTCACTTGTCGCACCAGATCGCAGTTGTTTTGCTCGACCTCAGCCCCGGTAATGTTGGGGTCCGTGACAATGGCGTAGATATTCAACTCGATCGCATCCGCGCCGGCTTGTTCCATCATGGCGGCATACCGTGCCCAGCCACCCGGCGAGACCCCGTTCAAGCTGGCAATGACGGGGATCGAGACCCGCTCCCTGGCTCGCCGGATGAGTTCGAGATAACCGTCTGCACCAAGGTTATAAGTATGAAGGTCTGGCAAATAGTTGAGCGACTCCGGAAAGCTGTCGCTGCCGCGTGAGAGATCGGCGTCAACGGAATGGCTTTCCAGATCGAGTTGCTCTTCAAAGAGCGACGGCAGCACGATGCCGCCCACCCCGACGTCTTCAAGGTGCCTTATGTTTTCCAGCGACTCGCACAGCGGAGAAGCCGAAGCCACAACCGGAGATTTCATCGGCAGACCGAGGTAGGTCGTCGTGATGTCAATCATCGCTCTTCTCCCTTTTTCGCTGGTTGCCCTGAAGATGGTTCCTGTGACGACGAATGTTGTGAAGACATCGCCGGCTCCGGCGAATTACCGCCGGAGGCCTCGGCCGTTCCTGGCATGGCCGCGCGATTTGAGTACACGCCCCACTGCCGGTGAACATCTTCCTGCGCGAGGTGGAGCAACTCGCGGGCAGCCTCAGGACTGCTGCGCGCCAGCATTGTGTAACGGGCTTCCTGATACGCATATTGCTTGAACGGAATACTGGGCGCTCGGGAATCGAGTTGGAACGGATTCTTCCCTTCCAGCCGCAGTTCCGGGTTGTACCGCATCAAGGGCCAGTATCCTGAGAGCACGGCAGCCTTTTGCTGCGCCATGCCCTGGCTCATGTCGTAACCGTGGGCGATACAGTGACTGTAGGCGATGATCAGCGAGGGCCCGTTGTAGGACTCGGCCTCGAGGAAGGCTTTTACGGTGTGCGTGTCATTGCCTCCCATCGCGACGCGGGCCACGTAGACCGATCCGTAGCTGATCGCTTCCATCGCGAGGTCTTTCTTTCCGGCCTGCTTGCCTCCGGAGGCAAACTTCGCCACGGCCCCGCGCGGCGTGGCCTTGGACATCTGACCGCCGGTGTTCGAATAAACCTCAGTGTCGAGCACCAGAACGTTGACGTTCATTCCAGAACCCAGGACGTGATCGAGTCCGCCGGCGCCAATGTCATAGGCCCAGCCATCGCCGCCCACCAGCCAGACGCTCTTACGCACCAGCGCGTCGGCAATCACGAAAAGATCTCGTGCCGCTGGTGAATCCAGCGTGACCACTTTCTTCTTGAGCTCAACGACGCGTTCCCGCTGAGCTGCGATGCCTGCCTCGGTCGACTGATCCGCATTCAACAGTCCGCTGACCAGCGAATCGCCGAGTTGGGAGGCCAGCCGCGTGATCAGTACACGGGCATAGTCTGCCTGTTTGTCGATCGCGAGGCGCATGCCCAGACCAAACTCTGCGTTGTCTTCAAAGAGCGAATTCGACCACGCTGGACCGCGTCCTTGAGAATTGAGCGTGTACGGAGTGGTCGGAAGGTTGCCACCGTAAATCGACGAGCAGCCAGTCGCATTAGCGATCATGGCGCGATCGCCAAATAACTGGGTGAGCAACTTTATGTAGGGAGTCTCGCCACAGCCCGCGCACGCTCCGGAAAATTCGAACAATGGCTCCAGCAGCTGAACGTCTTTCACCTGGCCGTGGGACAACTGGTTCCGGTCCGCATCTGGAAGTTTGGTGAAGAAGTCCCAGTTCGCACTCTCAGCCTCTCGGAGCGGGGCCTGCACCTGCATGTTGATGGCTTTGTGCTTGGCTTCGCTCTTGCTCTTCACCGGACAGACCTCCACGCAAAGCTCGCATCCAGTACAGTCCTCCGGCGAAACCTGAAGCGTGTAGCGCAGACTTTCGAATTCGCGCCAGCGTGGTTTTTCCGATTTGAAGCCCGCGGGCGCATTTCCCAGAAGCGAAGCGTCATAGATCTTCGCCCGAATGACCGCATGGGGACAGACCAGTACGCATTTGCCGCACTGAATGCAGAGCTGTTCATCCCAGACAGGAATCTCTTGCGCGATATTTCGCTTTTCCCACATCGCTGTGCCGGTCGGGAACGTCCCGTCCACCGGCATTGCGCTAACGGGCAAAGCGTCCCCACGCCCAGCGATCATCGGGCCAATCAAATCCCGCACAAACCCCGGCGCACGCTCCGGGACCGGGGGCAGAACCCTCAACCCACTGCTCGCGGCAGCAGGAATCGTGACCTGGGAGAGGTGACTCAAAGTCTGATCAACCGCCTCACAGTTCCGGGCTACCACCGCCTCGCCGCGCTTTCCGTAAGTATCGCGAATGGCATTTTTTATGGCTTCGATCGCCTGATCGCGTGGCAGAACTCCGCTCAAGGCAAAAAAACAGGTCTGCATGATGGTGTTGATGCGATTGCCCATCTCCGTCTCGCGCGCAACCTTGTACGCATCGATCAGGTAGAGCTTGAGTTTTCTCCGAATAATGACGTCTTGCACCGACTGTGGCAGGTGGTCCCATATTTCGTCCGCCGCGAAGGGTGCATTCAGAAGAAATGTGGCGCCAGTTTCAGCACAGTCCAAAACATCCATGCGTTCGATAAATTGAAACTGGTGACACGCAACAAAGCTGGCTCGCGTAATCAGGTACGATGACCGGATCGGACGCGGACCAAAACGCAGATGTGAGACCGTAACCGACCCCGCCTTCTTCGAGTCATAGACAAAGTATCCCTGGGCATAGTTGGCGGTATTCTTGCCGATAATCTTGATGGAATTCTTGTTCGCGCCCACGGTTCCATCGGAACCGAGTCCATAAAACAGAGCGCGGACAGTCGCAGGATCTTCGGTGGAGAATTCAGGGTCGTAGTCAAGACTGGTATGCGTAACGTCGTCGTGGATGCCGATCGTAAAGTGGTTCTTGGGCGACGCTTTCTTGAGTTCATCGAAAATGGCTTTCGCCATTGCCGGGGTGAATTCTTTCGACGACAGGCCGTAGCGGCCTCCGATCAGGCGCGGAACTGTCTGTGATGCTCCTCCATTCGTAAGCCTCGATTCGCTCAACCCGGTCACTACATCCATGTAAAGCGGCTCACCCAGGCTGCCTGGTTCTTTGGTGCGATCCAGCACCGCGATGCTGCGCACCGTCTTAGGGAGCGCGGAAACAAACGCTTCCAGAGCAAAAGGCCGGAAAAGCCGGACTTTCAAAAGTCCGACCTTCTCGCCTTGCTGCAGCAGATATTCCACGGTCTCTTCCACCGCTCCTGCTCCCGAGCCCATCATCACAATCACCCGCTCGGCATCGGGGGCTCCGACGTAATCGAAGAGGCGGTAGGTCCTCCCTGTCCGCTGGGCAAAACGGTCCATCACATTCTGAACAATCGTTGGACACGCCCGGTAAAACGGATTGATTGCCTCCCGCGCCTGAAAGAACACGTCCGGATTTTGTGCTGTTCCGCGCAGCAGTGGATGATCGGGGGACAACGCCCGCTGGCGGTGCTGCCGCACAAGGGTGTCATCGATCAGGGCGCGTAGGTCGTCGTCGTCGAGCACTGCGATCTTGTTCACTTCGTGGGATGTACGGAAACCGTCAAAGAAATGCAGGAATGGGATCCGAGACTCGAGCGCCGCCGCCTGCGCAATCAGCGCGAAATCGCCGGCTTCCTGCACCGAATTCGAACAGAGCTGGGCGAAGCCAGTGGCGCGCGCGGCCATCACATCGCTGTGGTCGCCGAAGATCGAGAGCGCATGCGTGGCCAGCGTACGGGCGGCTACGTGTATCACGGTCGGCGTCAGTTCGCCCGCGATCTTGTACATGTTGGGGATCATGAGCAGCAGGCCTTGAGACGCGGTGAACGTCGTTCCCAGAGCCCCGGCTTGGAGTGCGCCATGCAGGGTTCCGGCCGCTCCTCCTTCACTCTGCATCTCGATGACGGTAGGAACGGCGCCCCACACGTTCTTGCGCCCTTCTTCTTTCCACTGGTCTGCCCACTCTCCCATAGGCGAAGCCGGGGTAATGGGATAGATCGCAATCACTTCATTGAGGCGATACGCTACCGAGGCGGCAGCTTCGTTTCCGTCCAGAAGGGCTGTCTTTGGGCTCATGTTTGCCTTTTCGCGGACACTTGCTGCTTCTTTTCTATCTGGTGACACTCGGAACCATGGTGGCCGGCATCACCGAAGAAAGTGATCGAAATCACGTTCGGTATCCCGGCACTCTTCAACTACTTAGGAATGAAAGGAATACGGATAGCGAAGGAGGATCGATCCGGGAATTGAGCCACGACAGATGAGACACGCCCCTTCCAGAATGACCGCTTTCGTCCTGGAAGAGGCGTGCCCTGTTTCACCAACGCTATTTCTTCTGGTCCTATGGATTCGGAATTGACGCCCGCAGTTGAGACGAATACTTGCTTTCCGCTCCGTGGGAGTCGACCGCCGTATTGACGTAGTAATAAGTTTGTCCGCTTTGAACGGAGATATCGACGTAGCTTGTGCTGGGTTCCAGAGCAGGTGTCAGCATTGTATAAGGGCCGCCTGAACTTTTGCTCCGGTAGACGTTGTATCCGACCACCGGCGAAGGACTCGGGGCCCAGGAAAGGCCGACGCTGTGTTGAGCGGCGCCCGTCCCTGATCCGGTCAGAGCTTCGACCACTAGTGTGTTCCCGGCACTGCTGGCGAGCGAGATGTTCCCGGCTGCCGTCCCGCTGGCCCGGGGTGTGAAAGTCAGGGTGACAGAAACACTCTGACCGGCAGAGATGGTTTTCGGAAGAGACAATCCCGCCAGGGTGAACTCTGAGTTTGTAGTGCTCGCCGACGAAATCGTCACACTCGATCCGCTCGCAGAGAGAGTGGCTGTAAGGGTCTTGCTGCTGCCGACACTCACACTGCCAAAATTCAGCGCACTTGCACTGGAAACCAGTTGCCCCCCCGAAGCGGCAGTTCCGGAGAGAGCAATCGAGTGGGAAGGAGTACCCCAGGCATTCGAGAAGACGGTGATTTGGCCAGTCTGTGTCCCGCTTGCCGTGGGTGCGAAAGCGACGGTGAATGTGACGCTCTGACCTGGCGGCAAACTGATCGGCAGGCTTAATCCGCTTACGCTGAATCCAGTGCCGCTCACGGTTGCTCGTGAAATCGTTACGGTCGAACTGCGGTAGTTGTTGGTGAAGGTTTCATACTGCGTCTGCGTGCTGCCTACTGGAATATTTCCAAAACTCACGCTCGATGAGCTGAAGTCGAGCGAAAGGGCTGAAGCTCCGCGGGTAGCGAAGATTAGAAATAGTGCAACGGTAAAAAGTCCGAACAGGGGCCGATAGAAAGTTTGGGGGAGAGGCATGCTGTGAGTTTCAAGGTTGAACGCGCCTGTGCGTAGGGCTGACTAGGACATCTTCCCGATCACAGGTTCCCAGACCTCTGAGTATCAGAGCAGTTGACGCTGGCTCGCAGGTGTGTATCGCTCTGAAATCGACTGATGAGAAGGATTAACTGGCGGGGGTAATTAACGATCTGTTAAACGGTTCAGCTCAGTACTGGAAGGATGTTCTTGTCGATGCACGCTTGCAGCAGACCGAAGTCCACCATCCGCCGCACCAGGCTCAAATCAACCTGCACTCCTTGTTCTTTGAAGATTGCTTCGAGTGCATCCTCGGTGGGGCGGCCGTCAAAATAATGAAGCGCGCGGGCAAGCGCCTCCGGCATGATCAATGGATCGTAGGGACTGTAAGCGACCACTCTGAACCCATCGCCTTCCACGCCGGAGATTCGGAATTCACACAGTTGCAGCCGCTCGGGGATCGATTCCGATGTGAGATGAACATAGGCGTCACGCAGAAGTCCGGCGAGAATCCGCACTCGCGGGCCGCACACTTGCTCCACCTGTTCCCAGGTCAGAGGGTTCACGAGTTGAGCACAGGCACGATAAAAATCCGGTTCACGGCCTTCCCAGCATCCCCACAGCTCCCGATATTTCACCAGATCAACTTCGCCGCCCAATTCGGACACATGAGGCACGGCACCGGAGTCCATATCGTCCACTTCCGCCGATCCGGTTTTCAACTCGGCCAGGCACCACAGCGAAAGTTCCTGCTCGATCTGCCGCAGGAGTCTGTCGGCCAGTTTCCAGAAGCGAAACCCGACATCGCCGCGCACATGTTTGCAGTGCCAGGTGGCGCATACGCCCGGACGATATTTCCACACTCCACACTCTCCGGTAGAGCTGAGAAAATCACAGCGCAGTTCAGGTGCGCGCCCAAAAACGTTTGGCGTGTTGCGATAGATCAGGCTGAAGATAGCGCCGGGACCAGCCCATCCAGGAGTAATGGCCGCCCTTCGCGAAACTCGTTGTTCGAGCGTCTCGCGGCCTTTGGCGATCGCAGGATCAAGGTCGCCAAGAATCTGCCCCGCCACGAAATTTGGGATATGAGGTTGGAAGGCACAGCACTTTGTGGCGGGATCAAAATAGATCGCGCCCGGAGACTTTTCGGGCGGAGCAAGCATGGCGCAGGTCTCGCACGTCGCCTTAGTTTCGGCGGGAATAGTTCCGCCTGTTATGGTCCGCAGCCACCTGGCATACAGAAGCGGCAGAGCAGCGTCGGAGATCATGCCCATCCTCTACTATCGCGTTTCTCGGTCACTGCCGGAGATAATCGTCCATCTTGTCGGCCGCTTTGTTCGCAACTTTGGACTTATTGATGGTCACGTCCTGAGTAGTTTCAAAAATCTTGGTCGTTTTGTCGATCTTGCCGAACCCTTTTCCTGGGTCGGTAGTCTTGTCCATCTTGATCGCCTGATTGGCGTCAATCACCTTACCGAAATTCTTCGGCTGCCCTGCGTGGATCGCCTTGCCTGCCTCTTTCATCTGTTGAAGATCCGCGTGCCCGGCGCCGCCCGCAACCTGAGCCAGGTCGTCCGCCTTCTGGAAAGCCTTGCTCGCGCCAGCGTACTTGAAGGTCTCCACCGATTTGTCGGCTTTGGACCACTTATCTCCTTTGATTGACGAACCGGTGGTGTTCACCTTGTCCTCGAATTTCATGTGCTGAGAATCAATCTGCCGGGCGCCACCAGGAACCTGGGACAAGTCGCTGGCCGAAAGCCGCGCCTGCATCGCGCTTTTTTCCAGGGAGTCTCCGAGCGGCGGCTGCGGCAAACTAGACTGTGAACTCTGGCTTTGAAGACCCCGCTCGTCATTCAGCTTAAGAGTTTGTGCCGCCTGAAACTGAGGCAAATTCAGTTCCTGACCGACCTTCAGGTTGGCCGGATCTGCAATGTGAGGATTTGCCTTGTGCAGGCTGTCTTGATCCACACCCAGCCTCTGCGCGACCTCCGAGAGTTTACTTTCTCCGAGTTGCACGGTAGCAACGCACTTGTTACTGGATGTAGAACTGCTGCTAACCGGAATAGGACCAGCAGAACCGTCGATTCTGGGCATAGAAATTCACTCCCGTTCTACTTATCGGGTGTGCAGCTCGAATAGTTGCGGAAAGAATCGAGCGTTTCGGTTCTGTCTGATGACGCGCGTTCGAGGACTCAATTTGTCTCGCGGAAATTACAAAATCTGGACGCCCATTATCTTGACTAATCGTCAGCCCATGGATATGCTTTTGCCCTCCAAGCCTGCTTCCACAGCGGCGAGTTTGCGGCGGCTGCAGCTTGAAAGCGGCCCTAAACTAAGCAAGGACCTTGGGTTTCACACGAATCACCATAATCGAGTGGTCGGTGAAAAACGCCGTTGAGGCGTCATTAGCTTTACGCAATTCTCGGGAGGTGGGTTTTGTTGCTGAAAAGAGTTGCAATCCTGGTCCTGTTTATTTCAATTGGGTTATTCGCCACCGCACAGACGCAGGCGCCGAATCTCTTTAACGTCGTGCCCTATTCGTCCCTGCATCAGGGAGCGGTTGCCAGCGTCACCAGCTATCACGGATCGCCGTGCTCGTTAACGCCTTCTTCGCTGCCCGCCTGCGGCGCACAACTCAACGATCCCAACAACTTTCAGGCCCTTGGTGGCGTCTTGAACTTGAGCAACTCGCTCAATGCCAGTATCGCAACTGCCCTTGCGGTCATCCCTCTGGCTTCGCCGGCGTCGGGCGTGATCATCAAGATGGACCCGACGACGGGCGCTGAATTGCCGGTCAGCAGCACGCTTGGCCCCATTTTTACGGAACGCGCCGAGACTATCGGCAAAAACAAGTTCTACATTGGGCTTTCCAACCAGAACTACCATTTCACTTCGTTGAATGGCGAGTCGATCAAGGGCCTCAGGGTGCTGGATCCAGGTGGCGTCCCATCGAACATCTCGTTCAACGGAAATCTCGTGCCCACATTTCCGACCACCGTTGACGTCGCGATGGATGTGCGGCTCTCACAAAATATCGCCTTCCTTACTTACGGCGTCACCAACCGCTTCGATATTTCCGTCGGCCTTCCGGTGATCCACTCCGAAGTGTCGTCACGCACAACCAACGGACAGATCTTTGTCGGTGACGGATTCGGCAGTAATGGAAACGGAAATTGCTGGTGCGTGGACACGTTTACTCCCGGAGTAGCTCCGGTCAACGGGAGCGGACTGGTCCTCTCGGACATCAATTTCGCCAATGACTCCAAAACAGGTTTTGGAGACATGCTGCTCAGGTTCAAAGGTAACGTGCTCGAAGGGCATAAGGTCGCGCTCGCGCTCGGAGCCGACCTGCGCTTGCCCACTGGTGACGAAAAGAACTTCCTCGGCACAGGCGCACTCGCAGTCAAACCCTTTGCCGCACTCTCGCTTTACACCAAGCCGTTCAATAACGGCATTGTTTTTTCACCGCACGTGAACGTGGGATGGCAGTTTGCCGGCAAGAGCATTCTGGGCGGAGGTATTTCTGGTGCGACAACGGTCGCGTTGGCGAACGGAGGCACCGGTCTGGGCGCGCCCTTCACCACGACCAAAGACTACCTGCCGGATATTTTCTCCTGGGCGGTTGGAACCGAAGTGGCCTTCGGACGGCACAACACCGTGGTCGTCGACTTTCTGGGAAACCAGATTGGATGGATTCACGGCATCCAGAACATGACGAACGGGTCGGTTTCGAATGTTCCCTCTCCCCAGACCAGCGTACAATCCGCGCCGCTCGTGACCGCTTCCGGTCTGGTGAGTGCGGGTCGTGTGTCTTTCGGGGAATACAGCGGAGCTTTCGGTTACAAGGCGCGGATCGCGGGTAACCTGGTGGCTACGTTCAACATGCTGATCCGCTTCGACAACAACGGTCTCACCGACCGTTTCGTACCGCTTTACGGCATCAGCTACACGTTCTAAGAAAATCTACTGGCCAAAGGGATCGCTGATCAGCCAGCGGTCCCCGCTTTTGTACAGAGAGACCCGCACAGCCTTCCTGTTTTGCTTCGGTTGAATCCCCGGCCCGGTGGTTTCGGAAATCAAGTCACATGGAATTTGCGCGCTATCGCCGGAGACGATTGGGTCTCCCGTGGCCTGCAACTTGATTGAGACTTTGTATCCAGCCGGTGGTCGCAGCGCCTTCACATATTGATCTGTCGCGCCTGGCCAAATGTCCTTCAATTCCTTGGGCTGCTGGTGATCGAAGGCGGCATTGAAAAGATCCAAAGGTTGCTGCAGACTTTTCTTCTGCGCATCTCGTAAAGCCATCTGATCGAGGATCGCCTGCGCGTCCACACGATGCGCGCTTGGACGCCTGCTCAGAAAAGCCTGGAGCGCGCTTTTATCCTTCTTGTCCAACTTGGCCCAAAGGACCTCGTCCGGATTCTCCTCCGGAACTGCTTTTTTCGATAACTGTTGGATTGTGGTGTGCGCTTCGTCTGCATGTTTTCCGGATGGGAATCTTTGCAGATACGTATTCAGCCCCGTTGCGTCATGCGCGGTGCGACTCCACAGCACATCATCAGCCCGCGCGAGGGCGCGGTCATGATATTGGCCGGAGGGATAGCGCTTGAGGAAGTCATCCAATGCACCAGAATCATTCGTGTTCGCCACGGACTGCCAGTCGAGGCGTGCAACCTCTGCCTGAGCCTCGTCGACATGCCTGCCGTGCTGATAGCGGTTCACATAGTCGCGGATCGCGCTCAGCGAGTTGCTACTCTTCGCCTGGGCCCAATAGATGTCATCCAATTTCGAGTCGGCTTCAGTCCGGTGCGCTCCGCTGGGATAGCGCTTCAGATAAGCGTTGACATCGTCTGCGTTGACCGAGTCTTTGACGCGCGCCCAATCGGACTCTTCGGGCCGAGGTACCGATCCAGTCGAGGGGGGAGGCGGAGGCGGCGCAATTTTGAAGTCCGGCTGAGAGAGTTCGACCCGCCCGCCTGCAGGGAATTGCCGCGTGATCGGATTCGGCGATTCATTCCTGGCAATGACCGTCACTTGATGCTCGCCGGCTGGAACACTCGTAGAAAAAGCTCCGCGATTTGTAGCTTTGCCCTTCAATGCGCCATCCACCAACACTTGAGCGCCGGCGGGCACCCCGCGAATCACCAACTGCCCGGGTTTTTCCTGAACTGGAGTGCTTGCTGCGGTCGTCGGCTGCGCAGGCTGGCTGGGGGGCGAAGGAACCATCGAAATATCCACTGCGTTGGTTCCCTGCGCACCAACTGATATCGATTTCGTGGTGCTCTCATAACCCTCCAACTGCGCCTCGACTTCATAGTTGCCGGGGGCCAGTTTGATGTTGCAGTCGGGCGTGACGCAGGACTGGTTCGTATTGCTGATTCGAATCGAAACTCCGGCTGGTGTCGTTACTACCCCGAGCGGGACTTTGGTCGGCAACGATTTCACCCACCATATCCCGGCCGACAGAACGACAACAACGACCGCTGCGATAGCTACCGCATTCGTCGGAAACGGTTTGGCTTGGCGCTGCGGTGGACGCCTCGGAGGAAGCTTCGTCGGTGCAGACGTCGGCACAGCAACCGGCTTCGGAACTTCGACCACCGGAACGGCTTGAACGGGCACGACGAATTCGACATTCTCCGCGAGAGGTTCAGGTGCGGTCGTGGGTCCCGTGAACGTCTGGGTAGACGCCGTGGGCGCTGGCGGAGTCTCTAACTGGTGCACGGCCGACAGTTCTTGAGTTCCATGAAAGTCGACCTGCGTCTCTTGTTGTGCGCGGCGAATCTCCGCCTGCTTGCGGGCTTCGGCAGCGCGCAATCGAGATTCTTCGCGGCGTCGTTCCTCTTCCTGTTGTTGGCGCTGTTGTTGGAGTAAAAGTTCCTGTTGTCGTTCTGCCTCCTGCTGCCGGGCACGTTCACGCTCGCGTAGACGATCCTCGAGTTCGGTCTTAGCGCGGGCCAGCTGTGGCTCGCCCGGAAACTCTGCCAACCCGCTTTCCACATTGCGCAACTCGCTATCGAGGTCACCACTCTTCCGTGCCGCACTGGCTTGCGACAGGTAACCCGCAACCAACTGTTCTTTTTTTCGATCTTCTACACGGGTTCGAAGAGACTGTAGAAGCTCTGGATTTGGCCTTAGTTCCTCGGCATGAATCAAAAGTGAATTGGCGGACTGCCAGTCAGCCTTCAGCGCCAGGTCGAAAGCCCGGGTCACCTGATCGATAGCTGACTTGTGGACGACCGGGTCTTCCGGTGCAGTCTCACAACCGCGCTTAAGCGAAGAGAATCCCTTTTCCCACTGGCTCTTCTCGAATGCTTTTTCCGCCGGCGCCAGCAATTTCTGGGCTTTGGCCCTGAGTTTGACCGCTTCCCGAATCCGGGTATCAAGATCAGCGAGTTTGCTTTCACCAGAAAACTCCTGTTGCGCCTGCCGCAGGACTGTCTCGGCCTGCTCAAGATCGCCCGAAGCAATGGTGCTTTCGACTCTTTGAATCTCTTCCGCCAGCCTTCGGATCTGCTCCGCTCTTTTCGCCGCTACTTCTTCCTCAGCGAGCTTCTTGAGCCTCTCGACATTGCGGTTCAGATCGGGGTACTGCGGATAAACAGCCTGGAGCGCGTCCCAGTGCGTCAGAGCCTCGTCATAGTGTTTCGTTTCCTCTTGAGCCCGCGCCAGATTCACCAACTGGGTTACTTGTGTCTTGAGTTCGAGAGTCTCATTTAATTTGAGCTCGAGAGTCGGCTCATCGGGAAACTGGGTCAATGCGTCTGCCAGAATCTGGGTACGTTGCTCCAGTTGGGTTTCCTGATCGGCGCGCTGCTTCACCTGGTACAGGAAGTTTTGCTTTTCGAGTTGTTCTTTTTCCCGCTGCTCTCGTTCCCGAATCTGCTGCTGCAGGATTTCCCCGAATTCTCTTAACCTTGAGTCATCTGCATAGGTCGAGAGTCCGCGCGCGATCTCGTTCAGCGCGGATTTAGGATCGCCTCCAGCCTGCAATCGTTTGGCCTGTTGCAGGCACCGTCCGACTCCGTCCTCGCGTTTGTGCTCGGCGATCTTCGCCAGCAGTTCGGATGGAGCCTGGAAGTTCTGCTGCAGCTCCGCAACTTGTCCCAGCAGGGACTCCGCTGTACGCCAGTCCGTAGCCACCGCGGCTTCGGCTCCTTCTGCAAACGCGGACACCGCGGCCACGCGCAGGGCCGGCAAGTGCTCGGCAGCCGCAAATGCCTCTCGCAACAGATCGGCCGCGCGCTTCCACGATCCTTTCTGAAACAGGGCCCGAGCTTCCGACAACTTGGATTGAGCGTCAGATTTTTTCGCCGTCTCCAGGTCGATGAGCGTTTCGAGTTCAGAAAGATCTTCACGGCCCGCGAACTCAGTCAGGGTCTGCTTCAGCAACTCGGCAGCGCCAGTAATTTCACCTGCCGCCACATGCCGCTCAATCTGCACTTTTCTCTGCCGCGCCAATCCGTTGATCACTTGCTGCTTCAGGCCCTCGTATTCCGTCTTCAACGCAGTTGGAACTGAAGACGAAATCTGGGAAACGAGTTCGAGCCGGTCGAGTGCGGCGCGAAGTTGCGCGGCGTTGAGAAGCATGCGCGCATCGCTGAGAGCCTTTTGCACGGCCCCGCTCGACGCCGCCGACAGCTTGTCCGAAACGTAGGCTAGTTGCTGTTCCAGTTCAGGGGTGCTGCCGTAAGCGTCACGGCTTTTCTCCAGCAACGCGATAGCGCCGGCGTAGTCTTCCGCAGCAACCAGGTCGCCAGATTTCCCTACGGCTTCATCGATCTCACGGAGCCGTTCCGCTTCCCGGCCTGCGTTTTCAAGCAGCTTCTGGAAGTCGGTACTCTTCAAGAATGAAGCCGGCTGTGCCTTCAGCAGATTGACTGCTTCACTCGCCTTCCGGGATTCGATCAGCTTTCCGGCGGCGGTAAGAACCGACTCCAGCTTCTTCTCGTGATCGAGAACCGCATGGCGCGCTTCTCCGAGAAGAATGGTGAGCTCCTCATCGGGAATCTCGTGCAGAGTTCTTTCCAGCAACTGGATGGCGCGGTCATATTCCTCGCCAGCGATCAACCCGCGCGCCTGGTCCGCCGCGATTTCTGCCGTCTGGCGGCGCTTTTCGCTGGCTGCGTCCTCCTTGGCAAACTGCAGCAGATCGTCAATCTCGCCCGCGTCCTGCAATTCGGTTCTGGCTGTCTCCAGAATTCGAATCGCTTCGTCATGCTGTTTCGCCCGCAAAGCCTCCTTGGCTCGCTGCAGGTATTCAGCCTTCCGCTTCTCGAGGCGCTCGCGCTCGACGTTTTCACGGACCACCAACAACAGCGACTGCAAACGTGGCTCCCCGCCGACCTTGGCCAGAGCAGCCTCAAGACGTCCGACTAGTTCTTCGCCGCGACCCTGTTCGAGCAAAGAGCTGGCCATTGCGAGCTGTTCGTCGATGAAGCGCTTGCGTTCGGCGACCTGGCGTTGCTTTTCTGCCAGCGCCTTGAGTTTCAGGAGGCCTCGCTCCTGAGGAAAACTCTTCAGGCCCTGATCGGCTTTCTCTGTGGCGGTGGCGTAATCGTCGCGATTCAGCGCGTCTTCGATTTCGCGATTGATCGCCTCCAGTTCCTTGCGGCGGCGCTCTTGTTCCTTCGCCGCGGTCGCGGCTTCCATCAGTGCGCGAATCTGGGGAGCTGCGGGATCCAGTGCCTGGGCCTGCTGCAGCAATTCCAAAGCGGCGGTAAATCTTCGCGACGAGATGTCCCTTCGCGCCTGCTCCAGGTAGTTTTCTAATTGCTGCTGGCGAGCACGTTCCGCGTAGTCGTTTTCAATCGTCCGCTGCAGAGACCTGGCGTGCGTGTCATTCGGGACAATGGCCAGCGCCTCTTCGATGGTTTGCCGGGCCATGTCCAGATCACCCATCTGGTGCGCGGATTCCGCGAGGCGCACGGCGCGCTGGAATTTCTGAGCGAGCTGTTCGGCGGCTTTCACCGTATCGCGCAGCTGTTTCAGCTCCCCACTGTCTTTGTCCAGACTGATCGCCCGCTCGAGGTGCTCCAGCGCGGTTGCGTACTGTTTCTGGCCGAACGCATCTTCGGCCTGCAACCGCAATTGCTGTATCTCCTCGTCGATTTCCTGCCGCTGGATTTTGTCCTGGAGGTCGCGCAGCAGGTGAGAAGCCTTGCTGTGGTGCCGGTCGATTTTCAGGATCTGCAATACCTGCCCTTTGGCGCGATGCAGATCGTTGTTGTCGATGAGTTGAGTGGCTTCCTGGAGATAGCGGTGAATCATCTCCTGCTTCAACTGGCTTTGCAGCTGGCCCAGATCGAGGGCGAACTCTTCCGCGGAGGCATAGCGTTCGTTGCGGTCTTTGGCCAGCGCGCGATCGACAATCGCCTGAAGCTGCGGAGGATAGGAAGCCAGAAAATCTTTCAGCGGAGGAGGCGGCTCGTGAATGATTTTTAACAGCGTAGACGCAGTACTCTCGCCTTCGAAGGGCAACGCGTAGGTGAACAGCTGATACAGCACCACGCCGGTCGAGAAAATGTCGGTGCGGGCGTCGACCTGCCGTCCATTCACCTGCTCGGGCGACATATAGCTGATGCTGCCGACGATCTGGCCGGTGCGGGTGACGTTCTTATCGCCGAAATGGGCAATGCCAAAATCGACGATCTTTACTCCGCCGCCGGTGCACACCATGACGTTGGCCGGCTTGATGTCGCGATGCACAATCCCGCGCGTGTGCGCGTAGTTCAAACCCTGGCAGATGGCAATCACCAGTTCGATTTTTTCTACGATGCCGAGCTGCCGGCGCGATGAAATAACCGAGTCCAGGCTTTCCCCGTCCAGGTATTCCATGACCAGGTAGGGATTTCCGCCGTGGTCGCCCAGTTCGAAGACGGTGACAATGTTTGGGTGCTGGAGACTGGCTGTGGATTGGGCTTCCCGGTAAAAGCGTTTCAATAAATCAACGTTATCGGAAAACTGTCCGGTCATCATCTTGATGGCAACCAGACGATCCAGGTACGGATCAGACCCTTTGTAGACGACGCCCATCCCCCCGCGACCAATCACGTCGATCACGTCGTACTTGCCGATCTTGGTTGGTCGATTTACGGCCATAACCGGGGACCGCCACGCGGACAACGGAACCGATCCGCGAGCATCTGCTCAGGACTGAAAGAAAACCGCGGAGCCACACCTGTAGACTGCTTCCAGCCACACCCGACAGGAAGCAACCACACCGCGCGGATGGTGCATATTGTGCTACGAACCGCTAGTGGCTGCAACTAAAGCGCAGACTTCGGTAGTAGCTGTAATCTCGGAAATGGCGTCATCCTGAGGGACTCCAGTCCCGAAGGATCTTGCGCGTACCGCACGATCACTTGCCTTCAAATCCGCTCCACGCCAGATGCTTCGCAAGCAAACCCTTCGGAGATGAAATCCTTTGCACTCGGAAGGGCCGGCCCTGCCGTTGTTATCGGGAGCTCTTTCCCGGAGAAGCATTACGAATTGGAAAAAAGTGACACGCGAGAGTCGATATCCCGCCCTTGCCTCCAAAGGTCCGGAAAATTGACGGTCGCAGCCTCCCCCGGCGCGGAACCTGTCAAAAGTCCCGGCCTGTGGAAAACGCCCGCTCCGAGCCCGCTCCGGGCCGGGAAAGAAGGCGCAAAATCGCCGGAAACCAGTTGACATCACGACACTTTGCTATTAGGATTCGGCGCCTCAAGAGTCCTCGCTGTCCGGAGCCCCCCAACCATGTTGTCAGCGAGATCAATATCTCATTTGGCGTATTGCGACCTCTGGACAAGTCGTTGTAGTCCCGAGTAAAGGCAGGGCTTTGCGGCATGGCACCAGCCGCAAACAGGAGCGGAAGAATGTTCCCGCGCAGGACCGCAAATCGTCCGCAAGCACAAGACGATGGAGCGGCGGCGTCTCCCAGTGCCGATGTCTCCAAGCTGATCGAAACCAGCTTGTCCTACTCCCACGCCATCGCTGCCGAGGTGATGCGCAAACTTCCTCCCGATCTTGAGAAAAAAGACATTCAGGGATGGGCCGAACTAGGTCTGGTCGAAGCCGCCAATTCATTCGATCCCATGCGCGGCGTCCAGTTCAAGACTTTCGCCTACTACCGGATTCGCGGCGCGATTTACGACGGCCTGCGAAAAATGGGTTGGTATCCGAAGGGTCAGTACCGGCAAATGCGCTTCGAAATGGCGGCGAACGAGTATTTGAAGGACGTCTCAGCCGGTTCTCCAGGCACCGCCTCTCCTGAAGCGCAGCTGCTGCACCTGAAGGATTTAACCGCCAACCTGGCAACTTGCTACATGCTTTCCCTGGAAACCATGCCGCAGGAACCCATCGACCAGAGTCTGGTTTCGGCCGAGGAGGCCGTGGTTTTGGCCGAGCAAAGCAAGAATTTGCGCCGGTCATTGTCGCAGCTGCCCGAAACCAACCGCCAGATCCTGGAGCATTGCTATTTCCAGGGCCTGACTCTCGAGCAGATCGGGCGCAAGCTTGGGCTATCGAAGTCGTGGGTATGCCGTCTCCACGCCAAGTCGCTGGAGATGCTGCGCAAGAAACTGGTTCAGGTATCGGCGCCGGCCGCCCTGCCCCACGCAACGTTTACAGGAACCATCCGATAATCTGAATGTCATGGTTGACCCAATCGTCAGTAAAACCTCGGCTAAGCCCATCACCAACGCCACCGAGGATGGTGCTGCGAGCCCTCTAAAGACCTCCGAATCCAAATTTGACAGAGTGCGCACCCGCTTGCAGGATGAGCAAGCTCAGAAACTTCAGCTGCCGCCCGAAGTCAAACAGATCCCGCCCGACCAGAAGAAAGTGCTGCAGGCTGAACTATCCACGCGGCTGGAAAAGACCAAGGGTGCCTCTGCCCAGCAGGTCTTCGGGGTGGACATGAAGCGGACGAAGGACAAAGTCGATAACCTGGCGGCCCGCGTAAATTCGCTGCCGAAGACATCTGCGTTCGATCCCATTCGCAGCCGTTTGACCAGTATCGACTCGCAGTTCAAGTCCACCGGGCAGCTGCTGGATTCGCTCAAAAATACGCAGAATCCGCAGGACCTGATGAAAATCCAGATGCAGATGTATCAGCTTGGCGAAAATCTGGAGCTGATGAGCAAAGTCGTGGAGCAGGTGACTTCCGGAGTGAAGTCGATCCTTCAAACGCAACTGTAGACAATACTTCTTTCAACCGAGGCTAGATTGCGCCGCCGACATCTTGCAAAACAGATTGTGCTCCTGTCACTGACCCTGTTTCTCGCTGCCTGCATGCGGCATGAGCTGCAGACCGGCCTGACTGAGCAGGACGCTCAGGAGATCGTGGTGTTGTTGAACGAAAATGGGATTGACGCTTCGGCCGCCAAGGAAGTCAGCGAGAAAAAGGGCGAGGAGAAGTGGAGCGTCCTGATCCGCGGCGGAGACCAAACCCTGGCGCAGGCCTGGCGTGTCCTCCAGGAAAACGGTCTGCCCCGCGAAAAAGACAAGTCACTCGAAGACGTCTTCTCCAACTCCGGGATGATTCCCACCGCTACCGAAGAGAAAGCGCGCCTGCTGGTCGGAGTTTCGGGCGAAATCAACCGGACCCTCAAGTCGATTGCTGGAGTTGTGGACGCCCGCGTTTTAGTGGTTCTGCCGGATAGCAGTCCCCTGCTGGATAAAAGCGAGCGTGTTCCTCCCACTGCTTCGGTGCTGATCAAGTATCGTGGCAGTCAAGTGCCCTTGAGCGAAGACGACGTAAAGAAACTGGTCGGGCGGGCTGTCGAAGGATTGCTACCGGAGAACGTTGCGGTTGTGTACAAGAAAATTGAACTCAAGCAGGGCACCGACCGCAGCTTGATTCCGCAGTTGGGGAATCAGGAGTTCCTGGTGGCGGCATTGATCCTGCTAACGATTTCCAGCGTGGGCTGCATCGGAATGATCGGCAAGAGCCGCTGGCAAAAATCGAAGATCGAAGAACTGGAACAGCAGGTGCGGGCGGCGCAACGTCCCGCGCCCGCCCAGATCGCAGAGCCGAAAACTGCGAGGGTGAGTTGAATCTGGAAGTGTTTTGCTATGTGGGATTGTTGCGGTTTCCAGAGCAGCTGAAGGCCTCCCTCCCATTATTGCCGGAGGCGCAGCGGACACAGGCAGACGCCTTGCTGGCAACTCTGAAAGATTTGCCCAGGCCGGAATTGCTGCGGAAATGGTCGCGGCTGCGCGAGAATGAATGCGTGGCGATCCGGCAGGATGCCCTCGAACGGGGAATCCGGCTGGATGAGCTTCCACCCTCGATCCGTGAGGGATGCCTCACCTGGTTGCTCGATCAAAATGAGTGACAAAATTTTAAAAGCCGACGCCCTGCCGGAAAAGCTACTGGGCTCCACCCCCAAGGTCCTCAAACGAGAAGCCTACGAGGCGTCGCGTGAAGCCCACGACGTAGTCTCGGTCGCGCAGGAAAAAGCCCGGCAGATTCTGGAAAATGCCGAACGCGAGGGCGATGCCATCCGCGACCAGGCCCGGCAGGATGGTTACACCGAAGGTCTGTCGAAGTGGAATGAGATCCTGGCCGGGACCAGTCAAAAAGCTGCTGACCTCACAAAAGCCTGGGAAGACACGATGCTGAAGCTCTCCGTCAGGGTCGCGGAAAAGATCATCGGAGAGCAGCTAAAACTCCACCCCGACACCATTGTCACCATTATCAAAGAGGTTCTGCAGGGCGTCCGCTTTGGCAAGCACCTGATCATTCAGGTGAACGAAGAAGACGCGGCGGAAGTCCGTTCCCGCGTGACCAGTCTGCGAGCGTCCCTGGGCGTCAGCAATGAGATCGAGATTGTCGCCTCAACGTCCGTACCGCGCGGCGGTTGCCTCATCGAGAGCGAGTTGGGCGTGGTGGACGCCCGCCTCGAGACCCAGTTGAAGTGCCTGGAGGATGTGCTGGTCCGCGGCGGTTCCGGCGACTAGCACAACAAAAACCATGGCCAACCGGGTAGCCGACATCAGCAAGTATCTCGACCGGATCGAGCGTGCCTCCCCGGTTCAGGTCAGGGGCCGCGTAAAAGAAGTCATCGGGCTGGTGGTAAGAGCGGTCGTGCCCGATGCCTGGATCGGCGAAATCTGCCTGATCCGCAATCCGCGTTCATCCACTCCACTCAAAGCTGAAGTCGTTGGTTTTCGCGACGGCGACGTGCTGCTCATGCCGCTGGGCGAACTGGTCAACATAGGCCCGCACAGCGAAGTCATCCCCACAGGAAACTGTCTCACCGTGAAAGTCGGCAACGGCTTGCTCGGCCGCGTTTTGAACGGCCTCGGTGAGCCCATGGACGCGGAGTTCAAAGGCCCGCTTGTGAACTGCGACGAAGAATTCCCCGTGCTGGGGAATCCTCCTGACCCGTTGAAACGTATGCGGGTGACGAAACCGATCTCCTTGGGAGTTCGCGCCATCGACGCCGTTTTGACCGCAGGTGAAGGACAGCGTATCGGACTCTTTGCCGCAGCCGGTGGTGGCAAAAGCACGCTGTTGGGGATGATCGCTCGCAACACCGAAGCCGACGTCAACGTGATCACGCTGGTCGGCGAACGTGGACGTGAAGTACGCGACTTCATTGAGCAGGATCTGGGACCAGAAGGAGTCAAGCGCTCGGTGATCGTATGCGCTACTTCCAACGAGTCATCGCTGGTCCGTTTGAAGGCGGCCTACGTGGGAACCGCCATCGCCGAATACTTTCGCAACAAGGGGCTGAAGGTTATCCTGATGATGGATTCAGTCACGCGCTTTGCCCGGGCCCAGCGCGAGATTGGACTGGCCTGCGGCGAACCGCCTGCCCGAGCCGGATACACTCCGTCCGTCTTCGCTGAACTTCCCAAGTTGCTCGAACGCTCTGGCAATTCCGACAAGGGTTCGATCACCGCTCTCTATACCGTACTGGTCGCGGGCGACGACATGAATGAGCCGGTCGCCGACGAAGTCCGTTCGATTCTCGACGGCCACATCATCCTGTCGCGCGAACTCGCGGCTCGAAATCATTATCCGGCAATCAGCATTCTAGACAGTGCCAGCCGCGTCATGAGCGCAGTCACCTCCAAGGATCACCGCAAATCAGCAGGTGAACTGCGAGAGGCCATGGCGATCTACAAAAAGAATGAGGACCTGATTTTGCTCGGCGCGTACAAGAGCGGCAGCGACAAGCGAGTCGACGACGCACTCGGAAAAATTGATGAGATCAACGGGTTTCTGAAACAGGCGACCGACGACAAGTCGAATTTCGCCGGATCGCTCAAGCAGTTGAAGACCATGTTTCCGACGGCGGGCACGAACTGACTATGACGCAGTTCACTTACCGGTTGCAGCCGCTGCTGGAGCAAAAAGAGGAACTCAAAAAGGAAGCAGACCGAGAGGCAATCCGACGGGAAAAGGAACTGCAGACCCAACTGGCGACTCTTGAATCGCTACAGAGCCGGGTGCACGACTTGATCGAGAAACGCCAGCAGGCACGGCAAGAACTAATGACCAAGCCTGGGGACAAGGGTGCTCTCACTGCTGCCGATGTGCTGAAAAGGTCTGAGTTCATCAAGGTCCTCGGTTCCGAAATACGCGAGGCCGAAAATGATGTCAGCGCGCAGCGCGTGGTCATCGAAACCTGCGAAAGTGATGTGAAAGAAGCGAAGGAACATGCGGCGGAGGCCCAGCGCGAGGTTGAAGTGCTCAACAAGCACCGGGAGAAACAGGAGCAGCGCTTTCGTCGTGAAGAAGAGGCCAAAGAAGAAGTCGCGCTGGATGAGATCGGAAACGTTTTGTACTCAACCCGGAGGCGTCCGACATGAGAATCGACGATTCACAACCGTCTTCCAGTGATCAAGCGGTAAAGTCCGGTGACCGCGACAAATCTTCGACCGACCAAAACAAGGATTCGTCCTTCTCCAAAGTTCTGGCGAAAAAGCGGGAGGGTGGTCGGGATGATGCAGACTCCAAGCCCGGCAAGCAGAAAGACACTGATCCCGGCATGATCCCGGGTCTGCTGATGGGGCCTCAGGCTCTGCTCGAGCAGTCGATGCAGCCCACGGCAGTACAGAGCAAATCGCCGGTTCAGGTACCTCCGGAGTTACAAGGACTGGTGCGCGAGATTTCGTCACTGGTCAATGTAAAGGGAAATCAGCAGGTCAACATCGAACTGAATTCAAACGTACTGAAAGGCCTGCACATTCAAATCGAACGGCAGAAAGACGGTGCCATCGCGATCCAGTTTCAAAGCTCGTCAGAAGCTGTGACCCAGCTGTTGTCGAGAAATGTGGATGCGCTATCGCAAGGCCTGATTGATCGCGGCGTAAATGTGGGGGACATTCGCGTCTCCGGCCGGGACTCCACGACCGGAACACAAAGTTCAGGTCAAAGTTCAAAGACTCGTTCCAATTTCGGCGGCGCCAATTACCCCGCCGGACGCCAGGGAGGCAGGCGGTAGGGGCACATACGCATGCCACTGGAATCCCGGTTACGCCCACAGTCCTATCGTTTCGAGAACTTGCCCACTCTCACGCGGCAGCAGGTTCTTCTATGGAACTGGTACGCGCGCATCGGCCCTGATGAAACCGAGTGGATGTCGTGGGTTGGCGACATCTTTGGGCATCTGCTCGAGCGTCCTGCAGGACAGCAATTGCAACTGGTGCAGTCCCATCTGGTGGACGCCCATGCCGCCGAGAAGATACTCAGCTTCGGATCGAAACAGGAACTGTTCCTTGGACGCAATCCCGACAACGACGTTGTCCTTCCCGCCAGCGCGATTGCAAACAAGCATGCGCGTATTGTTTTGAAAGACGGACGGGTCTACCTCGAAGATCTCGCCACTGCGCTCGGAACCTACCTGTGGGAAAAGAAAATCCCGGCCAACCAGCCCCAGTTGATGACCAACGGGGACCAGTTTACGATTTTCCCCCACCGCTTCCGCGTTGTTGTCGAACGCACATGGAGTCCGGAAACCGACTTCGTGCTCAGTGAGTGCCGCATTACACCGGTCAACCGGACCGAATTCTTCCAGACGTCACCCGCGACCTGGCGATTGTTCGTGCTGAACGCCCATCCCAGCGGCGAGCAAGCCGTCCTGGAGCTGAGCCCGACATTTCTCGCCAATCTGCAGCAACGAATTATGGTCCCGCTGGGAGTCGAGCAGGCCAGGACTCCCGCTCCATCCGACGACGCGATGCTGGGCTTCATCATGCTCGCCCTCTTGGAGAATTTGAACCGCAAGTTACGCTTTCCGATGCAGTTCTCGTTCGTGCGAGGAGCCCGAAAAAACCTCACCGACACTACGCCCGGGATGGCCCTGACGTTCGCGGTAGGCATTGGCGGCGTAACCGGTCAGATCAGAGTGTTCGTGCCGCTCGATTTCCTGGCTCTGGCCCAACCAGACACGCCCGCCGACCTCAGCGCGAAATATCCTGCCGGCCTGACCTGGGCCCTTCCGATTTCGGCCGGTTTCGTCGATCTGACTCCGGACGAGATCGCGCAGGTCGGCCTCGGCGACATTCTGGTCGCGCAACATGATCCCATTGCGCTTTTTCCCAACGACTTCAGCAAGGGTTGGAGGATGGTCCGTGACGGAAGCAACAACGGACGATTCACGGTCGATAAGTACATGGAAAGGGGTGTCTCAGTGGAACCTGGCGGCGAGTCTCAAGTTGCAACCAGACCGGACATACGATCGCTGCCCATGCGGCTGCAGGTCATTCTGGCGGAGAAGGAATTTTCGCTGGGTGAAATCCAGTCGTTAGGCCCGGGAACCATCGTCGAGCTGGATGCGGGAAAGTCGGATCCCGTTCGGTTGATGGTGAATGGCAAGATTCTGGGGGAGGGAGAACTGGTGGAAGTGGAGGGCAACCTTGCCGTCAAGGTGCTGCGCTGGCGAACCTCGTAACCTCCAGGCACTGCTGATATGAGTCCGGCCGACCCTCTCAGTTCGATGAATACTCCAATTATCCAGTACTTCGAAGTCCTTCTGGCACTAGGCGGCGTACTGGCGCTGGCCTATGCGACCCTCAAAATCGGCCTGCCGCGCATTTTCGGAATGCGAACGCCGGGCACTGGTCCCATCAAAGTCGTGGCCCGATACTCTCTGGAGCCCCGGAAGACCCTCTACCTGGTGCAGGCCGGCTCGCAAGTCTTTCTGCTCGGCACCTCGGACAACCAGGTTCAACATCTGACCGCGCTCACCGACGAGAACGCCGCGGAAATTCTTCAGTCCGCGCGCAATGAAGAGCCACCACGCAAAGACTTTCGCGCCTTGCTGAACCGGTTTCAGGGAATCAGGGAAAGCCCACTATGCGATCCGCCCGCTGGCACAAAGGAATGAAGCGCCTTCTGTGGATCGGAATGTTGCTGGCGCCGCAACTGGCCCACGCGCAGACCGGTGGCCAGCCGGCGAACCCGGTAGTGATGGTGATTGTTCTGGGCGTGCTGTCGCTCGCCCCGTTCATCGTCGTCATGCTGACCTCCTTCGTGAAGATTTCGGTGGTCCTGTCCATTCTGCGGAACGCGCTGGGAACACAGCAGGTGCCGCCGAATCAGATCATCACCGGACTGGCCTTCGTGCTGACCATCTTCATCATGGTTCCGGTTGGCCGGCAGATGTACGACCAGGCCGGTGTCGCCAACACCAAAGACATTTTCTCGGAAGCCAGCATCAAGAGCCTTTTCGATGCCAGCAAAAAGGCCAAAGAGCCGCTGCGGCATTTCCTTTCTCAGCACAGCCATGTTAAAGACCGGGAACTTTTCATGGAGTTGGCAGTGCGGTTGGAACGCAACGCTCTGGTAAACGAGAACCGGGGAAATCGGCAGACATCTGCGCCGGTTCCGGCGCAACCCGCCACTCCAGCGCCCGCTGCACCAGCGCAGCCTGCAGCAGCAGGTTCGACGCAAGCGTCGGTTGCCACGCCAACTCCGTCGACTCCGCCCCCTGCGCCCGCAGTGGATGAAAGCAAGATTGAAAAACCTGACAAAGATGATTTCCAGGTGCTGATTCCGGCATTTGTCACCAGCCAGTTGAAGGAAGCATTCGAAGTCGGATTCTTATTGTTTGTGCCTTTCATCATTGTGGACATGGTTGTGGCCAACATCCTGCTGGCGATGGGAATGCAAATGCTTTCGCCCAGCGTGATTTCACTTCCCTTCAAGCTTTTATTGTTTGTCGTGGTGGACGGCTGGTTCCTGATCGTGCGCGGCCTTGTCCTCAGCTATATGTAAGGAATTTTGCCCATGAGCATTGATGCAATCACGCGAGTACTGCGAGAAGGACTGTTGCTGATCCTGCTGCTGTCCGCCGGACCAATGCTGGCCAGCATGCTGGTCGGCTTCATCGTGAGCGTTTTCCAGGCCACCACTCAGATCCAGGAGCAGACTCTGAGCTATGTCCCGAAACTTGCTGCGGTGTTTATGACCTTGGCCATTATGGGACCGTGGATTCTGGCCCAGACCGTCAAATTCACCGTCGTGATATTCGACAGCATCGCCACCGTGCGCTGAGGAATAGGTCGCATGCTCGACACCCTGCAACGGATCCTCGCGAATCTCGGAATTCATACCGAAATTTCGACGTTTCTGGTGCTGTTCGGTCTGGTCTTTGCGCGCCTCGCCACTGCCATTTCACTTTCTCCTTTTCTAGGAGGACAGGCAGTCACCGCCCGCATCAAGGTTGGGCTTGCAATTATGACCAGCATGCTGATCTTCACCAGCGTGGCGCCGAAGACTGTAGGCGAGATGAGTACGGTAACAGTGATGAGCCTGCTGATAAAGGAAGCAGTGATCGGAGCGATTCTCGGCTTCCTTTCCCAGATCGTATTCAACAGCGTGCAGATGGCGGGCGCTCTGGTGGACTATGGACGCGGCATGAGCCAGGCCACGTTTTTTGCTCCTCAACTCGAAACCAACGTTTCATTGCTCGGCCAATTGCAGTTTCAAGCAGCGCTAGCCCTATTTCTGGTCCTGAACGGGCATCTGTTTTTTCTGCGTGCTCTGGCCGCCAGTTATCAGAGCGTGCCCATTCTCGATTTCCCCAAGTTCGGGGACGGCACCCTAGCGGGAATGGAGCAGATGGCTCACTACACCGGGGACAGCATGCGCATCGCCATGCAACTCGCGGCGCCAGCCCTGCTTACGCTGTTCCTGATCGATGTCAGCTTCGGCGTGATCGCCAAAGTGGCTTCTGGATTCAACGTCCACAACGAAAGCCAGCCGGTCAAGGCGCTCGTAGGTTTAGGCGTGGTTCTGCTGGCGCTGGCCTACATCCTGAACAGCATGCCTGCGTATTTCGCCGACATGTTCCAGCAAATCGGAAGCTTTATGAATCACATCCACTAGGGGCCGTGATTTTTGAGGTTGGGAAATGCCCGGCGAGAAGACAGAACAACCTACACAAAAGCGGCTGAACGACTCCCGCAAAAAGGGCGAAGTCTTTAAGAGCAAAGACTTCGTACAAGCCCTCTTGTTTATGGTCGCTGCCGCTGTGCTTGCCGCCGGAGGCCCCGCCTACGTTTCTGAACTTCGCGACTTGATGAAAGAGTTCTTCACCCCGGTTGTGATGCAGGGGACGATGCCGGCCAACGCCATCCTGAGCCGCATGGGGTACGCCTGGTCCAAGTTCATGATCCTTTCGGCGCCGCTGCTCGCCGCTCTCGTCATCACTGGGGCTGCGGCAAATTTCCTGCAGGTGAAGGCTTTGTTCGCGCCTGAGGTCATTCAGCCGAAATTCGAGAAGCTGAATCCGCTGAACGGGTTCAAGAACACTTTTTTCAGCGCCAAGAGCTATGTTGAGCTGGCCAAGACGCTGCTCAAGTTCTTTGTCGTCTTCTGGCTAGTGTACGCCACGATAAAAGCGTCCATGCGGGACATTATCCCCACTCCGGGCCTGCGCCTAGACCAGACCGCCGGCCTGGCGGCCCATCTGATGACCGGCATCCTGCTCAAGGTCGGAGTGGTCTTTGTCCTTCTCGGAGCCGCCGACTTCCTCATCCAGAAAAAAATGTTCATGAAGAAGATGATGATGAGCAAGGAAGACATCAAGCAGGAATACAAGGAACAAGAGGGCGATCCGCACGTGAAACACATGCGTAAGCACCTGTTCCAGCAGATGATGAACGAAAGCATTGCGCGCAATGTGCCCAGGGCAACGGTAGTCGTTGCCAATCCCACTCACCTGGCGATAGCGTTGCGTTACGACGAAGCCACCATGCAGGCACCCAAGGTGACCGCTAAGGGCCAGAACGTCATGGCGCTGAAAATACTCGATATTGCGAAGCAACATCAGGTGCCGGTCGTCCGAAACATTGGACTGGCGCACAGCCTTTACGATCTCGAAATAGGGCTGGAAGTGCCCGAAGACCTGTATGAAGCCGTGGCCGAGGTCCTGAACTTTGTCAGCCAGTTGGCGGCCGTCGAAGGATAGAAAGCAGACGAAACGAGATCGAGGCAGGAGAATACATGCGAGTCGATTACACGCTACCGTCCATACAGCCCGACGCCTTGCCGGACCTGACTACCACGACGGGAGAAACCGGGCAGTCATTCCGAGAGCAGTTGCGAACTCCGTCGGTGCAGCTTCCGGTCAACTGGGAGCAGGAGATGCGTCTCGATGCCCGGCCCTTCACCGGCACTTACATCGGGCCACCGCCCCGTCCGCACAATATGGAGGTGAGCGACCCAGAGGTGGAGCGTGGGCGGTGGCGCAACATGCTGGCGCGGCATGACAGCGCGCTGGACCCTTCGAACCCCTCCTCCAGTGAACCCTCGCAGCAGCCTGTCCGGTCCATGCTCAACCTGCTGCTGGATATGCAGGACATGGAAGATTCCATCGTTGCCCAAAACGTAGCCGTAACTCGAGGTTGAACATGCCAGACACTGGTTTGACGAATACAGGTTGGACAAGTGAAGAGATTTACATGCTGGCCGACCGGGGATACGGCTTCTACCGGCAGGGTAGCTATCAGGAAGCGGTGGTGATTTTCGAAGGCCTGATTGCCATCGATCCAGCCAATGCCTATTGCCGGAGCGCTCTGGCGGCCATCAGCATGGCAATGGGGGACGCCCGTCGCGCAGTCAACGAACTCTCGTCGATTTTGAGCCGGAATCCCTCAAATCATGAGGCCCGGGCCCGCCGTTGCGAAGCGTATTGCGAGCTACGGAGCTGGAAAGAGGCCCGCCAGGACCTGGCCATTCTTCGCCGCAATGGCGAGCGCCACCAGGTCCAGAGGCTGACTTGGCGGCTGGAAGCCGCCGGAGCCCCCAACTAGCAACTTCCCTGAGGCGCACTCGATAACTGTAGTGAGTTTGGGACCTAGCTGGATTTCAAACACGAAGGAGAAAAACATGGGTGATATCGGCAATGCAATCAGCGGCGCCCTCAATACCGTGGAGCACATAGGAAGTGCGGTTGGGGATTTGGCCAGCGGCAACATCGGCAAAGCAGTCGGGGATATTGGTCAGGCAGCAACAAGTGGGATCGGCGCCGCAGTCAATGGATTCATGGCTGCCAATCCTGAGATGGGTGCAATCGGCAAATTGGGCGGTGGCTTGTCCTCGTTGCTGGGAGCAGCAGGCGGCGCTGGCGGTCTCGGTCAGGCCGGTGGCAGTCCCAGCCCCTTCGGACTGGGCAATCTGTTGCCTGGAATTCTCCAAAATCCGTTGGGCTCTTTGTTCGGCCCCGGTGGTCTGGGCGGAATTCTTGGAGGCGGTGGAGGCGCCGGTGGAGCCGGCGGCGCGAGCGGCGGAGGCCCTGATTTCGGTGGGATTGGCCAGGGAGTGTCACAGGGCGGCAGTGGTGCCACCGGCAGCGCCGGCGATCAACTCAGTCAACTGAAAAACATCGATGCTGGCGCTGAAGCTTTCCAGCTGGCGCTGTCCCTAGAACAGGTTCAACACCAAGAGAAGATGGCCGCTCTAAAAGCAATGGGCTCTGCGTTCCAATAAAGATCTCACGAGGAGGATTAGAGAAATGGCACAGCAAGAAGCAACGGTCACCGAAACGAATCAAAAAGCGGCGCAGAGACTCTTGGCGGGCGAGCAACTGGGAGCGGTGATAGGACTCTCAGACGTCCAGGTCCAGGCATTCGCTGCTCTCGGCTACAACCTGTATCAGCAAGGCCAGCTCAAAGAAGCCGAGAAGATGTTTCGCGGCGTGACGGCCTTCGACAGCAAGAACTACCTCGGCTACGCCGGATTGGGAGCGGTCGCGCTTGCAAACAAACCGCCCGATCTCGACGCTGCCTATACCAACCTGACCAAAGCGTTGGAACTGAAACCCAACGACGCCTCGGTCCAGGCTAACCTCGGAGAAGTTCTGCTTCGGCAGGGCAAGCTCGAAGAAGCGAAGAAGCATCTGGAGAGGTCTTTCCAGCTCGATCCCGGACACAACGATCCTGGCGCAAACCGCGCCCGGGCCCTTGTGGGCGGCCTTGACATGATCGTCAAGGAACTCCAGAGCCGGATGCAAGCGCAGGGCAAACCAGTCGCCAAGGCTAGCTAAGATCGGCTTCTGTTATCGGATGCCGGGGCTCTCACGGGCCCCGGGTCCGTTGTTTGTCTGACAGCAATACACGCAGTGTTCTCGAAACCGGTTCCGGCGCCAACTCCCGAGGCGTTGGACGCAGGCGGTCTTGTTGTCGGGAGAGAGTCCCGACCGAGACATGATCGCCAACATCCAGGCTCAAATTCTGGAAATGAAGAAGGAGATTCTGGACGGAAACCTGTCCAGCGTCTTGACTCGTTTTGCTGATCTGATCCTGGTCAGCCTGGTCGCAGTCATGATCGGGCTGATGATCGTTCCCCTCCCGACTTTCCTGCTCGACATTTTCCTGACCATCAATATCACAGTCGCGGTGACGATTCTGATGGTCTCGATTTACATCTCGAGCCCGACGCAGATTGCGTCCTTCCCTACCCTGCTGCTGATCACAACTCTTTACCGGCTGTCGCTCGACATTTCCGCGACCCGCTTGATTCTGCTGAAAGCGGATGCTGGCGAGGTCATCCGGTCATTCGGCATGTTCGTCGTCAGCGGCAACTTCGTGGTCGGCGCGGTGATCTTCCTGATCATTACGCTGGTGCAGTTCATCGTGATCACCAAGGGCGCCGAGCGCGTGGCAGAAGTTTCTGCCCGCTTCACATTGGACGCCATGCCCGGCAAGCAGATGAGCATCGACGCTGACTTGCGTGCCGGCATCATCGACTTCCAGCAAGCCCGGACACGTCGCGAAGCGCTGGCCCGCGAAAGCCAGTTCTACGGCGCGATGGACGGCGCCATGAAGTTCGTGAAGGGCGATGCCATCGCCGGAATCGTCATCACCCTGATCAACATCGTGGGTGGATTGATCATCGGCGTTGCCATGAACGACATGTCCGTGGTCGACGCGGTGCAGACCTACTCGATTCTGACGATTGGCAATGGCCTGGTTTCCCAGATTCCCGCGCTGCTGATTTCGATTTCAGCAGGCATGGTAGTGACTCGCGTTGCCTCCGAAGCCAAGGATTCCAACCTCGGCAAGGACGTCGCTGGCCAGATTCTGGGACAACCCAAAGCCATCGCGGTAGCCTCAGGACTGCTGACCATCATGGCCCTCATCCCGGGCCTGCCAAAAATTCCATTCTTTCTTCTGGCTGGGGTCACGGGCTCGCTGGCATGGGGACTGTTTCGAGCGCAAAAGATTCAGGCAGAAGCTATCGAGAAATCGAATGTCGTCGCCGCTGCCAAAGTCCCAGACCCGCAACTCTCTCTTACCGTACCTCTGGTTCTGCAAGCCAGCGAAGCCCTCACACCGTTTGTCGATCTGGGGACCGAAGCTGGGCAGAAATTTTATGACCAGTTATTGAACGTCCGCAACGGCCTCTACTACGAGTTGGGTGTCATATTCCCATCGCTCCAAGTCAAGGGTCACGCTCCCGGAGAGCCGGGCAGCTATACCATCTGGGCCAACGAGGTGCCGGTCATCAGCGGGCAGATTCGCCTGGACGCAGTGCTGATCAACGATTCCGCGGAAAGCATCTCCCTATACGGCTTCAAGGGCGAGAACACCGCCAATCCCGCGACCGGTAAGCCAGCCGCGTGGATCCCGCGCGAACAGGCCGAACGCGCCAAGTCTGCCGGCTTTCAAATTTGGGACACCCAGGAAATTCTTCTGCTCCACCTGGCCCACTACCTGAAGAAAAACGCCAAGGAATTTATTGGCGTTCAGGAAGTGCAGTACATGGTCTCTTCCTTGAAACAGAGCTATCCGACACTGGTGGAAGAGACCGTTCCCAAGCCAGTTTCTCTTCAGATTCTCGCCGAGATTCTGCGCAAGCTGGTGGAAGAAGATGTTTCCGTACGAGACCTCAAAGCAATTCTTCAAGTCCTGTGCGACTGGGGACGGGTTGAGCACGATGCTCTGACTCTGACCGAGCACGTGCGCGTCGGGCTGAAGAAAAGGATTTGCTATCAGATCTCGCAGGGTCGCCCTCTGCTGTTCGTTTACCGGCTCGATCCGGAATTTGAAGAGATGTTCCGCAACTCGATACGGCAAAGCGCGGTCGGTGCATATTTAGCAATGGATCCCGAGATGAGCCAGCAAGTGATGGAAGCAGCGCGGGCTCAGATCGGGAATCTGCCGCCTGGCGCGCAAAAGCCGGTGATCGTGACGGACAGCGAGATCCGGCGGTTTGTGAAAAAACTGATCGACTTCGTCGTTCCCGAAGTCACGGTACTAAGCTACGACCAACTCACTCCGCAGATTAACCTGCAGCCTTTGGGAACGATTGCGCCGGTTGTTCGGACACAGATTGCGAACAGGTGATTGCGCTAGAGCGAGATAGTTCGTTGGTTACAGGTAGTGCGAAGGTCGCGAATCAGAGTATCAAAGCGCCTTTTTACCGTGAAGCCTGCCGAGGAAAGCAGTCGATGCGCGTAGGTATTCTCGAAAACATAGCTCGCGAACATCGGCGGACGGTAGTCGTTGGAAAAAAGGCAGCGTAATAGTTCGTACCCGGCTTCAATGGAGGAATCGGACGAGCGGAAATCGACCGTCGTCGTGGGCGTTGCTTTGCGGACAGAAATGGAATAAGCGCGAAGGGTTTCGCCTTCAAAGGCGCCGAGGATCTGGAAAAAGATGCTTCCGTTTCGCAGGAATGAGTTTCGCTGGCACCAATGAACCGGTTCGCCAGGCGGGATCGGAGCTTTAGAGATCGTTTCTAAATCGATTTCGCGAACCTCGAAACGAGATTGAGGTTCAGGCAGGCTGGTAGATGTGGCTTCCAGGTCCAAAACAGAATGTTCGGCGTCGGACTTGATGAAGCGATAACGACGAACGGGACGGTCAGGAACTGAGGCGCCGTGAAGGATTTCGTAACCGTCGTCATATAGTTTCTGGCAACAGCTTTCGAACAGCCGGATAGCGGTCCGGTGCTTGCGAAATTGAGGAAGGGCGGCCCAGTAAACGATGTAGGCTTCCCGGGTTTCAGGGTCAGTAGAAGTGATGATGAGCGCGGCCGGTTGGCCCTCTTCGTAACCGAGCAGGGTGTGTTGTTCAGAGACGCCCCAATACCGCGCCAGGGCCAGGAAACCGAAGAGGTCGAGATGCCATTCGAACGACATGCCGCGAGACGATTCGTTCAGAATTCGAATCGCGTCAGGAAGGTTCTCCGGGCTGAGTACGCGCGGTTCGTCGGTCATTGGGGACGGCATGATACTACAAGAAATCTTTAATGAGAATGAGGAGGTAAGCCATGAAAAACGCAGCTAAAGCACCTACGCAAGTCGAAACCAAAGATACCAAAGATAAAGATGATGTCGGCTGGCGTCATTTTCCTGAGTTTGTGGAATTACTGAGTTCTGAAGAGCCCGCGCCTTTGCTGGCGAAGGTGGAGAAAACCTGCCGCCAACTGAACGACATAGCCATGTCCGGCTCGGCCCCTGACCAGGCGCGCGCCAAAGCAGCCATGACTGCCTATGGACGGTCACTGGATTTGTTGCGTACGTTTACAGAAATGAGAGACAAACTGCCGGAACAGAAGTAGCAACAGAGGTAGCAACAAAGACCAGTAAAACAACGATAACCTTGAGTAGGAGGTGTCCCCATGTCACAGATCAACAATGCCTTGGGAATGATTTCGTCGCCAAACTACAACATCAATCAGATCCTGCAGGCGACCCAACCGGCAAAGCAGCCGGGCAAGTTCCGGCAGTTCCTGGGTGCGGCGGTCGGAGCCGTAGGCAACATGTTTGCTCCGGGAATCGGCGGGATGATTGGTAGCGCGATCTCTGGCGGCATAGGTGGCATTGGCGGAATCGGCGGCGGACTCATGGGCGACACCGCCGGCTATCTCCAGTTGCAGCAGCAGATGGACGCGCAGACAGAAGCTTTTCAGACTGCTTCGTCGGTGATGAAGGCGCGCCACGATGCAGCAATGGCCGCCATCCGCAACATCAGTTAGTAGCGGTTAACACTCGGCCAGAAAAAGACAGGAGCTGAAAATGGCAGCGAAATGGACAGTCGCTCCCTCCCACGAGGAGCTTGCATTTCTGGTGGAAGCGGGAATTATCTATCGCGACGCCAAGAATTTTCAGGGCGCGCGCGACGTATTTACCGGCGTGAAAGAACTGTTTCCTCAGTATGAGTTCCCCGAAGTGTTCCTCGGCACCGTCGAATTCCAGCAAGGACACTTCGACGCCGCGGAAGCTCATTACCGGAAAGCTCTGGAGATGAATCCGCGCAGCGCATTTGCATATGCGCATCTTGGCGAAGCTTCTTTGTTTCGTAAAGATAAGGAAACGGCCCTGAAACATTTGAAGACGGCCCTCAAGCTCGACCCGCTGGGAGACTTCGGTAAGATGGCGCGCCGTCTGATGGAAATGGCTGACGGCGTGACGTTCGCGTAAGCTGACCGTTCACCATGGACAACGAGATTAAGCCGCCGGGAAGCTTCGGCCCCTTTATTGTTCCGGGCGACGATCAGCCCGCCGAATCCAAGGGCGACACGAGCTTTGCGGACGCAAAAAACAAGTTGGAAGCCAGCTTGGGAGAGACCCCGCAGGCAGGGTTCTCATTCGTGTCCCAGCACACGAAAGCGGAGCTGCAGGACCCGAAAAAACTGGACCAGATGGTGCGTGCTTCCGTCTCTGAATTGATCGACTCTTCTCAGAAGTCCACCGGCCCGCTGGCCAACTCCCAGAAAGCTTCTTTGCTGGAATTCCTGTCCGGAGATCCCACCATCCGGCGTGAGATTGAGACTTATCTGCGAAAGGTGCTGGCATAAGTCATGGATATCCTGATCTCCATCCGGTCCAAGACCGACGGTACTGAACGCGAAGTTAAGTGTCCCATCGGCGAGAGCCTGGCCGTGGGACGCGGCGCTGAAGAAGGAGTTCTCCTCGACGGCCCCGATCTTTCCCGTGAACACTTTCTTTTGTCTACAGATGGCACCAACTTCTACGTCACCGACATCAGCAGCAACGGGACCTGGCTGAATGGGAACAGGCTGCAACGGTCGGCCAAGACCCGGGTGCGCCCTGAAGATTCGATCGAAGTGCCCGGGTATGTTGTGAAAGTACGGGCTGCGGTCGAACCAGAACAGACGGGTGAAGCCGCAGTCGCTCAAATCCCGGCAGCGGTTCCTGCGCGATTCACCCCGCCGCCAGAACCTGAGAAGCCTTCAGGTAACCCCGTAAGCCGGTTCATCGGATCGTTCAGTTTTATGGAAAAATTTCTTCTGCTGGTCGGTCTCGGCGGACTGGCGTTGTTGTTCACCTACATCGCATCCTGAAGCGCGACGCAATCGACCTCATGCCCGCACCGAAGCCACATCCTTCGCGTTACTCTGAATCGTCTGGATCCATCACGGTCGGCTGTTGCATCAGTTCTTCGAAGTTTGGATTCATCTCGTCGGCTTTGGTCCTCAGATCAAGCAGTTGCTGATCGGCCTTATCCCGCTCTTCGTTGAAATTCTCGTCAACGTCGCTCATATCCAGACTTTTCGCCGGGTCATCCGACGAGACACCCAAGTCTTTCAATTGACCCTCTAGTTCATTCGAACGAACAAACTTCTGTTTAACCTGGTCCCACGGGACCGGATTCGATTTCAATAAATCCTGGATCTGGTTGATATTGTCCTGTAGGCGCGAGAGCACTCTTTCGGCTTTCTCCTGCTTGTCCTCGACCTCAGTCGACGGGCCTACCGAGTCCACGTCATCCGGAGTCTGTGTTTTGTCGGGTGCGGCGGGAGTTTTGGAACTCGATCCCGATGAAGACCCGCTCCAGGTGGAGACGTCGCGCTGCACCGTCTTGCCCGAAGGATGAACCCAGAATTCATTTTCTATGGCCGCGTTGCCAATGACCTTCCAGCCCAGGTGGTATCCCATGGCCTTGAGTTTCTCCGGACTTGGCCCGGTTCCCGGCTGATAGTTTTGAGTTTCAACTTTCGCGGTTCCTTTTTTCTCCGTTTCCAGAAACTGCTGTACAAAACTCTTGCCGTAGCGCGCCTCCATCTTCGAAAGAACTTCCTTGCGCTGCGGCTCAGTCAGATTCTTCCACGCCATGTGTGCTTCGCCGGGGTCTTGAGCCACAGTCTCGAGCCGCTTGTCGGACCCGAGAGCGCTCTTGGACGCGAACTGAATGGGCGAACCGCCCCCGAGAGGCACGGTTCCACCCGGAGGTGGTCCCGAGTCCGCCAGGCGCATTTGCACCATCGCCTTAGCCAAAGGATCGCCTTTGCTCAGGACCGGCTGCCCGGATTGCGAGAGAGGATTCGGAGGAAGTTGACCCGTGCCGGCATCGTTTTCCTGCGGCGGCTTCGGCCCCTGACCGACCGGCAAGAACACTTGCTGCCCAACCTTGAGGTTGGAGGGGTCTGAAATCTGAGGATTGGCCTGCTGCAGGCTATCTTTATCTACGCCCAGCCTTTTGGAGACGTCCGAAAGGCTAGTCTCTCCCAATCGCACGGTAGCGACCGGGCTGCTGTCAGATGCAGAACCTAAATCGAAAGTCGAAGCGGGGCCGATGGTACTTCCAACTGGTGGGGCCATTGGGTTCCTCCCCTTCACCCAGTTTTCGTGTCAACGGCATCAATAGTTGCTGGCAGGCGCAGCTATATTTTTTGGGAGTGCATGCTTTGCTGGTAGCGCACTTTGCGCGACATCATCCCGCGCGTTGTCATTCCGAAGCCAGGTCTATCGGCGGAAAGTCTAGAATTTCTGGGCCAGTCCGGAAAAGAACGACGTAACCTGCTGCACTACCTGGTTGAGGAAGTCCGGATCCTGCCAAACTCTGTACCCGACCCATCCCAGACCGCCGACCAAAAGCAGAAACATGATCGGATTTAGCCAGTTTATTTTCCGTTTTGCCGGTGACACGCTGGCCGACGCAGGAGCTGAGGCCTCTGCGGCCGCAGGGCGCTGCAACACCACTGTTTTGTTGGCCCGCTGTGCGACACCGCGCAGGTGTCCTAGAATCTCGTTGAGATCGGTCGGCCGCTTTTCAACATGCTTCTCCATCATTGATTCCAGCAAGTCCGACAAGGCTGCGGGACAGTCTGGCAACAATGACTTCAACGCCGGGGCTTTACTCTCCAGGTCGGCATGCCAGCGCATCCAGTCAATATCGTTTCGCTGATCGGGAAAGGTTCGCTCAAACAGCGTCCTTCCCAGAAGAATTTCGTAAAACATCACGCCGAGAGCATAGACATTCGCGGCATTGGTCGATGAATCCGTTCCGGCCGCCTTTTCCGAAAACATCTCAGGCGCAGCGTACCGAGGATTGCTCATGACGGTGGTCGCCTGAGCAGAAGACGACTGCGGGGCCTGAATCGTGGCCTTGCCTAGTTGATCGAAATGAACATTCTGGGGGATGAGAGCGTCGCTCTTGCCCTTGGCTTCGTCAATCGCAATCAAAGCCCGCACCGTTGAGACAAATGCGGAAACGACTCGATCGAGTTCAGGAGTACTGTCCTGCAAATAACCGGCTAGGGTCGGTGGCTGCTTCCCCAGCAACTGCTCGAGTCGGGCGGCCATTTCAGGAGTTACTTGCGCGGCTGCAGGAGTCGGCTTGATCTCAGGCTTGACCTCAGGTTTGGGATCAGGCGTGGGAGTCGGCTTCGCCTTAGGCTTGAACTCAGGAATAGGAGTCCGCTGGACAGGTGCTGGAGGAATAGA
Source organism: Terriglobia bacterium (assembly GCA_963741105.1). Taxonomy (GTDB): domain Bacteria; phylum Acidobacteriota; class Terriglobia; order Terriglobales; family Acidobacteriaceae; genus JAIQFF01. Next base: position 55,614 of record CAVUGT010000003.1, read on the forward strand.
AGCTGGCACGGGAGTCGACGGGCGGACCGCCGGCGGGGATTGAGCCGGAGACGCGTGAACCGGCGGCGCAGACTGAACCTCTGGTGCAGCAACTGGAGGCGCCGAAACCGGAGTAAAGCTCGGTTTCGATGGCGTTGTCGGCGGCGGCGCAACTGCCGGTTCGTGCTCCGGCTCGCGGCGTGGAGCGGTGAACGCGACAATAGTTTCATGCGACACGCGCCGGCTCAGCTGCGAATCATGGGCCGAGGCAAAGGCTCGCCGGATGCCGTCACCGAAAGCCCGCGCCGTCGAGTATCTTGCATCCGGAACCTTCGCCAGAGCCTTGGCGCTGACCTCATCGAACGCTGCCAGCACCGCCGAATTCACTTGTGAAGGAGGCCGCTCTTTTCCATCGCATATCCGATTGGGGATTTCATGGGCTGGCCCGGCAAAGGGATATGCGCCGGTCAACAATTCATAAAACACCATGCCCGCGGAGAAAATGTCCGACCGGCGATCGAACGGCGACTTCTTTAATTGCTCCGGCGACTTGTAATTAGGGCTCTCATCAGCGCTTCTTGTCAGCCCAAAATTGATCACCCTCAGTTGACCGTTTCCAGTCAGCAAAAGATTGGAGGGTTTGATTCCGCCATGAACAACACCCAGCCCGTGCGCATAGTCGAGCGCATCCAGCAGTTGCTCCGAGAGGTTGACGGCGTCAGGCAACGGGACCCGGAATCGCTCCTTCAGGTGCCAGCCATCGGCCTCTTCCATGACCACATAAAACAGCCCGCCCTCTTCGCCGTACCCATAAACCCGGACGATACCCGGGTGTTCGAGCACGCCCGCCGCGCGTATCTCGCTTCTGAGCTGGGGAAAATTGCCGGAACGCTCCAGAATATCTTTGGGAATTGCTTTCAGTGCGACCTTGAGCTGCGAGGTTGGGTCAAAACCCTTGTAGATTCGCCAGCGCGATCCCACAGCGATGGTCCCGGATACTTCGTATTTTCCGAGTCGTTTGGGTTGGGGTGTCGAACTGTGCATTAGGGCTTGGGCAAGCTCGTTGCCTACACATTGGGAGAACTCCCAAGGCGCCCAATGTTACCCGACCCGCAAGCTTTGTGGAAGTACTCAGCTAGTGGAATGTCCAGAGAATTCGCGGGGTAACGAGTGATCAGATCGGAGGCGCATTTCTTTGCACTTCGCCGGGCGGGATAGCGTCGAAAGCCTCCCGCCCGCGAGCTAATTCAGCCCGTTCTTACAGCCTGGCCTCGAAGATCAGGTTAAACGGGGTTTCCGTCGCTCTGCGGAAGTGCGTAAAGCCACCCGCCGAGACCACTTCTCCCAGCCGCTTTTGACCGGCCTGCGCACCCAAAGCCAGCCCTACTTCCTGGGACAGCGAAGCTGGGGTACAAAGCAGCGTCGACGCTCCGTAGAAAGCCCGTCCGATCGGGTGCAGGTTGTCTTCCAGCTTGTCTCCAGCCGAAGGCTCCACGATCATCCACGTTCCATCCTTCTTTAGGGTGCTGCGCACGTGAGCCGCGGCGCCGACCGGGTCCCCCATGTCGTGAAGGCAATCGAAGAAGGTCACGAAATCGTAGCTCTCTCCTGGATAGTCTTTCGCCTTCGCAGTCTTAAATTGGATGCGATCAGCCACTCCCGCTTCCTGCGCACGTTTCTGGGCGGTCTCAATCGACTTGTCGTGATAGTCGAATCCGAAAAACTTAGATTTTGGATACGACTTCGCCATCAGAATAGTGGAGGCGCCAAGGCCGCATCCGACATCAGCCACGGTCGCCCCACGTTCAAGCTTCTCCTTTACTCCTTCAAGAGAGGGAATCCACGAGGCAATCAGGTTCGCCGCGTAACCGGGACGGAAAAAGCGTTCCGTACCAACGAACAGCTCGTGGTGATGCTCGTGCCATCCCAAACCTTTGCCGGTTTTGAATCGCTCGGTGATCTGCTCCTCAGCCTTCACCGCTGCCAGGGCGACTTGAAACATGCCAGGCAGGAATGCCGGACTGTTCTCATCCGCCAAGGTGAAAGCCTGCTCCTCGCTTAGAAAAAATTTGCCTGCCTTGCTGTCGTACGTGACGTAGCCGCCGGCCGCCTGATTGGAGAGCCATTCGCGGACGTAGCGCTCGGTTGTTCCGGTTCGTTTCGCCAGTTCGTCAGAAGTTTGCGGGCCACCGGCAGCCAGTGCCTTGTACAGCCCCAACTTGTCCCCCGCTCGCATGAGCGCGGCGTGAAAAGTTGCACCGAAATCCACTACCGCCCTGCCCAGAAGTTCATGTAATTTCTCGGAATTCACAGCCATGGTGAAGCTCCTCTCGCGTTGTCTTGACTCGATGGCAGGCATCTTCTCCCAGCCCTGGGGTTCTAGCAATCGAGTCGGGATAACTTTTACATATCTTTTATATATCGTCGCAAATCATTGAATCTTAGAGGATAATGCCATTCACAGGGGCGTCGTGATGCGCGCAAAACGAGGTACCGAAGAAATCCAACTCGATCTCGGACGCTACGAACTGAGCCGCTTTGGCCGTCGTGTCAAGATCGAGAAGAAACCCATGGAGTTGCTGATCTTCCTGGTCAGCCGCCGCGAACAACTGGTTTCTCGCAAAGAGATTGTCACCAAACTTTGGCAATCCGATCTCTTCGTCGATACCGAAAGAAACATCAACAACATCGTTCGAAAAATCCGCACGGCGCTGGGCGACAACTCCGCTAAACCGCGTTTTCTCGAAACCGTGGTGGGCAAAGGCTACCGCTTGGTAGGCCCGCTGCGGGTGATTGATGCCCGGCATCCGGGTTCTGATCTGGAGTCAGGCGCGAGCAACGAAGTTGGTCTGCCCCACGCGTCCGCGCGGAGCGAGCGTTCGTCACTCGCCGTACTCCCATTGGCCCTTCTGGGCAGCGCCGATGATCAGGGACTGTGTCTCGGATTCGCCGATGCAATTGTCGCGCGTCTTGCGAACCTGCGTGGGATCGATGTTCTTCCGACCGCATCCGTGTTGAACCTTCCGGCCGAGGCAACACCGGCAAATATTGCCGCACGATTGGGAGTCCGGTTCGTCTTGGATGGCGCAGTTCGAGGCTCTAAAGGGCAATGGCATCTTTCAGTAGAAATGTTCGACGCGCACTTGCAACGCGCCATCCTCAACCGAAAACATGAACTGCATATGGACCGCCTGGTCGATCTCGAAGATGAGATCGCGAAACAGATCGCAGGCGCATTGAACCGGCCACTGCGTCCGCTGGATGTTCAACGACGACGCCATAGCAAGGACGCGTTGGCCTATTCAGAATTTATGCAGGGCTACCGGCTTAGCTGGTCTGGCGATCCAGCGCTGCTCGACCAGGCAGCCCAACACCTGGTGAACGCCGTCACGCGAGACCCTGCATTCTCTCTTGCTCACGCCACGCTTTCTTTTGTGTGCGCTGTTCGCCACTTCGAATTCGACCCAGCCAGCGTGTGGCTGGAGAAAGCCGAGTTTCATTGCCGCCGCGCGCTCGAAGAAGATCCGGATTTGCCTGAAGGACACGTTGCCAACGCATTCCTGCTGTGGGGACCATCGAAAAACTTCCAGCACCTGGAAGCGATTGCCGAACTGAAACGCGCGCTCGCCCTGCAGAGCAATCTTCCGCATGCATACAACCGCCTGGGGACAATCCTGGCGCACATCGGTCTGCTGGACCACGCACGCGACATGTTCGAACGTGGACGGCCCTTTCATCCCAGAAAAGATGTGAGCCACAGCATCGTGCAGGTTTATATCTGGAGCCGGCAATACGACCTGGCTCGCGAGCGGATTCCACTGTGGCAGGCGGAGAATCCGGTAAGTAAGTATCACCTCTATTTCGCGCCGCAGCCCGCCATGATGACGGGGGATTGGAAAGAGGCGAAATTACTCCTGGATGAAGCGCTTCGGATCTCGCCCGAAGAACCGATGATCATCAGTCTGCTCGGTCTCTACTATGCTTTAAGGGGACAAGCAAAGAAAGCGCTGGAATGGCTGAGCCGGGCTTGCGCGAGTCCAAAGTCTTTCGGACACGCGCATCACACTTACTATCAGATCGCATGCATACTTGCTGTACTTGGCAGGCGAGAGCCTGCCTTTGAATGGCTGGAACGGAGCGTCGGCACCGGATTCGCATGCTGGCCGCTCTTCCTGAACGATCCGTGCCTGGAAAATCTGCGTGGACTTCCCGATTTCGAAGTACTCGTGACCTCTTTACAGGCCAGATATCCCGACCATTACGGACTGCTTTAGCCCTTCTCCCCGCCTCGTTCTTTCCCGCACATGACAGATAACACCTGTATAATTGCGCCTCGCCAAGGGGAGCCTTGCCGCAAGCGCTATGCGCTTCTACGAAAAGGCTGTATGGTCCACGTTGAAAAGATTGGCCTTGGGTCTGGGCCTGATCGCGATCTTCTCCTCTATCCTGCTGCTCACTGATCTGGGTCATCGCAGGACGGCATCCGCAGCTTCCGCGAGGGCCCGGGCCGAAGCCGGCGCCACCGGCAAAGTCGTCAAGGCCGCAATCGTTTATTTCGCCCGTGATGTTGGCACCGACCAGTGTGTGCAGGGCCTGATCGACGGATTGAAGGCCAGCGGCTTCGAGGAAGGAAGAAATCTGGAAGTCCGCCGTGCCGATGCGCAAGGCGAAATGATCAACATTCCTGCCATGTTGCAGAACTACGATAGCTCCGATGTCGACCTTATTATGACCATCAGCACGCCTTGCCTCGTCGGGGCCTGCAACAAAGTCAAGCACAAACCTGTAGTGTTCACCTGCGTGACGGATCCGATCGCCGCCGGAGCGGGCAAGACTCACACCGATCACTTACCTTTCGTCACCGGTGTAGGCAGCTTTCCTCCGATCGCCCGCACCCTGGACATGATGCAGAAACTCATTCCAGGATTGCGCGCAGTCGGAACCATGTACAACCCGGCAGAAGCCAACTCGGTGAAAGAAATGTCGTCTGCCCGCGAGGTGTTCAAGAATCGCGGCATCAGACTGGAAGAGATCGCCATTGCCGGTTCGAACGAAGTCCTGCAGGCGGTGCAGATCCTTGCCGGACGCGACATACAGGTGGTGTGGTTGCCCGGAGACAACACCGCAATCGAAGGCTATGAAGGCGCAGTGAAAGGGGCGAAGGACGCGCGACTGCCGCTGATCACCGACGAATGTTCCGAGATGCCCCGAGGTGGCCTGGCCTGTCTCGGCATTAGCTTGCGCTCCGCAGCCATGGCTTCTGGAAAACTGGCAGGCCGGGTTCTACTGGGCGCAGACCCGAAAGATCTACCTTTGGAGGAAGTAGCTGTCGAGGAATTGGCTATCAGCCGCGGCAACGCAGCGCAACTAGGCATAGCCATTCCTCAGGAGTTCTCGCAGAAGATGCAGCCGTAGGAAGTCTGCCATGGAAATCGTGACCCAACAGCTCGGTGATGCGCTCGAAGTCAAGGTGAAGGGACGCCTCGACAACTATTGGACCGAGCACCTGCGCGGCAATCTGGAGGAAGTAATCCGCGGAGGCGCGCACGGCATTCGGCTGAATCTGTCCGAGATTTCTTTTCTGAGTTCAGCGGGCGTCGGTCTGCTCGTCAAGTTTCACACGCAGCTGAAAGGCATCGGCGGCAGCTTCATTGTCACCAGCCCTTCCGAGCGAGTGAAGCAGGTCTTGGATCTCTGCCGCCTTTCGACCATCCTTCTCGCCCCCACGACTCCCGTTGCTCCGCCGCCCGTACCGAAGGCCGAAGTACGACGCTTTTCATCTCCGGCCGGGTCATTCGAAGCGATGCAGTGTTCTCCGGGAAAGCCCTTGATCATCGAACGGATCGGCGATCCGGATTTGCTGAAAGGCTGCCGCTTCGGACCAGCGAATTGCGAGATGGTGACGTATCCTGCAGCTACATTCGGCTTCGGCCTGGGAGCCTTCGGCCACGGCTTTGAGGATTCGCAAACGCGCTTTGGTGAATTCCTCGCGGTCGGAGGCTCCGCTGCCTACCTGCCCACGGATGGAACCAATGTGCCGGACTTCATGGTTTCCAGCGGCAAGCTGGTGCCGGAGATGAATGTCCTCTATGGGCTGCGATGCGAAGGCGCATTCAGCCACTTGATGCGATTTGAAACCGGCGGCGCCGAGGGCCCGCTCTCGCTCGCAGAATTAGTGCGTACCGCATTGGAAGTCTCGGGCGCGCCCGCAATCGGAATGGTGATGGTTGTCGAATCTGCTGGACTCGTAGGAGCTGCTCTTCGCCGATCGCCCGCCGCCGCAGCGGTAAAGGATGCCCCGTTCAAATATCCCGATGTCCGCTCGTGGCTGTCGTTCTCCACCGAGAGGCTATACTCGCGATCGCTGGCACTCATTTCAGGGATCGCGGCGAGTTCCGAATGCGCACCGCTGGCTCCGCTGCTTCGGCCGCTGGGGACTGAAGCCTGGCCGCAGGGACATTTTCATGCAGCAGCATTTTCTTATCGTCCGCTGCAGAAGGGGAACATCGATCTGAAAACTACCGTCACGACTTTATTCGAGACGGAAACATTGCAAGGCGTTCTCCACCTGCTGACCGATGCCCGCCTGGCAGCGGGGCCACAACAGAGTGAGTTCGTCCGAGGCGCATGCTGGATTGGTGCAGCGTCTGAAATCAGATGAGATGGGTCGACTGAGAATGAAACGAATATGAGCCTTCTGATTGGAACATTCACGATAGGCTTCATCCTCTCGCTGCTGGCTCTAGGCGTGTTCATCAGCTTCCGGATTTTTGCGTTTCCCGACATCACGGCCGACGGATCAGTCACCCTCGGCGCAGCCGTGGCGGCAACCTTGATGGCACATGGCACCAGTCCGCTGCTGGCGTCGCTGGCTGCCTTCGTCGCTGGAATGATTGCGGGAGCTTGCACCGGCACACTCTATACCCGCTTCAAGATCAACTCGCTGCTCTCTGGAATTCTCGTGATGACCGCGCTCTACTCCATCAACCTGCACATCATGGGCAAGAGCAATGTTCCGCTGTTGTCCGTGACCACACTCGCGACACAGTCGGAGCAGATCGGAATCAAGCTCATGCGCGGCGCTACCAGTTTCGATCTCGCAGGCTGGGAAGTCAGCGTGCGCGACGCCTCAGTGCTGGTCGCGGTCGGGCTGGTCGTCACGCTCACGGGAGCGTTATTGTATTTGTTCTTGCGCACGAATCTCGGCATGGCCATGCGAGCCACGGGAGATAACGTGCAGATGATCCGAGCGCTCGGAGTCAACGACGCTAACATGATCGTCTTCGGAGTAGCGATTTCGAACGGCTTCGTAGCGCTGTCCGGAGCTTTACTGGCGCAATACCAGGGCTTCGCGGACGTCGGCATGGGAATCGGAATGGTCGTGTGGGGACTGGCCAGCGTCATCATCGGAGAAGCACTCGTCGGAACAAATCAATTGGGCACAACCATCATCGGCGCGGTCATGGGCTCTGTTCTCTTTCGTTTGCTGGTGGCCGTGGCGTTGCGTTGGGGACTCAGTCCCAACGACTTGAAGCTGATCACAGCTGTGTTCGTATTCTGCGCCCTCATCGTGCCGCAATTCCTGCGCAAGAAGAAGCGACTGCGGAGCGCCCATGCTTGAGATTCAAAACGTCGCAAAGACATTCAACGCAGACACACCGAACGAAGTCCGTTCCCTGCGTGGAGTGAACCTTGAGTTGGCCGCAGGATCCTGGGTGATCATCATCGGAACCAACGGCTCGGGGAAATCCACTCTGCTGAACGCAGTCGCCGGAACCTTTCTAGTGGACGAAGGAAAAATTCAGTTGGCGGGACGCGACGTAACCCGATGGCCCGAGCACGCGCGCGCAGAATTGATCGGCCGCGTGTTTCAGAATCCCTTCAGCGGCACATCACCCAGCCTCACCATCGAAGAGAATCTCAGTCTTGCAGCCCTGCGCGGTCGTGGCCGAGGCCTGGGATGGGGGTTGAAAAAGTCGCTGGTAGGCAGAATGCGCGACGAAGTCAGCCGGCTGAATATGGGCCTCGAAAACCGGCTGGAAAACGCGATCGGAAGTCTTTCAGGAGGACAGCGCCAGGCCCTCACTCTGCTCATGGCCACCTGGCTTCGTCCCGAACTGCTTCTGTTGGATGAGCACACCGCAGCTCTCGATCCCAAAAGCGCCGACCTGGTCATCGCCCTGACCGAGCAGGTGGTTGCACGCGACCAACTCACCACGTTGATGGTGACGCACTCCATGCATCAGGCGGCTAGTCTGGGAGACCGTCTAATCATGATGCACCGTGGCCAGATCATCCACGACTTTCAGGGCGCCGAAAAACGGCGACTGCGTCCGGATGACTTGCTGGCACGATTTGAAGAAGTACGGCGCGCCGAACAGTTGGACGAAAGCGCAGCCGAGATGCTGGCCGCACAGTACGTCTGATCTACTTCTGACCCTTCTGAGCCACCGCTGCGTCGTGTTTCGGAAGCGGCAGTATTTCCTTCGCCGACAACTGAGCGGGGAATGCCAGGTTGAAAAAGCAGACCATCATTTCATCGAAACTTTGCTGCCCCCATATGACTGTCTTCGATGGGTCTGGATTCTCAGGATTGTTAGCTGAATTATCGAAGTGCGCTGTGCATTCGATCTTCGTCCCCGCAGGCAGAGTGATCGGCTGTTCCAGGTTGTACCAAAGCTGCCAGTGCCAGTTGTAGTGCGGCACATTCAGGATTTCGCGGGTCTGTCCGTTGGGAAATACCAGCCGGTATTCCATGTCCTTGCCCCGCGTGTGCATATGGGGATGCATGCCCAGCAAAGTCACTTCATGGCGAATCGTGAATGACGAATCTACTCTGTAATTCGGATCTCCCGGAGGAATCTTGAAAGTCTCATTGATCGCCGACAGAGTCAACACGCGTTCTTTCGGTGGCGCTTTCGCAAAGACGAGTCCCACGCTCGACTGGTCGGTCGTCGCTTTTCCTTCCGGCATATAGTGCACTTCGAGAACAATATCGGATCCGGCTGGGACCAGCTTTGCCTGTCCATGCTCGAAGATGTCAGGCGGTTGACCCGGCGCGTAGCCGACCAGCCAATCACTCGGAACGTCATCTGGATCAGCACTCGCATTGGTCTTTGAGGGCGGCGCTTCGAAGAACACATTCTTGGGCTGGTCTTTGAAGTAGTTCGACCCGGGCCGGCGCACGTACGCAACAATGTGATGGACAACAGAACGGTCTGACGGCGCCGCTTCTACAAACTGCACCCACTTATCTTCGGTGAAGCCGGTAGGCAGGATGACGTACTGATACTCAAGCACGCCACTATCCGGAACAGAGAACGGTTTGGGAAGTTTGAATATGACGTCTGGCTTGGGAATGGACCATCCCTCGACAAATTGCCGTGGCGGCGGCAGGTCTTTCGGATCGCCCTTCGGCGCACCTGCATCCACCCAGGCAACGATGGTATTGATCTGGGCCTGGGTCAACGAGCGGTTGTTCTCAAACTTCTCGGTATGCCCGTCTTCGAACCAGGGCGGCATCTGCCGCTGCAGCACCATCTGCTTCATGAGCTTTGCCCACGGCCGGGCATCTTCGTAAGTCAGCATGGAGAACGGTGTGCCCTCGCCAGGACGATGGCAAGTCTGGCAATGCTCCTGCACGATCGGCGCAACATCTTTCGTAAAGGTTACGTGCGAAGAATTTGGTACCGGGCTCGACAAGTTCGAGTCGTCCGCTGGCGGGCTGGAATGACTGGCCATGCCAGGCATCTGGCCGGGCGTCTGGCCGAAAACCGCCACGGCCACGCAGAGTTGCAGAGTGAGGATCGAGACTAGCTGCTTCATCGCCGTTCCAATTCTTTCTGATGTCAGAGAGTCACAGATGTCCTGGTGATGCTGCCAATTGACGGTGTTCCAGCCTGCCGCATGATTTTTTCCAGCTCCCGGCGAAGAATCACCAGCACGGCTTCGACTCCGGATTGTCCGAATGCCGCCAGGCCCCACGCCTGCGGACGGCCGATACCAACCGCAGTCGCTCCGAGGGCCAAGGCTTTGAAAATGTCCGTGCCGCGCCGGATGCCGCCATCCACCAACACTGGAATTTTACCCTTTACCGCCGTCACGACCTCGGGCAGGCAATCAATGGTGGGTCGTAGAGTGTCCTCCGCTCGCCCGCCGTGATTTGAAACTACAATGCCGTCCACTCCATGCTCGACGGCGATCTCGGCATCTTCCCGGGTCACGATCCCCTTCAGCACGAGCTTCATTGCAGTCGCGTCTTTCAGCCGCTTGACGAAATCCCAGGTAAACCCCGGGGCGTAAAGCTCGGTGACCTTTGATACATCCATGCCCTTGAACATGGGCTTCTTGCGAAGGTACCCAGCAAATCCACCTGAATGGCAGAGCGAGCAATCGCGGGAATCGACCCTGCGTCCCCGGGAGATGGTTTCGTTGTTGGCGTTTTCCTGATGATCAATCGTAAACACCAGGGCGGGACTGCCGGCCACTTCCGCCCGCTTGATGAGCGCACGGGTCACAACCCAATCGTTGGTGGGATACAACTGCTGCCACACCGGTGCGCCTCGCGCAGCGGTCACATCCTCGATCGAGGAACTGCCGACCGTCGAAAGCATTTGTAGATGGTGTTGCTTCGCGGCCGCGCGCGCCACCGCAACTTCACCTTCAGGGTCGAAGGCCTTCATGGAGCTGACCGGACAGAGAAAGATAGGCGTTTCCCATCTCGCCCCAAACAGTTTGACCGAAGAATCGAGCTTTTCGACGTCAATCAGGCGCCGCGAACGAATCGCAATATGCCGATACGCCTCGTGGTTCAGTTGGACGGTCGCATCGTCGTCTACTCCCGAAGCCAGATAGGCAAAGTGCCCCGGAGGGAGCTTCTTGCGGGCGACGGCTTCGAATTCCGTCACGTTCAGCGCCTGTTCGGGACTGGCAATGGATTCCGAGCCTGAGTCGGTTTTTTCGAGTGGATCGTCGGGCAGATAAAGCGATAAAGCCTCGCGGAGAGAACCTCTCATGAACGCCGGACTGGCAAAGGCAGGGCTGAGAGCGAGGTAACGAAGAAACTTTCGACGGCTTTCAGCTAATCCCGAACTTGATGCCATGGTCATCTTTCTGGTCCGGGTGAAAGCGCTCAGGACAACTTTGGCGAGCGGTGTGGAGATCTGATCAGGCTAAGCAGGAGGAGGCCCGCAAGCTCTCGCTTAGGGGCCTCCAGCTGCTCAAGACTTTGAACTGACTCCACGAACGTGATTAGAAGATGAACTTCGCACTGATCTGTCCAATGCGACCCGGTGCGGCCGCGGTGGCCTGACCGAATTGGCTGCTGTTGGCATTGCCGATCACACCGCTCGGAAGGAAGTTGGTGTGGTTGAAGACATTAAACATCTCGAAGCGCACATTCAATGCCATGCTCTCCGTGATTTTCGTATCCTTTTCCACGCCTAAATCCGTGCTAACCCATCCCGGTCCAGCGAATAGAAACTGTTTGGCGTTACCAGTCACTCCGCAAACTTCGTAGCCGCAGCTGAGGCCACTCGCGAAGGCTGACGCATTAAAGAAGGTATGCGCCGGATTGTGTGGATCCAGCTTCTGGATTGAACCGATTTGAGTGGGATAGTCGAGTCCGATGTTGGTGAGGGCATAGTCACCACCGCTTTTTACGCTAACCGGGGTGCCCGTGTAGAAGCGGCTGATACCGGTGACGTGCCATCCCGTGGTGATCCGGCGCGAACCCAGCAGACGCGCAAACGGAACATCCCAGTTATAGCTCAACACCAGGTTGTGCCGCAGGTCGAAGCTTGACGGTCCGTAGGCACGCTGGGGATCGCGTGGATCAAACTTGGCAGAGACGTCATCCAGGGAATGGGAGTACGTGTAGCTGGCGAGGAAGGTCAAATCGCGAGCGCGGCGTTCTGCGGAAACCTGCAGCGAGTTGTAGTTCGAGTTGCCCGAGTTTTGTAACCAGGTCGCCGAGGCAAAGGCCACAACTGGGCCACCCGCGGAGTTGGTGTAGCCCTGGCTAATGGCTTGGTTGTTGATCAGACCCGTGAAGGTTCCGTAGAAATTCTGCCCACCCTGATTGTAGACTCCGCCTTCGCCGCCCGGACCGCAGCCCGCTAAAGACTGGCAGAGAGCCGCATCACCGTAGAGGATGTCCACGCCACGCTCAATGTGGTGGCCTTGGGTTCCAACGTATGACACAGTCAAGACAGTCGACTTGTCGAGTTGCCGTTGGATGGAGAGGTTGTAGTGCTCGGCCATCTGGGTCTTGTTCTTGTTGTAGTAGCCAGGCACGTAAAGAGGCATGAGTGATCCGAACTTGAAGTTCGGAAACGGTCCGCTACCCGAAGGGAAGGTGAAGGGGAAGTGCTGTCCCTGTGTCACTCCGGTTGCACGAGTGATATAGGGGCTGGCGAACTCCGTCGGTTGTGGCGACGCCCAGTAGAGGCCCCAGGGAGCATCACCGATAATTCCGAAGTTACCCTTATCCGCGGCGCCCAAATAATAGACACCGTAGGCTGCGCGAATGCTGGTCTTGTTCTCACCCCAGATGCCGCCGGAAGGCGCATAGGCGATACCAATACGCGGTCCGAAGTTGTTGTATTGAGTGGGGGAGATTGTGCTGGGAACTCCCGGATCTCCCGGAACGAGGTTGCCGGCCGGGGAGTCGGGGAACTTGGTGGACTGCACTCCCGGAACCGGCGTGGTGAGCCGGCCGAAGTTGTCACTCCACGGTCTGGCAACATCCCAACGCAGACCGAGATTCAAGGTCAGGTTGTGGGTGACCTTCCAGGTATCTGCGCCGAACAATGCGCCATACCGAGTGCGGTTGTCGAGTAGTTGGACGGAGCATTGTACGAAAGCCGTTGGAGCGCCCACAAAGTAGTCAGCAACATCCGAACCCGTCTCGTTGCCGGTAAATTGAAAATATCCGTTCGGTCCGCATTCGTTTCGAGCATTCAACTGGTAGTACCTGTAGTCACCGCCAAAGCTCAGCGAGTGATTCCCAATGGTCTTGCTGAACGTGTCGCCAATACCGTAGGTGGTGTTGGGCTGATACAGGTTCAACCAGTTGTTTCCGACAGCAAAGCTGTTGAACAACAACATCGGGAGGGAAGACGCGTATCCTGGTGTCCCGGTGTTGATCAGACCGCCCGTAGTCGGATCCGTATTGAAGCCGTATACGTCGTAGCCGGAAATCGTTGAACTGGCTGCCGGCTGCGCGGTTCGTACGGCCGTGCGGAAAAACTGCAGGCGCACCACGTTGACTGCGGTCGTACCAAAGGTCTTCGTGTTGCTCATCGAGAACAGCTGATTGCGCGACGGCACCGTCGCGGGATAACCGGGCACGTTGGTTATCCCCATATAGGCCTGCTGGTAGACAGGCTGGGTGGCGGTAGCATCGTCATAGTGGTAGTAGAACGACCAGTCACCCGTCTTTTGATTCACGAAGTCTATCCGTTGGGCCATATTGGTATCGACCAGCGATCCACCATGGCTCGAGTCGGAGTATTGGTTTACTCCCAGGTTCGCAGCTGGAATCTGCGACATCGTCAAAGCAGTAACAGGGTCGATAAAGCCGGAGAGGTCATGGCCGGGCACGCTGGCGCCGCTACTATCGGTGGTCGTCACCGCAGTCCCGAGCTGGTCGTAGGTAGTGACCCCGGCCGTAACCGGTACACCGCCACGCGCAGAAAGAGTGGCAGCCCATGCGTCACCTTGGACAGCATTTGCGAGCAGACTGTCCGGAAAGATACCGTTACGTTCGTCAGCACTCAGAACGTCCAAAACTCCGGTACTGACGCCGGCGACGCGTCGAGTTTGTTGAATGTCGGTGAAGAAGAACAGCTTGTCCTTAACGATCGGACCGCCAAAGACGCCGCCAAACTGATGCTGCTTCAGCTCGGCTTTGGTGCTGTCGAAGTAGTTGGTCGCGTCCAACCCCTGGTTTCGGTAGAACTCGAAGAGAGTTCCATGGAAGCGGTTGGTCCCGGACTTCGTCACGGTATTCATGACTGAGCCGGTAAACTTTCCGTACTCAGCGCTGAAGCTATTGGTGATCAAACGAAACTCGGCGATCGAATCGGCATTCGGAATCAGGCCCGCGCCCATATTCCTAGTCTCGTTTACCTCGGCCCCGTTTACCAGGAAGGCGTTGGCATACTCCGGCTGACCGTCTGTGGAAACATTCCCCGAGGAACTGTAGAGGCCGGAAGCAGGACCGCGATCGTTGTAACCGCTGTTCGTATTCACAGGCGCAACGCCGGCCTGAAGGGAGAGTAGATCGAGATATGAACGGCCGTTGAGCGGCATCGCAAGAATCTGAGGAGAGTCGATCGTCGTGCCCGTCGACGTCGCCACAGTCTGGACCTGCAGCGCGTTGGCATCGACCGAGACCGACTCAGTCACACTGCCGACCTGAAGATCGAAGTCAAAATGCAACGCATCGTTGACGTTCAACACGATGTTGTCAACGACTCCCTGCTGGAAGCTGGGGACGGACGCGGTCAGGCGGTAACGCCCGGGGGGCAACGCGAGAATGCTGTATTGGCCCGACGCATCGGCAGAGATGGTACGCGAGTAACCCGTGGCGGTCTGAATGGCAGTCACGGTCGCGTTCGGAAGAACCGCGCCGGATTTGTCACGGACATAGCCGGTGATGGATCCAGTGACATCTGCCCAAAGTTGCACGGTACCGAGCAGTACGATCAAACAGAGACAAAAGTAGCGGAAACGACGAAGCTCCATGGAAAGGCCTCCCCCAGAGACGCTGAGAAATCGTCCTCTTTGTACGACAATAGTAACAATCCGACAAGCGAAATAGTACGAAATCTCGTGCACATCGCCCTTTTCGCACCTAGGGACGCATCTTCGCTCAAGTAGATAAGTAGCATAAAAATCAATGATTTCCGTTATTGCGAACACCGCCAGAGATGAGGAATATATATGATAATATTATCTTGATATCGATTGGATGTACTTCGTGCGATAGTGTGGGAGCGCAGTTTACTTCGACACTTCAAGCAGAGGAAACATTCCTTGAAATATCGCATGGCATGCGCCACCATCGCAGCCGTTTGCTTCGCACTCCCCGTCGCAGCACAGTCTGATTGGACGTCCTACGGTCACGACGCCGGACAAACCAAATATTCTCCGCTCGACCAGATCAACACCAGCAATGTCGACAAACTTACACAGGCCTGGGTGTTTCACCTGCGCCCCGCTGGACAGACTGCGCCTCAGAGCGCGGGACCGGCCGATGGTGGAGGAAACCGCCGGCAATTATCGTCCCAGGCGACGCCGATTGTCGCGAACGGCATGATGTATCTGGCGACGCCGTACGGTTCAGTCATCGCACTCAAGCCGGAGACCGGCGAATTGCTCTGGACCTACAAATTGGAGCAGTCCCGTCTTATGGGACGCACCATCTCTTACTGGCCGGGCGACAAGACTTCTCCTGCATCGATTTTCTTCGGCACCGGCGATGGACGACTGATGTCCTTGAATGCGAAAACCGGTCAGCCCACTGTCGGTTTTGGCGAGGGCGGGTCCATCAATCTCAAAACTGGAGCGACCGAGGCTCCGAATCAGGATGGCCGTTACGCCATGACCTCCGCGCCTTCCATCTACAAGAACCTGATTGTTACAGGCGCAAACATGCAGGAAGATCCCGCGAAAGGTCCCGCTGGCGACATACGCGCGTGGGACGTTCACACCGGCAAACTGGTTTGGCGCTTCCACTCGGTCCCACGGCCAGGTGAAGTCGGTCACGAATCATGGTCTTCCAATGCGTGGGAAGGCCGCTCCGGAACCAATGTCTGGGGTTTCTCATCGGTCGATGTAAAGCGTGGCCTGGTGTTCCTGCCCTTCGGCTCACCGACATCCGATTTCTGGGGTGGCGATCGCCCCGGCAACGATTTGTTCGGTAACACGCTGGTCGCGCTCCACGCAAAAACAGGCAAGCTCGCGTGGTATTTCCAGGCAGTGCACCACGACATCAACGACTACGACCTTGAATCAGCGCCGGTAATGATCAACGTCAAACGAGAGGGCAAGAACATTCCGGCAGTTGCTCTCATCAGCAAGACAGGCCTGATGTTCATTCTGGATCGCCGCAACGGCAAACCGATCTACGGAGTGGAAGAGCGTCCCATACCGCAGAGCACGGTGCTGGGAGAGCACTCTTCTGCCACGCAGCCGTTTCCAATCAAGCCTGTTCAATTGGGTCGCAGCAGCTTCACGCCCGCTGATCTCGCTACTGTCACTCCGGAGCACCACGCATTCTGCGAAAACATGCTTGCCACTGAAGGCGGTATGCAGAGCGGCCCGATGTTCATGCCATACGGACCGAAGTTGACCATCGTATTCCCCAGCACGATCGGAGTCGTGAACTGGCACGGCATGTCATACAACCCGAAGCTCGGCTATCTCTTCGCCAACACCAACGAAATCGCCAGTGTGGGTAAGGTCGCACCCACCGATCCCGGGACCAATCCTCCGTACAATCGCACCAGTCCATGGGGAATGTACGCGGAGTTCTGGGACCAGGATAAATTCTGGCCGTGCCAGCAACCACCGTGGGGTCAATTGTGGGCCATCAACGTCAATACGGGAGACGTCGCCTGGAAGGTGCCTTTTGGAACCATCCCGGAGCTTGACGCAAAAGGCGTCCACAATACGGGATCACTAAACTACGGCGGATCGATCTCAACCGCGGGCGGCCTGATTTTCATCGCAGCTTCCAACGATCATCACTTTCGCGCGTACGAAGCGGAGACCGGAAAAATTCTGTGGGACATCACAATGGACACCGGAGCCTACGTCACGCCGTCGACCTATATGGGTGCGGATGGGAAGCAATACGTCGTAATCGTCGACACCGGAGGCGGCTTCTTCGACACGACCAGTGGGGATTCGATCCTCGCCTTCACACTACCGTCGAAGTAGGTTATTGCAATTCATCATGCATTTTTCATCAGGAGAATCGATGATCAGCCAAACGACGATTCGCAGAATGATGACCGGAAAGATGGTCGCGGCTCTGATGCTCGCGGCGATCGCTCTTCCGCCGGCGAACGCGCAAGACCTGCAAGTCGGAAGCAACGCCTACATCGATATGTATTTTGCTGACTGGCACGCATCGAAGCCCGAAATCAAAGGGCCCGTAACGGAATACGCCGTCTTCACCAAAGGTGACGCGAAGAAGCCGGCCGCGAAGGGCGCCATCCTCCGCTACGTCGATTCGTATGTCTTCTCGACGCTGGCACCGGGCGCCGCCTCACCGTCAACCACTCTCTCCGG
This sequence comes from Terriglobia bacterium, assembly GCA_963741105.1. Classification (GTDB taxonomy): domain Bacteria; phylum Acidobacteriota; class Terriglobia; order Terriglobales; family Acidobacteriaceae; genus JAIQFF01. Next base: position 72,894 of record CAVUGT010000003.1, read on the forward strand.
CAAACAGCGGGTCTACTACTTCACGTCAGGTACGGGAACTATCTCAGCTGGAAGCGACACGATTCCGGTTTCCATCAATATCGCAGTGCTGGTCCCGGCCAATCTGGCCTTCACTATAAAGAACACGGGAAAAGATTTGCTCGGCGCGTACGTCGTCACTGAACCCGTCCCCAGCGGCTTTCAGCCGGTAGCCAACCTCGTGGTCAGGGACGAGAAGTCGACACCGATCAGCACCGCCCAGCAAGAATGGTCGCGCATCGTCAAGCCACTTTTCACATCTTCCGACGGACTGGCCACAATCTCCATCGTCGAAACCGTCACACTGGACCCGCTCACCATTACCCGCCCGTTCACTGGAACGATGCCCGACACAGAACATCTATGGATGGAGCTTTCAGGCACCAGCATCGCTTTCATCGGGCCGTATCTTCGCCGTCAGAAACCAGGCATGGCTTACGAACATCCGCCGGATAATCTGGCTCCCACGTCGAACGTGAACTATTCGGAAGATAGCCAGGTAAAGTTTCTATTCGTAGCGACGGAAGGTCATTAGATTCCTTATTCCTTTTGGTCAGGAAGAGTTAGTTAGCAAGAGTTTTTGCCCGGCGTCTTCGCTCGGAATTTCTGCGCGGAGTTTGCTCGGGCGGAGTTTGCTCGGGGAGGGCTTCTGCTTGGGAAGGGCACGACTTTAGTCGTGCCGCAGCAAGTCGTGAAGAAAAGGCTTTAGCCGCTGAGGTTAGCTGTGAACTTCAACGGAACCTTGTGTCCATACAAAGTACGCCAACTCTACTCTAGTGCGGCGTCGTAGAAACTCTGTTGCTGGTACTGAACCACAGAAATTCCACCGGCTTGTCCCCAGGCTCTCCAAAATTAAGGTTGGAATGCGTCGTTAAATTATCGGGACGCAAAATATACGCCTGTCCGGGATGCTGCATGCGCAATTGCGAGCCCACAAAAGCCAGGCTCTTGCCCTCAATCTCACACCATATTTCTTCATGGCCGGGAAAGTGTGGATGCGGTTCGCCGAGTTGGAGGGGAAGAATTTCGACAGTGATAATCGCGCCCACCGTCGCGAGGCCAGTCTTGTTGCTGAAGAATCCATGAGTGATGTGCGCCCAGTGTCCGCCTGCACCCGGATTGGTAAAAGGTGAAGGAACGGCCGGCTTGCTTTGCGGCAGCTTGCTTTCATCTTTGATGACAAACGACGGAAGCGGCTTGAATCCAGGATACGTGGGATCACCAATCATGTACGCAGTGAGTTGAGTTTCTCCCGTGTTGTGCAGGGTAAACTCGAGGCCCTCGGGCATGAGAATAGCGTTCCCTTTGTGGATCGCTTCGGCCCTGCCGCCAGCTGACACTTCACCTTCGCCTTCCATCACGTAAAAGAAAATCTGTAGACCCTGGAGAGTCGAGGGAACGGTCCGCGCGCCAGCCTCGAGCCTGGCGTAGGAGAGAAACTTGGCACGCTCGAGCACAGCGCCGGGGACGGGCGGGCTTAAGTTGTCGCCGGGCGTGAGGATGTCGCGAACGACAAGCGCGCCGAACATGGCTCGCGGCTCGGAGTCGCGCCAGTCGCCAAAATACATGTTGAGACGCGTGTCCTCCGCGGGACGCGTGGGCAGATAGACCACATCTTTCGGCGCTTCAAAACTGTTCCCGCCGATATGAGGAGACTGTCCGGGTGCAGCCGTGGGCGATGCCGGAGGGGTTTGTGCGCTGGTCGGTTGAGCGAAGCAGAAGAAAGTCATCGCAGTTCCGAGCACGATCAAGAAAGTCTTTTGGTGACCAATTCTGTAACCGACCACGCTCATAAAGTTCACTCCAACAGTTGTCGACTACACGTTTACGTCAGTGCGCAGAAATGCCCGGCAACTCAAGATATTCAGGATGTACCGTGACATGCTCGTTCTTCTCGTTCTCAAGAATTTCCGCGAACATGGCGTCGGTATCTTTCTGTGGCGGCCGCAACGCGTTTCTGTCTCTCACAGCGCGATCGTCGCGCGGCTGATGAGCGAACGTGATGATCTTTGGCCAATCGGCCGGTGAAGCAAATGTGTATGGTCCCGGCAAGTCGCCCGCCATTTTCTTGTAAGGCCAGATCATCCATCCCATGTTGTACTTCTCAGCCAGGTTGACGTGGGCGATCAACCACTCCGGCGTCCGCTCTGCATAAATCTCGGAGAAGAAAATCGGCACCTGATACTTGGTCCTGAAGTCCAGATAAGGTTGCAGGAACTCAGGGCGCGGGGTCGCACTGTAGCTGTGAAAACTGTAAACGGTGTTGCCGTCGAAAGGCTTGCCGAATGCGCTAAAGCGCCCCAGAGGCGGCTGCAGAATGAGCATGTGGTACGTATCGACTTTGCGGATCGCATCCGTCAAGGTACGGTAGACAGGCTCGATAAGATTTTCCATATCGAGATATCCCGACCAGAGCAGAGGTTCATTCAGAAGATCGTAGCCCAGGACGGTCGGATCATCCTTGTAGTGGTTCGCGATCCGAGCCCACGATTGCGCCACGTATTCCTGCATGCCGGCGTCTTTCAGCAGCCAGGGATATCCGGGACCGTCGTCACTGGCCTCGCCGGTGAATCCGCCGACGCCGGACTCCAGCATCAGGATGACGTACAGATGTTCCTGCCGGCACCATTTCAATAGCTGGTCGATAAGTTTGAAGCCCTCATCGTCGTCGGTCTTGAAGTATTTGGTGTGCAGCGGAATTCGGATTGCGTTGAATCCGTCCTGCTTGATGCGATGAACATCCGCCTCGGACATGAAGTTCTGACGCCACTGGTAGAGGAACTCCTGCGCATGAGTCGGTCCCAGCAGGTCCTGAAAGACCAGTTCCAGTTCGGATTGTGCCTGGCTCAGTCCGCCGAAGCGCCAGAAGTATCCTTCCAGTACAAACCAGTTCCCGATGCTGATCCCTCGGATTCGGAGAGGCTTGCCGGATGCGTCGACGATCTCGGTCCCTTGTGTACGCACGAACTGGGAATACGCAGCCGAAGTCAGGAGGAACAGAATGGAACAGAGAATTGTTAGACGTCGAACCAACGAGGGTCTCCTCTTAACTCGTCGTGAATAGTACTACAATATTATTAAGCATGAACATCCTTCGTTACAGGTACTTAGCTACACAAAGACGTCACGCTGAGGTTGACGAAGCATCTCGCGCGAAGAGGACGGACGCGATATCGCCGGGCAATGAGCCCTAACCGAAAGCTCTCAGAGATTGTGCCGCGGAATAAATTAGGGAAGGTGGACCAGGCTCATTTCGATTTCGGATTCATCCGGTTGCATGGCGCGCGCATTCCGTTCTGCGCTTTGGATGTGAGCTCTCATCGCGTTGCGCGACTTCTCCGGGTTCTGTTCCCGAATCGCGCGATAGATGGCCCAATGTTCCCGCAAACCGTTTTCAGCCACGCCCGGCTTTTCGTTAGTTCGCCTGCTTCGCATGGCCAGGGGTTCGGAAATTGCCTGTAGAACCAGAATCGCGATCGGATTTCTCGTCGCTTCAGCGATCGCCTTATGGAAGCGGACGTTGATCTCTCCGACTTCCTTGTAAAAGAGGGCATCTCCTTCCGGCGTGTTTCGGTCGATCTTTACTGCACGCTCGTGGTCGGCGAGAACGGCCCGCATCTTCGCCCAGTCTTCCTCGGTTGATTTTTCAGCGGCCAACATGGCCAACCCGACCTCAAGGATCTTGCGGAACTCGATCAGAAGGTCGGCGCGCTGGACGTACGCCGATGCGGAAAGATGATTCGCATTGAGCAGAGCCGCGGGAGAAGGTTCCAAAACAACCGCCCCGACGCGGGGACGCACTTTGATCAACTGAAGTGATTCGAGGGACTTTATCGCCTCGCGCACGCAAGTCCGGCTGACGGAAAGCTCTTCGGTCAACTGCTTCTCGGTCGGCATTCGTTCACCGGGTTTGACCTGCCCGCTCTTGATCAGGCCGAGAAGATACTCGATCACCTGTGCAGTTATCGTCTGCCGTTGGATCAGGATCGTGTCTCCATACGAGATCTGTAAAACCTGCTCAACGCAAAAGAAGGGGGCCGATGAAAGGATACTTGCACTGGAACAACCGAGCCGAGAACCGTACGCCCGTTGTAAAAATATATTATATTACGAAAGCTTTGCAGCGCGATTCTACGCGGCATCCACGCACGGGGCAATGCGAACATTCCCCGCGAGCGGTTGTGACCACGAAAACGCTGCAAAATAGCCGCGATAAATCTACCTATGGCCTCTCATTATTATTCTTCTGTTGTCAGGTTCGTTAGCTTGAGAATGTGGTTGGTGTTCCTGGGGCTCTGCGCTGTGCTTCCCTCGACTGCGTTTGCACAGACTACCGGAGACCGCATCGATCTCTACTTTGGTGACCGGCACACGTCCCCCTCGCGGATAGCCCACGGTGCGCTCGAAGAGCGGGACATTCTCACGCGCGGCGACGCCATGAACCCGCCGAAAAGGAGCGCTGTCCTTCGTTTCATCAACTCGTACGCTTACGCGACACTCGCGCCGCGCACCGCGACGAAAGCGGAACAGCTTAATGCGCAGCAGGAGATTTACCTCGTGCAGTCCGGTAAGGGAACGGCGCATGCCGGCAGCCAGTCCGTGGACTTGTATCGGAATATGGCTGTGTTGGTCCCCGCCGGATTGAACTTCAGTATCGAAAACACCGGCGACCAGCCGATGACGATGTACGTCATCAATGAGCCGACGCCGCCCGGCTTTCGGCCCAACACTAGCATGCTCGCCCGGGACGAGAATCAATTGCCCATCTCTTCCAGCAGTGGCATGTGGACCCATATCGTGAAGACTCTTTTTGTGACCTCTGACGGTCTCGGCACTTTACAAGCTGTCCTGACCGTCACCCTCGATCCTCTCACTATCGGGAAACCGCATCCCGTTCCCGACGAGGATACAGACGAAATTGAGGAAGTGTGGACCGCCCTCGATGGCACCAGTCTCGCGATGGTCGGCAATCAGTTGCGGCGACAGCCCCCGGGGATGGCTTATCTGCATATTCCGGATAACAAGACTCCGCACACCAATATCAACAGCAGCGAAGATTCTCAGGACAAGTTTCTTTACTTCGCCCGCTACCGCGCTCACGAACCTCGAAAATAGGAAAGATCCGAGCCAGAATGCATAGAGGAAGACGAACGCTCGCTCTTTTGGCCGGCACGGCATTGCTGTGTGCCTTTTACCCGTCGTTCGCTGCGCCAAGCGTGATGGCGCAAACTAACGACGACGCTGCAAAGACTCACTCTACCTGGAGTGACTACGCAGGCGCTTCAGATGCCGCGCAATATTCCGCGCTGGCGCAAGTCAATCGCTCAAACGTAAAAGGGTTGCAGGTCGCGTGGAGCTATCCGACCGGCGACGGCAACAAATATTTGTTCAACCCGATCGTAGTCGACCGGACGATGTACGTTCTGGCTCACGACAACTCGATCGTCGCTCTCGATGCCGCAAGCGGCAAAGAACTGTGGACCCATCCCACAGTGCCTAAGACGACGCTCATCACCAATCGTGGAATCAATTATTGGGAAAGCGCTGACCGCTCCGATCGTCGACTGCTGTTCGCCGCCAACAACTTGCTGGAAGAGATCGACGCTCGTACCGGCAAATCGATTTTGGACTTTGGCAAGAACGGCCACGTTGATTTACGCGAAGGTCTGGGACGCGATCCTGAGAGCCTCACGCTGGTGCAATCCACGACTCCTGGACGCGTGTTTGAAAATCTTTTGATTCTCGGCTCGGCGACCAATGAAGAATACGAATCTGGCCCGGGAGACATTCGAGCCTATGACGTTCGTACCGGACAGATGGTCTGGATCTTTCACACCGTGCCGCATCCCGGAGAATTCGGTTACGACACCTGGCCGAAAGACGCGTGGAAGACGGTCGGCGGCGCCAACGCCTGGAGCGGCCTTTCCCTCGACGAGAAACGCGGTATCGTTTTCGTTCCGACCGCAAGTCCCAAATACAACTTCTACGGCGCTGATCGCACGGGAGCCAATCTCTTCGGCGATTGCCTGATTGCGCTTAATGCGCGCACTGGAAAACTTATCTGGTACTTCCAGATGGTGCATCATGATATTTGGGACTACGACAACGGAACTTCTCCCATGCTTTTGACCGTCCGCCACAACGGCAAGATGGTCGACGTGGTAGCGCAGGCCGGAAAAGAAGGTTTTGTCTGGGTATTTAATCGTGAAACCGGCGAACCGCTCTGGCCCATTGAAGAACGTCCCGTGCCGCGCTCCGACATGCCCGGGGAAGTAACCTGGCCCACGCAACCGTTCCCCTTAGCACCTCCGCCCTTCGCGCGCCAAACCTTTACCGCCAAAGATCTGAGCCCATTCCTGGAACCCGATGAGCGCGAGCAGTTTCGCAAAGAAATGGAAGGCGCCCGCAACCAGGGCCTTTTCACGCCGCCCGGCGTAACCAATACAGTCGAGATGCCGGGGAACAACGGTGGCGCGAATTTTCAAGGCGCAGCCGTTGATCCCGCGCACGGAACCCTGTTTGTCGTTTCGAAGGATCTCCCTTCCATGCTCAAGTTAGAATTGAATGCGATGGAACAGCTACCAGAGGGGAGTTCTCCAGAAGAAAAAGGACGCGCCGTCTATCAATCCAACTGCGGATTGTGTCACCGTGCAGATCGCGCGGGCCAACCTCCCGCGGTGCCCTCCCTGGTAGATATCGGATCGAGGCTAACGGATGATCAAATCCGCGCGGTCGTCACGCATGGAAGCGGCCCTATGCCGGCATTTGCAAGGTTGTCGGCCGCAGCTCTGGATTCTCTTGTCGCCTATCTTTTTCATCCGGAGCGGGCTCATCCGGAACTGGCGCCGCCCGCTCCCGCGGAAAGCGGTCCTTCCAACAATGCAACAGCATCCGTGCCGCCCGAAAAACTCCGTTACAGAAGCAGCTTTGGCTTCATGTTTACCAGCAGCGGATTGCCTGCAATCGCTCCGCCCTGGACCACGCTGACCGCCTACGACCTCAACCAGGGAACCATCCAGTGGCAAGTGCCTTTAGGTGAAGTTCCGGAATTGGCGGCAAGAGGTTTCAAAAACACGGGCTCGCATTTCCCCAAGGTCGGACCAGTAGTAACCGCAGGTGGCCTGATCTTCACCGGTACGCGCGACAAGAAGGTGCGTGCGCTCGACTCCGCGACTGGCAAGGTTCTTTGGGAATCAGAAGTGGACGCCGCTCTGGAGGGAATGCCAGCGGTCTACGAAGTCGACGGACGCGAATACGTCGTATTCTGTGCAGCCGCGCAAGCAACCACGTATACCCACAATGTCCCGGGCCACCCAGCGTTGCAAGCTCCGATACCGGGAGCGTACATCGCGTTCGCATTACCTGCCAGAACAAGCCATTAGCATCGGCTCGGAAGAAAACTCTACCACTCGTACACAGCAGATTCGTAGGGCCGCAACGCATCCTTCTGCGAAGGCGAGGTCGAGTAGTTGCCCACCAGGATTTTCGCCTTGCTCAAGTCAAGACCGGTCGATACGGAAGCAGGCTTGTCCTTGAAGTTCAGCAGGACCAGAAGTCTCTTGCCGTCCAATTCACGGGTGTACGCGTAAACGTCTGGATTGTCTTTGTCCAGCAAAGTGTACTTCCCGTAAATCAGTACCGGATTGCTCTTGCGCAACTTCACCAGTCTCCGGAAGTAGTTCAAGCAACTGTTGGGATCCTTCTCCTCGGTGGCGACATTCACCGTCGTATAGTTAGGATTGACCTTCAGCCAGGGCGTACCTGTCGTGAAGCCCGCATTTGCGGTTGCATCCCACTGAAAGGGCGTGCGCCCGTTGTCGCGAGCGGTGATTTTCTGGGCATCGAGAAACTTCTGGACGTCTCCGCCCGAATTCTTCTCCAGCTTGTACCAGTTGAGCGATTCAATATCGCGATAGTCCTCGATCTTGTCGAATTTGATATTGGTCATGCCCAGTTCATCGCCGCCATAGTAGTAAGGCGTGGCTCGCATGGTGAGAAGAAATGTGGTGAGCATCTTGGACGATAGCTCGCGCCATTGTGGCGAGTCATTTCCCCAACGGGTCGTCATGCGCGGCTGGTCATGATTGCCCAGGTAAATTGTTCCCCAGCCCTTATCGGCGAAGACCGCGTCCCACTTGCTGTAGATATTCTTGAAATCCACCAGACTGTATCCCTTGGGATCGGGAACCTTGTGCGAATTGGGCAGGATACCGAGTCCGACACCCTCAAAGTGGTAGGCCATGTTGAGTTCGTGACGGTCCGCGTCCACATAGTTCAGCGCGTCGCTGGTGGTAACACCGATTCCTTCCGCCACCGACATGACGTCGTAGCGGCTGAGCACTTCCTTGTTCATGGCCTGCAAATACTCGTGCGTATGCGGGCCGTTGGCGTAGTACCGGACGTAGTCGCCGTGATATTCGTCGGGAATCGGCGGAAACGCAGTGTCCTTGGAGATGAAGGGGATGACATCCATGCGGAAGCCGTCAACGCCCTTGTCGAACCAGAAGCGCATCATGGAAAAGATTTCTTCACGAAGCTTGGAATTTTCCCAATTCAGATCCGGCTGTTTCTGTGAAAAATAGTGCAGGTAGTAGCTGTTAGTTTTCTCGTCGAACTTCCAGGCGTCGCCGTTGACGTCGAGGAAGCTCCAGCGGTGCGCCGGCTTCCCCTTTTCCGCAGGCCACCAGTGGTAATAGTCCCGGTACGGATTCTCCCGTGAACTGCGCGACTGTTTGAACCACTCATGCTCGTCGCTGCTGTGGTTCACCACCAAGTCCATGACCAGCTTCAGATCCCGGACGTGCATTCCCTTGAGCAACTCGTCAAAGTCCTGCATCGTGCCGAATTCCTTCATGATGGTGCGGTAGTCGCTAATGTCGTAGCCGTTGTCGTCATTGGGCGAGCCGTAAATCGGATTCAGCCAGATGACATCGATACCGAGGCTCTTCAGATAGTCCAGCTTAGAAATGATGCCTTTGAGATCGCCGACGCCGTCGCCATTCGAGTCCTTGAACGACCGCGGATAAACCTGGTAGACAACCGCTTCCTTCCACCATGTCCTGGCGTTGCCAGGATTGGCAGGAGTGCTGACGCCGGTGGACTCTTGTCCGGCCGCACAACTCATCAACGCAACCAGTGATGCACACACAAACAGAAACTGCGTCATAAATTTTCCAATCACGCCTTAGGCAAAAGAACGCCCAGCGATAATAATTGTCTTGCTCATTCTCCACTTCTACTATGGCAAAAGAAAGGTTGTGTCAGGTCAGTAGGCGGCTAGAACCTCATTCCATCCGCGGCGTCGGCGCTTTGGCCTTGAGGTCCTGAAATATCTGCAGCTCTCGTTGTGCCTGCTCCAGATTCCCCGCTCGGCGGTACAGTCTTGCAAGTGCGTAGTGAGGTTCAGAATACGCCGGATCGAGAGCAGCGGCCCGCTTCAACTCTTCGACTGCCTCAGGGTTTTTGTTCTGCTTCTGAAGCAGGACGCCGAGTTGATAGTGGGCCTGCGCGAAATTCGAATCAAATTGCAAGGACTCGCGGAAGAGCGGCTCCGCTTCGTCCAAGCGGTCGAGCGTGACCAGCAACGTGCCCAGATTCAATGACGGCCATGCGGAACGAATGTTACGTTCGCGATTCAGCCGTATGGCATTTCGATACTGCTGAATTGCCTCTTCATACTTCGCCATACCTTCAAGGCATAGGCCCAGATTGTCATATGCCTTCATGAAGTCAGGATCGAGGGCTATCACCTTTTCGAACTTGGCGGCCGCGGCCGGAAAATTCTGGTTGTCGTACTCCAGTCGTCCCTGCCAATACGGATAGAGCGGATTTCGCGGACTCGCCTCGGCCAACTTCTCCAACTCAGGCCGAGCCCACTCCGGGCGTTGAAGCGATACGTACGCCATGGCCAGCATGAAGCGGTCCTTTTCCTCCAGGGGTTGCAACGCTTCAGCTTTCTTCAGGGCGATGGCTGCGTTCAGATATTTTCCGTCAACGAAAAATATGCGGCCGAGGTAGTTGTAAATGAGCGGAACTTTGGGATGCTGATCTGCGGCGTGCACGAGAGTTGCTTCGGCGCTGGCGTAGTTGTGGGACTTTATCGCGGCCTCAATTTCCTGGCGCGCCGGTGGATCGAGAGGCAGATCATGCAATGGGCCTTCAATGGAAGAGACGGCAGGATTCTCTTCCGCTTGAAGCGTCATGGAACCAGGGACGAAGAAGGAACCGGTCAGCAGAACCGAAACATACAGCCAGTGAGCCGCGGTTGGTCTGCGCTGAATTCCACCCATAAAACTTGTGACAGTCTTAGTTCGTTCTCAACCAGCGTTCCGAGCTGCAATCAAGTCGCGAACGAACTTTAAATTCCGGTGCATGTCTGCGTCGACCGATACCGGACAGTCAGTTTCGAGTTGGGCCCAGCCGTCGAAACCGATGCCGGCCAGGGCGTCGATTACAGCTTTGAAGTCAATCGTCCCTTCGCCGAGATAATGTGGATTGTCCTTCAGATGTACCTCGCAGATACGTTTGCCGCCCAACCAGCGAATCTCTTCCACGACATTGAAACCACCCTTGGTGGAGTTGCCCACGTCGTAATAGGTGAGAACGGCCGAGGACTTCGATCGTTCCATGATCCGAACATTGTCACGAGCGGAGATCGTATCTTCGAGGCCGAGAATTACGCCGGACTTCTCGGCAGAGGGTCCGACCTCTTTGAGAATGTCGCCAACTTTGTCCATCTCCGCGGTGGTCTCAAGCGCGCCTTTTCCGAAGAACGGCAACAACACAACCCGGACGCCCATTGCTTTTGCGATGGGAATGCAGTCAGCCACCCAGCGCTGTCCCAGAGGATCCGACTTCAGATAATTCCGATGCAGCATCTCGAGGCACAGAGATTCAATCGGGAGGCCCACCCGTTTGGATTCGTCGAGAAAAGTTTTCTGCAGCGCCGGATCCGAAAGCGGCAACTTGTCTTCTGTCACCTTGCCGATGCTGACTTGCGCACCGTCAAAGCCTAAAGATTTGGCCAGGGCGATGGACTCGACCTTGTCTTCCAGTTTCAGGTTCCAGTCGGTGACTCCGACCTTGAACTTGACCTTCGATTTGGCGGCAAACGCTGGTAAGACCGAAGCCGCAACCGTTGCGGAAACGCCCAGTTCGATGAAGGTACGTCGAGTTAGTTTTTGCATGTTTTGAATATCCTACCAGTGCAAGATGATACGTCTCGAGCGCTTACAAGAAACGATCAGTGGCCGAGCTGGTGGCAAGTCGCGCAGTCCGCCCGCGCACCACGACGCTGATGGCAATCACGACAAAAGTTCATGCCCGTCGATACTTCCTTCTGCAGCACGTCGCGCGTCTCCACCGGTCCGTGACACTCGACGCATTTTAATCCCGCCTTGGTGTGCGTCGAGTGACCAAAGAAGACAAAATCAGGAACAGTGTAGACCGGAATCCAGGCGATTTCCTTGCCCTTTTCAGCGGCATCCCGGATTTTCGCCACCTCAGGGCTGTCTTTCTTCACCGTCTCGTGGCACTTCATGCAGAAGGCGGCGGACGGAATCTTCGCGTCGTCACCTTTATCGACTCCGGTGTGGCAGAAATTGCATGGCAGGCCGACGTCCGTCGCGTGTGTCTTATGGCTGAACGCGATGGGCTGCGGCGCTACCGATTGCGGAAGCTTTTCTTCCGGCCGTCCTGAACCCGATTCCTGGGCGAAAGCGAACGCGCAAAGCAAGAAGCTGACCAGAAGTGCACCTGCGAACAAAACCTGTCTCGGCTTCATCCATGCGATTCTGACGCCCGCGTACTGCAAATCCCATCTCACTTCGTACCGGCCTCGCCTTTGGGCAGCGCGAATGCAACGATCTTGCCCGTGAAGACCTTATCGTACTTGTTCCCGCCTCCCGCCGGGATCACCACGAACTGCCTTCCAGATTTTTTCCCGACGTAGGTCGCGGGAGTGGCGAAGCCGCTTGCAGGCAGAGCCATGGTCCACAACTCCTCACCGGTATCGCTATTGAAAGCGCGAAACTTTCGGTCGCTGGTGGCCGCGATGAACACCAGGCCTCCGTCCGTGACCATCGAGCCGCCGATGTTGGGCGTGCCCGTCTTGGGGATCCCACGCTGTTTCAGTTCGTCGAATTCACCCAGTGTGGAGTGCCAGCGAATGCTCCAGTGTTGAGGTCCACGGCGTAGAGCGAACCCCAGAGCGGCTGCTGGCAGGGATAACCAGCCTTGTCCGTAAAGAACTCGTACTTCGTAGCCTTCAACGCATACGGTATCGCCGATCCTTCCTTGCGCTTCACCATGCGAAAAAGGCCGCCGACGTCCATCGAATTCACGAATAGCAGGCCCTTCTTTGCGTCGAAGGAAGCGCCGCCGTAGTCGGGTCCGCCATTTAAACCGGGAAATAGCGCCTGGTCTTGCTCCCCGAGGGGATCGAAGACTTTCACGTCAAGCTTTGCCCCTTGGGTATTGGCGAGACACTGCCGCACTTCGACCGTCCGCCAGAGCAACTGCTCATCTTGATCCCGTTTCTTCTTGATCTCCTCGAACCGTGCCTGCTGATCCGAAGCCCTCGGATCTTTGGTTTTTTGATAGAGAACCAGCAGGTTCGCGTTTACCCGAAAATTATTGGCATCAATCGCAAACGCACGCTGCAATTCGTTGCTCGCATCGTCATACCGCTCGAGCTTGATGTGCACCTGACCCAACTCAGCCAGGGCATCCACAAAGCGCGGATCGGCCGCGACTGTCTGTTTAAGCTCGCTCTCCGCTTGCGTCAGATTGTCCTGCAGCTTGGCAATGCGGCCAAGAAAGTAATGCACACCGGGCGCCGTCTCCGGCACGGCTTCGACGGTCCGCAGGTTTTTAGTCGCGGCTTCATAATTTGCCAAATAGAAATAGGTTACGCCCAGAGCAAACCGTCCGCGTGGATCGTGTGGCTTATGCTGGATGTACTTCTCGAAATAGGGAATGGCCTGTGTCGGATCGCGGCCATTCACCGCCACCGCGCCTAGTGCATAGTTGTAATAGGCATTTTCCGGGTCGAGCCGTACAGCCTCATCCAGCGATTTGCGCGCCTCGAGCGGAAGGTTCAATTCAATGCAGACCACGCCGAAAAAGAAATGGATGCCCGCATTGTTAGGATCCAGATCGCGCGCATGCGCCAGATATCCCAGTGCGCCATCGCGATCATGCTGCTGGTAGGCCACACGCGCTAGTTCGCTGAGTATCTCGACCGAAGGCGTGCCCGCCTGCTCCGCCCGTTCGAGTGTCTCGCGTGCCTGGGGCAACTTTCCTTGCCGCTGGTAAAGCCCGGCCAGCTTCCACAACCCGTCGCGATCGGCGAGCTGACGTTCCACCAATCCCTCGAGCAGCCTCGCTGCCAGTGCCTCGTCGTGAGCTTGCACTTGCGGCAAAGCAGCCAGAACATCGGCCTGGCTCAAGTCGGGACTCTTCAATAATCGTTCGGCGAACTCCGTCGCCAGCGCCGGATGGTTCAGCCCGGACTCATCGGCGCACCGGATCGCAAGCGCCTGTGCCCGTCCTTGCACGTACTCTGGAAGCCGGTTGAGATGATTCAGAGAATTCTGGAAGGAACCCGCTGTCGCAAGCAACGCGGACGACTGGTAGAGCGCTTCTACGTTGTCCGGCTCGTTGCGCAGAACTTGTTGATAGATGTCCAACGCCTGCCCTGGCGCTTTTGAATCTTCCGATGCGTATTGCAGATAGAGCCGGCCAAGATTGAGCAGCGTGCCGGTCGAGTTCGGTGCATGCACCAGCGCTTTTTTGAAATCAGCCTCGGCGGCGCTGCGGTTTCCCTTCTGCGCCTCGACGATGCCGAGAAGGTTATAAAGATTGGGATCGGAGGGAAACTGTTTGATCGCCAGATTTAACTGGCTGCGCGCAGAGTCCAGATTTCCCTGCTGAATTTCCTGCTGAACCCTGGAGAGTAAATCCTGAGGAGCATTGGTGCTGGCATGCACTAGGCCGACAAGCAAGATCCCGACTGTGCAGATCCTCAACTTCCGCAACGACACAATCCGGGCTCCATGATTCGACCAGCGTCAGAATACTGGTCGCATTATAACCAAGCCGCACTGACCTTCCCGGCGGCTCCTCCAGAAACGTTGCAGTCTTCGAGCAGTGGTAAAATTCGGGGACGTTGAAACGCTTATGACTATGGGAAGCCAGCCCGAAGACAAAAAGGAAGACAAAGAGAAAATTAGATCGGCATCGCCGCTGGCCCACTCCGTGAGCCGGCGCGATCTGCTCGCGGGTACCGCAGCCACGATTGCCTGCGCGTTTGTTCCTGCATCTTCTCTCCGATTTGCCCAAACTCCCGCTCCCGCAAGAATTTTAACAGTGCCAGAGCGGCAATCCCTGGAAGCCATCGTTTCGCGAATCATCCCCGCCGGCGCGGACGGACCAGGCGCGCTCGAATCAGGCTGTGCAAGTTACATCGAGTCAGCTTTAGAGGATGCGTATCGATCGCTGCGAGGGATGTACAGCGCGGGACTAGCGGCGCTTGATTCTTACGCCATGTCGAATGGCGGAAAATCATTTGCCGCGTCAGGTGTGACCGAACAAGACAAGTTCTTGTCTGACTTCGAACACAACACCAAAGTCGGCGACTATCACGATGGCGCTGCCTTTTTCGAAATGGTTCGCAGACACACTTTGGAAGGCATGTTCGGCGACCCTTCCTACGGCGGGAACGCCGACTTCGCAGGCTGGGAAATGATCGGATATCCCGGCCCCCGAATGTACGTTGGTCCGCAAATGCAGACGATGGACGCAAAAATTCCCCACTCCAAGGTTTCCGCAAAGGAACTGGTGCATGGCTCCCGTTAAGCTGTCGAAGACCGACGTGGTCGTGATTGGCCTGGGTGCGGCGGGAGGCCTCGCCGTGCTCCCGCTGGCGCGCGCCGGACTGAAGATCGTAGGACTCGAAGCCGGCGGTTGGTTTCAGCCCAAGGATCATCTGCCCGACGAGATTCGGAACAACGTTCGGCACTGGCCGCACTCAGTCCAGAAAGTAAATCAGGAAATCCCTACCACGCGCGTGGGACGGCACGGTCCCGCTCTGCCGCGCCCCGCCTATCATCCTATGATGAATGGTGTGGGCGGCACATCGCTCCACTATTGGGGTCAGAGTTGGCGTCTTACACAATGGGACTTCAAGGTGCGCAGTGAAACCGTTCGCCGCTATGGAACTTCTGCCATCCCGGCAGGCTCAACAGTCGAAGACTGGCCGCTCTCATACGAGGACCTTGAACCTTATTACGACAAGGCCGAGTACGCGATTGGTGTTTCCGGCAAGGCTGGAAATATTCGAGGGACCATCGATCAGTCTGGCAACATCTTTGAAAGTCCGCGGCAGAGGGAATATCCCATGCCGCCTTTGCGCCATGCCGGCTTTGCCGATCACATGGCGGAAGCCGCAAAACGATTAGGCTGGAACAGCTACTGCCCTCCGGCGGCCATCAACTCCGTTCCGTATGACGACAGGCCTGCTTGCTTCTACCACGGCTTCTGCGGCAGCGGCGGCTGCCCAGTCAATGCGAAGAACTCGACCGCTGTGACGACGATTCCGAAGGCAGTAGCCACAGGAAATCTGAAAGTAGTTCCCCACGCTCACGTTATCGCGATCGATTCCGATGACCACGGCAGGGTGACTGGCGTACGCTACGTGACCGATAAGAAGGAATATTTCCAACCGGCGTCGGTCGTCTTGCTCGCGAGCTATACCTACGAAAATGCCCGCTTACTCCTGCTTTCAAAATCGAAAGCCTATCCGGCCGGTCTCTCCAACACTCACGGGCAAGTGGGTTTGCACTATATGTCTCACACCAGAAACGGAGTGATGGGCCTCTTCCCTTTTGACCTGAACCGCTGGTACGGGACGCCGGCCCAGGGCACTTCAGTAGACAACTGGTCGGACGACAATTTTGATCACAGCGGACTCGGCTTCATCGGCGGCGGTAACCTGCTGATCCCGATGGAAGCCAAACCGATCGAGGCAGCCAGCATGTCAACTTTCGGCAAGGTTCCACGATGGGGCGCCGCCTGGAAAACGTTTGTGAAAGAAAATGCAGGACGCTGGTCGCCGGTGTGGGCGCAGATCTCCACCCTGCCTTTCGAAGATCACTTCCTCGATCTGGATCCGGAAATAAAAGATCCGCTCGGATATCCCGTGTGCCGCCTGACGGTCGGCCTGAAAGAGAGTGAGAAGCGCGCCATTCTGTTCATGCAGGAGAAGGCTGATCAGTGGTTGCGTGAAGCTGGCGCCATCGCAACCGACAAATTGCCACTGGGTCCCATAGGATTGAGCACTCACGCCTACGGGGGGACCCGGATGGGCGACAACCCGGAGACCAACGTCGTCGACCGTTGGGGTTTTTCGCACGAGGCTCCCAACCTCGGCATTCTCGGCGCTTCCGTCATGGGAACTACGGGTGCGCGAAATCCCACGCTGACCGTCCAGGCCCTCGCCTGGCGCACTGCCGATCATCTCATCAGCAATTGGAAATCAATCGCACCCTAGACAGTCTTTCACCCCGCTCCCAAAAGCAGCGCTGTCTCTTCCGCTTCAAGAAGCTATGAACCCGGAACGAAACTGAAGCTCCGCACGAACATGTAGCGAGTGATGTTAGGAGTGGCCAGCCCGCCCCAGCCCGTACTGTTCGTCCCCCAATGGTTAATCATGGCATACGCCGGAGTTTGTGGAACCACCCCGGTGTGCGTGGACACCAGCACGCCGTCAACTTAGAACTTGATTGAAGTTTTCATCCTTAATTGGCCAGAGGGACAGCGGGGCCTTAGTCACCAAGTCCGCACCAGAACTCGGACCGAACCATGGGTAGACGAAACAACGGCCCGTGAATGCTAGCAAAAACGACGCTGAAAGTCTCCCATAGGCGACCCTGAAATCCGCTTCTGGCAGGCGATTTGGCCGATAGGGTCGTCTGACAGGTCTCTTCGTTCAAAAGCCAGGGTCGCAAGGATTGTCCCGACGACTCTCTCCTCTTCTTTAAAGAAAGAAAAAGTTCGCCGCGGTTTTGATCGCGCGGGACTCTCCTTTCATGCGATTACTTCGATTGGTCCCATCGAAATTCCAAATCGAGGTTGGCACCCCGTTGACGAAAGATCTGCCCGAACGGGCCGTAGAACGGGCGGTTGCGCAAATTCCAAGATTTGACGCGGCGTACACGAATCTTGGCCCAAACGGCTTTACGGTTTTTTTACGAACTTTTTATGAGTTTTTTATGCAGGCCAATGTCAAATTTCGCCTAATTTGCTGCTCCCCAGCGGAGGCGGATCTCCCATGAAGAAGATCGACGCTGTCATCCGGCAAGAGAGTCTGGGCGATGTAAGAGATCGTCTCACCAGCATCGGCGTTGAAGGGCTCACGGTGACGGAAGTCGCGTCTGGTAACGCTGCCGCAGTGGGGTCTACTGCGGCGTGCGGCAGTAATTCTTATTGCAGCCGTAGTGCTGGGCGGCCTGCTAACCCCCTGCTTCGCCGATGAGGGGCCTGCGCCTGATCCAGCGGGCACGGCGACCGGCGACAAAACCTCAACCACGGACGCAGCCGGCAATCCCTTTGTGGTGGCAGCGCCAACCGATCCGAACGCGCCTGACTATGCGCAGAAGAAGAAAGACTACGACGAATACCAGGCCCAACTAGCCAAAGAGCCATTAGCTGGGAAACTCGCCGACCACGTCGGGCACCTGCGCATCGCTACGAACTTTTCCTGGACCCTCCTCACTGGGTACCTGGTGCTGTTCATGCAAGCCGGCTTTGCGCTGCTTACCTGCGGCCTGGTACGCAAGAAAAATGCTGGCCATCTGATGATGTTAAATTTTGCCGCTTACGTGTTTGCCTTTCTGGCTTACTACGCTGTCGGCTACGCGTTTCAGTTTGGCGCGATGGCGATCAACGCGGCCCCGGCAAATCTTGGAGGCACTCCCACCCTCAACCACTTCCTTCTGGGCAGCGGACAATGGGGATTTCTTGGAGGCAAGGGATTTTTTCTCTCGGGTCCCGGCTACGACGCCGGTAGTCTCTGCCTGACGCTCTTTGAAGTGGTTTTCATGGAGACGGCGGGTTACATCATCGTGGGCGCGATCTGCGAGCGGATCAACTTCTGGTCCTTCCTCCTGTGCGAATTGTTCATGGGTGCGATCCTATATCCGATCTTCGGTTGCTGGGTTTGGGGTGGAGGCTGGTTGTCGCAAGTTGGCTCAACCCTGCATCTGGCGCACGGCTATGTAGACTTCGCTGGATCTACCGTAGTCCACGCGGTGGGAGGATTCGCGGCGATGGCGTTGGCCGTAATCCTCGGTCCGCGCCTGGGTAAGTACGGGCCGGACGGCAAGGTCAAGGTATTTCCCGCGCACAACCTGGCATTTGTCGTCAGTGGAACATTCATTCTGCTGTTTGGCTGGATGGGTTTCAACCCCGGCTCCACGCTGGGCGCGTCAGACCTTCGCATCTCGGTCATCGCGGTGAACACCAACCTGGCCGCAGTCGCTGGCTCCGCCACCGCGCTTCTGCTGTGGTACATGATCTTCGGCAAGCCTGACATCACCATGGCGTGCAACGGCATGCTGGCAGGGCTGGTCGCGATCACCGCCCCGTGCGCTTTCGTTTCGCCGAACTCATCCGTGATTATCGGCATTTTGGCCGGAGTCCTCGTTTGTTTCGGGGTTCTGTTCAACGATCGGGTGGCCAGAATCGACGACCCCTGCGGAGCGATTTCGGCGCACGGCTATTGTGGCTGGCTGGGAGCGGTTTGCGTCGGCATCTTCGCCGATGGCACGTACGGCGCGGGCTGGAATGGTATTGGCGCATCCAGCTATCTGGGACATGCAGGCCAGGGAGTGACCGGACTGCTTCACGGGGACACGCGACAATTTCTCTGCCAGTTGATGGGCGCGACTCTGTGCGCGGCGTGGGCCTTCGGCGCGACCTTTGCCGTCTTCGGAGTGGTGAACAAGATCAAGAGCATGCGGGTCTCGACCGAAGCTGAAATGGAAGGGCTCGACGTTCCCGAGTTTGGGCTGAAGAGCTATCCGGAAGATGCCGTAGTGACTATGGAAGCCTGAAACAGGCTGAAGGTTGTGGGGCTGATCTCCCCAGGTGAGACCGGCCCTTCCACTGAATCCACAACACAGGAAATCAAAAACCTCGCGCCAAGTGCGATCTGCTTTGAGTGAGGGGTTATTTCTGCTCACTCATGCTTCTTGATCTGTTCACCAGCAATCTTGAACCCAGTATTGGCCGCCGGCACTCCCGCATAAACCGCGAGTTGTAAAAGTAATTCCTTTAGATCACACAGTTCGAGTTCACTGGCCAGACCAGCCCGCACATGAAGGGCGAACTCTTCCCATCGTCCAAGCGACGCCGTTACGGCCAGCACCAGAAGCCGCCGGGTTCGCCGATCCAGTTCGGGACGGGACCAGATCGTTCCCCAGGCGTAACGAGTGATAAGTTCCTGAAACTCGCGCGTGAAATCGTTCGTTGAAGCAATGGCGTTATCGACGTGTGCATCGCCGAGCACAGCTCGACGCAGTTCGAATCCGGTTTGCAGGCTGTCTGCGCCGGCATGCGGCGGAAGCAGAAACTCGAGCAGGGCGGTGGTAAATGATCGCGGCCGCTCGATGTTGGAAAGATGAGCCGCCGCCAGGTGCAGAGCCTTCGCCCCGGCAATCCCGCTCGCCAGTCTTTCACCGTGGCCGGCCCACGGAGTCGACACGTCATGGTCACCAACGATCACGAACGTTGGCGCTTTAATCTTCGGCAAAAGGTCTCCGTGATCCATGTCGCGGAGCGCCGCGCAACAGCCCGTGTATCCCACCGGATCGGTACCCAATAAGACCGAGCGGATCGAAGCTGCGTGCGGATTTTTCTTCGTCAACGATTCCGGCAGGAACATTCGGGGCATTACAACATCAACGATCGCCGGCATTCCTCCTTTGAGCACAGCTGCAATTCGCGCTTCCCAATTGGTACGTGGCACGAACTGAGGAGAGGTGTTCGCCAGCACCAGATGCGTGACCCGCTCCGGGGCGTGGGCCGCTATCCACTGCCCGATGGCGCCACCCATCGACAGACCGCAAAACGCGAACTGCGAAATCCCCAAAGCATCCGCCAGACCAAGAATGTCGTTTCCCAGCATCTCAACGGAATATTCGCCGGCAGGTGCGTCCGAAGCCCCGTGGCCTCGCGTGTCATAGCGCAGCACCTGGAAGTGGGGCAGCAGGTCAGCAACCTGAAGTTCCCACATCGCTTGGTCGGTGCCGATCGAGTGCGACAAGATAAGGACAGGCCGCCCTGCGTTGCCCTGCAGACGGTAAAACATCCGCGTATTGCCAACGGTTATGAAGGGCAAGTCATTGCTCCTTGTCGTCTTCCTGGCGAAACTCCGCGATGAGGGCTTTCCGGAAAGCCTCGGCGGATCCGAGATACTGCTCCGGACTCTCCAACTGCTTAAGTTCGTCGGCACTCAACCGCGCGTTCACTTCAGGAATTTCCGCAAGAACCGCCGCGAGATTCCGGTTTTCATTCACGCTTCTCCTCGCTGCCCCTTCGAGGAGTTTATGAGCAACATCCCGTCCCAGCTTCGATCCCAGCAGCATCATCGCGCGTTCGGCGAAAATCAATCCGTTCGTCTTCTCGATGTTGAGGCGCATCTTTTCCTTGTCCACCGAAAGCCCTTCGGCCACTTCAGCCATCGAGGATACTGCCACACCAGTCGATTGGATCACTGTCGCCACCACCGGCCATTCCGCCTGCCAGCCTCCGACGCCGCGTTCATGCTCCTGCAGCATCGCCGAGAGGAAGGACGAGACCAGCCCGGGCACCCGGTGCGCGGCGGTCAGCGTAAGCGAACACGCGGTGGGATTTCGCTTATGCGGCATGGTCGACGATCCGCCGCGGCCCTCGCCCCCAGGTTCACTGGCTTCAGCGACTTCGCTCTGCATCAGCAGGACGATGTCTCGCGCCATCTTGCCGAGAGATCCCGTCAACACTCCACAGGCACAGATCAGCATCGCCAGTTGATCGCGTTGGGTGTGCCAGGGCGCGCCCGAAGCAGTTCTCAATCCCAGCTCCGTGCTGAGAGCTTCGATCACAGCCATGCCGCGGTCGCCGAGCGATGCCAGGGTGCCGGTTGCTCCCCCGAATTGCAACACGGCCGCATCACGAAATCCGTTTTGTAAACGACGCCTGCCGCGGCGAACCGGGCCAAGCCATCCCGCAGCTTTGAGTCCGAAAGTCACCGGCGGAGCCGCTTGAAGCAGCGTCCGCCCGAGCATCACGCTGTCTTTGTGCCGGTCTGACAAACCTGCCAGCGCCTTCTCGAGCCGCAACAGGTCACCAACCAGAATCGGCTCCGCGCGCTTGAGCAGGAGAGACATCGCGCTATCGACGACATCCTGGCTGGTCGCACCCCAATGAACGAATCGCGAGGCCACCGCATTGGTTTTTCGAACTTGATCCGTCAGCGCCTTCACCAGAGGGATCGCAGGCGTACCGGCTCGAAATGCGGCGATGGAGAGAGCAGCAGCATCGAAACTGCCAGGCTTCGCCAGGGCAGTAATCGTATCCGCCGCGTCTTTTGGGATGACTCCAGTCCGGGCTTCTGCGCGGGCCAACGCCGATTCAAAATCCAACATGGCGCGAAGAATTGACTCATCAGAAAAAAGGTCGGCCAGGGCAGGCGTGGTGGCCAGGCTGTCGATTAAGCGCATGCTCATGATCCGGCCTGCGCTGGATCTTGGTTACAGCCAGATATCTCGCTGTACAGGCGGCTGATCATAGAAAGATCATTACACATCGAAAAATACCGTCTCACCCTCTCCGCGCATGCGGATTACTTGTATCCAACCGCGATCGCGGACTGGATCAGGGTGAGCCAACAATGTCGCACGCCGATCTTCCGGCACCAACGCAAGCACGGGGTCCTCGCTGTTAGCACGATCGTCAGCGAAGTACACACGCGTGGATAATCTTTTCAGAAGACCCCGCGAAAACACTGATACGTTGATGTGCGGCGCCTGGAGTGTGCTACCCGGACCCGGTACACGCCCCGGTCTGATGGTTTTAAAAGTGCACGATCCATCTTCCTCCGTCGCCAATCTTCCGAAACCGCTGAACTCTCCGTCAGCGCCTCCTTCCTTGTAGCTCCCTTCGGAATCAGCCTGCCATAGCTCGATCATCGCGTCTGGGACGGGCAAGCCCTCTCCATCGAGCAGGCGAAAGGTAATCCACAATCGCTCGCCCTTTGCCCCCTCGCCGGCAACGCAGGAAACACTTCTTGTATCCGTGAGTCCAACATGCAGAAAAGGTCCGGCAGTTTGTGAAGGAGTCGGTGTCAGGTCCATTGTTATCCTTCAAACGGGGTCGATTCCCGCCCGCGCAACACAATATCAAAGCGATAGCCGAGCGCCCACTCCGGCTTCGTCGTTTCCAGATCGAACTTCGAGATCAGCCGCTGGCGCGCTTTTTCGTCAGGAATCGACTGCAGAATGGGATCATACGCAAACAGCGGATCGCCAGGAAAATACATTTGCGTAATGAGCCGCGTGACGAACGCCGGCCCGAACAGAGAAAAGTGAATGTGTGCCGGGCGCCATGCGTTGTCGTGATTCCGCCAGGGATAAGCTCCTGGCTTGATCGTCACAAAGCTGTAGAAGCCATCCTTATCTGTCAGCGTCCTTCCCGCCCCGGTGAAATTCGGGTCGAGCGGCGCGGGATGGTTGTCTCTCGCGTGCGCGTATCGTCCCGCCGCATTCGCCTGCCATATCTCTATCAAGCTGTTCGATACCGCATGCCCATCACCATCCAGGACTCGTCCGCACACGATAATGCGCTCACCCTGCGGTTCTCCAGCATGTTGGAGTGTGAGGTCAGAGTCGTTCGGATGAAGATCCGAATGGCCAAACACCGGTCCTGTTGTTTCTGAACGCGTGTGTGGCAGGAAAATCAACGGCTGCGATGGCGCCCGCAACGTAGTTGCTCGATACGCGGGATAGAGATAATCCGGTTGCGTCCCAGGCTCGTGGCGCCGGTAAACGGTTACTGCATCCCTGGGATTGCTTGCTTTGCCATGGATCAGAGAAGAGGACATGTCTGCCTCACCCAAAATCATCGCTCGTCATCACCAGTGCAGCAGTTCGCGCCGGCCGATGCCACTGATGATACATCGCTTCAGTTCATAGGAAGGCCAACGTAGTTTTCGGCGAAGGCCTGTGCCGCTGCGCGCGAACTTGTCAGGTAATCCAGGTCGGCGAGTTGCCGGTGCTGTTCGAAGGCGTCGCTGCCGGGAAAGCGGTGCAGCATCGTCGTCATCCAAAGCGAAAAGCGCTGCACCAGCCATACTCGGCGCAGGCATTTTTCCGAGTAGCGCTCCAGCAGTTGCGTCTTTCCCGAGCGATAGAATTCTGCGATCGCTTCCGCCAGCACGCGAACATCGGCCACGGCAAGATTGAGTCCCTTGGCCCCAGTTGGTGGCACGATGTGGGCAGCGTCCCCGGCCAGATAGAGCCTGCCGCGCTGCATGGGGTCTACAACGAAACTCCGCATCCCGGTAACGCCCTTCTGCAGGATCTGACCCTCGGTGAGTCTACCTCCGTCCCGGGTGGCGAGGCGTGTCTGCAATTCCTCCCATATCTTCTCATCGGGCCAGTTGGCCAAGTCTTCGTCTGGGGCACACTGCAAATACAGCCGCGTGATTTCGGGACTACGCATGCTATGAAGGGCGAACCCGCGTTCGTGGTAGCAGTAGATCAATTCTTCGGAAGACGGAGGGGCCGCCGTCAGGATACCGAGCCATGCGAAGGGAAAGACACGCTCATATAAGGTTAAAGCTTCGGCTATGCTTGGACGGCACACACCGTGAAATCCGTCGCAACCAGCGATGAAGTCACAATGAACCTCCGAAAGCCCCCCACGAGCTTTAAATCGAATCCTCGGCTCTGCGGAATCGAAGTCATGAACGCTGACACCTTCGGTCTCGAATAAGATCTCGGCCCCGGCTGCGAGCCGCGCAGCGATGAGATCCTTGACGACCTCCTGCTGGGCATAAATCGTAATCGAGCGCCCGGTCAGTTCCTTGAAATCGATGCGATGACCACGTCCGTTGAAGCGAACTTCAACGCCATCGTGAATCAGTCCTTCGCGTTTCATCCGGCCGCCGACGCCCATATCCGTCAGCAGTTCGACGGTTCCTTGCTCCAGGACCCCCGCTCGGACACGCTGTTCACAGTACTCTCGACTTCGGGCCTCAACTACGACTGACTCAATGCCTTCGCGATGCAGCAACTGCGACAGGACAAGTCCCGCAGGTCCTGCGCCCACGATCCCTACCTGTGTGCGTATTTTCATCGCTTCTTTGGTCGGGAAGGCTTCCGGGGTCGAGTACCGCTTCCTGCGGAGAACCTCTCGATCACTTCCAGCGGCACCGCTTTGCTTTGAATTCGCTCCGGATCGTCGCCAGACAGAGCAGCCCAGACTCTCGTCTCAAAACACTCCACAGCCAGGACATCCTTATTAAACAGTCGATGGCGGACGTAAAAGCTGCTGCGGCCCCATTCGGTTATCTCAGACTCGACAATCACAGTGTCGGAAAATCGCGATGGCGCTTTGAATGACGCCCGCACATCAACCAGTGGAATTCCTACGATCTTATAAGTCTTAAGCATTTGCCGCTTGAGCAGGCCAGCCTTCTTGAACAGCGCAGTAGTGCAGGCATCGAAATAGGCGAAGTACCGTGGGAAGTGCACTATCTGCGCGGGGTCGCAGTCGCCCCACTCGATGTGGATCGTCTTGCGGCTAACTATATTCGCCTTCTTGCTCACTAAGTATTCCTCTTCCGCGACTCTGTCACTGCGGCTCGGCAGTCTGCTGGGTGGTCGAAATAGAGACCTCGAAGTAAATATGATAGTGGTTGCGACATCGGGGATTGAATTGCTCCCGACACCCCGGACACCGACTCTCACTCCTCATGTATTGATGGATAGTCAACTCTAAGCCGCAGGCTCCGCAAAGTATGGCCCGTTGGCCCCATTCCCTCTCGGGCCAGACTTCGATCGGATGATCCGCGAGTGCGTTGTGACAATCCTTGCAAGCATAGTAGACGCCGCAGCACTTCATCTTAATCGCAATGATGTCAGTGGGTCCGTGATAGTGCTCGCAACGAGTCTGCGGGTCGAGATTGACACCGTGAACCTTGGGAAGATTTGTAACCATCGCACTCAAAAAGCAAGCACCCTTAACCGATTGTCAGCAATTCTTCGTAGAAGCCGCCAATCTCCCGGGCGCGATCCACAAAGTGAATCTCCAGTATCCAATGCCGCTTCCGGCCTGCGGCATCTGGCGTCTGCATCCGGAGGTGGTTCTTAGGGTGAACATAGAGGCTAATTTTGTCGCCTGCGATTTTCTCATGCGGAAATACGCCAATCAGGTGTCCGGCAATAGGACCACCGTACTCCCAGCCCGCTTCATGCGCTAGCCGCTTCGCCAAATCGTATAACTCCGACGCGGTGATATCAGGATGCTCGTGATAATACTTCTTACCCTTGGCGAATCCCTCTTCAATGTCGTGACACAGTTTGCGCTTAAGTGGATCTTGGCCCACCACGAAAGTGCGTCCGAAATCGGCCTCCCACTCCTCGAACACGGGCCCAAGATCGAGAAAGACGATGTCATCTTCTCTAACCGTCAAGTCCGGGGGATTTTCATCGTACGGCGCCAGCGTGTTGCGCCCCGCGCGCACGATGCGTTTGTGCCAGTAGCGAGAAATGCCATACATCTGCTGAGCGAGGTCGTAAATGCTTTCGTTTATTTCGGTTTCCGCTATGCCTGGACGAATGAGTTTACGGGCTTCAACTTCCGCAAATAACGTCTGAGCTTTGATCTGGGCATCGAGCAAACCCGCGGCCACCGCTTCTTCCGATTGATCCATAGAGAAAAGACTACAGCATTCGAAACAGTGGGAGATACAAGGCGCCGAAGTTTTAACGCCCGTAACGCGCGACGAAGACCGCCTTGCCCAGCACGTTTTCTTTGGCCGTGGATGTCACCATCGCGCCGCTGGCTTCAGGAGGAACATCCAGCTTTTCGACACTCAATGCATAATTGTGAACTTGTAGTACTGCCAACCGGGCATCGGGACTGGAGAGCACGAAGTGAGAGTGCGGCGCCGATTTCTCCTGGGATGCAATCACTCCGACTGCCGCAACGAGAACAATGACAACCAGCCTTAACCGCGAACTGGCTAGCACTCTGTTCGTCGACACTTCAACCTCGTGATGATCGAGATTCGATTTGCATTCTCGCCAGCGATTCGAGCCGACCCAGAGGATGTTCAACAAAGTACATGGAGCCGCCCATTCCTCGCTGTGAGGGGTCTAATGGCTCAAACTCCAGACATACGCTGCCACAGCCTTTAATTGGTCCGGTGAAAGTTGCGCCCCACCCATGGGCGGCATCGGACTGCGATATTGCTTCGGGTTCGGCACGCCTTCCGTGATCGATTTCAGGATTCCGTCGAAGCTGCCATCGCTCCACAACCATTTCTTGCCGCTAAGATCAGGCCCCACGGGAGAACCAGTGCCATTCGCGCCATGGCATCCCGCGCAGGCCGCACCACCTACCTGACCGTGATAGACGCGATCACCCAGGGCGACCATCTCGGGCGTCACGCCATCGGGAAGAGGAATTCCCGCATCTGGATGAGTGCCCTCAGGCGGCTTGGCAGCGGCAGCGACAACACTGCCAGCCGAAGCCGTCGTGCTGGGGCACGGAGTGCCCGCCCCCGCGCCCGCAGCGCCCCCTTGATAGACAATTCGGTAGATCCGTCCGCCTACATCGTCGGCTACGTAGAGCGCGCCATCGGGTCCGACTGCGAGGCCAGAAGGACGATGTGCCGCGCCCTCGGGAGTCATCACCGCACCTGCAAAGCCATCGGCAAAGATCTCGCAATTGCCGGAGGCATGGTCCCCAGCGAAGTGCTGGAACACTACGTTGTAGCCGCCCTGCGGATATGGAGCGCGATTCCACGAACCGTGGAAGGCGATGAATATTCCATCGCGATAGCGGGATGGAAATTGTTTCTTGTCGTAATGCACCATCGCGTTCGGCGCCCAGTGAGCGGGAAACACCGCGGCTGGAGGGAGCTTGTTTGCGCAGACTCCAACCGTCTTGCCTCCATCTCCACCGTATTCCGGAGCCAGCACCAGTTTTTGCTGGAATGGATCGTAGTAACACTCGGGCCAGCCATAGTCTCCGCCCGACTTCAGGAGCACTACTTCTTCGGAGGGCAGCGTGGCTTCCTGGTCGGCCTTGTAGAGTTCAGGCCAGTTGGTATGCAGCTGATCTCTGCCGTGTTGCGAGACAAAAAGGCGGCCCGCTGAGTCGATGGCAAAGCCTTCGGCGTTGCGTATCCCGGTAGCGAACCGTTCAGCTGGAGAAAACGTCTGGTCAGTTTTGTTCGCGTCATAACGCCATACGCCGCCGCGAGTCTCAAGTTCAATACAGGGATCTGCGCCAGGGACTTTAGGTTGCCGGTTTTTCGACTGGCAGGCATTGGTGGCAGTAGCGACATCCACGAACATCGAGCCTTTGGCGTCGATGACGAACGGGTGCATGGGATGGTCGCCGCCCAGAGGCAATTTGGAGACGACGGTTTCCGGCGCACTGGTCGGTACGATGCCACCAGCAGGCCCCGTAGGCAACGAATAGCGCAGGATTCGATCGTTGTTTTCGGCGTAAATCGATCCTTTATATATCCCGATGCCGGTACCTCCAGCGCCGCCTGTCTGGACAGTTTCACCAAAGCGTTCAATCACGTCCGCTTTGCCCGCGCCGGACTTGTCCTGCAGTGCCACGAGAAACCCGCCGGAATGCACCGGCGTGTTGTTGTAGTACTCGCCCGACCATGTGTTCGTGTAAACCACCCCGTTCGGCGCCACCACCAGGTGGCGGGCATGGCCAATGCCGTCGGCGAATACAGTGGCGCAAAAGCCGGCGGGCAACTTCAGTCCACTATCGTCGTTCGAGCACGCCTGGCTCTTGGTGTCCTGAGCCGATGCCAAAGAGAGGATTAAGAAGGATGCCATCAGCACAGCGACGGCAGATAGCAGAGTTCTACTCCAGCGTTGCATTTGCATCGAGCCCTCCGAAGATCAGCGGCGAGAAAGGAAGCTGTGGGAATCGGAAAAAATATAGCATAGTCGTCGCAACATGCCATGGATCGCATTTGGCCTGACTTCGCGTGAGTCTTGTGGAAATGTAGAATGAAGTTCCGGGAGCAATGCAATGCCTCCGCAAACCGATTTCCCGCTGCCCACTGATTTGCCGCGACCCGCAGATGACGGTGCAGCAGACCATCTCGTGGGAATGGCCATGCCCAAGGTCAGTCTTCGCTCGACCTCCGGCCGTCTGGTCAGCCTTTCAGAATTACTCGCCCTTCGGACCATCATCTACTGCTATCCCATGACTGGAGTGCCGGGGAAACCCCTTCCCGAAAATTGGGACGCGATTCCCGGCGCCCGTGGCTGCACTCCTCAAGCCTGCAACTTTCGCGATCACAATCAAGAGTTTCTCCACCTTAGGGCGGAAGTTTTCGGCCTAAGTACCCAAACCATCGAGTATCAGCGCGAGATGGCCGAGCGACTCCACCTTCCATTTGACGTTCTGAGCGACGCTAATTTCCAGCTATGCGACGCCTTGCGATTGCCGACGTTTGTCGTGGCAGGAACGCGGCTTTTGAAGCGGCTGACATTGGTCGTTCGGGGTGGACGCATCGAGTATGTCTTCTATCCGGTGTTTCCGACGAATGAGAGCGCCGATCAAGTCCTGCAATGGCTTAGGGATCATCCGGTCAGGGAAGCGATTCCCCGCGTGCAGCCGTGTAAGAATACTCGAAAACGGAATTAGTCCTCTGCTTCCGGTATCGGTCGCGATTAACAAGGTCATTGCAAGCAATGTGGCATGCAAATGCTTGATACTAGAAACTCTGGCGGAGAGCGAGAGATTCGAACCCTCGGTACCGGTATTAGCCAGTACAACGGTTTAGCAAATGAACCGTTCTAGCCGCCCTCACTCGTTTTCAAGCACTTACAGTCGGAGCCGAAGTGTGGAAGTCGGGCTCGGAGCTTCTCATTTGGCAGTTATTGTGCTCCTTGTTGTGCTCCAATTGTAAGAACCCGCCAAGGAACACAGATAAAATGGAACGCGCAGTACCGGTTTGGTTCAGATAGCATTCTGCTGCAAACAGCGCCGTGATTCCGTCACTGGCTCTGAGAACTGGCGGAACAGTTTCTGCATTCGGACAATCGGCATAAACGTGCTAATCTCGCAGCCGATTCCGTCCCGGCAAGACCGGATCGGCATATTGCTCGAACCCATGGCTCGCCAATCCCAGTCAACTCCGCTTGCTGCTACCACACGCCTTGCATCTGTCGCGGAGTACCTCGAGGCTAACTACTGGAAATGCTTTGCCTTGATCGTGGCCGTCGCTTTTCTGCTGCGCCTCGCTTGTTTCACAGGATTGATTGGATCGGATGACCTCGCGTATTCGCGTTATGCGCAACTGGTTGCTGAGTTCGCTTACAAACCTGAATCGTCCCAGTTCGCCCTGCGATTTGGCGTGATTATTCCAGTGGGAATTGTCTACACGCTATTTGGAATTGCCGAATGGACCACAATTATGGTCCCTCTTCTTTCTTCAACGGCTTCCGTCGCGATGCTGATGCTAGTGGGACGAAAACTGTTTGGCCCCAAAGCAGCGCTGTTCTCCGGCGTTCTGCTGGCGACATTTCCCGCAGACCTTCGCTATGCCACGATACTGGTGCCGGAACCGATTGCAGGCTCTTTCGTTCTCGCCGCTGTTTTGGCTTACCTGTATTGGGGCTTGGGACATCCCATCCGTGTTGGCACTGTGTGCGGATTATTGATCGGGACTGCATACCTTACGAAAGAACCTTCGCTCCTTGTGGCTCCCGCTCTCATGATCGACTGCTTGGCGCGACGCCAGTGGCGCGTTTTGTTCGGTATCGCGGCGGGAGTGTTACTCGTCGTGGGACTGGAGCATACATACTATCTGACCGTCACCGGCGACCTGATGTTTCGCCCACATGCGATGGCACAGCACAACAGCTCGTCTTACATGTTCAATGTCAATCAGCATCTGCGGTGGCGACTGTTCGAAGTGTATCCGAAAATAATGCTGGTACCGGCGACGGCCTTTGGAGTCCACTCCCTGTTTGCAATTGTGCTTACAATCATTGGACTCTTTCTGCTGAAGGCAGAACAATGGAGGCTCCCGGTTCTGTGGGCTGGGGTGCCCTGGATTTACCTCAACTTTGGGACATCGAGTCTGACCCACTATTGGGCGCTTCCGGCCGGCGAGCGTTACGTGTTGTCGATTTATCCGCCACTCTTTTTATTGTCTGCGGAAGTTCTCACTCATTTGAATTCCGCTCGACCGCGCGTCGCTCCACTATTAAGGATCACATTCGTGTTGGTTGTGGTCAGCGGCGTCTGCTGTGGATTTCTGAACCGCGGACGAGGCTGGCGCACTGACGCGGTCAAACGGCTCCGCGCTATCGCTCACGATGCAACGATCGGGAATGCCCACACGTTCGCAGTGGAAGGAGACACTTCGCATACCTGGGCGTCAACCCTGGTCATCCTGGATCACGACTTGCGTCCGTCAAATGGCTCCGAGACAGCGGACCTTGTGGTACGACCGAATGCTTCGGGTCAGCCCAGCCTGATGTCTGCTTCCAAACCGTGATCCACTGCGTGTTCTGTGGGCGCAGGTAGGTCAAGCACCCGGATAAGGTGCGACCTGCTGATTGCGCCCCGATTCAGCCGACCGTTCCGCCGCATCCACAACTAGAGAGGCGCGCAATCCGTCACGGAGGTCAGGCTGGATTTGGCGGCGCCCGTCTGCAACGGTATTCACGAAGGTTGCCAGAGCTGTCTCATAGGATGGATCTCGCCGCGAGGTGAGAGCATTTCTCAGCCGTCTAGCTTCCTGACCCAGTGCGCTCGCGATGCGTTCCGCCGGACTACCGCGGCGGTCAACAACCCGAAATGTTTTCGCCACATAATCGATCGCGAGCCTTGCGGAGTCCCCATAAATTTCAAAACGGTTCGTGTCTGTGCCATAGAGACAGAAGAACGACTGCACAACAACGCCGTTCTGCAGATTCATTCGCAGCCAAGCTGTGTCCTGTTCGGAATTCCTGGAGGCGAGTTGCGCTGAGACTTCAGCGACGGGCTGCTCCAACATATAATGGATGAGGTCAATGTGATGCGTGGCCAGATCGAACAGTACTCCACCCGCGGAAGCGCGTCTCTTTTTCCAGTCATGCATCCAAAATCCGCTGGAAGTGAACGAGGATTGGACGCCAAGGATTTTTCCCAGCCTGCCGGAGATCACCGTCTCCCGCGCCTTGACGAAAAGCGAGTGGTGGCGATAGTTGAATCCCATCATGCCCACCAAACCTGCGCTTTCCCAGGCCTGCAAGACCGTCTCCGCCTGCGCTGGGCTGCTCGCGATTGGCTTTTCCAGGTAAACATGCTTTCCGTGAGCAAAGGCCTCAATGGCGCATTCCGCATGATCAGCGGACGGCGTGCAAATCAAGACTGCCTGAACGTCGCTCTGTTCCAGCAATTTGCGCCAATCGCCAAAGGCCGCCGCTCCTCCGCAACACGCGGATGCTTCACTGCGTCGCTCTTCCACCGGGTCCGCCACCGCTGACACTTCGGCCTGAGAAACATGAGCGAGCGCGTCGAGATGAATGGAACTCACGACCTTGCCGCAACCGATGATTCCCAGCGTTACGGAGTTCATTCTTTTTGTACTCGATGCCAGGCGTTGTCGCCCAGTCGTGCAAGAGTTAAAGCGGGACGGTTCGAGGACGGCGAGCCACGCTCTCGCGCGCGAAGCCGACCGCCGCCGCTAGCTGAGTGCCAGCCAGCAGGATCGCCAGTAATAAACCTTCCGTGAAGCGCCGGCCACGGCACTGTTGCAGCAGGGCCGAATAGAACCGGCCGTAAAACTGAAACCTCCCCCAGCCGCGTTGCGCCCGCAGTCTGTGAAAGCGGGACGCCCCTCGTCCGTAGTTGAAATGCTGGCGCATGAGTCCCGGAAAATCAAGATTGTGAGAATGATAGACAACCACATCCGGCAAATAAGCCAACTCGTGTCCCTGGTGTGCCCAGCGATCGCAGAATTCGCGGTCTTCCGATGTCCAGAATGACTCGCGAAAGCCGCCAACATCACGAAACCCATTGGCGGAGAGGGCAAAATTATTCGTAGCAAAGAACTGAGGAAAATTCTGCAGCTTCGACTGCAGCGCATAAACCACATCGATAATGATCTGGCTCGCAGCGGCGTATCGATTCCTAGGAAGCCCATTTACAGTTCTTCCGCCGTAAAGCTTGTTCGGGTCCTGCTCGAAGCCCTCTTGCAGCCGGTTCAGCCAATCGGGCGCGGGGGCGCAGTCATCATCAGTCATCGCGAAGAATTGTCCCCGAGCGTGACGCGTGCCTGTGTTCCGCGCGGCAGCCGGTCCCGCCGGATCCTGTCTGATAACCGTCAGCGACACCTTGCCCTGAAATGCCGTCTCGATTTCTATCATGGAGGCCGTGCCGCCATCATCGATAACGATCACCTCAAACCGATCAGCGGGATATTCGAGCTTTCCCAATGCCTCAAGGCAGCAAGCTAACTGCGAAGGCCGGTTACGAGTGGGAACGATTACCGAAAAAAAAGGTGTGGAACTCATACACTAGTGACTGGAGACGCCCAGGAGTCGATCACTCTTGCGCAAATGCCTTTCACGATGGAATTCGAAATAGAAAGCTTTCTCCGAAGACTTCCCCTCTCCGGTCGCGTACCCCACCATCTGTCCCAACGCGTCGAGCACCAACCCGAACCACAAAGTCGGCAACAGCGAAGGAAACAAGCGGGTCTCGGTTGGAAGACTATGCCGCTGCCGCAGAATGCGCAGTAGGCGCACGAGAGGAATCAGAGGGCCTGCAACCGTGAATGCTGATCTACGAAGAAAAGACCAGTGCTCGTTGCGGGCACGAAACGCGGCAAACATTCGTCCTGCGTGATATTGCGCACTGGCCCAGGAGGCGAGCCGGCTGATATTTACGTGTGACGTCTTAGCCGCGGTTTCGAGATAAAGCTTGTGGCCGCTCCGGCGCAATTCCCAGTGCAGCACACTTTCCGCTTCCAGCATGTTGTCGAGTGAGTCCCCATATTCCAGAAGCAGTTGGCGTTTGTATGAGCTGTTGTGTCCTGGCAGATGTTCCACTTCGCCTGCCTTCGCCGATTCGCTCCACGGGCCATAGCCAATCAGATAGTCAGCCGTAGCCACGCTGCTGTCCGGATTCGCGTTGCAAATCTGCGGACCGACCGCAGCCCACGGCTCCCGGTGCGCAGACACCAGCCGCTCCGCCCAGTCCGCGTGCGGGAAAGAATGATCCTCGCCCAAAGCGATTACCGGAGCTGTGGCTGCGTGTACGCCAGCGGCGTAAGCGGCCCCTAACGACTTTATCGCGCCAATGCTGACCGTCCGCAGCGCGGCGAAGCGCTCAAATTCGGCATGATTCAGTAAGAGCGCGTCGGCAGAGGGGGCGACGATGATAACTTCCAGACAATCCGCAATCGTCTGTTTCTGCAGGCTTCGGATTGTGCGGGATAAGACCTGCCCTCTGATCGGGAGTGATCAGAATGACGGCGAGCTGGGGAACACTCGAAGAGTTCATCCCAGGTTCGAGAGTGTTCCCAGCCATGGCTCGTCAGAAGCTCGCATTCAGCTTCATTGTCGCACGCACTCTGCCCGCCCCAACCGAGAAGATGCGCTCTTTTTAAGGCTTCCCGGCGTCAAGACGGCAATTCTTTTCATATCCTGCGTACTTTCATTCCACTGCGTCGGTTGCCGCGCCCAAAACCGAACTCGGCACACTTATTCCCACCATTCCGCCGCTTAGTTGTCTAGAATAGCGACCACTCTGTATTTGGTGCTTGGGGAGCGACCTTGGGAGCCTTGCCTGATTTGAGTGTCGTGATACCGCGCGCATAACGCCGGCCAAAAGCTCGCCTCGTGCCTGAAAGCACTTCAATCTTCCGGATTCAAAGACTTTGAAGTTCTGGTAGTGGACGATTCTTCTACGGACGAACCACAAGAACTCGTCCGCTCGCATGGTGCGAGTTATCTGCGTACCGAGTGTCAACTCGGCCCAGCAGGCGCCCGCAATCTGGGGGCTGACCAAGCCCGCGGATGCGTACTTGTGTTCGTCGACGCTGACGTAGCTGTCTCGCCTGACGCCTTGCAGACCATCGCCCACGACTTCGAAAGAGATCCAGATCTGGCCGCAGTTTTCGGATCGTACGATCTTGCGCCATCGGAACAAGGCTTCTTTTCTCAGTACGAAAACCTCATCCACCACTACATCCATCAGAATGCGAATCCCAGGGCCGGAACTTTCTGGACCGGATGCGGCGCGGTGCGAGCCGATATCTTCCAGCGTTTCCGGTTTGATCAGGACAAATATCCGCGCCCCAGCATCGAGGACATCGAACTCGGCTGGCGACTGCAGCGCGCCGGTCAGAAGATTCTGCTCGATAAGCGGGTTGCGCGCCGCATTTGAAGCGCTGGACCTTCACTGGCATGCTGAAGTCGGATATTCGTGATCGGGCAATTCCCTGGGCAAATCTGATCCTGGAAACCGGGGAGATGCCGGATGACCTGAATCTTGGATACAAGTCTCGGTTCAGTGCTGCCATCGTCATGCTGCTTGCGGTTCTGCTGGTGCTCCTGCCGGTATTCACACGACTTGGAAAAGTGCCGCTCCAGTGGACCGTACTCGCTGTTATAGCCGGCATTCTGTTGCTGATAGGACTGAACCAGACGCTCTATCGATTCTTCTGCAAGCAGCACGGATTTGTTTTCATGCTTGCCGCGATATCCATCCACTGGCTGTATTACTTCTACAGCGGAGTGGTGTGGATGGGCTGCAGTGCATCGCATTTCTTGGGAAAAGCTTTTGGTGCTGGACCGATCCAGACGAGCAGTCCCGTGAGTGATACTCGAAGAAGTGAAGTACCGTCGCGTCGTGCGCCGGAATCTGTTCTTGATCATGTTGGTACACCAGACCCTTCGAATCCGGGAACCAACCATTCCCCAGGAAATGTCGTGATTATCGGTGCCGGCCCTGCCGGACTGACTGCCGCCTACGAACTCTCCAAACACGGCAGACCTGCGGTTGTGTTAGAAAGCGACGACATCGTAGGAGGATTGCCCGCACTGTCGATTACAAAGGCTATTTATTCGACATCGGCGGGCGTCGATTCTTCAGCAAATGGGAAGAGGTGAATGAAATCTGGTGCGAGATTCTTGGCGACAAATTTATCGAGCGTCAGCGCATATCTCGAATCCTCTACCGCAACCGATTCTTTATATATCCCTTGAAAATCGCCGATCGTGCTGCACGGCATGGGCTTTGTGGAGAGCCTCCGAATTGTTCGCAGTTACGTCTACGCGGTTCTCTTTCCTTTTCGAGAAGAAGAAACTCTAGAACACTGGGTTTGCAACCGTTTCGGCGCCCGTCTGTATCGTGCGTTTTTCAAGACCTACACCGAAAAGGTCTGGGGTGTGCCCTGCAATGAAATCCATGCAGACTGGGCCGCGCAACGGATTAAAGGTCTGTCATTCCTTTCGGCAATCAAGAGTGCGATTTTCCAAAGCCGCGGCAATAAGGTCAAGAGCCTGATCTCAAGTTTTCACTACCCTGAGCGGGGGCCGGGACAAATGTGGGAGACCTTGGCCGAACATTTGCAGCAATCCGGCCAGCCTGTGTTGCTGGGACGCCACGTCGTTCGCCTTTGTCATGAAGCTGGACGGGTCACGAAGGTCGTCACGCGGTCATCCTCCGGCGAAGAATCGTTCTCGGGCCCGAATTTTATCAGCTCCATGCCAATGCGCAGCCTGGTGCGTGCCCTCGATCCCGCGGCTCCCGCCGAGGTGCAGCGAGCGGCAGAATCCCTGCGATACGCGATTTCCTTACGGTTGTTCTCATCGTGAATCGCAAGGAAGGCATCCCGGACAACTGGATTTACATTCATGAGCCATCGGTAAAGGTAGGCCGCATCCAGAATTTCAAGAACTGGTCGCCTGCGATGGTTCCTGATCCGGAGAAGGATGTAAGTCTGGGCCTGGAATATTTCGTTTTTCAGGACGACGAACTCTGGAAGATGCCAGATGCGGAACTCATTGAACTCGCAACCCGCGAGATCGTGCAACTTGGACTTGCGCGCCGCGACGAGATTGAGGACGGCACCGTCGTCCACGTGCCCAAGGCTTATCCCATGTACGACAACGGATGGAACCGGAATGTCGATTGCATCCGGACCTACTTGCAGTCCAGCTTGCAAAATCTGCAACTGGTTGGTCGGAACGGAATGCACAAGTACAACAACCAGGACCATTCCATGATGACGGCGCTGTATGCAGCCCGCAACATCATGGGAGCCAAATACGATCTTTGGGCGGTGAATACCGAACCCGAATACCAGGAGGAACAAAAGGAAGCGACTCGCGCCTACTCTGAGTTGAAAAGACCGGCCTATGCGGAGCCCCCGCGAATCAATCGCAACGTGGCGTAAGCGGGACGACGCGGAATTCATTTGCACCCTGGCCTGCTGGCGCGTTTCCCGGTTCGCGATTGTACCTTTTGATCTCCTGGTGCCTGTGAGAGGATGCCGCTCCCGTGGCTTCTTTAGTGATCGCTTGCGCATCGGACGTTCGTTACGCATTACCTCTGGCGGTGATGCTGCGCTCTGTCCTCGAAAATCTGGGACCGGCTCACCACGTCGAGGTCTACGCCGTGGACGACGGCATTAGTCCTGCCGACAAGGCGAGAGTGCTGGCATCGCTGACCGATCAAGTGACGATTCATTGGGTGGAACCGAACAGGGTCGTCGTTATCGGGTCTTCCCACCTGGGGCCGATGCCGGTCACGACCTATCAGAAGTTGACTTTAGGAGAGTGGCTTCCCGCGAATATCGAAAAAGTTTTGTGGCTAGATTGTGATCTGCTCGTGCTGGATGACATCGTGCCGCTATGGGACATCGACCTCGGACAATGGCATGCCTTGGCGGTGCCCGACCAACGTGTCCCGATGGTCTCGTCGCGCTTCGGAGTCGCCGCTTATCGCGAACTCCAGTTGCCCGCCGATGCCCGGTATTTCAATGCCGGCGTCTTGTTGATCGACCTGGCACGCTGGCGGAAAGATGATGTGGCCGGACGTTCCATGGACTACCTCAACAAATATCGGGATCGAGTGTTCTTCTGGGATCAGGAGGCACTGAACGCAGTGTTGGCGGGTAAGTTAGGGGAACTCGACGATGGCTGGAACCAGAACCCAACAATTGAGCACTTTCTTCCGCCCCGGGCTCTCACAAAGCTCTACAACGGTCGACCAAAATCCGCATTGCCCACTACAGCGGCAACTCGAAACCATGGAACAGCGGGGGCGCGACTCGACATCATGATCTTTACTTCCAATATCTTGATCGGACCACGTGGCGAGGTTGGCGGCCGGCCAGGACGTTGAAAGGCGCATGTTTGCAGTCCTACGAATCATCCCGGCTGCGTCGGTTTGTGTATCCCGCGGAGCAATGGGCAACGCAGCTGGTTCGAACACTTACCCGAAACTAGGTGGAGGGAGAAAATGAACAACTCGATTCTGGAACAGCCCGAATCTGACCAGGAGTCTCGGACGGCGGACCGCGTGCCACGAATGTCCGTGATCCTGGCCGACCGACAACTATGAAACCATTCGCGGCGTCATAGAACGATTCCGACGCCAAACCTTGCGCCGCGAAATCGAACTCGTGCTGGTTGCGCCTGACCCGGCGGGCCTCGAAGAGATTTTGTCGTACCGGGAGGAGTTTGCAGCGGTAAAAATCGTTGAGGCCCCACTTACGAGTGTCGCATCCGCACGTGCGGCAGGAATTCGATCCGCCGCAGCGCCTGTCCTCTTCATCGCGGAGACACACTCCTACCCGCACCCCGATATGGCCGAGATTCTCAGTGCCGCTATGACGACCCCGTGGGCCGCAGTGACTCCGGCTATCGGCAACGCCAACCCGACGACCGCTATCAGTTGGGCTGGCTTTCTGTCCGATTACGGACTGTGGGCCGAGGGGCGGCCGGCGGGCGAGATCGGAACGCCCCCTCCGCATAACGCGGCTTATCGACGTGACGTTTTGCTTGAACTAGGGGACCGGCTTCGAACCCGCTCTGGGACTTGGAGACGAGTTACCTCGCTGGATGCACGCCAACGGCTACCGGACCTATTTCGAACCCGCTGCCAGGATCGATCAGTTGGAACGTTACCCGCCCCATGGATTCCGTGCGCGAGCGGTTCGTAGCAGGATGGGTTATCGCCTCCCATCGCGCTCAGCGCTGGTCTCTGTCCCGCCGCGTGGTCTACATCAG
>CAVUGT010000004.1:0-386175 GCA_963741105.1 Terriglobia bacterium
CGGTAGGGACGTGCGTTTCATCGCACGCCCCCCCGCACAGAACCGTACGTGCGGCTTTCCCGCATACGGCTCCCACCTCGGGTGGGTAACGGCAAAGCGGTCGCTCGGCCAGGGATGAAGGATGGTTGGTTTTGGCAGCCAGTCGTCCACGAGCCGCGTCATCCGTGCCCACGTCATCCGATGCTTCTGGCTGCGACGTCGAAGCGTGCGCCGCCAGAGATCGGTGACGTGATGCCGGAACTCATCCAGGGCGCGACCGTTGGTCGGCACTGCATGATAGTTGAAGTAGCCGCGGACGATCCGCCCCAGCCACTTCCCCTGCTCGGGTATCGGCTGATGCATGCGCCGTCGCATCTCCTGCTTGATCTCCTTGAGCTTCGCCCGCATGCGGTCCCCTCGGGTTTTCCGTCTGATCTGGAATTTCCCCGCTCGGGTCTTGCCACAGGCGAAGGTGAAGCCCAGGAAGTCGAAGGTCTCCGGCTTGCCGAGCCCTTGCCGCTTGCGGCGCTCCGCCGCAAAACGTCCGAACTCGATCAGCCGGGTCTTCTCAGAATGCAGCGACAACGCAAACTTACCCAACCGCTCGCGCATCTGCTCCAGAAAGCACCGGCCATCGCTATCGTGCTCAAATCCGACGATGAAGTCGTCGGCGTAGCGCACAATAATCATGTCGCCAGTGGCCGCGCGCCGTCGCCAGCGTGCGGCCCAGAGATCGAGCGCGTAGTGCAGGTAGATGTTGGCAAGCAGCGGTGAGATCACCGAGCCTTGCCCCGTCCCCTTGTCACCGACCGCGACAACTCCGTCTTCCAGGATGCCCGCCTTCAGCCATTTCTGGATCAGGCGGATGATGCGCCGGTCGCCGATCCGATGCTCCAGGAAGCGGATCAGCCATTGCTGGCTAATCTCATCAAAGAACGACCGGATGTCGGCATCCAAAACGAAGCTCACCTTCTTGCTGTGCATCCCGACACAGAGTGCATCCAACGCGTCGTGCGCGCCGCGCCCAGGCCGAAATCCATACGAGAACCCGAGGAAGTCTTCCTCGTAGATCGCGTTCAGCAGCGTGGACACCGCTCGTTGGACAATCTTGTCCTCAAGGGCTGCGACCGCGAGCGGGCGCTGCCGGCCGTCCGGCTTGGGAATGTAGACCCGCCGGGACGGCAGTGCCCGATACGCTCCCCGTTGGACCCGTTCATGCAAGTCCTCGATATTGCGTTCGAGGTCTGCCTCGTAGGCCCTCCACGTCAGCCGATCCACGCCAGGGGCTGCGTTCCGCGAAAGTTCGGAGAACGCTTGCTTCAAGAGCTCGGTGTTGATGTGGTGGAAGAGCGCGGTGAACCTCTCCTTCTTTCTTGCGCTTGCGGCTTTCCGTATGCGTTCCAGCGCCTGTGACACGCGAGTCTCAGGCTCTGTGTCCAGTGCGTGCTTTGCCGGTCCGCATTCCCCTTGGTCCCCGCCCTTCGCTC
This sequence comes from Terriglobia bacterium, assembly GCA_963741105.1. GTDB lineage: Bacteria > Acidobacteriota > Terriglobia > Terriglobales > Acidobacteriaceae > JAIQFF01. The sequence goes on from CAVUGT010000004.1 coordinate 1,467, forward strand.
CACCGACTCCGCTGCGGCTGGCCGCGCGCGGATTGCTCCACAGCAGGGTCGCCGCTTTGTTCGCCAGCTTCACTGCTACTATGGCGGGGTCCGACTTCTCGTGTCCGTACATCATCGGCTACGGCTCCTCGCCTTCCCGATGCGGACCGTCCCGCTCACGCAACGCGCTGACGGCCAGACGCGAGACCTCCCAGCTTCCGATGCGATCCCTTTACACGTGATGTGGCCTTCGACCCCGGCAGGGCGTCAGCACCTCGCATGGCGGTGCCGCACATGTTGCCTTCGAGCGAATGAAAACTCTCGGCCCCTGCGATGTCTGATCTTTCGTGGCTCAATCCCACACCCCATGCAATCGCTGTGTACGCTTCGCGACCACTGTCGCCAGCGGCCACGCAACACTCGCTACCAAGCGGACGCTACTCCTTACTTGGGCCGGACTTCCACCGGCTGGATCGCACCAGCTTGCGGCTGGCGCACTTATTCGATCACCTCGTCCGCGCGCAGCAGAATGACGGCGGGGATTTCAGGCCGAGCGCTTCGCGACCTTGAGGTTGATGACCAGCTCGAAGTGTCGTCGGTGCTCCACCGGTAGGTCGGCAGGCTTCGCGCCTTTGAGAATTGTGCCGGTATAGATGCCAAGCTGGCGATTGGCGTCGGTTATACTGGTGCCATAGCTCATCAGGCCGCCAGCATCGACAAACTCGCGCAGAGGGCGTAAATCGCTGGCAAGGCGTGCCCGGCCGCAGGATTGGGGCATTGGTTGCGTGGCGCCTGGTCAAGTGGTGAAGGGGACCTTACCTGCACGAATGATTGCCTCAACCTTTTCCAGCGCAAACTTTGCGAATGCTGGCTCCAGATCGCTTTCCCCGGCTGGCATTCGTGATGAGCGATTTTTGTCTCCCCCAGCACGTTCGTCGCTTTCCTCTGGCGCCTGCTCAGTGTCGGTTGCAACATTTGGATCGGTGGGGTTCACGAGAAAGCCGATGACCTTGGCCTTGGGCACAAGTTCCTGCAGCAATTGAAGATGCTTGGCGGTAAGCGCTATTCACTAGGAACGCGGATCCCGGTGACGCTGCCGCCCGGCCGGGCGAGGCTCGCGACGATGCCGAGCTTGACTCTGGATCGCCTGCCATCGCAAACACCAGCGGGATGGTCGCTGGCACAGCCGGCTTGGCCGCGACCACCGAACCGGTCCCGCCGGTCGCAAAGATCACATTTACTCGACGGCTGACGAGTTCAGCTCAAGCGCCGGCAATCGATCAACCGGCTTTCCGCAAAATGGGATTCGATTTTCACGTTGCGGCCTTCATTGAAACCCGCTTCGCTCAGCCCTTTGCGGAACGCTGCGATAATGTGCGCGGAGTCGCCAGGAGAGCGGGAGCTGAGATACCCAATCACTGGCATCGCCGGCTGCTGCGCTCGCACCGCCACCGGCCATGCCGCGGCTGTGCCGCCGAGCAGGGTGATGAACTGGCGTCGCTTCATAGGCTTCCCTCCTCCAGACCTGGAGCCGCACATTACCATACCGCTGCACGAGAACGGTGCCGTGCAGTGCGGCAATTTTGGTCGTCAAATGGCAGAGATGGGTCACGAACGTCGCCTCGGTTGCTCAAGACCTGTTCGCTTGTCCGCTCTTCCCCGTTTGCGACCGAAATGGTGCAATTCCGCGATCTGTCGGAAGTGGGCCACAAGGCGACGTGAGCAGCTGCAGCAACGTCGCGTTCAGAGGCAGGCCTACTCGATCACCTCGTCGGCGCGGAAGAGGAATGCACCTGGAATGGTCAACCCAATCGCCTTCGCGGTCTTGAGGTTCAGGACCAGTTCGAATTTCGTTGTTTGTTCCACAGGTAGATCAGAGGGCTTTACGCCTTTGAAAATCTTGTCCACAAAATATGCACCACGGTGTGCGCGCGCGGTGTCCGAAGCGTCCGAGCCGGGGCACCAGTTCATGCCGAGCCTGACCTTCGCCGGCGGCCGGCTGCTGCTGATCTACTACGACCTGCGCGACGACGTCTCGCAGAGCTTCGCCGCGTTCGCCGACGACACCAGCGCCCGGCCGTCGGGCCACCCGACGGACGATGGACATCCGCGCGTCCCTCGGCACGCCGGGACTGACGCCCGGCGTTCGCGCCGTCCGTTGAAGGTCTCCAACTACGCGGATGGGCGCCAGCTCCGGCTCGGCTCGCTGGTGATCGAGCAGATGCAGTACCAGACCCGCCCAACCTGCCGATGTTCAAGCTGGGCACGGTGCCGTTCGTCGGCGATTACATCGACCTCACGCCGGCGCCGGCCTTCGTACCGGATGCCCGCGGCGGAGTGGAGCTACAACACCCAGGCGGGCACCACGCTGCCGGTCTTCCAGGCGGTGTGGACCGACAACCGCGACGTGCGTCCGCCGACGGTGCGCAACCCCGTTTGCCTTTTATCTCGATCAGGCCGCACTTGTCACTCTGGGGGTGTGCTACGAGCGAGTCCCGCGGTTCGGTGGCGGTGCTTACCATCCGATCCTTCGGCGGCTAGAGGACTTCAGTGACGACCCGTTGCGCTCGGCACTTAAGCAACATGAAAAGCGCTCTACGATGGTGCTCGATCTCGAGGAGAGAGTTGCCGCAGTGGTCAAAAAGCTGAAGGATCGCGGACTGGTGAGTCCATATTTGCGCTCCTTTGTTGTTGCGCGTATCAACCCGTTGCGATGGATCAAGGGCGACGCCCCGCCTCTCGAAGATGTTCTGAAGACGATGCGCGAGCGTGTAGCCAAGTTCAACGTCGAGAAGATCAGGCCTCAGGATCTGGCCGGCGCCGCGGGTCCGCCCGACGAAGAAACCTAGGAAAGAGGACCGCGAATGAATCCCTCATCCATCAGAAAACATGCGGGGCCCTGTGCCAGCGAGTGACCAGCCTCCGGTCCCCGAGCCCACGTTTGCCGAGCGTGCGCGAACATTGGTGTATTTGGGCCGCATAGGTAGCCTCTCAACCCTGTCGCGGAAACAAGTGGGTTTCCCTTTCGGGTCCGTGATGCCCTACGGGTTGGACGATCACGGGCGTCCCATCTTCCTTATCAGCACAATGGCCATGCACACGCAGAACTTGCAGGCCGACCCTCGCGCCAGCTTGCTTGTTACCCAGGAAGACGTCGGCGGCGATCCGCTTGGATCATCCAGGGTCACGCTGGTCGGAAATGTTCTGTCGCTCCCGAATGCTGAACTGGCAGAGGCTCGCAAGCTCTACTTGGCTCGTTATGCCAACAGCAAGTACTGGGTAGATTTTGAAGATTTTTCCTTCTACCGCATGGACGTGGTGGACGTTTATTACGTGGGCGGCTTCGGAGTGATGGGCTGGGTATCGGCCTCTGAATATGACCGCAGCCAACCCGACCCTCTTGCTGACTCAATGGCCGAAATCATTCAGCACATGAATGCCGACCACAAGGATGCGCTCGTCTTGCTTGCCCGGGAATTTGCTCGGGTCGAGTCACAGGAAGCAACGATGACTGCAGTCGATCGGCTTGGGTTTCACGTGCGCTTGAAGACCCAAGATGGTATGCGCGGTGCCCGCGTCGCATTCTTGCGGGAGGTAAAGAATCCAGCTGAGACTCGGAAAGTCTTGGTCGAGATGGTGCAACAGGCACGCCCGCAGGCCAGTGAACTCTAAAGCTGGCCCACAGCTGGCACACCGGCCGATTGCGATTTAACAAGAGGAGCCAAAAGGATGGCTCCGGAAAGGCCAACGTAGAGCCCTGCACGGGCGGGCAAGTGTGGGGCGTTCTTTATACTGTTTCGGAAAATGACCTGTAACTTCTCGATGAAGGCGAGAAAGGTTATTCCCGAGAGAAACTGCCAATACTCATCAATAAAGTTGCCGCTGACGCATGGGTATATGTTGCTTCGAGCCCGGACAACAGTCGTGGTCTTCGACCGTATTCGTGGTACAAGCGATTCTTGTTTGAGGGCGCCAGAGATCACGCACTTCCTGCGGAATATGTCGCCGAACTAGAAGAAATTGACGCTGCTCAGGACAAAAATACGCTGCGCGACCGCAACAAACGTTCAATAGCGTGCCACTAGAAATCAAATGCAGGAGGCTTAGTGATCGTCATTCTTCTTGCGTGTTTTGGTTAAATACGCGGCGGGGATGGAAGAAAAATGTACCAGGCTCGCTGGAAGGCGATGACCATTGGCAAAGACTCGGGCCTGTTTAGGGAAATTCTCACGAGAATTGCCGTTCGTCAGCGTATACGCTAAGCCCTCCGCAATGACCACGAGTTGCTTCCGCGCATCACTCACAGCGAAAGCCGACGACGACCCAGAGGCCCCCTTGGCCATGTGGTCAGTACGTGACCATCCGTTTATCACGAGCGATGCTCTCCATAAACGCAATATCCACCAGATCGATCGGCTCCAGGAAGTTTGATTGTCTCCTCTTTCGCGAAGAACGGCTTCTGCGACAAACACAAAGAGCCGCGACCGGCACACAAACGATCGCAACAACAAATCACGAGAGTCACTAGGCTATTGAAAATCGGCTATCCCCCGGCTACTTTGGGGAGACCGTCCTGAAACACTGTTACAGGAGGCAATGTGGCGACGATAGAAGCCTACGCGCAACCGCCAAGGTTGTATCGATATCGATCTCTAAACCAATTCGACCGGGAACTCCTCGCCATCGAGCAAGGTTATTTTTTCTGTGCTGACTTCACGGCATTAAATGACCCAATGGAAGGCCTTTTCAGTTCGAGCCGCCACCTCAGGGAGAAAGAAAACTATCGGGCAACGCGTCAGGCCATCCTGGACAACAAGTCTCAGATAGGAATGTGTTGTTTTTGCGAGGTAAAAAACCATGAGCTAATGTGGGCCCATTATGCCGACCAGTTTAGGGGAATCTGCGTGTCATACAGTCTGTCAAAACTTCTTCGATGTCTGTCGGACGACGTCAGTTTGGTCCGAATGTTCTATGACGAGACCGAACCCACGCTTCATAGAAGTCGCGCGCCACACAACGACTTGGCAAAGATGATCTTGTCCTACAAGAATCATCGCTGGATTTACGAACGAGAGTGGCGATTGTTCGCGCCCTACAAGGGCGAAGTGTACTATCGCGACAAGAGTTGCGTCACTACAGTTTATCTCGGCTCACGAATCTCAGACGAGCACCGGCAGGCAATTGAGCCCCGCCTCGCTGCTTTAAATATCAAATCCCGCAACATGGTCATCAAGAAGTACTCTATCGATTTTGAGAAAGAATGACTGGTTTCGATAGTCACCAACGCACGTCGGACGGTGAGCATATGCGTGATTAGCCCTATGGCTTCACGTCAACTACGCGCCCTTGCTCATCTACCAGCGCGATATCAATCCCCGCATCTCGTGCGCGAGGCGCGAGCCTCTTGGCAAGCCTCAAAGTTGTCTCAGTGTTGGGCACGACGGCAACTCCACGCCCTTTCCCGGGCCATCAGCAAGCCCACAGCTTCACACAGGCCTCTGCGCAACCGCGATGTCTGTCCGGCATGCCGCGTATTTAAGATTCCCCCCTTACATTCCGCAACAATGCTTTCCGTGTACGTTGTTGCTACCACGTCGCCTTTTCCCGGTATCGAAGTGACCACGATGCTTTTGTCACCGCAGACGTAAGTTCCACCAAAATTGGTTTTGGTTGGTGTTGCGTCGCGGGCAAAACCTTGGGCCGCAAGCCAGTGAGCAATTTCAAACCGCTTCGCGTGCTCACCGTCGGGATGAAGCTCCACCCTTTGGAGTTCCGGCACGGTGCGTAGGAGGTGCATACAATAGGCCAGCATCACCGCTGCCTCCGTCAGGTGACGCTCCTTGCCTTCACACTTACCGCTCCTGTTCCTTTGGAGGATCGAGCTCGACAATCAAATCAGTAAACATTTATCTCTCGCTTTACCTACGAAGCCATGCAAGAAGCGCTTTTACCTGTGCAGGTGTCAGAGTTCGCCCCTTCCTCGAAATAATGTCTATTGCTCGATTCCCACTAACTCCGATAATCGATCCCAGTTTTTTCAGAAATCCAGGCGCAAGACGGCGTATTTCATCCGCGCTCAGCATCCTTGACGCTGTCTCATCGCCGACGACATAGTGCCGTTTCACGCGGTCAAATATATGCTTATGGGCACCCCCGTCAAACGGGTTATATCGGCCATGCTCATCAACGATGATATTTCCATTGGGCATCTTGTTCCCCATCCGCTTGCGGCGTAGATCCGCACGAGGAAATGCTTCCTCATGCGTGATTTTCTTCAGCAATCTTTAAGTAAGCAAAAATCATTTGAGGGTGCCTTCCGCGAATCGGCAATACGAAAAACACGTAATCCCCAACTTCGGCACCGGCACGGAGATCGTTGCGGCAGATGCCCCAAGTCGGCGGGGATGTCCAAAAATTTGGGTCGTTATCAACCCAAGATCCTTTCTGCCCGCAGACAGAACGGTCGACGGTCTCGAATGCGCTTGCAATGTAGATGTAGCCTTTCATCGCTCAAGTCTGCAATTCATTATTCCGTCAACTGCTTATGAGATGAGAGCGTTCGAGCGATCGGTCGAAACGCTTCATGAATTCCTGTTTCTCCTCATTTCCATTTAGCCAAAGCCACTTATCAAGCACGCGCTTTGGATACGGATACTTCCGATCGCTGAAGCGAGCTGCCTCGGTGATCTCGACAGCCGTCTCCGAAAACAGCTTTTCAAATGCGAAGAGATAGCCAGGCTTTGTCAGCTCCCCGAAGCCGGGCTGCTGCCGAATCGCTGCAAAAACATAATCATCAAACAGCGTCATTTCTTCTGGCTTGTAGAACCACAAAAGCTTCGCGCTCATAGACCGGAGCTCGGACTGTGTGCCATCCTTCCGCTCTTTCACGAGCTTCCCAGTTCGGTGATGCCCTTGTGCCAGCGATCAGTCAGCTCCTGGACCTTGTCAGCCGAAACCAGTGGCGGTCGGAAGATCGGAACCAGCGCTTCGGAAACTGCCTTTGATCGCTTCCGCAGTTGTGCGTGGCGGCCTTGCAACAAGCCGTAGGTACTAAGGAATGCCTCCACGTGTTGGTGTCCCATTCATTCTCGGCGCAATACAGGCCTTGGGCATCAAACTCATCCAGTAGTTTGATTTGTTCGCGGTATGCCCAGACCCATTCGCGCTTGCCCGAACTCAGCGTCCTTGCATCGATTGTCATCCACATCAATATTTCACATGAAACGTCGGGCTGGAAAGAGATTGACCGGCCAAGCCGTGCGCCGCGATATAGGCAATTGCATCTGGCTGATAGTGGTAAGCCTGGTCACCACCGCTGCCGCTCATCGGCACGATCCAGCACACCATTGGCACACTGCAAGCTCGAAAGAACTGAGTTTACGTATATATAAAGAGCGCAGCGGACTGATCGGCCGTCAGTCGACCCGCGTCGGTGGAGCCATGGCGGCGTAACCCGGAACGGCTCATCGTTCAAAGACTGATCTGGTTTGCTTCAACAACTTGGCGCAGGTGAGGTCCTGCTGAGGATCGAGCTTGGTGCTGTCTTCGCCTCTCGTTCTGGCCAATCGTCGTTCTGCGTGGTCACCGAACGCCGGACAGTGGTGTCGCGAGTTCCCAATGGAATCCGACACTTCCTGTACCTAACCGAAAGATGGACGCCTCGCTTTCGGCTACTGTCTCGCTAAGTCTGCTCTTCATTGAATTATTGCATTTTGGAGTCGATATGCCAGCCCAGCCCGTTCTTGTCCCAACCAAACTGTCCCAAAGAACAAGAGCGGTTTCGACGATGCTGGTACGACCGCGGCCTCTTGTGGCATGCCGTCGACATGAAGCGAGCAGAAAGTCGATACATCTCGGAGATGTATTCGAGCCCTCATGAGCCACCGACAGGAGAATGATTATGCAGCGGGCCACCCTCCCCATTGAGATCAAACGCAACTCCCAGACCGAATTTGAGCCCCTTCTTGATAGCAACGAGGCCGCGGAATTGCTCAAAATTCACCCCAAAACTCTTCAGCGAATGGCCCGCCGTGGCGAGATTCCATCCATCCAGATTGGCAAGCTCTGGCGTTTCCGCAACTCCGAGTTGAACGCTTGGGCGCGAGGTATAATCGCCCACAGCTATCCATGCCGCCTCAACTCTGAAAGGAAAGAGCAATGAGGCGTGCATGCTATCAAAGAGGAACTCTCAGGACCATTAGGCGCAAAGACGGAAGCACAGTTTGGGAATACCGATGGCGGGAAACTCAAATCGACGGCACTCGCAGACGCCGGGCGACTATTGTGGGGACGCTCGAAGACTACCCCAACGCGTCTCTCGTACAAACTGCGGTGGACGCTTTGCGCTTGACCATCAACCAACAAACCCCTCAGGCACTCGTCAAAAACATCAGCGTCGGAGACTCTCGTCAACCACTACCGGGAGCACGAATTACCGGAGATCTTCTCGAAGAAGAATCCGGGCAGCCCTCCGGGCGGAGGAACAACGGAAGTCATATGCCACGCAGGATGTCTACGACGGCTACTTGAGGAAGTGGATTCTTCCCCGTTGGCGATCCTACCGCCTGACGGAAATCAAAGCCGTGGAGGTGGAGAAATGGCTGAAAAGTCTCTGCTTCTCCGAACGGCATTCCGTTGGCGAAGGGCACCAAGGCCAAGGTCAGAAACATCATGAGCGCGCTTTACTCTCACGCCATCCGGTGGGAGTGGGCCGAGAGGAATCCGATCACGAGCGTTCGCCAGAGCGCAAAGAGGCAAAGAACCCCAGAGGTCTTAACCATCGCAGAAGTCGTCAATCTGCTGGGCGCCATTCCAGAGCCGTTTCGCACGGCGGTTTTTCTCGATGGCTCCAGCGGATTGCGGGTCGGCGAACTGTTAGGGCTGAAGTGGGAGGATGTGGATTTCGACAAGAACGTGATTCACATCCGGCGGTCCATAGTGAAACAGAGGATTGGACCACCGAAAACCGAGGCTTCGCAGAAACCGATTCCGCTGGACGCGGAACTGGCGAACAGCCTCTGGCTCTGGAAGCAGGAGACCCCCTACAACGGTCCGTCCGATTGGGTTTATGCGAGCCCTGCGAAAAACGGCAGACAGCCGTATTGGCCAAGTTCAATCTACCGTGTCTACATCAAGCGAGCGGCAGAGCGGACAGGCCTCAAGAAGCGGATCGGCTGGCATACCTTTCGGCACACATTTGGGACGATCTTGAATGCGAACGGGGAAAACCCCAAAGTCATTCAGGAACTTCTGCGTCACGCGAATCTCCGAATCACGATGGACACCTACGTTCAGGCTGTGAGCAACGAGAAGCGCGAGGCGCAGAGCAGGGTGGTCAGACTGCTTTCGCCCGGACTGGGGAAAAAGCTGGTGTAAGTGGACGTTTGTGGACGCGCGGCAAAACTAGTCGAATCCTCGAAGTGGTTTATTTTGTTGGCGTCCCCGACGGGATTTGAACCCGTGTTACCGCCGTGAAAGGGCGATGTCCTAGGCCAGGCTAGACGACGGGGACCACTGTGTTGAGGTAGGAAGCCTGCGACTGAGTTTCGATGTTAACAGCGTGGCTGGAACAGTGTCAAAGATCGAACAGCATGTCAAATCGAGTCGATCCAGAGCTAAGAGCATCGATCGGCAGTTCGCCTCAGCCGAAGCCGACGGCTTCGCTTCGGGCAATTTAGAATAGAGAGATGACAGCCCTATTGCCACGAGTCTCCCATGCCTGATCCTCTTTATCTGAGTGTTTGGTTTTCCACGTTCGAAGTGGACGACATGTTGCCCCATGCCCTGTCTGTGATGCGTCAGTTTTCGTTTTCAGTGGGGCAGCCCGGAATCACCTATCTGGCGCTCCATCCGGTTTCATGGAACGAACCTACCATTCTTGAACGTCGTTTCAGTCCTGGGGTTTCACCGGAAGAAGCCGTGCTCATCGCTTCCGATTTATTGCATGAAGACTACGCTTACCGGTTTGAAGGGTTTTGGGATTTGTGGGTTCTGGATGAGAAGGGTGAGTGGACGCTGCGGCCGTCGCCGGTGCAGTTCCTCGTCCATGGTGTCGAATTTGATGATGGTGTTTACCAGCAGGAAGGCCACATCCAGGTGGACCTTGGTCTGGATTCGCCGTTTCTCCAGGAAGACGTGCCTTTGACCATCGAGGCTGGAGCTAGAGTAAAGGCCAACGTGCAAAAACTTGTAGAGTTCACCAGCAAAGTGGAAAAGAACTCGGGCGCTAATGCCCGCCTGCTTTGGTCTGAGTCTGAGCAGAACTTCGCGCAGAAATTGATCTCACGCCTGCAGAGAGTGCAGTGAGTCTCCCTCTTCGATAAAACCACGGAGGACACAGAGGTCAGGAGAATGCTATCCATGACCTCTGAGTTTCCCCCTTATCTTACTTCGTTCTACCGCCTTCGACTTTCAATTTGTCGGCCGCTGCGGCTTGAGCTGCCGCCAGGCGCGCCGTGAGGACGCGGAAGGGCGAGCAGGAGACGTAGTTGAGTCCTACTTTGTGGCAGAACTCTACCGATGACGGTTCCCCGCCGTGTTCGCCGCAGATGCCGACTTTGAGGCCGGGGCGCGTCTTCCGTCCTCGCTCGGTCGCGATCTTCACCAGTTGGCCGACTCCCTCCTGATCGAGGACGGCGAACGGATCCTGTTTCAGGATGCCTTCTTCCAGATAAGTCGGAAGCACCTTGTTGATGTCATCACGCGAGAAACCGAAAGTGGTCTGGGTGAGGTCGTTGGTTCCGAAAGAAAAGAACTGGGCTTCCTTCGCGATCTCATCCGCGACCAGCGCTGCTCGCGGCAGCTCGATCATGGTGCCCACCAGGTAGTCCACCTTCTTTTCTTTCTCTTTGAAAACTTCCTGCGCGACCCGGTGAACGATGGCGGCCTGGTTCGCCATTTCTTTCAACGTGGCGGTGAGCGGGATCATTACCTCGGGATAGACTTTCACTCCATCCTTAGCAACCGCGACCGCCGCTTCGAAGATGGCGCGAGCCTGCATCTCGGTAATTTCCGGATAGGTGATACCCAGGCGGCAGCCGCGGTGGCCGAGCATGGGATTGAATTCGTGCAACTCCTCGACCCGGCGCAGCAGCGTTTTAAGTCCCTTCAGCTTGGGGGACTTCGGCTTCGTGGCTTCGAGCACAGCAATCTCGACCATCAGGTCTTCACGCCGCGGCAGGAATTCGTGGAGCGGCGGGTCGAGAGTGCGAATGGTGACCGGGAAGCCGTCCATGGCGCGGAAGACGCCGACGAAATCAGCGCGCTGTAACGGCAGCAATTTCTTTAGCGCGGCGCGACGATCTTTCTCGGTGTTGGCGAGAATCATGGCACGCATGTGAGGCAGCTTCTTTTCGCCAAAGAACATGTGCTCGGTTCGGCATAGTCCAATGCCTTCGGCGCCGAAAGCTCGTGCCTGAATCGCGTCGCGCGGAATGTCGGCATTGGCTCGCACACCCAGTTTGCGGAACGGTTCGGCCCAGGCCATCAGCTTCATCAGTTCCGGATCGTCGGGCTTTGCCGCCATGGTGCCGAGTTTGCCTTTGATGACGCGTCCAGTGGTGCCGTCGAGCGAAATCCAGTCTCCGCCCTTGAACAGCTGTCCTTTTACCCGCATCTCGCGTGCTTTCTCGTCGACTTCGATATCGCCTGCGCCGGCCACGCAGCACTTGCCCATGCCACGAGTTACAACGGCAGCGTGACTGGTCATGCCGCCGCGTGACGTCAGAATTCCGGCCGCGACTTCCATGCCGTGAATGTCTTCTGGCGTGGTTTCCGCACGTACCAGAATCACCGGATGCTTAGTCGCGCCGTGCCCGGCTTTTTCTACCGCTTCATCGGCTGTAAAAACAATCTGTCCCACTGCCGCTCCCGGTGACGCTGGAAGACCCGTGGCCAACACGTCGATCTTGGCGCTTTTTTCGTCGAGACGCGGCAGCAAGAACTCATAGAGCTGGTTGGGATCCACGCGGAAAATCGCTTCTTCCTTCGTGATCAGCCCTTCGTCCACCATCTGGATGGCAACGCGCACTGCTGCCGGTCCGGTACGCTTACCGTTGCGGGTCTGCAGCATGTAGAGCTTGCCTTCCTGGATGGTGAATTCGAAATCCTGCATGTCGCGGTAGTGCTTTTCCAGACGCGAAGTAATCTCACGCAGCTGGTCGTAGACTGCAGGCATCACCTTCTGCAATTCGAGGATTGGAACCGGAGTGCGAATGCCGGCGACTACGTCCTCGCCTTGTGCATTCATCAGAAACTCGCCGTAGAATTCTTTCGCGCCGGTCGCAGGATTGCGGGTGAAACCCACGCCGGTGCCGCTGGTATCGCCGAGATTGCCGAACACCATGGCCTGCACGTTGACTGCAGTACCCAGCATGTCGTCAATGTTGTTGATGCGGCGATAGTGTTTGGCGCGGTCGTTCTGCCAGGACCGGAACACTGCGTCTCGCGCCATGGTGAGCTGTTGGTGCGAATCCTGAGGAAAGTCGTGCTTGGTGTGCTTCTTGACGACCTTCTTATATTCCTCGATCACTTCCTTTAGCGCCTTGACGTCGAGATCGGTATCGAGCTTGGCCTTCTTGTTCTTCTTCTTGGCATCGAATACTTCTTCGAAGGCGTGCTTCGGGATGTCGAGGACGACGCTGCCGAACATCTGGATCAGGCGGCGATAGGAATCGGCAGCGAAGCGAGGATTGTTGGTGCGTTTCGCCAGGGCTTCGACGCTTTGATCGTTTAGGCCGAGATTGAGAATGGTGTCCATCATCCCGGGCATGGAAAACTTCGCGCCAGAGCGCACGCTCACCAGCAGCGGGTTCTCGCCCTTGCCGAGCTTTTGGCCCTGCAGGTCTTCCAATTGCTTCAGCGCGGCATCCATTTGGCGCTCGACTTCCGACGACACGCCGTTGGTGCGCATGTATTCCCGACATGCTTCGGTCTGGATGGTGAAGCCCGGAGGCACGGGCAGACGCTGCATTTGTCATCTCGGCCAGGCCGGCGCCTTTACCGCCGAGGTCATCCTTCATCTTGCCGTTGCCGTCGGCTTTGCCGCCGCCAAAAGAGAAGACATATTTGGTGGCAGATTTCTTTTCGGTATTCTCGATGCTGGTTTCGGGGAGAGTTTGCGTCGCCATGGGTGAACGTCCTTTATTGTTTCGAAGATTCTTTGGATTCTTTGCCTTCGGTCACGATCTCGGAGAAATCAGCGATCCGTCTGAATTCCTTCTCGAAGAGGTTGCAGAAGCGCGAGACGATTGCCTCTCAGGTCCGAATCGTCGACCATTACCATAACCCGATCGAAGAACTCGTCCAGCGAAGGCCGGAGTTTTGCCAGTTCAGACAGCGCATCTCGGTATTCGCCCTTCTCGGCATGCGTATTGAACGCGATACCGTGAAGCGTCAATTTCTCGTAGAGTTCTTCTTCCACTTCCGTCATTCCTCGACGCTGTGGCTCTGCGGGATACTTGATGTGTTTCTCTTCGGCTTGCGCGAGAATATTCTTCACCCGCTTAAATGCGAAACACACAGATGTGAAATCCTCTGAATTGCGAGCGTCGCTGACCGCACGGGCTCGAGCAACAGCTCCCACGACGTCATCAGCGCCCGCCGCCAGCACCGCGTTAACCGCGTCGTAGCTGAACCCCAGGGCGTCGCGCAAATAGAATTCCAGACGTTCGCGCAGGAAAAGTTCCACCGCACTGCTGTAGTCAATCGCAGAAGCAAACTTTCTCTCGGCGGATGATCCACGATAGGCTTCGCGTGCGTCTTTGAACAGTTGGCCGAGACTGATAGGAAGTTTGTGTTCCGCAATCGTCTTGACGATTCCGTTCGCCTGGCGGCGCAAAGCGAACGGATCTTTCGATCCCGTGGGTTGCAATCCGAGCGCGAACATGCCGGCGATGCTGTCGGCCTTGTCCACGATGGAGAGCACGGCGCCTTCGACGGTCCGCGGAACTGAGTCTTCCATTGACTCGGGCTTGTAGTGGTCGTAAATCGCGGTCGCGACGGCTTCGCGGGCATCGGCCTTCATGTCTGGATCGAGTTCCTGAACCCTGGCATACAAACCGCCCACAATGCCCTGCAATTCTGTGAACTCCTTGACCAACTCAGTCGTGAGGTCAGCCTTCGCCAGCAGTGCCGCTTTGTGGACTACGCCGGGCCGCACCGCAACGCCGCGCTGCCGAATGTTCTCGCAAACCCAACTGCACACCCGCTGGACTCGCAGCAGCTTGTCGTAGTAGCTGCCCAGATCTTTCTGAAAAGTGACGTTCCTGAGCCATGCTGTCCGCTCGCGCAGCGGATGCTTCTGGTCGGTCTGCCAGAAGAAGCGCGCATCGTTGAAGCGCGCACGCAACACGCGCTCGTGGCCGTGCCGGATGATGCCGTGGGGATCGCCGTCCGTATTCAGCACCGCCAGAAAATGCGCCGAGAGACTGCCGCGGGAGTCTTCGACGGCAAAATATTTCTGGTGGTCGCGCATGACCGTGACCAGAACCTCTTCCGGCAGCTCGAGAAATTCCGGATCGAAGCTGCCGAGAATCGCCGACGGCCATTCGGTCAGATTGACTACGGTGTCGAGCAGCGATTTGTCTTCGCGCCAGCGGGCGCTGGGAATGGTGCGGGTCGCGGCGTCCAGAGTTTTACGAATCTGCTTTTCTCTTTGCTCGCGACTGATGACTTTGGCTTTGGCCAACGCCTCTATATAAGGAGCTCCTGCCCGTGAAATGGCGACAGGGCCGTCGGCAAGAATCCGGTGCCCCCGCGACTGTTTTCCAGCGCGAACTCCATCAAATTCCAACGGAATGACAGCGTTGTCGAGCATGGCCACCAGCCAGCGCACCGGCCGCACGAAGCGTTCGCTCGGCTTGCGCCAGTACATATTCTTGGGCCAGTAGATGGAGGCGATCTCTTTGGGCAAAGCATCAGCCAGAATGTCGGTGGCGGTGCGTCCTTTTTTGGTGACTTTCGCAATCAGGTACTCACCCTTCGCAGTCGTGGCGCGCTGCAATTGGGAAACATCGACGCCATTCTTTTTCGCAAAGGCATGCGCGGCCGGAGTGGGCTGGCCATCTTTGAACGCGATGGCTACCGAAGGGCCGGTCTGTTCTTCAACCACATCAGGCTGGGAGGCTGGAATATCCGCCGCCAGCACGGCCAGGCGCCGCGGAGTATCGAGATAAGTCAACGCACCCGCGGGCAGAAGCCGTTCGCGGTCGAGGAGCTTTTGTACGCGTTCACGCAGCTCCAAAGACGCCGCGTCGATCATCCGCGCCGGAATTTCTTCACAACCGAGTTCAAGCAAAAAATCTGGCATTAACCCTTCGGGATGCAAACAATTACGCGGTCGTTGGCACAACTTCCTTCTTCTTTACTCTCTTGTGGACCACTGGTTCTTCCTCTGCTTCGGCCGCCGACTCTCCACGTTGCTGATCCACGTACGCTTTCGCAATTCCGACGGCCAAGGCTCGTACTCGCGCAATGACACCCACGCGCTCGGTCACCGAGATCGCGCCGCGCGCATCCAGAATATTGAACAGGTGCGAGCACTTGAGGCAGAGATCGTAGGCGCCGAGCAGAGGAAATCTCTTCTTGTCGCGCCCAGCGCCATCGTTCTTCTCTTTCGCGAGGGCCAAATATTTTTCCAGGAGCATTCTGCACTCTCCCTCGCACAATTCAAAATGCTTCCAGGCTTTTTCTACGTCGGCAAATTCGAAGTTGTAGACGGAAAATTGCAGTTCGTCGGCCAGCCGAACGTCACCGTAAGTGGTAACCTTCCCGCTCTCCGGATCACGCGCCCACACGATGTCGTATATCGAGTTCACATCCTGCAGAAAAGCAGCGATCCGTTCAAGGCCATACGTAAGTTCGGCTGAAATTGGATCGAGATCGACCCCGCCGCACTGCTGGAAATATGTGAACTGGGTGATTTCAAGTCCATCGAGCATGACTTGCCAGCCAATTCCCCAGGCGCCGAGAGTCGGCGACTCCCAATTGTCTTCTTCGAACTTGATGTCATGCTGGCGCAGATCAATGCCCATCGCACCCAGCGACTCCAGATAAAGCTCCTGCACATTTTCCGGCGGAGGCTTCAGGATGACTTGCAGTTGCATGTGCTTGAACAGGCGATTGGGATTTTCTCCGTAGCGCCCGTCCGCCGGACGGCGCGAAGGCTGCACATACGCAACTTTGTATGGTTGCGGGCCCAGCACACGCAGAAAAGTTTCCGGCGCCATCGTTCCCGCACCAACCTCGACATCGTAGGGTTGCTGCAGGACGCATCCACGCTCCGCCCAGAAAGCCTGCAGACGCAGGATGAGTTCCTGGAATGTAAGCGGATTGTGCTTGGGACTGGGCATGGTTTCTGTTCGTGATTCCCGGTTTCGAATCTTAGTTCTTAGTTTCTGGTTCTCAGTTCTCAGCGGAGGCTTAATCGCTGATTTTCTCCAGCATTCCTGCGGTGATTAGCTTCTTCTCAATGTGACGTTGCAGAATCTGAATCAGAAGCTTTCTCAGGTCACTTCCCTGCTTCTTGGGCCATGCTACCCCAGCGAAATGTTCTAGAGGAGCACGAAACATTTGTGCTGCCAGGAGTCGCGATTCCGGCGATATTTCCGATGAAGCCAAACGCTTGTCGTCGACGCACATCAGTCCGTCGGTCAATGCGTGATAGAAGGCCCGGCTGCCGTTCAGTGAACGTCCGCAAACCATGCACTCGCCCAGGTCGGGCAGATACCCCATCAAGCCGAGTCATCCACAGTTCAAAATACGTTACCGGCATCCAGACGTCGGGGCCGCGCAATCCCGCAATCACCGAAAGAGCCAGCCGGAATGCTGCATCATTCACTTCGCGGTCCGGCAGCAATTCGTCGAGCAACTCGGCCACATGCGCCAACGCCACGGCCCGCGGATAACCCACTTCGGTCGCCAGCGGCGATTCCAGCACTTCGCAGGAATCCAGCCGAGCCAACTCCTGGCGCTCGCGATCCTCGTAAAACGCCCGAACGTAGGTCAGCGGCTCAAGTGCTCCGCCAAACCGCCGCTTCGATTTCTTGGCTGAGCGCGCCACGCCGCGAACTTTCCCTTCGGCTCGCGTGAACAGCGTGACCAGCAGATCGGCCTCGCGCAAAGGATACGTGCGCAGGACGATCGCTTCCGACTCCTTCAGTGCCATGGAAGCCCAGCAGGTTAACGGTTGATTGTAATGGAGTAGCGGGGAGATGGGAAGTAACGGAGCTTTCAGCCGTCAGCTTTCAGCTATCAGTGTGCGACTTAGGAATTTACTGATAGCTGATGGCTGAGAGCTGAAAGCTCAAAGCTATCGTCCGAAATATTTAGCGTTCCGTTCTGTAAACGAGGCCCACTTTTCCGGGAGATCGTCGAGCGCGAAGATGGCCGACACTGGGCACACAGGAACGCAAGCTCCGCAATCAATGCACTCAACTGGATCGATGTACAACATCTCTTCTTCAGCGTGCGCCGGAGAATCCTTCTTAGGATGAATGCAGTCCACCGGACAAGCGTCTACGCAGGCGGTGTCTTTGGTCCCGATGCACGGTTCTGCGATCACGTATGTCATTGTTCTCGTCTCCCTGGTGTGCCGAGCTGTACTGGACTGGTTATATTAGCAAGAATGCGGGCTTTAGGTACAAATTTTGAAGGGTATCCTCTGCGCTCTTGGCGGCGTTCCTTGGCGAACTTAGCCGTTTAGGATTTTGGTGGCGAGAAGTCGAAGTGGGTCAGTAGAGTTCCCGTCCGCAAGACCCATGAACCACGAAGGACACGAAGTATCACGAAGGCCTTAGTCTTGGGCTTTCCTCTGTGGACCTTCGTGTCCTTTGTGGTTCAAGCCTTTGCAAGTTAACCCATGACGTCGCCCGATCAAACTTGCTAAACCTGCTAAATTCTGCAAAAATAATGGTTTGTCTCAGCCTGCCTGAAGCAAATAGGAAAGGAACCTAAGCTCTGTGTTAATGATTCGTCTGTCGCGCACGGGTGCGCGCAAACAACCGCAGTATCGTGTGGTGGTCATCGAGAAGGAACGCGCGCGCAACGGCCGTCCGGTCGAAGTGGTGGGAACGTACAATCCCCGCACCAGTCCGGCCAGCATTGAACTGAAGCGCGAGCGCATCGACTACTGGGTTTCGAAGGGCGCCAAGATGTCGGACCGGGTCAGCAAGATCGTGTCCAAGCCGGCCCCGGCTGTCGCTTCGGTTGCCTGATTTTCCGGTGTCCATCTAGGGAAAACTTCCACCATTTCAAAACCTTTCGATCCTGCTTTGTGCCATTCGAGCAGGAATGAGCGAATATGAGCGAACCAACTGGAGACATGCGCGTCCTGATCGAGCAGATTGCGAAGGCGCTGGTCGACGATCCGGCGCAGGTCTCGGTCAATCAGGTCGAGGAAGGCGCGGAGTCCGTGCTTGAGCTCACTGTCGGCCCCAAGGATCTGGGCAGGGTGATCGGCAAGCAGGGACGCACCGCCCGCGCCATGCGCAACCTGCTGGGCGCCGCGAGTTTGAAATTCAACAAGCGTTTTACGCTGGAGATTCTGGAATAGCCGGCGAGTTCATCACGCTGGCCCGCGTTCTCAAGACCCAGGGACGGCGCGGCGAAGTTGCAACCGAACCGCACAGCGATGTCCCGGACCGATTTCAGCCGAGTATGCGCTTGTGGGCCTTGCCCAAGGATGGAAACGGCCCTCGGCGCGAGTTAAAGATTGAGGAACTATGGCCCCACAAGGGCTACCTGGTCCTGAAGTTTGCAGGCATCGATTCGATTTCGGAAGCTGAAACACTCCTCGGAAGCGAATTGCAGGTTCCGGCGAATGAGCGGGCGCAGCTGGAGCCGGGCTGGTCGTATATCAGCGATCTGGTTGGATGCACAGTTTTTGACGGCGACCACGAGATTGGTTCAGTCACAGACGTACAGTTTGGAGCAGGCGAAGCGCCGCTGCTGATCGTCAAGGCGGGATCGAATGTGTACGAGGTCCCATACGCGGAAGCGTACTTGAAGAGCATCGACCTCGAGCATAAGAAGATCTACATGATTTTGCCGGAAGGCATGCTCGAGCTAAACGCTCCGCTGACGGCGGAAGAGAAAGAGCAGCAACAGATCAGCAATAAGAAGCCGTCATCTTGAGTTCGCGATCTGAGGTCGCGATGAAGATCGACATTTTAACGATCTTTCCAGACTTTTTTCGCGGACCGCTGGATTACGGCATTGTTCGGCAGGCCCGGGAAGCAGGGCTGGCAGCAATCGAAGTTCACGACTTGCGGGCTTTTGCCCACGACCGGCACCGCACCGTGGATGACCGCCCTTTCGGCGGCGGCGAAGGCATGGTGCTGAAGCCGGAACCGATCTTTGAATGTATTGAGGGATTGCAACGTCCAGCGCCGCGCGGAGCGGCTTGCGCCGGGGCGCAAGAATGCGTGATTGCTGCTGTCAGCGCAGGGTCGCCGTTTCGACCAGCGCGTGGCAGATGAACTGGCAGCACTGGAACGAATTGTCCTGATCTGCGGCCGTTACGAAGGCGTGGATGAGCGCGTGGGACAGCACCTGGCCGATCGCGAGCTGTCGATCGGCGACTACGTGCTGAGCGGCGGCGAGCTGGGCGCGGCAGTGATTGTGGATACGGTCACCCGGCTTATTCCCGGCGCCGTGGGGAACGAGGCTTCGACGCGGCAGGAGTCGTTCACAGTGACTGCGGCGGTAGAGGCTGGGCGGAGCCGATTCGACTTGCGCATCGGGCGGATTGCTGGACTATCCGCACTACACGCGGCCGGCGGACTTTCGCGGCATGGCAGGTGCCGGAAGTGCTGGTTTCACGGCAACCATGAAGAGATACGCCGCTGGCGCCGGCGGACGGCTTTGGAGAAGACGCTGCGCAACCGGCCCGATCTGCTAGAGGGCGCGGCGCTGGGCAACGAAGACAAAGAATTGCTGGCCCGAATCACGGGCAAGCAAAACTAAACGGATTTCAAGATTTCCGTCACAGGGAGAAAAGATCATGACGAACCTGATCATCGAAAAACTGCTGGCCAAAACCAAGCGCACCGATATTCCTGACATTCGTGCCCGGCGACACCGTTCGCGTGCACGTGAAGATCAAGGAAGGCGACAAGGAACGCCTGCAGGCGTTTGAGGGCGTGGTGATTGCCCGCAGCCGCGGACCGCAGGCCAGCTTCACCGTCCGCAAGATCAGCTTCGGACAGGGCGTGGAGCGCATCTTCCCGCTGCATTCCAAAGTGGTCGACCGGGTGGAAGTGCTGCGCTCCTCCAAGGTGCGTCGCGCCAAGCTGTATTATCTGCGCGGCCTCAAGGGCAAGGCTGCTCGCCTGAAAGACGTGGATCGCGAGCAGGCCGTGGCGGAAGTCGCCGCGAAGTAGTGAAACCAGACGTCAGACCTCGGCCTTCAGCCCTCGATTGCTTGAGGTCCGAGGTTCGACGCCGCTTTTCTATTTGTGGATCTCGAACTGCAGACTATCTTCGAAGTGTTTTTCGGCTAACTTGCGGATCAGGAACTGCAGAATCTGCCGCTCCCCTTTGCGGATTTCCTTGAATTCGATTCCCAGTCCGACGTTCGGTTCTGCATGTCGGACATGACCCTTCAGCGTCAAGTTCTGGTCGTCGACATGAAGTGTCACTTTAAGCTCTGCCCCTACCGGCACGATTTGCTTGGTCAAAACCAGGCAGCCAATTTCTGACATATTCTGCAGAGTCACCTTTCCCTTGAAAGGCGGAGCGAATTTTTCGCTGAGTTCTGCCGTCCCCTGCAGGCTGAAGCGTTCCCGGCGCCGGCGGCGCTCACTCGACGAAAAGGTACGCGGCTGCTTCGGTCCTTCCTGCACGACAGGCTCGTACGCTTCCACCATGTCGCGCAGTTCGGCTTCCCACATGATTCGATCAGATTCCACGCACTGCAAGCCGATTTGACCCTGTAGCTCAGTATTCGGTTCTCCGACCCACACCACACGACAAAACGCCTTGCTCTTACCGCGCTCAATAGCGACAACCTCTCCTGCCTCCTTTATGGAGCGCAAGCCGGTGACTCGGGCGCCATGCTCGGAAATGTCATAAGTGCAAGCCATTTCAAGGCAAGGCTTTTGAGCGTCGTCCCAGTATGTGACTCGAATTGGCAGGGCAAGGTGCAGGCGCTTGTTCTGGCGGGCAGGCGAGAGTTTAGAGTCGTCTTGTTTCAAGTGGAATCCGCGAAATAGATGGATTGCTTCGTCGAAGCTAACAACCGGGAGAGTTACGGTCAATTTACCGCGGTAATGGCACGTAACCGTTACCTTCGTGCTACGCGAAACCAGGTATTTCGCGGGAGATGTGAATGCCTACCAACTCAACTCACCAGACAGGGCCGTCATCCTGAACCCGCCTTCATCAGGGTGAAGGATCCTGCGCGCACCTGCTCGGATGTGAGCGTTGAGCGTCCAAGGCTGAGAGCTAATTAGTTACCTTTGAAGAATGCGGGATCCACTTCTTTCCCTGCGGAGCTTGCGCACGCTCTCCTTCTTACCCAGGGCTTACGCCCTGGGCTCTGTTCTTTTCGCCGCTCCGCGGCTCGATTCGAGCTATGCACTGACCGACAAGTGATTTCCACATTGCACCACAACCGTTGAGTGGGCGAAGATGGCTTCATCTTCTGTGTCTCCGAAACTGAAATCCGCAAAGCCCCTCTCGGCCTCAGCCGCGAAGTTACGTCTGCTGAAAAGACTGCATTGCACGTTGAAGTTTGAAAAGAAAGTATGGGAACGAGGAGCGCGCCTGGTCGCCGGCGTTGACGAAGTCGGACGCGGCTCGCTCTTTGGCCCGGTGGTGGCTGCCGCGGTAATCCTTGATCCTGAATATCGCATACGCGGTCTGCGCGATTCGAAGCTGCTGCCGGCGGAGCGGCGAGAAGTTCTGGCTGAAAGAATCCGCGAGCACGCCGTTGCTTGGGCGATCGCTGCCGTTGACGCCGCCCGCATCGATCAGATCAATATTTACCAGGCATCGCGTCTGGCCATGCGGGAAGCAGTTTTTGGCCTCAACCCTTGCGCAGACCACTTGCTGGTGGACGCGTTGCGCCTCGACTGCGATCTGCCTCAGCAACCCATCATTCACGGCGACGCGCTGTCGGCCTCGATCGCAGCCGCGTCCATCCTCGCCAAAGTCGAGCGCGACCGAATGATCGTCGATTGGGATCCGGTCTTTCCCGTGTATGGACTGGCCTCGAACAAAGGCTACAGCACGCCTCGCCATCTCGCGGCCTTGCGCGAGCATGGGCCGTCTCCATTGCATCGCCAGTCATTTGCTCCGGTCTGGAATGCGCCGGTTCCGCAAGATGTACTGGCATTCATGCTGGAAGAAGACGAGCAATCGGGTATCGCCGAACTCAGGCCAGCCTGATGGGCGGACGCCCGCCACGCAACCGGCGGGACGTCGGCGCTACGTTACAATCCCTGCATGTCACGCATGATGGTTGTAACCGCGCACCCCGATGACGAAGCCAGCAGCTTCGGCGGATCGTTACGGCTTTATCAGGAACGCGGCGTCGAAACCTGCATCATTTGCCTGACACCCGGACAGGCAGCCTCTTACCGCGGCGGCGCCCGCAATGATCAGGAACTGTGCGCCATGCGGCGCGAAGAATTTGCGGCTGCCTGCAAAATATTGAAGGTTTCGCGCGGAGTCGTGCTCGACTATCCCGACGGCCAGCTGCATCGGTTGGATTTGCAGAGGGTGGTCTCTGATCTCACGCTTCGCATACGGGAGTTTCGTCCCCAGGTCCTGCTGACTTTTGATGCCGCGGGTAGCGTCACCGGACACACCGACCACACGATGGCGTCCGTCTTCGCCACTCTCGCCTTCCACTGGGCGGGGCGAAGCAATCGCTTTCCCGATCAACTGACCGGCTCGCTTACTGCGCACCGGGTTCAGAAGCTGTACCACACCACAGCCGACTTCACTCTGCCCGGACGACAACCGGTTAGTTTGCCCCCGGCAACTGCGATCATTCAGATTGGCCAGTATCTCGACGCTAAGATCGAGGCCTTCAAGGCGCACACCAGCCAGCAACCGCTATGGTCGCAGTTCGAAGAGTACGCAAGAAAGCGCGGCGAACGGGAGCTGTTTCACCTGGCGGCAGCAGAAAAGACTGGACCAGTGGATCTGGAGAGCGATCTGTTCGCGGGTGTCAGAGAATAAACTAGTCGTCAGTCGTCAGTCATCAGCAAGGCCCCTTCCTTCGGTTTTGGGATTTTGCTGACGACCGAAGACCGGCGACTGACGACTGTTACCGTGCTTTAATAATGTCGCTCAGCAAATCAGGCTTCGATTCGTCTCGCACCAGATGAGGAAATTTCTCACCTTCGTGATAATCCAGCTTGTAAGTCTTGTAGTAGTCCGTGTTCTCGACCAACAGCTCTAACGCAGCCGAGCTATTCTTGCCCTCGCGCAACGCGTCTTGGAGCACGCCTTTCGAGAATTTTCTTCCGTTGACCGCCACCAGCCTCATCCCTGGACCGATTCCAGCCTTTGCAGCAGGCAGGCCTTCGATGGTATCGGTGATGAGTCCGTCGCTCTTCAGGCGTAACCCGATCGAGTAAGTGGCGTTTACCGAATCCCTCTCACCCTCGACAGCCTGAACCAGCGCGGAGCGAGTGTCGTCATACACCAGTTTCCAGCCACTGCCCTCGATGCCGCCCAGGGGCGCTCCCGGACCGTGGTTGGTCAGGCGTTCCGTCCAGAACCCGCGCCAGTCGTAAGGTGCAACCTGGTTCAGGGTATTGACGATGTCGTCGAAAGTGTAAGTTTTCACTTGAGGAGGTCCGCTCGGAGGCCCGTGAAAAATCCGGCAAAAGTCATCGATCGATTTTTGGCCGTGAGTCTGCTGGCGAATGATCACGTCCGCCCACAACCAGGTCAGCTGATCTTCGGGATAGTAGTCGAGCCCTCGCCGCCACGACTCCCATTCGCGGGGCGCGTCTTGCATCGCGGGCACTCCGTCGGCAGTGTCCTGCAGGTTGCGCCAGGCGCGTCCGGGAGTGTGGTCAAGGTCTGCGGCGGTATAGGCCAGGGCATCGCGGAATTCCTCGGGAGTGCGCTCCCCCATCCGGGCGCTCAGCATCTCGCCCAGATAGTCAGTGAGACCTTCATACACCCAGAGCAGATCGGTCTGCATGGGCTTTTCATAATCAGGAGTCGCGAGATCCGCGGGACGCCGGTATTTTCCATTCCACGAATGCACAAATTCGTGCGACAGCAATCCCGCGCCCAGCAAGCGCCCGGTGGGATCGACCAGAGTTCGCTCGCCCAGCCGGCTGTCGTTCGATTCGTGATGCTCCAATCCGAAGTGGGCCACGTGGTTACTCAGGCTGAACAGAAAGTGATAATCGCGGTAGTGCTGCGCTCCAAACAGTGCGTTGGTTTGCGTGATCAGATTCTTGTAGTGTTGCCAAACGTCCGGGGGAGCATCGAGCGCAGCTGCACTGTCGGCGGCAACGTCCATTTCGGCGGGAGGAGTCTGTCCTGGATTGAGGGGAACAACTTTCAGATATTGTCCGCTGATGACAGGGCCATCGATCAGCATGGTCAGCGAAACCGGAGCGAACTTTATTTCTGCTCCCGATTGGGAGGTCACCGCCAGCGACGTGCCGAATTTCCAATCAGCCGGTAGGCGCAGGGTGGCGGTATAAGTCAGTTCATCAGAGGTCCATCCCGCGGGATAGAGCAGCATGGCATTCCAGTTGATGACCGCCATCTTGTCAGTTGCCGTGGCACCACCCGTGTACACGCCCTCGTCTGATCCTGCGGGCGAAATAAAATCCAGCGAAGCATCGACGCTCGACGCACCCGCCGGGACGTCCACGTGAAACGTCCAGCCGTCGAGCAGATCGCGCCTCCAGGAGAGGGTCTTGCCAATGGCAGAGAATTTAAGCCCGGCAAGATCCTGAATCGGGCCGGTGGGGCCATGTTCGCCCGGAATCCACTTGGGATAGTAGAGGGTCAGCGTGCCGGGCTTGGCCGGAATCGTCATCGTCGCATGAAAGATTTTTCGCGGCGCCTCGGTGGCATCCACCGACAGGCTGACCTGCGGAGCAGGTGTGCTCGCGGCAAACATCGGTGAGATCAGAACGGACAACAGGAATACAAGGCGAGAAATGGTCCCGGAGAGTTTCGTCAAGTACGCTCCTTGAAGTTCTACGAAATCGATTTAGGACAGATGAATATAACAGTCGCTGTCAATCCGGTCACGCGCATGTGTGCGGCGGGCGCCCTCGCCCGCCGCTTTTGAATTGCTGTCTGCAGCGTCTGTAAAGATGTGTAAGCAGATCAACTTCAAAAGCGGCGGGCGAGGGCGCCCGCCCCACACGAGATTCGTCGTATATCCAAATGCCACATGCTGATTTATGATTTCTGCCGTGTCCCCACACTCACATCGCGGCCGTTTCATCACCTTCGAAGGACTCGATGGCTGCGGCAAGAGCACCCAACTGGAAAAACTTGCAGGCGTGCTGCGCGCTCAAGGCTTGTCGGTCGTAGTCACTCGCGAACCGGGCGGAACCGCGACGGGAGAGAAAATCCGCCGCCTGCTGCTCGATACCGCGACTGACGGCCTCTCTCCCATGGCGGAGCTGGCGCTCATGTTTGCCTCGCGCGCGCAGCACATCGCGGAAGTGATCCAACCCGCGCTGGCGGATGGCAAGGTTGTACTCTGCGACCGCTTCACCGACTCCACCGAAGCTTATCAAGGCGGCGGCCGCAAGCTGGGCAGCGAACCAGTGCTGGCGCTGCATCGTACTCTGTGTCACGGCTTGCAGCCCGATCTCACGATCCTCATGGATTCCGATGTGGCCGCAAGCGTGGAACGTGCCCGACGCCGCAACAAAGCCGATTCTGCGCGGAATGGCCGCGCCAAGCATGACGAGAATCGCTTCGAACAGGAAAGTCGTGGCTTTTTCGGTAGAGTGCACAATGCCTATCTGGCAATTGCCGCTCGCGAAACGCAGAGGGTTGTGCTGGTGGACGCTCGTGGCCCGGCGGCAGAAACGCACACGCGGATCGTGGAGATTGTCAGGCGGAAGATCAGGCTGGCGAGAACAGCGTGAAACCACCACAGAGGCACAGAGACACAGAGAAAACTCTTTCATTTTTCTGAATGAAAGATGGCTCATCGTATTCCTTTGGAACGAGGATCGTTACCGCCGAAGAGTGGTATCGTGAAATAGATCGGGTTGGCGGTTCTATTTCGGTTTTCTCTGTGCCTCTGTGTCTCCGTGGTGAATATGGGTTTCAACGATTTTCACGGCAATTCCGACGTCGTCCAACGCCTGCGCGAAATGCTGGCGCGTGACCGCTTTCCCCAAGCAGTAGTTTTATCAGGTCCAGCGGGTTCCGGAAAATACACGCTGGCGCTTATGCTGGCCAAGGCGATCAATTGTCTTGAGCCGATCACCACCGACGGTTTGCCTGACTTCTGCGGCAAATGCTCGAACTGCGTCCGCATCGCCCAATCGCAGGACCTCGATGCGCGCTTCGAAGAAGCGGTTGAAGCTCGCGACAATTTGCGCGAGACGGACAAGAAGGAAACGCGGTTGTTTGTTCAGACCCATCCTGACGTGCTGGTAATCCCGCCTGATCCGCCGCAGATGATGATCAAGGTCGACCAGGTGCGGCGCGTGATCGATACCATCTACTACCGGCCGGGCGAAGCGAAGGAACGGGTTTACATTTTCACCGAGTCGTCCTTCATGAAGGAAGCGGCCAATTCCCTGCTGAAAGTGCTGGAAGAGCCGCCGGAATTCGCGACAATCTTTTTGTTGACCGAAAACCCGGGCGAGCTTCTGCCTACGATTCGGTCGCGTTCCATGGTCATCACGCTAGCTGCCTTGCCGGCGGAGGAGATCGAGGAGGACTTGGCCAAGAATCGTCCGGAATGGACACCCAAGCAACGCGCCCTCGCAGCGCGTCTGGCCAATGGCGCGATTGGCGCGGCTCGCAGCTTCGATCTAGCCGGCTACACCGCGGCCCGAGCCCAGGCCCTGACCATCCTGAATACGGCGCTGCGCGGCACTGAACACACTGAACTTTTCAAGATGACCGAAACCTACCGCGCCGGTGCCGATGGACGCGACAAGCTGGAGAAACTGCTGCGAACTCTTTACAGCCTGCTGCAAGACCTGACCTTTTTTAACTCGAGCACACCCGAGCTGGTCCGAAACACTGATATTCAAGCCGACCTGAAGAAGCTGGCGGAATCCGTGGACTTCGCCTGGATTGCCTTCGCCGCCGATCGCCTCAACGACGTCGAACGGGGAATGCGTCGAAACCTGTTGCGCTCACTGTCACTGGATGCGTTCGCGACAGCGCTGGAACGGCCGGTGTAGGGCGGACGCCCTCGCCCGCCGCCTTTGACTTTGGTTTTTTCAGTAAGAATCAAATTCAGGCTTGAAATTGCGAACGTGAATAACACCAAAATCAACGGCAAAAGCGGCGGGCGAGGGCGCCCGCCCTACACGAGGTTGGATGATTTGCTAAGTGCTTTCTCCCCCACTACTTGACCATTGTCATAGCCGCAACCCGTGTGCTAGGTTAACAACAACTCACGCCTTTCACCCACAATCACAGCAGCGCGTGTTGTGGCCCGCAAAAAGCGTGTCAAACGGGTGGCGCCATGAAAGATGCAGTCGATTCACTTCCAGCTGATCGGTCCGCGGAAGCTGAGGGGTTTGCCAATCGCAAGCTTATTCGCCCTTCGTTAAACCGCGCCGATCACAATCATGCGCAGGCATCCATGAGCGAACATAAAGAGCGTCCTGAACGACCCGAGCGTGGAGAGCACCGGCCCAACGGTGGTGGCGGTGGCGGCAGGAAGCCCGCGCCCCCGGAACAGACCAACGCCGAAAACTTTTATTACCAGAAGCAGATGCAGTCGAAAACCCCGATGGTAATCGTCCTGCGCGATGGCGAAGAAATTCACGGCATGATCGAGTGGTATGACAAGAGCTGCCTGAAGGTCGCGCGCAACGGCCAATCCAACCTGCTGGTTTACAAGCCCGCGATTAAATACATGTTTAAAGAGGGCGAGAACAGCAAGAAGTAGGCGTCGGGCGTCAGACCTCGGCATATCCCACACTCTTTACCTAGAGACGTTTCCAGCAAGATCACCCAACGCAAAAACCTAGGGCTAGGCCGAGGTCTGAGGCCCGAAGTCCGACGCCCGCTCTTAGAGTTTCGGCAGCACAATTCCCTTCTGTGACTGGTACTTGCCCTTGCGGTCCGCATAGCTGACTTCGCAGACTTCATCTCCGGTGAAGAAAAGAATCTGGCAGAGACCTTCGTTGGCGTAGATTTTTGCGGGCAGCGGCGTGGTGTTCGAGATTTCGAGGGTGACAAAGCCCTCCCACTCCGGTTCGAACGGGGTGACGTTCACGATGATGCCGCAACGGGCGTACGTGGATTTTCCGACGCAGACGGTCAACACCTCGCGAGGAATCTTGAAGTACTCGACGGAACGTGCCAGGGCGAACGAGTTGGGCGGAACGATGGCGCAATCAGAACTAATCGTGACGAACGATCTCTCGTCGAAATTCTTGGGATCCACCACGGTGCTGTTAACGTTGGTGAAAATCTTGAACTCGTCGGCCACACGCAAGTCATAGCCATAGGAAGACAATCCGTAAGAGATCACACCCTCCCGTACCTGCTTCTCGGAGAAGGGGTTAATCATGTCCTTCTCAATGGCCATCTTGCGGATCCAGCGGTCGCTCTTAAGCATGCAGCTCCTTAACTCATTGAGTAATTGGGGAATTTTGTAATTGGGTAATTGGAAAATCGCGATCGGGTCTTGGTTTCAAATTACCCAATTACTCAATTTTCCAATTACTCAATCGCGTCAGGCTGGGTGTGGCCATCTTACGGGAGATACGCTGCCGTTGACAATCTCTCATATGTCCCTTAGCATCAATGACTTGGTAGGTTATTCTCAGGTTGACGACGGGAGCCTCCAGTGATCAAGCTCGACATTATCAATGAAGTAGTGAACAAGACTGGCATCACGAAGACCAAGGCCGAGTTGGCCGTCGAAACCGTTTTCGAGAGCATGCGACGGTCGCTGACCAAGGGCGATCGTATTGAATTGCGGGGCTTTGGCGTGTTTAATGTGCGGCCACGCAAGACCGGTATCGGACGCAATCCGCGCACCGGCGCGGAAGTCTCGATTCCTCCTGGCAAAGCGGTTCGCTTCAAGCCCGGCAAGGAGTTGCAGTCGATCGAGTAGGTCAGGAGTGCCGGGACTGAACCGTCCTGGCTCGGACCGCCGGGGCGACCTGCGCGGCCACAATCCTCGTCTCCACGTACCGCCACAGCGTTTAAGTTTTCATGTCCGACCTTACTCCCTCACTTCCCGCTCCACCGGCTGAATACCTGCCTGCCGAAGTCTACGTCGTCCAGCCCCCCAATCCCAGATACTGGCTGCATATTCTGCTGTTTGCGGCGACGATCTTCACCACGCTGGTGGTCGGCGCAAAAATGGAATTTGATTTCCTGAACAACGCACCGCCGTTTGTTCATGGAAACGAAGCTCTGCCACTTTTTCCTCTGCGTTGGGCACTTGCATGAACCGTCTCGCCTGTTGCTGGGGATTCCCTTTTCGGCCACTCTGCTGCTGATTCTGCTGGCGCACGAGATGGGACACTATCTCTACTGCCGCTACTACGGCGTGTATGCCACGCTTCCCTTCTTCATTCCGGCGCCGACTCTGATTGGTACGCTGGGCGCCGTGATTCGCATAAAGTCTCCCATCCGAACGCGTTGTGCATTGTTTGATATCGGAATCGCAGGGCCGATCGCAGGATTTGTCACGGCGCTGATTGTGCTTGTGATCGCGATGCACCACTCTCGCGTGGTGCCGGGCGTGATGGCGAATTCGGATATTGAGATGGGATATCCGCTGATCTTCCACATTCTGTGGACAGTGCTTCCACTGGCCGACCTGCATGGTGGTTCGTCGCTGCTGCAGGATATTTATTTTCATCCCACGGCAATTGCGGCCTGGGTGGGAATGTTCGCCACCGCGCTCAATTTGCTCCCCGGCGGACAACTGGATGGCGGACACATTGTTTTCGCGCTGAATCCGCGAGCGCATCGCATCGTGTCAACGCTGACGATTGTGGCACTGATTCCAATGGCGTTTTATTTCTGGGCGGGCTGGCTGCTGTGGGCGATTCTGCTACGTCTCAGCGGCATGCGGCATCCCATGGTCGACGAATGGCCGGGAGTGACTCCGGGGCGGCGCTGGCTGGCGGCATTCGCGCTGCTGATGATGATTGTCACGATTACGCCTGCACCGTTCGCGCACAGCTCACTGATGCAGGTCGTCCGCATGATCCGGGGACAATAAGATTTTCGTAGGCGCTACAAGACCTAGTCTTCCACCACTCTTGCAGTCATCTCAACCGACGGCTCTCCGCCTGCGACCTCCTGGGCAAAGATCAGCTGCCGAGCTTCCACGCGAATCTTCGGCAGATGGAAGAAGAACAAAAATGCCGCGCCGATGCAGGCGACCGCGCCGACGGACACTGTAAACGGAGCTCCCAGATGTTCCGCAATACCTCCCGCGAATAGCGAACCGAACGGCGCCATCCCCATGAACATCATGGTGTACATCGCCATCACGCGGCCACGCAGATGGTCAGGAGTCATCGCCTGAATCAGCGTGTTCGAAGATGCCATTCCCAGCATCATGCAGAATCCGACCGGCAGCAGCAGAGCGACCGACAACCAGAAATGACGCGAGAAGGAAAACAGCACCAGGCTGAAGCCGAAGCCGCCGCAGGTGAATGCCACCCAGCGGCCCAGTCCGAGCACTCCGGAACGCGTCGCTAACGTGAGCGCTCCCAGAAGCGCACCCACGCCGGTTGCTCCCATCAGAATTCCCAGGCCGCGGGCTCCGCCGTGCAGGATCTGATCGGCAAACACGGGCATGAGCACGGTGTAGGGCATGGCCACCAGGCTCACCAATCCCAGTAGAAGCAGAATGGAGCGAATGGGCGCAGTATGGCGGGCGAAGCGATAGCCTTCAATGAGGTGCGCCAGGGCTGGACCGCGGGGCGCCAGACGTGCCGGCCGTTCCACGCGCATCATCAGCAGACCTGCAATCACCGCGACATAGCTGATGCCGTTGACCAGAAAGCACCAGCCCTCGCCGATCCGGGCGACCAGGATTCCGGCGATGCGCGGGACCGATAATGCGTGCGCCGTTGAACATGGTGGAGTTCAAGGCAATGGCGTTCATCAGGTCTTCCTTGCCCACCATGTCGACCAGGAAAGATTGCCGTGCCGGAATATCAAACGCATTCACGATGCCCAGCAGCGCAGCCAGCACGAAGATGTGCCATACGCGGATGACGCCGGTAAGGGTGAGCGCGGCCAGCACCAACGCCAGAATCATGGACGAAATCTGGGTTCCGATTACGATCCGCTGACGGTTGAAACGGTCGGCCACGATGCCGCCCAGCGGCGCCACCAGAAATACCGGAATCTGGCTGGCAAAACCTGTCGCCCCCAGCAGACAGCGCCGAACCTGTCAGGCGATAGACCAGCCACGACTCTGCAATACTTTGCATCCATGAGCCAATCACGGAGATGATTTGTCCGCTGATGAAAAGCTGGAAATCACGGTGGCGCAGGGCACGAAGAGTGGCGGGTAACCAGCCTGCTTTCTGTGCTGTCGGTGGGAAGGTCACTGATTATTATCCGATAATTTTGGGGGAAGCGCAGCTTTTAACCACAGAGGAGACACGGAGGACACAGAGAAATTCTTAAAGCTTCGGGATGATCTTTGTCCTCTATGTCCTCAATGGTTCATCGAAATTTATCGCGGCAGCAACTTCCGGCTTCCGCGAGTCGTCCGGCTGGAGTAGAGTATTCGGGTTCGAAGTCGGGTTGTCCGGCAACACCGGCTAGCGGAGAAATCATGAGCACCAACCAAGTCCATTTCGAGCGCCGCGCATCTCAGCGTTTTCACTTCCAGCTTCCCATTGGAGTGCGGTTGCCCGGAACTGACCGGGAAGGGTGCGGGTTCACCCAGGACTTGAGCGGCCGTGGAACTTTCTTCTACACCGACTTTCAGGTCGCGGAAGGCGATGCGATCGAGCTCACTTTCATGATGCCCGCCGAGATCACGCTCACGGAAAATATGCGAGTGCGCTGCCGCGGCCGGGTCATGCGGGTGCTTCCGGTGGACAGCAAATTCGGCGTTGCGGTGCATCTCGAAGGATATCAATATCTCTCCGCGGCCGAGAGCGCCGCTCACGTTTCCTCACCTTTCCCCCGAGTTTCGGGAGCGCATGACGCCAACCAAACTCGCAAGACTCCCTCCGAGTCAGGCTTGCCTGCCGTCGCTGTCGAAGGGTAAAAAAAGACCAGCTCTCAGCATTCAGCCGTCAGCTATCTGCCATCAGCCCTTTTAGTGCCGAAAGTCTCGCGGTTGCCAGCCTCGAGCTCTAAGTGCGTTGTTTTGCTGATAGCTGAAAGCTGATAGCTGAAAGACTGAAACGGTTGCGGGGTGCGGTTTTTCCACGGTTTTCCTCCTTCCCAATCTCCTCCTTTTTGCATAAGATATTGATTACAGATGGAAGAATGGTTTCGGATTCCTCCTGACGCACTTGTCCCCCAGCAGTCCTTGAAGACTCGCTACAGGTGTGCAGAATGGCGGGCGGAACTCGAGTCCTCCAGCAAACAGCACCAAGTTACGGTGGTCACTTGGCGTAGCCCTTATAACTCAATAACATACTGATTCTAGAAACTGAGTGAGCCAATGCAGGGTGTAGCTGTAACTCTTCTTACCGAAGACAGAGAGCGGCTGTCGGTGCTCCAGCAACGTCTGGAGGGAACCGGAATGGGCCGCAATGTCTTCAGTCACGTGGGATTCCCGACCAGCCCCACCGACCCGGTCCTGCGCCAGATGCAGGACGTCCGGACAGAAGTAGTGATCGTCGACCTGGACGCGCAGAACGCCCAGCGGGCCATTAGCGCCATCGAACTCATTCAGGCCAACACCAGCGAGATTGCAGTTTTTGCCGTCGGCGAAATGAGCCATCCTCCGACTATTGTGGCTGCGATGCGGGCCGGCGCCGGCGAATTCCTGGAACGCAGCGCGACTTCCGAAGCCCTGATCGAGGCTTTCACGCGCTTCACCGCGTCCCGCAGCAAAGGCCGGGCAACTTCAGGCCGGGCGCGAATATTTACCGTGATGAATTCCAAAGGCGGCGCCGGCGCAACCAGCGTTGCCGTCAACACGGCCATCGCTCTGCAGGAAACTCAGGGTGGAGTTCTGCTCGTAGACTTTGCTCCACTGGGACACTGCGCCCTTCACCTCAACGTTCGACCGACGTTTGGCGTGGTTGATGCCCTGCAAAACCTGCACCGGCTCGATGCTTCACTGCTGGAAGGGTTGATGACCCAGTGCAAGGGCGGATTGCAGTTGCTGGCCGGTCCGCAACAGCCCCAGGGTTTGACGCCAACCGCGGCAGAACTGGCGCGGCTGTTTGATCTGCTGGTGGCCCACTTCCGATATGTCGTAGTCGATTGCTCGGGCCGTGTGGATTCAACGGCACGACTGTTGTGTGATCACTCAAACGCAGTGTTGCTGGTCGCCAATGCCGACGTCGTTTCGCTGTGGAGTGCCAGCCGTATCAGGGCGTTTCTGGAAGATGGTGCGACCCGCGATCGCGTCCGTGTCATTCTCAATCGCTTCAAAAAGATCCCTGGCTTCACTGACGAAGATGTAGAAAAAGCCACCAGTTGCAAACTGCTGTGGAAGATTCCCAATAACTACCAGGCAATTGCCCCCGCCATCGACAAGGGAGTGCCCGTAGCTTTCCAGGACAACACCGACATTGGACGATCTTTCCGTTCCCTGGCGGGAATCCTGGCTCAGGCTGCTCCCACGGCCGAGGGCTCACTTGATCTCTCATACCAGAGTGATCGAGCCGATGCTTCGAGGAAGCCCACTGGCCGGCTTTTGATTTCGCCGCTTCGCGCGGGGCAGTAGTCAGATCCTAGCCTCTAGCTACTATCCTTCAGAACCTTTCAATCCGGTGTCCCTTCATGGGGCAGTGGAGGAGAATCTTCTACAATTCACTTCTGTGGCTCGCCATCGCGAACCTTGAAAACATAGAGCGAGTGGTCGAGGATCATTTCCGGCTTCTGTTGCAGCAACCAGCGATAGCGTTCTGGATCAGCCAGAAACTGTCCGGAAAGATTGGTGGCGCTGACCACTACCGTGCCGGAAACGTGCCGGCTTCCCAATTCATTCGACTGAATTCCGTAGTACCGCGGATCGATGCTGCCAAAGTACGACAGCGCGATTGGTTCACTTGGATGGTTGCGTTGATAGTCTCGTAACGCCAGCAATCCCTGTCCCCAATCGAGGTTGCTGTCGGTCAGCAGACGGTAGCTTTCCGCCGGGCGTACGAAAGGCGTGAAATATGAGAGATAGCCTGGAGCGAAGCGCAACCCATCCGCCGCATTCAGTACGGCCAGCAGCACTAGAAGCGCAATGGCAGCAGGCTTCTGTCGAGCCCATTCCCACACTGTTGCCGCAAACAGGATGGCAAAGGGATACATGGGCAGCACGTGGCGGTCTCCGATATTGAAGCGCGCGAAGATCGCCATCGCCAAATAGAGCGCGGGAAACGATGCCATGATCCACAAATCGGGCGGAACGCGCATCTTTTTTCTCACGGCGATGGCGAGGCCGGTCAACGACAATGCCAACACGATGGTCGGCCACTTCAGCAAGATCACGACCGGGTAATACAACTTCCATCCACCACGGGTGGACACCTGTCCCAGAAAGAACGCAGCCTGTCCCTGCCGGTTGTGCCTGACCACTTCACGGAAACCCTCGACGTATTCCCCCGCCGGAATGAGCACGCTGTAATTTGCGTGACCGCGAACCTGCTTGACGATGGGTTCGCTCCAGTTCGGAAAGGTCGCGGTCAGAGTGCCGTCGCGGACAGTCAGGCGTGAGACATGAAAAAAGTATCCCGCCCAGACTACGAGCAGTGCAAGAAGCAGCGCCGCTGCCGTCTTGCCCCAGTTCCATCGGGTGGGTGTTTTGAGAACGTTGTCCGCGCCGACAAGAAGTATCCAGAGCAGGGCCAGCACAAACATCGGAGCCGTAGAGAATTTGGCCAGCAGAAGAAGGCCGAGCAGCAAACCCAAGGCCAGCGTGCCTTTCCATGTCGGCGAATGCCGCCAGCGCACCAACGCCCATGCCGTCGCAAGAATAAAAAGAGTTGCCGCGCCATCGGTGGTCGAGATCGAAAAATGCGCGATTAAGGCCGGCGAGAACGCAAATAAAGCCAGCGCGAAATTTGCCGCGGTCCGCGAAAACAGTCGGTCCGCAGCTCGCCACACCAAAATGGCCAGCAACAGCCCCAGCAAAACATTCATGGCGCGCGCCCGCCACGCCAGCGATTCCGGGTCGGGCACAATCCGTGCGACACGGAAAGAGTCTGGCAATTTCTGTATCTCGACTTGCCATTTCTGATCAAGCAATGGCAGCGAGCACCAGAGGCGAGCCAGCGGCGGATGGTCGTTGTACTGCTCGAATCGCCCGTAACGCCAGGCGTTCAGTCCTTCCGATATATGCACGGGCTCATCGTAAGTGAGCGATTGAGTCCGGATGAACCAAGCACACTGCGCCGCATAGACAACCATCAGTAACGCCGGAAACAACCACCGCAACCGCGCAGGCGGATCTGCCTTCGACGCGAGCACAGGAGACGTCCGTTGACTTGTTTCCGGGAAGCTCATTCGGGCCCGCGGCGTTTGCGGGATTTCACTTTACTTCAGCATGCGCGAAAGTTCCACCTGCACGAACCACGTGGTTC
Source organism: Terriglobia bacterium (assembly GCA_963741105.1). GTDB lineage: Bacteria > Acidobacteriota > Terriglobia > Terriglobales > Acidobacteriaceae > JAIQFF01. The sequence continues at coordinate 37,325 of CAVUGT010000004.1, forward strand.
GTAGACTGCTAAACTGAGTGACTCGATCCCATCGTGAGCACCGATCACATCGACAAACCGCCCCTCGCGACAGACTGGACCGCAGCCTCGTTTCTCGTAGTCGCTCTCGGCTCGGGAATTGGCGCAGGTTTCATCGAGGGCGCTGGACTGCTACTCTTCCAGCGAATCAACTGGGCCCGCTGGGGCCCAATGATGCATGTGTCTCCGGAGATCATCTGGACCTCCCCGATTGTCGATTCAATTATCTTTTTGATCGTGGCGCTGATCTGCTACATCGCCGCCCGGGTCGTACCCCGTCTCCCTGCGATGCGAGCTCTGGTCTTTCTGTTGACGTTTCTCACGATGTACGACTGGCTGACCCTGACCAGCCGCCTATATCACCGTGCCTGTTTGCTGCTGGCCCTTGGCGTCGCCGTGGCCTTCACTCGCTGGTCCGGAAAAAAGGAGAACTCCGTCCTGCAATTCTGGAGGAAAGCTACACCCTGGATCGTCGCGGCATGGATACTCGCATTCGCGGGGACTCAAGGCGGTGCCTCGCTGCGTGAACGAAGTTCGGTGGCTAAGCTTCCGACAGCAATGGCTAGTGCTCCGAACGTGCTGGTGATTGTCGTCGACACACTGCGTGCCGACCACGTTTCTTCATATGGATACTCACGTCCAACGACTCCGAATCTGGACCACCTTGCGCAGCAAGGTGTGTCGTTCGAGAACGCGATTTCAACTTCCTCGTGGAGCCTGCCTTCGCATGTTTCTCTGCTGACCGGACGCTACCAGTTCGAGCATGGCGTCGGCGCTGTGCAGCCTGAGCCTTGGCTGGGATGGGGCAGCAAGGGTCTGGGTGGTTTCCCCACGCTGGGCCAGGCTTTGGAGAAACGGGGTTATCGCACGGGAGCTTTTTCCGCCAACCGGACTTACTTTTCTCGCGACCTCGGATTCGGCCGCGGCTTTCTCCACTTCGAAGATTATTTTCATTCGCCGAGCGACGCCTTCGTGCGCACACTTTACGGAAGGGAGTTTGCGCGCATTTATCTCAAACGCAGCGAGCATAGCCTGGTGAAGCGAATGCTGCGTAAACTCGGCCTTCCTTCCCTGCTCGATCAGGACGCGGAAGGTTCGGGCAGTTATGGCGGAGCATTCGGAGTCCGCAAACGCGCCGACGTCATCGATCAGGAAGTGACGACATGGATTGACCGCGATCGCCAGCGGCCATTTTTCGCCTTCCTTAATTATTTTGACGTGCACGATCCCTACGGAGCGCCGCGAGATTATCCGCGCCCTTCATGGCCGCGGCAGACCGACATCGATGCATACGACGACGGCGTAAAGTACGTCGATGATTACCTCGGTCGCCTGATGGACGAACTGGTCCGGCGCGGTCTGGCGAACAATACACTCGTTGTGATCACTTCTGACCACGGGGAATCGCTGGGGCAGCACCATCTGAGAACTCACGGCAAAGCGCTCTACCGCGAACTGGTTCGCGTGCCGCTGGTGATCTGGTATCCCGGCCACGTTCCCGCGGGGGTAAGCGTGCCGAGGCCGGTGACCAACGCTGCGATTCCTGCGACCGTCTTGGACCTCATCGGCGCGGGCCCGTTTCCAGCGTCCCCGAGTCTGAGTGCGCTGTGGCAAACCGGCGGCGCACCGGACTGGCCCGATCCTCTATCGGAATTGGCACACAACGCCATCTCCGACAAGGAAGACCAGATCGCAAAGTCGCTGATTCCCACCGCAAGCACCGGAGCGATGAAATCCCTTGTCACATCGCAGTGGCAATTCATTACGCATGAAACCATGGGCGATCAGCTTTACGACTGGGCGATTGATCCGACAGAGTCCAACAACTTAGCACCCACACCGCGGGCTACGGCCACGCTTGGCGACTTGAAGTCGCGCATGGCTGCCGTGATGAACCAGAAGAAATAGGCCGAAAGAAAAATTGCAGGCGCGAGCGCCTCGCCCTGTTCTACGCTGACGGTCTGCCAATTTGAAGGTGGAAAATATGGAACCAGAAAAAAATTAAGAGGCAGGTAGCCGTACCCGCCTCTTTCGTGGGGTGAACCCCTCAAGATCACGACCGGGGTAGGCCGCGTGAGGTCAATGTTGTAGCTAAGGTAGCTCCGGCAATGGCGGGGCGCAATACTGAGAAAATACTAGCCACAGCCAACCTCAGCCGCCAATGCGCCACGCATCTCGACGGCTTCGGCGGCACGACCAAGGTCGTGCCCTTCCCAGTTCCGTGGCGAATGCTCGACTATCCCAGGTCTAGAAACCAGCGAGCGGTGTAAGTCCTTTGGACTCGACACATTCATAGGCGTGTCCCGCAGCTAAGTTCTTGTGCTCCTCCGTGCCGCCGTTGGGCCAGTCGATCACCAGACGATCGACCTTGTCACGCTTTCCCAAACCGAAGGTCAGGGGAAGTTCGGACTGAGACAGATAACTTGATCCGCCTTTCACCAGCCGCGACTGGCTAGTCTCGCCGTGGAAAACGCGGACTCTCGCTCCGATAGCGTCGCGATTCGATTTCGTTCCAACCAAGCGAATGCGAATACTCTTATTTCCGCCGAGCTGATCATTGCGATAGAGGTAAGCGGGACCGTCGTTGGTGGTGAGCAGAAGATCAAGGTCGCCGTCGCGATCAAAGTCACCGTACGCCAATCCGCGTCCGACTTTAGGTTGAGCGAAACCGCCGCCGACTTCGCCGGCGATATCGCGGAACTTTCCCTGGCCGTCGTTAAGAAACAATTGCGGCGGCTGGGCGTAGCCGACACCGCGAACGTTACGCACCGTGTCATCGATGTGTCCGTTGACGACTGCAAGATCGAGCGCGCCATCGAGATCGGCATCCATGAACAGGCATCCAAATCCCAACTTATCTTTGGAAGCGAATCCCACGCCGCTCGCGGTGGCGACGTCCACGTAATTTCCTCCGCCGGAAGCGCGGTAGAGACCGATCATTTCGTTGTCGAAGTTAGTGATCGCGATGCCGGGAGTTCCTGAGTTGGCGAAGTCGGCTACGTCCACGCCCATTCCCGCGCGGGCCTTGCCTTCGGCGCTAAAGGCGATTCCGGCCTCGACAGCTACATCCTTAAACGTGCCGTTCCGTTGGTTGCGATAGAGCTTGTTGGGTTGAGTGTCATTCGCCACCAGCAAATCGGGCCAGACGTCCTGGTCGTAGTCCAGCAGGGCCACGCCTAGTGACTTTGAGCTGCTATCGAAAATTCCGCTGGTCGGTGTGACGTCTTCAAACTTCCCGTTGCCCAGATTGTGAAACAACCAACAGGTTTCCCCGCGGTAAGCTTCTGGCGTGCAATAGGATTTATTCTTCCCGTCGAGGCTGCAGAACACATCGTGCTCGGGAGACCATTTCACGTAATTGCAGACGAATAAGTCCAGCAAACCGTCGCGATCGAAGTCAAACCATAGCGCGGACGTGCTGAAGGCCTGGCGCCCACCCAGTCCGCTGGCTTTGGTTACGTCACGAAACGTGCCCTTGCCGGTGTTCTTGAAGAGAATGTTCTGTCCGACGCAGGTCACCAGAATATCGGGATAGCCGTCGTTGTCATAGTCTCCGACCGCGACTCCCATTCCGTACATTTCGACATCGAGGCCGGCGCTGCGGGTGACATCCGAAAAGCTGCCGTTGCGATTGTTGCGATAGAGCTTCAGCGTGCTGCGTTCGCGTTTGTGGCCTGGCCAATCCATGCCGTTGATCAGGAGAATGTCTTGCCAGCCGTCACCGTCGTAATCGAGGAATGCGCAACCTGCGCCGAGTGTCTCAGGCAGCAACTTGCCGCCGTAGGCGCCGCTGTTGTGGCGGAACTGCAAGCCCGCGCCGCCGGTCACATCGACCAACCGAAATCCAGGAGACGAGACAGGCGCGGCAAGTGCATCTAGCAGCAAGCCTGATGTGGATGCGAGACCCGCCATGCCACACAAGAAGTGCCGCCTGTTCACGGAAGATTTACCAGGCCATTGCGAATCGCGTAGACAACCAGTTCGGCGGTTTTGTGGATGCCCAGCGCATCCATTATGTTGGCGCGGTGTACGGCCACCGTGTTCGCACTGAGCTCAAGGACCGTAGCAATCTCTTTGTTGGATTTTCCTTCGACGATCATTTGCAGGATTTCAAGTTCACGCGGAGTGAGATGCTGGTCGCGGTCACCTTTGAGCGTGCTCGGACGGCTAAGTTGCGAATCCAGAACCGTCTCTCCCGCCACCACCCGGCGAATGGCCGTGCCCAGTTCCAGGTCCACGGCATTTTTCAGAACGTAGCCGCGGGCGCCCGCGTCCAGAGCCTGACGAACCAGAGTTTCCTCAGGATGCATGCTAAGCATCAGCACCAGAGTCTGCGGCTGCTTTTGGAGGATCTTGCGAGTGGCCTCCAACCCATTCATGTTTGGCATGGCGCAGTCCATCACAACCACGTTGGGCCCTAGCTCCTGAGCCAGACGAACGGCCTCAGCACCATCGGCGGCTTCGCCGGTTACTTCGATATCGGGTTCGTCTTCCAGAATGCGCCGGAACCCCCGCCGCACCAGGCTGTGGTCATCCACCAGCAAGACTGAAATCTTATCCGGCATGCGACTCCTGCTTCTCTGCCAATTTTTCTCCGAGCTTCTCTCGAGGGACCGTTAACCGCATCAACGTACCGCTGGGTTGCGGCCGGGAGTATTCAATGGCGCCGCCCAGCAACTCCGCGCGCTCCCGCATTGCAACCAGACCAATTCCCTGTTTCACGGATTGTGCCACGAATCCGCTGCCGTGATCTTCCACTTCCAGTTCCAGAGTACGGGGCAGATATCGCAAACGCACCCAGGCCTCACCGGCGCCGGAATGTCGCGTCACATTATTCAGCGCTTCCTGCACCACCCGATATACATGAATAGCAGCATTTCCATCCACGGGATAGGCCGTCCCCGATTTTTCATAGGATATGTGAATGCCCGCCTGCCGTTCCACCACGGGCAAATACCAGTCAAGCGTGCTCTCGAGGCCGGTCTCTTCAAGCATGACAGGGTGCAGCGCCTGGGAAAGACTGCGCACCTTGTCCAGTGTGGACTGCGCGATCTCGGCCACTTCGCGCAGCTCAGCGCGCAACTTCGAACCTTCCGGCGCCTGGTTTCCGGCGCGCGACAACATTGCGCCCACCGCTGTAAGAATCTGTCCAAATTCATCGTGCAGCTCGCGGGAAATGTGGCGCAAGGTGGATTCCTGCGTCGAAATCAGTTTCTGCGCCAGTTCACTGCGCTGCGCGGACAGCGCCGCCAGTTGCGCAAACAGTTGCCGGTTGGAGCGAATCGAATACAAACCGGTGAGCAGGATCGCCACCAGCGTTAGGGTGAGGAAAAGATAAACCTGCCGCTGCACTCGATCGTAAATCTCAGCGATGCGCTGGGCCGCCTGCTCCTCACTTTCGTTGTTTTGCACCAGCAGACGCGCAACCGCGGTGCTCAACGCAGCTTGCCGGGCCTGCAATGAGATCTGTATCTGGGTGCGCGCTTCGTCCGGCTTGCCGTTCGCCGCCAGAGCGAAAGTTCGATCGACCGCATCCCAGAACTGGGCCATGGAATTTGCCAAATATTGGCGCTGTTCGGGAGTGCGGTCGGCGACCGCAACCTGCTCCTCCCGACTGACAGCATCGTTCAAGTCTGAGCGCACGCGCTGGAACTGCGCCGACCACGCAGTCAGAGGATAGGGCTCGTTATTGTCCAGCATGTCGCGCATGGCCAGCGCGAGGGTGTTGAGGTCATTCTGAATGCGAAGCAGTTGCAGGGAATCTTTGCGGTTGCGGTCCACCAGATTGTTTTGCAACTCCCGCAAACCGGAAATCTGCCGGGTGATATATCCCGAATAGACTACGACGGCGGCCAGCGTAATGATCAGCCCCAAGACAAGTATCGGAGTGGGAGACCGATGGGGCGTTGGTGGACGCGGCACGAACCGAGGATACAACGCGCTGGCGTCAAGTTCCAGTGAGGGTGGAGTGTCATCCGGAGCTGGGAAGTTCGCGAAGCGGGACAGTTTCGGTGCTGACATGACAGATCAGCGGATGACGATCAATTCTGCTTGTCCGGGGGCGCGCCCATGTCCTGCGGGAACGACTTGAAGGTCACATCGCGTGATTTCGAGGATGTCTTCTTGTCCGCGTCGGTATTGTTTTGGGTAAGCGTTCCTTTCAGAAGGTAAAAGGCTTCATCGCCGGGATTCTTTCCCGATCCCCGCTCCACGGTCCCTTTGAACTCGTACCACACGCCATGAACCGTTTGCGTCGTGAAATTCAGGTTCTTTCCGTCGAGTTTGCCCGACTTGAAGAACAGATCGAGAAACTCTCCCTTATCGCTTTCCAGATCGCCGTAGCGCGAGATGAATCCGGTCACGCGTCCTTCCTCCTCGACCGTGACTTGAACGAACTCGCCGTCCTGCAAGAAAGAATACATGCCGGAATAGTCGCTCCCCGGCTTCGGGGCGGGAGGATTCGGCGCCGCATTCTGCGCGTTCGACAGCAGGCAAGTCATCAGCAGAATGACGGGAAGGATCCGGTACAGTCTGGCCATGTGCGTATTAAAGCATGGAAGGAGGCATCGGCGCAGCGGGATCAACCAGGCCCAATACAAATGCATTTACGTCGTTTGTGGGACGGGCCGGACACCCGTTCTCTATCTTGCATTCCGGCATGAACTGCTGGGTATCTGAAGCCCCAGCTGCACGTTATAATTGAGGCTTCACCTGCGCGCGGTCTACTTGATGAAGCCAGTCTCGGTTCTCCTGGAATCCACTTCCGAATCACGGTCAGAAATCTCGGCCGCACCGGAATTCCTGGTGGATTTGGAGCCCTGGCACCAGGTCTTCCTTCGCAACCTCGCAGATCTGTTTCGCCCTGCCGAACATTCAGCCGTTTCGCTGTACTCGCGTCCCGGATCTTTTTGGCCGGATGTCTTTGTCACCTCTCGCCTGCCCTGGAACCGTTTCGCGCAATCGGCATTTTTTCACGTTGCATTCGTGATCGCATTGTGGGGATCGGTGCGTTTGTGGCCGCAAAGTCCGCAGGTGCTGGAGCGTCCGGCATTCAAGAGTTCTGACGTGATCTACTACGCTCCTTCAGAGTATCTTCCTCCGCTCGATACCGGCGGCACGCATCGGCCTCTTCCGCAAAAAGGCGATCCGGAGCACGCTTCACAGCCCATCATTTCAGTGCCGGCCGAGGCCGACAATCGCACGCAGACCATTGTTACCCCTTCCGACATCAAGCTGAATCACGACGTGCCGCTGCCCAATATCGTGGCCTGGTCACAAAACCCGGCCCAGCCCGCAGTTCCGTTGGCCTCGACGACGGCGGCCGCTAACCTGAGAATCCCGACGCTTCCGATGACGGCCGTCGCGCCTGCGCCAGAGACGATGCCGGCCAATTGGCAGCGGTCAGCGATGCTTTCGCAGACTGCGGTAGCACCAGCGCCGGACATCAACGCGGAATCATCACGCACACTGCGAGGCCCGCAGGCCGCTATCGTACAGCCACCACCCAGTGTTGAAGCTTCTTCGGCTCGGCGGCTGGGCGATATTAATATCGGACACTCTCAAATCGTTGCGCCCGCGCCGGAATTGCCCGTGGCCGAGCAATACGCGCTGTCCGGCAGGGCACAAGGTGGACTCGGCGGCGGCACGGCCTCGGCGGTTGTGGCTCCGCCCCCTTCCATTCAAGGCAACGCCGGTTCGAATGCAGGCGGCAGGATGATTTCGCTCGGCATTCATCCTACGGTTGCGAGCGACGCCGTACCGTCCGGCAATCGCCGCGGAACGTTCGCCGCGACTCCATCTGGGAAGGCGGGCGCACTCGGCACGCCTGATATTGCGGCGGCTGCAAACACGGGTAACGGCGGCGGAGCGGGTAAGAATCATGACGGCATCCCGTCCGGCCTGACTGTGGGTGCCGGTCCCGACAAGCAAAGTTCTTCGGCGGTGTCAGGGCAAGGCCAGGGAAACGGAACGGGTGGTACGACGCCGGGAAGAAGTTCCGACAACACGCGCCTGATGGCTGATGCCACGCCACCGCGAGTTTCGGCCACGCCTCCTCGCGTTCTCTCCGAGGTTTCCAAAGACAAAGCCACCGATGTAGATCGATGGATTTTCGGCGACAAGAAGTTCTATGCCATGACCTTAAACATGCCGAACCTGAATTCTGCTGGCGGAAGCTGGGTCATTCGTTTTGCGGAACTCAATCCCAATCCCAACGAGGCCAAGAGCGATCTAACCGCGCCCGAAGCCACGCAGAAGGTTGATCCTGCATACCCGCTGGAATTGATGCGCCGTAACGTACAGGGAACGGTGACGCTTTACGCTGTCATCCGCAATGACGGGTCGGTGAGTGATGTTCGAGTCCTGCGCGGCGTAGACGACCAACTCGATCAATATGCGCGCAATGCTCTTGCTCGCTGGCACTTCCGTCCCGCCACCAAGAACGGCGCTGCAGTCGATCTCGAAGCCGTGGTGATGATTCCGTTCAAGCCGGTAAGAATGAAATCCAGTTTCTAGTTTCCGGTTTCGGGTTTCGAAACAAGAAACCAGAAACTAGAAACTGCCCTTAGCTTTTTTGTTTTCCAGCATGGCGTAGATCGCAGGGTTGGTGCAGACTTCGTAGTAGCGGCGTTTAGTCCAGTGCTGCAGCGAGAATTTCTGCGGTTCCACCTGCGGGATCACGCCGGAGCGCACTAAAATCTTTTTGAAGATCTCATTGCCAACCGGAACCAGTCCACTCTGCAACTGGAAGGTTTCACTGCCCCACAATTTGGGTAGATCGAGCGCACAAGCCTCGAGCGAAATCTCCTGCTGCAAACGATGGTAGGCGGCTTCACTAATTCGAATTCCGTTCAAGTTGTATTTCAGGATGAAGTCTTCCTGGCTCTCGCCAGCATCCGCGTCTTTAACGGTCTGGAAAGCATAAACATTGAACGGGTTGTCTCCCCCGGCAATCGCCTTGCGCACGCGCTTGTTACACGATGACAGACGGTCGCTTTCGTTCAGCGCGTCTGAAATCATGATCTGCTGTTCCCCATCCAACAGGTACATGGGCGCGGAATCCTGGAAAGAAATTCCCGTTCCCAATTCCAACGACGGCAGTCCTGCGCGCTCCAGCAGATGGTTGTAGCCGCGTACGATATCAACAATCTCGCGTGCCAGCACGCACGCACGGCTGACCGCTAGCGGAGTTTCACCTTCGTGTTCGATCAATGCAACGATGATGGCGTCGCCTTCGACAAACACTTTGCGCGCGCCGTACTTGGCTAACAGCTTGTTGACCGGATCGTAAAAATTCAAACTGAAGTAAGAAGCAGGGTTCATGCCCTGCTCCAGTAGCGACCGGGTCAGCCGCGAAGAGTCGCGGATATCAGCCTTCAGAATCACATGGCGCAGAACTTTGTCTTCGGCAGGCTTCTGCTCCTCCGGCAACAGGAATTCGTAGAGCGTGCCGTTCATGGCCGAGAGTTCGCGGAGCTTCCAGTTGCCAATCAGATTGCCGCCGTCCAGTGTGGAGTTCAGAGCCTCAAGCCGCCGTAGATCACGGTGATATCGCATGAAGTCGCGCAGGAAGCGCGCCGCCATCTTGGCTCGTTCAGGGCCCCGGCATGCGGCGACACGGGCCGCTGCTGAATTCCAACTGTGGACAGAGAGTTTGCCGTGCTCTTCGATCAATTTCTCGACCCGGATGCGTTCTTCACGAGAAATCAGGGCGTTCTTCAACTGCTGCGCGTTGATGCGCGGTGAATACTCCGCCAGTAGAGGCACCACCTCGTAGGACGCGATCACATAGTCCATGATCTTTTCGCGCTCAAGGCATTCGACCCACGCTTCCAATCGCGCCTTGTGGCTGCGTCCCTCGTGCGTGGCTTCGTCGATCTGACCCGAGCCCACGAGTTCATGCGCGTTTTCGGGGACATTCAGCCAACCGTCGACCACAGCGTCGTCCTCAGCCTTCGAGCCTAGATTCAGCGTGAGCAGGAATTCCCGAACAACCCGGCGCACATTGGAGAATCGATCTGGATCGCGGTCGAAGTTGCCCAGCATCACATAGTGCTCGGCATTCAGGTACGTGTCACAGCCGTCTTCAGTAAAGACCAGCGGATTCAGAAAGAGTTTGTATTCCGCCTCGCTGCGGTTGCCAAAAAGCGACCGGCGCATGCGCGCCAGGGTCTCTTTCTCGACTTCGCGCAAGATACGGAACAGTTCCTGGCCGGTTTTGCGCAGAATGATTTTCTTGGCTACCTGGAAGCTAGCCACGCGCTCGCGATACTCCAGCGCTTTCTGCTGGCGGACGCCTTCGTAACTCTTGAGCATCATGCGTCCACGTTCCAGCACCTGGGCAAATTGCGCGTTCAACTCGACGCGCAGAAATTTGATGATCGCCGCGCGCGCCAATCCGTCCACTGAGAGATTCTCAACAGCCTTCGCCCGATTAAGCGCTGCCACGTGCAGCTCGGCCAGCAGCGGCTTGAGTTCGAACACTCCCGGCTTGGGCGATTGCGCCTTCCCCAGCGACTTGGATCCGATGAACTGCGTGCCCGCCGTCCGTTCGGCATTCTCGGCAGCCAACAGTCCTTCCATGTCACCGTGGCGGACAATCAGCCGCGCAATCTGCATCCGCGCCTGCTCAACGAATCTGGGACTGAGATGGACGTCGTGGCGCAGGTTGTCCACGCCGAGTTGCAGGTCTTCAAGCGCGAGCTTCGGAGTATAGCTACTGAGCTGCGGAGGCAGAGCCTCCTCGGCGGAGCGGCCGAGTCTGAAGATGGGAATGCGTGGCATCGTTAGCGTTCGATTCACCGCCGCGCCAAATCATCACGCGGGCGCAGCTGTGGGAACCGGATTTCTGCCCGCCCTCCGCTCGCGCAAAAGGAACAGGCTTTTAACTCAAAACTCCTCGCAAATTGCTGATTTTTCTACCGATACCGGAGGTTAGCATGCGTGCGGAGGCCAGCCAACGTTACCCAAGTTACGTGCTTTGGATAGCCGGGTTAAGACCTATTGCGGACGGGTGTCCAGGGGATGGGCCGCCTTCTCGAAGAACTCATTCTGAAGCCTGAGACTGTCCTGATCGGCCTTGACGGCGCGAGTAGCTTTTATGATGCCGTCAATCCAGGCATTCATTCGGAATTGTCCGAATTCATGCGTGGCCAGCGAACCATCTCCCGAGTAGTGATTGGGGAAGCGGGCGTACCACCAGATTCCGGTATAGACATCGTCGGGCAGCTTTTGGCGGCCAAGATCGCCCCCGGACTCGCTCTTCGCGCGATCTTGGTGAACCAGTTCAGGATGGGAGATCAGCATCGCTGACGTCTCGGATTCCCCCGCATGCCAATCCGGGCCAGTGCTCTTCGCCGCAGGTCCACCTTTCGGTGTCTCGACGTGAGCCAGCACGTACACCACATAATCGTGCGGCTTTTCCAGCTGGCTTTGCGCGAAGTAAGGCAACAGGTGTTCGTTGCCGCCGTGACCATTCACGATGATGACTTTCTTGCATCCATTGCGGGCCATCTCGTCCGTGGTTTCCTGCAGCAGTTGCAACTGTAGCTCGCGGCTGTAGGCGACGGTGCCGGGTTCGTGGCGAGCTTCGAAAATCTGTCCGAAATAATATTCGGGAAAGACCACTGCATATTCCTGTTCGGCGGCATGCAACGCCGCGTAGCGCACATCGAGCAGATCGGTCCCCAGCGGCAGGTGTGGACCATGCTTTTCCAGAATGCCAAAAGGCAGCAGACAGGTTCCCTGGGCCTGCTGAATGGCAGTGCGGAAATCGGGTGCAGTCAATTCTTCCCAATGAACCGATAACTTGGTCTGTGACCAGGACAATGGAAGGCTGACGGCGAGCCCTACTACTGCGATCGTCAGCTTGTGGATAAATCGGCCAGTCATGACCCTACGAGTTAAAGCCTTGCGCATGAGCGTTCTCCCGAAGCTGCGCATTCTACCACTGCCATAGTCACTATTACTTCAGTCACCGTGTGCAAGTAGGGAGGGCAAGGTATGATTTCTCGAACCGTGAACTCAATGAAGAAGCTAAAATTCCTGATTTCGCTGACCACCAATGACAACGATTATCAGATCGAGCAGGCTGCGTCTGCCGAAGAGGCGGCACGGCGTCTGGGCGTGGATATTCAGATTATTTACGCCGAAAACGATTCGATCACCCAAAGTCAGCAGATTTTGAATGTCATTCAGTCACGATCCGACGCGCATCCGGACGGAATTATCTTCGAACCCGTGGGTGGAACCGCTCTGCCGCAAGTAGCTCGGGCTGCCGTGAGCGCAGGAATCAGCTGGGTTGTCCTGAACCGGAACGTGGACTACATCGCTGAGATTCGCAAGACGCATCGCATCCCGATCTTCGGGGTCAGTTCCGATCACGAGGAGATTGGCCGCATCCAGGGACATCAGTTTGCCGCGCTTCTGCCCAAGGGCGGAACGGTGCTGCACATTCAAGGACCCTCCGAAAGCCTGGCCGCGAAGCAGCGCACGACGGGCATGTACGAAACCAAGCCGGCCGACGTGCAGGTAAAAGTGATGCGGGCGCAGTGGACCGAAGCCAGCTCGTACCGCGCAGTCAGTTCGTGGCTAAGACTGTCCACTTCTCATCAAAACCGTATCGACCTGATCGCCGGGCAAGATGACGGCATGGCTCTCGGCGCACGAAAAGCCTTTCAGGAGCTGCCGGATACCGCAGCCCGGCAACGCTGGCTGAGCCTGCCCTTTATCGGATGCGACGGATTGCCCAAGACAGGTCAAGCCTGGGTCAAACGTGGATTGCTCACCGCCACAATCTTTGCTGGCCCCAACACCGGTCAGGCGCTAGAGATGCTGGTGAAAGCACTGCAGACAGGAACCATCCCGCCGGAAAATACTTTGACAACGCCAGTGTCGATTCCAGCTCTCGATATTTTGGCGACGGGCCAAGCCGAGAAATCGCGTCTGCTGTCCGTGTAGATGTGTGCGGCGGGCGCCCTCGCCCGCCGCTGTTGACCTAGGTTTCGTAACAGTCAAATTGATCCGCATTTCGAACGTCCCTGCAGACGTCGCAAACTCAAAGTCACAATCAAGAGCGGCGGGCGAGGGCGCCCGCCCTACACCTATATAAGATTCTTCGCTTATGATTGTTTCCCAAGGAGAAGCCATGCCCACACTGGTCGCCCAGCCTACGCGCATTCGTGCCGCAGGTACCAAGCCGAAACTGATCGACGAATTCATCGGCCGCGTCAATACGAAGACAGCAGGCGTCAGCGTCGCCCACATGCGCAGTCCGCAAGGATGGGAGGAGCCCGGACAAACTCCGGAGTTCGATGAATTTACGATCGTGCTGAAAGGCACCGTCCACGTGAAACACAAAAACGGCGAACTGGACGTCGTGGCCGGCCAGGCAATCATCGCCCACGGCGGCGAATGGATCCAATACTCCACGCCCGCCGAAGGCGGAGCCGAATACATCGCCGTCTGCCTACCGGCTTTCGCGATGGATACAGTTCACCGCGACACGTAAACCGCAGCATGAGATACCGTGTCATCCTGAGCGGAGCCAAGTGATTCGCTCGCGAATGACTTGGCGAAGTCGAAGGCCCCCTATCGGCGCCACGAACATTTGCAAGGTGTGGAATTTGACTTACCTGAAAGCAGATTTAGCGCCGCGCAGCCGCCTTCTCCAGCAGTGGTTTCACCTTCTCAAATCCAACCTGTTTAGCATCGTCACCTGCGATGGTTAAGTTTAAGTAACCGCCCTCCACCAGAAAGCACGAAGTTGTAAACAGACGCTTCGCGAGCGGCTTGCCGTCGAATCCCCTGGTCATCTTCATGCTCATGCATCCCACGTTCCCCAAGTCCTTGGTGTTGTCCTCTGGCTTTTGCTTTGCCTGACCTAACATCATTCGGGCGCCGGCTAGTCCCAGTGAGATCGAGGTCGGCACTCCGGGCGTTCCCGGCGCTGCGCTCTGGAGCTTGATTGCGAGTCCGCGAATGTTGGCGGTGCAAATCGAAGACTCTCCGTCGATGCCATGCGGATTTGTGACCTTGCCGCGGTAAGTCGCTTCCAACTCGGTTGTCGGCATAAGTTGGCAGACTTTTGTCTGCGATGCGGAAGTCGGAGAGGCCTGTGCGGCCAGAAGACTTGGCGCAACCGAAGCCAGGCTCACGGCGAGGGCCGTGATCACACCGGTTCGTACTATTCGGTCTCCGGGAAGTTTTCCCATAAAGGCGAGGTGGCTCGATTTGAGGAGTATAGCGGGAGCGTTGCCTTCTTCCGACTGTGGGCGGGACTCCCACAGGACGGTCGGCCGAAGGCCGCTACGTGCTGCTGTGCTTGCTCCCATTCGGATTTTGAATCCAAATTACGCTGCTTTATGGGCAATAATGAGCCCCAGTCGGGCATTGTCTGCATCCTAGACACGGACAATCACTATGCTCATTCGCCTGGGATATGACATTCAATTCGAAATTCCACAGACGGTCGCAATGGTCGGCATGCTGAACGTGCATCCCTCTCGCGCCGCAGACCTGCGCGAAGCGGATGAAGTGAACGTCAGTCCCGAAGTAAAAGTCGATACCTACATCGACAGTTATGGGAACCGGTGTGCCCGGTGGTTGGCGCCCGCCGGACCGCTACGGATCACCAGTTCCACGCTGATCGAAGACTCGGGAACGCCGGACGCGACGGATCCGGATGCGCAGGAGCACCCCGTCAATGAGTTGCCGCCGGAATTGCTTCGCTATTTATTGAACAGCCGCTACTGCGAAGTTGACCGGTTATCCAACATCGCAGTCGAATTGTTCGGCCACCTGAAGCCGGGATGGAGTCGCGTACACGCAATCTGTAGCTGGGTGAATTGGAAAGTGGCGTTCGGCTACCAGCACGCGCGCTCGTCGAAGACCGCCCTGGACGTTTTCACCGAGCGCACTGGAGTCTGTCGCGACTTCCAGCATTTGGCCGTTACCTTCTGTCGAGCCCTCAACATCCCCGCCCGCTACGCCACCGGCTATCTCGGCGACATTGGTGTTCCCAAACAACCCTCCCCGATGGATTTCAGCGCCTGGTTCGAAGTCTATCTGCAGAACCGCTGGTGGACCTTTGACGCTCGCCACGTCGAGCCGCGTATCGGGCGGGTGTTGATGGCGACCGGTAGAGACGCTTCGGATGTGGCTATTACGACATCTTTCGGGATTGCGAATCTGACTGGATTTACCGTGGTAACCGACGAAGTCACTCCTGGCATGATCGAACAGTCCGCCTAGACAGAGCCGCTTCACGCGTAGGCGAGGCGAGCCGTCCCGTCCCCACACGAGCAGGGTTGGCTGAGGTCTGACGCCCGAGGTCTGATGTCCGAGGTCCGACGCCCGCTCTACGGCGCTTCGATCAGCTCTAACTTGCCGTCGCGGGTGCGGTGCAGAACCATCACTTTGCCTTGGGGATCGCGGAAGACGAACACGTCGCGGTCGCGGAAGTGGGCTTCTTTGATCGCTTCCTCGAGAGTCATGGGACGTTTGGCAACAGCTTCGTCCGAGCGGACGAGATGTACTTCGGTGGACTTTGCTACGGCAGGAAATTTGTGCACGACCAGAGAGATCTCGGTCTCGGTGGTTTCGATCAGTCCGATCGCGGCCGGCAGACTTTCTTGCTGCTCTGACTTGCCATTCCATTTCTTCAGGTCATGGCGCTTCTTGCTGCGCCATCGTGTCTTGTATTTAACTGCCTGCTTCTCAAGATGCTCCAGAGCTTCGTTCACGGCAGATTTCATATCGCCGGCCTGAGCCTCGCTGACCAGTGGTCCATTGCGCGGAGTGATGGTGATTTCCGCCTTGTGGCGGCGCTTCTCGATGGCGAGAATTACCTTGGTATCAAATTTGTCGCCCAGGATTTTGCGGATTTTTGTCAGTCCGGTTTCGACTGACTTGCGGATGGTGGGTGTGACTTCGTAGTGTCTGCCGGTGAACTCTACGTTCATGAGCGCCCCTTCCTTTGATGTTGCTCTCTGTTCGGGCACCGCATTTAACACTCGCTACTGTAGCGCTTTTGGCTCGGATGGCAAGATGCCATCCGGACAGCTGGCGGGACGCCGGCGCTAATTTACTTCTTAACTCTGCGTTGATGCGTGCTCGGGATGCGCATGTCTTCCCGGTATTTCGCTACCGTACGGCGCGTGACCTGGATTCCTTGCGATTGCAGAATCCTGGTGATCTGCTCGTCCGTCAACGGGCGTCCGGGATCTTCTTCCTCGATCAGCTTTTTTACGCGGCGCTTAAGGATTAGCAACGAAGTGTTGCCACCCTGGGGGCCGTTCACGCTCTCGCTGAAGAAATAGCGCAACTCGAATACGCCCTGCGGAGTGTGAGCATATTTACTCGCGACCGCCCGGCTGACCGTCGATGGATGCACGCCAATCTCTTCGGCGACCTCTTTGATCATCATCGGTTTGAGCTGGTCGATGCCCTTTTCCAGAAAATCCTGTTGCCGCGTCACGATGGCATAGCAAACCTTGGTGATGGTCTGCTTTCGCTGCTCGATGTTCTTGATGAGCTGAATGGCGCTCTTGTAGCGCTCTTTGACGTAGTTCCGCGTGTCCTTGTCGTTGGTCTCGCGAGTCAGCAGGCGCTTGTACGCGGGATTCAGCCGAAGCACCGGAACGTCGTCTTCGTTCATCATCACGAGCCATTCGTCACCATGCTTGATGAATGCGACGTCGGGCTCGATCAGGCGAGGCTGGCTCTTGTTGTAGCGCAAGCCAGGACGCGGATCGAGGGTGCGAATGTACTCCAAAGCCTCCTGTACCGCCTCTGGCGTCCGGTTAATGGCGCGGGCGATTTCTTTGTACTGCTTGTTCTGCAAGGCACGCAGATGCTGGTCGACGATGGCAACCGCGTCCGCGAGAACCTGGCCTGTCGCTTCCCCGTTTCCATTCTTGTGCGACGCCAGCTGCGCCTGGTGATAGCGCAACTGATAGAGCAGACAATCGCGTAAGTCGCGGCAGGCTACGCCCGGCGGGTCCATCTGCCGCACCAACTCCAGCGCTTCCCGCAAATCGTCGACTTTGAAACTTGGCTGAAAAGCCGGTTGTGTCGATTTTCGCGGCGCAGCAGCTGCTTCTTTCGGTGGGGGGAGCGGATCAGGTGCAACCGCTGCCGGAGCGGGCGCCACCGCAGTTCCATCCGCGCCGGCGGAGGACTGCAACACCTGCGGGTCCAGTCCGTCCCACTCAGCATCCGCCGACAATCCATCGGCTTCATCGGCAGGCAACTCTTCTCCAAGCTCTGTAGCCAGGCCCAGCGCGGCCGCTTCCTTGACTACGTTTTCGGCAATGACGGCGTCTACTTCCGGCGGAGCTGGCGGGGCAATACCCAGCAACTCTTCATCACTGGCGATCAGGTAGCCATCTTCGCTCAGGTTGCCAATGATGACTTCAGCCGCTTCGCGAACTTCCGGACGCACCGACAACGCCCCTAATTGCCATGCCAGATGGTCAGAAAGTGTCGTGGGCTTGGAGAGAAAATTCTCGAACGACGGACGCTCGATCTCTTCCATCTCGCTCCGGCTGCGATACCCCGGGTCGAGATATTCCTGAAAGAACGAACCAAAATCGATTTCTTCGAAGGGATCTTTCTTCTCTTCGGCGGTGACAGTATTTTCTTCGGGTTTGATGCGCTCGCGATCCTCTTCCTGGCGCGCAGCGTCGTCGAGCAGGGGAACGGAGTCTTCCAACTCCTCCAGCACCGGATTCTCCACCATTTCGGCAGTGATCATGTCGCGCAGCTCGAGCTTGTTGAGCGCGAGCACGCTGACCATCTGCACCAGGCCGGGCGTGAGAATCTGCCGCTGCGACAGTCTCAGGTGGAGCTTGGGTTGCAACAACACCATAATTCGATTTCGTCCCCTGAAAAACCTTGAACCACGAAGGACACGAAGTACCACGAAGGGAAGTCCTTGGTGTACATTCGTGTCCTTGGTGGTTAACGCTCTTACTAAACCAGCGAAAAACTTTCTCCCAGATACACCTTCCGCACCTGGGGATCGCTGGCCAATTGCTCGGGCATGCCCGAAGCTAAAATCCTTCCACCATCGATGATGTAGGCCCGGTCTGTCACCGCCAGCGTCTCGCGTACGTTGTGGTCGGTGATCAGGACTCCGATTCCGCTGGTCTTCAGATCGCTGATGATCTTCTGCAGATCGAGTACGGCGATCGGGTCGATCCCGGAAAACGGTTCGTCGAGCAAAATAAATGTGGGGTTGATGCTCAGAGCGCGGGCAATCTCCACGCGCCGCCGCTCTCCCCCGGAAAGAGCGTACCCACGATTTTGGCGGATATGCTCCAAACCCAGCTGATCGATCAGCTCTTCCATTTTTTCCCGGCGTTCGTGCCAGGAGATGGGTTGGGCTTCCAGCACGGCGAGGATGTTTTCCTCAACCGTAAGCTTGCGGAACACCGAAGCTTCTTGAGGGAGGTAGCTTATGCCGTACTGGCGCGCCCGCAGATACATGGGCACGTCTGTGATCTCTTCGTCGTCGATCAATACCCGGCCCGTATCGGGGGGTATCAGACCGACGATGGCGTAGAAGGTTGTCGTCTTTCCTGCGCCGTTAGGTCCTAATAATCCAACAACTTCGCCTTGCCCAACGCGAATGCTGACCCCGTTTACAACCCGTCGGCCACGGTAGGATTTGCCGATTTCATCTGTGGCCAGGGTACGCATTTAACGTGCCACTCGCGTCTCTGTTTCTGTAGGGGAAGTGTTGTTGCCTTCGACCAAAACCCTACCATCGTGTCTGAACAAAGTCAACGAAACCCCGGTAATCTTGCCTCGTTCGGCATCAAAAATGCTAGGCGATCCGCCGGTCAGAACGAATTTGTCGTCCGCCGTGGTGTATACCAGCTGTTCTCCGGTCGCCCTCCGGCCTGGTTGGACGATGACAACTTGCCGGGTTGCGATGATGTGATCGATCTTCCCTGACCCGGCAATCGCTCCTGCAACTGGTTGATTCGGAGTCGCTTGCTCTCGTGGCTGCAGGAACACATCCATCACCTTCGCGGTGATTGTCAGGTCCGCTCCTTTGGCCTGGACGGATTCTTCGAAGTGAGCCTTGCGTTCCCCATCGGTGTAGGTCAGCCGATCAGAGGTGATTTTAATTGGGGTGACTTTTCCACTCTTTTCGGTCTGGACCAGCACCGTGGATACGGGTTGGGCAAGAGTTCCTTGGGCGACAACAGACCGTTGGTTACGGTCAAACTGGATCGAAGGGGCCTGGATGACGTTGGCGTTCTGCCAGAGGCGAGCGTCTCCGGTGTAAAGGGCGACGGCCTGACCGCTGTGAGCTGTCATTGCCTGGGAGGTCACATGAATCGGGTCGGACGACGCCAGAAGAGCCCCGTTGGGTTTCGCCTTCAAGTCGCTGTACGTGCTTTTGACGTCACCCTCGGCGAAGGCGTCTCCGGTCGTACGATTCAGGCGCATGGTTTTGCTGGTTGTGGTCATACCGCCATCGATGACACGTGGCGAACCGTTCAGAACGAGGATCTGGTCAGCCGGGGTGTAGGTGGCGCGTTCTCCCCAGGCTTTACGCTCACCGTCGGTGTAAGCGACGCTGCCTTGCTGAACAATCGAATCGATCCCGCTGCCGGGGTGGAACGATGCGTCCAGAGTATCGCTGGTGCTGACGCGATCCGGCTGGCCTGGGGTTTGTGAAACGATGTGGGCATTGGGAGCGCCATGGACTGTCGCCAGTTGTCCCAAGTCATCGAATCCGGCTCGAAATTTGCCCGCAGTCACCAGCGTCTGCTGTCCGTTACTTGGAGTCGGACGCATGGCGATCTGCGCCGCTCCGGAAGTGTCGGCGCGTTGCAGCAGACGACCGTTGGCGACGACGAAGTCGATGACTGACGAGGTAATCTCGACGTCCTGCGGAGTGGCAGACCCGGAAGAAGCCTTCTGGTGCTGCGTCAGCTTTACATTGTCCTGGCTATGCACTGTGCTCAACACGTTGTTTCCGACGAAATTCATCACGACCCGGCCGGCATTTCCTTCCATGGGCTGCGGGCCATTGTCTTCCATCTTGACTTCTCCGGTGAAAGTGGCGGAACGAACCGTGTCTCCCTTTTCCGCCATGAGCAGCTCGAGCTGATTGGACTGAACTTTCGCCGATTTCGAATCGTCTGATTCAACGTGGACATTGCCCGTGGCGAGAATGCGCTCGACCGTATTGTCCGCACGCAGAAAAAGCGTGCCCTTGTCGGATGACGAGCGTCGGTCTCCGCTCTGCAACCGGGGAAGGTCAAGATCGACCACCCGCGGATTTTTGGTAATCGTGCCATGAATAGCTGTCACCCGCGCCGGCGTAGCACCTTGAAAGACGACATCCACTTGCGACTGTAATGTGAGCACAGTGGTGTCGGCGACGTAGCTCAGACCGATGGCGGACCCGTGCGCCTGAGGAAGGTTGAACTCCACTTTCTCCTTCGTGACTGCGTTCCCGGTCTTCTGGTTGAACAGCAGATTCGTGGTGGTGAGATGGACAGGATTCTTCAGTTCTTTGGGTGTCGCCTGATCGGGATGAATCAGGCCTTCCGGGTTGGCCTCAAGATCCATCTGGACCTGGCCCTTGCCCATCACATCGCCGGTTTGCGGATCGTATTCAAAATCCGCGCCGTAGATCTGGTCGAAGCGGCTGGAATCGCGCCCGTAGAGTGTGATGGTGACGTCGTGTAACTCGGCCCGCCCGCCGGACTTGTACTGCACCGCCTTGCTGGCTTGAATCTTGAATATGGTGTGTCCCTGCTCCGAGCGGGAAACAGTGAACCCCTGTGCACTCTGCTGGATTTCAATTCCGATTTTTGCCGGCACCTCCTTGAGTGCGTTCTCGACTTTACCGCGTGCGTAAAAATAAACCGCCGCGACTATCAGCAGGAGGCCGATAGTAGCTGCCGCAAACCATCGTCGAAGTTTAGGAATCTGGATCGACATCTATGACAAGTCTACTTGAAGGCAGGGCACAAACCACGTGGGGACTGCCGCTCTCGGCTGTCCGCGGAGCCAAGCTCCGCATGTCGCCAATCCCGCAAGAATCTGGTCGAACTTCGCTCGACTGGGCGGGTGAGGGCACCCGCCCGTACGAGGGCAGCGGAAGCATCCTAGGCCCGGGCGCTCAGGTCCGGGCGGGCGAGCCTCGCTCGCCTGGTTTTCAGCAGCCATCGTCTAAACTCAATACACCATGACCGTGCACGAGCCTGCCCTGCTGGATTTGCAGAATATTTCCGTGATGCGTGGAGAGAAAGTTGTGCTGGAGGATTTCAGCCTGGTCATCCGCGGCGATGAACATGTCGCCATCCTGGGGCCGAACGGCTGCGGAAAATCCACCCTGATCAAGACGATTACCCGCGAATGCTATCCCGTGGTGCGGGACGGTTCATCGATGACCATCCTGGGGCAAGACCGCTGGGACGTCTTCGAACTGCGTGCCATGTTGGGCATTGTGGCGAACGATCTGCTCGCCCGGAGCTCTGGCGACGTCAGCGGACGCGATGTAGTCCTGTCGGGCTTCTTCAGTAGCGCGCGCATTTTTCCTCATCATGTGGTCGACCCGAAGCATCTCGAATTGGCCGAAGCCGCGCTGGCGCAACTTCAGATATCGCACCTGGCCGAGCGCCCCGTAGCAGAAATGTCTTCAGGTGAGGCCCGGCGTGTCTTGATCGCTCGCGCCCTGGTCCACAAACCGCGCGCCTTGTTGTTCGACGAGCCCAGCAATTCGCTCGACGTTTTCGCCCGGCATAGTTTGCGCCAGAGTATGAGTTCGCTGGCCAAGGCCGGCATCGGAATTATCCTGGTGACGCACGATCTCTCCGATCTGATTCCGGAAATCGAGCGCGTGCTACTGATGTCCAATGGGCGGATCATCGCGGACGGGCCGAAAGAGCAGATGCTGCAGGCTGATCGTCTCGAAGGTGTATTCAAAACCAAAGTGGAAGTGGACACGCGGAACGGTTACTACCATCTCTGGTAACAAATATGTCTGCGGCGTCAAAACCGATCTATTCTAAAAACAGTTCCAGACCTTAGATCTCAGTTCTCAGAGGCCAGCTGTGTTCTTCTGTGCTGCTGGCAACCTGTCTGCGTTCTCAGCTCGCATAAAGTCCCGCAGACCGAGTTCGAGGCCGCCATATTCGGGATGATCGTTGTTGTCGATGGTGAAGGCGATGTCGAGAGTGTCGCCTGGAAGTAATTCGGTTTGCCGACAGCGTTCCGCCATGTGCCACCCCAGAGCATCGAAGGTTACGGCCTTGCGCCACTTGCTGTCTGTCGCCTGACGATTGTCCGCTGCCTGCCTTACCTCGTCGCGTCGAAGAGTCGAGGAATCGGGATCACATCGTGGAGTGGTCAGGATAGCGAGACCGGGTCCGTCCAGGCTGCGTGACAACGATGCGATTGCCGGGGAGAGTTTCAGCTTTACGTGTTTGTCCTTGATGACCCGCGGAGAAGCCATGACCCGCACGGCGCGGGCAGCGAAAACAGGCTGGGAATTGCCAATGCCGAACGGTTCCAGTCTTTGCAGGAGAGTGAAAAATTCGGGTGTCACTTGATCGAGCGAAAGCTCCGCATCGAAGTTGAGCGAGGGCTCGAAGTCGGCGAGAGTCAGCCGGCTGCGTGCATAGTGATCAAGACGCGCCCGCAGTTCGGCAAGATTCGCCGAGGGCAGCGAGAAGCCGACGGCGTGCGAGTGTCCGCCAAAGCGCGTGAACAAGTCGGCGCACGACTCGAGCGCGTTCAGCAGATGAAATGGGCGAATCGACCGGCCTGAGCCGTGAGCTTCTTCGCCATTGCGCGAGATCACCAGCGCGGGACGTCCGTAACGCTCGACGACCCGGGTGGCGGTAATACCGATTACCCCTCGGTGCCAGCCTTCGCCGTCGATCACGATGCAGAAAGCGTCGCGCAGTTCCGGCTGTTCTTCTAAGTGAGTAAAGATCGACTGCAGGATGCGACGCTCTTCTTCCTGCCGGTCGCCGTTCAGTTGATCGAGCTTGAGGGCGAGTTCACGGGCCCGCTCGGGATCTTTCACGTCGAACAGTTCGATGACGTCCCGGGCCACGTCCATGCGGCCGGCTGCATTGATGCGCGGCGCGATGCGAAACGCTACCTCGCCGGATGTCAGCGGACGGCCATGACCGAGTTGCGACACTTCGATCAGCGCTCTGAGTCCGGGATTGACGGGTGAGCGCAGACCTTCCAATCCCAGCTTGGCGAACACCCGGTTTTCTCCGATAAGGGGTACAGCATCGGCGATCGTGGCAATCGCTACTATTTTCATGAACGAGTTCAACAGACGAGTCCGACCGGCTTCCGGGATTCTCCGCTCGATCAGGCCCTGGGCCAATTTGAAGGCCACCCCCGCTCCACACAACGCCTTGCACGGATACTCGCAGCCCGCCTGATTCGGATTCACCACGGCCAGCGCCGCAGGAATACCTTGCGGACCCGGAAGATGATGATCGGTAACGATGAGGTCAACACCCAACCGCCGGGCAGTCTCCGCCGGAGCGAAAGCGCGGATGCCCATATCCACGCTGATGATGAGCTTGATCCCGGCAGCGGCGGCCCGTTCAATGACGTCGTCACGCATGTCGTAACCGTCGCGAATCCGGTGCGGAACGTGAAAGTCAGCGCTGCCGCCGCATAGCTCAATCGCGGTTTTGAGAATGACGATGGCGGTGGTTCCGTCGACATCGTAGTCGCCGTAGATCAGGAGCTGTTCTTTGTTCTCGATCGCGGCTTCGATCCGATCCACGGCAGCCTTCATCCCGGCCATCAAATAGGGAGAGTGCAGTTGGGAGAGTGAGGGACTGAGGAATTGCTCGGCCGCTTCGACAGTGGTGATGCCTCGCCTTATCAGCAAGCGGGCGAGAGTTGAGGCGAGTTTCGAATCTTGAATGCGAAGAGATGGTTTTGAACTCAATTCCGAGGAGAGATGTGCGATAGCATCGGAGTCGGCGATTTTCAGATCCCAGCGCATGAGTATTAAAAGATGTTGAAGGTCGTGGGTTTCTTTGCGGATCCTTTGCGATCTTTGCGGTTAAAAGCTCTTAACTGCGAAGGACGCAAAGATCGCAAAGAAATCTCATTACTATTGCGCGATTAGGTTTCGTCGTCCTGGTCGGGTTCGTCGATTGGGATACCGCCGAAGTCTTCGGACAACTCCAGAAGCCGCTGGTAGTGGTCGTACCAGTCAGTAGATGCCTCGTACACCATCATGATGCCCTGATGGGCGAAACCGAGCTGCACGAAACCGGTTTTGCCGATATAGGTCTTTAGCCAGCGTGCCTCTTCCAGGTCTTCGTCATTGGTGAATTCGGCGTGACTCAGGCGCTCGATCATCTGGTCGAGTTCTTCCCGGCGCAGCGTCCAAGAGTCCATTGTCAGGAATGGCGCGGCTGCGGCTTTCGCCAGTTCGACAAAATCTTTCCAGCTATCGGGATTGTCTTCGGTTTTCCAGACGACGCTCTGCACCTCTTCGTAATCGACATAGCCATGGAATCGGCGCATGCCGTGGCCTTCGATGAAGGCAATCATGTCGTCTTTAAGAACCGCAAGATTGTCGGGCGCAGGAGACATTTATTTCTGCATTGTATGCCTGAATTTGGTCGTTTGTCGTCGGTCGTTGGCCGTTGGCTGGCCGGGAACGCCCGGTAGGAATCACAATCGAAACTGGGCCAACGACCAACGACGAACGGCCAACGACTAACCCTGTGCTAGACTATCTGTTTCACAAACTACCTTCGATCCGCGCTATGCTTCTTTCCAAAGAATATGTGGGCTATCTGGCCCGCGAAGTCACCAAAAAGCTGATTGCGGCCGGGCATATTGAAACCAAGGTCGTGCCTGCTGTCACCGAAAAGGTGCACGCCGCCATCCTCGAGGAGTTGTCGCTCGAAGATCGCATCAACGACGAAGTTCGCGTCATTCTCGAGGCCTATTCCGAGGAAATGCGCCGCACCGGCGCCAACTATCAGGAGATGTTTCGCAAGGTGAAGAGCGAACTGACCCGAAAATACAAGGCGGTGCTGTGAGAATCAGCCGCGACAAGGTCAACAAGGTTGCGCACGCGGTCACCGAGGCACTGCGTGAACTGGATGCGGTTGATTTCATCGAAGACGCAAATACCATCCGCCTCGAAGTCCGCAAGATTCTCGAAGATCTGCTCAACCAGGAAGCCAAAATCGACCAGAGCGCCCGCCTGAAGATCGAAAGTCAGAAGCGTACGATCCTGGAAGGCAGCCAGGAATGGGACATCCTCTACCGGAAGTATTACAACGAAGAAGTGAAGAAGCTGGGGATGTAGTTGGTTGCTCCCGGTCTTTGGTCGTTGACCTCACACCTAACAGAACGATTCCCAAACTAGTCGGTCAAAACGGCTGTGGTCGCCGATTATCGGCCGATTGTGGGCTGAAACCGGGTGGTATCAAACGACCGATGACCAACGACCAAAGGTGGGTTTATCTCCGATGCCCGTGCTCGTCGCGATCCCAGTGCCCTTCTCGTAACTGCCAGCCTTGCTGATGGTGCTGATAACCGGGACGAACCCAGCGCGCCCCTTGATAATGGTCCCAACGCCCCGGCACCCACTCATACCGGCCGCCTTGCGGAGACCAGTAGCCACCGACCCAGGCATAGCCCGGACCCGGAACGGGCCCGCGCCGTTCGTAACGAGCTCGTGGGGGTGGGTGGCCTATGTACACGGAAATCTGGGCCGAGGCGGGAATAGCGAGCGCGGCGGCGAACAGTACACCGCCGATCCAATTCAATTTCATTTGTGTTTCCTCCCAATTCTGAATATCTGTGATGAAAACGTGACCAGCTTCTCTCGATCCCACCTAGGTTGCGGAATCTTTCTGTCGAGTGACTTTGACGCCCATGAGAATTCCCAGCCCTACCAGCACGAGCCCACTTACCACCATCCACTGGGTCGGTACGTGCATTAGGCTCGCACCGTAGATGAGCCCGGCAATTACCACGACACAGCCGGTGAGGTAAATTCCGAACGACATAGTGATTTAATCCTTATCGAATAGTATGGAGCTGGAAGGTTGGCGATCACATTAATAAGGGCGAAGACTGGAATCGACGACTCCCAAAGCAGGAAACGGCGGCATGACATAGGGTCGCCCGTGGTTCGACGGCTCCGGACGGCCCGCTTAGTAGAATAATTTCTCGTAAATGGTGCCCAACGAGAATTCGGTCAACGAATCCCGCACTAGGACTGCTGTGCTTTCTGAGGGGCGTCAATGCAGCGACTACTGCTTCTTCTGATTCTTCTTCTGCCGGTCTGCTTGTTCGCACAAACAGCATCTCTGCCGCTGCTCATTGGAACATGGGTAAACGAGCCCCCGGATGGCGGCATATCGCAGATCATCGTCCGCAAAGACGGCACGCGAACCGTCGTGCATGCGTGGGGCTCATGTGTTCCCAACGACTGCGATTGGGGAGAGGCTGATGCCGATCTCTGGAATGGCATACCGGTGGCGATATGGAAGCAAGGTTTTG
The DNA here is from genome assembly GCA_963741105.1 of Terriglobia bacterium. Classification (GTDB taxonomy): domain Bacteria; phylum Acidobacteriota; class Terriglobia; order Terriglobales; family Acidobacteriaceae; genus JAIQFF01. The sequence continues at coordinate 63,878 of CAVUGT010000004.1, forward strand.
CCACGACACGAATACAACTCATTCCTCTGCCTGATGGCCGACTGGTCGTCGTCTCACAATCAGATTTTCACGATGGCTCCGACCGTAAGGACCCCGGCCTTGCCGAATTCTTCAGGCGGAAGGAATCCAAATCGGATAGCCCAGAGGGGATACGAGCGCGTGCGTTGCTCCGACAAACGGCCGAGACTTACCGCAACTTGCCTGCGTCGTACTTCGAAGCAGTCTCGACTACGAAAGTCATAACTGCTCAAACAGAAGTACGGACCGTGGTGCGGGAGAAAATATTCGTGGCCCCTCCGCGCCAGCTTCGTGTTGAATACGAAGGCTCCGGAGAATCGAGGCTCCTGATTGAAGACGGAGTCTCTGAGTGGACCATCTACCCGGAAGCAAACGAGTACAACACCAATCCCCAGCCTCAGGGCCCAATCCCGCGTGGCCCGCTCGCGACTTATCTTCAATTGGACAATATTCGAGGCGATCCGAGCATTGTGGGCACCGAGGACTTGCAGGGCTCCGCTTGCTCACGAGTGCGGATCGCTTTGGACCGTGGGGTAATAGAGCACCTTTGGATCGACAGCACCACGCACTTGGTTCGTAAGCAAACCGTGGATGAAACTGATTCCAAAGAGGAGACCGTCTTCACTACCGTGCGCCTTGGTGAATCCGCTCCGCCCGAGGCCTTCGCGTATAATCCATCCGCTACGAACGCCAGAAATCGGATCGAGCTTGGCAAAGCTGCTCCCGAAACAATGATGGGAAAGGTTGCCCCCGATTTCAGCCTGCATGATCTGGACGGCCAGACGGTCAGTCTCAGCGCGCTTCGCGGACAGCCTGTGCTATTGGATTTCTGGGCCAGTTGGTGTGGAGTCTGCGCTCAGTCCATGCCTACCGTTGAACTCATGCACCGTAGCCTGAAGAACAAGCTCGCGGTGTTCGGCGTTGACAACGAAGAGCCGCAACTGGCTCGCGAGTTTCTCCAGAAGTATGGCTACACGGTCCCCTCCCTGGTGGATGCCAAAAATCAGGCACTGAACCTCTATCATGTGCAAGCGTGGCCCGTGACTGTTCTCATCGACCGCGATGGCGAGATCGTGTTCTACGGGGTTGGTTTCGAAACTGAGAAGCTGTGGGGTGCTCTTCACGGCGTCGGTGTCTGGTAATCATCTAACTGCATCCCCGTAGCGCCGCATCATGCGGGCTGTAGCGAGGGCGTCTCGCCCTAGAAGCAGCGGGCGAGACGCCCGCCGGACAGCCGCCGGGACAACGGCGCTACCCAAATCAGAAAGCAACTTGCATTTCAATTGAACTCATTCAGTGCAATTACGAATGCGGTGAAGCAGGCGGCACGCGACGCCGGCTTCGATCTGGCAGGTGTTTCTCCGGTCCGCGACTTCGACGAGTTGGATCGTTTTCGCGAGTGGATTGCAGCCGGCCGCGCCGGAGAGATGAAATACATGGAGGCGCGCGACGAATCGGGAGCTCTCAAGCGCGCATCGCTACGCTCGACCCTGCCGTGGGTACGCAGCGTAATCGTCTGCGCCATCAACTACAACACTGCCCAGCCGTACTCGACGCAGGTGGACGATCCGCAGCAGGGATGGATTGCGCGTTACGCATGGGGCCAACAGGACTATCACGACGCGGTACTCAGCCGGCTGCGGACAGTAGAAAGGAGGCTGCGTAACGTAGCCGCCGATTCCCAAACGACGAACTTGCAAACCCGCTGCTACGTCGATACTGGCCCGCTCGTAGAGCGGATCTACGCCAAATATTCCGGCGTCGGCTGGATTGGGAAGAACACCTGCATCATTAATCAGAAGCTGGGATCGTGGTTGTTTCTGGGTGTGATTTTGACTTCGATTGAACTCACGCCTGATCTGCCCGCGCCTGACCGCTGCGGCACTTGCACGCGGTGTATCGATGCCTGCCCCACCGATGCTTTGGTGGCGCCCTATCAACTGGATTCGAATCGCTGCATCTCGTATCTGACGATCGAGAAGCGGGGCACCATCGCCGAAGACTTGCGCGCGGGCATGGGTCACGAAGTCTTCGGATGCGATATTTGTCAGGACGTGTGTCCCTGGAACCGCAAAGCTCCGGCTACGAGCGCCGCAGAGTTTCAGCCGCGGGAGGGACTGGTTAATCCCGCGCTGGAGTGGCTGGCCGGGATGACCGACGATCAGTTCCGGGAAAAGTTTCGCGGATCTGCGATCCGCCGGGCCAAGCGCAGCGGCCTGCGGCGCAATGCAGTGATTGCCATGGGCAACAGCGGCGACAAGAGATTCGAACCGCTGCTGGAGAAACTGAAGACGGACGAAGATGCAGTAGTGGCGGAGAGTGCGGAGTGGGCAGCGAAAAGGCTCGCAATGGAAGCACCACGAACCACGTAGGGGCAGATGTCCCCATCTGCCCGGTCGAGCGAAATTCGACTGGTTTCTACCGCAGCACAAAATAGCGGAGCGTTGCTCCGCTGGGCAGATGAGGACATCTGCCCCTACGTGGTTCGTGGCAATCCTCGCCACCTTGCGTGGTAGCATCGTGCTCAGCCGGTTCGGACCATGCTCAGTGTTTCCTTCTGCACGAGACACCTTCTTATCGCTGTGACGCTCTTCGCCGCCTGTTCGGCTGCGTTCGGGCGCGGCTCTGAACCGAAGTGGATCCGGGTAAATTCCGCGCATTTCTCTGTCCTTACCGATGCAGGCGAAAAGAAAGGCCGAGAAGCCAGCTTGCGCCTGGAACAGATGCGCGACATTTTTTCTCAGCTCTTTCTCAAGACCAAGCTCCAATTGTCCGAACCGCTTGATGTGATCGCGCTGCAATCGGACGAGGAGTACATCAAGGTATCGCCGATGCAAAAGGGACAGCCTATCTCCGCTCCGGGATTCTTTTTGCACGGAGACGATCGCAACTACATCGTGCTCGATCTCGCTGCCGAGGACAGCTGGCGGGCCGTGTCCCATGATTTTGCGCGGCTGTTTTTGAGTTTCAACTATCCTCCAACCCAGGAGTGGTTCGACGAAGGTTTCGCGCAATATTTCTCCAGCCTGCGTTTAGGCGACAATCAGGCACAGGTTGGCGGCGATCCCGCCCAGAATCTTCCCTGGAACCACGCGCTTCCGCTCCCGCTTGCAGCTGACACCAGCTTGCCCAAGACGTTTACTGAACTGCTGGCCCGCCCGTGGTTGCCATTGCCAGATCTGTTCGCAATGCGGCCTGGTTCCACAGGCTATCCGCCAATGTTCTATGCGCAGTCGTGGATCGTGATGCACTACCTGCTCAATCAGAACAAATTGTCAGAAGCGGGCGCGTATTTCGGACTAGTGCAGATACGGAAAGTTCCGGTTGACCAGGCCATCCAGCAGGCCTTTGGCATGAGCGCGGCTCAACTGGAGCAGGCGGTGAAAGATTATTTTCACTCTTTCCCGCCGTCGGACCAGACCCAACCCAACTCTAAGGCGGGTGCATCCTCGCGCAGCAATCTGACCAAGTTCCCTGCTCCGCTCGGACCGATGGACGTCGGCGGGAGTGTCGTCGATATCATGATCCCGCAGGCACAATCGCTGGTAGCAGAAATGATGGTACGTCTGCCCGAGCACCGAGAGCAGGGCGAAAAGGATCTTGCGACAGTCATCGCCGATCCCAAAGGAGACAACGCTATCGCGCACCGCGCCATGGCCTGGGCCCGCATGGAAAGAAAGGAATTCGATGAGGCAACGGAGGAACTCCAGAGAGCGCGAGAACTCGACGGTCGCGATACCTGGACCCACTACTATCTGGCGCTGGTGAAATTTCGCGCCGCGCAGTCGAGCGGGAAACCGATCGAAGGCGTCTCCAACATGATTCAGGACCTCATCTTCGTGGTCGATAAAGAGACCGATTTCGCCGAGGCCCACCATATGCTGGCCATTGCCCGGTTGCAAGGTGGCGGAGTTCATTCCGCGACTGAGTCGATCAAGGTGGCGATTCAACTCAACCCGCGCAGTGAGCAATATCTCCTGAACCTGGCCCAGATCGATCTCGCCGGAAAGAAATGGGACGACGCAACTGCTCTTCTCGAACGGCTCAAAGACAGTTCAGTCCCACAAATATCGCAGAGCGCTCGCAAGAGTCTGGAAGATCTTCCTACTCTCAAGAAGTATGGCGTGCTACCTGAAAGCACGTCGGGTACGCCATCATCCAGTCCGCCCCAAGCTGTCACCAGCGGGGATTCAGAGGACACCACCTCTACGACTGAAACTCCGCCAGCCGAGCCCACAGTAGACCGCCGCAAAGTCCAATTCGTCCGAGGCAAGCTTGCGAAAGTAGATTGCAGTCAGAGTCCCCTGGCGATCTTAACGATTCGGACGAACTCCCGAACCCTTAAGCTGCGCACCGGGGACTACAAATCACTGCTGGTTGTCGGAGCCGACGAATTCTCCTGCGATTGGACCGACCGCGCAGTAATTGCCAACTATAAGGCAGGCGGAAAAGCTGACGGTGATCTGGTATCCATCGAAGTGCAATAGCATTCACAACGGGCACAAAGAAAAAACCCTCCCAGGGGAAGCTGAGAGGGTCACAGTGGTTGAACCTAGGACTATTTTATTGCACCCGCACGACGTTGCCTGCCTGAAAGCCTTTCGGCCCTTTTAGCAGATCAAACTCCACAGTTTCGCCTTCGTTCAGTGTGCGATAGCCGTTCTCCTGGATGGCGGAGAAGTGAACGAAAACGTCCTCCCCGGTGGAGCGCTGGATAAAACCGTATCCTTTAGCCCCGTTGAACCACTTGACTGTGCCCTTCTCTCTCACAAAGAACTCCTTTCGCCTCTACTAAAATGATTTAACTTTCGCCTTCCTCCGTGAAGCGCGTGCTCCTCTACTGACCCCCTTCAAAGGAAAAACGAAAGCACAACCGGCACGCGGCTGCCGAAAAAGAATCACGCCCACAAAAAAACTCCTTCAGTTCGAACCGTGGAGGGAACCACGGCACAAACTTCCGGAGCGATCGTGTTGGCGCGACTTATGACTGCAGGACACGGGCCGTGTACCCCAAGCAACATCTCGTTGCCCCAAATTGCGGGCAGCGAGCAACAGATAATATTCATGAACTCAAATCATGGCAAGCGAAGAAATTGGAATTTTGAAACGTTCAAAAATAAAGGTGCGTGAGGTTTCACTGAACGGCCCGGCGACGTGCGCGAAGAGTGATGTCCTTCCGTGCGGCCGATGAATTGCAACTCTCTGATAAGATTGGAGAAAATGCTCAGTGACCAGCAGTCAAAGACGGCTGCCCCCACCTCTCCGGCGACCCGCGCCGAAACCGTCCCGCTGCCCGAAGATCCCTACTCCGGTCTAGTCAGTTCGACGGTGAAATATCTGTTACGCACCGAGGTACATACGTTTGCGTTTTCCGTCGCGGCCAACGCCATCCTGTCATTTTTCCCGTTTGTGCTGTTGCTGATGACCGTCATCCGGCACCTGTTTCATTCTCCGGTCATGAACGACGTGGTGGTGCAATTGCTCCGCGACTTCCTTCCGGCAGGGCAGGATTTTGTAATTCGCAATCTGAATGCGCTGGTCGAAGCCCGCAATCGCGCCCAGGTCGCTTCGCTCATCATTCTGCTGTTCACCTCAACCGGAATTTTCATGCCGCTCGAGGTCGCGTTGAACCGCATCTGGAGATTTCCCAACAACCGCTCCTACTTCGGAAATCAACTCATATCTCTTGCCCTGGCGTTCACCTGTGGAGTGCTGGCCCTACTTTCGGTGGCGTTGACCGCCGGCAACATCGGCCTGCTGGAAAACTCGCTGCGTAGCCACGGGCCCTTCGTGGTCCGCCTCGGAGGCTTTCTGCTGATGAAGGCCTTCGCGGTCGCGGCCAGCATTGCAATTTTCTTTCTTATTTATTGGGTATTGCCCAACGGCAAGGTCCCGGCCCGCGCCGTCCTGCCGACGGCGGTTCTCATGGGACTGATGTCAGAAGCGTTGAAGTACGCCTACATCATGGCGCTTCCCCGGCTGAATTTTCAGGAAGTCTACGGCCCCTTTGCCCTGTCGGTGAGCCTGATGTTCTGGGCATTCCTGACCGGAATGCTGATGCTGACGGGCGCCCACCTGTCAGCCCGCGGGTACAACCGCCGCAACATGTAGACACGGCGCGGCAACTCGTCGCCGCTTCAGGCATCTAACCATTTGAAGAGAACTGCAGCTCTCCTGTGTTCGGCCCGCTGAGCGGAGGGGGACGGGCACGGGGGGAGCCGCGGTGCCCATTGGAGCTTTCCCGGCCGGGTTTCGCTACACTATATATCTATGAAATCGTTGCTGCTGCGCTGTGGATTTCTTCCAGCCGTTGCCTTCCTCGTTGTTCTCATCTGTACATCGTCGACTGCAGCCCTCGCCCAGGAAGGACCTCTCGACCCCGCCCCACCGAAGGGCGTCACTACCGAGGAGATCATCAAGCATTTCACCACCAAAGAAAGCGAATTCCAGCTGGCGCGTGACCAGTACACCTACCGGCAGGATGTGCGGGTGATTACCCCCGATGACAACGGCGAATATCACGAAATCTTCGATGTGCTGTTTAACGATCAGGGCAAGCGATTGGAGAACGTCGTTTTTGCGCCGCAGTCTTCTTTGAACCTGATCTCGATGTCCCCGGAAGATGTTGACGACATCCGGCACCGGCTGCCGTTTGTCCTTACCAGCGAAGAGATTCCCGAATATCAGATTCTTTACGTAGGTCAGCAACAGGAAGACGAGCTCCGCTGTTACGTGTTCGACATCGCCCCCAAAGAGATTGTCGGCAAGAAGCGCTACTTCCAGGGCCGCATCTGGGTGGATGACCGCGACTTTCAGATTGTGAAAACCTACGGAAAAACCGTCCCCGACATCCGCAAGAAAAAAGGACAAGAGAACCTGTTCCCCAAGTTCACCACCTGGCGCGAACAGATCGACGGCAAGTACTGGTTCCCCACCTACACCAAAGCAGACGACACCCTGCACTTCTCAAGCGGGGACATTCGCATCCGGGAGATCGTGAAGTACAGTGACTACAAGCGCTTTGGATCGAATGTGAAGATCACCTACGAAGGTCAGGAAGTGCAAAAGGCGCCGGGCAGTGACGATAAGACGCAGCAGCAGCCGCCGCCACCACCGCCGAAATAAAGCGTTCAGCCGTCAGCCTTCAGCTCTCAGTAAATTCCAAGAGCCGTGAAGCGGCGTAATAGTACAGCCCACGGCGTAAGCCGTGGGTAACCGCAAACGCCTATTCAAGCCCCGAAGGGGCGAAAGAAGCACTCTGGTGATGTGCCGGAATCGGCCTCATGGCGAGACGGCTTATCAATAATGGATTGTCGAACGAAGACCCAAATCTCTTTCGCCCCTACGGGGCTGGTTCGCGTGCGACGTTGACCCACGGCTTACGCCGTGGGCTGTACTATTACGCCGCTTCACGGCTCTTGGAATTTACTGACAGCTGAAAGCTGACGGCTGAGAGCTGTCAGCTAATAGAAAAGATACTTTCGCCACTTATCGTCCGAGCGCCCCATCAATCGCATGATGTGGCGGCTGGTGTGCAGGTTGAAGGCTCGCGGCTCACGCATCAGCTTCATATCCGCTTCGATCGGAAACTGATTTCCCTTTTGACGATTGCAGGAGTGGCAGCAGGCCACCAGGTTTTCCCAGGTGGAGGCACCGCCTCGTGAACGCGGTACCACGTGGTCCAGAGTCAACTCACTAGAAGGCAGTACTTCCGCACAATATTGGCAGGTGTTGCGGTCACGCAGCAGGATGTTCTTGCGTGAGAGTGCTCGAGTCTGGTGCGGGATGCGGCGATACTCCAGCAGCCGAATCACCGACGGAACACGAATTGCCAGGCGGGCAGCGTGCAGGAAGTGCCCGTTTTCTTCCTCGGTCATGGCCACGCCCTTCAGCACCAACACAATGGCCCGGCGCGCAGCGCAAACATTGATGGGCTCGTAAGAAGCGTTGAGAACCAGCACGGGCGCGTGCAGGGCATGCCCGTTGCCTTCGCGGTGCGCCCCCTCGCGATACGTCCCAACCGGGACCGGCCCGTGGCTCCTCATCATGGAGCCGTTCATCGAGTTGTTCCATTTCCCGGACATATTTATTCCCGGACTGAGATCGCCTGCGCGCCTAGCCTGCTGCCGCCAGCGTCTGCGCCTCACCAACAGTCTGTAACAGATCGATCCCATTCACTTCGTTCTTCAGGGTTCGCGCCACGGTAGCCACAAACACTTTAGATGCGCCCGCCCGCAGCAAAACGCGGGCACATTCCGACACCGTGGTGCCGGTGGTGAACACGTCATCAACCAGCAGGATCTCGCGGCCGGTGATCTCCTGCGGTCTGTCGACAACAAAAGCACCACGGATGTTTTCCCGCCTCTGATGCCGCGTAAGGCCGATTTGAGATTCAGTCTCCCGCCGCCGCTGCAGAACGCGGGCGTGCAGGGTCATCTTCCCGGAGGCGAGCTTGATGAACTCCTGTGCAATCAGCTCGGACTGATTGAAGCCCCGCTGGCGTAACTTCCGCGCATGCAACGGCACTGGGACAACAACCGACCCCTCAATCCCGAACGATTCCAATCCGCTCATCGCTTCCGCCAGCAAGCGACCAAGAACGGCCGCAGCGGGACGCACCTGCTCGTATTTCAGCAGGTGAATCAACTCGCGCAGGCCACCGTCGTAGCTTCCGTAGGCCACAGCTTTGACGAACGGCGGCGCAATCTTTCGGCACAAACCGCAGCGGGCCTCTTCGGCTCCATCAGTTTGGTGGCCGGCTCCAGCGCCGAGCGCAAACGGGCTCGGCATGCGCTCTCCACACACGGAGCAAACGCCACCTTCGATGACATGAATTTCACTGAGGCAAGCCTTGCAAATTGGCAGGCGTGAAATATTGACCAGGGGGGTACCGCAAAAACGGCAATCGGAAGGAAAGAGGGTAGCGAAGAGACTTTCAGCAACACCGCTCACGGACGAGACTAGCATTGACACCAGCGAACTATCCCGCGTCAAAACCGGGGTCCCGGTAGCTCGGATTGGGTCCTCACTACTGCTGAAGACGAGCCTCCCGCGTTCGCCCGGTACCGATGCCTGCCACGGGCAAACCTGACTTCAGTATAGCGGGCCGGAAAGTCTCAGGCAACGACTCAGCGTTCAGACAGCCGCGCTTGGTTCCCTTTTGGATTCCCTCCGGGGCCGCACTTGGACAAATACCAGTCGGTAAGAACGCAGGGAGCAATCACCGCAGCGAACGGGTCGCAGGAGCAGTAAAGGAAAGATGTATTTCTCTACGAAATTTCGAGCCCGTGAGCGGTAACCATTCAGACCACCACAATTCGCGCATTCAAACACGCTGGCTAACATTGGCCCCCAAGCCTTCGCAAAAATCTACATACAAAACCCGGGCCATGATAGCAGACCGGGCTACCAGTAAGACATCCGGGACGGTGCAGGAGTGGGCGTAGCAGTGGGCCATTCCGCCCTCTGCCCCTCGAAGTTCAGAGTCCGGACACTTGTAAAACAGGGAGCACACATGTTAACTTGCGCCGTCCTATGTATCGCCTGAATATCAGCCAACAGCTGCGCCTCTAAGGCCTTTTATCCGATACCCAGCCGCGCCTATATTTTCGAGGGATCCCCCATCATGAGTCCAGAAAGCCCCGTGCCCGCCAGCGACAAGGAAAAGAAATTCAAGCCGTACGTTCCAGAAGATATGGAAACGCGCGAGTTCACCTGGCGCGCCATCCTGCTGGGACTCGCGATGACCATCGTTCTGGGCGCGGCCAACGCTTATCTCGGCCTGCGCGCGGGCATCACCATTGCCGCCACATATCCCGCGGCTGTGATTGCCATGGCTGCGATGCGTGCATGGAAGGGATCTCTACTGGAAGAAAACATCGCCCGCACGGCAGGTTCGATCGGGGAAGGAATCGCGGCGGGCGCGATTTTTACCATTCCCGCGTTTCTGATTGCGAAGGCGTGGCCTTCCTTCAGTCCAGGCGACGCGTACTGGAAATCCACTGCACTGATCATGGTGGGCAGCATTCTCGGAGTGCTTTTTATTTCGATGGTGCGCAGAGTAATGGTGGAAGATCCGGAATTGCCCTTTCCGGAATCAGTGGCTGCGTCCGAAATCCATAAGGCGGGACAGCGCGGCGCCCAAGCCGCAAAATATCTTTTCTGGAACATCGGCCTGGGTGGGTTGGTCTACATACTCGGAAAGTTCGGACTGTTTGCCGCCGATCAGGACTTCCCTTACACCATCGGCAATCTGGGTCACAGCCAGGTCCGTCTCGGAACGCTCGGGACCACCAAAGTAGTGGCGACCGGCGGCACCAGCGTATTCGCGGCTCCCAGTGTGAGCCCCGCCTATCTTGGAGTCGGATACATCATCGGAGTCCGCCTGGCTTCCATCCAGTTCGCCGGGAGCGTGCTGGCATGGGGATTGCTCGTCCCCATGATGATCTACTTTCTGGGACCCCAACTTCAGCAATACATTCCCGCAGACACACCGCAGGATTGGGCAAATACTGCGGACGCAGTTTGGAGATATATTGTCCGGCCGATCGCGGTCGGCGGCATGCTGGTCGGCGCGGCGTACACGTTGTTCAAGATGCGAAAGAGCTTGACCTCGGGATTCACCAAGTTGCTGTCTGACATGGGACAGAGCTCCGATGAGCGCGCCAAGCTGGGCCGTACCGAGCGTTACATGAGTTTCAAGACAGTCCTCGGATTGATCGCACTGATGTTTGTGCTGATGTGCGCCCTCTATGTACAGATTTCCGGATTGCTCTGGCCCGCGATTCTGGCTGCTGTGGTCATGCTGGTAGTTGGTTTCTTCTTTGCCACGGTTTCCGGCAACCTGGTTGGATTTATCGGATCATCGAACAATCCCGTCTCCGGCTTGACTCTCTCGACATTGCTGATCGCTGCGCTGCTCATGGTCTCGCTGGGAGTTTCTGGCGGAAAGGGAGTGGCAATTGTCCTCGGCGTGGCCGCGGTGGTATGTGTTTCTTCATCGGTTGCGGGCGAACTGCTGCAGGACTTCAAAGTTGGATACATTCTGGGCGGCACGCCGCGCAACATTCAGATCGCGGAACTTATCGCCGTGGTCGTCGCCAGCCTGGTGATGTACTGGCCATTGATGCTGCTCCACTATGGCAGTATCAACTCCGGTGGCGTCGGGTTCGGCGGGCCTGACTTGCCGGCGCCGCAAGCCGGCCTAATGGCTACACTGGCGCAGGGCATCGTGGGCGGAGACATGCCGTGGGCGCTGGTGGGGGTTGGCATCCTGTTCGGGATCGCGATGATCATGATGCAGGTCAAGAGCCCCATGCTGGTTGCGGTCGGCATGTACCTGCCATTCGGTACGACGTTTGCGATCTTCGTCGGCGGCGTGTTCCGATCTGTCGGAGACTGGATGGCCGAACGTCGCGGCTACAATGCAGCGCAGAAGGCTCGGGTGGAAAACGCCGGCGTACTAACTGCGTCGGGATTGATCGCGGGCGAAGCACTCATGGGATTGGTCTGGGCTGGATTGCAATTTGTTCCCCAATGGAAGGCGCCGAACCATCCTCCGCAACTCTTCAGCAACCCGTCTTATCTTGTAGGCGGCCTGATCGTTCTTGCAGGTCTCGCTGCCCTGTTGATCCGGCTTCCAATCACGGCCGCGGGCGACCCAAGCGAGCCAGCGCCCCCAACAGCAATCATGTAAACACAGCACGCGTGGTCGCGGGCGACTCGTCCGCGTGTTGTGAAGTTGAACAGGTTTGGCCAGTACTTTCCTTCCGTGGTTTACTGTCTGCATGTCCATCGCCGAAAATGTGGCCGAGGTACGCCAGCGGATTGCAGCCGCGGCACAACGCGCCGGACGAGATCCCAAAGAAATAACGCTCATGGCGGTGAGCAAGACCTTCCCCGCCCACAGTATCCGCGAGGCATACGACACAGGGATTCGCATGTTCGGCGAAAATCGGGTGCAGGAATTCTCCGGAAAGTCTGCCGAGTTGGCCGACTTGAAAGATACCGAGTGGCACATGATCGGTCATCTACAATCGAACAAAGCGGCAGGCGCCACCGAATTGTTCACTGCTGTCGATTCTGTCGATTCGCTGAAGCTGGCGGAGAAGCTGAACGCCTCAGCCGAAAAACTAGGAAAGAAGCTACGCGCACTCATCGAAATCAACGTGGGCGGCGAAACGGCAAAGAGCGGATTGGCGCCCAGTTCCGCTCAACTGGAAGAGTTACTAGTCGCAGCTTCCAGGCTTGAGCACATAGAATTTCGTGGGCTGATGACCATTCCTCCCTTCGCGGAAGATGTGGAGCAGGCGCGTCCCCACTTTCGCAGGCTACGCCAGCTTCGCGACCACATCGCTGCACGAAACCTTTCTGCGATCCGTATGGACACGCTTTCAATGGGCATGTCGCACGATTTTGAAATTGCAATCGAAGAAGGCTCAACCTGCGTGCGCGTAGGAACCGCAATTTTCGGAGAAAGAATAAAGCGTTAACCACGGACAGAGAGAAAACCCTGGAAATCTGGTCTCCGTGTCCTCTGTGTCCTCCGTGGTAGATCGGTTTGCATGGTCCCGATTCAAGACACTCCGGCCGGCGCTACTTTCTCTATCAAGATCCATCCTCGCGCTCGAAAGAATGCAATCACGGGTGTACTTGGAGACGCTCTGAAACTGTCGTTGATCGCCCCGCCAGTAGAGGGTCGAGCCAACGACGCCTGCGTCGAATTTCTGGCAAATCTTTTGAACCTCCCGCGTTCCTCCGTTACCATAGCGTCCGGCCAGAACAGCCGCAAGAAAGTGATTCGAATCTTGGGAGTATCGGCGGACGAGTTGCGAGAGCGGTTGAGGAGCCATTTCTGACTTTTTCCGAACGATTGAGCGAGATTCGCACCGGCTTCGAGCGTCCCTTTTGGGTCGCCAACATTAGCGAGCTATTCGAACGTCTTTCCTACTACGCCGCCTTCGCATCCCTGGCCCGCTATCTTCATGAGACTTTGAACTTCCGGGTGGAACAGGCCAGCAGCCTGACCGGATTATTTGGAGGCCTGGTCTGGTTTCTGGCAGTATTTGGCGGCACGGTTGCTGACCGTTTGGGCTTTCGTCGCTCTCTGTCGCTGGCCTATCTGATCCTGAGTTGCTCGTATTTTCTCCTGGGATCGCTGGGAGCACCTTGGCTGGCGCCGGTCCGCAATGCGGTGCCGCTGGTTGTGCTCGTAACTTTTGTATTGATGCTTCCCGCCCTGGGCGTCGCGCTGGTCAAGCCCTGCGTCGTCGGCACCACCGCGCGAGCCTCCAAGGAAAATGTTCGCTCGATCGGCTACTCGATTTACTACACGCTGGTAAATATCGGCGGAGCCGCCGGACCTTACGTGGCGTCCTGGGTACATCAGCACATGCGGGTGGAGAATGTATTCCGGGTAGCGGCGCTGAGCGTGTTCGCCATGTTTTTCGCGGTACTGCTGCTGTTCAAAGAGCCGCGCCGCTCTGGTGATATTCAGACTGTCAGCCTGTCCCAATCGGCAAAGAATTTTTGGACAGTCCTTTCGAATCCACGGTTCATGGGGTTCCTGCTTATCTTTTCCGGATACTGGGTAGTCTATTGGCAGGAGTTCATCATTCTGCCGCTTTATATTCATGACTACATCGATCCCAAGGCGAATACCGAACTACTTCTGGTCGCTGGACCGCTCACGGTCATAGCTTTGCAACTGCTGGTCAGTTTTCTCACGCAGCGCATACCCGCGTTCCGCGCCATCACACTGGGAACGCTGATTTCGGCGCTGGCCTCGCTGATTCTGATCGCGCATCCCACGGTTCCCATGGCGGTGCTGACCCTCATTACGATTTCTCTGGGCGAGATAGTCCTGTCGCCTCGTTACTACGAGTACATCTCCCGCCTCGCCCCTCCGGGACAACAAGGCACCTACATGGGGTTCGCTTTCTTGCCGATCGGAATCGGATCCATCATCGGAGGCTGGTTCGGAGGACAACTGATCCATTATTTCGGTGAAGTGACTCACCAACCTGGACACATCTGGTGGCCCGTGGTTGGGGTCGGCGTGGCCACCGCTGGTCTCTTGTGGATTTATGACAAGACCCTGAAACCTGCATCTGTTGCAGACGCAACCTCAAATTCTTAAACCACGAAGGACACAAAGGTGCACGAAGGTAAAATCCCAAGATTCCTTCGTGTACCTTTGTGTCCTTCGTGGTTCAAGCTTCTAGGCCTCCGATTCGCTCAAAACGCTGCCGTTGTTTAGAATAGTTGTTTGCCCATGGATCTTTCCGCCATACAAGCCGCGCTCCGCGAGCGGAACATTGACGCCTGGCTTTTTTACGATCACCATCACCGCGATCCCATTGCCTATCGGGTATTGGGGCTGCCCGCGAATCAAATGGTCACCCGGCGTTGGTACTATCTGATTCCGGCCAGCGGCGACCCAGTAAAACTCGTACACAAGATTGAGGCCGGCCACCTCGACTCGCTTCCCGGCAGCAAGCGTCAGTATTCCGGATGGCAGGAACTTTTCGACCAGATCAAGCTTCTGCTCGCCAATCATCGCGATATCGCCATGCAGTACTCTCCTAACAACCTGGTCTTCACCATTTCACTGGTCGACGCTGGCACCGTTGATCTGATTCGCGGACTGGGCAAGAACGTAGTCAGTTCCTGCGACCTGGTGGCGCAGTTTGAAGCGACCCTGACCGAAGAACAGATCAAGACTCACTTCATTGCGCGCGATGCGATCGACGCCATCACCGCAGCTGCCTTTCAGGAGATTGGCCGCCGAGTGCGTAACGGCGGAACCCACGAATACGAAATCCAGCAGTGGTTCCTGGAAGCTTTCAAGCGGGAGAATCTGATCGCCGATGATCCGCCACTGGTCGCAGTCAACGCGAATAGCGGCGATCCGCATTACGCGCTCCATCGCGAAACTTCAAAACCGATTCGTGAGGGCGATTTTGTTCTGCTCGATGTCTGGGCCAAAAAGAACACGCCCGGGGCCGTATACTACGACATCACCTGGACCGGTTTTGTAGGAAAGTCTCCTTCCGGCCGAATGCGGGAAGTTTTCGAGATCGTCCGCCAGGCGCGAGACGTTGGAGTGAAAACGGTCGTTGAAGGTGTGGGCGCGGGCAAATCCGTCGCGGGATGGGAAGTTGACCACGCCGTGCGGGAGCATATCAAAAACGCCGGCTTCGGCGACTACTTCATCCATCGCACCGGCCATTCCATCGGCACCGAGGTTCATGCCAATGGCGCGAACATGGACGACTTGGAAATTCATGACGAGCGCCAAATCCTGCCCAATTCGTGCTTTTCCATCGAGCCCGGCATTTATTTGCCGGAATTCGGTGTGCGCAGCGAAGTAAACATGCTGATCAGGCCCAATACGGCCGAGGTAACGGGTAAAATTCAAAGTGAACTTGTGATCATCTGAATGGCAAATTCTCCAAATGCAACATCGAAGGCAGCGCTCGCAGGATCCCAGAGTATGTCCGTCATCGCCCCGGCGATCGGATGGTTGATCCCAGGCGCTGGGCACCTCGTCCAGAAACGTTGGATTCGCGGGCTATTAATCATGGCCTCGATCACGACCATGTTCATCCTCGGTCTGATGATGCAGGGACGTGTCTACCGGCCCAACGGCGGCGACATTCTCGATATTCTCGGATTCGTGGGCGACGTTGGTGCAGGGGGTCTATACATCGTCACTCGCGTGCAGGACTGGGGCCATGGCGCGATTGCCCACGCCACAGCCGACTACGGCACCAAGTTCCTGATCGTGGCTGGACTGCTGAACTTCATCTGCGCCGCAGATGCCTATCACATTGCCATTGGAAAGAAGCCGTGATCGGAAAAACAGAATGACTCTGGAACTCTCCCATTTCACCGCAGCCGTGCTGTTCTCGGTCTTCGCGTCGGTAGTCTTTGGAATCACTCAGCGAAACACGTCACAGGAACAGATCCGCTACGGCTTGTACTGCTTCGTCCTTTTCGTCGGAGGAGTGTTTCTGGCGGGGTGGGTGATGTGGGTGTTGCGGCACTAGAAAGCGGCTTCTAGCTTCTGGCCGCTAGCTACTGGCTCCTAGCTTCTAGCTAGTAGCTTCTGATCTCGCGACAGACTTGTGTGAGGGTCTCTCCCAAAACTCTTCCGAGTCTGGTTCCTTGCAGGTGTCCACTAGCTAAGAACTGGAAGGCAGTGGCTAGGAGCTAGTAGCCAGAAGCTAGGAGCGACTTCACCCTTCCCACACAAACGCATCAAAAACACGTTTCGTATCAAACCCCAGCCTCTGATAGAGAGTTACTGCTCGCGCGTTCGCTTCCGTCACGGTGAGCGACAAGAGTGAGAAATTTCGCTGCCTCAGATTGGCGGCGGTGGCTGCTATGAGTAACTGTCCCAGGCCGCGTGACCGGTGATCGGGGAGCACGCATACCTGGGTAACGTGTCCAACGTCATGACGCACGCGGGAGCACAGTATGAGCCCGACGAGGCTCCGCGTCCGTTTGTGCACGGCAACGAACGATCCCTCGGGATCGAACGTTCCGCAGCCTGGAAAACGCACAATATTATTCAAAAAGCGCAGCGACCCACTCAAGGTACGGTATTGATCGTTGATCTCAGAATCCACATGACCGCGGTAAGCGCTGGTGATCAGGGCAGCGGCGGGCTGGTAATCGGGCTCTGACCAACGTCGAATTTCGATTTCCGAATCGGTTGGTGGCGACGGCTTGGGCGCCATGCTCAGCGGCAGCACCATAAACAGTCGCTGGTGCCGCTGAAATCCCTGTTCGACAAATGGCCTGACAACCACGCCCGCCTCGTGCAACAGTAATTGCGCTTCCACGCGATGGATTCCCGGGGACTGCTGCAGAGTCTCGATCACATGCAACAGCAGCCGGGATTCCACCTCGTGCGGATCGGGCAGGCGGCCACCGTTGGCCACAAACAGATCTCCAATCACTCCCTTGCTGCCTTCGTAGACAAAAAAAGCGTATCCGATGATCCGGCCGCGTTCGACGGCGGCATAACCGGGAAGGATTTTGGCATCCACGTAGCGCAGGATCATTTCCGCCGAACCGCTGTAGTCCCAGGAAAGCAGATGCGCCCATTCCTGAATCTCATCCTCCAGCAATGGACGCAGATCGACTGAGGAAAAATGTCTGAGGTCGAGAATCTCCACCTGGAGGCTCCTGGAGGGTTCGGGCTTGCTAAGCGCGCTCATGGCGGGCTGCGAACAGCGAGTGTAGTGCTTCGACCGGCAGGAGGCAAACGGGGGGACAAGAGTTGGTAACAGCGGGCTTCTAGCTTCTGGCTGCTGGCTCCTAGCTCGCTAGCTCTCAAGATTTTGGCTCATGCGCCATGGCTCTTGGCGCTGGCTCTGGACGAGTGAGGGCACGGCGCAGCCGAATTCTCCACGAAGGTGTTGGGTGAGCCAGAAGCTAAGGAGCTAGAAGCTAGAAGCCCCTCCCGCAACCCAGTAATAATCCACACCCTGCGCCGCGACGCTTCCAATATATGTAAACCTTCGGCCGGGCGTCCATTTCGCAATATTTTTCTGCCAGCCTTCCGGAGTGATCAACAGATGTTCGCCGGCGGGAACTTCTCCCGATTCGTAGCGGGCAATGCTTTGATTGCGGTAGAAGTGAAGGCCGTATTCGGTCTCCCGCGAAACCCGCAGAACGGCAACCGGAAGAGATCGGTTGTCGACGCGGTTGATCTCCTGGGCGAGCGGCCGAGCTGAGAGAGTGGCATCGAGCGCTGGAGCGCCGAGTCGCAACGCAGCCCCCAGCCCGAGCACCACAGGAACCAATGTGACGAAGCGAAGCAGCCGAAGTCCCAAGGGGCGATACAACGTAAGCATGATTCCGATCGCCAGCACTCCCGCGAATCCGGCTGAGATTGCGGTTGCGCGGTTCCAAGGCAGAGTGTGCTGAAAGACGATGTATTGCATCATCAGAGCAGCAACTACAGGCAGCGCCGCGACCACCGAATGCATAACAATCAGAACAAATTTCGGACGTTCATTTTCAGGCGCATCGGCGACTACATGACGTCGAACATATTCCGCAAGCAGCAACGTACCGGCCGGCAGCGCAGGCAGAATGTAACCCGGTAACTTCGATGCCGAGAAGGAAAAGAATGCGATCGGAATGATGAGCCAGATGATGAGAAATACTGGCAGGGCGTCCCCGGACCGGAACAACTCTCTTCTTTCTTTCCACCAGTCTCGAATGCTCTCCACCATCGCCACGCTGATGAACATCGCCCAGGGCACAAGCCCGAGCAACGCAACCGGCACGTAGTACCAGAAAGGCTGCGTGTGGTGATAGAGGTCTTTTCCGAACCGTCCGAGGTTGTGTTCCAGGACAAATACGCGAAAGAATTCAGGGTTCTTCAACTGCACCGCGACGTACCACGGGAGAACGGTCAAAGCGAACAACCCGATGCCCGGTAGCCACAATGTGCGCGCAATGAGTTGGTAGTCGCCCTTCACCGCGGAAAAAATCACAATGATCGCCAGGGCGAAAAACGGCGCCACAGGCCCCTTGGCCAGCACTGCCAGTCCCATGAAAATGTAGGACAGCGCGAGGTAACTCTTGCTGGAGGTTTCGTACCACGCGTACCAGGCCAACATGGCGACGGAGAACATAGCGGCGAGAGGCATATCCGTCGAGGCCGCCCGCGCGAAGCCGATGACGCCGCTGGCCGATGCTGTCATCAACGCGCCATCGAGTTGAAATCCGGGACGAAATCGCCGCAGGAAAAGATAAACGGCGACCACCATCATGGTAGCGTCTACCGCGGAAGGCAGACGCGCGGCCCAATCGCTGACGCCAAAAACGCTGTAAGCCAGCATCGCCTGCCAGTAGTACAGCGCCGGCTTTTCCATCCACGGTTTGCCGCCCAGAGTAGGCGTGATCCAGTCGTGACGTGCGAGCATTTCACGCGCCACCTGCGCATAGCGCGGCTCGTCCGCACCGAGCAGACCGAAATAAGCCAAGCCAAAGAAAAACAGGAATCCGCAAAAACCAGCGAGCAGCAGCCAGTCGATCAGCGGCCGGTCCGGATTGGAGGCGGCAGCATTCGAGGTCGAGTTTGCAGGCGCCGAAGTCACAAGGTTGAAATCAATCCGGGAATCGAGAGGTTTATTGTATGGAGGAGCCGAGCCGCAATTCGGAGAGAATGCGCTCGCTCGCAGCCGAAAGAGGTCCATCGAGGGCGCAACCGCTGGCGCATTCGTGTCCGCCACCGCCGAAGCGCTCCGCCACCGCGGCGACATTGACCTGCCCCTTACTGCGCAGACTCACACGAAAGCGGCCATCGGGCAACTCCCGGAAGAACAGCGCCACTTCCACACCCTGCATGGACAGCGCATAATTCACCAGTCCTTCGCAGTCTTCTTCTTTCGCATGGAAGCGTTGCATTTGCTCCTGGGTCACCGCAATCCATGCCAGCCGGCCTTCGCGATGCAAGTCCGAAAGCGCTGCTCCAAGCAATCTCATCTTTGCCGTGGAATGTCCAAAATAAATATTACGCGCGCAATGTGCCGGGTCCGCTCCCGCCAACACTAATTCACGCGCCACTTCAAAGGTGCGCGCGTTCGTCCCTTCAAACATGAATGACCCTGTATCGGTGAGGACGGCAGTGTAGAGGCAGGTCGCGATCTCCGGAGTAATCTTCACGCCAGCTTCGCGCGCCAATCGGTAAACCATTTCCGCGGTGGCCACAGCCTTGGGATCGATCCAGTTTACCTGGCCGAACGGCCGCCCGCTCTGGTGATGATCGATGTTGATCAGAAACTTGTTCTCGAGTCCCCGCAGCCGGGTGCGCTGGATGCTATCGCACTCGAGGATAATAGCGGCTTCGTAATCGCCGTTCACCGTCTCCGACTGGACTACTTCTCGAGCATACGGCAACGGTTGGTAAATTCGCGGCACACCATCGCGCAGAACAATGTCAGCGTTCTTGCCCATGGCACGCAGAATCTGACGAAAGGCCAGCGCCGAGCCGATGGCGTCGCCGTCCGGCCGCGCGTGCGAGGTCAGGACAAATCGATTGTGCTGCTCGATATGCTTGAGTACATCCTTCAACATACTCGCCGAACTCCAGCAGTTCGGATAGGGCCCGGAAAACACTCGTCGGTCGTCAGTCTTCAGTCGTCGGCCCACTCAGTTTGCTGACGACTGACGACCGAAGACTGAAAACTTACTTCTTTCTTTTTTTCGTTCGTCCCAGCAACTCGTCAATTCTGGCACCGTATTGGTCGGAGCGGTCGAGATGAAAATACAGCTCCGGCGGACGGCGCAGGTGAAGATTCTCCGCCACTTCGGCCCGAATGAATCCCACCGCCGATGTGAGCCCTTCCAGGGAACGATCGGCTTCAGCATCATCTCCATCGAGCGTGACGTAAACTTGCGCCGAGCGCGAATCTTCAGCCAACACCACGCTGGTCACGCTGACCAGCCCGATCCGCGGGTCTGCGAGCTCGCCCTCCACGATGGTCTCGATCTCTTCCCGCAGGGCCTCTCCCAGGCGCTCCCGATGGTATTTCGCGCCACGCTTCTCCACATCCACCTCTTGGTAAAACGAATGAGAATATCAGAAAAACGCCCCTAACGGGGGAGCTGTGCCTTGAGTAGCGCCGGCGTCCCGCCGGCTCATCTAAACAGTACCCAACAATTTGACGTCGCTTACGTATCGTTCCCGCTCAACACGGAGGCCTGGACGCCCTCCGGACAGCCATCGGGACGCCGGCGCTACAAAAATTCCACGAACGAATCGGAAACGTCGGCGCCGCCGTTATTGGCGATGCGGGTCGCATGCCGCTCGACGTTTTTGATCAGACCGTCGAGGTAATCGCGCGAATCCGAGATGCAGACCACGCCCACCGTGGCCCGGTTCCATAATCCGCTGGAATCCAGTTCAGCCACAGCAACGTTGAAATGCGCCCGCAGCCGGTCTTTGAGGCTGCGAACCACCTGCCGCTTGTCTTTGAGGGACTGCGCCGCTTCGATATGCAGTTCGAGGGTGAGAAAAGCGATCAAGGCAGTTTCAGGTTTCTAGTTTCCAGTTTCCGGATCGAAACCAGAAACCGGAAACTGGAAACTGCACTTAAGCTATTGCTTCCGCCGCGACTTTCTCGGTCACAAAGGCTTCGATCACGTCGCCGGCCTTGATATCGCCGTAGTTGGCGATTGAGATGCCGCACTCCATGCCATTGCGTACCTCGCTGGCATCGTCCTTGAAGCGGCGCAGCGAGCCGACCTTGCCGGTGAATACGACGTTGTTGTCGCGCAGCAGGCGCACTTCGGAGTCGCGCTTAATGATGCCATCGGAAACCGAACATCCGGCAATCGTTCCCACCTTCGGGATACGGAATGTTTCCTTGACCAGCGCGCGGCCCTGATAGGTCTCCTTGATGGTGGGCTCGAGCAGGCCGGTCATCGCGCGCTTGATCTCGTCCTGCAACTCGTAAATGATCGAGTGCAGACGGATATCGACTTTCTCCTGCTCCGCCAGTTCCTGCGCCTTGCGCTCCGGACGCACGCTGAATCCGATGATGATCGCATTCGACGCCGACGCCAGCAACACGTCCGATTCGGTAATCGCGCCTACACCCGAGCGCAGCACTTTCAGCCGTACCTTGTCGTTGGAAAGCTTGGTCAGCAGATCGGTCAGCACTTCCACCGAGCCGCCAACGTCCGCTTTCAAAATGATGTTTAGTTCCTTCGTGCCAGCAGTTTTCAACTGCTCCGCCAGACCTTCCAGCGAAACCCGCGAACTCTTCGCCAGAGTAGCTTCGCGAGCCTTCTGTTCGCGATACTCGGAAACTCCGCGCGCTTTGTCGCGGTCCGCAACGACGACAAATTGATCGCCAGCCTGCGGCAAGCCTTCCATACCCAGAATTTCAACCGGAGTGGAAGGCGGCGCGGATTCGAGTTGGTTGCCGCGATCGTCAAACATGGCACGCACTTTGCCGTACACGTTGCCGACGACGAAGTTGTCGCTTGTTTTCAAAGTTCCGTTCTGTACCAGCAACGTCGCCACCGGTCCGCGGCCGCGATCCAGCTTGGCTTCGAGAACCACACCGGTCGCCGGACGGTCCGGTGTCGCTTTCAGTTCCTGCAGGTCGGCCACCAGGCAGATCATTTCCATCAGCAGGTTCAGATTCGTTTTCTGCTTGGCCGAAACGTCCACGAATACCGTGGTGCCACCCCAGTCTTCCGGCATCAGGCCTCGATCAGCCAGCTGCTTTTTCACCCGGTCCGGTAGTGCACCCGGCTTGTCGATCTTGTTTACCGCGACAATGATGGGGACCTCCGCTGCGTGGGCGTGGTCGATGGCTTCGATCGTTTGCGGCATCACGCCGTCATCGGCAGCCACCACCAGCACGACAATGTCCGTCGCCTTGGCTCCGCGCGCCCGCATGCGGGTAAAAGCTTCGTGACCAGGCGTATCGAGAAATACGATCTGACGACCGTATGCCGGAGAATTCTTATCCAGAATGGTTACTTTGTACGCGCCGATGTGCTGGGTGATGCCGCCGGCTTCGCCGCCCGCCACGTTGGTCAGGCGAATCGAGTCGAGCAGCGTAGTTTTGCCGTGGTCGACGTGGCCCATGATGGTGACCACGGGCGGACGAGTTACGCCTTCCGCGGGGACACCTTCCTCACCTACTGCGGCCTCGGAAACTTCCTTGGCGGCCTGCTCTTCGAAGGTGATGACGTTGGTATCGGCTCCGAAGAAGCGAGCCATCTCGCTGGCCAGCTCGGTGTCGAGCGTCTGGTTGATCGTGGCAAATACACCGCGGGTCAGCAAGCGCGCGATCAGGTCCTTGGCGCGGAGCCCAAGCAATTCCGCCAGATCTTTTACGCTAATGCCTTCTGTAATCGTGATGCTGCGCGTGATCGGTTGAGGCTCGTTCGAGAGCGACAGCCGCGGTGGCGGCGTGTAGCCCTTCATCGGGCCTTCCTTCACACCGCGAGGCACATACCGTTGCCCGGGGCGACGTGAGGGCGCTCCCGGCCTGCTTCCAGGCCGAGGTGTCGGCCCGCCCGAAGGCACTGCTCCCGGTCCAACTCCCAGCGGACGCGAGCCCGTGGGCGACTGCCGCGTAGGATGCATCGGCCTGCGCTCGCCCGGACGCAGCGGTGGGCGATTCGTAGGCGCTCCCGGACGCGGGCGCTGGAAAATTGGCTGGCCTGGTACGGGACGTCCTGGAGCCGGACGCATAGTGGCGCCAGTAGGCGCTCCTGGCGCGGCCGCTGGCGGCGCTGGACGCAACGGGGCTTTGTACACCGGGCGCGGCCCAGTCTGCGGAACAATCATTCGCGGCGGAGGAGCGGACGGTGGCGCAGGCGCACTCGGTGCAACCGGCCGGGCAGCCATCGTCGGCGGCTGTGCCGGAGGCGCAGCGGGCCGCAGAGAAACTGCTGCCGGCGTGCTGGAAGTGGCAGACGGAGCTGCGACCGGCGGAACGACAGGCCGTGGCGCAATCGGAGCCGCTGGAGCAACCGGAGCCGCCGCCTGAGGAGGCGTTGGCGGCGCAGGCGCTGTAAAGGTCGGCCTCGGAGTCGTAGTTGGAACTACTAATCTTGGCGGCGCAGCTGGCGGCGCTACAGGAGGCGGAGCCACTGGGGCTTTGGAAACTGGGGCCGCTGCGGGCGGTGCGGCTGTCACTGCAGGCTTCGCCGGTAGCGTTGCAATCGTTGGCGGAGCATCTGGCGTCGCGGTGCCCTGTTGCTTACTGATGATCGCTTTGAGAGCGTCTCCGGGCTTGGAAATATTGGAGAGGTCAATCTTGGTCTTGATCTCGTCCCCATCGGGACGGCCCGGGCGGGAAGACCTGCTCGAAGACGGCGCGGAGCTGGCGGCACGGAGGCGGGCACGGACTTTATCCGCTTCATGGTCTTCGAGAGAACTGGAATGGCTCTTCTTCTCGGTGACTCCCACTTCCGGAAGTACATCGAGAATCGATTTGCTTTTGACTTCCAGCTCTCTTGCCAGATCGTTGATTCGAATCTTGCTCATCCGCCCTTTCGTCCTCCGACTGTTCCGCTAAGTCTTCATATCAACCTCACGGCTTCAGTTTTCAGGTTCGCGCAGCCGCTTGCGTCAGCGCGCGAGAATCGCACTTACTGCTTCTCCTCGGTAGGAGCAGGCTCCTCCGCAGGTTCAGCTGCTTCTTCAGGCCCACCAGTTTCGTCGACGGCAGCTTCCGGAGCCGCTTCCACTTCAGCGGTAATGTCATCCGCGGCTGCGAGTGTCTCTTCCGCCGCTGGCTCCGCGCTGACTTCACCTTCTTCTGGCGCTGCCGCTTCCCCGCCTTCCAGACTGGAGAAATAATTATTGACCGCCAAGCTGATCTTTTCCACCGTCTTGGGACCGATACCCTCGATGGCTTCGAGTTGCTCCGGCGTCATGTCGGCCAGCGCTTCCACGGTGGTAATTCCGGCCGCACCGAGCTTCTCTACCAGTCCTTCACCCAGGCCCGGGACATTCTCCAGTGGGGTGGAAGCATTCCCCACCAAAGCGGACATCTGCAATTCCACTTCCTGCCGCTTTTCTTCCTCGCTCTTGATGTCAATCTTCCAGCCCAGCAACTTCGCCGCCAGCCGGACGTTCTGTCCCTTCTTGCCGATGGCGAGTGAAAGTTGACTGTCGTCGACCACGACTTCAAGATGCTTGTCCGCCGAATCAACCACGGTCACGCGGCTCACTTTGGCCGGCTGCAGGGCCTTCTCGGCGAACGTCACTGCATCTTCGTGGTACTCGATAATGTCGATCTTCTCGCCGCGCAATTCACGGATGATTGACTGCACCCGCATGCCCTTCATGCCGACGCAGGCGCCGACGGCGTCCACGTCCTTGTCTTTCGACATAACCGCGATCTTGGTGCGCTCTCCCGCTTCGCGTGCGATGGCACGAATCACAACTGTGCCATCGTAAATTTCAGGCACTTCAGTCTGGAACAGGTGCTGCACCAACTCCGGCGCGGCGCGGGAAACCACCACCGCTGGCCCCTTTGAAGCCCGTTCCACCCTGGCAATCACCACGCGAACCCGTTCGCCCATGGCGAACGACTCCAGACGAGACTGCTCCTTGCGCGGCATGCGTGCTTCCGCCTTGCCGATGTCGAAGATCACATCCGGCCCTTCGATCCGCTTCACCGTCGCATTCACGATTTCGCCGACGCGGCCGATGTACTCGTTGTACACAGTGTCGCGTTCAGCCTCGCGCACCTTCTGAAAAATGACCTGCTTGGCGAGTTGGGCCGCAATGCGTCCCAGAATGCCTTCGGTCTGCTTGGTAATCTGAAGCTCGCCCCCCAATTCAACATCAGGATTGATCTTGCGAGCGTCATCCAGCGTAACCTGCAGGACGGGGTCCTCAACCTGCTCCGGAGTCTCAACGATCGTCTTGACTGCAAACGCCCGGATCTTGCCGGTTTCCTTGTCCAGTTCGGCGCGCAGGTTCTCCTGCGTCTTGTAATACTTGCGCGTAGCCACAACGATGGCATCTTCCACCGCGCTCACAACAATTTGCGGATCAATGCCTTTTTCCCGGCTCAACGCGTCGATCGTGTTATAGAGATCACTTGCCATAAGTAGTACCGACCTCGGACCTTGGACAAACTTACCGATGTGCAAAAGCTGGTGGTACTGGCCGACGTCTGAGGTCTGATGCCCGCTCTTAAATCTCCGGAACCAGATTCGCCTTCTCGACGTTCTTTAATTCGATTTCCAACTTTGGCGAAACGTCATCCGGACGGCGCTTCTTTTTTGTTGCGTTCAGATCCAGAGTCAGCCGCCCTTGTTCAAAATGTTCCAGCCGTCCTTCAAAATGACGGTTGCCGTTTACCGGTTGCTGCGTCGTCAACTTGATCAGGCTTCCCGTGAAGCGCTCGTAATCCGCGGGACGAAACAATTTCCGGTCCAGCCCCGGCGACGAAACTTCCAGGGTGTACGCACCCGGAATCGCGTCCTCGACATCCAGGATCGTGCTCACTTCCCGGCTCACACTGACGCAATCTTCATGGGTCACGCCTGCAGGCTTGTCGATGAAGATACGAAGCATGCGCGCCTTGCCTCCGCCGCGCAGCTCAACTTCTACAACCTCCAGCCCGCTGGAGGCCGCTACCCGTTCCGCAATCTCACGAATCTTGTCAATATCAAGTGCCATGAAAACAATAGCTTACGGCCCTAGTTCACGATTCCAAAATAGGCCTAAACTAAAAAGTGGGCTTGCGCCCACTGGTGTGTCTCGCCAAGTGCCGGTAACTACACAACAGTTCCAGCTATCAATATACGCCCCGATCTGCCAAAAAACAAACCGACGGAGGCGATGGAAACAGCAGAAGATTGCGCCTTTCCGGCGGCTCCTGCGAACGCTCAAGAACAACGTCAGCTAGCCAAGATTTCCTGTTCCAAAGCCCCTAAAGGGGAGCGCTCAGGCTTCCCGTATGGCCGGTGCGGTTGTCCCTGACCACCATCCGCAACTGGTTCTTGCCGGGTGGCTGATTCAGGTCCATATGCAGCAGCATGCCTTTACTTGTGATCTGCTGATAGGTCGCAGCATCGAAGGCTTGATCCACTTTGAGGCTCTGGGTTCCCAGCATCTTGCCATCCGGCGAAAAGATAGCGGTGTACAGCACCACATTGAATTTCTTGTTCCCGCCGGAAACGTCCTCGGTCGACAGCGTGCGCGCGTCCACCAGAAAATCCACACCCAGCTCTCCCGCTCCCGTCGGTTTCACCTGCGCACTGAACGTGACCAGGGTGTCGGGAACGCTGTCCTGCAATGCGTCAGCTGCGCCTTGTTCCGCGTTGCGGTCCTTCAATGTCGCCGGATCAATCGCGAAATAGCCACGCCGGTACCGCGCTTCGCTCCCGTCGCGGTTTAACTTCACCTTGATCGAGCGATATTTGCCGTCCCACTTCTTGTCCTCTGGGTAATAACCAAGCGTGTAGGAAGCGCCGGAGTCGCCCATGGCGATGGCCACGCCTTCCCTGATTTCATTCTGATTGATGTATGCAACTCCGCCGGTCTCGCGCGCAATGTCGCGCATCGTTTCCTGCGTGGCCGTGACGTCCGACATGCGCACGGTCGCGGCGCCATGAATGTCGGTAAATTGCCGACTCGGAGTGTCGTCGATGGTAGCTTCCATGCCACTCATCAGTCCCCGCGCGTCGACCGGATAAATCGCCACTTGCGCGCTGGCCAACTGTGCCGACGCCTCCCGGATCTCTTGCGCATGACCCTCGCGCTCAACTCCGGCAATTGCCCCGCCGGCTCGCGTGTCCAACCCCAGCTGTCTTTGGCTGGGGAGAGACTCCGCCAACTCGGCTTCGCTGACACTGCGGTCCTCCGGAATAAGGCTGTAAGGGAAAGACGCCGTCACCCAAATGACGCCCTTACGACCTGGAATCCCTCCCAGAATGCGGGCCAGACTGCGCATGGCCGCCAGCGTGGTCGTTACTCGACGGTCGAGTACGTACGCGAGTTGTATGTTCTGAAAATCTCGCATGCGCTCCACCATGCCTTCAGATAGTGCTTGGGAACCGAGTCCACCTTCCGAACTCGTGTTAGGCACTCTCGGACCGGCCGCATTGGCCATCTCCTGAGCCAGTGGTTGATATCGTTGGAAGGCCTTCAGCAAAACTTCCGGATCGCTGGTGAAATCCTGCAATACTCCCAACGAGTTGGTGAGAGTGAAAATAGCAGTGCGTTGGCCCGGCTTGTACTGCTCCTTGACGAACTTCAGCATCTGCTCGCGGGCATAGGCCTGGTCTTTGAAGGGAGTGTTGGCGGCGTCCAGCAGCAAAATGACCAGCGGGCCACCAGGCGACCGATATTCCGGTTTGTTCGAATAAATTCCCGGAGGAAGTTCCGGGGCTCGCTGTCTTTGCGCTTCGCCCGGCGGCGTGAAGAATGCAATTTTCTGGTTCTTACCCTTCTCCTGCGCCACGAAGTCTTCCTGAACTAGGCCGTCGATATGCTTGCCTTGTTTGTCGGTGACTACCACATCGACCAGTACAAGGTGGGTGCTCGCGCGAATGGTGGGGACGGGAACCTCGGACGTCGATTGACCGGCTTGAAACCAGCCCCCCACCACAATTATTAAGATTGTTACGCCAGCCAGGCACGCCCAGCGCGTATGCCAAGTGTTCTTGGCCATAATGCACGCCTCCCCAGGCAGAAATCGGCAATACGCTAGTATGTTTCGCATCGAGTTGCAAGCTCTAACGGATTTGCCACGAGACAGATAGTCTCTCTAGAATGGAAGTTGATCCCCGAGGCTGAATTCCCCATGATTCATTTTCCTGTTCCCGAGGCTCTCACCTTCGATGACGTGTTGCTGCTGCCCGCGCGATCCGACGTTGTGCCGGCGCAGGCCAACACTCAGACTCAGCTTACGCGTAACATCCGCCTCAACATTCCCATCATCAGCGCCGCCATGGACACAGTCACCGAATCCCACATGGCGATTGCGCTGGCCCAGCAGGGTGGAATCGGGATCATCCATCGCAATCTGACTCCGGAACAGCAAGCCAATGAAGTGGACAAGGTAAAGCGCTCCGAGAGCGGCATGATCGTCGATCCGGTCACCATGTCGCCCGATGCGAAAGTTTCCGATGCTCTTGAGATGATGCGCAAATACAAAATCTCGGGCGTGCCCATCACCAAGAACGGGAAACTGGTGGGCATCCTGACCAATCGCGATCTGCGCTTCGAGACCCGTTTCGATATTCCTATCAGCAAGGTAATGACCAAGGAAAACCTGATCACAGTGCCGGTGGGCACGACGCTCGAAGACGCGGAGAACATCCTGCATGAACATCGCGTCGAGAAGTTGCTGGTGGTGGACGACAACTACAATCTCAAGGGCCTGATCACGGTCAAAGATATTCAGAAAAAATTGAAGTATCCCAACGCGGCCAAAGACTCACAGGGCCGATTGCGGGTTGGCGCAGCCATCGGCGCCACCGGTGACTTCCTCGAGCGCGCGCAGGAAATGGTGAAGTGCAAGGTCGATCTGCTGGCCATCGACAGCGCCCACGGACACTCCACCCGCGTACTCGAAGCCATCAAGCTGGTGAAATCGAAGCTGCCCGAAGTAGACCTGATCGCCGGCAACGTCGGCACTTTCGACGGAGCCTGCGAACTAGCCCGCGCCGGCGCGGACGCGATCAAGGTCGGTATCGGTCCTGGGTCAATCTGTACGACGCGGGTTGTCACGGGCGCAGGAATGCCGCAGATGACCGCTATCGCGGAAGCCTACCGCGCCACCAAGGACTCCGGCGTTCCAATTGTCGCTGACGGCGGCATCAAGTACTCGGGCGATATCACGAAGGCCCTCGCAGCCGGAGCTTCGGGAGTTATGATCGGGTCGTTGTTTGCAGGGACTGATGAGAGTCCGGGCGAATTGATTCTGTATCAGGGCCGCTCGTTCAAGTCGTATCGCGGAATGGGTTCTCTGGGAGCGATGGCTTCCGGTTCCAGTGAGCGTTATTTCCAAAACATCGACGCCGACGCTTCCACCGCCATGACGGGCGGGACCGACGACGCTAACCGCCTGGGGAAACTGGTTCCCGAAGGAATTGAAGGACGCGTTCCCTACCGTGGTTCCGTCGCCATGATCGTGCACCAGATGGTCGGGGGCTTGAAGTCCGGCATGGGCTACTGCGGCTGCGCCACCGTCCCCGAACTTTTGCAGAAGACGCGATTTGTGCGCATCAGCGGAGCCGGCTTGCGCGAGAGCCATGTGCACGATGTGATGATCACCCGCGAGGCGCCGAATTATGCCGTGGAGTAGCGGCCAGGACAGCCGCGCTTGAACCGTGCCCAAAAGCATCTGCTGAAAACCTGGATCGCGGCGATCTTGTGGCTCGGCATCATCGTGAGCGAGTCCAGCAATTTCGGCTCTGCCGAACACACCGGCCAGATACTGTATCCGCTGCTGCACTTCCTTTTTGGGCTGGAACCCTCGCACTTTCCCGTCTGGCACGCCGTCATAAGAAAGACGGGCCACTTCGTGGGCTACTTCACCCTGAGTTGGCTTCTCTTCCGCGCCTGGCGGGACACTCTCCCATACTCGGGCAAGAGCTGGGCAATTCAGTGGGCTCGAATCTCGTTTTTCATGACCGCCCTGGTCGCCTGCCTCGACGAATGGCACCAAACTTTCCTTCCCAGCCGGACGGGCAATCTCCACGACGTCCTGCTCGACAGCACAGCCGCACTCGTCGCGCAGATAATCCTTTTTCTAATTTTGCGGAAACAACATTCGGCTCCCATCCCGCAACTCAAGACTTCCTAACAATTTGTGCTGTCCAACGAAAGAGCCGCGAAGCGGCGTAAGAATAAAGCCCTGAAGGGGCGAAGAGAAGCGCAGGACCAGAGACGAATCTATTGGTTGAAAGTTGGAACGAGGCCAACGACGAACGACCAAGGACTAAAGACTGACGACTGAAGACCGACGACTGCTCTCAATACATCGAATCGTACTTGGTCACAACCCACTCGAGACCCTTTTTCTCGAGCGTCACCGAGAACAACTCGTCGTACGTGCCCTTCTGGCCAGGAGCATTACGACGCTTGCCGCGATATCGAAGGATGCGCAAAGGCGGCGTATCTTCCCAATCCGCGACTTCCCACGAAACCAGCGGATGCTGTGCCTCCGAGTCGCAAATGAACGCTGCATATTTCTTTCGGTAGTCCTTAGCCCAATCCGCTAAGTTGTTCCTTGCAGTTTCCATCCCGCATGCCGCGGATGAACTTGGCCGCTTCGCGTTCGGAAGTGCGGTCGCGCAAGGGATTCAGCGAAATGGAGTTGGGAACGTCGGAGAGCGGATCGCGGTCTTCCGATCGGCCGAGCACCGGCCCCTGGCCATTCAAGTGAATGAGATAGCCAAAGAAAATGATCAGCAGAAGCACCCCGGCTCCTACTGCAATACCGATTTGGTTACGCGAAAACTCCATGGCCCTCACATCAGTCTAGCGTGAGGTCGGGGGAGGACAAGATTACGGCGGATAGACTCCAGAGGACATGTACGACCGGGGGAAACAAGCACAAACAAAATGGGACGAGCCATGAGCCCGTCCCATATTTACAGGCGCTTTGGAGTTTTACTCTTTTTCTTCCTTTACCTTGTCGGCGCCTTCGGCGTGGTCGGCAGGATGCTCGACACCCTGCTGTGCCTCGGCTTCGTCCATCGCGCGTTTCGGCTTCTTCGGCGCGCTTGGAACGGACCGCCGCTCGCTTCTCGCGTTTTTCTTCCTGCAGCTTTTCGCTGCCCAGAAGTTCGACGAACGCGGTGTCGGCGCCATCGCCTTTGCGCCAGCCGGCGCGCACGATGCGAAGGTATCCGCCTTGACGATCGCCGAAACGGGGACCGATGGTGTCGAAAAGCTTGTCCACCGCGGCGCTCGTCATCAGGTAAGCCAGGGCCTGGCGGCGCGCAGCCAGATCGCCGCGCTTGCCCAGCGTGATCATCTTCTCGACCAGCGGACGCAAGGCCTTGGCCTTGGGCACAGTGGTTTCGATACGTTCTTCGAGGATGAGCGAAGTCACCAGGTTCCGCAGCAATGAGCGGCGATGGCTGGTGTTTCGTCCCAGTTTCCATCCAGCTACTTTGTGACGCATCGTGATTCCTTCAGTTTCTGGTTTCTGGTTTCTGGTTTCCAGTTCTGGTTTCAGGCGCCCCGAAAATGAAAATTGTCAGGGAAAACTGGAAACTAGAAACCAGAAACTGGGTGGCGCAGCGCGCCACCCCGAAACTGTTTATAGATCGTTGTCCGGACCGTATGCCGATGCCGGCAGTACCTGGTTGGAAGTCGGGCCGGGCACGGCGTTGCCGTGCTCGTCGATCTTCATGCCCAGGCTCAAGCCCATCGACGACAGAATTTCCTTGATCTCGTTCAGCGACTTGCGGCCGAAGTTCTTGGTCTTGAGCATTTCGGCTTCGGTCTTCTGGACCAGCTCACCGATGGTCTGGATGTTGGCGTTCTTCAGGCAGTTGTAGCTGCGCACCGAAAGCTCCAACTCTTCAACCGAGCGGTTCAGGTTTTCGTTCTTGATTTCCGGCTTGCGGTCATCGGTCGAAGTCGAGGTTTCGATGTCTTCTTCGAAGTTGATGAAGATGTTCATGTGGTCCTTCAACAGCTTCGCCGCCAGGCCGATGGAATCAGCCGGAGTGATGGAGCCGTTGGTCCACACTTCGAGAGTCAGCTTGTCGTAGTCGGTGATCTGTCCCAGACGAGCCGCTTCCACGGTGTAGTTGCACTTGCGCACCGGAGAGTGGACGGAGTCGATGGGAATGAAACCGATGCCGAGATCTTCGTCGAAGTTCTTGTCGGCGGAGACGTAGCCACGGCCGCGCTTGAGGCGCATTTCCATGTCCAGCTTGCCGCCTTCGCTGACGGTCGCGATGTAGACGTCTTTGTCGAGCACTTCGACGTCAGCATCGGCTTCGATCATGCCGGAGGTGACCACACCGGGCTGGTCGCTGCGCAGGTAGATCGCCTTCGGAGCATCGCCGCTCAACTTGAAGGGAATCTGCTTCAGGTTGAGGATGATGTCGGTGGCGTCTTCCACCACGCCGGGAATCGACTGGAACTCGTGCAGCACGCCTTCGATTTTGACCGCTGTGACGGCTGCTCCTTCAATCGAAGAAAGCATGACACGGCGCAGGCCGTTGCCGATGGTGGTACCGAAGCCGCGTTCAAACGGCTGGGCCCAGAAGATGCCGTACTTGTCGGTTAAGGTTTCGTTATCGACGGCGAGACGTTTGGGTTTTTGAAAGCCCTTCCAAAGCATTACGTTGTTCTCCTTCGGCCGTTTGGCTCAGTCCTGACATCCCTGAATTGGTCCGCGTACGTTTTCAGGTCAAACGTCAGAGACAGGCTGATCTGGCTCGAATTGTTGGGGACCGGTAAAAGCAGTTTCAGGTTTCGCAGTTGTCTTGGTTTCGAAACCAGAAACCGGAAACGCGAAACTATTTGCTATACAACTCCACAATCAACTGCTCATTGACCGGCAGGTTGATGTCTTCGCGCTTGGGCAGGGCCAAAACCTTGCCTTTATAGTTATCGCGATCAATCTCTAGCCAGTTCGGCGCGTTCTGGTGGCTGGCAAATTCCTTTGCCGGCTCCAGGATCGGCAGCTTTTTGCTGCTTTCGCGAATGGCAATCTCCTCGCCCACGCTCACCTGGTACGAGGGGATGTTCACCTTGTGTCCGTTCACATGGACGTGTCCGTGACGAACCAGTTGGCGCGCCTGGCGACGAGACATTCCGAAGCCAAGGCGGTAGACCACGTTGTCCAGACGGCGCTCCAGCTGTTGCAGGAGCACTTCGCCGGTCACACCGCGGGTCCGCGCCGCCTTTTCGAAATAGTTGCGGAACTGGCTTTCCTGGGTGAAGTAAATGCGCTTGGCTTTCTGCTTTTCGCGCAACTGCAAGCCGTAGCCAACGATCTTGGCTTTGCGGTCCTTGCCATGCTGTCCGGGAGCGAAGTTGCGCTTCTCGATGGGGCATTTATCGCTGAAACATTTGGTGCCCTTGAGGAACAGCTTCATGCCCTCGCGGCGGCAGAGACGACAGACGGGATCAGTGTAACGGGCCAAGTTATTTCTCCTTAATTAGATGACCGGTTTACAGGTTTGGCTTCACCCTTCGTCCCGGACGAAATCTGTTTGAAGCTTCCGGTTTTTGATTTCCAGCTAAAATGAGAACTGGGAACCAACAACTGGAAACTGGTTTTCTATACTCTCCGGCGCTTCGGCGGACGGCAACCGTTGTGCGGAATCGGAGTCGCGTCCTTAATGTTACGAACTTCAATACCAGCCGCAGCCAAAGCGCGAATCGCCGATTCACGCCCGGAACCGGGCCCACTCACACGCACTTCAACGCTGCGTACACCATGATCGCGCGCCATGCTGGCGGCGTTCTGGGCAGCCTGCTGGGCGGCAAATGGTGTGCCTTTGCGCGATCCGCGAAAACCCAGCGATCCCGAACTCTTCCAAGCCAGCACATTCCCCGCCTGATCGGCGATGGTCACAATCGTGTTGTTGAACGACGCCTGGATGTGGGCAATGCCATGCGGAACGTGCTTCCGCTCTTTTTTCTTAAACGTCTTCTTCTTGCCCTTTTTATCCGGTGCCGCTGCTCCGGTCCCCGCTGCCGCTGGTGCTGCTGGTTTTGCCATATAAGCTTCTAGCTCCTAGCTTTTAGCTTCTAGCTAGGAGCTAGAAGCTAGAAGCTGCTTCTCTAGGTTTTGGCTGCCGATTTCTTCTTGGCTGCCACGGTGCCTTTACGCGGACCCTTCCGGGTACGTGCGTTAGTGTGGGTGCGTTGTCCTCGGACCGGCAGGTTCCGGCGATGACGATAGCCGCGATAGGATCCGATTTCGATGAGCCGCTTGATGTTCATCGAAACTTCCTTGCGCAGATCGCCTTCGACCAGACCTTCGGCTTCGATGACCTGGCGGATACGATTGACCTCATCTTCGCCAAGGTCCTGGATCTTCTTCATGGGATCGACGTTGGCCGCGTCCAGAATGCGCGCGGCGCGCGGATTGCCGATGCCGTAGATGTAGGTCAGCGCGATGTTGGTCCGCTTGTTGCGCGGAAGATCGACGCCTGCAATACGTGCCATAGAGCTCCTTGAATCCTTAACCCTGGCGTTGCTTGTGCTTGGAGATGACGCAGATCACCCGCACCACACCCTTGCGGTGGATGACCTTACACTTGTCACAAATCTTCTTTACCGATGCTCGTACTTTCATAAACCAGCCTTCAGCCGTCAGCTCTCAGCCTTCAGAAAATCTTGAAGGCGAAGAGGCGGCGTTATTTATAGCGATACACGATGCGCCCACGGTTCAAGTCGTAGGGCGAAAGTTCGACTGCGACTTTGTCGCCGGGCAGAATGCGGATAAAGTTCTTGCGCATCTTCCCTGAGACATGCGCCAGCACCTGGTGCTTGCTTTCCAGTTCCACCCGGAACATGGCGTTGGGCAGCGGTTCCACTACCGTTGCCATTACCTCAATTGCGTCCTCTTTGCTCATCGACTCCTTGAAATCAGCTTCTAGCTACTAGCTTCTAGCTAAATCGCACAATTTTCGGTTTTAGGCCAGCAGCTAGAAGCCAGGAGCTAGAAGCTGCTTTACTGCGTCAAAATCATCGGGCCATCTTTTGTGACCGCTACACAATGTTCGAAGTGGGCGCTGTAGCTGCCATCGGCAGTTACGGCCGTCCACTTGTCGTCGAGCACCCGGGTTCCCGCACTTCCGGAGTTCACCATGGGTTCGATCGCCAGCACCATACCTTCACGCAAGCGAGGCCCGTGTCCACGGGTGCCATAGTTCGGCACTTGCGGCTCCTCGTGCAGCCGGGTCCCGATGCCGTGTCCGACGAATTCCCGGACTACGCTGAAGCCATTGGCTTCGACAAATTCCTGTACAGAAGCGCCGACATCGCCGACTGCGTTGCCGATCCGCGCCGCTTCGATGCCCCGGTACAACGACGCTTCGGTCACCTCGAGCAGCTTGGTCAACTCCGGCGTGATCGAACCATCCACCGGAACTGTAATGGCGGCGTCGCCGTAGTAGCCGTCCAGCACCACGCCGCAATCGATCGAAACTATGTCGCCAGCCTTCATCACTCGCTTCTCTGAAGGGATGCCATGCACAATCTCTTCGTTGATCGAAGTGCAGAGAACGCAGGGATAATCGTAGTATCCCTTGAAGGCGGGCTTCACGCCCAGGTCCTTGATCTTCTGTTCGGCAGCACGTTCCAGGTCCATGGTGGTCGCGCCCGGCACAACCAGTGCGCGAACATGATTCAGAACCTCACGCACGATGCCACCACTGCGCCGCATCTTCTCAATCTCAGCCGCCGATTTGCAGACAATCGCCATGATTTACTTGCTGCCGGCCGGCGCCCCGCGCTGGCTCTCGATCACCTTGAAAATCTGGTCCGTGACTTCGTTGACCGGCATGTCGCCGTTGACCGAAACCAGACGGCCTTTGCGTGCGTAATATTCCGCGACAGGCTTGGTCTGCAGTTCGTAGGCCGCCAGTCGGTCCCGGATGACGTCTTCACGGTCATCTTCTCGGGTCACCAGCGTAGAACCATCAACATCGCATCGATCAGCGACACGGGGTGGCTGGGAGTAGACGTTGTAGATCCGTCCACAGACGGGACAAGAACGGCGTCCAGTAATACGACGCAACAATTTATTATAATCCACGTTAATTCGGATCACAATGGGCAGGCACTTGCCACGCTTCTCGTTGTCAAAGAACTCGTACTCCAGAAACGCATCCAGCCATCCGGCCTGGGCCGGATTGCGCGGAAAACCATCCAGGATGAATCCCCGTTCGCAGTCCACGTTCCGCAGGCGCTGCGCCACCATGTCGTACATCAATTCGTCGGGGACAAACTCACCCCGCGCCATCACGTCCTTGGCCGCGACTCCCAGCGGTGTGCCACGCTGCACATTCTCGCGGAGCAGGTCTCCCGTAGAAATCTGCGGGATGTGATAACGCTCTACAATCTTCTTGGCCTGTGTACCCTTACCCGCGCCCGGCGAGCCGAGCAGGATGACAGGTCCGATGCCGCGTGAGGTTCCCTCCGCCATCGAGCTGGTCCTCCCCGCCTCCCGGTTCCAATTTCACTCAACCAGTCCGATTACTACAAACCTGCCACGCTTACCAATTCAACAAAAATCAGCTCTTGCCAATGCCACACGAGCGCGGCGCTCGCGCCTACATAACTAAGACCAGGTGCGGCGGCCACGGATTCGCCCGCTGCGCGGTGTGAAGCCATCGTAGTGGCGCATCACCAATTGGGCCTCGATCTGGGTGACTGTGTCCATGGCGACGCCGACCACGATCAACAGTGATGTGCCGCCGAAATAAAAGTTAACGCCCAACCCGTTCGTCATCCACGTAGGCAGCCGCTCGAAGAACGTTCCAATCGGTCCGTACAAGTGGTTCAGGTGAATACCGGTGATCATCCATTCCGGAATGAACGAAATGATGATCAGATACAGCGCGCCGACCAGCGTGATGCGAGTCAGGATCTCGTTGATGTGATCCGCGGTGCGCTTTCCCGGACGAATGCCGGGAATGAATCCTCCGTACTTCCGCATGTTGTCGGCAACCTCATTGGGGTTGAAGACAATCGAGACATAGAAGTACGCGAAGAAGATGATTCCCACCGCATACAGAAACGTGTACAGCGGTTCGCCCCATCCCAGCCATCGGATGAGGTCGCCAAAATACCGGTTGTTGCGCAGACCAGCCGCTAACGTCTGCGGAAGCGTCAAAATCGAGGACGCAAAAATGACCGGCATCACACCGCCGGAATTCACCCGCAGAGGCAAATGCGTAGACTGCCCGCCCATCACCTTGCGGCCGACGACGCGCTTGGCATACTGCACCGGAATCCGGCGCTCGCAGCGCTCCACATAGACGATGAAGGCCACGACCAGAACCATCACGGCGATCAGCAGAATCATCGCCGGCGCCGTAAAAGCTCCCCAGGCGTCGGTGCGGATTTTGTCGAACAGATCAATCACGCCACGCGGCAGGCCGACCACGATGCCGGCAAAGATCAGCAGCGACATGCCGTTACCGACACCGCGTTCGGTAATCTGCTCGCCCAGCCACATGATGAAAACGCTGCCCGTGGTCAGGGTCAGCATGGTCATCAGGATGAAAGGCCAGCCGGGATGGATGACGAAATCTCCACCCTTCTGCAACTGCCAGGCAATACCGAAAGACTGCACCGCGCTCAATCCGAAAGTCAGATAGCGCGTCCACTGCGTAATCTTCTTGCGGCCGAGTTCGCCTTCCTTCTGCAACTTGGCGAGAGGCTCATAGACCACGGTCAGTAACTGCAAAATGATGGACGCCGTGATGTAGGGCATGATGCCCAGGGCGAAAATCGTCAGACGGCGCAACTGTCCGCCGGAAAACAGGTCGACGAAACCCAGCAGGCTGCCTTTATTGTTCTCAAAATATTGCTGCAGCTTGTCCGCATTCACGCCCGGCGTGGGAATGTGTCCGCCCAGGCGATACACCGCCAGCAACCCAAGCGTAAACAGAATCCGCTTGCGCAGGTCCGGAATGCGAAATACGTTCGCCAGTTTTTCCAGCATGGGCTACAGGACCTCGAACTTGCCGCCAGCCTTGGTGATCTTTTCCTGAGCCGACTTGGAAAATTTGTGAGCGTGCACGGTGAGCGCGATGGTCAGCTCTCCGTCGCCCAGAACCTTCAGCGGATGCTTGCTCTTGATCACTCCCGCCTTGCGCAAAACCTCAGGCGTGATGGTGGTCTCGCCCAGCTCCACCAGCTTCTCCAGGTTCACGATGTTGAATTCCTGGCGGAAGATGTTGGTGAACCCGCGCTTGGGCATGCGGCGATGTAAAGGCATCTGGCCGCCTTCAAAGCCGCGCATCATGCGCGAACCGCTGCGCGAGCGCTGGCCCTTGTGTCCGCGGGTAGAAGTCTTGCCCATGCCCGAACCCATGCCGCGGCCTACACGCTTCTTGTTTGCCGTCGCCTTCTTTGGTGCGCGAATGTTTGAAAGGTTCATAAATAAGCTCTCAGCTGTCAGCTTTCAGCCGTCAGTTTTTACTGAGGACTGATGACCGACGACTTACGACTGAACGATCTCCACCAGGTGCGGCACCTTGGCCACCATGCCGCGGATTGCCGGATTGTCCGGCCGCTCAATCACCTGATTCAATCTCGTGAAACCCAATCCCTTGACTACCAATTTCTGCTGTACCGGAGCGCAAATCGCGGAACGCACCCACTTCAAATGGATCTTGGCGCTGCCGCCTGCGTATTCTTTCTTGGCCAATTTGTTAGGCATGATT
Source organism: Terriglobia bacterium (assembly GCA_963741105.1). Classification (GTDB taxonomy): domain Bacteria; phylum Acidobacteriota; class Terriglobia; order Terriglobales; family Acidobacteriaceae; genus JAIQFF01. The sequence goes on from CAVUGT010000004.1 coordinate 102,785, forward strand.
ACAGTTCCTCGACCGACTTGCCGCGCATGGCAGCAACATCGCTTCGGTTCTTCAAATGCTTCAGCGCGTCAAACGTCGCCTTGATGACATTGTGCGGATTGGTGGTGCCAATCGACTTCGTAAGCACATTCTGGATCCCTGCGGAGGTCATCACGGCGCGCACCGCGCCGCCCGCAATGACTCCGGTTCCTTCGGGAGCGGGCTTCAGCAGCACTCGTCCTGAACCGTATCGCCCCAGCACCAGGTGCGGAATGCTGGTCTGCGTCAGATTGACCCGCATCAGATTCTTTTTGGCGGACTCAATTCCCTTGCGAATGGCCTGGGGAACTTCTTTCGCCTTCCCCGAACCATAGCCGACGACAGCCGCACTGGGATCTCCCACCACGACCAGCGCCGCGAACGAGAGGTTCTTGCCTCCCTTGACAACTTTGGTCACGCGGTTGATGGAGACCACCTGGTCTTTCAACTGGTACGAATTCGCATCAAGCTTCTTGATCACTGTTGGCATTGATTCTCGTTTCTCAATTCATTAAAACTGCAGCCCGGCTTCGCGGGCAGAATCGGCCAGGGCCTTGACCCGTCCGTGATAAATGTAGCCGCCCCGGTCGAACACGACTTTCTCGATCCCCTTGGCCTTGGCGCGCTCGGCAATGCTCTTGCCCACGGTCTTGGCCGCTGCCAGGTTGCCCCCGGTGCGCTTCTCGCCCTTTTTGCCTTCGGCGGAGTTGGCGGACACCAGGGTCGCGCCCTTCAGGTCGTCGATCAACTGGACGTAAATATGATTCAACGAGCGATACACGTTCAACCGCGGCCGCTCGGCCGTGCCAAGTACTTTCTTGCGGATACGCTTATGAACGTGCCGTCGATTCGCGTTCTTCGATGTCTGGGTCAGCATTTTTTAGTCCTCGGTCGTCAGTCTTCGGTCGTCAGTCAATCCCTCTACTGAAACCGATCAAACGGAACGACTGTTCTTGCCTTGGTCATCAGCGCGATCTCAATCTCAGCAGCTGCGCTGAGGACTGAAGACCGACGACTGACGACTATTTTGCTCCTGTCTTACCAACCTTCTTCTTCAGGCGCTCACCTACATAACGCACGCCCTTGTTTTTGTACGGATCGGGCGGACGCAGGCTGCGCATTTCGGCCGCGACCTGTCCAACTTTCTGGCGGTCGATCCCGGTGACGCTGAGCTTGGTCTGCTTCGGATCCACGGTCGCTTCAATTCCCACCGGCAACGGGTACTCAATCGGGTGCGAATAGCCCAGGCTGAAGACCACGGTGGTCTTGCCCTTGAGCTCGGCGCGATATCCAATGCCGACGATTTCCAGTTCGCGGGTCCAGCCCTTGGTCACGCCTTCCACCGCGTTGTTGACCAGAGCGCGGGCCAGTCCATGGACAGCGGCCTGCGAGTCGTTCTCGCGGATCGCCACCAGGTTGCCATCCTGCTGTTCCATGCGGATGCCGCGCGGCAGCTGTGTATCCAGTTTGCCCTTGGGCCCCTGCACGTTCACCATCGTGCCTTCAAGCTTCACCACAACTCCCTTGGGGAGCGGGATCGGTTTTCTTCCAATTCTTGACATAAGCTTTCAGCTCTCAGCTCTCAGCCTTCAGCTTGGATCGCCGTCGTTACTGATAGCTGACGGCTGATAGCTGATAGCTGGTTCTCTACCAAATCTCGCACAACACTTCGCCGCCGACACCTTGCTTGCGGGCCTGGCGTCCGGTCATGACTCCGCGGGGCGTGGTGAGGATGTTGATACCCATGCCACCCAGCACACGCGGGATCTCGCTGCGCCGCACATAGACGCGGCAACCCGGCCGGGACACACGCTCGACGTTCGAGATCGCAGCCTCGTTGTTGGTGCCGTACTTCAAATAAATGCGCAGAACCTTGTGGCCTTCCTCTTCCGCCGGCTTGAAATTGGAGATGTAGCCCTCCTCTTTAAGGATGCGGGCAATCTCCAGCTTCAGTTTGGAAGCAGGAATGTCAACTTTCTGGTGGCGGGCGCGTATCGCATTGCGAATGCGCGTCAGCATATCTGCGACCGGATCGGTCAAATTCATCGTTTGCTTCTCCTCCGCCGCCCGTTTGCTTCGGTCCCACTTGCCGTGCACCGAAGAACCCGCGGCGACGCTTCCACCCCAACCAATTACCCAGTCTCAACTACCCGAGACCCGGGTGCCCCACCCTCGCGCGTTTTTTGCGCAGGGTGGGAGATCCATCACTCAATTCCTACCAAGACGACTTCGAGACCCCAGGAATCTCTCCGCGCAATGCCAGCCCACGGAAACACAACCGGCAAATGCCGAACTTGCGCAGATAAGCCCGCGGACGTCCGCACAGCTTGCAGCGGTTATGCCGGCGCGACGAAAACTTCGGCTTCGGTCCTTTGCCCCGTGCTTTGTCAAACTTTGCTTCGATCTTTGCGTCTTTTACTCTCTTTGCTGTAGTCAATTTGCTATTAGCTCCTGCTTCCGGCTGCAGCTTTCAGCTATCAGCCATCAGCTCTCAGTTAAGACTCTTTGTGCCTACGGACGGAACGGCATTCCCAGATGCTTCAACATCACTCGCGCCTGGTCATCGTTCGCCGCCGTGGTCACAATGGTGACGTTCATTCCCTTGGTCTTGTCCACCCGGGAATAATCAATCTCGGGAAAAATCAGCTGGTCGTGCAAGCCCAGCGTGTAGTTGCCGCGTCCGTCGAACGACTTGGTCGAAACTCCCTTGAAGTCGCGTACCCGGGGCAGCGCCACGTTCAACAGCCGGTCCAGAAATTCCCACATGCGGTCGCCGCGCAGAGTCACCATGGCGCCGATCGCCTGTCCTTCGCGCACCTTGAAAGCCGCAATCGATTTCTTGGCCTTGGTCGTAATCGGCTTCTGGCCAGTAATCTGTCCCAACTCGTTGACGGCGGGGTCGAGGATCTTGGCATTCTGCGTAGCTTCGCCCATACCCATGTTGACCACGATCTTGTTGATGTGCGGCACCGCCATGGGATTCTTGAGATCGAATTCCTTCATCAGCGCAGGCGCAACCTCAGCCCGGAAGCGGCTCTTAAGCCGCGGCGTTTCCTTGGAGCTGTGATGCGACACCGCCGCCTTCGACTCGACCTGCTTCTCGCTCTGTCTGTCTCGTTTTTCTTTTGCCATTTGCTTCCTCTGGAACTCAGCTTCTAGCTACTGGCTCCTAGCTACTACGCAAATCCCGTCACTCTTTGTGCCCTAGCTAGCAGCCAGAAACTAGCAGCTAGAAGCGCTTTATTTGTCCAGCGTTGCGCCGCACTTGCGGCAAACCCGAACCTTGCGCTCGCCCTGAAACTCGTGTCCGATGCGTACCGGCCGCTTGCAGCTCGGACACATCACGCCCACGTTCGAAATCGCAATCCGGCTTTCCTGCTCGGCGATGCCGCCCTTCACGTTGCGCTGCGGATTCGGACGCACGTGCTTCTTGACCAGCATGACGTGCTCGACCAGCACCTTGGCGTCATTGGGGAAAATCCGCAGTACGCGGCCTGCTTTTCCCTTGTCGCGACCGGAGATGACTCGCACCGTGTCGTTGCGCTTGATATCGACTCGCTTGTTCGCTTTCACGACTGTCTTCATGAATATGATTCCCGCTTCTCAGCTGTCTTAATTCGTTACTTCTTGATTTCGCTACTTCTTAATTTCGGTGCTTTTTATCAGCGCCTCTTAAAGAACTTCCGGCGCCAGCGAAACAATCTTCAAAAACTTGCGCTCGCGTAGTTCGCGGGCCACCGGTCCGAAGACGCGGGTTCCAACCGGCTCGCCGGCGTCGTTGATCAGCACGGCTGCGTTGCTGTCAAAGCGGATATAGGTGCCGTCGCGCCGCCGGTGTTCTTTCCGAGTGCGCACGATGACCGCCTTCACCACTTTGCCCTTCTGCACCTGGCCTTCAGGGGCAGCTTCTTTCACGCTCGCGGTGATGACGTCACCCAACCCGGCGTTCAAGCCGGTCGAACCGCCAAGCGGCAGAATCATCTGCAGCTTGCGGGCGCCGGAGTTATCGGCGACCTCGAGCATCGATCTCATCATCACTGCCATAAACGTATCTCCCTGGTACTCCTGCGAGTGCTCTAGCTGACTTCCGCGACCGTGGTTTCCGGTACCAGCGCAGCCTGCCGGACAACTTCCTTCAGCCGCCACCGCTTTAACTTGGACAGGGGACGGGTCTCTTCCAGCCGCACCACATCGCCTACGTGAGCGACATTCTTCTCGTCGTGCGCGTAGAACTTCTTGGCCTTCGAAACCACGCGGCCGTAGAACGGATGCGCCTTCTTGCGCACCACCTGCACCACGATGGTCTTGTGCATGCGGCTCGAGACCACTTCGCCGACCACGATCTTGCGCCGTCCTGCCTGCTCCGGTTGGTCGGATTGCGTAGCTTGTGTCTTGGTTTCAGCCATACTACTTTTTCTCCGTTCCGCTCGCGGCGGCCAGTTCGCGCTCGCGGGCGATGGTCTTGACCCGCGCAATGTCCCGGCGCAAACCGCGAATCTTCTTCAAGCTTTCGGTCTGTCCCATGTTGAGCTGGAACTTCAGCTTGAAGAGCTGGTCGCTGAGATCGCGCTCCTGCGAGACCAGTTCGTCAGCCGTCAAATTTCGTACTTTTTCAGATTTCATAGCAGTTCAACTTTCGTCCGTTCTAGTGAATCCCTTCGCGCTTCACAAACACGGTCCGCAAAGGCAGTTTGTGCGAAGCCAGGCGCATCGCCTCGGTAGCGTCGGTCTGCGAGACCCCTTCCATCTCGAACAGAATCTTGCCCGGCCGCACCACCGCGACCCAATGATCAGGAGCGCCTTTGCCTTTTCCCATACGGGTTTCAGCCGGTTTCTTGGTCACCGGCTTGTCCGGGAAAAGACGGATCTGGATTTTGCCGCCGCGCTTGATGAACCTTGTCATGGCTACGCGCGCCGCTTCAATCTGGCGGTCGGTGATCCAGCCTGGCTCCAGTACCTTCAGGCCGAAATCCCCGAAAGCCAACTGGCTCCCGCGCCACGCCTTTCCGGTCATGCGTCCGCGCTGCTGCTTGCGGTACTTAACTTTCTTTGGCATCAACATAAAGTCAGCTCTTAGCCCTTAGCTTTCAGCTCTTCGCCAAATCTCTTAGAACGCGCCTGCCTGCTGCGGTTCGCGTTTTTTGGCCGGCAAAATTTCGCCTTTGTAGACCCAGCACTTCACCCCGATGACGCCGTAGGTGGTGCGGGCTTCGGTAAATCCGTAGTCGATGTCGGCGCGCAGCGTGTGCAGCGGCAGACGTCCCTGCAGATACCACTCCGAGCGCGCGATTTCGTTTCCGTTCAGACGTCCGCTGACCCGGACTTTGATGCCCTTGCAACCGAAACGCAGCGCCGAATCCACGGCTTTGCGCATCGCTCGGCGGAAGCCGACACGCTTTTCCAGCTGCAGCGCGATTGATTCCGAAACCAGCTGCGCATCGAGCTCCGGCTTGTGCACTTCCTGGATATCGATGTAAACCTCGCGGCCGGTCCGCTTCTGCACGTCGCCTTTGAGCTTGTCGATCTCGGCGCCCTTGCGTCCGATGATGATGCCGGGACGTGCCGTCTTGATGATGACGCGCAGCTTGTTGCCGGGACGCTCGATTTCAATCGAGCTCACGCCCGCCGACTTGAGCTTGTCTTTCAGCTCGTTGCGCAGTTTGACGTCTTCGAGCAACAGCTTGTCGTAGTCGCGCTCCACGAACCAGCGTGACTTCCAGGGCTTGGTGTAGCCCAGCCGAAAACCGTAGGGATGAACTTTTTGTCCCATTATCTGGCTCCTACTTTCTTCTTAGCCGCGGGCGCTTTGCGCTTGGCACCAGCCTTGGCCTTGCCCCGGACTGGAGACTTCGCAGTGGCAGATTCCTCGCCGACCACCGTCGCCAACCCTTCCCCACTCTTGCCCCGCTCCGCCAATATGATTTCGATGTGAGCAATCCGCCGCACGTAACGGAACGCCCGTCCCATCGGCGCGGGACGAATACGCTTCATGCGCGGCCCGTCGTTGGCCACCGCATCCTTCACATACAGCTTGTCGATATCGACGTCGAGGCCTTTTTCGCTGCTCAGATAATTCGCATTCTCGAGAGCTGAGCGCAGCAACTTCTCGACCGTCGCCGCTACCCGCTTCTTGGTGAAGACGAGCGTATTGAGCGCATCTTCGACCTTTTGGCCCTTGATCAAATTCAGCACCAGGCGCGCCTTCTGCGGCGACACCCGGGTAAAGCGGACTTGAGCTCGAAATTCCATGTGTAATCTCCTACGCCTTGGGCGCCGGCGCTGCCGGAGCCGATCCACCCGCCGCGGGAGTGATCGCTCCCGGACCGCCAGGCACGCCGGCCGGACGGGCCGCTGTTTCCGTGGCCGCCCGCATCGAGTGACCTTTGAACTGGCGGGTGAAACTGAACTCACCCAGCTTGTGGCCCACCATGTTTTCCGTGATGTACACCGGAATGAATTTCTTTCCGTTATGCACGGCGATGGTGTGACCCACCATTTCCGGAATGATGGTCGAGCGCCGCGACCAGGTGCGCAGCACCTTCTTTTCATTGCGCGAGTTCATGCCATCTACCCGCGCTTGCAGGTAGCCATCCACGAACGGACCCTTCTTGGTTGAACGTGCCATAAAGTCAGCTCTCAGCTTTCAGCCGTCGGCTCTCAGCCAACAGCCTTCAAATCTTGTGATTCCGAACCGCTTCAGCCGAATCCGATCTTGCCAACGACTGAAGACTGACGACCGACGACTGATCTTCTACTTCTTGCCTCTTCGGTTCACGATGAACGCATCCGTACGCTTGTTGTTGCGCGTCTTGTAGCCGCGTGTCGGTTGTCCCCACGGCGTAACCGGATGCCGGCCACCGGAAGTCTTGCCTTCACCACCGCCGTGTGGATGGTCGACCGGGTTCATGGAGACACCGCGGTTCACCGGACGCCGTCCCAGCCAGCGCATGCGTCCTGCTTTGCCGATAGTGACATTCTCGTGATCTAGATTGCCCACCTGGCCAATCGTGGCCATACAGTCCTGCGAAACTTTCCGGGTCTCGCCGGAAGGCAACTTGACCAGTGCGTACTCGCCTTCCTTCGCTACCAACTGCGCCGAACCCCCAGCCGAGCGCACCATCTGCGCGCCTTTGCCAGGCTTCAATTCGACGTTGTGAATCGTCGTGCCAGGCGGAATATTCTTCAGCGGCAACGCATTGCCTACCAGAATGTCCGCTTCCGGACCACTAACCACCTTCTGTCCTACTTTCAGCCCGTCGGGTTGCAGAATGTAGCGCTTCTCACCATCCGCGTACGCCAACAAAGCAATACGCGCGGAACGGTTGGGATCGTATTCGATCGAAGCGACCGTGGCCGGAATCCCGCTCTTGTCACGCTTGAAATCGATCAGGCGCAACTTGCGCTTGTGACCGCCGCCGCGATGCCACATGGTGGTATCGCCGCTGTTGCGGCGTCCGCCGCTGCGCTGCTTGGGCTCAACCAACGGCTTATGCGGATGCCGGGTCGTAATATCGTCATTGACCAGCGTGGTCCGGTAGCGCAACGTCTGCGTAGTCGGTCGGTATGTCTTGATTGGCATGATAGTTCTCAGCTCTCAGCTTTCAGCTCTCAGTAACTTCTAGTGCCGCCGCTTTTACTGAAAGCTGACGGCTGAGAGCTGATAGCTGTCTTACAGATTCTGCGCGTACTCCGGCATCTTCTCGCCGGTCTTCAAGCGCACGTACGCTTTCTTCCAGTCGGGACGATAGCCGGCAAACTTTCCCCGGCGGCGTTCTTTTCCCGGATAGGTGGCGGTGCGAACGGACAGCACTTTCACTTTAAAAATCGACTGCACGGCTTGCCGGATCTCGGTCTTGGTCGCAGCCGGAGCTACCTGGAAGACCAGCGTGTTCTGGTTTTCCTTGATAGCCAGGCCCTTTTCCGTAATCACCGGACGGCGAATGATCTGATATGCGGATTTCATCAGGCGACCTCCGCCGCTTTTTCATGACGCGCCCGGCGCCGCGGAGCGCGAGTGGCCTTCTTGCTGCCCTCTTCAGGCTTTTCTTTCTGCTTGCGCTTCGACGTTGAGTTCTTCAACGATACCTGCAGCGCTTCAATCGCCGGCTGCGAGAAAATCGCGCGATCGTAACGCAGCAGATGATAAGGATGAACCGCCGTGCTGTTCACCAGTTCCACGCCGTCCAGATTGCGCGAGCTCAGCGTCAGGTTGCGGTTGCTGTCACGTCCTGCCTCAACCAGCAACGTCGTGGTTTCCACTTTCAGCGCGTTCAGGGCCTGGCGGAATAGCTTGCTCTTGGGCTCCTTCACATCAAACGCGTTGACCACGATCAGCTTGCCGTCGGCGAATTTCGAAGCCAGCGCAGAACGCAACGCGCCCATCAACTTCTTGCGCGGGAAGGCGTAGTCGTACGAACGTGGTTGCGGTCCATGCACCGTGCCACCATGCCGCCACAGAGGTGACCGGATGGAGCCGACGCGGGCGCGTCCCGTACCCTTCTGCTTCCACAGTTTCTTGCCGGCGCCGGAGACCAGCTTCTTGTTCTTGGTGGCGTGAGTGCCGGCGCGTTGCGCGGCGCGGTAGTGCTTCACCGCTTCCCACAGCAGGTCTTCATTGACCGCGCCGAAAATCTCATCGGCCAGGTCAAGCGTGCCGACCTTCTCCCCGCTCAGATTATGAATATCGATAGTTGCCATATGTCTGTTCCGTGCGCACTCGCGGTCTCGCTAAAGACTGACGACCGACGACTGCAGACTGTCGTTAAGCTTTCTTCGCCGCTCTCTTCGCTGCCTTCAACGGATCCACCGTAGCCGCGCCACCAAATCCGCGACGCTCTCTGGGTGGCTTCTTGGCTTTCGTAATCACCAAATATCCGCCATTCGGACCAGGCACGCTGCCTTCGACGACCAGCAGGTTCTCGTCCTTGTCAACACCGAGAACACGCAGATTGCGCTGCGTTACGCGATCGACGCCCATATGTCCCGACATACGCATGCCCTTGAACACGCGCGACGGGAATGCCGACGAACCGATCGAACCCGTGATCTGAAACATCGAACCATGCGACTTGGGACCGCCAGCAAAGTGGTGACGCCGCACGACTCCGGCGAAGCCACGTCCCTTGCTGATGCCGACGATGTCCACAAACTTTTCGCCTTCAAAAATGTCGACCAGTACGCGGTCGCCAGCCTTTACCGCGGCTGCCTCTTCCGCCTTCTCGACCTCAATCGGCACTTCGCGGAGGAATTTCACCGGAGGCAGATTGTTCTTGCCGAGATGACCCTTCATCGGCTTGGTCAGGCGCGATTCCTTCATGAACTCGACCAGGCCGATCTGCGCCGCGTCGTATCCGTCGCGAGTCTGGGTCTTGTGCTGCGTAATCACGCACGGACCCGCCTGCAGAACGGTGGCCGGATGCACATCGCCCTTGTCGTCGAAGAGCTGCGTCATTCCGACTTTTTTGCCCAGAATTCCGGTTACTTTTGCCATTTCAATTCTTCTCCGCGAGCTGTATCAGCTCAAGCTGACAGCTGAACGCCGACGGCTATTTGTGTTCCTTGCCAAAAGCTTTGATCTCGACATCCACACCAGCGGGCAGATCGAGTTTCATCAAAGCGTCCACCGTCTGCTGCGTGGGCTCGAGAATATCGAGCAGACGCTTGTGAGTGCGGATCTCGAACTGTTCGCGCGATTTCTTGTCCACGTGCGGGGAACGCAACACGCAGTACTTGTTCTTCATCGTGGGCAATGGAATCGGCCCCGCGATCTGCGCGCCTGTACGCCGCGCCGTGTCGACAATCTCACCCGTGGACTGGTCCAGGATGCGGTAGTCGTACGCCTTCAGCCGGATTCGAATTCTTTCTTTTCCAACCATGTTTCACTCTTTCACTCTCCCGGCTCACCGGGAGAAAAGAACTGGCGGCATGATGCAAGCCGCTTAACTGCAGCTTCTAGCTCTCAAGCTATTAGCTTCTAGCTCAATCCAACTGAGAACCGAGAACCAATAACTGATTACTGGTTTTCAATTCGTTTTGTCCTTGCTACTGAATAATCTCGCTGATGGTTCCAGCGCCTACCGTGTGACCGCCTTCGCGGATGGCAAACCGCAAGCCCTTTTCCATCGCCACCGGCGTGATCAGCTCAATCACCAGCTGCACGTTGTCGCCCGGCATCACCATTTCGGTCGCCGCCGGCAACTCCGCCACTCCGGTCACATCCGTCGTCCGCAAGTAGAACTGCGGGCGATAGCCTTTGAAGAACGGTGTGTGCCGTCCACCTTCTTCTTTGGTCAGAATGTAAACTTCGGCTTTGAACTTGGTGTGCGGGGTGATCGATCCACCCTTGGCCAGCACCATGCCGCGCTCGACATCTTCTTTCGCAATGCCGCGCAGCAGCAGTCCGGCGTTGTCTCCCGCCAGACCTTCGTCCAACTGCTTCTTGAACATTTCGACGCCGGTCACGACCGTCTTGCGGGTATCGCGGAAGCCGACGATTTCTACTTCTTCGCCAACTTTCACCTTGCCGCGCTCGATTCTGCCGGTCACCACCGTGCCACGGCCTGAGATCGAGAAGATATCTTCAATCGGCATCAGGAACGGCTTGTCCAGTTCGCGTGCCGGTTGCGGCACACTCTTGTCCACCGCTTCCATCAGCTCGTCGATCTGCTTTTCCCACTTGGCTTCGCCGTTCAGCGCGCCCAGAGCCGACAGCCGGACCACCGGCACATCGTCTCCCGGGAACTGATAGGTCTTCAGCAACTCGCGTACTTCGAGTTCGACCAGGTCAAGCAGTTCGGGATCATCCACCGCATCGCACTTGTTCAGCGCAACTACGATGTAAGGCACACCGACCTGCCGGGCCAACAGCACGTGTTCACGCGTCTGCGGCATCGGACCGTCAGTCGCAGCCACCACGAGAATCGCGCCATCCATCTGGGCCGCGCCCGTGATCATGTTCTTGATGTAGTCCGCGTGGCCGGGACAATCGACGTGCGCATAGTGCCGGTTCGCCGTCTCGTATTCCACGTGCGCCGTGGCAATGGTTATGCCGCGCGCCTTTTCTTCCGGCGCGTTATCGATGCTGTCAAACGACCGGAACAGGATCTTCGGGTTGTGCTTGGACAACACCTTGGTGATGGCCGCCGTCAACGTGGTCTTGCCATGGTCAATGTGACCAATCGTCCCTACGTTGCAGTGCGGCTTATTTCGCTCAAATTTCTCTTTCGCCATTTCCTAGCTCCGTATGCCTTGCTCGTGTGGTCGCGGACGGCTTGCCCGCGGCTCTTGCGTCTACCGCTTGGGTCCCTGTGAACGCCCGATAATTTCGTCCGCTGCGCTGCGCGGCACTTCTTCATAGCGCGCGAAGTGCATCGAGTACTCGGCGCGGCCCTGCGTGCTCGAGCGCATGTGCGTGGCATAGCCAAACATCTCGGCCAGCGGCACAATCGCCTTGATCACCTGCGAACCGGCGCGGTGCTCCATGCCTTCAATCCGTCCACGACGCGAACTCAGGTCGCCCATGATCACGCCGGCGTAATCTTCCGGGGTGACCACTTCTACCGCCATGACCGGCTCCAGCAGTACCGGTGATGCTTTACGCGCAGCTTCCTTGAAAGCCATTGAACCGGCGATCTTGAATGCCATTTCGTTCGAATCAACATCGTGATAGCTGCCGTCGTAAAGCGTAGCCTTCACATCCACCATGGGATAGCCGGCCAAAATTCCGCCCTCGAGGGCTTCTTTAATGCCCTGATCGATCGGCTTGATAAATTCCTTCGGCACGGACCCACCCGTGATGTCGTTGACGAACTCATAGCCCATGCCAGCGGGTTGCGGGTCGAGATAAATCTTGGCGTGGCCATACTGGCCTTTGCCACCGGTCTGGCGGATGTATTTGCCTTCGGCCTCCGCGTGCCTGCGGATGGTTTCGCGATATGCCACCTGCGGTTTGCCGACGTTGGCCTCGACTTTGTACTCGCGCATCATGCGGTCGACGATGATTTCCAGATGCAACTCGCCCATGCCGCTGATGATGGTCTGTCCGCTGTCGGGGTCGGTGTGAACCTTAAAGGTAGGATCTTCCTGGGCCAGCCTGGAAAGGGCCATGCCCATTTTTTCCTGATCGGCCTTGGTCTTGGGCTCGACCGCGACTGAGATCACGGGAACCGCAAAGGTGATGTTTTCAAGAGCGATGGGATGCTTTTCGTCGCAGATGGTGTCGCCGGTCGAAACGTTCTTCAAACCGACCGCGGCGCAAATGTCGCCCGCCAGAATTTCATTGATGTCTTCGCGCTTATTGGCGTGCATCTTGAGCAGACGGCCAATGCGCTCGGAACGTGAGCGACCGGTGTTCAGCACCGAATCTCCAGACTTAAGCTGGCCGGAATAGACGCGAATGAAGGTCAGCTGGCCGACAAAAGGGTCCGCCATGATCTTGAACGCCAGCGCCGAAAACGGCTCGCTGTCTGCCGGCTTGCGCGTGATCACTTCGGCGTTATCTGGATTTACGCCTTTGACTTCGCCAGCATCGAGCGGCGACGGCAGATAATCAACGACTGCGTCGAGCAGCGGCTGCACGCCTTTGTTCTTGAAGGCGGTACCAACGACAACCGGAAAGACTTTCAGAGCGATCGTCGATTTGCGCAGCGAAGCTCGCAACTCAGCAGGCGAAATGGTTTCGCCTTCGAGGAACTTGTGCAGCATTTCGTCGTCGTTTTCCGCTACGGTTTCGACCAGCGCGGTATGGAAGGCTTCCGCTTTCTTCTGCAGTTCGGCGGGAATTTCGCCGGTAATGTACTCGGCGCCGATGGTGTCGTCTTGCCAGAGAATCGATTTCATCTCGATGAGATCGACTACACCTTTGAACTTGTCTTCTTGTCCGATTGGAATCTGAATCGCGACCGGCTTGGCATTGAGGCGCTTGCGGAGGGTATCGACAGCGTGCTCGAAATCGGCGCCCATCTTATCAATTTTGTTGATAAAACAAATTCTAGGGACGCCGTATTTATCGGCTTGACGCCAGACTTTTTCCGATTGCGGTTGCACACCATGAACGGCGTCAAACACAGCCACAGCGCCATCCAGCACACGGAGAGACCGCTCGACTTCAGCGGTGAAATCCACGTGGCCAGGCGTATCAATGATGTTGATGCGAATGTCGCGCCAGGTGCAGGTGGTAGCGGCGGAAGTGATGGTGATACCGCGCTCCTGCTCCTGCTCCATCCAGTCCATGGTGGCAGTGCCTTCGTGGACCTCTCCGATACGATGCGTCTTTCCTGTGTAGAAAAGAATGCGTTCGGTCGTAGTGGTCTTGCCGGCATCGATGTGGGCCATGATGCCGATGTTTCTGCACCGTTCTAATGGAACTGTTCTGGACACAGCTTTCTTTCTCTCTTCTTTTCTTAACTCTTGTTCGTTTGCGGTGTTTGTACCTGTACTCATCAAATTCAGCTTCTAGCTTCTAGACCTTTACCACCGATAATGCGCGAAGGCCTTGTTCGCTTCCGCCATGCGGTGAACGTCTTCCTTCTTCTTGATGGCCGCACCGCGATTGTTGCTGGCATCGAGCAACTCGTTGCTCAACTTGTCGACCATGCCCTTCTCGGCGCGTCCGCGGGAGTAAATAATGAGCCAGCGGATCGCCAAGGAGGTGCGCCGGTCTGCGTTTACTTCCACCGGAACCTGGTAGTTAGCGCCACCCACGCGGCGGCTCTTTACTTCGAGCAGCGGCTTGGCGTTCTCAACTGCCTTCTTGAACAGCTTCAAAGGCTCGTCGCCGCCCTTTTCCTGCAACTTCGTCAACGCCTCGTAAAAGATGCCTTCCGCAGTGCTCTTCTTGCCCTGCCACATCATGGAGTTGACGAATTTCGTAACCAGGTCCGACCCGTATACCGGATCGGGCTCCACTTTCCGCTTTGCGATATATCCTTTTCGAGGCATTAAGCTTCTAGCTCCTGGCTCTTAGCTTCTAGCTTTGAGCTGCCGGGCGAACCGTTCTTGCTCGCCCTCTTAAATTCCCTGTCTTGCCGACGACTGAAGACTGCTCTTACGCCTTAGGTCTCTTCGCTCCGTACTTCGAACGGCTCTGCTTGCGTCCGGCTACGCCGACTGCATCCAGGGTGCCGCGAATCACGTGATAACGCACACCGGGCAGATCCTTCACACGGCCGCCGCGAATCAGGACGATCGAGTGTTCCTGCAAGTTGTGACCGACACCTGGAATGTAGGTCGTAACCTCGATCCCGTTAGTCAACCGGACGCGGGCGACTTTACGCAGCGCCGAGTTCGGCTTCTTCGGGGTCTGGGTGTAGACGCGGGTGCAGACACCGCGCTTTTGCGGACATCCCTGTAAGGCCGGGCTCGCCGTCTTGTACCGCGGCCGTTTACGGCCGCTGCGCACCAATTGATTAAAAGTAGGCATAGTGTTCCTGGTGCTCCTGATTCCCGCGCTGCACTTCACAGCCCGCGCTTCCCGTCGGCGCCCTGACAGGCACACTCGCGCGGAATGGCGCAGCATCTTCTATTCCCCGTTTTAAGGGGCTGGAGGGCGGAACGCCGTCCATGATTCCCGCGGCGCAAGCGTCGCTGGGAGAATTTGGTTTCCCGTTCAGAACTAAGCCGCCGACGGTGGCACCAAGCCCAGAACTTCTGGGAGCTGCTCCGTTTCGTCAGCACCGTCTCGCATAGCCTTTCAACGGGTGAAAGGTGATCGCAGGACGTTTTCAGCGAGGGCGCCTCCGTTTGTCTTTCAGCGGAGACGTTTGTTGCTAAAGCTCAACTGCATTTTCCGGGCTTTCACTCGCGGTCCAACGCGACGAGGATAACCCACTGCCTACAGGTAAGCCAGACTTTGCTCGCGGAACCTTATAAATATAGCAACTGGCTGCACACATCGTCAATGGTGGTTGGTTGCATCAGATGGAACGGGGCGGATTTAGCGGAGGGAAAGTTGGATCCTCATAATTGAAATTGATCGATTGTTTGAATTCGTCGCGCATAGGACTGGCTCAACACAGCAGATCCTTCGCTGCGCTCAGGATTTCGGCGCGCGGCTCAAACGCCGCGCAAGGGCCGAAACTTGCTGAAAAAAATTCTAGCCTCTACACTTGGGGTTTTCCAGAAAGTCTCCATACGCGCTCGTCTCGCGGAAATCACGGGGCGGGGAGGATCAATGGGTAGGTCGTCTTCTTCTTTTTTTATGGTCAGATCGGCTCTCATCTTAGTCGCCGTCAGTTTCGTCGCAGCTTTGACCGGCTGCAGCAGCAGCAGTCCCACCACAAACACGGTCTTTCCCGTCCCAGCCAACATTCTCCTGGCGCCCGCGAACACCGTCTCGATGGATCTGGGCAGCGCAAATCAATCGTTCACTGCGACGCCGCAAAACAGCAAGCACGTCACCATAACCACGCCGGTCTCGTTTCTTTCGAGTAACACCGCG
The DNA here is from genome assembly GCA_963741105.1 of Terriglobia bacterium. Lineage (GTDB taxonomy): Bacteria > Acidobacteriota > Terriglobia > Terriglobales > Acidobacteriaceae > JAIQFF01. The sequence goes on from CAVUGT010000004.1 coordinate 118,239, forward strand.
GTTTTGACGATCGCCAGCAACGGACTCGCCTGTGCCGGAACCTGGGACTCGCTCACCGTGCCCCAAATCTGTACTCCGGGTCCGGTCGGAGTGGTCCAGGTGACCGCCACTTCGCACGGTGTAAGTAGTCCGCCCACAACCGTTTATGTGCACCAGCACATCGACAGCATTGTGCTAAGCGCTATCCCTGATCAGAACCCGCCAGCGGGGCCATGCTTATCAAAAGGCCAGACGTTCAACTACCAGGCCAGGGCGCTCAGTCGCGGACTCGACATCACGGCCAGTGTCGGAACCTTCATCTGGCAGTCGGTCAACACCGACGTAGCCACGCTCGATGTCGCTACTACGTCCGCACCCATAGCTGGCCTCCTGACCGGACAGGCCAAAGTCACCGCACACACTCCTGGTACTACCTCTCTGGTGGCGGGTACCAGTAACGTGATCAGCCAACCACTGAGTTTCAATACTTGCGCCGTGCAGTCGATCGCGCTCGAAGTTACCGGCAGTGCTACCAACACCGTGAACGTAGCCCAGGGAACCGCAAAGACGGTGACTGCAACCGTAACCGACACCTTGGGCAATACCATCACCGGCTTGCCCTTGACGTGGAGTTCATCCAATCCAGCAACTGTAGCAGTGACCTCTACCGGAGGCGTGACGACTTCGCAGGCTGGGGGCGGGACCGTGATTGCTTCCTGCACTCCTCCCACCTGCAACATCGGACTGAAGCCGCTGCTGCCTATCTATCCTGAGAGCGCGGTCAATCTGATCGTCTCGCCCACGACCACCACTACGACAACAACGACTACGGTCACTGTGTATGTAACCAGCACCGGCGTTTCCACTTCGCCTGCGGGTAATTGTGCAACCACCACGGGTTGCACCAGTCTGCTGTTTTCCATAGCCTCGCCAAACAACACATTGGGTACAGGCGTTGGATTGCCGGCCACACCCAACTCGCTGGTCTTCGACCGCCAGGGCGCAAAAGCCTACATGGGCACGGACTATTCGTTTTTCGGAACGCGCGGGTTGATGCAAGTCACGGTAGCCACTCCGCCCAGCATCAATCAGTTCAAATCCGTGACCGGAAAAGTTCTGACAGTCTCTCCCGACGGGAAGAAAGTGATTCTCTCCGGAGCTGATCCGAACACTGTGCCGGTCCCGGGAAGCAGCGCGCCTCCGCCTGCCACCCAGGTCATCGTGTTCGACACAACCACCAACACCGTCACGACCCTGCCGATCGCGGGAGCAACCGCAGCGGATTTTTCTCCGGACAACCTGAAAGCTTTCATCGCGGCCGGCTCTAAGCTGTATGTCTGGTCGGCACAAGATTCGCTGAAGACGATTGCTCTTAGTGCCCCAGCGACCGATGTGTCATTCGCGCCAGAGGGGGCTTTCGCATTCGTAGCTGGCGGATCCAGCGCATCTTCGGTCACCGCCTGGAGCACTTGCGGTCTGGGCTCTTCATTCTCGAACAATGTGGTACTGCCGGCGACACCTTCCTTTATGAAGGCGCTGGGGGGCGATGCTCCCAACCTCGCGGACCCACCGACGATCGGCACGGCCACCACGGTCACGAGCATTCTGGCTTTAGACCCGCCAGGGATCGATCTGTTCCGTGTCGCCCGCGCACCGGCCGGCTGTTCGTCGACGGCGAGCACCGGTACCGCCACATCGTTCAATCTAGGTCAGGGAAGCTTTGTGCCGAATCAGTTGATCGTCTCGCAAGACGAATCGCACGCTTACGTGCTGGCTGGCGACCGCGGCAGCGTGCTGGTATTCAACATCGGCAACCAGACTTCGTCCGCGTTGCCGCTGGCCGGCGACGCCGTCCCGGTAAAAGCTGCAGTCACTCCTGATGGCAGCCGAATTTATGTCGCCGCAGCCGATAGCAAGGTTCACGTCCTGGATACCCAAACCGGTGGCGACATTCTGCAGCTTTCGTTTCCTGTCGATGCCACGACGTTCCAAGCTGGCCTGTGCGAAGGCGCGAGCTTCACCTGTAATCCAGATCTCATCGCAGTCAAACCTTAGAAACAGTCGTCGGTCGTCAGTCGTCGGCCCAGCAAAAATGTAGGCGCGAGCGTCCTCGCTCGTGCCATCGAGGACGATGTAGAATTTTGGGGTTGAAGGTTGGCTGACGCCGGAAGACTGACGACTGACGACTGAATTACCGACTGCTCTCCAACTGCTTCCCTACACTATCCAGCACGCCGTTAATAAATTGCACTGACTCCGGACTGGAAAACTTGCGCGCCACTTCCAATGCTTCGTTGATGACGACGGCGCGGGGAGTTGTAGGAAAACCCAGCATTTCCGCTACAGCGGCTCGCATCAGGTTGCGATCGACAGCCGCCATGCGTTCCATGCGCCAGTGCTGAGCATGACCTTCGATCAGGCCGTCAATTTCAGTAGAGCGATCGGCCGCCACCCGGAAAAGGTCTTCGGCAAAGCTTCGGACATCGGCCTCCACGTCTGCCCGCTCGCGCCAGAAAGTTAGACGCACCTGCTCCGGAGTCTGCTTCCCCATATCGGCCTGGAAGAGCATTTGCAAAGTAAGTTCGCGAGATTTGCGGCGTGTTCCCATGGGGCAGCTGTCGGCTCTCAGCTTCCAGTGTACAACCGATGAAGTTAAAGATTGGTTTTGCGACTGGCGCGACGGGCACCAGGTTTTGACTTTTGTTTTTTTCTGACAGCTGAAAGCTGAGAGCTGACAGCTTTGCTGACGACTGACGACCGACGACCGACGACCTCTTTTAGATTTGCCATCTCCACCGCCGCCAAAGCCGCTTCAAATCCCTTATTGCCCATTTTCAAGCCGGCGCGATCGATGGCTTGTTCCAGGTTTTCGCAGGTGAGAACGCCGAATGCGTGCGGCACTCCAGTTTCCTGTGCGGACTGGCCAATACCGCGCGCAACTTCGTTGACGATGACATCGTAGTGCGCCGTGTCGCCACGCAGCAGGCAACCGATACAGACGATGGCGTCGTATTTCTTAGTTTCAGCCAGAGTGCGAGCAGCGGATGGAATCTCGAAAGCACCGGGGACGCGCACGATTTTTACGTCTTTCTCTTTCGCGCCGCATTGCACCAACCCATCGAACGCACTTTGCAGGAGGCGGTTAGTGATAAAGGCATTGAATCTGGAAACGACGATTGCAAAGCGCTTCCCTGCGGCGTTGAGTTTACCCTCGATCGGTTTGAGCCGGCGCTTGGACGGACTTTTCAAATTCGATTCCTCTTCAGATCCCTTGTCAAAAAATAATCCGGGTTGATCCGCGTAAATCCGTGGCCAGGAAGTTAAAGCTTGTTCGCCTTCGGATTCGCCGGGTCTGAATAATCGTAAAACCCTTTACCCGACTTCCGGCCATACCACCCGGCCATCACCATTCGCTTCAATAGTGGTGGAGAAGCGAACCGGCGCTCCTTGAACTCGTCATACATCACGTGCGTGATGTAGTAGGTCGTATCCAGTCCAACGAAATCAAGCAGGGTGAACGGGCCCATGGGATATCCGCAACCCATCTTCATGGCGTTGTCGATATCGTCGATCGATCCCACACCCTCTTCATAAGCGCGGATGGCGTCGAGCAGATACGGCACCAGCAGCCGGTTCACGATGAATCCGGTCTTGTCGCTGGTACGGACCGGAACTTTGCCCAGTTTCTTGCCGAACTCGTAAGCCGTATCGTACACGTCCGCGGCGGTCGCGATCGTTCGCACCACTTCGACCAGTTTCATCAGCGGCACGGGATTGAAAAAATGCAAGCCGATGAAACGCTCAGGGCGTTTAGTGGAAGTCAGAAGCTCAGTGATCGAAATGGAAGAAGTATTCGACGCAAAGATCGTGTCTTTCTTCACGATGCTGTCGAGCGCGGCGTACATCTTTTTCTTCTCGCCAGCATTTTCGATGACGGCCTCGATCACGATGTCGCAGTCGGCCAGATCCTGCATGCTGGTTGTGCCCTTGAGGCGAGCGCGGACAGCTTGCGGTGTTTCTTTGATCGTGCCCTTCTCCGCAAATTTCGCCAGCGACTTCTCGATCCCGGCGAATCCTTTATCGAGATACTTCTGCTCGACTTCGAGCACAATGACGTCGAATCCGGCTGTGGCCGCGACTTGCGCAATGCCAGAGCCCATCAGTCCGCAACCAAGAACGCCAACTTGTTTTATTTCCATACGGGGATCCTTCAATTCACAGAATCACAGAGAAATTCTCGGATTCCATGATTTCCTCTGTGACTCTGTGTCCTCTGTGGTGAACGCCTCAATTCATGCTCTCCACTACCATCGCAATTCCCTGGCCGCCACCGATGCATGCTGTTGCCAGCCCGTACTTCTTCTTCCTGCGCCGAAGTTCGTACAGCAGCGTAATCACCAAACGCGTTCCCGTCGCTCCCAGCGGATGTCCCAACGCAATCGCGCCACCGTTGACGTTAACCTTTTCGCGATCCAGGCCGAGTTCTTTCTCAACTCCGAGATATTGTGCGGCAAAGGCTTCGTTCACTTCGATGAGATCGATGTAGTCCAGTGTCAAGCCGGCCTTCTGTAAAGCAATTTTGGTAGCGGGAACGGGGCCGCGACCCATCACTTTGGGATCGACTCCGGCGATACCCCAGCTAACCACGCGGCCCAGCGGCAGGATGCCGCGCTTGCCGGCTTCATCGAGCGACATGATGACGACCGCGGCTGCGCCATCCACAATTCCGCTGGCGTTGCCGGCGGTGACCGTACCATTTTTCCCGAACGCCGTTCGGAGCTTGGCTAAGCCCTCGAGCGTAGTCTGCGGACGCCGGTGATCGTCTTCGGTCAACGATTCGCCCGTCGCCTCGCCTTTAGAATTTTTCAGCGGGACAGGGACTAGTTCTTCCTGCAGACGTCCTTCTTTGTAAGCGGCGTCGGCACGTTGCTGGGAGCGCAACGCAAACTCATCCTGCATCTCGCGTGTAATACCTTGCTGCGAACCGTACAACTCCGCCGTACTGGCCATGGAGGTGCCGCAGTAGCTGTCGAGCAACGCCACCATTAGCGAATCCTCGATCTTGCCGCCGGGAGCGAGATTGAAGCCGTCGCGGCCGCGAATGCAGAACGGCGCCTGAGACATTGCTTCCATGCCGCCGGCGAGAACCAGGTTCGCTTCGCCTAACTGGATCATCTGGGCCGCATTGACGATGGCCTGTATGCCACTTCCACATAGGCGGTTCACGGTGAGGGCCGGCGTTTCGATAGGCAGGCCTGCGCGCAACGCCACGTGACGGGCACCAAAGATCGCATCCCCGGACGTTTGCTGCGCGTTGCCAAAAATCGCGTGATCGAACTCCTTGGGATCGAGACCGGCACGATCCATGGCGCTCCTGCCGGCGATGGCGCCCAGTTCCTGGGCGGTAAATTCCTTGAGCTTGCCGCAGTAGCGTCCGAACGCGGTGCGGACTCCGCTCACGATGGCGATATCGCCGGGCTTCAACATTTGGATTTCCTGGTGCTCTTTGAAATCAGATTGGTTTCCACGTTTTGCAGACTGGTCAGTTTATCAGCGCCAATGGAGTCTCTGCCACACGTGTAGGGCGGGCGCCCTCGCCCGCCGCTTTTGACTTTGGTTCTTAGGTGGTCGAAGAGACGCAAACAAAATCACGATCAAAGGCAGCGGGCGAGGGCGCCCCGCCCGACACAAACGTTACGCCACCGCAGCCGCCGCCACCGAGGGAGCCAGGCTGACGATGCGGCCCATACCCTGAGAGACAGCGTTACTGAGCGCCTGGTCAGCGCGATTGATGACCTCCGTGACGATGTCGACAGGGTCGAACTGCTGCCGCACGACAGCTTCTGCAAGCCCCGCACTGAAAGGAATGATCTCGTCGGAAAGTTTCACCTCCGCCAGCAGCTTGCGCAACTTTTCCACCGCCAGCAGGGCTTCTTTCTCTCCGGTTTCACCGAGGACCAACGCAATCGTCGTGCTCTCGTAGCGGAAGGCCAGGTCATTCTGCCGAATGTTGGCGGCGAAGAGCTGTCCGATTTTCTGCATGGCTGCTTCGACGGCTTTCTCTCCGTGTTCCTTCAACATCGCCGAACCTTTGCCGAACTGCATGAGCGTGACCGTCACCGGGGTGCTTTGCTGCACCGCGCGGCGCATCTCCGCCATCAGAAGATCTAGATAAGAAGCGCGCTTGAGCAAGCCCGACTGCTCGTCTGTGACCGACAAACTCTTCACCAAGCGGCGCAGTCCGGCGTTGGTGAGCGCGATGACAATCTGTTCACTGATGGTTTTGAGCACCACCACGTCCGACTGGTGCCATCCCCGCGCGCTGTTTTCGGTCAACAGCAGCACGCCCATCTGGTCCTGGCCATCCGAGAGCGGCAGCGCCAGCAGGGACGTGATTCCCAACTCCACCAGCACTTCTCGGATTTCCTGCAACTCGGGAGCGGCTGGGGCGTCGGCGAGGGTCAGCGTTCCTTTTTCGATCACGACGTCCTGCACCACGGTGACCAGCTTGCTCAGGGCTTTTGCTTCTCCCGCCTTTATGCCTTCGCTGCGGTGTTCCTTCACCGCGCTAGGCACCATTCCGGGCTTGCGCGTGGCCACGATGCAGCGGCTCATCTTCCATTGCGCTCCGATTTCGGCAACAGCGGTGGACATCACGGCATCGGCGTTGGTCTGCCGGTAAAGCTTGCGGGTAATGTCGGCCACCTTGGTAAAGCTGTTGACATCGGCGGATTCCGCCGGAGCAGCCGCACGCGCTGGCGACGACGATGCTGCCGGAGCCGCCTTCGCCGCGGAGCTTGCCGGCGGCAGCGGTGCTGATTGCGAACGTTGCGGACTCATGCCCGCAGCCAGATAGAGCTGCTGCAAATCCTGATTGCGTTCTTCTTCGTGGGGAAAGAGTTCCTGGATGCGTTGCAGGCGTTCGATGGCCTTGGAGCGCATGCCGTACTGCACCAGAATTTCAGCCTGCAGCATCAAGTCCTGCAAAGCCGCGGCTCCCAATGTCGGACCTTCCGTCTTGGCAGGTTCGGACGCAGTCTTCGCCATGCTGGTAAAGCGCGAGGCGATGGCCTTGAAACGGTTCTCGTCAATCTTGCCGCGCAGCATTTCCAGACGCTTCTGGTGGCCAGGCTCGTAGGCATCGACATCCGCCGCGCGATCCAGGCATTCCGCGGCCTTGGCAAAGTTTCCCATTCCGCAGTGCAAGTCAAAAAGTTTGAGCAGCGTCTGGCAATAGTCGCCTTCACGATTGGAGGCGTTGAACAGCTCGCTCATGAACTCCAGCAGATCGGGCGAACCGCGATGCTTGGCAATCACATCCTGCATCATCGCGACGAAAGCGCGGCGGTCACCACGATTTCGCTGGAAGTGTTCAAGTTTGCGGGCCAGGGCAACAGCCTCGGCATCCTGTTGTGCGTCGACTAAATGCCCGATCAGATCGGCGACATCCTGCTGGCGGGATGGATTCTGCTGAAACAACTGCCACACCAGCGGCTCTGCGTCGGTCAGGCGATTGGCGGAGAGCAGCGCTTTCACGTAGGTCTCGCGGGTTTCGAGCGTTGCATCTTTAACCTGGGCCAGCGGTTCCAGAACAAAGATAGCGGCCCCCACCTGGCCTTGTGCAATCAGGCTCTTGCCATAACCCAGCGCGATACGGCTGTCGGAAGGATCCTCGGTGTAGGCCCGTTCAAACCACTGCGCGGCGTTGGCGCCCGAAGCTTCCGTCATCTCTGCCAGCATGAGGAACGCGGCAGCGGCACCGGCTTTGTCCCCGGTTTCGGAACAGAGTTCGCCCAGGCGCAGAATGTTTTTCGCTTCCGGTTCAAGCCCCACCAGTCGCTTCAGCACCATTAGGCAGTCGTGCTTACGGCCGTTCTTGGTGAAGTCGTCAAGCGCGCTCTCATAGGTCTCGAGCGCGAGTTTCCGGTTGGAAGTCTCGAGGATCTGCCCGAAGTGGACTCTCTGAATACTGGTCGGGACGGTGTAGCGGGCCAGCTTCTTATAAGTCAGACTGGCGCGGGTGTTCTCGCCGGCTGCAATCTGGCGCTCGAACAACTCCCCCAGCAACTTCACAGCCTCCGCGGTGCGTTGCAAAGAAAGGCAGATATCAGCTGCCATCTGACGCACGTTGTCATTCTGCGGATCTTCCGCCAGGACCTGGAGATACTCGTCCAGAGCTTCGCCGGTCTTGCCCTTTTGCAAGAGCTTTTCGGCGCGCTCTACGCGTCGGGCGATCTCGGCTCGGTCGATTCGCTTTGTCGGGTCTGGCATGAGAGACACGGGTAACGTGCGTAGTAACCCACGTAAGATTTTAGGGGCGGGTTCCGGCAGCGGCAACGAACTCGGGTGCCGTGCTGATTACGAAAGTCATCCGCGAATAGGCCTTGGGCGGGAAAAATGTTTCTGATATAGGTGCCAGATGCCCGAAGACGTTGAGGAACGAGGTCTTCAACACCAACTCAGCGCCGGCCAGATGGCCATGGTCGCCGTCGGCGGGTCAATCGGAACCGGACTCCTGTTGGGATCGGCAGCGGCTCTCGAAATCGCCGGCCCCGGAGTCATCCTCAGCTTCGTCCTGGCCGCATTCATCTCTTTGACAATCACGCTGGCCCTGGGCGAACTCTCCAGCATGCATCCTGCCGCCGGCTCTTTTGGAGTCTACGGCGATCTTTATCTGAATCGGTGGGCTGGATTCATTGCCCGCGCCGGCTATTGGGTGGCCATATCGATCTCCATCGGAGCGGAGCTGGTGGCGTCCGCCACCTACCTTGTTTATTGGTTCCCTTCTGTCCCAGCGTTATTTTGGGTCGTGATTTTTTCCGTCCTACTGTTGCTGATCAATCTGCGGAGCGTGGGCAACTACGCCCGCTTTGAATACTGGTTTGCGATGATCAAGGTCGCAACCATCGCCGCATTCATTGTCCTGGGAGCAGGATTGTTACTGAGTGGACGCGTGACGCCGGAATACACTGCGCATGGCGGCTTCTTCCCCAAGGGACCCGTGGCGCCTCTGCTGGCAATGGGCTTCGCGCTCTACACCTTCGGAGGTCTGGAATTTGTCGCCATCACTACTGGAGAGTCCGGCTCCGCGCGGAATATTCCTCGTGCCATCAAGCTGACTTTCGGCGTGCTGGCGACGGTTTACCTGGGAGCGATCATCGTGCTGGTGGGAGTGATGCCCTGGAACCGCGCCTGGGTCACCGAGAGCCCCTTCGTTACTGTATTTCGCCACGCTCATATTCCAGCCGCGCCGCACATTATGACCTTCGTGATCCTCACGGCCGCTCTTTCGGGTGCGAATGCGGCGCTCTATGCGGCATCTCGAATCTTGTTTTCCCTTGCCCGTACCGGCTGGGCACCGGCGGTGTTCGGACAGCTCAGCGCTTCGGGCTCGCCGAAAATGGCGCTCCTGGCTTCGTCCTACGGGATCGTGGTGGCGTTGGTGCTGGAGAAGTGGGCGCCGAAAGATGCTTTCGTTTCGATTCTCGGAGCGGCGCTGGTCGGAATGCTGCTGGCCTGGCTAGTCTCCCTGGCCGCGCACGTCAAGTTCCGTCAAACGATTTCTGCTGAAGAGATTGCCGCTCTACCGATGCGTTCACCGCTGGGAGCCTGGGGCTCAGCCCTGGGTTTTGTGCTCATTCTGGTGGCGATCCTGGAAACTGGCTGGCACTCGCATTTGACGCTGATCAGCGGTGCGGTCTACATGGTCGTCTTAACTGGCGCCTACTTCCTACTGAGGAAATAGCAAGACCCGTGTGGGGCGGGCGCCCGCCCCACAGTACACCACATTTACATCGTGCTGATTCGTATGTAGCGGCGAACATCTTTCAAGCTCACAACCAGCACATATCCGGCATAAATCAACCCCGCCGTACCGATAATATTCCTGAGGATCTTCATTGCTTTCCTTTCTTTCCCGTTCAAACAAGTGCGACGCAATACAAATTCACGGATTTTGGATGCGTTGTTCAATTACAGAGTTGTCGCGCTGATTCTGCCGATTCTGTTTCGAGTATACCGCCGGCCCGGGAAGTACAATGTCGGCATGGCTGACGAACTTCTTCGTTACCGTTCCCAGTTCCCCATTCTGGAACGCACTAGGTATCTGATCAGCAATTCGCTGGGTGCGATGCCGCAAGGCGTTTACGAAGCCTTGAAGGGGTATGCCGACATCTGGGCCACGCGCGGGGTGCGGGCCTGGGAAGAACGCTGGTGGATGCTGGCCGCCGAAGTCGGAGACGAGATCGGCGCGTTGATGAATGCCCCGAAAGGTTCCGTTTCAACTCATCAGAACGTTACCACTTGCCAGGCGGTAGTGGCTTCGTGCTTTGATTTCTCGGGCAAACGCAACAAGGTGGTCTACAGCGATTTGAATTTCCCGTCGGTGATGTATTTCTGGGAGGCGCAACGGGCCTATGGGGCGCGCGTCCACATGGTTCCCACCGACGACGGAATCACCGTTCCTCTCGATCGTCTGCTGGACGCGATCGACGAGCAGACCTTGCTGGTCCCGGTCTCGCACGTAATCTTCAGAAGCGCATACATACAGGATGCGAAAGCCATCATCGACAAAGCCCACCGCGTGGGAGCCCATGTCGTACTCGACACATTTCAATCACTGGGCACCGTTCCGGTCGACGTACAGGCGTTGAATGTCGACTTCGCCTGCGGAGGAGTCCTGAAGTGGTTATGCGGAGGCCCCGGCGTCGCCTACTTGTATGTGCGCCCCGACCTGGGGAAAAAACTGGAGCCGAAATTTACTGGCTGGTTTGCTCATCAGAATTCATTTGGCTTCGAAATTGGATCGACACGCTATGCCGATCCGCCATTTCGCTTCATGAATGGCACTTCTCACATACCGGCACTGGAAGCGGCGCGCCCGGGATTGAAGATCATTACCGAAGTCGGAGTCGATCGCATCCGCGAAAAATCGAAGCGCCAGACCGCTCGATTGATCGAGTTGGCTTCGCATCATGGATGGCGTGTAAATTCTCCTCGCAATCCAGATCAACTCGGCGGAACCGTTTCTATCGATATGCCTGATGCACAGGAAGTCTGCAACGAACTGCTCAAGCGCGACATTCTGGTCGACTATCGCCCCAAAGCCGGCGTGCGCATGTCTCCGCACTTCTATACAAAAGATGAGGAACTGGATACGGCCGTCGCAGCGGTGGAGGCAATCCTCAAAGAACGTTCCGTAACCGCGAAATAAGAAATCAAAAGCTCGTCGAGCTTCGCTCGGCCTGGACGGGTCAGAGACCCGTCCCTACACGGTTCGTGCCGAAGTCTGGCGTCCGAGGTCCGACGCCAATTTCTTCGCGCACCAGCCTTCTCACCTCCCGCTCACCGCACTATCGAACTTCTCCACTAAAATAGTCAGGTGAGCGATCCCGTACGCATTGGAATTCTCGGAGATTACGATCCCAAGTCTCCGACTCTTCCCGCTGTCGAGAAATCAATCCAGCACGCCGCGGCACAACTGAATCAGGCCGTCGAAGCGAAATGGATCGCAACTCCAGATCTCCTGACGTCCGACTCCGAAAAAAAGCTGGAGAGTTTCGATGGACTCTGGGCGGCACCGGGCAGTCCCTACAAAAGCTTTGATGGGATGCTGAAGGGCATCGAATTCGCACGCCGTCGCGACTGGCCATTTCTAGGGACTTGCGGCGGCTTTCAGTACGCGCTGATCGAATGCGCCCGCAATGTTCTCGGCATCAAGGATGCGGACAGCGCCGAGAACAACTCCGGCTCGAAAAACATCATTATTTACCCGGTAGCCTGCGCCGTCCCCAATCGCGCCAAGGGCGCACCCAAACTTTCAGGTGCTATCCCCGAGATTCGCCTGCGTCCCGGTTCTTATCTGCAGTCGTACTATTCACAGGACACGGTGGCGGAAGAATTCTTCTGTAACTTCGAAGTAAATCCCGACTATGAGTGGGCCGCCATGGAAGCCGGATTCCCGGTGGTAGCACGCGGTCCGCAAGGCGAGATTCGCGCCATCGAATCTCCCACCCACCGTTTCTACATCGCGACGCTATTCCAGCCGCAACTTTCTTCCCAGCCGGGAAAGCCTCATCCCCTGGTGATGGCCTTCGTGCAAGCCTCCGCGGATTGGGGCAGGAAGAAGTTGGACGACAGCGTCCTGGGTTAAGCAGGCCTCGGACGCCTGACCTCGGCAACAGCCATGTGGGGACGGGTCTCTGACCCGTCCAGGTCGAGCGAAGCTCGACGGATTGACTCAACTACGGATTTCACGGATCGCGTCTTGGCTTCCACCTTCCCCACCCTGTCGTTCCAAAAAGCGGAACGACGAGGATGGGGCACCCTCATTTGGGAATCAACTCGAATGCCGGATAGTTTGGCACTAGATCCCGGAAAGCCTCCACCGGAGATCCAGCAGCGACCGGAAAGTAACCTTGCACTTCACGCTTGAAGCGGTCGAGATAAGCTTTGAGAATGGCTGGCTTTTCCTCGTCGGAGAGAGCCCGAAGACCAAATTTATCTCGTTTGCTTCCCTTCTTGAGCATAACTTCTCCGGCAGCTTCAGCGTTGCGCACCCACTGCGCGCGTCCGCGGGGAGCGACGAGAAAGCGCTTGCCATCAATCTCCAGCAGGTCGATCGGAGTGGAATAAATCTTCCCGCTCTTGCGTCCGCGAACCTGCAGGAGATAGTTGTAGGAAAAACCCAGGCCCATCCCAACCAGGAATCCGAAGGTCTTGTTGAACGCGCGCTCGATTGCGGTCGGCTGACGAAAAGAAGGAAGAGTGGAATCCATACAGCAAACTTTACATTAAATCTGTCATCCCGAGCGCCGCCTGAGTCGCGCTGGGGCGACTCAGGCAAGCCGAGGGACCTTGTATTGTGAAAACAGCACGAACCTATGCCTGCTTCACGAACTTCAGCGAAGCCGAGTTCATGCAATAGCGCAACCCGGTAGGTTGTGGACCGTCATCGAAGACATGCCCCAGATGCGCATCGCATAAGGTGCAAGCCACCGCAGTCCTCACCACGCCAAAACTCGTGTCGTTGATGTTACGGACATTCTCCTGTGCGATCGGCTGCCAGAAACTTGGCCATCCGGTTCCCGATTCAAACTTCGTCTCTGAACTGAACAGCGCGTTGTCGCAACAGATGCAGCGGTACAGACCCGTGTCGTGCAGGTTCCAATATTTTCCGCTGAAGGCAAACTCCGTGTCCGCGCGCCGTGTGATGTCGAACACATTAGCCGACAACTGCAAACGCCAATCGTCGTCGCTCTTGATAACTTTGGGAACGTGAACCTTCAGCAGCTTCTGCCCAGAATCGGAAAATTGCACAACCGTGACCTCGCCCGGATCACCCTTCGGCATCGCTGATGCGATGAGCCGCGGCTTTCTTAGCGACCACAAGACCGCACCAGCAATCGCCGAAAGGGAGAATCCCAGAAAGGCCCGCCGTCTTACGTCGACCGATGACGAATCCTTACCCAGCTCAGAGTCGAACATACCTCACTCCTCAGACCACTAGACCAATCTGCAACACCAGAAGTACGTTATTTGCTGATATACAGATTGGGGAACTGCTCCCGCAGATGTGCCACCTTAGGCGCATCGTTAAAGACGATATACATGTCGCTGGGATGATTTTTCGCATAATCCTGGTGATACGCCTCGGCAGGATAGAACGCCTTCAGCGGCACAACCTGGGTCACAATCGCGCGGGGAAATACCTTGGCTTTGTCGAGCTGCGCGATATAGCCTTCCGCGATCTTCTTCTGTTCATCGTTGCCGTAGAAAATCACAGAACGATACTGCGTGCCATCGTCGGGACCCTGCCGGTTCAACTCCGTGGGATCGTGCGCCACCGAGAAAAACACCCGTAACAACTCCCCGTACGTGATCTGCGATGGATCGTAAGTAACCTTCACTGACTCGGCATGCCCAGTTTCGCCGGTGCTGACGATTTCATACTGCGCGGTCTTTGCGTCCCCACCGGAATATCCGGAGGTCGCGTTAGTCACGCCTTTGACGTGCTGAAATACAGCCTGAATGCCCCAGAAACATCCGCCCGCAACGACAGCGGTTTGCTGGCCTGACTGCGGCGCTTTGGGCGCATCTACTGCCGCGGCCGGCACGGCCACTCCGGCAGCATTTGCGGTGTTACAAGCCACCGAGCCCGCGATCAGTGCCACGAGCAACACCAAAATATAGGAAGAAAATTTGAACATGAAGAACACGCTCCTGCGGTCCATAAGGCGGCCGCAGTAAATTAGAGCCCTGAGAAAGCCAAAAGTTTCGCCCGGTTAACGGCCTGTAGGATCAGACACTTGGCTGACTTTTCCGCTCGTACCCGCTACAAGTGAGAACTGGCAACCGTGGATACTTCTGGAAGCGGACATCCGTCAAAGCCAACTGGCAGAGAAAAAACACCGAACCTCGATCAGACTCGATGAGCCGGGCATGAACGCAGTCCTGGCAGAGTCCTGCGCGGGTACGAACGGCGGGAGTCTCTGGAGGAGTATTCACAATTTTCAGAATAACAGCGGAGTGTCGCTCACCTGTTCCCCGGTGCCGGCTTTTGGTAGTGTAGACGGACGTTTTCTACTAGTACGATGCGGAGGGCGGGACGCCCTCCGGACAGCCGGCGGGACGCCGGCGCTACAAGGAGCCTCGATTGAAATATCGGAACTGGTCGTTGACCGCTGCATTTCTATTTCTGGCAATCGCTTCTCAATCCCAAATCGACGACGCTACGCGGCAGCTCTCCCACGACATCTTCAAACAACTGATCGAGATCAACACCACGGATTCCGTTGGCAATGTTTCGACCGCCGCCGAAGCCATGGCGCAGCGTTTTCGCGACGCAGGAATTCCCGACAGCGATATGCAGATCCTGGGGCCGAACGATCGCAAGAAGAACCTGGTCGTGCGATTTCACGGAAGCGGCAAGCATAAACCGGTGCTGCTGATCGGACATCTTGATGTTGTCGAAGCGCGCCGTGAGGACTGGACCACCGATCCCTTTCAGTTCGTTGAGAAAGACGGGTACTACTACGGCCGCGGCACGCAGGACATGAAAGACGGCGACGCCGTCATGGTCACCACGCTGATCCGGTTCAAGAAGGAAGGCTACGTGCCGGACCGCGATATTATTCTGGCGCTGACAGCTGACGAAGAAGGCGGCACCTCGAACGGCGTGGACTGGTTGGTCAGGAATCACCGCGAGTTGATCGAGGCCGAATTCGTGCTCAACCACGATGGCGGTGGAATCTTGTCTGAACACGGCGCGCCGAAATTCATGATGGTCGACGCCTCGGAAAAACTTTATTCCGACTATCAGCTGATTACGACCAATCCCGGTGGCCACAGCTCGCTGCCCAAGCCGGACAATGCCATCTATCATCTCGCCGATGCTCTGGCTCGCCTGGAGCATTACCAATTCCAGTTTGAGCTGACTACAGTCACGCGCGCTTACTACGAACGCATGGCGACGATCGCAACCGGAGACCGCGCGGCTGACATCCGCGCGATTCTCAAAACTCCGCCGGACATGGACGCGGTGGCACGTCTGTCGAAAGAACCGATCGATAACTCCATCATGCACACCACCTGCGTGGCCACGCGACTGAACGCCGGCCACGCCAACAATGCACTCCCACAGATGGCGCAAGCTAATGTGAATTGCCGGATCGTGCCCGGCCACTCGACAGAAGAGATCCGTCAGGAGCTGGAGAAAGTCGTGGCCGATCCCAAGATTGAAGTCAAGGAAGTAGGCGGGATCGGAGGCGTCACCAACCGGAAGTCGTACACACCGCCTCCACTGCGCCCCGACGTTTTCCAGCCACTGGGAAAAGTAGTCGAGAAAATGTGGCCAGGATTGCCCGTCGTCCCCGATATGGCGACCGGCGCCTCGGACGGCGTCTACACCAACGCTGCCGGCATGCCCACCTACTGCGTTTCGGGAGAAGCGATCGACCGCGACGACATACGCGCCCACGGCAAAGACGAACGCATTCGGGTGGACGCCTTTTACCGCGCGGTCGATTTCTACTACCAATACCTGAAAGCAGTGACAACTCAGTAGACGATGAGATGATCCGCATCCGCGAGTCTCTTTCGCGGTGAAGAGATTCTTAAACCACAGAGGACACTGAGGACACGGAGTCTTTCCATCCTCGGGCTCCCTCAGTGTCCTCTGTGTCCTCCGTAATTTATGCCTTTGGCGTGATGAATTCTTGCATAACTAAACTACACCGTTTAGTATTGTTCACCGCGAGGGCAGCTCATGATCCAGGTACAAAATCTCGTTAAGAAGTTCGGCGACTTTACAGCGGTCAACGACATTTCTTTTACCGTCGAGGCTGGCGAAATCTTTGCCTTCCTCGGTCCGAATGGCGCCGGCAAGACTACCACCATAAAGATGCTCACCACCCTGCTGACGCCCACCAGCGGGAAAATTCAACTGAACGGACTCGATCCCACCATCCACAAGAACGACGCCCGGAAAACTTTCGGAATCGTATTCCAGGACCCCAGTCTCGATAGCGAACAGACCGCGTACGAGAACATGGAACTGCATGCTGTGCTCTACAAGGTGTCGCGCAAAGTGCGCGGCGAACGCATCGAGCAACTCCTGAAGTTGTTCGAACTCTGGGAGCGGCGTGACGACATTGTGAAGACATTCTCCGGAGGCATGAAGCGACGTCTGGAAATCGCGCGTGGTTTCCTGCACACACCGAAGATTCTGTTTCTCGACGAGCCCACGCTGGGCCTCGATCCGCAAACCCGCAACCAGCTTTGGACCCACGTCAAACACTTGAACGAAACGCAGAAGACGACCGTCTTTCTCACGACGCATTACATGGATGAAGCGGACCGCGTGGCTCACCGTATTGCTGTCATCGATCACGGCGGCATCGTCGCGCAGGGCACGCCGCAGGAACTGAAACAGCAAACCAACAGCGAGTCGCTGGAGCAGGCGTTTCTGTCGTTGACTGGTTCGTCGATTCGCGACGAGAGTGCCACCTCCGCTGACCAGTTGCGCCAAGTCGCCAAGATGTGGGGGAATCGCCGATGAGCGCCATTTACATTCTCTGGTTGCGGGAACTGAAGCGCTATGTGCGCTCGAAAGCGCAGATTGTCGCTTCGCTGGGCCAGCCGCTGCTCTATCTCCTGGTCCTCGGCTTCGGCTTGGGCCCGGTATTCCAAAAAGCCGGCAACGGTAGCTATCTGCAGTTCGTAGCGCCGGGCGTGATCAGCATGACGATTCTGTTCTCCGCGATCTTTTCCGGGATTGCCATGTTGTGGGACCGCCAGTTCGGATTTCTAAAAGAGACGCTGGTCGCGCCCGTGCCACGAATTGAAGTGATGATCGGCAGAACATTTGGCGGAGCGACGGTTGCGGTGATCCAAGGCACCCTGATTCTAGTGGTCTGCCTGATTGCCGGCTTTCGCCCAGTGCACTGGTCGATGCTCCCGCTGGCATTTGTGTTCATGGCATTGATCGCGATCGTGTTTGCCGCTCTGGGCACGGCGTTTGGCTCGATCGTCCAGGACATGCAGGGCTTTCAGCTGATCATGAACTTCATGGTGCTGCCGATTTTCTTTTTGTCGGGAGCGTTGTTTCCCCTTACCAATCTGCCTAAACCCCTGGCCATCATCACAAGACTCGATCCGCTCACCTACGGTGTGGACGCCTTGCGCGGAGTGCTGATCAACGCTTCACACTTCGGCGTGGCGCTGGATGTTTCCGTGCTATGCGCCATTGCTGTAGCATTCCTTTCGCTGGGAGGATATTTGTTTTCGAAGATTCAGCTGTAACTGCGCGAACATGGCCAGAACTAGGAGCAGCGAAGCCCACGAGAAAGTTCTGGAGGCAGCTTTCGCCCTGTTCGGCGAACGCGGCATCGACGCCGCCAGCATGGACGCGATCGCCCGCAAATCGGGCGTCAGCAAGGCCACCATTTACAAGCATTGGCAGGATAAAGACGCACTGGCCCTTGAAGCTCTGTCCCTGATGTTCGGCCTCAATGAAGAGCCCCCCAGTTTTAACTCTGGCGAGCTGCGTCAGGATCTGGTTGACGCGTTGACCTACCAGCCGGCTCCGGAACGTCAGGAGATGAAGAATCGCATGATGCCGCACGTCATGGCCTACGCCGCTCGCAACCAAAAGTTCGGAGACCAGTGGCGCTCCCGCGTCATAGGACGGCCACAAACCCGCCTAAAAAATCTGATCAAGCGCGGCATCGACGAGCGGCAACTCGTCAAAGAAATTAATCTGGAGACTGGGTTGGCGTTATTACTAGGTCCAATGCTGTACTGGCACATCTTCGTCGGCAAGAAAGCGCTCACGGCCATGCCAAGAGATCTGGCGATCGAGGTGGTCAGTGCGTTCTGGAAAATGTACGGACGGGAATGATCAGCGTTGACGTTGTGGCTGAATTTGAGAAAGTAATCTCCAAGTGGCGCCATCCTAAAGGACGTTAGTCACGAAGGATCTGGCCTGTACCTGTCCGATCGCTTGCCTTCTTCATTTCCGCTAACCCTAGATGCTTCGCAAGCTCAGCATGACGCCATTGATGAAACCACAGTCCTCCGCTCAGCATGACACGCACTTGATTGTTCGCTTGACTTTTCGCCTTCCTTTCGCCAACAATAACCTTATGGCAATCACCCGGCGGCAACGACAGGTGTACGACTTCATCTCCGAATTCGTACAGAGGAATGGCTACTCGCCCTCCTTCGAGGAAATTGGCCAGGGTCTGGAACTCAGTTCGCTGGCGACCGTGCACAAGCACATTTCGAACCTGGAGAAAAAGGGGCTCCTGACGCGCGACTACAATCGCAGCCGCTCCATTGATCTGCTGCCTCCCAAGGGCAAGCTCAAGCAGGCCATGGCGGTCAACACGACCATGGTGTTGCCGCTGGTCGGACGCATCGCTGCCGGCCAGCCGATCGAGGCGATCCAGAGCAATGAGACCATCTCTCTCGCCGACTTCGTGCGTTCGAAAGAAGTGTTCGTGCTCGAAGTGCGCGGCGACTCGATGCAGGACGAGGCCATCCTGAATGGCGATTATGTGATGGTGGAGAAGAGCCGGACGGCGCACAACGGAGATATCGTCGTTGCCCTGGTGGAAGGCACCGATGCAACCCTAAAACGCTTCTACCGCGAGGGTGAAAACATTCGCCTGCAGCCTTCGAACGCCGCCATGCAGCCCATCATCGTGCCCGCGGCTTCCGTCGAAGTGCAGGGGAGAGTGATTGGGGTGTTGAGGAAATATTAAAGCAGCTTCTAGCTCCTAGCTTTTAGCTTCTAGCTAGAGTTCCCGATTTCTATCTGCTTGTCGCTCTTCCGATTTCTAAAATCCAATCGACTCAAAATACGAACGCCCGGGAAGTAAACCCGGGCGTTTTGAAGTTTTGCTTGGCCAGCGACCAAAGACCAACGACCAAGGACTGCCTTACCCCACGTGCTTATCAATCGCCTTCTGGATCGTTTCCTTGGGGACGTATCCAACGATCTGTTCCTTCACCTGGCCGCCTTTGAACACGAGCAGGGTGGGAATGCCACGGACTCCGTAGCGCATCGGTGTGGCGCTGTTGCTGTCGACGTCCATTTTGCCGACCTTGATTTTGCCGTCGTAGTGCTTCGCCAGTTCGTCGACGATGGGAGCGAGGGCGCGGCAGGGTCCGCACCAGGCCGCCCAGAAGTCCACCAAAACCGGCTGATCTGACTTCAGAACATCCTGGTCAAAGTTCGCGTCCGTCACTTCCAAAATTCCGTTGCTTGCCATTTCTCCTCCGGGAGTGCCGCTCGCCCATCGAGGGTCGGAAGCGGTCGATCAGCCAACGCTGGCTGCCATGTATCGTAACACCTGATTGGATGCAAAGTCGGCGCAGAAGTCGCAAAGGTGCAGTTTCCGGTTTCTGGTTGCCAGGTTTCTAGGATGCTGCGTACGGCGGAGAACCCTGTGTAGATACAGGAGATCGGCAATAAAAAAAGCGCCCCGAACTATTAAGTTCAGGACGCCTCGGCAGCCCTCCCCCAGAACTGCCAAACCACGAAATGGATACTAGGGCCACCCCCTCTTACCTGTAAACGTCACTTTGGTAATCACAAATCGGAACGGGATCGGTTCAGGAATTGTGGCGCGGCGTTACCGTAACCAGTCCGCGGATACAGAAAATAAAGTCAGTGGCTTTGCCAGGTTTCGCCGGCGTCACTGGTAATCCAGATTTCGTGATTACCGGTGGTCAGCCTGCCGTGGCTTGCATCACTGAATTCGAGCATAATGATGTCGGACGTGAGGGACTTGCCATCTACCGTGGGTATGATTTGGGTCCAGTGCTCTCCAGCATCGGAAGAATGGTATAGGACACCAGCCGCTCCTCCTATCCAGATATCGGAATCGTTGGCGGACATAGCGCGGAAAACTGCGCCGCTCACTACCGGAATCGTCTGCCAGTTCTTGCCGGAATCGAACGAGCGTTGCAGACTGCCATCCGGCGAAATGGTCCAGCGAGGTGAGTTGGTCTTGCCTCGCGATCGTTTGGCAGAGGCTCCGGACATGACTTCCACAGTTTCCGTTGTAGCTGGCAGAGTGTCGGCTTTTCGATCCTGCAATACAGCCCCACCCACCGCTCCGGCTGTCTGAACTTCTTTGCGCAATTCGTTTTTGCTCGCTTCGTCTTTCGCCTTGAGCTCTGAGATCGCCGCCTTTTGTTCCATCGGAGTCGCGGCGGCGCTCTCTACCGTGACAGTCTGATTATTGGTTCGCGTGGTGTAATCGAACGTATCGTTACGCGTCTTTGCCAGTTGCTCGGGCTCGGCTGCTTTCGCCGCAGGCGTGGGGGCTGGGGCGGCTGGGTGATCCGCGGAAGCATCGAGCGCTTGTGACGTGGGCACAGCTGTCCGCGCAGGCACCATGCCAGCGTTCAGGCTCTTCTTCTCAGCTTGTTTTGTGAGATTACCCGCTGCGCCTGCGAAATCGCGGTCCGACAGGACAGGCGATGCAGGTGCAATCTGCGTCGCCAGTTGTGCGCCTGACTGTTTGGCAGCGTTGTTTTCTAAGACGGCGGTCGGCGGCGCGGCAGGGGCCTTTTCTCCAAGTGATGCCTGCCGGTCATAGTGTAGTGTGATGGCCGCGCCGACCACGACAACACATGCAGCCAGGGCTCCCCAACGCATGACCGGCCAGGTCAGCCAGAATGATCGTTCTTTGCTGGGCGACGGCGCTGGCTCAGTCTCAGGCATCGCGAGCGCAAGCACCTCGCGGCAATCGGCGCAGCCCGCCAGATGTTTCAACACGTGGATCCGCTCGCGGTCGTTCAATGATTTTTCCGCGAACGCAGTTAGCAAGTCAGGATCGGGATGAACCTCAGGCCTCGCGGTTCCCCGCAAACCCCGTTGCACGATTTTTGGCAGTTGGTCCATGTTCTTTCGCCCCTAAAGGGGCTCTTTCGTTTTGCCTGCTTACCCACGGGTCACGCCGTGGGCTTTATTCTTGCGCCGCTTCGCGGCTTCCCTGCACCGTCTAACCTTCACATTCGGGGCTTACGGTTCCGGATCTCACCTCAGCCGTCCGAGGCCTGAGGCCCGACGTCCGACGCCCGCACTTCGCCCTTCTTATCAGAGAACGCCGGCGGAAGCGTTTCTTGCGCCACCTGATCGCGGATATTCAACCTAAGGTCACGTACATCGACTTCGAGTGCTTCTTCAGCCTGGCGGCGGCTCATCCCCTCACGTTCAAGCAATGAAACGATTTGTTTGCGCAAGGACTTCGCCAGTTTATCGAGCTTGCGGCTGATAGTGGATTCATGCACTGCAAGCGTGCGAGCGATCTCCGCCAAGGTGCGGCCATCCAGATAATAAGATGCCAGAATGAAACGATCTTCTGCTGCAAGTCGCGACAGGCTTTCCCCGGTTGCAGCTTCAACTCTGGGATCGATAGCCACCGCAGGATCGGGATCATTCGCAGCAAACTGTGCCCCGTCCTCTCTCTCTTCGTCCAGACTGACCAGCCGCCGCTGACGGCGAAAGCGGTTCACGAACTCCTGCGCCATTACGGTGCGAAGCCAGCCCTCCAACGAACCGCGGCCGGTATAAGACGCCAACTTCGAGATGCGTTTACCGTCGCGCGTGACCGTTCCGTAAAGATCGGCGTAAAGCGAATCTGCGAGTTCGCGCGCAGCGGAACTCTCTTTCGCGATGTAGCCCGCTATGTCGTACAACTTCTCGCGGTAGCGGGCCATGAAGATTTCCCAGGCCCGCTCCTGACCGGCGGCACACGCCCGCGCCAGAGCCAACTCTTCTACTCGCAAGCTGCCGAAAAGGTCGGCAGCGTCTCGAGGAGTGGCGTCAGCCGGCAAATATTTGGCGGCAACTTCGGTGAGGACTGCCGCAAACTGCTCGCGACTGAGTCCCGAATTTCCGCTTTTTTCGTAGAGGCCAGTAATCACGGATTCCATCCCTGCGCCTGCTTCTTCTATAGGTTGGACACCGCGAATCGTCATGGCGGGCAGCCATCCGGATGCTATCAACATTTGGGATGCAAGAAGCTGAATATTTGCCGTTCCTCGTGTAAGCACTGGCACCGCGGCCCGGTGGACGAGACGTCCACAGGACAGCCGGCAGGATGCCGCCGCTACTAGGAGGAACATCATGAATCCCAAGCTTTTGTTTGCACTCCCGGCGCTTGCACTTGCCGGAATCGCGTTATTTCTTCCGTCCAGCGCCCCTGCTGGAGGGGTTACGCCGGCAGCCGGTTACAAGGTGTTGGAGCCCATCCGCCAGGGGAACCTGACGGTATTTCCAGTGGTTGCCGCACAATCCCACGATACTCAGGATTTTCTTACCCTCGATGAAGGGCTGCGTTCAGGCGAAGTGGTCGTGACTGAATCCGGAAACGTGCAGCCACTCATGCGCCGGCGACTTCCACCACTTCCGTCACGCGGCGCGCAAGTCAATCAGTTGGTGCTGGTGAACAACTCCAAACGGCCGCTCATTCTGCTGGCAGGAGAGATCGTGACTGGAGGCAAACAGGACCGGGTGATCGGCAAAGACCGCATTGTCCCATCCGAAAGCGATCCCATTGACCTCGGCGTGTTCTGCGTCGAGCCCGGACGCTGGATGGGAAGCAGCGACCGATTTGGAGTGGGTGGATCAGCAGGCGCGGTGATGGCGCCAATGGCGGCCCCAAACGTACGCGCCAAGGCAATGGCTGAGAAAGATCAGCAGCAGGTGTGGTCGGAAGTCGCAAAAACCAGGACAGCCATGGCTGAAACTGTGACCGTCGAAGGAGCTGCGCAAGAGATCAACGGTACAAGTTCCTATGCACGCGTGATGCAGAACAAAGAGGTAAAACAACGCGTGGACTCCGTCGCCGAACCCATCCAGCGAAACTATCAGAGTCTGATCCGGCAGCTTCGCGATCAGAATGCGGTAGGCGTAGTGGTAGCGGTAAACGGTCAGATGGTGTGGGCCGACATTTTTGCCAGCACTAATCTCCTGGAGAAATACTGGCCCAAGCTGGTGCGGTCGTACGCGGCGGAGGCAGTCGCCACCCGAACCAAAGACCGTCGTGCTGACGTCCAGCAGGCGCAGGAGTTTCTCAATCACCTCGACGGGCGCCATGAAACCGTCGATAGCGAGCCCGGTCTTTATCGCCATACGGAAATTGCCGGAGACGGCTTCAGAGCTTTTGAACTGACGTCTTTATTACCGAAGACGGGGTTCGATTTGCACGTAGCGAAAATGGCAGAGTAGGAAAACAGTTTCTGGTTTCTCGTTTCCGGTTTCTAGTCTCGCGGTTGGCGTTTTACCTGAGACGAGTGCACCGGAACCGGAAACCAGAAAACTGGAAATCGGAAACTGTTACCCGCGGTTCGCTTCGTACCAGCTTCGCCAGGAAGCGGTGTCGTTTGGCAGGGTCTGTCCGGTGATGTCTCGTAAGGCCTGATAGACCCAACCGTGAGTCTGGGCGTCCAGAGAAGAGTCGTCGGCGTAATCCAGCAATTGCGGGACGATGCTGCGGCGTTGAGCCTGGGAGAGCATCCCGGACTGCGCCAGGCTGCAGGCGGCGCGCTCCCGGACTAAAGGTGACGCATCATCGTGGAAAGCTTTCAGCAGCGGAGCGATGGTTGCGTCGGTTCCCAGGTAGGCCAGGCCTTCGACCGCCCAGTGACGAACCTCGGGATCGGAGTCCTGCAGCTGACTGACCAATATCTCATTGACCCGTTCTGGTTCGACTCCACGATTGCCGAGGAGCCCGAGCTCCCAGAGCGCCCATACTCGTTGCGCCCGCGGTCCGTTTTGCGCCTGTTGTGCCAGATGCTCCACCGTCGCCGGCGACTTGATAGCACCCATGGCTGCCAGGTCCAACTCGATGGCTGCGGCTCGAACTCGCAAATCGTTGGAGTTTAGCGCGGTGGTAATCGTTGAATTGAGCTGTGAACTCAGCTTCAGCTTGCCCCACCAGCTTCCGACCCGGGCCGCAATCTGGTCATTCGCACCTTCGTAGTGATTGACCGCGCGCTCCAGCAATATCTCGGCTTGGCGCTGCGGACTCTGATGGTCCAGGTTCTCGATGTCATGGTCGGAGAGCACTGCAGGGGAAGCTGGCTCCGGCTTGCCCTGCAAAGTCAGCAACTTGCCGATCTCGTCAAAGGCCGCACGGGCATTACCGGTCGCGAAAAACACGGCCAGTAGGATCCCGACCGCGACCGCGAACAGAATGCGCCAGCTTCCCGACTGCGGATCAATGGACTGATCCAGCTTGAAAGTCGTGGCTGGCCGTATCGTGCCGTATTCAGGCACCGGCTCAGGGCGCGGATCTCCTTCCCAGGAATGCATGAAAACAGTCTAGGGGTGTTTCAAAAGAGCGTAAAGTTACGGTCGAGTACTTTGGTATTACCTTTAAATTGAGGTTGATGCAAATGAAGCGCTTGCAACAGTTGTTCCTTTTGGGAACCGGTGTAACGCTGGTCACGCTGATGATGGTTACGTCCGTTTGGGCGGCAGGCTACCACGTGATCCAAACCTACAAACTGGGCGGCGATGGAGGATGGGACTATCTGACCTTTGACAAGGCCTCGAACCGCCTCTTCATCTCCCGCTCCACGCACGTCATTGTCATGGACGCGGACTCCGGCAAGGTGGTCGGCGACATCCCCGACACTCCCGGCGTTCATGGCATCGCTCTGGCCCCGGAATTTGGGCGTGGATTCGTGAGTAACGGCCGCGACAACTCAGTGACCGTTTTCGACCTAAGCAACCTGAAGGCGCTCAGCAAGATCAAGGTCGGGGAGAACCCGGATGCGATCCTTTACGATCCCGCGAGCAAACGCGTATTCACCTTCAACGGCAAAAGCCATGATGTGACTGCGATCGACGCGGCGAAAGGCGCCGTGGTGGGAACGATCAAAGTGGATGGAAAGCCCGAGTTTGCCGCCAGCGACGAAAAAGGCGAAATCTTCGTCAACATCGAAGACAAGAGTGAGTTGATGGCTCTCGATCCCAACAAACTGCAGGTAAGAGCGCGCTGGCCCCTCGCGCCTTGTGAAGAACCCAGCGGCTTGGCCATCGATCGCAAAAATCGACGGCTGTTTTCAGGCTGCGGAAACAAGATGATGTCCGTTGTCGATGCGGACAGCGGAAAGCTGGTCACCACTCTTCCGATCGGGGATGGCGTCGATGCGAACGCGTTCGATCCGGAGACCGGACTGGCATTCGCCTCCTGCGGCGAGGGCGTGCTCACGGTTGTACACGAAGACTCAGCCGGACAAATTCAGTGTCGTTGAAAACGTTCCCACTGCACGTGGCGCACGCACCATGACACTTGATCCAGAGAAACACCGGGTCTTTCTGGTGACAGCAAAGTTCGGCCCGCCTCCCGCACCGACCGCGCAGCAACCGCATCCCTGGCCGTCGATTCTGCCGGACACTTTTGTGGTGATGGTGATGAGCAGATAAGAAAAACGGAAGCTACATGACGGCTGGCACGCTGATGCCCATCACGGCCAGCACGCGGGTCAATTCACGGCGAACCACGGCCACCGTAGCCAGCAGGAATTTCTTACGTCCCTCGTCTGTCTCACTCAGGATGGGATGGCGATGGTAGAACGTATTGAACAGTTGGGCGATTTGAAACGCATGTTTGGCAAGATATGCGGGCTCGGTCGTGGAAATGCTCTGGTCGACAATGTACGAGGTCTTAGCAGCAGCCAGCCATAGCTCCCAGATTTCGTTTGCTGTTTCGCCGGACAAATACTTTGCCAGATCAGGGGCCGACAATCGTTCGGCTGAACTCCTGCCAAACTCGTCGGGATCGAAACCGCCCTTGCGGAAAATATTGGCGGCGCGCACAGCGGCGTATTGAGCGTAGGGTCCAGTCTCGCCTTCGAAGCTCAACGCTTCTTTGAAGTCGAACGCGATCACCGATGACTTGGTGAATTTAAGCATGAAGTATCGGAGTGCCCCAACCGCGATCTGGGTAGCTATGGTGACACGCTCAGCTTCCGTGAGTTGAGGATGGCGTCCATCCACTTCATTCTTCGCCGATGTGATAAGGCGGTCGAGCAGATCGTCAGCCTTCACCCCAAACCCTTTGCGGCCGGAAACTTCAATATAAGGACGGCTCTTGTCTTCATCCGAAAGCTGGTAACCCAGTTCAGCGGCACAGCGTGGCGTAAGCGCGACCATTTCGTACGAGAAATGCGTGTAATGGTCGGCCTGCATCGTTGTATCCCAGCCCGCGCAGAGCTTCGATAACGGTGTTCTGCGCCTCCGACTGGCGCGCGTCAATGACATTGTAGATTTCCGCAACGCTGCCGAAGTGAGGATGATCCAGTGCGCCCACTGCAGTCGACAGCCAGCAGTCATGGCCGTTGGGATAGCGATAAAACTTTCGATAACCGAAATCGCGCCCGAGCAAGCCCGAACTTCCACATGTGGTAGGCGATGTCTTTGCCGACGTAGCCCACCGTGCCGTTCGAACGAACGATGACTTTCTGATCCTCTTCGGCAACTTCATCTTTCTCTTCGGTGTCAGCAGCAGTCTCACCTGTGATCTCAGCCTTTGATGTTCCCGCCCGCCGCATCACCCAGCAACCTTTGTTCTTGCCGTCGGTCTCGAAGAATAGAACGCCGCCTTCTTTCAGCTTGGTGAAAGCAGCGTCCCAGAAATGAAGGTGGAGAATCTCGCTCTCGCGCGGCAGAAAATCGTATTCGATCGAGAGACGTTCCATGGTCTCGAGATGACGCTTCAGAACGGCGATGGAAATCACATCCGCGACTGCGGAGTATTCATTGTTGCCTTCTTCAATCGCATGCAGCGCCTGCTGCCGGACCTGCAGATGTTGCTTGTCTTCGGCATACCAATGCGCGACTCGGGCGTACAGGTCCCAGCAGTAGTAGTCAAAACGCGACTGCCCGGCCAGCAGTTCAATTTCCGCGCGTGATTTTTTCTCGATGTTCAGAAACCCGACGACGACGTCAGCGACCTGCACGCCAGTGTTGTCGATGTAATTCTGGACATCCACTTCCCTGCCAGCGAACCTGAGCAGCCGGACAAACGTGTCCCCCAGAATTGCATTGCGCAGGTGTCCGACGTGCGCCGCCTTGTTGGGATTGATGCTGGAGTGCTCAACCAGAATCTTGCCGGCGGGGATCTCAGCACGCGGTATTTCATCGGCAATCAGAGTTGCGGCAAGCTCATCGCGCTTGAGCCGCGCATTGATATATCCCGCGCCCGCCAACTCCAGTTTCTCAAAGCCCGGGATGGGGCCGATCCCGCCGACGATTTCTTCCGCAATCTTGCGCGGCGCCTTCCGCAACTTCTTGGCCAGCTCAAAAGCCAGCGGCAAGGCATATTCGCCAAACTCCACCTTGGGCGGCTGTTCAATGACAATTTTGGCTAGATCCAGGTCGTAGGTGCGACGCAAAAATTCGCGCACTTGTTGGGCGAGCCGTCGTTCGAGATGGCGATACAAGAATTCCCCTAAGCTGTTGAAGAAAAGAGTGATTGTAGCAAACCGCGGAGCACCGCGAGGTTTGACGCGAGTTCCACGGTTCCCTATGATGAAGATTCGGTCTCAGTTGCTCTGCCAAAAAAAGCAATAATCGCCAAGGACACGAAGGTGCACGAAGGAAATCAGCCGGAAAAACCTTCGTGGTCCTTGGTGTCCTTCGTGGTTTAAGGTTTTCGTATGCGAATTGCCTATCTCGACTGCTTCTCCGGCATGAGCGGCGACATGTTTCTTGGCGCCCTGATAGACGCCGGCGTTCCGGCGAAGCTCTTCGAGGATACGGTCGCGGCTCTCGACATTGGAGCGCGTCTGGAGATTTCGCGCGTGAACCGTGCCGGGATCACGGCAACCAAGGTGGATGTCTTCGTCCACGGCGAAAAGGAATTGCCCCGCGAAGTTTTTCTGGAACAGCAGAGTCGGCGCAAGCGAGAGCACGATCATGCGCACGAACACGGACATGCCCACGACCACAAGCATGCGCCAGAGCATGTTGAGCTGCGCGAACACAATTTCAGCCAGTCTGGAAATGACAGCACGCGGGCGGGGGCGCCCGCGCCACACGAACATGAGCCCCATCAGCACGAACATGGCAGGGGCTTGAAGGAAATACGCGAGATCATCAGCAAAGCTGGCATTGACGAAGGCGCAAAGCGGACCGCGCTGGCGATGTTCGAAGCGTTGGGTAAGGCGGAAGCTAAGATCCATAACAATGACATTGAGAAGGTCCACTTCCATGAGGTTGGCGCCGTGGACGCGATGGTCGATATCACCTGCTCTGCCGTCGGAGCTCATGCCCTTGGCGTCGATGAGATTGTGTGCTCGCCTCTGAATGTCGGTGGCGGCACGGTGAAATGCGCGCACGGCGTTCTTCCCGTACCGGTTCCGGCCACTGTCGAATTGTTGCAGGGCGCGCCGGTTTACTCCTCGGGCATTCAGGTCGAGTTGGTGACTCCGACAGGCGCCGCGATCGTGAAAACGCTGGTCAAGCGGTACGCACCGTTTCCGGCGATGACCATCGAGAAGTCTGGCTACGGCGCCGGCTCCCGGGATTTTTCCGGACACGCGAACGTAGTGCGCCTGACTATCGGTGAGTCGCAGCCCGGGTTGGCGCAGAACACTTCGCAGGAAACCATCAGCGTTCTTGAAGCCAACCTCGACGACTTGAATCCTCAGGTGTTCGGATACGTGGTCGAGCGGTTGCTCGAAGCCGGAGCACTCGATACTTTCGCCGTGCCGGTGCAGATGAAGAAGAACCGTCCGGGAATGTTGCTGACCGTGTTGGCGAAACCGGAAGACGCATCGAGGCTGACTCAGATCATTTTCACCGAAACCAGCACGCTGGGCGTGCGGCGGCGCGAGGAGCAACGTCAGACCCTGGCGCGAAAGTGGATCACAGTCGGAACTCGCTGGGGAGACGTACGACTAAAGATTGGCAGCATGAACGGCACGGTCACGAATTACGCTCCGGAGTATGAAGATTGCAAGAAGATTGCGGCCGAGCATCACGTTCCGCTGAAGAGCGTCATGAATGAAGCCATGGAAGCCTATTTGAAGGCCTCAGAGAAGCTAAGAACCGCACTCTGCTCGGTCAAAAGATTCGAAAATCCAAATGAGCAAAAAGTTTTACATCACGACCCCGATTTATTACGTGAATGCGCGTCCGCACATCGGACACGCGTACACCACGATTGCCTGCGACACCATTGCCCGGCGCCAGCGCTGATGGGCTTTGACACTTACTTCCTCACCGGCACCGACGAGCACGGACAGAAGATCGAACGCGCCGCGCAGGCTGCGGGAAAAACTCCGCAGCAGTTCACCGATGAAGTCTCCGCCGAGTTCCGCGCCCTGTGGGACGGATGGGGCTGACCTACGACGACTTCATTCGCACCACATCCGACAAACGCACAAGCAGGGCGTGCAGGCGCTGTGGCGGGCAATTCGCGACAAAGGCTACATCTACAAGGGCAGCTACACCGGCCAGTATTGCGTCTTCGACGAGCTTTACGTGGATGTCGTCGGGCCGGGCGCGCCCTGCCCCGAGTGCGGCCGTCCGACGGAAACGGTGAAAGAAGAAAATTATTTCTTCAAGCTCTCTGCCTTCCAGGACAAATTGCTCGAGCTGTATACCAATCAGCCTGACTTTATCCGCCCGGAGACTCGTCGCAATGAAGTGATGTCATTCGTGCGCTCCGGCCTGCGCGATCTGTCGATCAGCCGCAGCACGTTCTCCTGGGGCATTCCGGTCCCGGACGATCCCAAGCACGTGATCTACGTCTGGCTGGATGCGCTGGCGAACTACATCACAGCTCTGGGCTACGGATCGAACGATCCAGCGAAATACGACAAGTACTGGCCCGCCGACGTGCAGATGATCGGCAAAGAGATTGTCCGTTTCCACTGCGTGTATTGGCCCGCGTTTCTGATGGCGGCAGGCCTGCCTTTGCCGCAGAAGATTATGGCGCATGGCTGGCTGCTGTTCGAAGAAAGCAAGATGTCGAAGTCGCGCGGCAACATCGTGCGCACCGAGACGATTCTTGACGTGCTCGGCTCCGATGCATTGCGCTATTTCCTGCTGCGCGAAATCGTCTTCGGACAGGACGGATCGTTCTCTTTCGACGCGCTGGTGCAGCGTTACAACGCCGATCTGGCAAACGGGCTGGGCAATCTGGCCAGCCGCACCCTGACCATGATCACGCGCTACTTCAAGGGCGAAGTGCCCTATCCTTCGCGCGCTGCCACTCGCACCGCAGAAGAAAATACGATCGTCGAGACTGCGAGCCGAACCATTGCGGAATTCAACGCTCTGTTCGACCAATACCAGTTTTCACGTGCGCTCGAAGTGGCGTGGAGTCTGGTAGGTGCAGTTGATAAATATATTGTCGAGAACCAACCCTGGGCACTCGGCGAGAAGCAGGACGACGAAAGCCGCTCGCGTCTGGCCACCATTCTCTACACCAGCGCTGAGGCCTTGCGTATTGTGACGGCGCTCGCCCATCCTGTGATTCCCGAGGCCACGGCGAAAATCTGGGCACAGTTGGGGCTGGGAGATATCCAAAAAGTATCTCTCTCAGATTTGCAGTGGGGACAGCTAAAGCTGGGAACAAAGCTCGGTGATGTGCAACCGGTGTTTCCCCGCGCGGACAAAAGCGCAATCGAAAGGATGCAGAAGATGGAAGAGCAGGGACGCAGCGCGGTGGTGGCAGTGCCCGAACCACCGACCGACGACAAGAAGGCCGTCTCTCCCGCAGCAGCAGAGAGCGCACCCGCACCGAAACCTGCCGCCACCGTGCCCGACGGCAAGATCAGCATTGACGACTTCGCCAAGGTCGAACTGCGTGTCGGTCAGGTCAAGGTCGCCGAAAAGGTAAAAGGCGCCGACAAGTTGCTGCGTCTCGAAGTTGATCTGGGCACGGAAGTCCGGCAAGTGGTCGCGGGAATCGCGGAAGCCTATGCTCCCGAGACGCTGATTGGCCGCAAAGTCGTCATCGTCGTGAATCTTGCGCCGCGAAAATTGCGCGGATTGGAATCAAACGGAATGATCGTCGCCGCATCGCCTGAAGGCGGGAAGCCGATCTTGGCCGGTTTCTTGGAAGATGTTCCGGTGGGAACCAGGTTGAAGTAGATTTGACAAAGGATCCTGCCGAACTTCGCTCGGCCTGGACGGTCGGAGACCCGTCCCCACACAGACTGTGCCGCAAGCCGATCGACCAATGGCTAACGACAAATGACCAACGACCACCGTTCATGTTCGTAGACTCCCACGCCCATCTCGACATGGAACAGTTCGACGCCGACCGCGAGCAGACGATTGCGCGGGCGCTCGATGTTGGCGTGGAAAAGATTGTCGCCATTGGCAGTGGAACCGGGCCTGGATCACTGGACTGTGGGATCCGACTGGCTGAGCAGCACGAATTTATCTTGGCCACCATTGGCATCCATCCGCACGAAGCCAAACTTGCCACGGATGCTGACTTTCAAGAACTCGAGCAACTGGCAAAGCGCCCCAAAGTAATCGCCTGGGGCGAAATCGGGCTGGACTACTTTTACGATCACTCGCCGCGCGAACTTCAGCAACAAGTCTTCCTGCGACAGATGGAATCGGCGCGTGCGGCGAAGCTGCCGATCGTGATTCATTGCCGGCCTTCCGCCGACAGCGACAATGCCTGGGACGATTGCCTCACCCTCATGGAGCAACATTGGAAAGCGAGCGGGCTGGGCGGAGTCCTGCACTGCTTCACCGGTACCCTGGACTTACGCCAAGCGGGCGCTCGACCTGGGCTTCATGATTTCCTTCGCTGGCAACATCACTTTCCCCAAGGCCCAAGCGATCCGCGACGCTGCCAGAGAAGTTCCGCTCGACCGAATGCTCATTGAAACCGACTCGCCTTTTCTCGCCCCACGTGCCGAACCGCGGCAAGCGCAACGAACCTGCGTTTGTTAAGGAAGTGGCCCGGCAGGTAGGAGAACTCCGCGGGCTTTCAACGGAAGACGTCGGCGCAGCAGACCGCATCCAATTTCTACAGATTCTTCAAACTTGCCGAATCGCGAGCAAATCAAAGAACAGAGGCGGTAAAACCGCTTCTTCTGATACCCTCAGAGATTACATTTTCATAGATTCCAGAAGGCTCTAAGGACATGCCCGAAAACACTTTCGACATCGTAAGCAAGATCGACCTGGAAGAGGTCTCCAACGCCATCCAGCAGGCGGTGAAGGAAGTTCACACCCGCTTCGATTTGAAAGATTCGAAGTCCAACATCGAACTCGAAGAAAGATGCCATCGTGCTGCAATCAATAGACGAATACAAGTTGAAAGCAGTGAACGACGTGCTCCAGCAAAAGCTGGTCAAACGCGGCGTCTCTCTGAAAGGACTCGACCTATGGAGTGGTCGAGTCGGCCCTCGGTGGCACTGCCAAGCAGAAGATCACCTTGCAGCAAGGCATCCCGATGGAGAAAGCCAAGGAAATTGTGAAGCTGATCAAGGACTGCCAAGAACAAAGTGCAGGCGTCGATTCAGGGAGACTTGATGCGAGTGAGCGGCAAGGACCGCGATGCTTTGCAGGAAGTCATCGCCATGCTGAAGAAGCAGGATTTTGGAATCGATATGCAGTTTACGAATTACCGTTCAAATTAGAGCTGCACATCACCACCGAGACACTGAGAAATGCAATTCTTAGGAATCCAGCCCGAACCTCGCGGGTCAACCACCTTAGAGAAGGGCGCGCCCTTGGTTTTCTCCGTGCCTCTGTGTCTCTGCGGTAACAACCGCGCAGCGCTATCAGGAAATCAAAGTTGAGCACCCCGGCCACCATCAACGGAAAAGAATTCTTCGAGCTTCTACGCGAAGATCTGGCGGCCATTGAGCGGGAGTTTGGCCGGGACACAGTCTCGGGCGTCGAAGCGATCACCGAGATCGGCGAATACCTGCGCGGCGGCGGCGGAAAGCGAATCCGACCCGCGCTGTTGCTCCTCTCCGCAAAACTGTTCAACTACCAGGGACGTGGCGCCATCCGCATGGGAGCGGTGGTTGAGATCATCCACACCGCCACTCTGGTCCACGACGACATCATCGACGAAGCCCAGACCCGCCGCGGCCGCCCCGCAGCCAACACGCAATGGGGCAACTCCAAGTGCGTGCTGGCCGGCGACTGGCTGTACATGCAGGCCTTCAAGGTCGCGGTGCAGGAGCGCAACTTCCGCATCCTCGACACGCTGATCGATCTGACCCAGCAGATGGTGGAAGGCGAACTGCTGCAGATGGAGAAGCTGGGCAAATTGATTTCGCTCGACGAGCATTTCGATCTGATCTTCCGCAAGACTGCCTGCCTCTTTTCGGTTTGCATGCGCATGGGCGCGATTCTTGGCGGGGCTACGCCCGAGCAGGAAGAAAGTCTGGGACAGTATGGCCGCGACCTGGGTATGGCATTCCAGATCGTGGACGATGTCCTCGATCTGACTGCATCCGAAAGTGTCTTGGGAAAGCCGGTGGCCAGCGACTTGCGCGAAGGCAAAGTGACCATGGCGGTGATCCACGCTTTGGAACGCTGCAACCCCCGCGAGCGCAAAATGATCGAGACCGTCGTGCTGGAGCGCGCCTTCGACGGTGTTACGCACCGCGAGATCATCGCCATTCTCGAACGCTACGGATCGCTCGAAGCAGCCACCGCCCGTGCCATGCAATACGCCACCCTGGCGCGCAATGCAATTTGCAGTTTCCCCGACAGCGAATTCAAGCGGGCTTTGCTGTGGGCCCCCGACTTTGTTGTTGCCCGGGAAAAGTAGTAGACGCAAGAAGTTAGTCTTGGTCCTCAGTCCATCACTTCAATCTCCCCAATAGATTTTTTGCCCTCCAAATCCGTTTCTTCTCCAGGACCGTACATCCGACGGGCAGTAGTCGAACATCCAAAACCCAACTTCAGTAAGGAGATTCTCTATGAAAAAGTTTCTGGTACTCGCACTGGCTCTGTCCGTCATGTTTACCGTGGCGGGTTTCGCTCAGGATATGTCAAAAGACAGTGGCACGACCAAGGAAGCGCCGGCGCCGCTGAAGAACATAAAAGGAACGGTCAAGGCTGACGGCGACAAGGTGACGTTCGTCGCCGACAAGGACAAGAAATCGTGGGACGTGGTCAATCCCGAGGCCCTCAAGGGACATGAAGGCCATCACGTGGAACTGAGCGCGCACGTTTACGCCGACAAGGGCCAGATTCACGTCATGAGCGTGAAGATGCTCAAGGCGGACAAAATGGACAGCATGTCGAAGTAGCGGTCCTGAAACGGGAACAAGCGAGGGCGGCACAGGCCGCCCTTTTTCTTTATACTAACGCAGCCGAACCCTGCTGCCGGATGCAACCCTTAATCGCATTGATCGGACGCCACGGATACTTTCTGGTGTTCTTTATTGTCCTCGCGGAAGCGATCGGATTGCCCGTACCTGCTGCCGTAGCCTTGGTGGCGGGCGGTGCAGCCGCTGCCGCCGGAGTCCTGAGCGTATTCCGCCTGTTGTTGTTGGCCGTCCTCGCCATGATGCTGGGCGATGTCCTGCTCTTTGTCTCAGGGCGATATATGGGTTGGGGTCTCCTTGGCTTTCTCTGCAAGCTTTCGGTAAATCCGGAAACCTGCATCCTGCGATCGGCGGAGTCGTTCTATAAGCGCGGCAAAGCCACTCTGCTCTTCGCCAAATTCATCCCCGGAATCAACACCATGGCGCCGCCACTGGCAGGCAGCATGCGAATGCCACTGGACACTTTTCTTCGCCTTGATCTCGCTGGAGCCACGCTCTACGCAACAGTCTATGTTGCCTTGGGTTTTTTGTTCCGTGATTTCCTGGTCTCTCTGATACGCGGCTTTCAGACCGCGGGCCGTGCCGTCGAAGGGGTGACGGTCCTCGCACTCATTGGCTATGCTGTATACCGCGTCTGGCTCTATCGCAAGCACGCCGTATACCGCGTAGTGCCGCGGATCCAGGTGGAAGAGTTGACGCGCAGACTAGCGTCGGAAGACAAAGACAAAATCCTCCTTATGGATGTCCGCAGTCATGGCTATTACGATTCTGAGACAGCGCGGATCAAAGGATCCATCAGGCTGGAGCCGAACAACCTAAGGGAAGAGCTTAAGAGTATCCCCAAAGATAAAGATATTTATGTCTATTGCACCTGCGTGCGCGAAGCGACCAGTGCCCGGGTGGCGCATATGCTGCGGGAAGAAGGATTCAACGCGTTCGTAATCGTCGGAGGACTGGCAGCGTGGCGCAAGGCTGGCAATCCGCTGGAAGCCGTACCGCGCGACGATTTGGTGAAGCTGCCAACGTTTTCGTGAAGCGGACGTCGGACCTCGGACTGCGGCTCGAACGCCAGAGGTGAATGTGCTGAGCTGAGGTCTGAAGTCCGACATCCGACGCCTTTCTTATGCCTGCAGAAATCGAAATCAAGTTTCGTGTGGATGATGTTCGCTCTTTGACCCGACGGCTGCAAGCCTCGGGCTTCAAGCAAGTGACCAAGCGGACGCACGAAGACAACACACTCTACGATCTTCCGGGAGAGACGCTACGCGAACGTGGCGAACTTCTGCGCCTGAGGAAGTACGGTTCCACGTGGCTGCTGACTCACAAGGCCAAAGGCAAAGTTACACGACACAAAACGCGGGTTGAGACTCAAACCGAGATTAAAGACGGCGAGAAGCTGCAAGAGATCCTGCAAGCTCTGGGCTACGTCCCTTCCTTCCGCTACGAAAAATTTCGCGCTGAATGGAGCGACGGCAAGGGACATGTAGTTCTGGACGAAACGCCCATCGGTGTCTTTGGAGAAATTGAGGGACCTGCGCGCTGGATCGATCAGACAGCACGGAATCTCGGAATCGACCGCGAGTCTTACATCACCGACAGCTATGCCGAGCTGTTCTTCGCCTGGAAACAACGCACGCGGAACCCCGCGAACGAGATGACATTCCACGCTATTCGAAAGTCCAAAGTACCTGATTAGCGTTTCACAACGTTTTACATTCCGGGAAGGAGTGCACGAATGACCTCGAGCGCTCGCCTGCGTCTAAAGCAACAATTGATCGGTCGGTCACCTGGAGGCGGGAGTGGGGCGATTGGGGAAAATTCTGTGCTGTGCGGCGGCCGCAATCCTCATAGGGTTGCCGGCTACTCTCTACGCTGCTCCCCAGCCGACCTTCGCTCAGATCACTATCCCGCGAGTGACCACTGCACCCCGGCTGGAAGATTTCCTTCAGATGAAGCCCGATCCGGCATGGGAAGGCAAACTGGTCAAGGTCGACCGCTTCGTACAACGCGTTCCCAGTGATGGGGAGCCGGCCTCCCAGCGTACCGAGGCCTACCTTGGTTATGACGACAAGAACCTCTACGCCATCTTTATCTGTTTCGATAATGAGCCGCAGAAGATTCGTGCGCGTCTTTCGCGACGTGAAGACGTTTTCGACGATGACGCCGTCGAATTGATGCTGGACACGTTTCACGATCATCGCCGCGCCTATGCTTTTTTCTCCAACCCCCTGGCCGTTCAGGCCGACGCCCTCTGGACCGAGGGTCAGGAATGGGATTTCTCTTTCGACACAGTCTTCAGCACCGAGGCCAAGCTCACGCCGCAAGGCTTCGTAGTCAAGATGGCAATTCCCTTTCGCAGCCTGCGCTTCGCCTCCAACGATCCGCAAACCTGGGGAATCCTGCTGGACCGGGACATCCGGCGTAACAACGAAAGCTCGTTCTGGCCCCAGTACTCCAGCCGGATTACAGGCCGACTGAATCAGGAGGCCGACGCCACGGGTCTGGAGAATATTTCTCCCGGACACAATTTCCAACTCATTCCGTACGGAATTTTTCGCTCCTTCCGCGACCTCGATCTACGCGATCTGGATCATCCCAAGTTCACGCAACGCGATGCCTTTGGGCAGATCGGCCTGGACGCGAAAGCG
This sequence comes from Terriglobia bacterium, assembly GCA_963741105.1. Classification (GTDB taxonomy): domain Bacteria; phylum Acidobacteriota; class Terriglobia; order Terriglobales; family Acidobacteriaceae; genus JAIQFF01. The sequence goes on from CAVUGT010000004.1 coordinate 155,654, forward strand.
GTCCTTAAAGACAAGTTCGTGCTCGACGCAACCGCGAATCCGGATTTCAGCCAGATCGAATCCGACGATCCACAAGTGACCGTGAACCAGCGCTTCGAAGTGCAGTTCCCGGAGAAGCGTCCGTTCTTTCTGGAAAATGCCAACTATTTCCAGACTCCGATTCCTCTGCTATTCACGCGTCGCATCGTGGATCCACAATGGGGTGCGCGTCTGACGGGTAAAGACGGTCCATGGGCAGTAGGCATGCTGGTGGCGGATGACGCCTCGCCCGGCGCAGAGGTCGCTCCTGATAATTCACTGTTCGGAAAGCATGCTTACTTTGCCGTGGGCCGGGTCAGCCGCGACATCGGAAGCCAATCGTCAATCGGAGTGATGTTCACCGATCGCGAAGAAGGACCATACTTCAACCGGGTGGGCGGAATTGACGGCCGCTTCAAACTCAATTCCAACTGGGTGGCCGCGTTTCAGGGAGTGTTGAGTTCAACCTTATGCAGCGACACTCGAAACGATAGTTGTACGTTCGGGACCTATCTAGCAGGCCCCGCGGCCGAAGTCACACTGCAACGCGACGGGCGGAAGCTGAATTACTTCATGGACTACTCCGACCGCAGCGACGGATTCCGCACTTTCACTGGCTTCGATCCCCAGCCCGACATTCACAATCTCTATCACCGCCTGCAATACAGTTTCCGTCCGGAAGGCAAACACCTGATTTCCTGGGGCCCACAGTTGGAGGTCTTTCACACCTTCGATCATGAGGGGAACTACTTGAACTGGGGCTACTTCCCCGCCATGAAAGCGGAGTTCGCGGGACAGACTTTTGTTACCGTCTACTACGCCAAGGAGATGGAACTGCTGCGGCCACGGGACTTCAGTACGCTGACTCAGAATCAGAAGTATGTGCGCCATACCACGGAAGTGGAATTTAAAACCAGCCTGTATCGTCCGGTGTCATTTCAGCTGGACTATCGCTTTGGTACCCGGATCAACTATGACTCGCCCGACAATGTGGCGCCGTTTCTGGCGGATCGAACCAGCGTCACCAGCACGCTCACAGTACGACCGACCAAGTCTCTGAAGATCGACAACACATATCTACTCTTCCGTTTGCACAACCGCTCAGGAGCCAGCGGCAGCCTGAACAACCACATCATTCGATCCAAGTGGAATTATCAGTACACCAAACGACTCTCGTTCCGCTTCATTGGACAGTACAACGCAGTGCTGGCCAATCCCACTTTCACGTATCTCGAAACCACGAGGAACTTCAACGCCGACTTTCTGATTACATACCTGGTTCATCCCAGCACGGCTCTGTACGTCGGCTACAACAGCAACCTGGAAAATGTACAGTTGCCGCTGGGAAATGACGTCGATGAGAACCTCCTGCACAGCGGCCGGCTGAAGAATGACGGGCGGGGACTGTTCGTAAAAGCGTCGTACCTGTTCCGTTTCTAAAATCTCCACGAACCACGTAGGCCCGGACGCCCTCGTCCGGGCAGGCGAGCGAAGCTCGCCGAAGGTTTTACATCTGAGCGGAGCTTCGCTCCGCCGGGCAGGTGGGACACCTGCCCCTACGTGGTACGTGGTGCTATGTGATTGTTAGACGACGGTGGCGGGATTCACGCAGAATTTATCGAATACGCGTCTCAGTTCGGCGGCGATGTCCACTGCCTCGCGATGTTCAATATCGCTGCGATGCATCATGTGGACAACCTTGCCGTCACGCAGGATCGCAATCGAGGGCGACGAGGGCGGATATCCCACAAAATAAGAGCGCGCCTGTTCGGTGGCTTCTTTGTCCTGACCGGCAAAAACGGTGAACAACTTTTCCGGACGGGTGGAATGTTGCAGAGCAGCGCGGACCGCGGGACGCATGCGGCCGGCGGCACATCCGCAAACCGAGTTCACCACCACCATGGTCGTGCCGGATTGGTTGGGAATAGCGCTGTCGACGTCTGCCGCGGTGCGTAGTTCCTGAATGCCGAGCCGGGTCAATTCCTCGCGCATCGGAAGCACCATCATGTCTGGAAACATTTCTTCTCCTCAGGGTCAGTTCTATTGCGACGAGAAATCGGGGTCTCGAGGGGCGCAAGTCACAGCAGGATATGTCCTGAAGTACCGCGCAGAGGCCGCAATTCGCACCTCTTCCCGTCGTATATAGTGGTGCCATCATATCATCCATGAAGCCTCTGGAAAACGTGTACTTGGCGCCTCTCACGACCCTGAAAGTAGGGGGCCCGGCCCGCTATTTCATGGAGCCAAAGTCCGCCGCCGAGGTGGCCGAGGCTGTCAACTTCGCCCACGCCCGCAATCTTCCCTTGTTTGTGCTGGGCGGCGGCAGCAACGTCGTCATCTCCGACGCCGGTTGGCCTGGCCTGATCCTGAAACCCGCAATTTCAGGCATCGATGAGCGGACCGAAAACGGCAAAGCGATTTTCGAAGTGGGGGCAGGCGAAGAGTGGGACCGGTTCGTGGCTCGCGCCGTGGCTAAGAATTGCGCCGGGGTCGAGTGCCTCAGCGGCATTCCGGGAAGCGTGGGTGGAACCCCGGTCCAGAATGTCGGAGCTTACGGCCAGGAAGTTTCGGAGACCATCGAGTCCGTACTGGTCTTCGATCTCAAAGACGGACAAGTCCGAGAGCTCTGCGCCGAAGCCTGCGGATTTCAATATCGCACCAGCATCTTCAACACCAGCGAGCGCGGACGCTTCATCATCCTGCGCGTGACCTATTGCCTCACACCAGGCGGCAAGCCTCGTATCGAGTATGCCGACCTGAAGAAACATTTTGCCGGATTTCAGAACGTGCCTTCGCTGGCCAGCACTCGTGAAGCCGTACGCCGGATACGCGCCACGAAGGCGATGCTGATCACTCCGGGAGACGAAGACTGTCTGAGTGCCGGCTCGTTTTTCAAGAATCCGATACTCACTGCCGAACAATACGCCGAGTTGACCAGGCGCGCAGGCGGCAAAGGGTTGCAGGTCCCGAGCTATCCCGCGCTCGATGCCCAGAGAAAAGTTTCAGCCGCGTGGTTGGTGGAGCACTCGGGATTCAGCAAAGGCTATCGCAGTGGGCGGGCGGGCATTTCGCGGAAGCATGCGCTAGCCATCGTGAACCGCGGAGAAGCCACCGCTGCCGACATCGTCGACTTGAAAGACCATATCCAGCAACGCGTGGAAGAACTCTGGAACATCAATCTCGAGGCAGAACCTGTATTCGTGGGCTTCTGATTCTGGCGTCGTCTACGACCTCGGCAGCTTGCGAAATGGGTGTTCGAAACTCAGATATAGAAGCAGACCTTTTTGTCCCGCGCTCGGCCCGATTCCAAGAGGAACCCCAATCCCGGGGACAATCTGCAGACCATTCTTGAAGTTATGGGCCCACCGAATGCCCGGGCTGAGAAAGAACGCGTTGTTCCACTCCGTGCGGTTATCTGCGACTACGGTCTGGAACTCGGCAAACGCACTTTCCAAAATGACATTGAAGCGGGCATGAGCCAGCCAGATAAAGCTCTGCCCAAAGTTGTAGCCGGCCGCCGCTGCGTGATTGCCAAAGGCGTTCTGTGCGCGAGGCACGAAGGTGGCACCAGCATTCCAGTGACTGACTAATTTCTGGCTGAGAACAACGCTTAACGGAAGATTGGTCTGCAGACCAAAACCTCCTGTACCCCGACGCTGAGTCGAATCTCCGGCGGGAAGGATCAAGCTGACCCGGGGGGAAAAAGCCACACGGGTGTCTCCGTTTCCGACCAGTTGGTAACGGTAGTTCAGAAAAACATCTCCAATGCCCGCCCCGGAATCGGGAAAGGCTCCCGCATGTAACGCCGCCAGCGTGTAGCTGAGCTGGTGACGTTGATTTCCAACTGGCCATTCCTGGGTGAAGGTGTAAATCCAGTCTTTGCTGTCCCAGAAGCGCGTGAAGCTGGAAATGTGCTGCACCACGCCGAACTCCTGGTTGTAAGCTTCCTCTACCAGAAAACTGTTGTCCTGGATGCCAGGTTCCGCCGCGATAGCCGCGGTTTGTTGGCCCCGAACGTTGACGCTCGACAGAACGCTGGTCAGGAGAATGACAGCACAGCAGACATGGGCCCCACGGAACCCGCCCCACGAATTAACCATGATTAAGTAAAACACATAATCATAAGTTAACCCATCAATAGTTTTGAAACGAGCTATTGACGATCAGCGAGTCGTCTGGCGTCCTGAAAAATTCCGGCGAACATCTGCCTCGTCAGCTTTCCAGTCTGCGTATTCTGGTTTGAAGGGTGATAGGAGGCTAACAGGGTCTTGCCATCGGGCATCTTGTAACTGGCGGCATGTTTGAATTGGTAAGGAATCTTGCTCTGCAGCAGGCCGCGACGCTTCAGGTAATTGAGATAGGCTTCGAATCCAATCCGGCCCAGCGCCACCACCACTTTCACTTTCTTGAGCCCATCCATTTCGCGATCAAGATATGGAGCGCAGTTGGACAGTTCCTCCGGCAGAGGCTTGTTGTCAGGCGGCGCGCATCGGACGGCGGCGGTGATGTAGAGATCTTTGAGTTCGAGACCATCGTCGCGATCGGTGGCACTGGGCTGATTCGAAAAACCGGCCTCGTACAAGATCGGATACATGAATTTGCCGGAAGCATCGCCGGTGAAAGGACGTCCGGTGCGATTCGAGCCATGGGCCCCAGGTGCAAGGCCGAGCACCAGTACCCGCGCGTTGGGATCGCCGAAGCCGGGAACAGGTTTGCCCCAATAATCCCAGGCCAGGTAAGCACGCCGCTTGTCACGCGCAATTCGCTCGCGATATTCCACCAGTCGCGGACACCGAGTACAGGAAACCACTTCGCGGTTCAGTTGAACAAGCCAGGCAGGCATTCCATCCATTGTAAGCGGACAACCGGTCGTAACAGTCTGTGTGGGCCGGGTTTCCGACCCGGCCGGGTCGAGCGCAGCTCGACTTCGTTTGGTTTGATAGCTATCTCCAAACGGTGCCGAGTTCCACTCGGCCTGTCCGGGTCGAAGACCCGGCCCCACACGGATCTTGCCTGTCTTCGATCCGACAAATTCAAATCTTTAACCGCGAATGACGCCAAGGACTCCGCAAAGTGCGCTAAGGGGATCCCTTATTACGACGCAGTTACTCTTGTCACCTTTATTTCCGGTTCGGCGGTTTGACGCTTCTCTCCTCAAGTCTTTACACTCAGACTTGTAGCCCTTACCGCTCGGTTCCTAATGGAACGCTTCGCGCGGCTAAAGTCCGAAAGGCAAATGTGAGCCCCACTGAGACCACCAGCAGCACCCGCCGGGAAATCGCGGTTGAGATCCCCGTCGAGGAAGTAAATCGCGAGACCGCATCCCTGATCCAGAAGTATCAGAAGCTGGCGCGTATCCCCGGCTTCCGCCGCGGACATGTTCCTGCCTCCGTCATCAAGCAGCGTTTTTCCGAAGACCTAAAGAGCGACGTGGTTGAGGCTCTGGTCCCCCGCTACTTCCGCAAAGAGGCCGACAAACAGGGACTGATTCCCGTCTCCCAACCGCAAGTCACCGACCTTCATTTGAAGGACAACGAACCCCTGCGCTTCAAAGCCAGCTTTGAAGTGATGCCCGAGATCAAGGTCGAGGGCTACAAGGAGTTACGCGCCGAAAAGCCTGAAATCGGAGTGACCGACGATGAAGTCGAACAGTCTCTGACATCCGTGCGTGAGCAGCATGCGACCTACACGGCGGTTGAAGGCCGCCCGCTCGCTGACGGCGATTATGCCCAGGTTTCACTCGACGGCAAACCCAAAGTCGAAGACGCGGACAGCAAACCCGTCCACATGGACGAAGTCATGGTGGAGATCGCGGGTAAGAACACAATGCCCGAGTTTACCGAGAACTTGCGGGGAGCTTCGCCGGGCGACGAGCGCGTATTCGAAGTCGTTTATGCAGACGATGCTCAGGAGCAACGACTCGCGGGTAAGACCTTCACTTACACTGTGAAGGTGCAAGCCATCAAGCAGAAGACCCTGCCTGAACTGAATGATGAGTTTGCCACTCAACTGGGCGAATTCAAGACTCTGGACGAAGTGCGCCAGCGCATTCGCGAAAGCATGGAAGCCGAGCGCAAACACAACGCCGAGCATGAAGCCAAGGACAAACTGGTGGCGGAACTGGTGAAGCGCAGCGACTTCGAAGTTCCGGAAGCGCTGGTGGATCGCCAGGTCGATGTTCGTCTGGAACGCGGACTGCGCGCGCTCCAGGCCCAGGGCATGAAAGCCGAAGACATCAAGAAAATGGATTTGAACCGGTTGAGAGTGGGACAACGGGAGCAGGCGTTGCAGGAAGTGAAGGCTTCCCTGCTGCTGGACAAGATTGCCGAGGAGGAAAAGATCGAGGTCAGCGATGAGGAAATCGATCGGGAGATCGATGCGCTCGCCACGCAGTCAAAACAGACCCCGGAAGCGATTCGGGCTCGTTTGACACGCGATGGAGCGCTCGATAGAATCCGAAATAGAATCCGCAGCGAAAAGACCCTCGATTTTCTATATCGCCAGTCCGCCTGACGCGGACATTTTCGATCCTCCCAGAAAGATTTAGTAGTCAGAAACAGGAGTGTGGACGGTGAATGTGAACGATCCCAAAATGATGCTGGTCCCTATGGTCATCGAGCAGACTGGCCGGGGTGAGCGGGCCTACGACATCTACTCCCGGCTGTTGCGGGACAACATCATTTTCATCGGCACACCGATTGACGACACCATCGCCAACTTGGTGATTGCACAGATGTTGTTTCTGGCGCAAGAAGATCCCGAGAAAGACATCCAGCTTTACATCAACTCGCCGGGCGGATCGATTACCGCCGGCATGGCGATCTACGACACCATGCAATACGTAAAGAACGATGTCACCACCATCTGTATCGGCCAGGCGGCCAGCATGGCAGCGCTGTTGTTGGCGGCAGGCCAAGCCAAGAAAAGACTTGCACTGCCCAACTCCCGCATCCTGATTCACCAGCCTTCGATGGGTGGATTGTCCGGCCAGGCGACGGACATCGACATCCACGCTCGTGAAATTCTTCGTATGCGAGAGATTACTAACCAGTTAATGGCAAAGCACACCGGTCAGAAGCTCGAAAAGGTAGAAAAAGACGTAGAACGTGACTTCATCATGAACGCGCAACAGGCTAAGGAATACGGAATCATCGACGATATCATCTATAAGACGAGATAAAGGTATGATCGGGGTTCGCCCGATCAGTTTCCGATCAGTCTCGGCGCGAAACGATCTGTCCCGCCGACCGGCATTAGGGTGCAGTGGAGCGGGAGAGAGAGGGTTAACGAAGGAGTAAAGCCGAGTGAAAAACAGGACTGGTACCGAGGAGATGTTGCGCTGTTCGTTCTGCCATAAATCGCAGGACGCGGTAGCCAAACTTATTTCATCCCCCAGCGATTATCCCAGGGCCTATATTTGCGACGAGTGCGTAGCGGTCTGCAACTCCATCCTGGAAGACGACCGCACGGCCACGCCCCCGACCACCACACCCAACCAACTGCCCAAGCCGCAGGAAGTAAAGACCTTCCTCGATGAGTACGTCATCGGCCAGGAGCAGACCAAGAAGAAACTGGCGGTGGCGGTTTACAACCATTACAAGCGGATCTACATGAACCGCCAGCGCGGCGACGGCGTTGAACTGGCCAAGTCGAACATCATGCTGATCGGCCCCACGGGCACTGGCAAAACCCTGCTGGCCCAGACCCTGGCCCGCATGCTCGATGTCCCCTTCGCCATCGTCGACGCTACAACGCTGACCGAAGCCGGATATGTCGGCGAGGACGTTGAGAACATTATCCTTAAGCTGCTGCAGGCAGCCGACGGGGACGTAGGACGCGCCCAGACCGGCATCATCTATATCGACGAAGTCGACAAGATCGGACGGAAGGATGAGAACCCGTCCATCACACGCGACGTTTCCGGCGAGGGAGTGCAGCAGGCACTGCTGAAGATCCTCGAAGGAACCATCGCCAACGTTCCTCCTCAGGGCGGCCGCAAGCATCCTCACCAGGAATTCACTCCCGTCGATACCACGAACATCCTGTTCATTTGCGGTGGCGCCTTCGTCGGACTCGACAAAATCGTTGCCCGTCGCGTGGGTAAGAAGTCGCTGGGATTCAAGGCCGGAGAGGAAACCGAAGCAGAAGAGACTCCAGCCATGGCGCGCAAGCGGAATTTCGAACTGCTGAGCGACATCCAGCCGGAGGACATGATCAAGTTCGGTCTGATCCCCGAGTTCGTCGGTCGGTTGCCAGTGGTTGGTGTTCTCGAAGACCTCGATGAATTTGCTCTGATCGAGATTCTGACTCGTCCTAAGAATGCGATCATCAAGCAGTACCAGCGCCTCTTCGAATTCGAAAATGTGCGCCTGAAGTTCAGCGATGAGGCCCTCAAGGCCATCGCCCGGCAGGCCATGGCGCGAAAGGTCGGGGCTCGCGGATTGCGTATGATTCTGGAGGAGTTAATGCTCGATCTCATGTACCATCTGCCCAGCCAGAAAAAGGTCAAGGAGTTCGAAGTGACCCGTGAGATGGTCGAGAAGCGCAACGTTACCCTCGCAATGATGGATAAAGCGGGTTAAACTAGGCCCCGCTGGCAGGACTTTTAGGAGCTAGAAGCCAGTAGCTAGAAGCTTTACACTGCGAACGCAACTCGGGTGTTCGGGAGAATAAGTGACGACAGTTAAGGAAAAATTCGAGACCAAAAAACTTCCCATGATGCCCATTCGCGACGTGGTCATCTTCCCTTACATGATGACTCCGTTTGTCGTAGGACGGGAATCCAGCGTTCGCGCTTTAGAAGAAGCACTGGCGGCCGACAAGAAGATATTCCTGGCCACCCAGCATGATGCCAGCATCGATGAACCCAAACCGAACGAGATCTATCAGGTAGGCACGATCGTGAACATCGTGCAGAGCCTCAAGTTGCCCGACGGCAACATCAAGGTCCTGGTCGAGGGTATCGAGCGCGGTAAAGTTCTCCAGATCAGCGAGACCGAAGGCTTCATGCAGGTTTCGGTCCGGGTAGCCCGTTACGCGACCGAAACCAACCCGCAAATCGAAACCGGCATGCAGCGCGTCACTGCCCTGTTCGAGCAATACGTAAAGCTCTGCCAGTCCCTGAATTACGAGACCATGATCGCGGCCGTGCGCATGGAAGATCCGGCCAAGCTGACCGACACCATCGCCGCCAACCTGCAGCTTTCGATCGAAGAAAAACAGGAACTGCTGGAAATCTTCGATCCCGGCGAGCGCCTGACCCGGATCGGCGACGTTCTCGACATCGAAATTGAAAAGCTGAACATGGACCGCACCATCCAGTCGCGCGTAAAGCGCCAGATGGAACGCGCCCAGAAAGAGTATTACCTCAACGAAAAGATCAAGGCCATCCAGAAGGAACTGGGCCGGGGCGAAAAGAGCGAATTCGACGAACTGAAGAAAAAGATCGAAGCCGCTGGAATGCCCAAGGAAGTTCGCGACAAGGCGGTGCAGGAGCTCAAGAAGCTCGAAGCCATGCCGCCGATGTCGGCCGAGTCCACGGTTTCGCGCAATTACCTCGACTGGTTGCTGGCAGTTCCATGGAAGAAGCGTTCCAAGGAAATCCGCAACATCAGCCGCGCCGAAAAAGTTCTGAACGAAGATCATTACGGTCTGGAGAAGATCAAAGACCGCATCCTCGAATTCCTCGCCGTACGGCAACTGGTCAAGAATCCCAAGGGTTCGATCCTGTGTTTCGTCGGACCTCCGGGAGTGGGCAAGACGTCGCTGGGCATGTCGATCGCGAAGGCGACCGGCCGCAAATTTGTCCGCATGTCGCTGGGCGGCGTGCGCGACGAAGCCGAAGTCCGCGGCCATCGCCGCACCTACATCGGCGCCCTGCCCGGACAGATTATCCAGATGATGAAGAAAGCCGGCACCAAGAACCCGGTCTTCATGCTGGACGAAGTGGACAAGATGTCCATGGACTTCCGCGGCGATCCGTCGGCCGCGTTGCTCGAAGTACTCGATCCCGAACAGAATTTCATGTTTGTCGATCACTACCTCGACGTCGAATACGACCTCTCGCAAGTCTTCTTCATCGCCACAGCCAACGTGATGCACACCATCCCCGCAGCACTGCAGGACCGAATGGAAGTGCTCCGCTTGCACGGATATACCGAGGACGAGAAGGTCGAAATCGCCAAGCAGTTCCTGGTCAAGAAGCAGTTGCAGCAGGCCGGCTTGACCGAGAAGAACCTAAAGTTCAGCGATAACGCCATCACTTCTCTGATCCGCTCGTACACCCGTGAAGCCGGAGTGCGTAACCTGGAGCGCGAAATCGGCAACGTTTGCCGCAAAGTCGCGCGCAAGGTGGTGAAGGAAGGCGAGACTTACAGCGCCGCCATCACTCAGGAAAACACTAACGACTTCCTGGGTGTGATCAAATTCCGCGACACGCTGGCACATGAAAAGAGCGAAGTCGGCCTAGTAACGGGATTGGCCTGGACAGAGGTCGGCGGCTCGATTCTGAGTACCGAAGCTACCGTGGTCGATGGCAAAGGCAAACTCACTCTGACCGGCAAACTCGGCGATGTGATGCAGGAGTCGGCGCAGGCCGCGATGTCCTACATTCGCTCGCGTGCGCTTCGCCTCGGGTTGTCGCGAGACTTCTATCGCTCCCTCGACATCCACGTACACGTTCCGGAAGGTGCGATTCCCAAGGACGGTCCCTCTGCGGGCATTACGATCGCCACCGCGATTGCCAGCGCACTGAGCAAGATTCCCGTGCGACGCGATCTGGCCATGACCGGCGAGATTACGTTGCGCGGCAAAGTATTGCCCATCGGCGGATTGAAAGAAAAGCTGCTGGCCGCACACCGCGCCGGATTGTTCGAGGTCATTCTGCCCCAGGACAATGAGAAAGACGTAGCCGAGGTACCAGAGAACCTGCGCACCGCGATGAAGATGCACTTCGTGGAGACCATGGACCAAGTGCTCGCGGTAGCTTTGGAACGGCCCCTGCCGGAAATCAGCGAAGAGGCGGCGCAGCCAATCGCTCCCATCCCACCGCCCGGCGAGAGTCCTACGGCTCATCAGTAAGTTTCCACATCAGCACAAGAAAGGCCCGCGCAAGCGGGCCTTTTTACTTGGGCTTCCTTTGCGTACTTTGCGGAGTCTCTTTGCGACCTTTGCGGTAAAAGATCTTGACCGCAAAGAAAACGCTACACGGAACTCTACTGAATTCATAAAATGGTTACAGGGTATTCGTGTGGAACGGAATCCAGAGACTCGCAGAGGCTATCTGCGCGGTGGAGCAAGCCTGATCATCGCCGCCGCCCTGGTACTCATCCTGTTAGTCTGGCTTCCCGCCTACCGCTTGTTCTTTCTCGGCAGCTTGGGTATCGGCGTGGTGGTCGCTGCAATTCTTTATTTCTGGAACCGGTACAAACCGGTCAAGCCGGAAGATGTCGAAAACAAGCGGCCACTCGGACTCGAGTGACTCTCACTCGAAGGCGAAGATTCCAGGAAAATCGCACCTCCTCATTCATATTTCTGCGGCTACCGCGCTTGCAACTTCTCCGACTAAACTGCACACTGATTTATGCGTGTTTTAGCCCGCTTCATGATGTCGGTTAGCGATCCCAGCCAATTCCCTGCTCCCGTGCTGCCCGAGGTTGCCTTTCTGGGACGTTCGAATGTGGGGAAGTCGAGCGTCATCAACTCGCTCCTTGGCTCCAAGATAGCCAAGACCAGTTCTACTCCCGGACGCACCCGCTCGATCAATTTTTTTGAAGTCCGCTGGCCAGGCAAACCCGAGGCGGAATTGATCTTTACCGACTTGCCCGGCTACGGTTATGCCAAGATATCGCGTGAGATCTCGCAACAGTGGCCGAGTTTCATCGATCCCTATTTGAAAGAACGCCCTTCCCTCGCTCTATGTGTCGCGCTGATCGATGTGAACGTTCCACCTCAACCCGCGGACCGGGCATTGCTGGATTTTCTCGCTGAAATCGGACGGCCGACGCTGATCGTGGGCACCAAGAGTGACCGGCTATCCAGCAATCAGTTGCGCAACGCTCTTCAGGCTCTCGCGCGGGAATATCCGCAGTCTCAAATTCTGCCTTTCTCCGCGAAAACCGGATCAGGCCGACAGGAACTCTGGCAGGAAATCCGGAACCGGACGTCAGACGCCGGAGCTCAGACTTCGGATCTCAGACCTCAGACCTCGGACCTCTGATTTAGACCGCACGTGTAAATCGAAAGCAACGCATCGAGACCTGATGTCCGAGGTCTGACGTCCGAAGTCCGCTTTATTACCTTGGTGATCTAGGGGCCGGTTACGCGCCCGGCTACAGTTGATTTATGACACTTTCATCGATGGTGGTCTCGCGGGATTTTCAGGAAGTCAGCGTTCTCGAATGCATTCTCGGCGGTCTGCACATTGGAGTCGAAGTGGAATCGCAACCGGAGCGTGCCCTGGCGAAGCTTGCCAAGTCAAAGATTGACGCTCTCATCATCGATTGCGATCTTTGCGGCGCGGCAAATTTTCTGAAAGGTTTGCAGGATGGCTCCATCCGCAACGCGGTACCCCTCATCATCGTCAGCGGCTCCGGCAGCCGTAAACATCTCGAGTCTCAGGGCGCGTCTTTCATTTTTGAAAAGCCCATCTCGGTCGAGCAGGCTGTTCACACGTTGTCTGCGGCACGAAACATGATCTTGGACGAGCGGCTTCGGTATCATCGCGCGACCCTGGATGTTCCAGTGTCCCTGATCAGTGCGGCCAAGACTCGCCAGCGCGCGCACCTTCTGAATCTCAGCCAGGGCGGCATCGGCGTTCATTTACAAAAACCTCAGCAGGCCACCGGCAAAGTGAACGTGAACTTCACATTGCCGGGCACCAAGGTCGCGCTGAAGTTTCAGGGCGAAGTGGCGTGGAAAGATAAACAGGGCAACGCCGGCATCCGATTTCTGGAAGCTGCCCCAGCCATGAAGCGCGAACTGCAACTCTGGCTCGAGCGACAATACTTCACGCACTAATACCGGACCTCGGACGTCAGACCTCGGACCTTAATCTCGTATCACCCTGAGCGCAGCAAACGATTCGCGTGCAAATCGGCATTCTATCGGCTGAGTCTGAGGTCTGACGTCCGACGTCTGACGCTCGATCTATCGAAATCGCGGCCGGTCTTCTACTTCTCGGCTGACTCTATCAAAGCCTTCAGGCGTGATGCCAGCAAGCCAGTTACCAGGTGTCCCGCCGATCCAGAACAAGAACAGGAATCGATACAGCACGGCGAAGACCGCGGCGGCGCCAAGGCCCACAACTACCGCAATCGGCCACGCTGGAACACCACCTACCATGGCGATGCAGATCACCGCGAAGAGCAAGCACAGCTGAGAGCAGGATGAGGCTATCCACCATCCACGAAAGCGCATTCGCGGAAATTGCGAAAGGCAACCATCCAAGATGCAACGTACGAGGCCTGACTCTATCTTCCTGTTGCCGAACGAGGCAGCTGTTTCCAGACGAATCGCAGGACGCGGCGTGCGAGGAAAACACTAACTCGACGGCCTCTTGTCCGCTCTTGCCGTAGAGGTAGGTTGCATCTCCGGCGGAGTGCTCGAGCCGACGCCATCAGCTGAACGAAAATCCATTCTTTCAATAAACGTCGCGCGACGCTGTGATATGCGCCAGAAACTCAACGCCGGCCTGACCGACAGGATCGGCCCAGGCCACACGTCCCTTGGCTTCCAGACGGACTCGTGGGTTCGGAAGATCGAAACGCAGAAAAATCTGCTGGTTCACGTAGAGGGGACTGACCGCTTGAATCGCCATCCCCGAGTCGCCAAGATTGCGGATGACGCCGCCGTTCGATTGATCCACATTGACGTAGGCAAGGGTTTGAATCTGGTGGCGGTAGTGGCCGCGACGACCTACAGGAGTGAGGCCGACAACCTTTGTCTGCGGAGGCGTCGCCACGCGAAAATCCATGGCGAAATTCTAGCCAAGGGCGCAGACGCGTCTCAGTACCGACGCTGGTTCAACCGAGCTTGCACACCTTCAGGAGGCAGGACGCTCTTCCTGCGGATATCCGACGTCTCGATCCTGGTGGGCACGGTCCCAGGCGATCAAACCGTTGATGTCATACCGATAGGGCCCGTAAGCACTAAACGCCTTTTCGTCGAAAAGACGCTTGATCCCGCAACCCACGCAAACCTGGTAAGAGTAACCATTTGCACGGACGGGCCAGCTCATCTTGCTATGCCAACAACCCCGTAACAGCACCACAGCCGCACCAGTCAGGCCCGTCGCGGTTACGCCCAGGGGCCACAGCCAGCGCGATTTCTTCTTCTTCGGTTCCTCTGCCACAGCGTGTAAACTCCTCTATTTCAAAAGGATACGCTTAACTCCCCAAAGAGCGCAAGAGCCTGCACCTCCACCTGCCCCGGTGGCCGAGACCTTGCGTGCACAGTCAATATTGCGATTGGGACAAATCCACTGTAACTTAAATATGCCGGTTTCGCGATTCCCCCAATGGCCATGCCGGCGCTGTGGAACTGTAAGTCTAGATTCGAGAGACATTTCCCTCGCGAGGAATTTCAGCCGAGGGAAAGTAATCCACAGAGTTTTCCACAAAGATGAGCGCCAATCCGCAAAACGCGAGCCTGGGGTTACCCGACGACAAGTCACCGACCGACGAGTTACCCGGCCATGATGTCGCAACTGAAAGCGAATCAGGCGAAAATGCGGCTGTCGACGGCGTCCCGGAATCATCTGCGTCCGCGGCCTCGCAGATCGCTTCTCACCCTGCCAGCCACGCTCTTGGACACGAAGCGCTCCAAGCTTTGCTCGCGTTCTCTGCTCTGCACGAGCAGATACGCCAGCGTCGTGCCCGTGAAAAAAACGGCGAAGCGCTGGACGATGACGTCTGGCAACTCGAGCACTTCGTTCTGGACGAAGTGTTGCAACTGGTAGCAGAGCGCGCCCTCACTCTCACCGGCGCTGACGGCGTCGCCATCGCGATGGCAGAAGACGATGCGATTGTTTGCCGAGCGGCTGCGGGACACATCGTTCCCGAACCGGGTGCTCGTCTGGATCCGAAATCAGGATTTTCCGGGGCCTGCCTGCGCACCGGCGGAATCATCCGCTGCGACGATTCGGAACAAGATCCGCGCGTAAACGTGCAGGTTTGCCGTTTGCTCGGCACGCGTTCCATCGTGGCCGTGCCCATCGCGTCTGCCCACGGCATCATTGGTTTGGTTGAAGCTTTTTCGGCCGAACCGCACGGCTTCAACGACAGTGACGTTCGCAGTCTGAAGTTGCTGGCTGAACTGATTCTGGCTGCTCTGAAGCCGGAAGAAGAAAACCGGCTAGCGGAAATTTCACAGCGCGTGGTGGCTGAGCAACCCGTTGAAGCTCCCTCCCAGGTTCTCCATAATCAACTCCCGAGTGAGGAAACTGCCGCACGCGCGGCAGCACCTGGCCCGGATGAGAACTCGGGCACGGCAGCTCCTGAACTGTTTCAGGAGTATGAGAAAGAGCAGAAGTTTCCATCCCGAATTGCGATTCTGCTCTTGCTGATTGCTTTGGTCGCGGCATTGGCGGCCGGTCTGTGGTGGAAGTCTGGTCACTCAGCACGCACGAAGACGGAAGCCACCGAACCAATTCCTACGATTTCTCTTCCCACCTCGGAGAAACTGCCCGAGCCGCAGGCCACACCTCCCGTACCCGTGGCCGTCGAGGATCAGTCTTCAGCGGCGAGACGACAAGCATTCCCCGCACACCATGGTGACCGGCATTTCACATGTCTCGTCCGCCGACGCGAGCACCGTGATCATCGAGATGCAGGGCGAAGTTCAGTACGAAGCTCACCGCCTCGGCTCACCCGAACGAATCTATTTCGATCTGCACGATACGGCGCTGGCTCCCGGTATGTTCGGCAGGACGATTGAAATTGGAGATGCGCGCCTGACTCGGGTCCGCATCGCTCAGCCCGTCAAAGGCGTAAGCCGGGTGGTGCTTGAAACCACCGGTGCTTCCGATTTCTCGGTCAGCATGCAGTCGAATCCCTACCGGTTGGTAGTGGAAATCCGAAAGGCCGGCAAGTCATCGGAGCATAGCGCCGTCGCCGACTTGCCAAAGGCCACTACAGTCGCGCCTCAGCCGGCATTGATACCGGTTCCTTCAACTCGATCGGCTGACAAGGTTGACGGACGACTGCGCGTGCGCGTGCCGAAATTCCGTCTCGTCCTCGATGCAGGCCACGGCGGCTGGGACCTGGGAACCGTGGGACGCAAGGGTCTGATGGAAAAAGACCTGGTTCTGGATATCGTGCACCGGCTGGGAAAACTGGTCGAGAGTCGTCTGACCGCGGAGGTTTTGTACACCCGCCAGGATGATACTTACCTTCCCCTGGAAAAGCGGACCGAAATTGCCAACCTGGCACAAGCGGACTTGTTCGTTTCAGTGCACGCGAACTACAGTAACGACTCTTCTGCGCGCGGGGCGGAGACTTATTACACCAACACCTATTCGTCCGTGAAAGCACGCACTTCCGAAGCCGACGCCGCCGGCGCTGCTGCTGAGAATGTCAACTGGAACAACGTCGATATCCGCGAAAAGGTGCTGAAGTCGCGCCGCTTCGCCGTTGCCGTGCAACAGTCTCTTTACCGCATGCTCGCGACGCAGATTCCGGACATACGCAACCGTGGCGTGAAGAAAGCTACGTACGTGGTACTCACCGGAACATCAATGCCCGCAATTCTCGCGGAAGTTTCTTTCGTCAGCAGCCCCGAAGACGAAACCAAACTGAAGAACTCAAACTATCGCCAGAAGATTGCAGAAGGACTGTACAAAGGCATCGCCGGGTACGTCGCCAGCTCGCACAGCGTGAATGTCGCCAGCGCCTCCAGCAAACCGTCGGGATTCTAAGGTCCGTGTGGGGACGGGTCTTCGACCCGTCCAGGCCGAGCGAAGCTCGGCAGCTCTTCAGATCGGAAATCCCCAAAACGCGAATCTAAGGGCTTCGGGAAGGGCACGAGTTCACTCGTGCCGATAGGACTGCATAGTAAAGCGGCTTCAGCCGCTGCGGTGTGCTTGTGATGTTGGATTTGGTCTCGACAGCGAACCTCAGTGGGCTGAATCCACTTCTCTCGCTAATTTATCGGCACGACTAGAGTCGTGCCCTTCCCAGTTGTGATCTTCTCGCTCGCGCCTTTCCCTCGTGCCTTCCCTCTCGCGCCGTTCACGTCGTTACGCTCTAGGAAAATTGTTACGGCACCGCTTCCGCGTTCTTCAACGCATCGCCCAGTCCCTGGCTGCTTCTGAAATTACCGCCTTCGATCACGCGCCACCCGTCGTCATAACGGACGAAGCCCACTGTTGAATTGTATTCAGTGCCCTTGGCGTAGAGCGCGGCGCCCACTTCGTTGACTGCGGCCCATCTCCAATGAAAATCAACATCCGCGAAATTTCCGTTCTTGCGGATTCCCGTCAGCCCCAGCATTTCTCTTTGTGCCACCGGCACGCTGATGTATTGCGACGAAGCCGCGGTAGCGGAAACCCAGTCACGCAGCGCATCGACTCCGAGAGGCGTGATCACGACATCCCAGCACGGGTTCGGGGCCAGGTCGGGCGTGCAGGATGCGTTCGAGCCGGTGATCCAGCCGTGGCGGCGCAGCACCAGATATTCCGGAGAGGTGTAGTCCTTGTTCGAGATCACGCCGGTGCGCAGCCAGAACAGTTGCGTCGTCTTGAAAGTTTCAGAGCCTGCGATCAGGTCCGTGGCAAGCCGCCGCGTAAGAAAATCGCGGGGCGAACAGGCCACCGTCATGCACAATATCGCGAAGATGAAAGTCGCTTGCCGTCGTCGCATCCTAGGTGGGAATTGTAACTAAACGCGAGCTTCCACGCGGCAAGAAAGGGCGTTCCGCAATCTGGCCCTGAAATTTGGCTGCCCATCGGCCCGGAATCGCAGTCTGACACCCGGGGCATTTGCCGTCAGAAGTGATGCGATATTCCTGCACCAGATAACCATGCCGCCGGATCAGCATCTCGCCGCACTGATGACAGCGAGTATTTTCAAGATCGCCGACCCGTCCGGGCAAGTTCCCAGCATAAATGTAGCGCAAGCCTGCGTTCTTACCTATCTCGGCGGCACGCATCAGGTCTTCAGGACGAGTGTTCTCCGGATCGTCCATTTTGTAGTCTTTGTGAAACGCCGTCACATGCCAGGGTATGTCTGTCGAAACGCTGGCCAGAAACGCGGCCATCCGTTTCAGTTCATCGTCCGAGTTATTGAAGCCCGGTATCAGCAGCGTCACAATCTCCAGCCACACGCCCATACCATGTAACGCACGAATGGTGTCGAGGATCGGCCCGATGCGTCCACCCAGTTGGTGGTAATGCTGATCGTCGAAGCTCTTGAGATCAACCTTGTAGAGATCGACCCATGGCCGTATGTAATCGAGAACCTGCGGCGTGCCATTTCCGTTCGACACAAATCCCGTGATCAGGCCTGCCGTCCGCGCCTGCTTGAATATTTCCACAGCCCATTCGGCTGTGATCAACGGCTCGTTGTAGGTGCTGACCAGGACCTCCGCTCCCTGCCGCAGCGCATCCTGCACAAGAGCCTCGGGAGAGGCCTGCAAGGGGTGCTGAGACCGCATCCGGATCGCGCAGCGCCTGCGAAGTTACCCAGTTCTGGCAATAGGCACAATGCAGATCGCAGCCCAGCATTCCAAAGCTGTAGGCCAGTGCGCCGGGATAGGCATGGAAGAACGGTTTCTTCTCGATGGGATCGCACTGCACGCCGCCGACGTAGCCCCAGGGCACGTAAAGCGTTCCGCCCTGGTTGTAACGTACTTTGCAGACACCGGGCTGACCATCAGGAATGGGACAGCAATGGCCACAGGCAAAACAGCGTACCCGGTTGCGATCGAGTTTCTCGTACAAGTCCCCCTCGCGGACGTTTTCGTAAACGACTTCACGAAGGGTAGGCACGAAAAACCTCTGCCTTAATTGTAGACCGGTTTAGGGAAGATTAAAGGGGATTGGCGCGGCTAGCGAATGCGCTACCGAAGCATCTACCGGTCGCGTCTACCGGCGTACTCAGCGGGATATGGGGGCACGGCCAGCAAAGTTACGTAACCAATCATCCGCTTGCTGTTGCGCCGCTACCACCTGGCCCCGGCTCATGCGCGAGGTAAGGACCGCAACCCGGTATTTGCTGGCCTGATCGCCTCCGGCCTGCGCCAGCACTGACCAGTAATACGCCTTGGTTAAGTCTTGCGGAACACCTCTGCCCGCCCAGTAGTACGCTCCCAGAGTGGCTTGGGCGAGGATGTGTCCCTGCTCCGCAGCCTTGGTGAACCAGCGCACCGCCTCGGAGTAGTCCTGCGTAACACCCTCGCCGGTAGCATAGCGAGCCCCGAGCGAGAACTGAGCCGCGGGATCTCCCTGCTCAGCGACCTTACGCAGACTGGCCAGATCGGTGACACCCGCCGGCAGGCTGGGCGATTTGGGAGCCGCAGACTGAACCGGGGTCTGAGTGTGTGACTGAGTCCGTTCAGACGATCGCATCGCGTTCGAGACCCAGGGCGCGATGAGCCATAGCACCGCAAAAACAAAAGTGCCGATTGCGGCCACGAGAAGCACCCGTTGCACATTTACATGGCTCGCGGGCCTGGTCGCCGGAACGGGCGTAACGTCAGGTGTCGCGACAACGGCAACCTCAGGGGCTGGCCGCTTTTCCACTGGCGCTGGACGTTTCTCAACCTCGACCGGCACAACGCGCGCCGGTGCGGTAGACGCCACCGTTGTCACGGGAGAAGGTACAGCTTCGACGCGAACTTCGACCGCAGGCAACGGCTTGGAGAGAATCCCCGCGCTCAACCCCTGTAGGGTGGCGATGTCCTCAGCGTTGAAGGCGAACGCATTCGGTGAAAATACTTCTACAAGCCCGGCAACCTTGGTCCCCTGCCGGATTGGCACTGCGACGATGGATCGGATGCCCAGAGATCGGCATCCTGCCCGATCCACGCGATCGTCGGTCTCGGAGTCATCGCAGCGCAAGGAGCGCCCGGTACGGACGCACTCTCCGGAAAATCCTGAATTCGTCTGAACGCGGCTGCCCACGGGTGGAGCGTCCGAGCCAGCGCTGGCGACACAGGTCATTTCGCCGCCGTTCCCTTCCGACAGCGCGATGGCCGCGCCAGTCGCTCGAGTGAGGTTCAGCGCCCGCCCCGCAATGGATTGCAGAGTGTTCTCTTGATCGAACCCGTTCGGCTCCACTTCGATTTCTCTGTTCACTCTGTTCTTGGTTCCGTCCGCTCTCGTCCTGACCGATGTCGCTCCGTTTTCAGATGTCCCACCGTTGCCGGAGACCGTAAGAGGTCCGGGAAGCAAATCGCCTCCCGGCATAGTATGCGATGGTAGCAGGTGGTTGGAAGCACTGTTCCAGCTTTCCCAGTTATAAGAAGTATCGCGCGCATGATCAAAGGCGGTCAGCACATTCACGAAAAGCCATTCCTTCAGCTGCTCCACAGACTGCCGTGAGAGTTTCGAGAAATGAATTCCAGCGCGTCCCGCTGTGTCCGACCAGACCACGTGCCCGGTGGTGCGAATGAGCGCGTGCGTCTCGGAAAGATCGAGGCAGAGGCTGAGATCGTGTTCGACATCGAGCGGAGATGACGTCTGAATGGACATCCCGTCTTCGCTGATGTCCAGAATCTCGCTAAGTTCGGGAGCATTTCCCTGGGCTTCGTTCAGGGTCGCATAGGCAGGACTGTGCGCTCTGTGGCGCACGCTGTGTCTGCGCTCAGTTGCGATTCGAGATTGCCGTGAAAAGCCGGCCAGCTTGGGCCCGGTGGGATCCATACAGAATTGCTAACATATTACCCCAACGGGAACCGCCGGATGTGGCACTTTCGTGTGACATTTCCACACGATTTTCTTTCGTCGTCAGGCCGTCTGGCGAAGAGGCGTGAGCCGCGAGAGAGCGGCCACCATTACACTCGAGAGAAGCTGCATGGTGGCAACATCGCGCTCCGCGAAGGCATGGGGAGCGCTGGAGAATACCTCGAAAACGCCAAGCGTCCTGCGGAAGTGGCGCAGCGGGGCCGCCAGGATCGACCGTACTCCCAGCCGCTGACAGGCCGCGATATTCACGTGAGGATCGTATTGCGCGTCATGGCACATCACGACCTGCCCTGTGCGCACGCAATCGGCCGAAATTCCAGAGTCGGACTGCAAGCGGACGCCCAAGTCGGGCGCGGTACGGCCGGCACGCGCCCGGCAAACCATTTCGTCACCCTTGCGCAAGGCAATCGCGGCGCCACTCGCACCCGTAAGCGCCTGGGCGCGCTCCGCGATCAAACTGATCGCCGGCTCCAGGTCAGCTTCCGCGGGAAAGGGCACAATCGCAGGCTGGGGCTGCTGGGATCGCCTGATATGGCTCCGGCCAGGAGCCAGCGAAGCGAACGACACCGGCAAGTGGGTCTCTTCCACTGGTGTCTCAGAGAGGGGCACGGTGCGAAGCAGGTCGTGGACCAGGCGGTCAAGTTCGGCGTCCGCGATCAGGTGGGCCGTCTGCTGGCGTCGTAGCGATCCACCCAGCACTCGCGACAGGCTGATTACAGCCTGACTACCGCACGCCAGACAGTGCGGAGTGTTATTTTCACTGATCAGTTCGCAGGCCACGCAGAAGACCGCAGTTTGCAATCCCACGAAGTTTGCGTCTCGCGCCTTGCTCCAATCCATCGTTCTGGTTTTCTCCTGCTTTTTTACGAAGTACGAAACTAAACGCAGCTGTGGTCCGGCAAGAAGTAACGCGGTTGGTTCAGGCTGTGGATAACGTGGTGTTTTTCCTTGATGTAGGGCGCGAGCACCATCGCTCGTGCCGGGTCCGTGGTAATGCCGCACCAGCGGGGCGCTCGGCACGCCCACATTTTCTAGCTGGCCCGGGCTTTTGCAGCTTTGTTCTGGCCTACCAGGGAAGAATCGAGTTGGGTTACCCGGTCCATGCGTTCCAGCGCGTCCGCCAGGGCGACCGAAAAAAACGAAGTCAACAGGTTGACGTCGAGTAGCAGGTTTCCACCGCTATAGGAGCGGTAAAGGGTCAATGACCCGCGCCTGCGATTGTTTGCCGCTATCAGCCCCAACGTCATGTTCCACGCCGGATTTACTTCCTTGGCAAAGTGGCTGCCTGGCCTTTTCCAGCGAAAGTCTGGCGTATCGTCTGAAACGATCTGCAGACCCGGAGCCTCCACTGGGCCGTCCGGCGGCGCGATTAATCTGAGCTCAAAGGCATCGAAGTCGTTGCTGCTGAAGGCAGCGTCAAGAATCCGGCAGAGCTGTTCGAAGTCCGACGCGACTTTGAGTTCCTCCATGGCACGGCGAATAGCCATGTTATTGACGAAAATCAGCCGCTGCTCCAGCGTGCGCTGGGCGACGCGCCGCAATTCTCCGAACTCCAGATAATTCAGGTGCTGTACTCCCATCCAGATGCCGATGCCCAGCACCGCAAGAACCAGTCCAAGCGTGCTGCCCGTAGGCCAGAGCAGGAACAAGCTAAGCATCGCAAAGACCGCAGACACGGCGTAAAGGATGGTCACAACCTGCCGTTGCGAGAGTCCGCGTTGCAGAAGTTTGTGATGGATATGTTCGCGGTCCCCGGTAAATACCGGCCGGCCGCTAATGAGACGACGGGCCACAGAAAGCGTGGTCTCGAGGATGGGAAGCCCGAACGAAACGACAGGAATTGCAACTGCAACAATCGTGGGAGACTTCTGCATGCCTTGCAACGCCAAGGCGCTCAGCATGAAGCCCACGAACAGACTGCCGCAATCCCCCAGAAAAATCGTCGCGGGATTGAAGTTGTAGCGCAGAAAACCCAGAATCGCGCCCGCCAGCACCAGCGTCATTACCGACACAAAGGAAGAATGGCTGAACAGCGCGACTACGAAGACGACTAAAGTGGAAAACAGCGCGGAGCCCGCGGCCAGTCCGTCGAGTCCATCGATCAGGTTGAAAGCGTTCGTAATTCCCAAGACCCACAGAATGGTCAACGGAAGCCCGAAATACCAGGGAAATTGGTAGCCGCTGAACAGGACTGGAAGATCCAGAATACGCAAGCCGCCGGCAAAAAGAATCCCGCCCGCCGCCACTTGCACCAGAAATTTGAAATACGGCCCCACCGGATGCAGATCGTCGTACAGGCCGAGAAGAAAAATCAGAAGGCCAGGCACAAGGATGGTGAACAAGGCCTTCGACGAGAACCCGAAATTCAGGCGAGGCAGCCAGGAACTGAGCATCCCTGCAACGCAGATGCTAAGCAGAAACGCCAGGAAGATAGCGACTCCGCCCAGACGCGGAAGCGGGCGGTTGTGCAAATGCCGCTCCAGGCCGGGCCCGGCAACCCAGCCTCGCACCATCGCTAAATTCCGTACGTACCTGGTCAGGACGAACGAGGCCAGCACCGAGACCACAAAGATTCCCAGGTAGAACAGCGTCAATGAATGCTCCTCGGACGTGGCTGGAGGCAGATTTCAGGTTTGTGATTTTGTGCGCACTATCGTTCCCCCCGAAACGAATCTGCGCCTCGAAATTTCGAACCGCTCTCACGCACTCTTTTGCAGACCTGTGTTGCCCAGTTCCGCAATTCTCACGTCGCAATGAGAGCGAATTGTTTTAGGTTTGGTGCTGTTGAGGACTATAGCGCTGCGAAATTTACGCCGCAACCGTCAGAAGGACATAGGTTGTGGAAAACTCGCAAGAGGACTCAGCGGAGATATCCCTGGCTCTGGTTCAACAAACTGCCGGACAATCGGCCCCTTTGAGCGGCGTTTCTCTTCTCTGCCATGCTAGACTTCTCTTCTCGTCACCATGCCAAGAGGTCCAGAAATGCGATCTGTTCGCAGGACTCCCGTCAGCCTGGAGAATACTCTACTAGTTCTTTTTTTATCTTCGACCCTCAGCATCGGTGGGATCGCGCAAGATCAGTCACCCAAGGTCGCAGAAAGGCCCACGGAACAGGTTTTTCCCTCGGCAACACCGGCACCGCCCCAACCTGCGCCTTCACCGTCGGCAGACGAGGGCAGTTCAAGTCCAAAGCTGGGCGTTGGAGACCTGCTGGACGTGAGTGTTTACAACGTGCCCGAACTCTCCACCAAGAGCCGCCTGGGAACTAACGGCGACGTATACCTCCCGCTGATCGACTACGTTCATTTGTCTGGTCTCACGGTCGAAGAAGCCCAGGCTCTGATCGAAAAGCGCCTCTCCGATGGAGGGTTCGTAAAGAATCCCCATGTCAGTTTGAATGTCGATCAGTCCGCTTCCCAGGGCATAAGCCTGCTGGGAGAAGTAGCGCGGCCCGGCGTCTATCCGGTAATCGGTGAGCCTCGCTTGCTCGACGTGGTTTCGGCAGCAGGAGGATTTACGGCATCGGCCGGTCAGAGCATTACCGTCACTCACCGCAACCAGTCCGATAAGCCCGTGACCGTGCCTTTGAGCCGGAAGCTCAGCGACAATCCGGTGAGTAACATCCCGGTTTCTCCGGGCGACACCATACTCGTGCACAAAGCCGACGTCGTGTACGTTGTGGGAGAAGTGGGACGGCCCAGCGGGTTCCTGATGGATAGCGACAGCCTCACCGTACTGAAGGCGGTCGCCCTGTCCGGAGGCACAACCCGATTCGCCAAGTTGAATGGCGCGAAGATCATTCGCAAAGGGCCAAACGGAATGACGGAAATACCGATTGAGCTGAAAAAAATGCTTCAGGCCAAAGTCGTCGACATGCCCATGAAGGCGGACGACATCCTGTTCGTCCCCAGCAGTTCAAGAAAAGTACTGATGGCTCGTACTGCTGATGTCGCCACACAAGCCGCAGCCGCAGCGACCATTTACGCCATCGCCCCGTGAATCCTCGTGGCCTTTACAGGTCAGGCCGCGATCGCGCGTTTCTTCTCTTCTCCCATAAGCGCGTTCAGCAAATCGATATAAGTTGTGGCGCTTTGGCGCCGCGAAAAATGCTGCAACACATGGCGTCGGCCATTGCGGCCTAGAGTTTCGCGCAGTTGCTGATTGCCAGCGAGCCGCAAAACGGCCTCCGCCAATTCCGATGGATTTTCGGGCTCCATGCAAATTCCCGCCTGGGCATCTTCAAGAATCTGCCGCGCCTGACCTTCGACTCCGAGAATCACGGGACGCGCACAGGACATGAACTCCAGCATCTTGCTGGGAATCACCGTCTTGAATATCTCGCTCTTCTTCAGCAGAACCAGGCACGCGTCCGAGGCGCAAATGTAGGCCGGTATTCTCTCCCGCGGTTGCTGATCCACAAAATGCAGATTGGTCAGACCGCGCGACCGCGCCAGGGAAACCAGTTGCTGCTTTTCAGCACCTTCCCCCACCAGCAGGAACAAGACGTTGGGATTCGCACTCTGCAATTGTTCCGCGGCCTCGATCACGGTCTGCAAGCCATGGGCATTACCCATCGTGCCGATGTAGGACACGACAAATTTTCCCTCGGCGCCCAGTTCAGTTCGCAGGTTGCTCTCCGTCCGTGGACTGAAGAGGTCGGCCTCGACTCCGTTTTCCACCACCGAAATCTTTTCCGGCGCGACCTGCCAGTGCTGCACCAGATAGTCTTTGAAGGCCGGGGTCACTACCACGATGTGGTCAGAGTTTCGGTAGAGAAAACCAGCTATGCGCGCCAGTGCGCGATACACCAACGACTTCTCGTTGCCCACTCCAACCGCCGCCAGAGATTCCGGCCACAAGTCGCGCACTTCAAACACAAAGCGCGAGCGCTTGCGCCGCGCCAGCCACCATCCGGAAAGCCCGACCAGCAACTGAGGCGAACTGGCAATCACGACGTCGGGCCGCTCCGCAAACAGTCCGGTACAGGCTGCCGAAAAGCAAAACGAGCTGTAGTTCAAAATGCGCTCATAAGTCTTGCGGTTGGGAAACGGAAGCAGCCAGGTACGGACGACGTTCACTCCGTCCGTTTTTTCCCGCGCCACCAGTCGTCGGAACTTGCGACGGTATTCCGCCGGCACCACGCCCGTAGGATGATTGGGAAACCCGGTCAGCACGGTAACGTCGTGCCCGTCTTGCGCCCAGTAGCGCGACAACTCAGCCACGCGGGCGGCGGGCGCTCCCATCTCCGGCGGAAAATATTGTGAGACGTAAAGAATCTTCACGGGTCCCTAGTAGTAACAGAGCTTGAACGCGCCCTTGTAGCACAAAGCTCGCGTGCGCTTGGCCCGACTGCGAGCGTACGCTGCCCAACGATCGGCGTATCGTGCGAACACATCGTTGCCCGTGAGCCGATACATGAGCCGCAGTTGGGTCACGTGCAGTTGGTGATAGAAAGGGCTGGCCACCATCGGCAAACGTGTGTCCGAGAGTTCGTATAGCGACCAGAATCCCAGGTCGTAGCGCTCGAGATTCTTGCGCAGCGTCTCCACCGCCCGGTCGAACAAGGCCTGCGCGGCCTTCGATTTGGTGGCGAGAAAAAAGTCGTAGACTCCCCACGCCGCCCAGATGAAGCCGTTCAGAATATGCGTCGGCGGCGAAACAATGTACTCCTCGAACCAGATGTCCCCGGCTTCATCGGTAAAGACGACTCCGCCCTCCTGAACAGACTTGGAAAAACTCAGGAAAGCGCGTGTGGCGGTCTCCAAATACTCAGACCTGCCGGTTTCCTGCGCGACGCGCACCAGCAAGGAAATTCCCTGTCCCTGCGCGAGTCCGGAATACCACGGAGCCTTTAGCGGAGTCCGGTACTCCCAATCAAATAAGTGGTTCCACACAGGCACGCCGAACGTGTTTGGCTCAAGATGCTTCACCAGCCAGTCGGCCGCGGCCAAAGATTTCTGTTTGTATTCTTCGCTACGCGAGCGCAGAAAAAGATTGAAGTTCCCCAGCCCCCACTGCGCGATCGCAATGGGGTTGTGCTGCAAGCCGATGTTGCCGTGATAGTCGAGCAATGGAATTCCGTCGGCATCATGCGCTCCCGCGTAACCCGCTTTCTCCAGGAAGGGCATGTAGTATTCGCCCAGTTGGTCAAGCGACGCGCCGGAATTCTCCTGCGGCTGGTCATGCCAGAACGTAAGCTGGCTCTTCCCTGGCAACAGATATGCGCTCGAAATCCGGCGATAGTAGTTCAGACGGGCCGCTACGGACATAGGAAACGGGCACTGCGTTGACTTTGCGAATCGATTTTTCGAACTATAGCACGCCGCCCGGACAGACCCGCCAAATCGAGGTTTTGACGTCGTCACCTCGCACCGCGATGGTGGTCAGGGCAAGAAATTCCGTGGCATTACGCCCATCCGGGAGGATCGCATTGCCATACTGAAACAACGACATTGGCAAGAAATCTTTTCGCCACTGCATCAAATCCCCCCAGTCGAGGCCGCGGCTGCCATAAAGCCGGACATTGCGATCCGGATTCGTCCGGCTGGGCTCGACCATGGTGGAAAAGAAAATTCCGCCTCCGGCGCGACATCCATAAATTGACGAACTGCTCAACGCCGCCAGCTCGGTGAGCGTTCCCCCACGATCAAGACGGTACACGTGATTGGATTCAAGCGGCGTGTCGGACGAAAAGTACAATCCGTCCGGCGTTGGGTACCAGGGCTACGGCCCGCGCCTGCTGATGACCGGAGAGGACTGTATCCACGTTTCTAAAATCGCAGGAAACACGCAGAATACGGCATTCGGAACCGTTGTCCCCGGTAAGCACCCAGAGACAGTTGGCCCACTCATCGAAAACGATGTTGTGCACGTGGCGCACCGCGCCGCGAGGAAAGGTGTAAGCCACATCCCACGTGGCCCCGCGATCGGTCGAGGCGTAGATGTGGACTTCGTCGCGAGCCGGATTGTCGAAGTACTCGCCCCAGAAAATATGGTCGTCAGGCGTGGCTGTAATGTGCAGCGGCCGCGTGCCGCGCAGTACGCGATGCGAAACGCGAAACTCATTCTCTCCAGGCGCAAGGGTGACAATCGCGCCCGGCACCGCAGCGACAATATGCCCCGAGGATAAAGTCGCCAGCGCATGAAAGCCGTCGCGCACCAGGCGAAAAGTCAGCCGCGACCTCACACTCAGATTCCTCCACCACTCGGGGACGTACCGTGCTACGGTCTGCCACTCGATCGCACCCGCGTTCCTACGTCATTCGGGCCCGTAGTAACGAGTATCCCCGCGCGGCGTACAGCCAATCATCCCGCCAGGCCAGAACTCGCAAGCCGGGGAATGCAGCCACGGGGGCCAACTTCGGAGAATCCGGTCTCGTCGGCGGGGATGCTTCACGAGCAGCCATATATCTTTTTGGGGTTCTGAGTGTTGATCAAAAAAGCTAAGAATTTCGAAAACCAGTTTCCAGATGTCAGTTCTCAGTTCTCAGATTTGAGCACCAGATAGGACCCTATTGCCAGCACGTCCATGCGTGTACGTTTGAAACAATCGATCGCTTCTTCCGGCTTGCAAACGATCGGCTCATTCTCGTTGAAGCTGGTATTCAGGATCACCGGAATCCCTGTCCTGCGCTCGAATGCACAGATCAGATCGTAATACAGCGGATTCTCCTCCCGGCTCACGGTCTGCAGTCGGCCTGTGTCGTCCACGTGATTGACCGCACAAAGCTGTGCCCGCTTCTCCGGACGGATCTTGTACACGTGTAGCATGAAGGGCGAAGGATGGTCATACTCGAAATATTCGCTCTGCCGCTCCACCAGAATCGATGGCGCAAACGGACGGAACCATTCCCGGTGCTTGATGCGCGCATTGAGCACATCTTTCATGTCCGGCAGTCCGGGATGGGCCACGATCGAACGATTCCCCAGCGCCCGCGGCCCCCATTCCATCCGTCCCTGGAACCAGCCGACAACGTTGCCCGTAGCAATCTGCTCCGCTACAGCATCAAGCAGCGGCTCCCGCTCCAGCTTGCGATAGCGTAGGTTTGCCTGCTTGAGATCGGATTCAATGCGCGAATCGGAAAACTCCGGCCCCAGATACGAATTCTTCATCTCGTGCCGGCCGGACTGCTGCAGGGTGGAGTGATAGGTATGCAGAGCCGCGCCAATCGCCAGTCCTTCATCTCCCGCCGCCGGCTGGATCCACGTTCTGCGAAAGGGTGTCTCCCGAAAAAGCTTCCCGTTGGCAACACTATTGAGGGCGCAGCCTCCAGCCATGACTAGGTCTTCCGAAGGCACGCGCTGGTGTAACTGCTTCAGCAGATGAAAAAACACTTCTTCGAACCGGTGCTGCATGGCGAAAGCCAGGTCCATGTCGCGCTGCAGGATTTCAGCCTGAGGCTCGCGCGGGGGACCGAAAAGCTTTGCCATGCGGTCGGAAAAATGCCGCGCCAGTTGCACTGTTCCATCAGCCTGGATCTGCATGCCCTGATTGCTGCCGAGCGGCATGAAGTAATCGAGGTCAAGCCGAAATGCCGGATCACACAGCTCGATGATCTTGCCAATTTGCGCGCAATAGGTGTCCTTCCCGTACGGCGCAAGCCCCATCACTTTGCCTTCATCACCGTATTTCGAATAGCCGATGAACTCGCAAATCATGGTGTAGAAGCTGCCTAGCGAATGCGGCAGGAAGACGCGATCGAGCACCTTGATGTCGTTGCCCTCGCAGCTCGCCATCATGGTGGAAACAAAATCGCCGGAGCCGTCATAGCTGAAGCCTGCTGCCCTTTCCCACGGCGAGCAGTAGTAGGCGCTGGCAATGTGAGCGATGTGGTGCTCGAGGTGATGTTCCGTAAAACCCGGCGCCTGGGGATCGACATCAAGCGCCTGGGCCACCAGCGACCGCACATCGCGCATGGCCTCCTTGCGCTGGCGCAGCCGGATGAAATTCAGAATCTTGGCCGGATTGGCCAATGCATACTGAACTTTTTTGGCCAGGTTGGCATCGCTGTCCTGACCGACGGCGATGTGATCAACATCTGTGATCTTCGCGCCGGCCGCATCCAGGCAAGCCTTGATCGCCAGTGCCGGAAACCCCGCGTAATGTTTGATCCGGTTCAGCCGCTCTTCGGCAATCGCGAACACGACTTTGCCATCCTGCACGATGGCAGCGGAGGCGTCCGCATGAAACATGTTGAGCCCGAGAATCAGCATGCGATGTTTGATTTTTCCAGGAGTCGGGTCATGCGGTGGCGCGCCCGGCGAGGTCGATCATGCTGTGCTGGGACGCACTGCTATCCAGAAAAGTCTGCATCCAGATTTCAAGGGTAAGGAATTGCCAGATCTGCATCGACCAATCCTGCGCGCCGCGGCGATGCTGCTCCACGAACCCACGCACCGCCTCGGGACGGAACAACCCGCGCTGTCGAATACGCGACTCCGATAGCAGGTCGTCGGTCATTTCTTTCAGATCGTGGGCCAGCCAGTAGTCGATCGGCGCCGCGAATCCCGCCTTGGGTTGTGACAAGACTTCGCGCGGCAAGATGTCTTTCATCGCCTTGCGGAAAATATATTTCGTGGTGGGACGAAAGAATCCTTTCAGCTTCAGCTTCGGCGGAACATTCCAGGCGACAAACTCAGCCAGTTCGCGGTCCAGGAACGGCACGCGAACTTCAACCGAGGAAGCCATACTCATCTTGTCGTTGTAAGTCAGGTTCAGGCTGGCCATGAAAATCTTGGTATCGAGATACAGCATCTGGTTCAGAAAGTCCGCATCTTTCACCTGCGCGAAACCCGCGCGGTGCCGTATCGCCGGATCAGCACCGAAAACTTCTCCACCAAAGGCCGACTGAATACAGCGCAGACTTCTGCTCGGCATCCAGATAAGTGCAGTTCATCATAAAGCGGTCCGCCGCGGAGAGCGAAGCGCTGCGCGTCATTTTCTTCATCAGCCGAACGCTTCCCTTCATCGCTGTTCCCCGCAGGCTGGGAAGCCCGGCAACCGCCCCACCGATCAGACGACGCGCGGCGCGCGGCACACGCTGATAGGCCTCTGCCCAGTAGTGCGCCGAGTGTTTGCGATATCCCGCAAAAAGTTCGTCACCGCCGACGCCCGAGAGCAAAACCGTCGCCTGCTTTCGCGCCTCGCGGCACACCAGGTAAGCCGGGATGATGGCAGGGTCGGCAGTCGGCTCGTCCATGTGCCAGCGTAAGTCGAGGCAGCAGATCGGCCACATCCGGCTCAACGACGATTCGCTGGTTTTCGCATCCCAAACGCCGCGCCAGTCGAGTCGCCACATCAGGATCATCAAGCGCGTTCTCGCCGACCCGGTACTTGTCGGGAAACGTGATGGTGTAAGTGCGCACCGGCTGCTGTGTCGCGCGCGACATCATGGCCACGATGCTCGACGAATCCAGCCCAGCGCTCAGAAAAGCGCCAATCGGAACGTCGCTGACCATCTGCGATTCCACCGAACGCCGGAAGCGTTCGCGAATTTCTTCCGCCAGGTCGTCTTCTGAACGAGGATACGCCGCGTCCGCCGAAGGAAACGTCAGGTCCCAGTATTGCGTGAGCTTAAGCTGACCGTCGCGGAATATCGCGTAGTGACCCGCGGGCAGCTTCTGAATTCCGCGGAACATAGTCCCCGGATCGGGCACCCACAGAAAAGTCAGATACTGATGCAGCGCTTCGGGATCGATTTCCGCATGAATTCCCGGTACTTGCAGCAGCGCCTTGATCTCAGATGCGAAGGCAAAGCGATGACCCTGGTGCGAGTAGTAAAACGGTTTCACGCCAAAGTGGTCGCGGGCCACAAAAAGACTCGGCGTACCGGAGCGCAGATCACAGATGGCGAAAGCAAACATTCCGTTGAGCCTCTTGACGCAATCCGGCCCCTCGGATTCGTAAAGATGAAGCACCACTTCGGTGTCGCTTCCCGAAGTGAACTGGTGTCCCTTCGCCTTCAACTCTTCGCGTAACTCACGGAAGTTATAGATCTCTCCGTTGTAAGTGATCCACAGATTGCGCTGAGGATTACACATCGGCATGTGGCCGTCCGGAGAAAGATCGAGGATCGCCAACCGCCGGCTCCCGAGCGCGAAGTACGATCCGTCCGGAAAGCCCTGCTCCCACAAGCCGGAATCGTCCGGACCGCGGTGGGCTTGAATCGACGTCATGCGCGCCAGCGTCTCTTTGTCTCCGCAATTGGCCAGGCCGCTAATTCCGCACATGAGACCGTGTCAACCCTTCCCGCTACGCGATTCGTAGATTTTGGCTTTGATGTGAAAGAACTGCTGTCCTTGAAAGCCGCAATAAATCAGGCCCGGCACTCCATCCAGAAATCCCAGCCGAAAAATATATTTGTACAGGAAGAACAGGACCGGCGAACCGGGAAGCCCGAATAGCTTTTTGCGCAACCAGCGTCGCCGCTGCGCCTGGCTCCCGAAAAGAGCGGGTGGAAGTTCGGTGGAATTCGCCTCGCCCTCGATCCACACCCGCGCGTCCCAGTTCGAATATTCGTTGTGCTTCTGGATATAGCGCTCGAGCGACTCCACGTTGTAGTGCAGCAAAGGGTTTTTTAGCCTCGCTGTCTTGCCCTCGACGATGACGTGTTCGTGAACTTCCATGTCCGCCATGGAGGCATCCTGATCTTTCAGTCGGCACTCAAAACGTCCCTTACCCCGGCGAAACAGAGAAAGCTTGTAAAAGCCAGCATCGCCGTGGTGCAACGCGCGACCTAGAAAAAACATTCGCAGCGCGATGTAGTAGCCGTCGACATCAGGGTTCTGCACAGCTCGGCGGATTTCATCCGCCAGCTCCGGCGTGAGCGCCTCGTCGGCGTCCACTAGAAAAACCCAGTCGTGTGCCAGCGGAAGCGTGTCCATCGCCCATTGCCGCTTCTTAGGCCATCCGCCGGCATAGTGAAACTGGATGACTTTGGCGCCGAGCGACCGCGCAATCTCCACCGTCTCGTCGCTGCTCTGCGAATCGACGACATACACCTCGCCAACTTCCCGCAGCGATTCCAGACAGCGTGGCAGATTCCCAGCTTCATTCCGCACCGGCACAATCACGCTCACGGGAAGAGTCGCAACCCGAGCCCCGGCGTCGATCTGTCGTGGTTCTTCTAGCTTCTGCATTGCAGTGAAAGTTATTGAACATCTTACATTGAAGCAACCGGAGGAGGACCGCTCTTTGCGCACTTTGCGGAGTTGCTTTGCAGTCTTTGCGGTTAAAAGGCTCTTGACGGCAAAGGCAGACGGATCGCTGTGCTACCATCCAGCCTAAGTTCACCCCCGTGGCCAATGCCCGCTCCATTCCCGATCTGAAGCCCGATTTGAAGCAGGATGTCCAGAAGTTCTGGAACTCCGACCCTTGCGGCACGCGCTACCTCGACGGCGAGGACGACTTCGAGGCTCATGCCCGAGCCCGCTACGAACTCGAACCTTACATCGCGGAGTTTGCAAAGTTCGCGTCCGCCTGCGATCAAAAAGTGTTGGAAATCGGGGTCGGCATGGGCGCCGATTATCTGGAATGGTTGAAGGCTGGCGCGCAAGCGACCGGAATCGATATGTCGGCAGTGTCAATCGAGCGCGCCCGCCGTAGATGCGAAGCAGCAGGATTCGTTCCCGACCTGCGCGTCGCCGACGCCGAGCACTTGCCATTCGCCGATGAATCGTTCGACGCGGTGTATTCCTACGGCGTCATGCATCACAGCCCGGACACGGCGCGATGCCTGCGGGAAGCGTGGCGCGTGTTGAAGCCCGGCGGTGAAGCCCGAATCATGGTCTATCACCATCCCTCGCTCACCGCCGCGATGTTATGGCTGCGTTACGGAGCTCTGCACGGGAAGTCGATCAGGCAAACTGTTTACGAACGATTGGAGAGTCCCGGCACCAAGACTTACACCAAGGCAGAAATTGCTTCACTGATGGAAGGATTTGAAAACCTTGCGCTCCGCCAGGTTTTCAGTCCGGGCGACCTCTTACTCCATCGACCTTCCGCCCGTTATCAATCGCCGGTGTACCGGCTGGCTTGGAAACTATATCCGCGGTTCCTGGCAAAGAAATTTGGTCGCAACTGGGGACTGTTCCTGTTGATCTCGGGGAAAAAGTCCAACCCTCCGAAAACCGCGCTTGCTAGGCCGTAACGGAATTTAATTCACACCACTGCTGCAGCACATAAAGCGACCAGACCCGGGACCACGAAGTCCGGCCACTCAGGAAATCACTCCAAACTTGCCGAGCTGAGTCGTGATTGAGCAACGGCCCGAGCGCGCCCTGGTTGATATTCTGCAGGGCCGCCTCCACCTCAGGACGCAGGTTCTCGCGCAGCCACCGTTCAAAGGGCAACGTGAAGCCCTGCTTCCTGCGATATAAGATGTCTCCCGGTAACGCTCCCTTCAGAGCATGTACCAGCAAAGGTTTCGGCACACTGCTGTCGAGTTTCCAGGCTCCGGGCAGCGCCATGAGTTTGTCGGCCAGCAAGTGATCGATGAGCGGCACTCTTAGCTCCAGCCCGTGAGCCATGCTCATGACGTCAGAATCGCGCAACAGTGTATTCAGCATGTAGCAGCGCGCTTCCAGATACGAAACCCGGTTGATCGCATCAAGCTCCCGCGCGTGGCTCAGGCTTTCCTGCAAGGGAGCGTCGGACCGCGCCAGTGCTGCTTCATCCACCGACGCCAGCAGAGCGTCCCGTTGTTCAGGGGTGAAAAGAGCCCGCGCCAGAAAGTAAGGATGAAGTGTGCTCCCTCGTCCGCCGCCGAGCGCGGCCAACTTCCGGTTCTTGTCCGTGTCTGACGCGAAGGTAGCGAACATGCGCAGCAATGGACCTCTCAGGAACGACGGCCAGCGTCCCCAGAATTGTGCGAAGCGTTCCATGCGCGGGACGTCGCGAAAAGTGGAATAGCCGGCGAACAGTTCGTCCCCGCCCAGGCCGGAGAGCGCGACCTTGATTCCGGCAGCCCGCGTCTGTCGCGAAATCAAGTAGGTATTCATCCCGTCGATGGTGGGCTGGTCCATGGCTTTGAGCGCGTACGGAATCGCATCCAACACGTCGCCCTGTGAAACCATGATTTCCTGATGTTCAGAAGCAAAAATCCGCGCCACTTCACGGGAATATTCCGCCTCACTGAACTCCGCCTCGCGAAAAATAATGGAGAACGTGTTGAGCCGGATTCCCGCCCGGCTCAGAATCCCGGCCAGGCTGCTGGAGTCGATTCCTCCGGAAAGAAACAGGCCTACAGGGACGTCGCTGACCATCTGCATGCGCACGGCCTGGTCGAGCGTTTCGTAAACGTCGTTTTCCAGATCCTTCCGCGCGGTCTCGTTCCCCGACAGATAGCTTGCAGCCACGCCGGCCCGGCCGTGAGGTGCAAGGTCCCAGTACATCACGTCGGTCAACCGGCCGTTTTCCCACACCGCGTAGTGGCCCGCCTCGAGGGCCGTGACGCCCTGAATCATGGTGATGGGATCGTAGAGAGATCCAAAATTGAGGAAGCTGATCAGGCCTGCTGGATCCAGTCTCCGCGACACCAGCCCCGTACCGAGCAGCGTCCGGAGCTCCGAGGCAAAGAGAAAATATTTTCCCGTCGAACAATAGTAGAGCGGCTTGATCCCCATGGGATCGCGGCCCAGGAGCATGCGAGCCTTCTTGGCATCCCAAATGGCGAAAGCAAACATCCCACGCAACTCGCCCAGACACTTCTCGCCCCAGCGACCATAAGCCTTCAGCAGCACTTCGGTGTCGGACTGGCTTTCGAAGCGCACGCCTTCTCCCATCAGGCGTGTCCTGATTTCTCGGAAGTTGTAAATCTCGCCGTTGTAGACAATCCAATTGCCGGTTTCCGGATCCTGCATGGGCTGATGGCCCTGCGGAGAGAGATCGAGAATCGCCAGACGGCGGCTGCCCAGTCCGATTTCCAGGCGCGGCGAAGTGTTGGCTTTTATAACGACGGTTCCCCGGTCGTCAGGCCCGCGGTGCGCCAGCGAATCGGTGGCTTGTTCCAGAAGATTCGTGGGAACCGGGCCGTTGCTCGCAAGAATGCCGAAGATTCCGCACATCTACGACCCTCCCGGCCGCGCTAAGAAAGCGTTTTTGCGCGAGGACGCTGCACGGGATGACGATGGTCCCACTGCGTCGCGTTGCGCCGAGGGCCGGCACCGCAATAGCACAAAATTACCGGATCTTTCCTCCGATTCAATCGACAGGTACGACAGGAGGCGATCTTTCACAAACAGAGGATGGCTGGCGTCATCAACAACCAGGATGCTCGGGTATGGCTGAAAAAACAGTTTCGCTTGATCCTGCCTCTGTTCCACGCTTGCGAGTTTGGGAAGCAACTCCGTCATGATCTCCCGCTTGCCCCTGTCCAGAGTCTCCTTGTCCGAGACACTAATTTCGCCCGCGAAAGCCAGCCGGTCCTGTGCGGTGAGCGCCGCCGGATCGTTCACCACGCCGTCCACCCATCGGCTATCCTTGCCCGTGAAGTAGAGATATAGCGCCTGCCTCAGTCGATGAAAACCACGCCGTTCAGAATCTGCCAGTTCGTACTGTGCGCTTCGACAGAATAGTACGGTCCCACGATGCAACAGAGGAACCCACGCGCACAGGTCGTCAACAGTGTCAGCCCGGGCGATGATCAAGTCTCCGTTGTCGATCTTAAAAGACGTCAATGCCCTCGCCAGATCTGCCGCCTCCCTGTTTTCCGGCAAGGACGAGCGGTAATTGCCGATCGCAAGCATTGCTCCATTGATCGTAACGAAAATGATCGTCACGAAAACAGTAGCTGCAATGCAGGCCGGTCTAGTCCACCTAGGCGCGCGTTTCTGACTCGCGAACGCGGCCGCGATTAGATAAGTAACTTGCAGTGCAATCGTGCAGTGTAAAAAGTAAGCGCCGTGAGGCGACAGCAAGAGCGAGGGCGCAAACACAGCATCCGCCAGCATCAAAAAGATGTTGGAAAGACCCAGCCCCACCAGCGTCCATTTTGCCTCTCGCGACCGTATGGGAGCGATGACCGTCGTAGCAATAGTCAGCAGGATGAGCAGGATCAGGGCGCCGCCGGTCAGGTCGACGATGTGCGAAGGGCGAAAGCTGAATAACGAAAACTGGGAGTCGTGCTCCCCTCCTGGCGCTAAGCGACGCAACAGAAATGCGCAGTCAATGACTGCGCAGGCCACGCCGTAAGGAACGATCCTTTTCAGCAGACTGATCGGCAGCAGTGATCGGATGCATGCCAAAGTGACAATGAAAGTGCTGCCTGCCATCATCAGCGTCGCATAGGGAAACATGGCGAACGCACAGGCCTGCAACCCGCACATTCCGGCCCACTCGTACCACGTGGAAACTCGCAGCGCACGTATCTGAAGCGAGAGATACAAGAGCAACAATCCAACCGGGATGGGCGGAAAGAAAGTTCGGATGTATGGCAGGCTTAAAGCCTCAAATCCAGCCCATGACGGAAAATGCAGCCAGGCAAAAAGCAACGCTTTGAGCACTCCGAAGTTGAAAAAGAAAAGCAGACTCATTCCCAGCCATAAGACTGGCGATGCTTCCTCGGGCAGCACGAGCCGGAAAAACCAAAATGCTCCGGCGTAGATTGCGATCCACCATAGCCAGTTCCAGATGAGAACCGCGCACCAAAGGTTGTAGTTGAGGAGATGCTCGATCCATCCGAAGATCCTGAATGCTAGATCAAACGTGAGATACCCAAATACTCCCACATGCATGGGAGTACCATAGTAGGGGTTCAAGACAGGTTGATTGCCCGCCGAACTCAACTGGCCAAGATTCAGATAAAGACTCAGGTCGGCAGCGAACGAGAACGGGACTTGTCGCGACTTCAGCGTCCTGGTCGTCGCCAGATAGGGATAGCTGTAGACGGTCAGCACGACGAAAACCATCCATACGATCGCCGCGCGTCTCCACAAGGATGCGGATAAACTCGCCATCGGATTCTCCGCCTCCTTCCCTCTTCGACCTTCCTTGTTGGATCACCCAAATTAGCACACTGTTCCCAGCCGGCCATTGTGATTGCGTCAAACATCTCGCCCTATCTCTTCACAATGGACACCTCAACTCAATCTCCGGCCCACCCGCGGACCTGAGAGCTGTGCTCGAAAAGATTTTGGGATGACCATTCGTGTGCGCTTGCCCTTGCTCCTGCGTCTGACAAGCCTGTAAAATCGCTCTACTTTTAACCTCCAGCGTTCGCCCAAGACGCGTACTTATGTGTCTTCTAGTTTGTCTGTCTATCGCCGGCACTCTGAACCAGTCCGCAACGGATCGGAACCATGATTCATAGCATCAATGCGCGGCCCAGCGGACTGTCAGTGGTAGTGCCGGTTTATCGCAGCGAAGAGATTCTTCCCGAACTCGTCGAACGGCTCCAGGCCGCTCTCAGCCGAATTACCTCCACTTACGAACTCATATTGGTCAATGACAGCAGTCCCGACCGAAGCTGGGACGTGATCTGCCAGCTGGCGGAGGGACGTCCCTGGATCCATCCCATCAACCTGATGCGCAACTATGGCCAGCACAATGCGCTGCTATGCGGCATCCGTGCGACCCAGTATGACGTCATTGTCACCATGGATGATGACTTGCAGCATCCGCCCGAAGAGATTCCTAAACTACTAGCGGTTCTCGCGGAAGGTTTCGATGTTGTCTACGGCACACCTCAGAACGAAGAGCACGGCATGCTGCGTGACCTGGCTTCGATCGTGACCAAGATGGCGCTACAGAATGTAATGGGCGCAACCATCGCCCGCCAGGTGTCTGCGTTTCGCGCCTTCCGCGCGGAAGTAGCCGGAGCTTTCAGCCACTACGAAGGATCGTTTGTTTCCATCGACGTATTGCTGACCTGGGGCACGAATCGCTTCGCCGCCACTCCGGTCGTCCACCAACAACGCAAGCTGGGGACTTCCGGTTATTCGTTCCGCAAATTGCTCACCCACGCGATGAATATGATGACTGGCTTCACCACTCTGCCCTTGCAGATCGCCAGTCTCGTGGGCTTCGCATTCACCTTCTTCGGCATTTGCGTCTTGGGTTACGTTCTTCTCCGGTACTTCACCCACGGCGACCCCGTTCCCGGCTTCCCGTTTCTGGCTTCGATCGTTGCTCTATTCTCGGGCGCCCAGTTATTTGCTCTGGGTATCATCGGAGAGTACCTGGCTCGCATGCATTTCCGTAGTCTGCAAAAGCCGCCGTACGTTGTCCGATCTGACACAGCCAGCACGCGAGAGGAAAGACGCCGGGTGAGTGCGCTAAAGTGATCCCAGAGTTTTCTTGAAGTAGTGTTTGAGATCGTTGGCCTTGGCTTTCTAACCTATGACCTCTCTGATCCCGTTCAACCGGCCATGCCTCGCGGGCAACGAGTACCGCTACATTGCCCAGGCCATTGCCAACGGCCACGCTTCAGGTGACGGCCCCTTTACGCGGAAATGTCACGAACTACTGGAGCAGGAGCTTGGAGTATCGAAGGTGCTGCTTACGACCTCTTGTACTCACGCTCTCGAAATGGCAGCCCTGCTGCTCGATTGTCAGAGCGGAGACGAAATTATCGTTCCCTCGTTTACTTTCGTCTCGACTGCCAACGCCTTCGCTCTCCGCGGGGCCCACATCGTCTTCGCCGATGTCCGTCCTGACACGCTGAACCTCGACGAGACTCGCTTGGAGTCTTTGATCACGCCGCGAACCAAAGCCATCGTTCCTGTTCATTACGCTGGCGTGGCTTGCGAAATGGACACCATCTGCGAGATTGCGCAGCGGCACGGCGTTCGACTAGTCGAGGACAATGCACACGGATTGTTTGCCCGGTACAAGGGCCGGCTCACCGGCACCTTCGGATGCCTGGGAACCCAGAGTTTCCACGAAACCAAAAACATCACCTGCGGTGAGGGCGGCGCCCTGGTGGTGAATGACCTTGACCTTGTTGAACGAGCACTGATCATTCGCGAAAAAGGAACGAATCGCAATCAGTTCTTCCGCGGGCAAGTCGACAAATACACATGGGTGGACGTCGGATCCAGCTACCTTCCGTCTGACCTACTTGCCGCCTTCCTTCTGGCCCAACTCGAGGCCAGACATGACATTCAAAAGAAGCGCCGGCGAGTCTGGGAATACTATTCGCAGCATTTGCAATCGTGGGCACAAGAAAACAGTGTTGGCCTGCCTTTTGTTCCGCCACATTGCGAGCAGGCGTATCACATGTTCTACATGGTCGCGCCTTCGGCGGAATATCGGGACGCGCTCATCTCGCACCTTAAGGCCCAGGGAATCCTCAGCGTCTTTCATTACGTGCCACTGCACCTCTCAGACATGGGCCGCAAGTTTGAGGCACGCAAGGGAGACTGCCCGGTTACGGAAGACTTCAGTTCCAGACTGCTTCGCCTGCCTTTCTATAACGACCTTGCCGAGCAAGAGCAGGCGCGCATCGTATCCGTTGTCACTCGCTTCAAGATGCAGAACCGGGCAGGAACGGCCGCATGATTGGTCAGCGGATGTCGTCGGCGCAAGCCAATACCGGCGTCCGCGCCGTTGCCTCAGTCGTTTGTAGCTACCTGGAGTGGGATTCTACCTTCTTCGATAAACGAATCGCCCGTGCGAACTGTGCGCGCCTGGACGAGTCTAAAGTTTCCGAAATCTTAGAATGGTGCAGGGATCATCGCATCGACTGCCTGTATTTCCTGGGCGATACAGATGACGCCGAGACCGCGTGCATTGCGCAGCAAAATGATTTTCGTGAAGTCGATGTGCGCTTAACTCTCGCGCGCCCTACCAGTCACGAAGGTCAACTGTCCAAGACAGCGGCGGATTCCCCAGTGCGCCTGGCGCGCGAATCTGATCTCGCCGTTGTGTGTCAGCTTGCCCGCACTCTTCATCGTGACTCACGCTTCTACTACGACGAGCACTTTGATCGCGAAGAGTGTGGCTTGCTGTATGCTGCCTGGCTCGAGAAGAGTTTCAACGACACAGCTCAAACCGTTTTTGTTCCCGAGGTAGACGGCCAACCCGTGGGCTACATTACGTGCGAGGAGCATGGGCAGGATACGCAGATTGGGCTGCTCGGTGTTGCTCCACCTTTCGCGGGTCAGGGGCTTGGCAAGGCGCTGGTGCAAGAATTCATCACTTGGTCGGCGCTCAAAGGATCTCGTCTCGGAACCGTCGTTACCCAGGAACGTAACAGAGCTGCGCAGGGTCTCTATCGACATTGCGGATTTCTTCCCGCATCCTTTCAGCGTTGGTATCACCGCTGGTTTACAAACGACTAGTAGCACAACCTACCGCCGGGACTATCAATGCCTGCAGCCGCAGAAAGCATTTCACAGGGTGGATACGACCCATCTTTCTTTCACCAACTGGCTCAGGTCGAAGACCGTCATTTTTGGTTTCGTGCGCGAAATCGCATGATTTCCTCCCTTGCCAGAAGATTCACGTCAGGGCTCGAGCCGGGATACCTTGTTCTCGAAGTCGGATGCGGAACGGGAAACGTACTCCGTGCGCTCCGCCAGGCCTGTCCCGATGGAAGAGTGGTTGGCCTCGAACTCTGGTTTGACGGCTTACGCTTCGCGCAGCAGCGATCCGCCGGTCCGCTGGTGCAGGGCGACGTCCGCAATTGCCCGTTCGGAGAACCCTTCGACCTTATCGGCATGTTCGACGTCCTGGAACACATCCCGCAAGAACTGGATACTTTAACCGCGTTGCGTGAAGCACTTGCACCCGAAGGAAGGCTGATACTGACCGTCCCCGCGCACCAATATTTGTGGAGTTACTTCGACGAGGCCGCTCATCACTGCCGCCGCTATTCCGCACAGGACATTCGCGCACGACTGACCGAAGCTGGATTTGAGGTGGAATTCCTCAGTCAGTTCATGAGCTGCATTTTTCCGATCGTCTGGTTGGTCCGGAAAATAAGCGGCCGGCAAAATAGGCATGGTTCGGAAGATGCCAAAACTTTGGCCTCGAAAGAATTTCGCGTTCTACCATTGATCAACGGACTGCTCACAGCACTCTTGAACCTCGAGGCCGTCTGGTTGAGTCGCGGACATCGTCTTCCCATCGGAACATCATTGATCGTAGTAGCTAGACGCTCCGCAAGATATTGACGATCGAATTGCGGTAAGTCCGCAGAAGAATTAAGAACTTCATGTCCGCCATCCGAAATCTTGCGAAATCGTGCGTTGTGCTTGCGTTGGGGAGCGAGTCCAAGCCCCGGACGATCCTTCGCGGACTGGCCTCGGGCTATCGCATTTGCGTCTCCCCCACCGAGCATCTCGGTTACCTGCTGGGCACTGCCGAGTCGCATCTGCAAAGAGCCATCCGAGAGTACGTCTGCCGCCGGGGATACGGTGTACGACATCGGCGCAAACCTGGGTTACGTTTCCCTGTCATTGGCGAAGCAGGTCGGACCCTCCGGCCACGTCGTCGCATTTGAGCCTGTCCCCCGAAATATCGAATTGCTTCGACGGAACATTGAACTGAACGGGCTGCGGAACATCAGATTGCTCGAGCTCGCAGCTTCGGACAAGAGTGGAGAGGCAGTCATTCGACTGGCCGAAAATCTGGCTACGGCAAGCATGGTCTGGCATCGAAACAATCCAGCCGCCACCGAGCTTTCCATAAAAACCGTAGCCGTCGATGATCTCGTGGCAGCAGGAGATCTGGCATACCCGGCATTCGTGAAGATCGATGTTGAAGGCGCGGAAGGGTCCGTTTTGCTCGGCATGCGCGCGCACTCTGGCGGCTTCAAAACCGGTGCTGTTCGTCGAGTGTTCAGATGCAAGCCGCGAAACTGCCTGGAATCTGCTTCAGGAGCTGGGATACCGGTGTCAATCGGCGATCACACGCCGGTGGATCAAATACGTTCGCGGAATACCGTCACTCCGACTTCCTCTGGTTGCCAGATCGCCTGGCGGTCGCTCCAGTTAGAAAGGGAGTCTGCAGCTCAGCTAAGTCGCGTGGGCCTTTTTCGAGGACAGCAACTCCGCCGCCAACGTCAGCAACTCGTCCACGTGCTTCTTCCAGGAAAAATCCAGCGACCGCGCCAGTCCGCGCTCCGAAAGTTGTTTTGACAACTCGCCGTTGGCGGCGACCCGGCAAACCTGCTCCGCCAGTTCTGCCGGAGAAAAGCGCTGAAAGTAAATCGCGGCGTCCTGGCAAATCTCGCGGTGCACCGCCAGATCGGAAGCCACAACCGGCAATCCACTCGCCATGGCTTCGACCAGAGGGTGCGCAAATGACTCGGCATAAGCCGATGTAACGTAAACGTCGCACTCGCGATATACCTGGTGCAGAAGCGAATAAGGAATGGCGCCCAGCTCCACCACGATGTCCTCCACTCCTAGTTGCTTGACCAGATCGGAAGCTGCCCTGAGCGCGGTAGCTCCCTGGGTTGTCTTCGGAATGCAGCCGGCAAGTCAGAAACAGCTTGAGCCCGCGACCGCCCAGACGTTGACGCAGCAGAGGCAGAGCGCGCAGCAGAGTCTCAAAATTCCGGTAGTAGTTGTAATGGCTGACGTAGAGCAAGCGTAACGTGTCTTTATCGCCATCACGATCGAGCTTCTGCCTGGACTTCGCTGGCAAGCGGCCCCGAGTCGCGGAAAAATGCCTCGCGATCGAAGCCATGGTGGATCGCTGCCACGCTGCGTCCAGTCCACAGTCGTAACTCCTGCGCGAATGCCTCGCTGGGCGCGACCGTACGATCCGCC
Source organism: Terriglobia bacterium (assembly GCA_963741105.1). Taxonomy (GTDB): domain Bacteria; phylum Acidobacteriota; class Terriglobia; order Terriglobales; family Acidobacteriaceae; genus JAIQFF01. The sequence goes on from CAVUGT010000004.1 coordinate 199,284, forward strand.
CATCCGATAGAACGCCGCGCCAGGTCACCCTTGATTCGCGTCTCCAGCCAAAAACCGTACTCTCGTCGCTGGCGCAGGTCGCGGAAGAAATCCGTAGAGGTGTAAAGCGAGTTTCGCGAAAGCAGAATCTGTGGCACAGGAGACTTGCGCAGGGCGAAGTTACCCGCGGAAACCAGCACATCGGCGCCACTCTTCAGAATGACCGCGGGCAACGAGGATTGCTCCCGCCAGAAACGCGCACGGCTCCGGCAGGAGGATCGATTTCAGGGAGAGAGACTCGGGGCAGATCGCAGAATTCCGTACGCAGTTGCGGATTCACCGCCGCCGTCACCTGCACGTCTCCGCGGACAGACAACTGGGGAAGAACGTTGCGCAGATACGTGAGTCCGCCGCCGGCGCTGGCTGCCAGGCCGTTGACGAACAGGTGCATCATCGCTCGGGCGCAGCTACATGCACGTCTCGCCCGAAGCTTCCGAAGGCAGGGTTTCGGATCAGGCGATACGCAGCAGCAGGCGCTTCGGAAGGAAGCAGGTCCATGAAAGCAAACGCCAGCACCCAGAAGAACACGCTGAGGTAGTAACCGACCGCGAAAAGCCAGTCCTCGAAGCCGGCATGGATCAAGCCCGCCGCCAGCACCATGGCCACAGGCACGGAGAAGTGCCGGATGTTAGCGGTGCGGCGAAGCCAGGCGAAGACACCGCCCACTTTCAACGCCAGCGCCAGCACGAGTGCGATAAACGGCACGACTCCCAGCAGGCCAACCCCTTCCATGATCGCCAGGTAACTGTTGCCGTGCTCGCGGGTCGCAGCCGCAACCGTCGCATACTGGCCTACTTCCATATCCGATTCATCGTTGCCCACGCTGGTTCCGAATCCGCTTCCAAACCAGGGATGGTCCTGGATGACATTGATGGTCTCGTCCCAGGCGCTACGCCGTGAGCCAAGAACGCCGACATCGTCGTGTCCCTTATAGAGCATCGTCGACAAGAGAGATGAATTCTCCCGTCCGGCCGGGCATATCCTCTCCCGACTCGGTGGGAGTCGCTGTAATGACGAGCCCAGCCACACACACGAACGCTACGACTCCCTGGATCATCAACCGGTATCGCCGCAGAACCACGCATACCAGGCCACACACGATTACAGCGGCCAGAATTCCAGCCCGAGCCTGGCTGTAGAACAGCAACCCGACACTGAGCGTCAAAGCGAAAGCCATTCTGCGGAACTGGGTCTTCCCCACCGCCGTCAGGAATCCCCAGAAAAGCAGAGGCACGGCGACCACACCCATAATGGCGCCCATGGAGTTGGGGTTACCAAAAACTGGAATCCGCAAGACAAAATAGATGACGGCCGAGAGATAGACCACAATCTCCACCAGCAACAACAATTTCGGGAAGAATTCCTCTTCGCGCCCCGCCAGCGCCAACCGGGCCCCAGTGGCGGCATACAGAAAGAGAAGCAGCAGGCTCAGTGCCTTCATGAAGGACAGCATCGGAAGCCCTGAAACGGCAGCCGAAACCAGCGCGGCCAATACGGCAAATATCGCGACCAGGTGGAAGGTGGCGAATTGCGGTCGAGCACTCCGCATATAAAGCGCGAAGCCCGCAATCGCTCCCACGGCCAGGACAGGCCAACGTCCGAAAGTCCATATTCCACTGAACGGAAGTGACATGCCGGCCCAAAGAAAAACTACTACCAGAAGGGGAAAGAATCTTTTCTCGTATTTCCAGACTGCCGCCAAGAGAACTTGCAGGAACATCAGTCCGCCCAGATACGAGGCGCTGCTGAGATATCCCGGCTGGTAGAACGCAACATAGGCGGCCATCAGGCCGACACCTACGACCAGGCCCGGCACGACAAATCTGGAATAGCGCTCATTCATGGCCTGGTCCTGCGCGATGACGTCTCTGACGACGATTTCCCACTCGATGTCGTACCAAGCGACAGTGCGGCTTCCGCGATTCCGGCGGCACAGTCTTCCGGAGAATATCTCAGGATACGCTCCCTGCTGTGATTTCCCATCTGTGTTCGCATCACTGAGTTTCGTGCAAGTTCTTCCATCGCCGTGTTCAACTGCGCAATGTCACCGGGCCGCACCACTCTTCCGTTCCAACCGTCTTGTACCAGGTCGGCTGTGCATCCCGCCGCCTCACTCGAAATTACCGGCAGGCCGCAGGCCATCGCTTCATTCACCACGAGTCCCCAGGGGTCGCTCTGTGACGGAAAGACAAAAGTTTCAGCCAGTGCATAGTAGACGGCAAGCTGCTCGCGCTGAACGAATCCGGCAAACTGCACTTCCCCAGGATTGACTCGACTGGCTCGACGACGCAATTCCACGCGAGCCACGCCTTCTCCCACCAGAACCAGTCCGACCGCAGCGCGCACATCAGGAGTCAGTTTGCCATAGGCTTCAACCAAGTCAAACACTCCTTTTTCCCGCACCAGCCGACCCACGAACAGAAAAAAACGCGACGGCAACTTCAATGCGTGGCGATACTTTGCAGCGTCCGCGCGCGCCGCTGCTGCCTTCGCGGCAAAGAGTTCCGTATCCACGGCATTAGGCGCGACGAAAATATTTTCCTCAGAGGTTCCATAGTTCATAACGTACTGCAACGACGATTTCCCGGGGACAACGAAAGCACTGCACTGCCTCATGAACTTCTTTTTCAGAAATTCGACTGCCGGCTTGCGGCTGCGAAAATCCTGCTCTGTGCTTTCCACCCACGCCATGAACGGGACTTGATTCTTGCCCGCCCAGCGCAGCGCCTGCCACGCCGCCGGATAGTTGTAGCCTCCGCACAGAATCGCGTCTGGATTCGCCTCGCGCAGCGCTTCTTTCATCCCCCGGTTGAGAAGGAGTTTGTGCCCGGCAACGCGTTGCCGCCACGATGGCAGCACCTGATACGAAAATTGGATTTCATCCTTGTACACCTGCCACTCGCGTAATCCAGGATCGCTCTCCGCCAGGAAGATCACGTGCAAATCGATCTCCGGATGTCGCGCCAGCGCGTTGAAAGACCGGAATCCGGTACGGCGCAATAATCTCACTCAGGATCACCAGTCGCCGGCTCATGCCACGCACTCCCGATAGACCTTCACCAGACGCTCTGCTTGCTGTTCCAGAGTGAATCCCTGAAGAATCGTTCGACGCGCCGCATCCCCGATCTTGCGCCGGAGTTCCGTCTGCTGCAAAAGCGTGGCAAGAGTATCGGTCAACCCCTCCAGATCATCAGGCGCGATTAAGCACCCATTCACGGCTGGCCGAATCACTTCTTCAATTCCCTGCCCCTGGCATGCGATGACTGGCTTGCCCGCCGACATCGCTTCCAGGTAAACGCATCCCAGTCCCTCGTAACGGCTGGGCAGGGCGAATACGGTCGCACGCCGCATCGCATCCGCAACCTCGCGGCGACTTTGGCGTCCGCGAAAATGGACCTTCGCCCCAATGCCTAGTTCTTGCGCCAATTGCTGCAGACGAGCGCGCTCTGGACCGTCGCCAATAATCTCAAGCGAAAGAGCCGGAGAGATTGCTGGAAGCCGATCCTTGCATTGCGGCAAATGCTCGCAGCAGCAGATCGTGACCTTTGATCGGGATCAAATTTCCCACGGTCAGCACCACCAGCGTGTCCGCCTCGTGCTCTGGCGGAGAAAACATCTGCGGATCGACGCCGTTGTAGAGAACGGTTGTGTTCACCGGTCCCGCCGCGCCTGCGAGCACCTGTTCCCGAACTTTCTCGCTTACACAAATCACCCGGCACGCCGAGCGGTAAACCGATCGCGATACCCCAGCACACCATCGTCCGGCGTGGCCTTCGACCTGCCGGGTCGAGAAGGCGTCCAGTCCATGCACCGTGACCACGAACGGTATTTTCAGTTCCCGGCTGAGCAGCGAAGCTGCGTGGCCGCAGGGCAGAGCGGAATGCGCGTGAATCAAGTCCACCGGATGCGAAGCATGCAGACGACGGATTTCAGGAAGCAGCCTGGCAAAAAGAAAGCCGCCGGCGCTGGAGAGACCCCATCCGCCGGGAAGCGAGAAAAAGCTCACCCATCGCGCCGCAGCCGAAGAGCACGCTGGCAGAGCCACGTCGATAGAACGGCCTCACCGCTCGAACGGTGTTGCTCACACCCAACTGAGCCAGCCACGGCAAAGGCTCGGCGACAAAGCAACCCTGAGCATCGTCCTCCTGCACAGGATAGAACGGCGTCAAGCGTCAGCACGTGAAGCGGTTTCTGAGACGATAACTCTGAGGACGCTGACGCGGTCAGCGCTCATGCTGCGCGGGCCGTCTTCCGCGATACCAGGCTGAGAAAGATCTCCTCCCAGCGCCGGGTGATCGGATCCCAGTCGAAACGGAGGCTGTGTTTACGGCCCGCCTCGCCCAACTTTCGACGGTGCTCCGGATGCGCCAGAAGTCCCTGCAATCGTACAAATATTTCGTCGTCCGAACCGACAAGGTACCCAGTTTCCCCATCGACGACGGTTTCGGGCTGATAATTATTTCGCGCGATCACGGGCAGCCCGCATGCCGTCGCCTCCAGCAGAACTTTCGGAGACCCTTCCCACTGCGATGGAAACAGGAAGATGTCAGCCTGCTGATATTGTCGCCTCAACGGCTCCGCCGCCAGCAGACCAACCAGAGTTACGTTGCTGAGTTTCTCCCGCTCGATCCGCGCTTTCAACTCGCCAGCCATGAGACCTTCGCCCGCAATCACAAAGTCGGCTTCAGGAAAACGAACCGCCGCCTCCAGCAGCAGTTGTGGCTGTTTGAACGACCGTAGTGATCCGACAAACAAAACTCTGGGACGAACGTTGGCTGGGCGGTTCCACTCAGGCGTGAAAAACTTCGTATCCACTCCGGTGGGGACAACTTCACTGAGTATGCCGTATTCGCGCTGCAAGCTTTGTTGTACGGCGTGCGAGTTGCTGAAAAGATAGTCGCAGCGCAGCACGGTCCGTTCCCACAGGTTTACCGCCTCGGGAGCGATCGTGGGCTCATTCCGCAAGTCCGATTGTGACTCCACGCTTCCGATCGTGATGCGGTCATCCTTCCACTTTCGATGCAGCGCCAGATACAGCCGGCTGGCAGGCGACGACTTCACGTAGAACAGGATGTCATGCTTCCCCAGAACAAACTCACGAAAGATTCGGACCGTCCGCCGTCGCTCTGGCAAAGATATGAAAGTAGTATTGGGACGCTGCCTGATTCCGTGATCGGGCTCCCCTCCACAAAAAATACTCACATGGAACCGCTCGGGGTCCAGCCGCCGGATGATTTCGCGGGCATTTCCCATCTGGGCGTTGGTGAGCCCCTGGTCCGCCAGACTGTCCACGAGGATTCGCACAGGGGGCATTTCGCTTTTTGGCCAGAAAAAAGACCGCGTTCCCAAAGGACAGCGATAACACTAGACGGACGCCGGGATAACGGGGTTCGTCCATTCTAGACGAAGGTCTCGCAGCCGCGCTGCCATGCGGTGGTCCTGCATCCCGCGATCGCAAAGAGTCGGAAAGATGTTGCCGGGCCCGCTCCAGCAACCGTCTGCGCACTGGTTTCAGTTCTCCGGTCGGGATCGGCCGCAGTTCGCCCGGATCCGCTTCCAGGTCGAATAGCTTTTCCGCTGGTGAATTGAAATCGAGCACCAATTTGTAACGCGCCTCACGCACCGCCAGCACGCGCCCTTGCAAACGATTCTCCGCCACGAAGGGATTGGTACAGCCGGCAACGCATTCAATGATCGCGTCACTCTCCGCCCGCGCCACCATTTTTCAGCAGGCTCGCGTGGCTGCTTCCCCGAAAGCTGGCCGGAATCGGGATTTCCACGAGATCCAGCAGCGTCGGAGCGAGATGCATCAGACTGAACGGAGCCGTCACATTTTCCGCGTGAGGAAGACCGGGGCCATGCAGCAAGAGAGGGACTCGCACCAACTCTTCCGCCACTCTGGAGGGCGGATGATAGCGCCCACCATGGTCAAGGAATTCTTCGCCATGATCCGCCGTGAGGGCCATGACGCAGTCCTGCCAGAGTCCGAGTTCTCGGAGCGTCTCGACCAGACGGGCCACCTGCGCGTCCATCCAGCGAATGCCCGCGTCGTAGAGGGCGACGATATCGTCGCGGTGCTGCCGCAGTCGGGATGCTCCAATGTCACCCCGGTTCCAGTAGGAATTCACATATCGCGCCCGCGACGCATCGAGCGAACTTCCCATGAGCTCAAGTGCGTCACGTTGCGGATAGTACGGCGAATGTGGATCCATTAAATGCAGCCACAGGAAAAATGGCTGACCGGCGATACCGCTCAACCAATCGCGGGCTTCGTCGACGATGACGTCAGCCGACGGAAAGCGCCGCAACAGGTCGAGCGAAGGTACGGACGGTGATCCCAAGCGCTGGCAGTATTGAAAATAAAGTTCGTCATAAAACGAACCTACAGGACCGAGCGCATGCGAAGCCTTTGCTAGCCGCCGGTTCCAGCGACTCGCAAAGCGAGCATTCTCACCGTCAGACCGAGGCGTGGCAGCAAGAGGATCAGCTTCAGTATCCAGAAAATCTTTGAAGACTCTAAAGCCGGCATCGTAGCCAAAGCGCGGTGACAGATAAGGATTCGCCGCCAGAAACGCGGCCGTCGAATAGCCACCTTCGGTCAAAGCCGATGCGATGGTAGTTTCTTGTGGCGCCAGTCCGACCACATCCCGGCCCAGGCCAAGCGGATAACGCGAAGCCATGATTGCGGGAAATGAAAAATACGTGGGAGCGCCGGCGACGATCGCATTGGAAAATACCACGCTCTCTCTAGCCAACGAATCGAGGAACGGAGTTGTGGGCCGCAGATAACCCAGAAAACCGGCGTGGTCGGCGCGAAAACAATCCACGGTGATCAGCAGCAAGGACCGCGGTGCCTGCATGCTAGCCAGCTCCCAGCGTCATGTGCTTCGACCTGCCACCGCTCTGCTTCACCTCGACTGAGACCGGCCCTCGCGGACCTTTGAATTTCCCGCGGGTCACGAGTTCGTACAAGTTCATGTCATGCACGTACAACAAATTAGGATGCTTCGCTTCCAGCGCTGAGAGAAATTCATCCAGCACGCGCAACGCAGGGCCGCGAAAATCCTTGAGCGAAGAATGGAAATTGATGGAGTGCACCGAAATAATGGCGGGAATGCCCTGCTCGAAGCACCGTTCCGCCAGTTGCATATATTTTTCCAGAGGCAGATCACGCTGAAAAGGCTCCACGTCGATGGTTCGATGCAGGTTCAGCATCTCCCATTCGTCCATGTGAGGAGGCAGAGCGCCGCCACTGCCATTCTGCGCCACGCGAATTCCGCACTGCGACCACGCCCGGTGCGTGTCATCGTTGGCACGATACCCTGGAGCAACCGCCGATAGACGGAGCGACAGAAAACACCTTCTCGAATTCCTGCGCAGCTTCGGTGATCAGTTGGGTCTGAGTTTCAGCATCCAGAAAACCATCCTGCGGCTTTTCCGGATTGCAATATTCGTAACCGATCCACGGCATTCGCCAGTAGATGTACGGTGTCTCCGCTTTCCAGAGAGTTCGCAGCAAATGGTTGCGCTCGCCGGGCACGGTCAATTCGGGCTCCACGACTGACCGGCAGAAATGCGTCAGCCCATGAAGTGCCGGATAAAAGACGTCGTCGGAAATGCCCTGGCGATAAGCTTCAAACAGTCCCGGCCGCTTCCACTCGCCCGGCAAACCCTGGCTCAGCGGAAGCAGATGGATTTGTTCGAATCCAGTGTCGGCGATCTTTTTGAAATCGAGGTTCGCCAGCAGAAAGTTCATCACCATGCACGCCGGACGGCCGGTCGAATCGCGATGCCGCTTTAACAGGTCTCGCAAGGCGATCACGTCTTCGGCGGTTTCCAGCGAGTAATAGTCGTAAGGATTTTCCCCGAGGTGAACTCCACTGTGGCGAAGCAGTTCGTAGCCTTCACGGTCGCGGACCCCGACGCGCCCCCAATCATCGCTCTGCAGCAAGACCAGTGGACGAGTAAAGCTGAATGTTTTCTCGGGCAGCGCGGGCTTTCGGCCAAGCAACTTCCGCAATCCCGCCTTCAGCATGGGACAACCGCCGCTTTGGGCCGGTGCACGATCATCATTTCGCAGCCGCCTTCAGTAATTCGCCAGTACTGAAGCACCGCTCGCATGATGAGCCGGCCCAATCCCGGCAGGCGAATCATCTTGCCGATCAAGCGGGCGCGACGGCTGGAAAACGAAAGGTTCGCGCACTTCTTCAGAAACATTTCCCGATGCAAATCAATGACCGCATAATCCGCTCCCAGTCCGCGGAAAAGTGCTCTAAGCCTCGCGTTGGTGGTGTAGGTCAACTGTTCCAGCAGGACCGGGTCGCGTCCCCGAAGCTGCAAATACCAGCGCCCCAGAAATTTAGGGAGGAGAGGAAACCACTTTATCTTGTAGTGCGGCTCGTAAAACCTGAGGTAGTTCGGACTGGCGATATAAATCGCGCCGCCATCTTTCAGCACTCGCAGCGTTTCACTCAGCACCGCCCCTTGCTGGGCGACGTGTTCCATCACCTGGTTCATGGTGATCAGATCGAAACTACGATCCGCGAATGGCAACCTTTCGCCTACGCCGACCGCGAACACCTGATTTTCCAGACGCCGCCGGGCAATCTGAATCGAACTGATCCGGCTTCCCTGCCCAATGCGGTCAGGCTCGATTCCGAAGGCGTGAAACCCTCGTTGCCGGCACGCCACCACGAAGCTGCCGACGCCGGAGCCAACGTCGAGCACAGCAAGCTCCAGCTGGCGCGTTCCAGAACTCGGCGATCGCCCGGAAAATATATTCTCCATCGTCGCGGACAATGTCATCGACAATCCGTTCCTGCCACTGCGGGGTTTGAATGCCCTGCCAGTTCTGCTTGCGATACTGCCGCACCAGAGTTCGCAGTTCCGCTTCGCTCAATCCATTTGTCTGCTGCGGAGGCATCGCATTCACTTTCGGGCCAGGGTTCGTGTGGCGTGAATTCAGAAACTTCGAAGAAGCTCGCGCGTCAAATGTATCCCAGGTCTTTCAATCTCTGCTCGATCACGCGTCGCTCACCCTCGTCCATCTGCGCCGCCTTGTCCCGCAGTAACTCTTGCAGGACGTGGACCAGAAGCTCTTCCAGAGTGCCAAAGCGCGCCGCAAACCGACGCTCGGCTTCGTTGCATAGTTCAGCCGGCAGATGCACCTCGCGCACATCGCTCGACATCACGCGTTCCCCTCGGCGCCTTGAAACGCACCGCGCACTTTGGACCAGACCGCGCCCGCAATCAGCCGGTCATCAGCGTCGAGTCCAAATGCAATCGCGATGCCGATGAAGGCAAGATACGCTACCGCCAATCCCGTCATGACCACCGCCCACTCCGGACGCACGGCCTTCAAAGTTGTCCTCACCAGCAGCAATGCGCCCAGATTTCCAACGAACGGAAGCAGCAGCCTCCAATAGCTGCGGCTGTACGCGAAAAGACCCAACCGGCTCCGGACTTCCCAGAGATACCAGAGATTACTCACAGCGTTGGTCAAGGCTGCCCCGACCGCGGCACCAGTGATTCCCCACCTTGGAATGAGAATCGCGCTCAGCCCAACCATCACGCACGCCATCACCGCCTGAATTCGAACCACACGGCCCTGGTTTCCTGACATCATCAGCAAATATCCGACCGAGCCGACGCCACAGTTTACCAGTTGACCCAGCGTGCCAATCACTAGGATGGGCCATCCCAGTTCAAAATCGTGGCCGAAGATTCGCATCAGCGCGGGAGCAAAAATGATGAGCCCTGCCGCTAGCGGCAACGTCAGGCCCAGGATCCATTTGGTCAGCGTCTGGTAGATTCGGCCCAGGAGTTCGATCTGTCCGCGCGCATAAAGATCTGCGATGGTGGGCGAAAAAATCTGATTCACCGACTGCAGAATAATCGGCACAAATGTCACCAGCGCCGTGGCTACAGCGTAGATTCCCACTTCCCGCGGGTTCAGATAGAAACCGATCAGAATCTTGTCCGCCTGCGACAACAAGTATTCAAGGAAACTTATGCCGAAAACCACCGCCGAAAACGAAAGCACTTCGCTCTCCATCGGCGCCAGGCTTCCAGAGAGTGCGCGCGCCGCCCGTGGAGTGAGTTTCCAGACCGCGACCACGAGCAGAACAATCACCACAAACGCGCTGGCCACCTGGGCGAAGATGTAGCCCCATAGTCCGAAACCGGCTCCAACCAGCCCCAATGTGAAAACCATGGTCAGCGGGCTGCCAATAAAATTAGTGATCACGGTGCGCCGGGCGATGTCTTTGTACCCGGCCAGCACCTGGCCCAGAAAACCGGTTAAGGCTCCGAGGATCATGATCAAAGCGAACAGGCCCAGGTAACGGCTGAGCGCCGGAGCGTGATAAAAGCGGACCGCCACCCAAGGCCCCACCAGCAGAAGGCCTCCGCCCAGCACCAGATTGCAGAGCAGTAAGAGAAAAATGCTGCGGGCCAGAAATCCTCGCAGTAAGTCGAGCTTGCCCGTGGCGCTGTAAGCGGCCACAAAGCGCACTGCGGAGTAGGGCAGGCCGAGAGCGTTGAAAATTCCCAGTAGCCCGACGATGGTCATCCCCAGCGCGTAGATGCCCAGGGCTTCCGCACCCAACACCCGAGCCAGATAAATTTTGAACAGATATCCAGCTGCGGCGGTAAAAATCGTGCCGGCAAAGAATACGGCCGAGTGGCGCGAGATATGCCCTATCTGCTGACGAAAACCTGGCACCTCCGTCAGCCCGGGTTGAAACTCCAGGACGGCATCGGCAGACGGTATCTTCTTGGCGGGCAAGGCTGACATATTTGAGGGAGCGCCTAAGCCTTGATGGCTTCAGGCAGAGACGCTGTTCGAAAGAGCAGGTCCTGTAGCTTGGCGGGATCCATGTTCTCCCATAGAGTGCGCTGCATCTGGATCGTCCTCGCATCTTCTTCAAGCATGCGTGGAATTTCGCCCAACTCGTCAGCTGATTCCAGTAGGTGGCCGACGCCGAATCTGGAGAACTGCTCGATGTACCCTGAGGTCAAATCCCGCAACCAGTGACACAAGAACACCGGTATGCCGAGTGACGCACACTGCAGTGCTACCGTGGATTGTACGGTCAACGCGAAGCGGGTGTTATTCCACAATTGTTCTGACGGCGGCCCCGCGATCACTTGGATGCTGGCCTCCTCTTTCGGCAAATATTTTCTCAGTATCCGTCGATGCCCCTTCACACTCTCAAAAGGATGGAGCTTGAAAACCAGCTTGAGTCCACTGCTTTGGGCTAACGACCACAATTTTGGCAGCAACTCGCGATAGACCTCGCCGTTGCGCCACCCCATTGCGTCGTACGGTTCAGTAAAGAAGACCAGCCAGTCCCCACGCGGTTGCGCGGTCGCCTTCAATGAGCCCCAAATCGCGGGAATTCCCTGTCCGCCCAGCATGACTTTATCCGGCGCCACCCCGCACGACCGCAACAGATAGTCGCGTTCCATTTCACCTTTGGCGACATAAGTGTCGGCGTGTGAAATCTTCACCGCCATCTTTAAATCCAGCGCCCCATGATGGCAAGCCACGGTAGGGATGCCACGGTTCTTGGCCAGAATTAAAGGCAGACGGGTATAGGGATTGCTGTCGTCGGCGCACAAGCAGCCCACAATATTTTCAGACTTGAAGACCTGATTCCAGGCGTGACGCACGGCGATCCCCCAGCGCAGCAAACCCGGAATACCCTCCAGCATTCCCACCTCATTCGCTACCGAATATTCTTCCGCCCCAGCCACCAGACGAGTCTTGAGCGACTCCCACGCTCCTTCAAGCTCAACCCCCTCACCAGGATTTGGAGGCATGAAGTAGGCATCCAACGATGCGGTACCAACATTCGCCGGCAAAGTTTCCATCCGGGCGCTATCCCGTGCGTAGACCATCAGAAATTTCTCGTCCGGCAGCAGGCCGGCATAGGAAGCAGCCGTCCTCGAAACGTTGATATATGCCGACGGCAACAGCACCACGGGAGCTCCGGACGCCCTCCGGTTGCTCGCGAACCTTCGCCGCACAGCGTGCTCGCGATCGAACTTGTCCTGAAGCACCTGCCTGATTTGCGCTGCGTCCAGCCGGGAAAAAGCGTCTCGATAGTGCTGCGCCAACCGCCTTACTGGGCCAACGCCTTGTTCCACTTCGACATGGTCCGCACCGAGAAAACTCTGTAGTGCTCTGACCAGGCCGCTGTCACGGCTGGCATGAAGCTCGCATGCGGCATCAAGTTCCTGCGCCAGCAGACGTATCCGCATCAACTGGCGAAGGTCCGCCTCAATCATCAGCGCGAGCACGTCCCACCAGTCGACTCCCAGGCTGTCAACCCATTGTCCCAAGCCCAGTTGCAGCAACTTCCGAACCTGCTGCCCATCCTCAAAGCAGCCGCCGAAATCGTACAAACTGATGACGCGGCCACCCGCTTCCTTGCTCCAGCGCTGATAAGTGGCTACCGGTGCGCGGCCGAAATCCACGACCAGATCCCATGCCTTGCCCGGCTGCCCTGGGGGAATCTGGTCTTCGGGATGGAGTAACAGGACTCTCATGCTTTCGCGTTTTCCGCCGGGGAACGTCCCGTCAATCTTCGCACCCAATGTTCCAAACGGGATGATGATTTGACCGCCGAAGCAGCGTGATAGCGCAGCTTTTCCCGAACATGCACTGCGGCAGAATCGGTAATTGTAGCGTGCAGCGTCTGGCGATATCCGGTGGCGAAGCGGACCTTGTAGCTTTCTTCACCCAGCCCCAGGTCCAAAACTTGTATTTTCGGGTTGTCGCAGGCCTGCTCCACCATTTTGGTCAGAAGGCAGAATCCTGGAGAAAACTCTTGCCAGCCCGCATCAAACGTCGGCTGATAATAGAACCAGCTATCGCCAAATTGAAAACCATAATTCCAGGCCACAGGCTGACCGTCTACTAGAAGTCGCGTCAGCACCAACCAGCCCGATCCTGAAAGTAATTCCGCGAGTACGGACAGAAATGCCTGCCGTTCTGCGTTCGCCAGGTTGCTGTTCTTTCGTCCGCCGGCCTCGAACCGGGCGACATGAGCATGAATGTAGCGCGGCAACTCTGTCTGGATTTCATTCCACGATGTGAGGTGATCCATCTCAACCCGGCCCTTTTTCTCCAGACCCTTAAGGTAATACCGAAACGCCTTTCGTTTGACCACACTCTGCTTCAGCTTTTGCCGCTCTTCAGAAGATCCAGGCGTGACCCGTGCACACTGATACGCCGGCCGCGAAAAAACGCGGTATGCGTTCTGGCCAGCCGCGTCTCTCAGGATTCGCGACGTCAACGAGTCGGCAGGCAGGTTCGCCAGCCGCAGCATCGGCAAATGCAGCCTCGCCAATTCGCCCAAAACAGCCGTTACAAAATCCGCCCTGCGCTCGGGATGGCAAATCAAATCGCAATAGTCAGCGGTGTTTCCGGCCAAAAAGCTGGTTTGCCTCCCAGCGGGATCCGTAGCCAATGCCGCGACTCCCATCAAGCTGTCGCCTTCGTAGGCCAACACCAGCAGAGTCTTCATGGTCGACCGGTAAGCTCGCTCCACCGCCAACGCCCACTCATAGGTATAGAAAACTTCCGCATGCTCCATCTGAAGCACCAGCCCATTCCACTGGTCGCGGAGCTGCTGGCCCTGCGGAATCTCTCGATGCACGCTTATGCGCAAGGCTCACCTGCCGCATTCGCGGCCTTCGAGAATACGTAGTAATACCAGTCCGTGAACAGCGAATGGCTGCGGCTGGGATAGTCATCCCCCTGCAAAGTCTCCGGACGGAAATTGAACCGGATCAATTCTTCCCGGACTCGCTCCGGAACCGCGCAGTGAAGCATCAACCCGCCGTGCGCAGAATCGAATACGTAGCCTTCACCCCGCCAAAACGCCGCCTTCGGAACACGACCCCCGATCCGCCAGGCGGATGCGCCCATTGCACGCAAAAGTGAATGGACCGCCTTCGCCACTGTCAGTATCGCGAACGTAGGTCCATGAAACGCGCTGCTCTCCGGCACAAGCTTCGCGGTAAAAGCGCGCAAACGGTCGCGGCTCCATGCTGGTCGCAAGAAAATAGAACGCGGATTGTGAGACGAAAATATGAACACCCCTCCAGTGCGGAGGACACGCGCACATTCGCGCAGGCACTGCCATCGCCGCTCTTCCGGGACGAGGCAGTCAATTCCATTAAAAGAGATGACGAGGGCATCGAACGAGGCATCGGAAAAGCCCGACAGGTCAGAGGCATCCGCTACCTCGAATTCCAGGTGCGGAAATTTATTCCGGCACGTCTTGATCATCTCGGCTGAATAGTCGACTCCAACGTAGCGGGACGCCTTGTCCGAGAGATACGACGTAGTGCGTCCTCCCCCAACCCCGATATCGAGAATTTCCATTCCCGGTTTTATGTATGTTTCGAAAAGAAGAAGTTCACACGGCGTCAGATAGTTCAGCCCCGCATAGTGCGAGACTACGTCCGGATCGCGATAAACCTGCAGGTTGGACGCTTTCGTTTCCACCTGCGCGGCTTCTGCTCGCAATGGCATGATGATTCCAGTGGTTCAGGCCGCGCCCAGAAGACGCTCTCGCAATGACCGGTAGAAACCCGACACATGAGCTTCGAATTCGCCCAGGTTCATCGTACTGGTGACATGCACTCGCCGCAGGGCAAACCGCGGCATCTGGGCGCCGAGTCCTCCGCCCGAATTCACGAAGGCACAGGTAAAACCGGCGCGTTCGGCCATTTCGCGCTCCCGTTCCGTGACTGAAGCCTCATCTCCAAACGGATAGGCCAACGCCCACACCGGCCTGCCAATCGCCGCTTCCAGTTTCGTGCGGCTCTCCGAGATTTCACACCACGCTTCCTCCGCCGACAACTGGGACAGTATCGGGTGAGTCAGCGTATGCGCGCCCACCTCCATGCCGGCATCCACCAGTGCGCGCAATTCGGCCCGATTCAGCATCAGGAAGCGGCGCCGCAACGGGTCGGTCAGCAGCGCAGTGCTCCAATCGTCGGGCAAATGAAGTTGTCCCCTGACGTCATCCAGCAGGCTTCGCCTCGCGCTCGCGTTGTAGCGCGAAAGGTACTTCACCAGGTTCCACCATAGCCGCCGCTTCTCAGGCACGGTGATACTTTTGGCCACGAACTCGCCATGCGCGAGTTCAAACGCAATCTCTTCCTTGGCCGCAAGCAGCATCAGATAAAGCTCTTCGCACCACAGCATGGCTGGCACTTCGCAAAGAGAACCCCCGGTTACGAAAAACAGGCAGGACAGCCGGTTCTCCTGCAGGATCGGCACCATCTCGGTCAGCGTGTTCCGCAGATCATCATCGCAGGTGAGAAGCACCGCGCGCGGAGGTAATTCGTGTTTCCCCTCGCACCAGGCCAGAAACTCCGGCGGAGAAATCACACTGTATTGTCTGATGAGAAGCTGCAACTGGCGGCGAAAGGTTTCCGCAGTCACCAGCCCGCCATCAAGGTCCGGATCAAACGTCTTGTAACCCTTGGGCAGAATTCCGTGATACGTGACAACCGCCGGTCCTGCGTCGCTACGTCGGCGCAAATAGCCCAGCTTCGCCAAACCGGGATACACAGCGTGCTTTAGAAACGGACTTACAAACTTCATTGCTTCTCAACCAGGTCCCAATGAAGCGGCGTACCGCGAAGAATGTCTCGCGAAGCGCGTTTGCCAAGCACTTCGGGAAGATGGCGCGTATGCAATCCATGAGCAGGCCGGATGGAGCGGACATTTTGCGTCGTGAATTTCTCGCCACACCGCAAGTCCTGCACCACAAAAAGCGACCTGCGAAACACCCGGCTGCCGGCCTCCCGCGGGCTGGGACCGAACTGCACTACGCCCAGCGCGCGTTCCGTGGTCCGGATCGCATCTACCATAGCCTTGAACTCTTGCGGCTCCAGCGAAAACTCGCTGTCGGGCCCTTTCAGCGATCGTGACAACGTGATGTGTTTCTCAATGATGCACGCACCCAGCGTAACCGCAGCAACCGCCGCTGTACTTCCCATGGTGTGATCGGAGAGTCCAACCGGAACCTCGAAGCGCTTCGCCAGTTCGGGAATGGTGCGCAGATTCATATCGTCAGCCGTGGCCGGATAAGCACTCGTACACTTCAGCAACGCAATCTGGGTTGCGCCCGCCTGACGCGCCGTCTGCACTGCTTCGTCGATTTCTTCGATCGTAGCCATTCCCGTCGACAGGATCAGCGGCTTGCCCGTTCTCGCCATCTTCCGGATCAGTCCGATGTCCACCAGTTCGAACGATGCCAGCTTGTAGGCAGGAACATTCATCTTCTCCAGAAAGTCGACTGCGGTATCGTCAAACGGGCTGGAGAAAAGATCCATGCCTAGATCGTTGGCCGCCTGTTTCAGCCTAGGCTGCCACTCCCAGGGCGTAAAGGCTTCGTTGTAGAGTTCGAAGAGGGTGCGGCCATCCCAGAGCGTGCCACCGCCGATACGAAACTCCTCGCGATCGCAGCGAATGGTGATCGTATTGGCCGTGTAAGTCTGAATCTTGACAGCGTCCGCACCCGCCCTTTTGGCAGCTTGGATGATGCGGACCGCCTGATCGAAATCCTGATTGTGATTGGCGGAAAGTTCTGCAACCACATAAACAGGAGAACCCGGACCGATGAGCCGTTCACCGATTTTGAATCCCATCATGACGACCGGTTCTTTTCGAGAATCAGGTGGACTGCTGGTTGTCCCACAAAACTTGCATCCGGCTGCCGCTGAAACCCGGCCCTTAAAAACATCCGCAAAGAACTCTCATTCGCGGGCTTCACATAGGCATCAATCAGGGTCGCACTCGTGCTTCGAAACAGTTCTTCCACCGCCAGGGACAGGCACTTCCCACCATACCCCTTGCCCCGGAATCCCGCGCCCAGACTGATGGAGACGAGCGCCCGCGGCCCGTCGATATCATATCTCACCTGCCCGATCGGGCCATCGTTTGGACCAATCACCACATACAGGAGCGCGTTCGGGTCAGCCATTTCTTTGCGAAACCATTCCTGATGCCGCTCCCACAAGATCACCTCGCTTGAGAAGGAACTCGCCCGTACCTCCGGATCATTCGCCCATGCGAACAGCAACTCGCAATCCTCTGCCTGCACCCGCCGCAGGCGCAAACTCGCAGCCGTCATGGCCGAAGCCACACGTTCAGCGCCGCGTCCATCCACCAGATTCCTGCCTCTTTCCGACATTGCGGCTCTCTGCTCTCGAGAAGCCAGAAGCGTCTTCAGTTGCGCCGCCATCTTCTCGGCGGTGACATCCCGGCTGCTGCCGAGATGAATCGCGATACCCCGGCGATCTAATTCCTGAGCGATGGGACGCTGGTTCTCCGCCACATCGATGACGATAGCCGGCAGTCCCAGAGCGCACATCTCCCAACACGTACTGCCTGCGCCCGAGATTGCAACATCAGCGTCCGCCATGAGTTCGGGCATGTTGGACGCATTTTTCAGCAACCGTATCGAACCTGACGTGCCACGAATCTCGGCTTCTATCTGATCTGCGTAAGGACTACTCCAACCCACCACCACAGTGGCTTCCAGTTTGTCTTCAGCCAGCAAGCGCAGAGCGCGGATTGCAATGAGAGTCAGATTGTCCGGATCGCTGCCGCCAATCGTCACCAGAACCTTGCGTCCGTCTGGCGCGATCTTCCGATGCCACTCGCGCCAGGCCTTGAACTCCCGCCGCAACATTGCATAGCGGGAACCGAGCAGAAGCCGCGTGTAAGTCTCTCTGTTTTGATAAAGATTTTCTTTAGCGTGCGCGTTCTGGTCTAAAACCATGTCCGCAACGTAGGCACTGATATGCCCGGTGTCGTCAATCACTAGTAGTTTCAGTCCAGCAGCTTTCGCCTTACGCTGATATTCAACATCGAACTGGTAACCATCCACAACGATCCAACTGGCATGACGGGCAAGTCCAAGTTGGACCAGCTGCGCAGCATCCTGCGGGCTGCCAGGGGAAGCCGTAATTGAGACGAATTCAAACTTCTCATCGCCGATACGTGCCTCGGAAGCAGCCGTACTCTCCGCCATGGCAAAAACGCAGTCTCCCCCAAAGTCTCGCCAGGCTTGGGCCAACGCAAGACAACGCATGACATGGCCCGTCCCCATGGCAACGCTGGCATCGGCGCGGATAATAAGAAGAGAGGGCGGCATCGATCTCTGCGGAGCGGCTACACATCTGCGCCGAGGCTGATTTCCCGGCTAGGGTTTCTGCAATGCCCCGAAATTCATCACCATCTATTTCGTGAAGTGCACGAGGACTTTTCTGACCGCGCGAACCACGTCTTCCACGTCGCCATCGCTCATGCCATGGAACATAGGCAGGCTGATGAGGCGCTCGTACGCATCCTCGGCCACCGGAAACTCGCCGCCGCGATAGCCAAAGCGCTCGCGATAGTACGGATGAAGGTGCACAGGAATGTAATGGACATTCACTCCTATGTTCTCCGCCCGCAGCGCCCGAAAGACTTCACTCCTCCCCGCCGAGAGCGTCTTCAAGTTGAGGCGAATGGGGTAAAGGTGCCAGGCCGGCAGCACATCGCTGCGCACCGGCGGCGCCATAAGACCCGGAAGGTCCTGAAATGCGGCCGCGTATCCTGCCGAGATCTCGCGGCGGCGAACCAGATTGTTATCGAGTTTCCTGAGTTGTTGCACTCCCAGGGCGCACGCCAGATCGGTCAGCCGGTAGTTGAAACCCAGCAACACCATCTCGTACTGCCATTGGCCTTCGCTCTGACGCTTCCGCGCATCGCTGCTAATTCCATGATTTCGAAATCTTCGCAACGTCTCCGCCGTCCGCGCTTCTCCGGTCGTAACCATCCCGCCTTCCCCGGTAGTGATGTGCTTGACCGGATGAAAACTGAAGACCGTCATGTGCTGCATACTACCGACACGTTGGCCGCGATATTCTGCGCCCAGTGCGTGACAAGCGTCTTCAATCACCGTGAGCCCGTGATGTTCCGCCAATTCCAGAATCGGTCCCAGTTCGGCGGGATGACCGGCAAAATCGACGGGCAATATCGCCTTCGTCCGCGGCGTCACCCGCAACCCAGCCTGGGCAGGATCAAGATTCAAGGTATCGCTGGAAACATCGGCAAAGACCGGCGTCGCTCCCTGATAGAGCACGCAATTCGCGGTCGCGGCAAAAGTCATCGGAGAGGTAATGGCTTCGTCGCCCGCCTTCAATCCTGCTGCGAACATGGCAGCATGCAAGCCAGCCGTGCCCGAACTGAAGCTAACCGCGTACTTCGCACCCACCCACGCAGCGAATGCTTCCTCGAACTCTCCGACCTTAGGCCCCGTGGTCAGCCAATCGGAGCGCAGAACGTCAACTACGGCGTCAATGTCATTCTCATCGACAGACTGGTGCCCGTAAGGAAGCAGAGTCTCCCTGACCGGCGACCCACCATGGATCGCCAATGTTTCGCGGCTTGTCCGAGTTACCACCATGCTTCCTTCCATCTCCGCGGCAGTCGATGGTCTTTGGTCCTTGGCCAACGACCAACGGCCAGCGACGAAGTCCTGATCTATCAATCTCGCCGAACCCAAACTATATTCTCACGCTCTTCGCGTTCCATTTTGCCGGATTCAGAAGACCCTCTGGCGCTTTGGCCAGTTCCTCTTCCACTTCCCGGCACTGCGTCACATTGAGTTCCGCCAACCCGAACAATCTCACGTTTTCGTGCAACTGCTCCATAGTCTCGCTGCCAACCACAACACTTTGCACCCATGCCTGGGATCGCACATAAGCGAAGCACAGATCGGAAATACTTTCTCGTTGAAAGCGTCTCACCAGAGCTTCCAATTGTCGGATACACCCCGCTGCATCGAAGCCTTCCACAACCGGCCAGCGGGAAGCGGGATGAATAAGAATTCCCTGTAGCAACGCGCTCCGAGCGTGAACTACGACATCCGGTCGAGCAGCGATGGCGCGATCCACTCCCGCCACTCTCCAGCGCCAGTCGAGAAGGTTCAGTGGAATCTGCAAGTGACGCATTGTGGGTTCCCGCAAGGCCTCCATGGCTTCCTCGGGCTTAGACACGGAAGTGCCGAGCACCGCGATCGTCCCTTGCTCGTGGAATTCGAGCACGCGCCTCCAGGCTTCGCCGTTCCATGCGCGATAGTGCTGCCAGCGGTGCAGGAGCAAAGTTTCCAGGCGATCGGTTCGCAAGGCGTGACAGGATTGCCGGACGCTTCCCTCCACCGCGATCCGGACCTCGGCTGGGCCGGCGTCTGGGGGGAGCGAATCAAGCGGATCGAGCTTGGTGATCACGCGAACCCGCGCCTTAAGTTCCGCGGTGAGCGCCTCGCCCAGAATTTCTTCGGAGTCCCCGTAGGCCCGGGCGGTATCGAATGCCGAGATGCCCTGCGCGACGGCGTGCCGCACCATCGCCACGGCAACCGCCCGCGATGGCTTTCCAGTGCGGTTGACCGCGCCGTACAACATGCCTAACTGGGCGGTCCCCAGAGTCAGGCCGCTCATCGCACCCGGAATACAGGCTGAATCATGGGTCCTTCGAGGAAGTGCGCGGGATCAGGATCTTGGAGCCACGCGGACAAAGTCTTGAATACCTCAGCGTAGACTTCGAGCGTCTGATGGATGTCCGAGACATCGTGTGCCGCGGTCATATTGTGTGTCGATAGCAGCAGCACGCCACGTTTGGTCGCCTCCTGCTGGAAGAGGCTCTTCACCAACTGGCTGTCACTGCCATCGCTATCGCGAAACTTCAGCAACGACCACGCCGGATGTGCAATGGCTTTGAGCCGGTCCGATAATCCGGCTTCTTCGGCCAGCGTATTGAAACCATCCTGCAAGGTGCGGCCGTTCGATTCCATCCGCGCCAGCGCATCCGTCGTCTCCAGGATGTCCAGCACCTTCATCGCCGCCGCCATGGACGCCACTTCGCCTGCGAGCGTAAAGCTGAAGAATATTTCTTCGAATACTGCCATGACATCGGCACGGCCAACGATGCAGGAAATTGGAAAGCCGTTCCCCATGGCTTTGCCGAAGCAAGCTAGGTCCGGAGTCACTCCCAGCAGTTTCTGAGCCCCACCCAGGCCAAAATGGAAACCACTGCAAATCTCGTCGAAAATCAGCAGAGCCCCGTGGCGGTGCGCCAACTCTTTAACTCCCGGCAGGAACCCGGAAACCGGAGCTTCGAAGTTGGTGGGCTCCATGATCACAGCAGCGAACTCGCCCTCATGCTCCGCCAACAATTTTTCCAGGCTGCCGAGATCGTTATAGCGAAACGGATGCGTCAGTGCGCCCACCGCGGACGGTACTCCTGCGTTGCGCGTCGTGCTGCCGATGTACCAGTCCTGCCAGCCGTGGTAACCGCAGCAGGCAATCCGGTCGCGGCCGGTAAAGGCTCGGGCAGCCCGTACCGCACCCGAAGTTGCATCGGATCCGTTCTTGCCAAAGCGCACCATCTCGGCGCACGGGATCAGGCGGGTCAACCGCTCAGCCAGTTGCACTTCGAGCGGATGCGGCAGAGAAAAGCTGTGGCCTTCGGCAATCTGATCGGCTACAGCACGATCCACTTCTTCGTTGGCATATCCCAGAATATTAGGCAGCAGGCCCTGGACGTAATCGATATATTCGTTCCCGTCCACGTCCCACACCCTGGAACCTTTGCCCCGTTGCAGAAAAATTGGCGCTGCACCCTCGACATACTGGGTGCGTGCTTTGCTGAAAGTCTGGGCACCGCCGGGAATAACTTTCTGTGAACGCGCCAGCCAAGCTTGGGATTGCGTGAGTGTGCGCCGGGGCGCCGCTCCCACCACCGCTTGGCTGTACAGACTCCGATAGTAGCCCTGGTTGCTGACCGTCTCCGTCTGTGTAGCCAAGTCGGGCCTCTTTCTCAGGAGGTCGAGCACATCACGAAATCCAAAATCGTTTTTGCCCGAGAATTCGGCATAAATCCCGCGAACAAACTCCAGGTCCGAGGGATGGTCCACGGTCCAGCGCTGATGGTCACCACCTGCGGGAGTGTCGCTCTCCACATTGGCCGTGCGAAATCGTCCCGTGCGCAGGTACGGCGTGACGTGCTCCCGCTCCGATGGCTTGCGCGCCTCCCGCCATGCCCGCTCCAGCGCTTCGAGCGAAAATACCTCGGTGTCCAGCCCGTCGGGAAAGGTGTAGCGCAATGTGTTGGAGACGTAATCGCAATCGCTTTGCTTGAAGCGCGAAACGATTTCGTCGATGACCGCCGGATCGATCAGCGGGCAATCTGCCGTGATGCGAACCACCACATCCGCCGAGTGCGCCTGTGCAGTCCGGTAGAAACGGTCCAGGACATCATTCTCGCTGCCGCGAAAACATGGAATTTCCTCGTCCCGGCACATCAACGCGATGGGATCGTCCGCCGCCCGGTCCGTGGTAGCCACCACAACTTGATTCACCAGGCGCGACCGGCGCGCGCGCGCGACCACATGCCACAGCATGGGACGACCCGAAATCTCAGCCAGGCTCTTGCCCGGGAGACGTGTCGAACCCATGCGCGCCTGCACGATCGCGACCACCGTTGCAGTCTCGGGCGCGTTGCCGCGTACCGCATCTTCACTGGAACGGAAGGTGGCGTTCGCCTTCACTTTTTTCTCCCGCTGCTTTTGCTCTCCTCGGCTGCGTACTCGGAACGGAGAAGTCCCATCCACAGGCGATCTTTGTACTCGCCTCCCTGGAACACGTCTTCGCGGAGCCGGCCCTCGACCTTGAAGCCAACCTTCTCGTACGCATGCACCGCCGACTCGTGCTCCGCGTATACACCAAGATCGATGCGGTGCAGGTTCAAGCGATAGAAACCATATTCGACCATCAAGCGGGTCGCTTCCACACCGATGCCCTTACCCCAGAACTTTTTATCGCCAATCAGGATGCCAAAAGTTGCAGACCGGTACACCCAGTGAATGGGCCCTAGCTTGACATTCCCTATGTGCCGTCCCGATTGCGTGTGAATGATCGCCAGTATCACCTGGCTCTTCGATCCCGTCACTTCCTGATGGAAGCGTTCGAGATCCTGCGCCGTGGTCGGAAATGTCCCGGTTTCCGTGTAGCGCGTGACCTCAGGGTCGTTCAGCCAACCCACGTAAGTCTCAATCAGGTCAGTTCGCTCTAGCGGACGAAGGTGGATGTGAGGGCCGGATGCGATGGCAGCGTTCTTGGCCAAATATAGATCTCCTGCTCATTCGTTCAGCTTGCCAACCCGATAAAACCACAGAGGACACCGAAGACCGCCGAATCGAAACGCTGTGTGTTGCTCGGTGTACTCTGTGTTCTCTGTGGTTGCACGGCGTTTGCAGGCACATGTCACTACGCAGCCGCGGATCAACTATGCCGACTGAGCCAGCACCGAGTCCGACGGTTCCGCTGGCGAGATCAGTTCCTGCAACTCCCGGTTTGTCAGCCAGCGTGGATTGTTGTCGCTGGCGTAGCGGAATCCTTCCGCCAGTGCGCGCCCGTCCTCCCAGTTTTTCTGGCGCCACCAGGCATGCGCCGGCTGGATCACGTACATGTCGTCCAGTTCCACGGTGTTGCGGGCCTCATCCTCGGACACCAGCACCTCGTGCAGCTTTTCTCCCGGACGAATGCCGATGCACTTCCACTTCGCAGCCCGGAGCGATGCTCTCCGCCATGTCGAGTCAGCTTCATGCTGGGAATCTTGGGGACAAAGATTTCGCCGCCGTGCATACGTTCGATACAGCCCAGGACGAAATGCACTCCGTGTTCCAGCGTGAGCCAGAAGCGGGTCATGCGGGCATCGGTGATGGTGATCTTGCCTCGCTTGCGCTGCTCCAGGAACACGGGAATCACGCTGCCCCGGCTGCCCACGACGTTGCCGTAGCGGGCGCAACTGAAGCGCGTGTCCTGGGCGCCGGCGTAGGCGTTGGCCTGGACAAACATTTTCTCCGCGCAAAGTTTGGTGGCGCCGTAGAGATTGATCGGGATTGACCGCTTTGTCGGTGCTCAAGGCCAGGACCCGGCGACACGCCCTGGTCGATGGCGGCATCAATCACGTTGCGTCCGCCCATGATGTTGGTCTGGATGGCTTCGAACGGATTGTATTCGCAGGCCGGAACCTGTTTGAGCGCGGCCGCGTGCACCACGACGGTTACGCCGGAAAGCGCGCGCTGCAGGCGTTGTGCATCGCGCACGTCGCCGATGAAATAGCGCAGGCTGGGATGATCGAATCCCGCCGTCCGCATGTCGTGCTGTTTGAGTTCGTCGCGGCTGAAGATGATGAGCTTTTGGGGATGGTACTCGCGCAGCATCACCTCGACAAACTTCTTGCCGAATGATCCCGTCCCGCCGGTCACCAGCACAATTTGTTCCTGACCAATTCATCCGCTGAAGGCCCCTTTGCGCGTGTCCGAGGATTATAGCGGAGTTTCGGAATTACCCGACACTGGTTTGGACATACATAGCGGGTAGTTTGAAACCTCATGTCTGTCAGTGCATCCGGTCACGCTGAGCTAGCGAAGCATCTGATGTGGAGTGGCATCACGACTGCCTTTGCGACCTTTGCGGTGCAACTTTGCGATCTTTGCGCTAGAAGTTTTTGACGCACTGGCCACAAACCGAATGGTCGCAGCAACCCATTCCAGAATATCAACATGCTGTGAACCAAATCAGAACTCACCGCAAATTTATGCTCAAGCGACTTCGCCCGCCAGTGCTAGAATGTGGCTTCAAGCGCCCAACAAATCTTTTGGAGTGTGGATGGATTCGGGTCCTCTGATTCCCGTCAACGGCCAGGTCTTGCGCGAGGTTCAGGCCGATAATCCCATCGAATTCAATCGTCAGCTGGGCCCCTATGCCTACTCCACCTTGCCCGGACACGATTCCGCCCTGCGCGAATACCTTCGCGTTCTGATCAAGCGCAAGTGGCTCGTCATCAGCTGTGTGCTCGTTATCTTCGGCGTGGTGGCGCTGGCGACCATGCGCAGCACTCGCATCTACGATGCCTTCGGCAGCATCGCCATCAACAAGACGGATCCTACGATACAAAATTTCAAGGACCCCGGGGCCGGCGGCGCGGTTGACTACTACGACCCCACCGACCTCGATACCGAAGTCCGGATCCTGAAGAGTGATTTGCTGGCTTTGCAGGTCATCAAGCAGCTGAACCTCGACAAGAACCCGGAGGTCGGCGGTGGCGAAGAAACTCCCTCCACTTCGTTGAGCCTCACCACCGATGCGTTGCAGCCTGATTCGGAAAAGACCACTGCCCTGCTCGCAGGATTTAAAGGTGGCCTTCGGGTCGCGCTGGTACCCAACACCAGAATCATCGAAATCCACTACCGCAGCGCCGACAAGAACCTGGCCGCTAACGTCGTAAATACCTTGATCAGCACCTATATCGAGCAAAACTTCAAGACCCGCTTTGAGTCCACCATGCAGGCCTCGGACTGGCTTTCGAAGCAGTTGGTCGATCTCGAAATGAAGGTGCAGACCTCACAGGAAAAACTAGTTCAGTACCAGAAAGAACACGAAATCCTGGGCATCGACGAAAAGCAGAACATCACTACGTCCAAACTGGATGAGCTGAACAAGGAATTGACCGCCGCGGAATCCGACCGGATGGAGAAGGAGTCAGTCTATCGACTGGTGCAGTCTGGCGATCCGGACACGGCAGCAGCGGCTGCCGTCAGCGCCGGCACCGGAACTTCAACCTCGGGCCTGATGGAGCGAATGCGCGAGCAGCAGGCCGACCTGAAGATACAGATCGCCCAGCTCAGCACCCAGTTCGGCAACTCCTATCCCAAAGTGGTGCAGCTCAACACTCAGCTGAAAGAAGTCGATGCCCAGCTCCAGATCGAAATGACTAAGGTCGTTTCCCGGGTTCGCAGCGGATACCTCGCCGCCCTGCAGCACGAAACCATGCTGCACCAGGCCATGGACAATCAGAAGCAGCAGGCCAACAAACTGAATGAAAGCGCCATCGAGTACAGCCTGCTGAAACGGGACGTGGAAAGCTATCGCACCCTGTACGAAGGCCTGATGGAGAAGTTGAAAGAAGCGGGGGTCACCGCCGGCCTCAAGTCCAACAACATCCGCAGCGTGGATAAAGCCCGCGTTCCCACTTACCCCTCCGAGCCCAATGTCCCGCGAAATCTCACCTTCGCTCTGGCTCTCGGCCTCACCACCGGTATCGGGCTGGCGTTCCTGCTCGAAGGCATCGACAACACCGTCCGCACTCCCGAGCAGGCACAGGCCATCTCCGGGTCTGCCGTCCCTCGGCATGATTCCCCTCGGCTCCAAGGGCGGCATTGAAGCTGCCGCGCGGCGCCTGACCGTGGCAACGTCTCGGGAAGTGGTAGAACTCGTAACCCAGTCGCGTCCCCAGTCCCAGATGGCGGAGTCCTACCGTGCTCTGCGCACTTCCCTGTTGCTGACCTCGCTCGGCGGACCGCCCAAAGTCATCCTGGTCACCAGCGCTCTGCCCCAGGAAGGAAAGACCACCACCAGCATCAATACCGCGATCGTCCTGGCGCAGAAAGGCACGCGCGTGCTGCTGATCGACGCCGACCTCCGCCGTCCCAGCATTCACAAGACTCTGGGCATGGGTCCCAAGACCGGACTCAGCAATGTGCTGACCGGCAACGCCACTCTGCAACAGGCAGTGGTTCGTTCCCCCATTCTGCCGACCCTGTTCATACTCACCGCAGGCACTCCGCCACCAAATCCCGGCCGAACTCCTCGCGTCTTCGAATATGCGGGACATTCTGGCGGAGTTGCGGGAACAGTACGATCACATCATCGTGGATACGCCGCCCACCCTTTCCGTAACCGATGCCGTCGTCATGTCCACTCGCGCCGACGCGGTCGTGCTGGTTATCCGCTCCGGACAAACCACCAAACAAGCCCTGCGACGCTCCCGCGAACTATTGCTCCAGGTCAATGCCCGCGTCGCTGGCGTGCTGCTCAATGCCGTCGATCTCACCTCTCCCGACTACTACTACTATTACGAATACCAGGGTAAATACGGCCATCGTTACTATCAGGAAGACGAACTCGTGGACAATTCGGAAGACGATCCCAGGGCAACACCCACCAGTGCATAGTCTGACCAGTGATTTGCGTTCTGCGCTTTTCCCGTAGAAACGAACATGCAAATTCCCCTCACCAGTTCTGCCCGGAGAATTTCTCTGGCGCTGGTGTCAGCCATCGTGCTCGCGGGATATTTGTGGTTCGTCGGCCGCGAATTTGCGGCTGCTTTCTTCTCTGAACGCGCCGATCTCACCAGCCTGCAACGCGCCACAAGGTGGCAGCCGGGGAACGCCGATTATCGCCATCGCCTCGGACGCTATTTCTTCCTCATCCAGCGATCTCCTGAAGCGGCGGCGGAGTCTTATCGCGCGGCCGTGGCCCTGAATCCTTTCGACGCGCACTACTGGTTCGATCTGGCGGCGGCCTACCAGTGGCTGAGCAACACCGAGCAGCAACGAGATGCCCTGGAACACGCACTCGTCGCCGACTCTTCGACTCCGGATCTCGCCTGGGAAGCAGCCAACTTCTATCTGGTGCAAGGCGAACCGGAGAAGGCCTTGCATGAGTTCCGCGTGGTCATGGAAACCGAACCCAACATGATCCCGCACGCCCTGGCTCTGTGCTGGCGGGTCAAGCCCGACATCGACGCTCTTTTGCGCGATGCCGTTCCACCGACTCCGGTGGCATACGCGAATTTTCTGGATTTCCTGGTGGCCAAAAAGGAGACGGCCGCCGCAGCCCGAGTCTGGAGCCAGTTGGTGCAGCTGCAACAACCCGTCACTCAATCACTCACCTTCCTTTACATCCGCTACCTGATTACACAACACGAAGTCGATCAGGCGCGTCTGGTATGGCAACAGGGGGCCACGCTGTGCGGCCTTGCGGCCTACCAGCCGTCGCCGGAAAATCTCGTCATCAACGGTGACTTCAGCTTGAACGTCCTGAATGGCGGATTCGATTGGCAGTATCACCAATCGAAAGAGGTCGCTCTGGCACTCGACCCCACGCAATCGCACAATGGACATCGTTCCCTGCTGATTACATTCGACGCCCGCTCGGTCGACGATTCCGGTATTGGACAACTGATACCGGTGAAGCCTGCAACCCGGTACGAATTCTCCGCCTTCTTCAAAGCCGACGACATACAGGGCGCCGGTGGTCCCCGCTTCTACATTCAAGATCTCTACAATGAGACAACCTACTTCAGCAGCGATGAATTAAAGAACGCAGATTTCTGGAAGGAAGTGAGCGGCAGTTTCACCACCGGCGCCGACACAAAAATATTGCTGCTGCACATCAGACGTGATCCTCCCGGAATGCCGATCCGTGGCAAGTTGTGGATCGACACTGTGCGTCTCTCGGAAGTACAACCATGAAGCATTCCTCCAGCGAGCTTCGCCCGTGGTGACTGCCCTCGTCAGTGACGCCGCCGTACAGCCGGCCCGCTCGGCGCAACCGGACCGTATCGTTTTGTACGGCGTATTCGGCTTGTTGCTGTTCGGCCCTCTGGCATTTGGCGCAACGGAACCCTGGTCGATCTTCGTTCTGGAGGCTGGATCCGCGCTGCTGTTGATGTTCTGGATGGTCCGGCAAATTTTGTCCGGCGATTTGTCCGTCACCGGGAACCCGCTGTTCGCACCGATGCTGGCCTTCGCTTTCTGCATCGCGTTACAACTCGCGACCGGCCGCACCGCCTATCGATACGAGACTTTTTCCGCCAGCCTGCTCTATGTGGCGTACGGCATTCTTTGCTTTCTTGCGATTCAAGTCTTGCGCCGGACTTCGCATGTGCGCATCCTGACCACCGCATTCTCGATATACGGGTTTCTGCTGGCATTGTTTGCCATGCTGCAGGGCTTCTCCGGAAGCTCCCAACTCTACTGGCTGCGAACGCCCCGCATGGGCGGGTGGATTTACGGCCCTTACGTAAACCACAATCACTATGCCGGACTCATGGAGATGCTCTTGCCAATTCCGCTGGTTTTTTGTCTCATGCGGGAAGCCCGCGGTCACAAGAAAGTCGCAGCCGGAATCGCGGCTGCGCTGATGGCCAGCACGATCTTCCTCTCCGGATCACGCGGCGGCATGTTCGCCTTCGTCGTACAGATGGGACTCTTGAGCGCGGTTGTGTTCTGGCGCCAGAACAACCGGAAGGTCAGTCTGGCTCTGGCAACCTTTCTGGCCCTCGGCCTGGGCCTGATCATCTTCCTGGGCGGCAGTGAACTCGCCAAAAGGTTGGCCACCATTCATGCCGAAACCCGTACCGAACTGACTGGAGGCACACGGCTGAACATCGATCGCGACACGCTAAAGATGTTTGCCGCCAAGCCCCTTACCGGCTGGGGACTGGGAGTATTCCCCACTGTCTATCCCCAGTTTCGAAGTTTCCCCACCAACTTCTTTATCAACGAGGCCCACAACGACTATCTCCAACTGCTGGTCGAAATGGGAGGATTGGGATTCGCGGTGCTGCTCTGGTTCCTGTGGGCGCTCTATCGCAACGGAATCAGAAAGCTGAAGAACTGGTCAGAAGACACAAACGGGGCGCTCGCCCTGGCGACCTTGCTCGGAGTGAGTGGAATCCTGGTACACAGCCTGGTGGATTTCAATCTTCAAATTCCCGCGAACGCAGCTCTGTTCTACGTGCTTTGTGTATTGGCGGCGATGGACTCGAAGTTTGGCAAGACGCGGCGCAAGAAAGTACGCCACTTTGACCTGATCACGGAAATTCCCAGTCCTGAAGAACGTCAGGGAGAACGCGAACTGAATCTAGGGGAAACCAGTTTGAACTAGGTAGGCTTGAATTATGGAACGCTTGAATTACGGAGCGCTCGACTTTACGGCGCCGACGAGCTGACCGGGTTATTGTCTTGCAACAACACCCAGGTCAAGAGTCCGCCCACTGCTGCCGCCCCTCCGTAAATGACCATGGGAGAATCAAGAACGGCGCCGCCGGACGCGGGAATGGCTCCCCCACCCTTTTTTCTCTTCTTCTTTTTTTTCTTTTCCGAATTTTCCACGGTCGCTTGTTGCCCTTGAGCAAGCGTAGACGTGCTGGAACCGTCGCTGACATTCAAGTCACCCTTGTGCGCCATGACCTGAAGCGTTCCGTCCGACACCTGTTTCACTTCAAACTCCGTCCACCCGTTCGAAGCGGGAACCACGGTGATTTCGCCGTCGTGCATGCTCAGGCCCTTGGAAGTGGCGACGGTCAAGCCACCGTGTTCGAGCGACACGGCGGAACCTTCGAACTTCACCATCGAGTCTGCCAGGACGACGACGTTCGAGCCTGAAGCATTGATGCTGGCTGCGGAACCGGATTGAGTTTGCACCAGGTCGCCGGGGAAAACCGCGGAGGTCCGTGGCACCGTGCTGCCGTTGATCCAGGTCGTGCCTTTGGCGTACAGCATAGCCGCGCCGGAATCCGCTGCCCAAAGAGAAACAGGCACTGCGGAAATCAGAGTCCAGCACGCAATATTGCGGAGCCTTGGGACACGCATACACAACTCCAAATCAAGTGTGGTTGCTAATCCACATCGTAGACTTTGCCTGAAGTCGCGTCAATTACATAACCGTCACACGCCGGGGAATAGAAATCAGAAGTCCCGAAGCGGTTTTGTTCCCAAAAACATTACGCGCTTCCGTTTCAACTCGCTCCTCTTCCGTCATTCACACCTGAGTTCCGATCTTTT
Source organism: Terriglobia bacterium (assembly GCA_963741105.1). Lineage (GTDB taxonomy): Bacteria > Acidobacteriota > Terriglobia > Terriglobales > Acidobacteriaceae > JAIQFF01. The sequence goes on from CAVUGT010000004.1 coordinate 230,033, forward strand.
ACTTCGTTACCGCCGTAACCGTAACCCGTTGAAATTACTCAACCCGCGCCGCGAATTCTGAAAAACTAATCCATTCTCCCCTACGGGAAGACCCCAGCACTCAACGTGCTAGTATCGGAAATGAAATCTTATGTCTCAGACAACTTATCCCACTCCCACTAGCAATCCTGTCTCGGAACTGTTGAGCAAGATTGAGAAGCGTCAAGCGCGCGTTGCCATCATCGGCCTGGGCTATGTCGGTTTGCCTCTGGCCCTGCTCTACACCGAGCAGAAGATCAAGGTCACCGGCTTTGACATCGATCAGCGCAAAGTGACGCACCCTGACCCAGGGCGGATCCTACATTGTCCGCATCCTGCCCAGCGAGATTCAGGAAGCGCGCGCCAAAGGCTTCGAAGCCACGTCGGACTACGCCCGCCTCACCGAAATGGACGCCATCATCATCTGCGTCCCCACGCCGCTGAACGAATATCACGAGCCCGATCTCAGCTACATCACGGACACCGCCAAGTCCATCGCGCCGCACCTGCGCGCCGGCCAGTTGGTCGTCCTCGAAAGCACGACCTATCCCGGAACCACGGAAGAAGTCATGGTTCCGATTCTGGAAAAGGGAAACAAGCACGGCCTGAAAGCGGCCCGCAAAGGCTCGTCCGACTCCAGCGGAAAGCAGATCTTCGTCGCCTTCTCACCCGAACGCGAAGATCCCGGCAACACCACCGTCGCCCGTCGCGACATTCCGAAAGTGGTGGGTGGTCTCGATCCCCAGGCCGCCGAAATGGCGGCCGCCCTGTACGGCACCATCTTTAACCGCGTGGTTCGCGTTTCTTCGCCCGCCGCCGCGGAGATGACCAAGCTGCTCGAGAACATCTATCGCTGCGTGAACATCGCGCTGGTCAACGAACTGAAGATGCTCTCGCTGCGCATGAATCTCGACATCTGGGAAGTCATCGAAGCCGCTTCCACCAAGCCCTTCGGATTTCAGCCGTTCTATCCCGGCCCCGGCCTGGGCGGACACTGCATCCCGGTCGATCCTTTCTACCTTTCGTGGAAGGCCAAGGAGTGGGACTTCCGCACCCGCTTCATCGAACTGGCCGGCGAGATCAACATCAACATGCCGTATCACGTGATCGAATACGTGGGCAAGGCGCTCAATCAACACAAAAAGGCGCTGAATGGCTCCAAGATCCTGATTCTGGGTGTGGCCTACAAGAAGGACATCGACGATCTCCGCGAATCTCCCGCTCTCACCATCATTGAACTGCTGAAAGAGCAGGGTGCCGAGGTCAGCTACAACGATCCCTTCTTCCCCACCGTCGGCAAAGGACGCAAGTACGACCTGCAGATGAAGTGCGCTCCCCTGGACAATCTGGGCCAGTACGATTGCGCCCTGATCGTGACCAACCACTCCGACTACGACTACCAGCGCATCGTGCGCGAATCCCAGCTCGTGGTCGATACCCGCAACGCCACCAAAGGCATCGACAGCCCGAAAATCGTGCGCTGCTAAAACTCAACGGGGACCTGCGTTCGCCTCGGCAACGCAGGTTTCTATCACATCTCCGCAGTCAGACCTACCCACTGCTATGCAAGATTTCTCCAGTCACTCCCAGTGCCGGGGACATCTGTTTTCTTCCCAACCCCAACTGGATGTTGCACAAAGCCTAAGGAGTTTTCCTCAACCGGTCGTGGCCTTGCGCGTGCTCTATAGGCAGGAGGATGAGTGTGTCCGGCAAACGGACGTACCAGATTGGTTCGCCAGAGATTAAATTCTTGGAAAAATCATTTGGCAGTGCAGGCAGCAATTTAGAATTGCATTACATCACTATTAGAAATCCCGCAGCCGGATAAGCAACTATGTCTGATTATCAAAGCTCGCCGTTCGGTTTGCTTCCGGAACGGCGTCCCCCATGGAAAGAGTTCGTACTCACCATGGGCGTGCAGGGGATCGCCATGTTCGTGTTGGCTTGGGCAGCCGTATTAAACCTGGCCGTCTTGGACCAGCCGGTCCACGACTATCATTTCATCCGACTGGTCGATACTCCGCCGCCCGAAAATCATGAACCGGCGCCAGTGCGGGAGATTCCTCCGCCTCACGTCGCGCAGATAGAAACGCCGGCGGCTGAAGTCTTGCGTGTCCCAGCACCCGAAGTGCGGCCGAAGACTGCTCCTGAAGAAGTGCCGGTTGCACCCAAGGTGGAGATCGCGGCCACCAAACCCGTACCCCTTCCGCCCACCGCTCCAGTGATTCCGAAGCAGTTGGTGAAGACCCATGTGTTTTCCACCGGCAGCTCGGCTCTGCCCACCATTGCGGAAGCCCCCAAGAACGTCCAGACCGGAGGCTTCGGCGATCCCAACGGAGTTCCGGCGCGTGAAAGCAATAGCCGGCCAGTGAATATCGCCCCGGCAGGATCTTTCGACTTGCCCACCGGACCTGGCTCAGGCAACGGCACAGGTGGCGCCCAGGGCGTTCGCGGCGTGGTCGCCAGCGCGGGATTTGGAAATGGCGTGGCCACCGGCGATGGCAGCGGTAAGGTAAACACATCGCGCGGGAATGGCATTCAGAAGAGCGGTTTTGGCGATACTCAAGCCGTTTCCGTGGCTCAACTTCGCCCCAAACAAACCGATGATTCCGCCGGGAAGACCATTCCCGCCGAGGTCATCTCCAAACCGACTCCGGCTTACACCAGCGAAGCCCGAAAGCTCCGCATCGAAGGAGAAGTAGTCCTCGAAGTAGTTTTTGAAGCTTCCGGCAAACTTCGCGTGGTGCGAGTCGTTCAGGGTTTGGGCCATGGGCTGGACGAGTCCGCCATGCGCGCCGCAGAACAAATTCGCTTCAAGCCCGCCCAACGCGACGGCCAACCCGCCGACTACACCGCCACCGTCCACATCGTTTTCCAGTTGGCCTAGTTCGAGCTCGAAGATGTGTTTCGGGAAGGGCACGAGTTCCCTCGTGCCAACGGCACTTGAAACGAGAGAGGCTTCAGCCGCTGCGGTGTGCTGTTGAAGGTGAGTCGGTCTGGAAGAGCAAATCTCGGTGGCTGAAGCCACTTTCCGGGCCGCTTTATCGGCACGACTAAAGTCGTGCCCTTCCCAGTCGTGCTTTCCAGCAGCGTGAACCGTCGCTGGCGTCTCAAGCAAACCGTCAGGGTTCTAACGTCGTGGTTGCGACCACATCCATATTTCTGAAATAGCGAGCGACGACAGCTACTCTCTTTCGCTGGCCGAATCATTCGGCGCGAGAAGACCTGGTGACGCTGTGGGAGTCAGTTAGAGGAAAAGGGGGACCCTAAACCTGAACCCGGTTGGAGGCTGGGGGCCAACCCGGGGTTCGAGCCTACTGAATCGCGCTGCCGACCGTCGAGAAAACGTTGTTGGCGTTGGAACCAATCAACCGGATCGTGCCGACCACAATGACTAGAATCACCGCCAACATCACGGCGTATTCGGCTACGTCCTGTCCCTGATCGTCCTGCCAGATATTTTGCAGCCACTGTGCCATCTGCGCCCTCCTTGGGCCATCCCTTCGGCCTGCCGACTCTGAGTACACGTCCAGCCGAAACTACTGGCAAGCGCTAAACTCAGAGGTTAAGTCTGCAACTAGGTTAGCCGCAGGCGCTCTCAACTGCCAATAGCCCAAATGTGGAAATACATAGCACCAAAGTGCTACGACTTCAGGCGATGGTTTTGATCGGCAGGTCCTGATTCACCGCGAAAAGGGCCAATTCCAGGCGGGTTGACACGCCCAGTTTGTCGAAGATGTTGCTGAGATGATGTTTCACCGTATCTTCGCTGATCTTGAAGTACTCCGCGATTTCCTTGTTGGAATAGCCGGCTACCACGGCTGAGACGATCTCCAGTTCACGCGGAGTGAGTCCGAATTTCTTCTGCTTTGCCTCTTCTCCGGAAGACTGCACCAGATTCCGCAGATACTGCACCAGGTTGGAAACGCTCTCCCGTCCCACCCAGTACTCCCCGGACATCACGGTATGAATGCTCTTCAGCAGCAGCTGGGTGGCGGAATCTTTCAACACCACGCCACGCGCCCCTAACTGCAGCGCTTCGACGATCTGCTTCTTCTCCGCTGCCGCCGTCAAAAGAATGACGCGTACGGTATGCGCTGGTCCGGTGCTCAATTCGCGCAGAGCTTCGAGCCCTGGCATGCGCGGCATCGCCAGGTCCAGAAGCATGATGTCGGGCTTCAACTGGCGGGCCATCTTTACAGCTTCCGACCCGTCACAGGCTTCTCCAATCACTTTCAGATCGGATTCCGCCTCCAGCAGACGGCGCAGGCCATCGCGAAAAATAGGATGGTCGTCCGCGATCACAATTCGTACAGGGTGAGGTCTTCGATTATCCATGAATCGCTTCCGGTTTTTGCGGGACAGTGATCTCCAGACGCGAGCCCTGCCCCGGATTCGATTCTATCGTGAGTTCCCCGGCAATAACACGCACCCGTTCCTTGATCACCAATGGCCCCTTGCCCAATGAATCCAGGTCTGCCTGAGAAAGCCGCCCGGAGAAAGGGAATCCGCGCCCGTCATCTTCAATCACTAGTGTCCAGTTCCCGTTTTTTGCGCTCAAGCGCACCAGCGCAGTCTTCGCCCGGCTATGCTTGCGCACATTGACCAGGCCCTCCTGCACGATACGGGACAATTCACGGCAGACCGGTTGGGACATCTCCGGTTCTTCCAGATCGGAGGTAAAACGCGCCGTGATTCCAGTTTCGCGTTGAAATCTTTCCACCGTGTCCGCCAGAAATCCGATCACCTTTCTCGAATCCACATCCAGCGATTTCATCTGCTGCATCAGTTCCCGCAGCTTCAGAACTTCTTCCCGCAACAGTCCCTGAATTCGTCCCAGTTCTTCCGGGACCACTTCCGACTTCGTCACCGACTGGCGCCGCAGCACATCCACCTGCATTTCCACGGCGATCAACGACTGCACCGCTCCGTCATGAAGTTCGCGCGCAAAGCGTGCGCGTTCCAGGGCCCCGGCCCGCAATCGCAAGCGTCTTAGCAGATACACGTTGTACACAGCCGGACCGATCTGCCGCACCAGTTCCTGCAGGAAGCGCAGCTCTTCCGTAATTTCTCCCGTCTGTGCTGGTTGCAAAAAGAAAATTCGGCCCCACCATTCCTTCCCAAACACAAACGAAACCATCATCAGTTGATCGAAGCGATACTGGCGTGCCAGCCGGTTCAGAAATTCCGGCGAAGTGCTGGGAAGTTTCTGTCCCGACCGGTCGAGGCCCAGCAGCGTATAGCTGTCGCTTTCCTTGTGGCCATTCCGCCATGCGTAGGAAGTTTCCGCAGAGTAGTCAAACAAGTAGGTCTCGCGGTCGGAACCCAGGGGATCGAGCCAGCGGAAAAACGAGGCCTCGCCGTTTCGCAGCAGCATTTCCCCCACGTAGACGCGATTGCCCGTGGCCTCCTGTGAGGCGATGAGGGCCCGCTCTGCTCCATACATGACGAGCAGCTCCCCCACGATCTCCTGCAGGGTTCCGCCCAGACCGGCTTCGACGCGCACCTTGCCTAGGATCCGCGCGATCACCGCTTTCTCTGAACGCAATTGTTTCTGCTGCTCGGCCAGATATCCCAGCAACAGGCCCATCACCAGCAGGTAAATCGAGAGCATGAAAAGACGCTTGGCCTCGAAATCGGAGGCCTGCACCGCCAACTCCGGCAGATGGAGTCGCACCAGCAGGCGCTCCACCCAGTCAAAAAAACCCAGATTGAAGGCCAGACTCTCCAGCCACAAAAGCGATACTGCCGACGCTGCCGTGGCCACTGTCTCCCAAAGGCCCCAGCGATAGGCCGCCGCCGCCAGCACGAAAACAAAAAACAGAAAGAATGGATTGGCCACGCCGGTGGCGAAAATCGACATCAATGCCGGCCACACGATGTCCGCCGCATGCACCAGCCGGCGAAAAGATCCTGTCGATGTCTCGTGCCGCCGCAGCATCAGCATGACGACAACGCCCTGGGCGATGTAAAACGCCAGCAAGCCGTAAGCCCAAAAGGAGTAGCGGATCTCCTCCGGGTCCATCTTGATGGCAACGAGCGCGGAAATAGCGAGGAAGACGCGGGCGGTGGCCAGCCATCGTTCGATACGGCGAATCTCGCCGGGATCGATGGGAGCTCTTTGCCGCCACAGGAACCGATGTCGCAGCGCTTGAAATGGCAATGGAATTCGACTCACTCAGTCGATGCCCAAGATACTACAGAATGTAGGCGCGAGCGTCCACGCTGGTGTGCCAGCGGCAAATCGTCAACCCGTCGCGGTACCTTTTCGGATTTCGCCCGTCTACAGGCAGAAGGCGCAAAACCACGGAGAATAGTTTCCGGTTTCTAGTTTTTGGTTTCGAAACCGGAAACTAGAAACCGGAAACTGCTTTTGTGTCCTCTGTGGTTACGTATAATGCCAAGTTCACGGAAATCATCGTTAGCTTTCCTACGGAGGAAATGAATGCGCTCCGGCGCCCGGCTCTTCTTATTGGCTCTTTCCTGTTTCCTGCTCGCAGCCGCATCTCCCGATACAGACCAGCCCTTGAACGGATATTCCGCTGCGTCCTCCCGCACACAGCGCGAGTGGGAAACGAAATTCCGCGCCATCCCCGAGCCGCAGAACCAGCGCGATTACATGCAGCGCCTTGCCGCCCGTCCACACCACGTCGGCTCGCCCTACGACAAGGACAACGCCGAATGGATACTCGCCAAATTCAAGGAGTGGGGCCTGGACGCCAGCATCGAGAGTTTCGACGTGCTGTTTCCCACGCCAAAAGTACGGATCGTCGAACTGGTCGAGCCTACAAAGTTCACCCTGAAGCTGCAGGAGCCCGCGCTAGCTGTCGATCCCACGTCGAACCAGCAGGCTGAACAACTGCCTACCTACAACGCCTACTCGGCCGACGGCGACGTCACCGCTCCTCTGGTTTACGTCAACTACGGCACTCCGGATGACTACGAGAAACTGGAACGCATGGGAGTTTCGGTCAAAGGCGCAATTGTGATCGCGCGTTACGGAAATTCCTGGCGCGGCATCAAGCCCAAAGTCGCCGGCGAGCACGGCGCTTTGGGATGCCTCATCTACTCTGACCCCACCGACGATGGCTACTCCCAGGGCGATGTCTTTCCCAACGGCGCATGGCGGCCGCGGGACGGCGTGCAACGCGGCAGCGTGATGGATATGCCGATCTATCCCGGCGACCCGCTCACCCCCGGCGTCGGAGCCACGAAAGATGCCAAGCGTCTCGACTTGAAGGATGCGAAGACGCTCACCAAGATTCCCGTGCTGCCTATTTCCTACGCCGACGCGCAGCCACTGCTGGCTGCTCTAAAAGGGGAGGTTGTCCCCGATGCCTGGCGTGGTTCCCTGCCCCAGACCTACCACCTGGGACCGGGGCCGGCCAAAGTTCACCTCAAGGTCCAAGCCAACTGGGACATCAAGCCGCTCTATGACGTCATCGTAAAAATCCCCGGCTCCACCAACCCCGACGAATGGGTCGTGCGCGGAAACCACCACGACGCCTGGGTGAACGGCGCCGAAGATCCAGTCTCAGGCACCGTCGTCTTGATGGAAGAAGCACGCGCCCTCGCGACTTTGCTCAAGCAAGGCTGGAAGCCCAAGCGGACCATCATCTATTGCGTTTGGGACGGCGAAGAGCCCGGACTTCTCGGATCCACCGAGTGGGGCGAAGCCCACGCCAATGAGCTTCGCCAGCACACCGTGGCCTACATAAACAGTGACGGCAACGGTCGCGGCTATCTCAACATGGGCGGGTCGCACACGCTGGAAAAATTCATCAACGGCGTGGCCCGCGAGATTGAAGATCCTGAAAAGAAAATCACAGTCTGGAAGCGTGACCAGCTGAAAGCCATCGCCGACGCTAAGACACCCGAAGACCGGAAAGATGTCCGCGACCGCTCCGACCTCCGCATCGACGCTCTCGGCTCAGGCTCCGACTGGACGGTATTTCTCGATCATCTGGGTATCGCGTCACTTGACCTCAGCTACGGCGATGAAGATGGCGGTGGGATCTACCACTCCATCTACGACGATTTCTACTGGTACACGCATTTCTCCGACACCGACTTCACCTACGGTCGCGCTCTCTCCCAGACCGCAGGAACCGCAGTCATAAGACTCGCCGACGCCGACCTTCTCCCTTACGATTTCACCGGCCTCGCCGACACCATTCATCGCTATCTTGACGAATTGCAAAAGCTGTTACAGACCAAACAGGACGAAGTCACCGAACGCAATAAAGAAATCGAAGAGGGAGTATTTACTGCGACAGCCGATCCGAAGAAAACTTCGGTTCCACCTCCAACCGAGGAGGTCCCGCCACATCTCAACTTCGCGCCCCTGCAAAACGCATCCGAGACACTGACTCATAGCGCTGAGCGTTATCAGAAGGCGTTGGAAAAAATCACTACCAACGGTGAACTGCGCGCGAGCGCCGCACAATTGCAAGCCCTGAATGAAAAACTGATGCAGAGCGAACGCAAACTCGTTTCGCCCGAAGGATTGCCGGGCCGACCGTGGTTCCAGCACCTCATCTATGCTCCCGGCGCCTACACCGGATACGGGGTGAAAACCATCCCCGGCGTCCGTGAAGCCATCGAACAGAAGCAATGGAGAGCTGTCGATCAGCAAATCGTCCGCGCCGCCAATGCCTTGCAAGCTGAAGCGGCACTGATCGATTCCGCCACGCAAGAACTGGAAAAAGCGCAGTGAAAGCAAGACAGTGAGAGCAGCCCAGCAAAAGTAGCGCCGGCGTCCCGGGGCTGTCCCGAGGGCGTCCCGCCCTCGGCCTGCAAATGGGAACAACCTTCTTCTAATCAACTTCAGATCCCTGCCGATTGTTCAGATATGCCACTGCCCTGGACGCCCCGTTGAGTGCCTGGACCTCCTCCATGCAGCACAGGCGCCTGGTCTACAGGCATATGTTGCTGTGCCTGATCATCCTTCCTATCAGTCTCCTGCTGAGCCGACCCGAGGTGATACTGCTGGCCCGGTTGGGCTCCGTAGTCTGGTACCCAGCCTCGGCGTTATCGCTGGCACTGATGCTCGCCGTCAGCCCCTGGTACTTTTTTCTGGCATTCTTTTCCGACACCCTCGCCAGCGCTCTCTATTATCACCAGCCGCTTTACTCTTTCAGTGAACTGCTGAGCACGATCGGCACGTCCAGTTGCTCTCTGGTCGCCGCCTATTTGCTCCGCGGTCCCTTGCGGATCGATCTTGGTCTGCGCCGCCAGCGGGATGTGGTCCGCTTTCTGTTTGTGACCACGGTCGCCGGATTAGCCGCCAGCGTTCTGGGCGTCACCGGCCTCGCTCTGGATGGAAGTCTTTCGTGGAACGACTACGGCACCTCCGTACTGGCATGGTTTTCGGGCGATGGCATCGGACGCTTTGGAGTCGCTCCTTTTCTCCTGATCCACGTGTTCCCAGTAGCGCGGCAGAAATTGTTCGGGAGAAAATATGAGAGTCAGCCCGCTCTGTCCGAGCCCCCTCCAATCCAGCGCCTGGGCATGTCGGCCATGCTGGAAACGATTGGCCAAGCTTGCGTCACCTTGCTTGTGCCCTTTATCGTCTTCGGACCCAGGTGGGCCTCGCTCGAGCTCTTCTATCTCAGTTTCATTCCCGTCATTTGGATCGCAATGCGGCAGGGGATCAAGGCAGTGGCCACGGGACTCATCGTCATGAACTTCGGCGTTGTAATCGCGATGAATTCCTTTCCGCCTCCCCCCACTACGCTGATCAAAATCACATTCTTCATGCTGGCGCTTTCCTCCATCGGCCTGATCCTTGGATCTGTCGTAACCGAACGCTTGAGGATCGGCGATGAATTGCTGGCACGGAGCAGCTACTTGAATTCGCTCATCGAAAACAGTCCGATTGGAATCATCGTCCTCGACCGGCAGCACAAAGTGGAGTTGACCAACCCCGCCTTTCAAAAACTATTTCTGTATGATCCCACCGGGAGCCACATCGACGAGGCTTTCACCACTCCCGCGGAAAGCGCGGCCGTGTCCGCCCAGGTCCACGCCGGGCACGCCTTTCATGGATTCGTGCAGCGGCGGCGTCATGACGGCAAGGTACTCGATCTGGATCTGCACGCCGTTCCACTGATGGTGAACGGCGTACGCCAGGGGGCGCTGGGAATCTACACCGATATCTCCGAGCAGATTAAGGCCTCGCGCGCCGAGCGTGAGCACGCTGAGTCGTTGAGCCGGATGGTCATCGAATTATCCTCGGCCAAGGAGGTCGCCGAATCCGCCAACCGCATCAAGAGTGAATTCCTGGCCAACATGAGCCATGAAATCCGGACTCCGATGAACGGCATCGTCGGCATGACGGAACTGGCGCTCGACACCGAACTCACCCGCGAGCAGCGTGAATATCTGGTCATGGTCAAGGGTTCCGCTGACTCTCTCCTGTCGGTGATCAACGACATTCTGGATTTTTCCAAAATTGAAGCAGGAAAACTGGACGTCGAAAGCATTCCCTTCAGCTTGCGCGACACTCTGCGGGATATCGCCAGGAATATGAGCGTCCGTGCCAGCCAGAAGGGTCTGAAACTCGTCTGCCAGATTCCTCGCGACTTGCCCGAAACAGTGGTCGGAGATCCGGCCAGGCTCAAACAAGTGTTGATCAACCTGGTCGGAAATTCTGTGAAGTTCGCGGACCAGGGCGAGATCATTGTGCGCGTGGAGATCGAATCCAAATCGGGCAGCCAAGCTGTCTTTCACTTTAGCGTCGCCGACTCCGGGATCGGAATTCCACTTGATAAGCAGAAACTGATTTTTGAAGCGTTTACCCAATCGGACAGCTCCACCACACGGCAGTACGGCGGTACCGGTCTTGGCCTCTCAATTTCCTCGCGACTCGTTACCCTCATGGGAGGCACGATCTGGGTAAAGAGCACGCCCGGTCACGGCAGCACCTTCCATTTCGAGGTGCCGTTTGGAATGGGAGAGCAGGCCTCGCTCACGGACATCGTGATGGATCGCGCGGAGACTCCTCAAGCTCCAGTAAACAGGCAGCGATTCAAGATTCTTCTTGCGGAAGACAATCGGATCAATCAAAGAGTGGCGCAGCGCCTTCTGGAGAAAAAAGGCCACACAGTCGTGCTCGCTGAGTCAGGAAAGCAGGCACTGAGCGCGTGGCAGAAACAATCATTCGACGTCATCCTCATGGATGTGCAGATGCCCGAAATGGACGGGTTCGAGGCCACCGCAAAGATCCGCGATCAGGAAAAAACCGGAAACCACATCCCCATCATTGCCATGACCGCTCACGCCCTGGTCGGCGACCGCGAACGTTGCCTGGCCGCCGGCATGGACGATTACGTTTCAAAGCCCATCAACTCGACCGATCTTTTCGCAGCCATCGAGCGAACCACGCCCGCCGCGCAAACCGCAACTGGGAACTGAGAACCAAGAACTAACAACTAAGAATTAAGAAACCCAGAGTGAAGCGCCGAGAAACCTGAGAGTCCGATCCGCGGCGAGACGCCGGTACGATCTACGCGGGAGCCAACTCCACCGTTCGCTTGAGCTGCCCGCAGGCGGCATAGATATCCCGCCCCCGGGGACGGCGAACAAACGCAGGCACGCCGGCGGCGCGCAAAATATTCTGGAACTGCAGGACCCGTTCCTGGGCGGGGGTCCTGAAATCAATTCCAGGTCCAGGATTCAGCGCGATCAAATTAAGTTTCGCCCGCAAGCCCCGAACCAACTCCACCACTTCTCGGGCATTCTCGGCGGAGTCGTTGACTCCGTCGAGCAACACGTATTCGAACGTCATCTTTTCCCGATTGCGCAGCGGGAATTCTCGAGCGGCAGCTATCAGCTTTTCCAGGTTCCACTTGCGATTGATCGGCATCAGGCGGGTGCGCAAGTCATCGTTCGAAGCATTGAGCGAAATCGCGATTTTCGGACGTACTGGCTCCAATCCAAAATCGTAAATCGCCGGCACAATCCCTGCCGTGGATACCGTCATGCGCGATTCAACGATGCCCACTCCCTCCACCAGCAGATGGACCGCCTTCATGAAATTTGCGTAGTTAAGGAAAGGCTCGCCCATTCCCATGAATACCAGGTTGATGCGGTGCAGAGGAAGAGAGACGCCCTGATCATTGAGCACGGCACAAACCTGTCCCACGATTTCTCCCGCCGTGAGGTTGCGCTTTATTCCGAGCAACGCGGTCAAGCAGAATTGACAATCCACCGCGCAACCGACCTGGCTGGATACGCATATTGTCGCGCGCTCCCAGGTGCGGCCTGACATTTCAGTTTGGTCGCCGGCTTCGCTGCCGTCTCCCGCTTCGCCGCCGTCACCTTCCGGCATCCAGACGGTTTCCACGCTCTGCCCGTCCGCGCACGCCACCAGATAGCGGACCGTCCCATCACTCGAGACAAACTTTTTATCGATTTTGGGCAGACCGATGGAGATTCCTTTGTCCAAGAGTCCCTGACGAAAATCCTGGGGCAGTGTGGAAATCTGCTCGAGAGTGTCCACCCTCTGGCGGTAAAGCGCTTCGAAAAGCTGGCGGGCCCGGTATGACGGCTGACCGAACTCCTCCACCAGTTCCTTTAATTCAGGAAGCTGAAGCCCTAACAACGAGGTGTGCGCCATCTGACTCATGAATTGATGTATCCCGAACTGCTTTACTTTGCGTACTTTGCGGTCCCTTTGCGACCTTTCCAGTAAAGATTTTCGGCCGCCTGAACTAATTGTAGAGGACAACCACGCCAGCTCAGAGCATCCCAACAACAAAACCATGCAACCCTATGATTACAAAAGGTTAACATCGCATTCGCCGGAGTCGGTCGCGTTGTGCAACAATACTTGTATGGTTCAAGAAGTGCGCAATATCCGTCGCGAGATCCTCCCTAACGGGCTCATCCTCATCACCGAGGAGATGGAGCACATTCGCTCCGCCTCGATCGGGATATGGATCAAGACCGGTTCCCGCGACGAAGATCTGCAGTGGAACGGCATCTCTCATTTTATCGAGCACATGGTCTTCAAGGGCACGAAGAATCGCAGCGCCGAGAAAATTGCCCGCGAGGTCGACTCCATCGGCGGCAACATGGACGCCTTCACCGCCAAGGAATGTATCGGCTTCAACATCAAAGTCCTGGACGAACACCTGCCCATCGCCATGGATGTCCTCAGCGACCTGGTCCTGAACCCGGTGTTTGACGCCAATGACATTGGCCGCGAACGTGGAGTGATCCTTGAAGAAATAAAGATGGACGAGGACAATCCCGACTATCTGGTCCACGAAATTTTCACCCAGAATTTCTGGAAGGATCACCCTCTAGGCAAACCGATCCTGGGAACCAAGGACACCGTAAAAAAATTCGAACGCGACCCGGTACTGGATTTTTACAAACAGCGCTTTTCCCCCGGCAACATGATCATTTCCGCCGCGGGTCATCTGAAGCACGAAGAATTCGTGGAGTTGGTGAACAAACACTTCGGACACATGAAGCCCATGAAGAACGGCTTCCACGGCTCCCAGCCCAAGATCGCGGCACGCATCATCATGCGCAACAAGAAAGCGCTGGAGCAGGTCCAGATCTGCGTGGGTGTGCCTTCTCATCCCATCGCTCACGAAAACCGGCACGCGTCCTATATTTTGAATACGCTGCTCGGCGGCGGCATGAGTTCGCGCCTGTTCCAGAATATTCGCGAGCGCCAGGGGCTGGCGTACGCCATCTACAGCGACCTGTCGCCCTACCGCGATACCGGGTGCCTCTCCGTCTACGCCGGAACCTCGCGCGAATCCGCCGGCAAGGTAGTGCAGTCGGTGGTCTCGGAGTTTCGCAAGCTCAAGGAAGAGCCGGTCCCAGAGGAAGAACTGCGTCGCTCGAAAGATCAGTTAAAAGGCAGCCTGATGCTGTCGCTGGAGTCATCGAGCGCCCGCATGTCCAACCTGGCCCGCCAGGAGATGTACTTCGACCACTTCAACACCCTCGACGAACTCATCGCACGGATCGAAAAAGTCACCCTCGAGCAGCTGACCGAACTGGCCAATGAGTTTTTCCAGACGGAATCGATCGCCGTAACTGTTCTGGGCAATCTCAACGGCCTGAAGCTGACCCGCGACCAACTAGCCTGCTGACCCGACCAACGTCCACCACGAACCACGTAGGGACGGACGCCCTCGTCCGTCCGGTCGAGCGAAGCTCGACGGGTGTTTCTGATCTGGAAGAATCGCGGAGCTACGCTCCGCCGGACGGACGAGGGCGTCCGTCCCCACGTGCTTTACGGTTGCGCACTTAACACCGCTCCCCTACAAAAGTTGCCTGTCTACATAGAAATACGTAATGACTCTTCTTCCAACGCTTTGCATCTAATTCCGTAATGAAGCAGACCACCTGGCACGGTGATACTGCAGCAAGGCAGGTGGGCTGCGGTGGATCGGAGGATGCCTTATGGCACAGGTGATTGAGTTCTACATTCCGTCGCGGTTCAAGGCCAAGGTGAAGTGGATTCCCCTGGAGCAACGGGGGAAGGTTATTGCATTCCCAATCGACTTCAAAAAGTCGGCGTAAGTGAATTGCACGCCCGGCCGCTTCCAGAGCGAGCCGGGCGTAGTTTTTTCTGGCCGCGATCGCATCAGCCCGGTAAGTCTTTCATTTCCAATTCACTGTACCCTCTGAGAACCTTGCAGGCTGCCCTGCGAGTTTGCGGTTAAAACCTTCCAGCCAGCTATCACAAGACTGCAGAGAGCCCGGCTAATCACTGGTTTCGCTGGCACAGAGCGAAATTTCGAGGCATACTATGCGGCAGGCCCGTCTCCCCACGGGCGGGAGGGCCGTACGTCATGCCGTTGCTGGAGGATAACAAAGTACAAGTTGCTGATATCACTCCTTCGGTAGGGGATGCGTCCGAACAGAAGCAGCGCCGTCAGATGCTGATTGCACTGGCTCTTCTGCTGGCCGCGCTGATTTTGGTCTTGATCAAAGACTACGATTTCTGGTTTCCACCCGAACCTCCAGCTCAATCGGAATCAGAGCCGGTCGAACAGCCCGCTCCGGAAGTAAAGACTCCATCCGAAACGGCTACCACGGTTACGCCACCGGCAGTTGTTCACCCACGTCCTAAGGCAAAGGCTCGCACGCCACAGCCCACGGTCGTCGACCCCAGTCCTGCTCCGGCTTTGGCTCCAGTCGTCATGAGCCGCGCTGTGCTGCCGCCACTCGAAGTCGAAGTCGTGGCCGGGGACGAACGCCGAACCATCCCGGCAACCAACAACTCCGTCAGAGTGGACTTACAAGCCAGAGCGCCGTTTTCGCAAGCGCCGCCGCCTTCGTCACCCAGCCCTTATGCCAACACAACTCCCGACTCTACCGGCGTAGCGGATGCTACCGCGAGAGTTCATATCTCTCCCGGCGCCGCCGAACTCCTGTCTCGCCCCGTCGAACCGAACTATCCCATGCTGGCGAAACAGATGAAGGTGCAGGGCGCGGTCGTACTGGAAGCTCTCATCGGACGCGACGGCAATATTCAAGATCTGCATGTTCTGAGTGGCCCCACCATCCTTTCGACCGCGGCCCGCGAGGCGGTGAAACAGTGGCGCTTCAGACCGTACCTGCAATCGGGAGAAGCAGTCGAAACCGAGGCCCGCATCACGGTCAACTTCACCATTTCGACCCAATAGTCTCCTCAAAAACCGCGGCCACGGATTTGCACGGATTCCCACGGATAACCCGACAAACACAAAAAGATTTGATCCGTGAAAATCTGTGAAAATCCGTGGCTAGTTTTTTTCCGGAAGCTGGTAGAAAGTTCGCCGTAAAAATCAAACGGGCGTCCCGACTCTTACGAGTCGCCCGACGCCCGCGCAGCCCTCCCCCAGACTGCTCAACCATAAAAATAGAGCGTGGACCCAGCCTTGAAAATGGCACCACGGTGCCAGCCAACCCTCGAAAGTGCCACACCGTGCAGGACGCCCAACCTCCCACCACTCCGCCGCCTCCTCCCAGCATTGCCCCCAGAGCAACCGAAAAGCCGCTGGCAGCACAGAGCGTAGCCCCACAGAGCGCGCCCAAAACGACGCGCCCGAATAAGGGTCCCGGCGAAGTCCGGTTCGGAATAAGCGGCAACTTGTCGGCAACCAATTCGCCGATGGCAAAAGCCGAAAAAGCATAAGTGGCCGCCGTCGAACCCATCAGCGCTAACCGTGAGTCCTCAAGCTTGAGCCATCCCAGGTGCGCCGCCCAGCACACCAAGCCGGACCAGTCATCGACCGCAGTCCGGTCACCACTCCAATCCCAAATGCCAGAAGAAAAACCAGACTGGAACTCATGATCGCATCCTCTTCCCGTGGTCGTCCCCGAAATCAGTTCGGCAAATTCTTGTCGAGCGTCTGAATCTTCCAGTAGGCATTCGGAATTCGTTCATTCACCGGCGGCAATGGAGAAAGTTTCTGGTGCGGCTCGGTCTGGTACCAGAAAGCGACGCTGGTGTAATCGTCTTCTCTCGCATTGGCGTGTCCGTGCTCGATTGTGGCACGCAGCGACTGCTGGAAATAGATTGGGTCTTCGATATGAAAGCGGTACATGGTGTGACTGCCCGTCCAGTCGCGGTTCCCCTGTTGCGAAAATCCAATGTACGGATAGTTGAATTCCTTCTGAAACATCCACGCGTTGTTGAAGTAATCCTCCATCCCCGTGCCGTTGATGGTCGCGTGTCCGGATTCGCCATCGACAAAGAACATATCATCGCCTTCGCCCCACCATCCCGTCGAGCGTCCAAACACATTCAGGATCGTGCCCACATATTGACCCCTGCCCTTCGCGTCCATGAAAACGTAGTTGTTCTTTCCATCGACATTCTTCCCGCCTGATTCGGATTCAGGAACCGCTCGCGTCCGTTCGTGCCGCCACTGCGCGTGAAACCGGCCCTTGTCAGCCACACTATGCCCGTCACGATATTCCTGATAGTCAACGTGGTAGTAGAGGTTGGGCACGTCCTCGGCTCCGTCGTTGCTCACCGTGATCCGCGCCCCTTTCGCGAATGGCATCTCGAAATAACAGTTCAGGGCACGATCTTGCACCGTAATCGGCAGTGACCACCATGACTGATATTTCTGGCCCCGATGCCCGCCGGCAATATCTTCATACTCGAATCCAGTCCCGAAGAAATCGCCGATCGGAACTTCCACGCTGGGATCAGTTTCGCCGTCCCAGTACATCCGGAGCACCATTTCGCGGAGATGAAACGGACTCGGCGAATTGATGGTGAACCAGATATGGCGGATGGAACCCGCGCCTTGTATCTGCGCCAAGGTGACTGTGGACTTCGCCTTCACTTCCACCCAGTCCTCGTTGCCGCCGGAGCGGTCGAAGCTCGAGGCTCGCCGCGAAACCGCATCACTCAGGTTCGCCAACCCGTCTAACGGGCTGCTCGGCTGTCCGCCGCTCTGTTGTCCAAAGCTAAAAGTAGAGAAGACAAAAGAAGAAAAGCACAGAAGAAGTGCCGCACAGCGAATCACGATGTCCCTCCTTCAGTCCGCGGTAAAAACCTTACCACAGCTCTCGCCTTGCTCCAGATGTCGTACTCCAAATACAAAAAGCCCGCCAGACTTTTGCCTGGAGGGCTCGTTCTCGAAATCGTTAAGCGCTTTCTACGCTGCTTTTTTCGCCTGCCTTACTTTAGCCCAACGTGCTCGCTGGGCTGCGGCGATTTTGTTGCGCGCGGCCACTGAGAGTTTTCTGCGCCGCGGTTTAGTGTAGGACCTTCCGTGATCCAACTTACCCAGAACCGAAAGAGCTGCGTCCACATGTCTTAGCTGGTTCACCAGACTCGTTCGTTCCACTCTGAGTTGCGTAACTACCGACACTAACCCCTTTAGGTTCGACATGAGTTCCCCCTCGGCAAACGATATTAGCAAAACATCGCGGTCCGCGGGGACTGCTTCGGCGTCCCTAACCGGTGCTTACGTCGGCCCCGTCTGGCGGGACTTCTTGACGTGCCGCACGCTGTGGCCCTGCACCAGATGAAATAGCTCCTCCGCCAGATTCTTGGTGTGATCTCCAGCTCGCTCGATGGCCTGCACCATGAAGAGCAGGTTGGTCACTTCATAACTCCTGCGTCCGGCGCCCTTTTCCATGTAGTCTCGAAAAACTCCGTGACACACCTGGTCCATCTCGTAGTCCATCTTGATGACCGATTCGGCCAGCGCCAGGTCGCGGCTCACAAATCCCTGATGGATTCGCACCAGCATCTCCTGCAACACCTGCACCATCTCGATCAGGACCGCGGATTCCTTCGCATTGAGCGGATCCGGCAAATCGTGAATTCGTTTCACCACGGACCACACCAGGTCGCCAACCCGTTCCAGGTCAATCGTAAATTTCAGGCAGGCAAGCAATTCACGCGCCTGGGCTTCCGGCACCTGGGTAACAGCAGCAGGCGTAGCGTCATCAATTTGCCGTTCAATCTGGTCCAGCTCCTTTTCGCATTGCTTCACTTGCAGGAAGGCGATTTGCGAGCCGGTCCGAATGTAGTCTCGGGCATTGAACGCGGCATCCTTGGCGATCAGGCAAGCGCGCAGCGCCGTATCGACGGCCTGTTTGGTCGCTTCCGGCTTCTCTTTTCGTGATCGCTTCATGGTTGTAACCGCTGGTCACTGACGAGCAGGGTGAAATCAGGCTAGCAGACTCTCCGCGGTGACGCGAGCCCCGCTGGACAATGAACTTCACAACCCTTCACAATATCGCCATGGCTGAGTCCAGAAAAAAAGCGCCGCCGAAAAAGACATCGCCGAAAAGAGCGGCTGAAAAATCTCCCCAGATCCAGCTCAACGCGTTCATCGACAAATACACGCCCGAGATGGCGGCCACAGCCCGTCAATGTCTGAAGAAGATGCGCGCCCGCCTGCCTGGTGCTATTCAGCTCGTTTACGACAATTACAACGCTCTGGCCATCGGTTTCAGCCCCAGTGAGAGATCATCGGAAGCCATCTTCTCAATTGTTCTTTTCCCGCGCTACGTGACTCTGTTTTTTCTACAGGGAAAAAAGGTGCCCGACCCGAACAAGTTGCTCCAGGGCAGCGGCAACGTCGTTCGTACCATCAGGCTCGAAAACGCCACCGATCTGGACAAGCCGGATGTCGAAGAATTAATCAGGGCTGCGTTGAAAAGCGCGAAGGTCCCCATCGACCACAATGCCCGAGGCAAGCTGATCATCCGCGCAGTCTTAGCCAAACAACGCCCCCGCCGCCCCAACAAATAGCGCCCGTGTGGTCGCGGGCGACCCGCCCGCGGCTTTTGATTTTGATTTTTATTTTAACTTTAGCCTACCGCACACGCGGGCGAGGGCGCGCGCCAGACGTTCTCATCCTGCCTTATACTTCCAACACGAAGGAGATCCTCGGAATTGGCGAGCAACGTCCAGGCAGTGGAACTGGTTTTCCTGTTGCTGTTGCTCTTCGTCGTAGCTTTCGGAGCGCTGGCGCGAAAACTTCAGATCCCGCACCCCATCGTTCTGGTCATTGCCGGTGGGCTGCTCGGCTTCGTCCCCGGAATTCCGCGGATTGCCCTCAATCCCGACGTCATCTTTTTCGTAATCCTTCCTCCCTTGCTCTACTCCGCTGCATGGACCACCTCCTGGCGCGAATTTTCCTACAATATGGTGAGCATCGCTCTTTTGGCCTTCGGCCTGGTTACCTTCACCGTGATCGGAGTTGCAATAGGCGTACCGTGGCTCTTTCCAGGATTCGACTGGAAACTCGGCATGGTGCTGGGTGCGGTCATCGCTCCAACCGATGCGCTCGCTGCCACTTCAATTGCCCAGCGCGTCGGGATTCCCAAGGGGATCACCGATCTTCTCGAGGGTGAGAGCCTGGTGAACGACGCCAGCGGTCTGTTGGCTCTCGAATTCGGTGTCGCAATGGTCCTGGGACACGAGACTCCGATGCTTTCCAGTGGCGCCTTGCGCCTTGCTTACCTGACCTTCGCGGGTCTGGCCATAGGCCTCTTCATCGGCTGGATCGTCGATCGCATCGAGCGCCGCATCGACGATGGTCCAATCGAAATTGCCATCAGCATCTTGACTCCCTACGCAGCCTATCTCACCGCTGACCGAATGCGTGCCTCGGGCGTGCTGGCCGTGGTGGCTTGTGGCCTCTATCTAAGTCGCAGAAGTTCGAGTTTCTTCTCGCCCGGCGTTCGCCTGCAAGCATGGGCAGTCTGGGAGGCGCTGGACTTTATTCTCAACGGTGTAGTTTTTGTTCTGATCGGACTGCAACTTCCATACGTCTTGTCCGGCATCCACGGTTACAGCCACATCACGCTGCTTCTGTATGGCGCGCTGTTCAGCGCGCTGGTAATCGCATTGCGGATCGTCTGGATATTTCCTGGCGCCTGGCTGGCATACCGGATTCGCCACGGCATCCTTCACCAGAAGTTCACCATGCCACCAGTAAAAGGCATCCTGGTGGTGGGTTGGACAGGAATGCGCGGCGTAATCGCTCTCGCCGCCGCCATCGCATTGCCTCAAGCCCTGGCCGACGGCAGCCCGTTCCCCCAGCGTAACCTGATCGTCTTTCTTGCCTTCTGTGTGATTTTTGTCACTCTGGTATTACAAGGTCTGACGCTTCCTTGGGTGGTTCGCATTCTCGGTGTCGCCGACCCAGCCGGACCGAACCTCGAAGAAGAAGCCGCGCGCCGGGAGATTCTGGAAACGGCGCTTCACTACCTGGAAGAAGAACGAAAGAAAGATGCTGCAGAGTTCGGTGCGATTTACGAGGACCTGAGCGGCCACTATCGTCATCGCCTTACGGACGTCATCGGAAAAGAGAACGACGAGAGCGATGTCAGCCCCGAACATCACGACCGATTGTCTCGCGTTTCCCGTGAACTACTTCAGTTGGAGCGGCGCTGCGCTGTCCGTCTGCGCAACGAAGGCCGCATCAACGACGAAACTCTCCGGGATTTGGAGCACGAACTCGATCTGCGCGAGCAGGCTAACCCTGGTCATGCCTGAGCTGGCGTCCTAGGCGGGAGTATCAACCAGCGGAAGAAAAATCTGAAAGCGCGTGTTCCCCGGCTTCGAGTCCACCTGAATCGAGCCTCTGTGTTTCTTCACGATCCGCAACGCAGTGTCCAGACCTAGACCAGTTCCCTCTCCCACTCCCTTCGTCGTGTAAAAAGGCTCGAAGATATGGGGTTCGACGTCGGGCGGGATTCCCGGACCGTTGTCGCCAATTTCAACCACCACGCAATCGTCGTCGCGATAGGTTCGGATCCGCAGCTCACCCGTTCCGTTCATTGCGTCGATGGCATTGTCGATAATGTTCGTCCAAACCTGGTTCAGCTCGCTTCCATACGAATTCACCAGCAGCGGGATTTTCTCGTACTCGCGGTGCACCGTGATTCCACGCTTGATTTTGTGGTTCAGGATGGTGAGCGTATTTTCCAGACCCTTCGCGATGTCCACATTTTGCGCGGTGGTCTGGTCCATGTACGTGTACTCCTTGATCGCGCGTACCAGATCGGAAATCCGCGATGTGCTGCTCTCAATCTCAATCAGCAGGTTCGCAATCTCCACCGAAGCCGCGATCCTCACCAGGGCGGCCCGCGCCAGGTCGGCGTCCATGGTCGCAAACAGCGACTCCAGCGCTTCCGGCTTCACACCCCTGCGGGCCAGATCGGCGGCAAGCTGCCACAAGTCGTTCTGCCCATGACTCCGCAACAGGGAATCGATCTGGTCCTCAAGGTCGCTGGTGGCTAAAGTATCAAGCGGTGTTTCGTCGCGCTTCAAAAACGATGCTTCCAGCTTTTCGATTTCCGACCTCTGGACAGCCGTAAGGTTATGTTTGCCCAGTTCCTGGGCTGCGTCTTTGATTCGATACATGGTCTCGCGCAGCAGGCTGGTGGCGCGTTTCGCGGCCGAGGCGGGATTGTTCAGTTCATGCGCCAGCCCCGCGGAAAGTTTTCCCAGGCTCGCTAACCGATCCACCTGCTGCTCCCACCGAGTGGTCTCGCGGATCCGGTCGGACATCTGCCCCACCAGGCGCTGAGCCAGTTCCCACATTTTCTGCACCAACTCCGGAAATTTAGCCGAGGGAAATTTCAAGATACGGCCATCGGTAACCGCCCGGCCGGTCAACACCGCTACCTTCATCCGCGAGAAGGGCAACAGACCAGTAATCTCGCCCGGCTCGATCGAAATGGTGACTGCCTCGCCGCCCAATGCGCCTCGCATCTGCATCTGCCCTTCAAGCATGACGATCATCCAGACCGCGGGCGTGCCTTGCTGCAGGAAAATGTCTCCCGCCTTGACAACGACCTCGGTCGACTGGCTGATAAACCAATCCAGTTGATCGTCGGGCAAACCCGCAAACGCCGGGACGCGGAGCAATTCTGATTTTTCGATCATGAACTCCTACACCTTGCTCAAGTACTGATGGATGAACTGCACTGCCACGGAACCCTCGCCCACGCCCGAAGCCACGCGCTTCACCGATCCATGCCGCACGTCGCCCACGGCAAAAATCCCGGGGACGTTGGTCTCAAGCAAAAAAGGATCCCGTTCCAGGGTCCATCCCTTGGGATGTTGCCCGTCCCGTATGAGATCGGGTCCAGTCAGAATGAATCCACGTTCGTCCCGCTCCACCAGACCGGCAAGCCAGTCCGTTCGCGGCAGAGCTCCGATAAAAATGAACATCGAACTGGCCGGCACACGCTCGATCTTGTTCGTGTCCGAGCACAGCACCGAAATCTCTTCCAGATGGGTCGTCCCGTGCGCCTCGACCACACTGGCATGTGCCCAAAGCTGAATGTTCGGAGTCTCTTTGATCTGGTCGATCAAATACTGCGACATGGTGCTGGCCAGCGAATCTCCGCGCACCAGGATGACGACGCGCTCCGCATACTTGGCAAAGTTCATCGCCGCCTGGCCCGCTGAATTCGCGCCGCCCACAACGTAAACAATCTCGCCCTTGCAAGCCAGCGCCTCGGTGGCGCCGCCGCCATAATAAATTCCTGCCCCTTGCAGGCGATCGATTCCCTCCGCCTCAAGCTTGCGCCATTGCACTCCGGTCGAGATCATCAACGCATGACACGAGATTTCGTTTCCGTCTGCCATTTTGAGGATCCGGTAAGACCCCTCAAGCCGGACGCCAACCACTTCCACCGGAGAGAGTATTTCCACTCCAAAACGCTGCGCCTGCACCACCGCGCGCCGCGCCAGATCGTTACCGCTAAGCCCAGCCGGAAATCCCAGATAGTTTTCGATGCGCGAACTCATTCCCGCCTGTCCGCCGGGCGCTTCCCGTTCGATCATCACCGTTTGCAGACCCTCGGACGCGCCGTAGACCGCCGCAGCCAGGCCTGCGGGCCCTCCGCCGACGATCGCCAGATCATAAAAGTTCGTCTGCGCTCGCGTCCGCAATCCCACTTTGTTGGCAACATCCGCCGGAAGGCTTTCTAATAGCTTCGTTCCGTCGGGAAAGAGCACCACAGGAAGACTCGCGGCGTCAGGGCCTAGCGCTTCGAGGAGTCGTTTGGTTTCCGGATCGTTTTCAGAGATTTCGACGTCGATCCACTGATACGGAACGTGGTTCCGCGCCAGAAAATCGCGCAGGTCATAAGATTTCGGCGACCATCGCGTCCCCAGCACTCGAATCCCTTCGTACGCCGGATGGTAAGAAGCCTGCCAGTCACTGAGCAAATCATCCAACTGCGGATACAGATGCTCGCTGGGAGGGTCCCATGGCTTCAGGAAAAAATAATTGATGTTGGCCTTGTTGATGGCACTGATGGCGGCGTTCGTGTCGGCATAAGCAGTCAACAGCGCACGCTTCGCCTCGGGAAACACCTGCATGCCCTGTTGCAGAAACTCGACACCGTCCATGCGAGGCATGCGCTGATCGGCCAGCAGCAGGGCTACACTGTCATTCCGCACCTTCAACTGGTTCAGCAGATCAAGCGCACCCTCCGGGGAATCGCTCCCGATTATCCGGTATTCGGCCCCATACTGTGAACGCAAGTCGCGCTCGATCGAACGCAACACATCAGGATCGTCATCCACACTCAATAAAATTGGCTTAGCCATAAATTGGAATCTCAAAAAAGATAATGGAAGTTTATTCTAGACGTCTGAAGGCTTGAATGTCCTATAGATGCAGCCATCTTCTAATAGGAGTCAGAGTTTTCGCCACAGGCCGTATAGGGGCAGGTCTCCGACCTGCCCTAGCCGAGCGCAGCTCGGCAGCGGTTTAAGCCGGTGTACGCTCCCGCTCCAGTTGCCGACCACACTCAATCACCAAACCCACCAAAGCCTCGATCTGCCCCTCGCTCACCGAAGGATTCATAAGAGTAAACTTCAAACACTGCCGCCCACGAACCCGCGTATGCCCTATCACAGCAATCCCTCGATCAAACAACCTCTGCCGAATCGCCGCATTCAACTCATCCATATCGAGCCCCGTACGCTCCGGAACATAACGAAACACAACCGTGCTCAAACTGCCTCCATGCACAAGTTCCAACGAGGTATTCCAGCTGACCGCGTGGGTAGCACTAAGCGCCAACTGGATGGTCCGGTCAATCATCGCCCCCAACTTCTCCCGCCCCAGTAGCTGGAACGAAAACCATAATTTCAACACATCGAAACGCCGGGTAGTAAGCAGAGAATTGGTCACGAGATTGGGAATTCCCTGTTCCTCATGCGCCTCAGGATTGAGGTAGTCGGCATGCAGCTCGATCAGTTCAAAATTACGCGCATCGCGCAAGAGAAACGCACTCGCCGGAATGGGCTGCCAGAAGAGCTTGTGAAAATCGACGCTCAGAGAATCTGCGGACGCTATGCCCGCCAGCTTCGCCCGATGCCGCGTCGAAAACAACAGAACACCTCCGTAAGCAGCATCCACATGCAGCCAAGCCCCAGCCGCCTTAGCAAGCGTTGCGATCTCCGCCAACGGGTCCACTGATCCAAAATCCGTAGTGCCCGCTGTCGCGACGATGGCAAAGGGCAGTAAATCCCGGTCTCGCATTCCGTCGAGCGCGATACGAAGACTCTCCGGCCGCATGCGGAATTCGTCGTCCACGGCAACTCTGACCACGGCATCGGTCCCCAGCCCCAACTGCGCCGCGGATTTCTCCACCGTAAAATGCGCCACCTCAGAGCACAGGATGCGCATCTGCGACGCCTGCGCCGGCAGACCTCGCTGCTGCACCGACCATTGCAGCCGCGACTTCAAAAAGGCATCGCGCGCCAGCAGCAAGCCCATGTAGTTCGACTGCGTCCCTCCCGAAGTAAAAGTTCCGCCCGCACTGGAGGGCAGCCCCGCCTCAGCAGTCAGCCATCGCAAGAACTTCTGCTCCAGCACACTAGCCATCGGCGCCTGGTCAAACGAATCCATCGACTGATTCAAAGCGCTGATCACGACTTCAGCAGCCAGCGCCGTCAGCAAAGGCGGAGGATGCAGATGAGCGGCAGTATTGGGATCGCTCACCGAGATTGAATTGGAAACAATTTCACCCAGTTTGCCGAAGACCGCGTCAGGAGAAAGCCCGGCATCGGGAAGAAATGAAGGTTCGATCAAGGCAGACAACTCGGCAGGACTCTTGCCGCGATAAGGATGTTCAGGCAGTGAAGAGCAAAGCAATTCGACCGCCCGCGCCATCGATTCCCGATACGCCGCTTTACTCGAAGCCGTGTTGGTCAGAAATTCCGATTCAAACAATGCTAAGCCTCAACGATGGGCTTTTCTTTGCGACCTTTGCGGAACGCTTTGCGGCCTTTGCGGTAAAAAGCTCTTGACCGCAAAGTTCACTAAGAAAGTTTCGTGGCAGGTTCAGCTAAAGAGCCCTCAAGTATTGCGGAGGCACTGGCATCTCGCCCTTGAAATGCAGCGCCTTCGCCGCCCGGAACGGCCAATAAGGATCGCGCAACAATTCACGCGCCAGCAAAACCAGGTCCGCGCGTCCATTTCTGATAATGTCATCCGCCTGCATGGGCTCGGTTATCATACCGACCGCAGCCGTAGGAACGTCAGCGCCGCGTCGCACTCCTTCCGAAAGCGGCACTTGATAGCTCGCTCCTACCGGAATCTTGGCCAGCGGACTTCCCCCGCCAGAACTGCAATCAATCAGATCGACGCCTTCTGCCTTAAGCGCCTTCGCCAGCTGAACCGAGTCATCCAGCGTCCATCCACCCTCCACCCAGTCCGTACACGACAACCGAACCGACAGTGGCAGCTCCTTCGGCCATTCCGCGCGAACCACCCGAGCCGTTTCCACGAGAAAGCGGGTGCGGTTCTCCAGACTACCGCCGTACTCGTCAGTTCGATGATTGGAAAGCGGCGAATAAAAACTATGCAGCAGGTATCCATGAGCTCCGTGAATCTCGAGCCACTTGAACCCGGCTTCCATGGCGCGAATTGCTGCCTGGCGAAACGACTCGCGAATGTTCGCTATTTCTTTTATCGTTAACTCTCGCGGCACGCTCCAACCTTCCGCAAACGCGAGAGCGCTCGGCCCGACAACCTCCCAGCCTCCTTCTTTGTCGGTAATCGTCCGGTCTCCATCCCACGGCCGTGACTTCGATGCCTTGCGCCCCGCATGCGCCAACTGAATTCCCGGCACCGCACCATGCGCGGAGACGAACTTCGCGATCCGCGCCAAAGGCTCAATATGACGGTCCGTCCATATGCCCATGTCCTCTGGAGTGATTCGTCCGATTGCTTCTACCGCAGTCGCTTCCACCATCACCAACCCCGCCCCGCCGACAGCGCGCGATCCCAGGTGAACCAGATGCCACTCGTTGGCGAATCCATCTTCCGCACTGTACTGGCACATGGGCGAAACCCCAATCCGGTTCCGCAAAGTAACACCGCGCAGCGTCAACGGATCAAACAAGTGCGCCATTCGTTCTCCTCAGTACGAAATTGAGTTGAGAAGTTATATGCTCGAACCAGTCGACGATGTCGGCTCGAAATTTATGGACGAGCCGCAGCAATGGCACGGAGGCGAGACAGTCGGATGACCCGCTGTCCGTTCCTCCCCATTTTGCCCGCATTCTCCCACGCTGGCTCACCTGGACCGTCATAGACGATCTCGGCTTCTTCGGGTGAGATGATCCGAAGCACGACGAGCCGCTCGCAAGTCGCGTACATCGCCACGCTACTTCCAGCAGTCATCTTGATCTGCACATCACCATTGGCATCGTAGGCATCATGGCCGGACCGAGACATTGGATAGAGCGTCAAGCCTAAAGCTTCTGCCGCGATAACTTCTCCGATGGACCCGACAAGGTGGCCGTCCGGCGTGAACTTTCTGCCCGGATAGAGAGCCTCAAGCTCAGAAGCAGCCTTGTAAATGCGGGCAACCGGCTCGGGCAATGGGATTCGCTTTGTCATGGGTTTTCCCGCGCGACTTAACTGCCTTTGTCGAACTGGCAGCTCTTAGACTTCCACAGCCACGGCTGACTTCACATCAATCTGCGCCGCCACGCCCGCCACCCGCTCATACGATTGCAAGCGGTCCGCATGTTCGTAGGTATCAGTCACAACAATCACCTCATCAGCCCCGGTGTCTCTCGCCAGTTTCTCGAGACCCGCCTTCACCGTTGCATCCGACCCCACAATCGCCGCACCCAGCCTGTTCTCTACGGCTGCCCGCTCCATCTCCGACCAAAGCGGCTCCATGGAATCCACAGGGGGCAGCAATTCTACCGGCTGGTTCCGGATCAATCGCAGAAAGCGTTGCTGCGGCGTAGTAAACAGTCGCCGTGCGGCCACATCCGTCTGCGCCGCAATCACCTGCACCGCCACGATCAGATAAGGAGCTTTCAGGACGTCGCTGGGACGAAACTGCTCGCGATAAAGCCGCGCCGCGGCATACAAATATTCCGGAGCAAAATGAGCCGCGAATGCGAACGGCAATCCCAGCGTCCCTGCCAGCTGTGCGCTGAAGCCGCTCGACCCGAGCAACGTGATGGGCACATTGCTTCCCTGCCCGGGAATCGCTTTCACAACCTGCCCTGGCTTCTCCGGTCCCAGATAAGTTCGCAGTTCCTGCACCAGTTCGGGAAAATCATCGCCTGTCTGCCGCAAATCCCGCCGCAGCGCCCGCATGGTTTGACCATCGGAGCCGGGAGCGCGTCCCAATCCGAGATCGATTCGTCCCGGATACATCGCTTCCAGCGTCCCAAACTGTTCTGCCACCACCAGTGGAGCATGGTTCGGCAGCATCACTCCGCCGCTGCCCACTCGAATCGTCTTCGTTGCTCCCGCCACATGCCCAATCAGCACCGAGGTAGCCGAGCAGGCTAGCCCGGAAATTGAATGGTGTTCCGCCAGCCAGAAGCGCTTGTACCCCCACTGTTCCACGTGTTGCGCCAGGTCGACCGACCGCGCGATGGCGCTGCCCGCAGGCTCGCCGGTACGCATGCCGACAAGGTCCAGCACCGAAACCGCCAACCGGTTACTCATGCAGGCTTAGATGAGCCAGGTGCAAAAGCGATGCGAAGGATAAAAGGGACACAGACAAGCAGGCGGCTAGGGCGGGCTGTAAAACAAAACCACCAAGGGGCGCGAATCACACCAAGGCGAATCTCAAGGATTTCCTTCGTGTACCTTCGTGACCTTGGTGGTTTCAGGTTTTGCTAAAGCTTTACAGCGAACTCATGTTCGCCAGGAACTCGCCATTCGACTTGGTCTTGCTCAGCTTGTCGATCAGCAATTCCATCGCTTCCACGGGTGAAAGCGGATTCAGCACCTTGCGCAATACCCAGATCCGGGTGAGATCTTCTTTCGGAATCAGCAACTCTTCCTTACGCGTGCCAGAGCGCTGAATATCGATGGCCGGGAACGTCCGTTTGTCAACCAGTTTCCGGTCAAGAATGATTTCCGAATTGCCCGTACCTTTGAATTCTTCAAAGATCACGTCATCCATGCGCGATCCGGTATCGATCAGCGCGGTGGCGATGATGGTCAACGATCCGCCTTCTTCGATGTTTCGCGCCGAACCAAAGAACCGCTTCGGACGCTGCAGCGCGTTGGAGTCCACGCCGCCTGAGAGCACCTTGCCGCTGGGCGGAACGATGGTGTTGTAGGCGCGCGCCAGACGCGTAATCGAATCCAGCAGAATGACGACATCGCGCTTGTGTTCCACAAGGCGCTTGGCCTTCTCGATCACCATTTCCGCAACTTGCACGTGACGCGCGGCAGGCTCATCGAAGGTGGAAGAAATAACTTCGCCCTTTACCGAACGCTGCATGTCCGTAACTTCTTCCGGACGCTCATCGATCAGCAGCACCATCAGCACAACTTCGGGATGATTGGTGGTAATCGAATTGGCCACGTTTTGCAGCAGCATCGTCTTACCGGCGCGGGGTGGCGAAACGATCAAACCGCGCTGACCTTTACCAAGCGGCGTCAGCAAATCCATGACCCGTGCGCTGACGTTCTCTCGCACCGTCTCGAGCTTCAAACGCTCCTGCGGATAGAGCGGCGTCAGGTTGTCGAACAGGATCTTGTTGCGCGCTTCTTCCGGCGATTCGAAGTTGACCGCTTCAATCTTGACCAGGGCAAAGTACTTCTCGCCTTCATGCGGAGGACGCACCTGGCCGCTGATGGTGTCACCAGTCTTGAGGTCAAACTTGCGAATCTGCGACGGAGAAACGTAAATATCGTCGGGGCCGGGCAGATAGTTGTAGTCCGGCGAGCGGAGAAAACCGTAGCCGTCGGGCAGAATTTCCAGCACGCCCTCGGCAAAAATGTGGCCCTCTTTTTCGCTCTGGGCCTGGAGAATCTTGAAGATCAGGTCCTGCTTACGCAAACCGCTGGCTCCGGGCAAGTCCAAAGATCGGGCGATCTTGGTTAGCTCGGTAATATTTTTTTCTTTGAGTTCAGCAATGGTCATCAGTCACCTGCGAGGAGATTTTTCAAAGGGGGGTACGCGAAAGAGAAGGATCCATCCAGCGGGGCAGAGGGGCGGGCTAAACTACGCAGCCCGCCGTTGTGCCTCAGCAAAATGTTCCGGTTCGGCAAGAACCGACTGCCGCTCCGAACTTGCAATCCGATCCAGGACCTCGTTCATGGTCTCCTGGATTCTGGTGTTGGGCTTGTGAAACTTACGGGTAGCCTTCGATGCAAGCTGACAGAGCATATAACGGTTCCGCAAAGTATGTAAAGCATCAAAAACTCGATCAGAGCGCTTCATTATTCTTTCTCCTCACCCCAACAAAATGGCGGAATTCTACTTCTTCGCGACAGGACACGACCCCGGCCAGATTGATAACTCTTTCAGTTCTTATGGGTTGAACGGGAATGCCCTGGCTACTTGGTATAGATGCTCCGCATGACCCGAAAGTTTCTTCGATTTCGGACCAGTTCCCACTTATCTGCGGAGGTACCCGGGACGCTACTGACCGCCCCTAAGTCCGTGGAACCTTGTAATTTAGCGGGTAATAGGAGCGTGGTCAAGATATTTGTTTTCCCCGTCACAGATTGTGTGGTCACGGGCGACCCGCCCGCGAGGGCGCCAAAATCAAGCCCGCCGGACCTAAGATGTTCTCATGACGCCAATCACCCTCACACCCATCGGCCGCGTTCACTCGTCGCGCACCGAAGTAAAAGACGACTTCTGGGGAAAAGTGACATCTGTCATCGAACTCGACGCCACCCATTTCACCCCGGATTCCCTTCTCGGCCTCGCCGAGTTCTCGCACATCCTGGTGGTCTACCACTTGCACAGCGTCCCCGACACAAGCATCGTTACCACCGCCAGTCACCCGCGCGAGAATCCAGACTGGCCGCGCGTCGGCATTTTCGCGCAACGAAAAAAACAGCGGCCCAACAAACTCGGCGTCTCCGTTTGTGAGTTGCTCGAAGTGGATGGCCTGAAGCTGAAAGTGAAGGCGCTCGACGCAATCGACGGCACGCCCGTGCTGGATATCAAGCCTTACGTGCGTGAGTTCGAACCCGACCCGTCTCAGCGTCCGCCAACCGCAATGGATGACCGAACTAATGCGCGACTACTTTTCCTGACTGCCGGGTTTAGCAATCACGCTCACCCGAAACGTGGAGCCCTCGTCCTACCGGCCGCTTCTCTCACCCGGCCAATGTCGATGAATTGAACTTTCTGCGGACGCGCAAGTACTGAGGAACTTCGACGGCGAGAACTCTTAATTCGGGCAACCGCGCGGTCAACCACGCGGGACAATTCGGCTCCGAACTCCAGACCGCGGTCTTCCTTTAACCGTCGTTTCGCTTTGTCGGCGGAAAACCACGTAGGGTTGCGACCTGCCTCCTGCGGCGGCACCTGCCGCCGGACCTCGCAAAGATGCGCGTTGACCGCAGGCTCTTTCTCGCTGGATCCATCATTCCGCCGTCGCCGAACGTAGCGGGTGAAAGAGACTTCCTCCATCCGGCCATGAACCCCAGCCTCTTCGAAAGCCTCGAGCGCAGCGGCCTGGGCATGCGTGAGACCCGGTTCGACGCCGCCTTTGGGAAAAATCCAGCGTCCCTTGCCGGTCTGAACCAACAGGAACTCGACGACACCCGTGCGCACGCGATAGCAGACTGCTGCCACCTGTTCGCATTCTTTCAGCTTGCGCAGCTCCGCCAGCCGAATGAATTTCGCCGACAGCTCAAACGTCCGGACCTGCGACCACCCGACGGTCAATCGCGATTCGCCATTCTCTCTGCCATCAGCTCCCATAGCAGCAGAGTGCACGACGTCCTCTGCTTCTGACTAGAGCAAAGCTTGGTTCAGGCCCGAGATCAGAGGTCTCGCCGAGCATCGACCGTCCGCACAACATATCTACTCGCGGCTATAATGCCGTCGTGACCACCGCACCGGCACAACACATGACGTGCATGGAAGTCTGGGGCGGAAGCCAACTCACGTCACGCACCGTTGAAATGGGTGGATTGGACGTCTGGGTTTATAGCAAGCCCTTCGGCACGGCCCATAGCGGCGGGGACGTCTATTACGCTTCCAGCTGTGCCACGGGCCGGATTTCCCGCCTGTTACTGGCCGACGTCTCCGGACACGGCACCTCCGTCGCCGCCACCGCTGCCGATCTGAAGACGCTCATGCGCCGATTCGTCAACCGTCTGGACCAGGCGGAATTCGTGCGCCTGCTCAACCAGCAGTTCATCGCTCTTTCTCAATCCGCGACTTTCGCGACCGCAGTCGTAACGACATTCTTTGCCCCGAGCCGTCGCCTCACCGTCTGCAACGCCGGTCATCCCAGGCCGTTTCTCTACCGGTCGGCGAAGCAGCAATGGAATTTTCTGGGACACGATGACGACGAATCGGCCAACAAGCCAAAAGGCAAAAACATCCCGCTGGGTCTGCTCGACTTGGGAGAGTACGAGCAATTCGACGTGGAACTCGAACCCGGCGACTGCCTGGTCAAGTACACCGATGCCCTCATTGAATCGCGCGACGCCGACGGCGAGATGCTGGGCGAGGATGGCTTGTTGCGCATCATGCGCCTGCTGGGCGACGTCGAACCACATCTATTGATCGAGACCGTGCTGTCGGAAATCGCGCAACGCTATCCCGAGAATCTCTCCGAAGACGATGTGACCGTCATGGTCGTGCGGGCCAGTGGACAGCAACCCCGCCACTCTTTCAAAGACACGATGAAGGCGCGAATTCGTCTCGCCGGCGCGCTGCTTCGTGGCTTGAACCCGTGGGCAGAGAGCCCTCCGCTTCCCGACTTCAACCTGGCGAATATCGGAGGAGCCATCGTCCCGTCCCTGGCTCGCCGCTGGCGCGCCCCAGGCAAGAAAAACGGCACACCGACAGCATGATGCTCTTATGCCCTATCACGTAGTCGCTTTTACCATGGCACAAGTCCGGCAGGGCGCTCTGGAATTTCAGCGCCTGTTGGGCACGGCGGTACGCGAATCCAGAGATCTGAAAGTTTATTCGGTAAGCCCGTTCGATCTGGAAGAACGCCGCCGCTTCAAAGACCGCTTCGGAGGCGACGTAGTCTACTTCTTCAACGACGCCGCCCGCGACCTGCTCCGACTGCAGGGCTACGCCATAGAATTCGCCGCGGAAATCCCCGAGAACGAACTGCCACGCCGCCGTTCCCTGGTCGTAGGCATCCCCGAATAAAACCGGGCCACGGATTACACGGATTCGCACGGATAACCCTGAAGATAAAAAGGTCTGATCCGTGAAAATCCGCGCAGATCCGTGGCCGCGTTTTGGAAGATTCCCACAAGAGGAATCTCTCTACCTACTTGCGTCCCATCATCCAGCAATACAGTATTTTTCTTTCGACCGCGAGGAAAACGACACTTTGGAAAACTTGTACTGCTTGCGCTGCAATCGCGAGATCGAAGTCGGACACAAATCCGTCGCCGTCTATATGTTCGCGCAGACGGTCGGCATCCGGCCGCGGCAAAAATCCTCAGCCCAGCGCATCTGTTTCTGTCCGCAATGTTCCGTGTCTCTGGCCATGGGCCCTCCCCCCGAAGGCGCTCTCAACCTGGCCGCATGGAACATGATCCGCGACCTGGTCGGTGCCGATCCAGCTCTCAATCAGGCTGCATGGGAAAACCTGCGAGGCGTGGTTGGTTTGCTGCCCTCAGGCGACCCCGAACCCATCACCGTCCCGCGCCGCGCCGCCGCCAGCGGCTACTTCGAATTCTGATCTCCTGAATCTCAGACTCGTCAAATCCTGACCGCTCTACCCGCCGCTTGCTCAATCACCCGGTAGGGTGAGCCTGCTCACAGACGACTCAACCTCACAAGGCATAGGAATTGCACATCGCAGCCTTGCCGATCATGAGCAATGGCGGCCATTCCCCAAGTCAAAGGCAAGATTTCGAATATGAGAGGTGCAAGATGTCGTTCACCAGATACGCAGGCCTTGCTCTAGCAGTAACCCTGCTTGCAGCCACCAGCATCGCCCTCATGGGTCAGGCGGCAAGTGATCCGCAAACCGAAAAGACAATGAAAAAGGTTCCGATTTCGTACAGCAAACTGGATTCCGGGGCCCAGATGTGGAAGGACTACTGCGCATCCTGTCACGGAGCGACCGGAACCGGAGACGGTCCGGCTGCAGAAATCCTGAAATCACCCCCAGCAGACTTAACCCTGCTGGCAAAACAAAACCACGGAAAATTCCCCGCCGAACATTTTGTATCCGTACTGAAGTTTGGCTCTGGTGGCCACGCTCATGGCACCAGCGATATGCCAGTGTGGGGTCCGTTACTCCGTTCCGTAGAGGCACAGCAAGACAGTCTCGTGCAACTCCGCATGCACAATCTGTCCGAGTATGTAGAGTCGTTGCAGCAGAAGTAAATCCGAGTCGTGAGGTGCAGAAAGCAGATCTCCGTCACAAATCGAAGCTTCGATACCAACTGAGGGTACCCCACCCTCGTCGCGCACTTCGCGACAGGGTGGCGATGTAGAGTTAAAGGATGTAGCTTGTTACTGCCGCGGAGTCAGTACCGGCCCATCCGTCCCCTCGGAAGGCGTTTTCACAGCGACCAACTGCACCACCGACATCTTCCCGTCTGTCACGATGTCATCCCCAGTAGCATTCTCGGCCTGCCGCGGCGCGTGCGGACGCTCCACATCGACATAACCTTCGGCAGTACCGGCAAAAAGCAGATCGGGTTCCACCCAGTCGCGCTCCCGGTCAACATGTGGATCGATGCGATGCGACCACTTCGTTTTTGCTCGACTATTGGTAGTGGCAATATCGTGAGTAGCGGCTCCCACCCAGACGTCCCGTCCGTTGTATTGCTTGGCCAGCTTCCATATACGCACGTGATGCCGCTTGGCAAACGTGTTGAGCGACTTTTGAAACACCAGGTCCGGCGGCCGTTCGTTCATCAGCAGCGACGACACGGGAGCCCCGGCATACCCGCTCTGCCGCATAGTGGCTTGTACCGCCTTCAACGCGGAACCCGCGTTCAGACTGTCGGCTTCAAACCATCGCGCCTCGCCGAAAGCGGCCATGATTTCCTTCTGCGACCCGATAAACATGAGATTCGTCATATCCGAAAGCGTTTTGTTCGAAGTGTGCGTGCGCATCGGCGCTGATGCCACCAATTGTTGCAACCCGGGAGTCAGCGGCAGCTGCGGCCATCCCTTCCACGAGTCTTTCTCCTTCAGCATGGACGCACGCACCACCTGTACCTGGATGTCGGTACCCGCAGGAAAGAGAATCTCGCGGCGCAAAGACAAGCCGTAGATTGTCGACACGCCCTTCACGGTATAGCCCGCAATCGGATTAGCCGCGCTGAACGCCGTCATCACCAGCGACATCTTCTTTGACGCATGCGGCTGAATGATCCCCAGAATCTCGTTATTGCGCACCGTCTCCCGCGCATTGTCCACATCCAGCACCCGCGCATACAGCGGCGTGCGTTGGCCATCCTTGTGCAGGATGTTGGAAAAATCGAGCACCATCCGCGGCCGCGAATATTTGTCCGGAGCCTTCGCCGCAAACAGAATGGTCCCGTTAATCTTGGTTCCGGGCGAGACCAGCAATTCGCCATCCTTGCAGGCCAGCTGCTCGCCGTTCTTGCACATGGGATAAGTAACGGTCGCCTCGATCGGATCACCCGTGCGTGAGCGATCGCTGTAGACGGGCGCGTCCAGTCGTATCGACATGGTCGCACCCGGAGCCAGATCGGCTTTGCGAGTTTGTGCAACTGCGGCCTCCGACGACTCCGGCAAACAAGCAGAAATCCGCTTGAAAAAATCGTAGAAGGCAACCAGAAACCCGCTAGTGGCTCCGTTCTCGACCAGCAACGTTTGCATTTCAAAACTCGGAGAGTACAACAGATAATCCAGCGCCGTGTCCTGATACACGTCCTGCTTGTTGATCTCCACACCGCCATGAATCAGCGCGTCGGCAATTTCTTCGTACGTGACCAGAATGCTCGGCTTGGTGTGATAGCTCGAACCGAAAATGGCCCAATGCAAAGCAGTCCGTCCCCTGCGGATCGTTCACCCTCAAATCCGCGCCGCCCTGGATCAACTCTTTGGCGTGCGCCAGCCGCGCCAGCACATCCTGTTCCTTGGTCTCGCGCGTCGCCTGGTAAAGTTCCTGCATCAGCGGCGAAACAGAGGAAACATCCAACTGGACAGCCGCCGGCGCCAGTTCATCATCCGGAGGATCTTCCTGATAGTCCGAGTCGGAGTCCTGTGCCTGCGCGTCTTTCTCGGAGGCCTTGGCAGGATGCTTGTCCGAGGGCGCGGCGTCGCTGTAAGCACGAACCCGGCCAGTAGATAGTATGAAGACAACGATGACGCACAGCGTGAACAGTAAAGCGCGCAAACTCGACGAGGCAGGCATGAGCGGTACCTTCTCCTGATTTTTAAGCTTGTAAGACTACCATCAAAATCAGGATGAAGACCACGCACGTCAATCGCTCCCGGAAGTATCCCTTCCAACTCCGGCAAGCGCCAGCTCACAGGACACGCCTCAGCGCGATCGATCGCGTCTCTACCACGCCTTTCTTCTACGTGCTTACCCCTCCGTTATTACGTCCCCGAAACACAACCAGTTCCGGGTGTTCGTGCCGAAACGTCTGGGTCACATGGCAACCCCAGCAGACAGGACGATGGGTCGAAAGCATCTTGGGAAGCTGCTCGGGCCGGAACTGGTCCCACTCAGCTGTCTTGCGATCAGGCCCCAACAGGGCCGGGACATGATCGAGATGGTTGAGCGGTCCGAAGCGCTGTTGGCAGTACACACAGCGTTTTCCGTCATACCAGTTGGAAACAATGTTCCACAATAGACAGTTGTCCGGATCCGCTTCTATCTGCCGCAGACACTCCTGACCGCAATCCCGGCGCTCCGGCCAGCGTGAGCATTCTTCCAGGCGAAGGCTGGATCCACCGACAAAGACCTCTGCCGCCGCTTTCCCCGCTGCCACATCCACAACTTCCTTCGTAAGCGTTTCCGGGCAGGTTATAAGTCTCTTGCCGCGATACGTGAAATAAGTCTGCATGGCTGGGATAAAGCGGAACAGAACCAGGCCGCCCACTACAGCCAGTAAAGCAATACTGAAAAGAGCTAGTGTTGTCATAAATACCTCCTACTCCGGGGGAAACTCATATTGGCAAATCGTGGGAAGCCCCGGGCGTCCCCGATATATTCTCCCCCGTTCTGGAGAAGCGCTGCGGTGCTCGTCGTCACCGACTGACGTGATTAGTCTCACTCGCCACGACGTTCGATCCCCCGGGGTGCCCCGTCCAAGCTCCGCTTGGGCGGGTGTTTTCGAAAATAGAAGGAACCTACCCACGCTCCTCCCCGCGCAACAAGTGCCAGGCCTCGCGATACCCTTCCCACCGCGGCGCCTTGCTCTCAATATCCGGATAGAACCGCAAACACTTCGACCCCACAAAATCCGCCACCGGAATCACATACCACGCATCGCACGGAGGAATGTGAACCACCAGCGCATCAATCTCCCGCGCCCCATAAGCCATCTTCCCTTTGCCGTACACACTATGGATCGGCTGAATTTCATATCCCCGTGAACGGATCACCAGCGTGCACTTCAACTGCACCCGCCACAGCAGCTTTCCCCACCCCAGTATGAAGTCGTACAGTTCGCTGTCTCCCCAGGGCTTGGCGACCATGAATCCCAAAGTCCGAGCTTTCAACGCCAGCGCCGCCTCCGAAAGTTCCCCAATCCGTTTCGAAGTCATCCGCCGCGCCGGACCATCATCCTCCTCCGCCACCCCAGTCAACTCCTCCAGAATCGCAGACATCGCCGGAATCAATTTCCTGTTCATAATTTTCCATCACCTAAGTCGTCCCTTCGCAGGCACAAAAAAAGGCGCAGCCCGCAGGCCGCGCCAAACTTTTACCCCTACTTATAGGATATCGATTTCAACCCACTAAATGGGACACACCCTCAAGGTTTATTTCCCCCATCGAATCCTGAACTTGGACGAAATCCCCGCAGCCAGCCCCCTTGACACAAAAGCCGCAAATCAAAAAAAGGCCGCGAAGCGGCGACAGAATAAAGCCCGGGGCGTAAGCCCCGGGTAAGAAGCCCAATAAAGATCAAGCCCCGGAGGGGGCGAAAGAAACGACGCAATAGACGACTCCGGGTGCCCCGCCCTCGTCGCGCACTTCGCGACAGGGTGGGTGACAAAAACGGGAAGGGCACGGCTTCAGCCGTGCCACCAAAGCACAATAACGACGCGGCTTCAGCCGCTGAGGCCTTGGTCACGAACGCAAAACACCTTCCGCCTCCACGCCTTCAGAGAAGAAGGACAGTCCCGAATCCGGAGTACAAATCACCAACAACCAAGCCCCGAAAACAAAGATCCAACCTCCAGCAGCCTGAGTGACGCCCGTCCGCACCCACTCTTCCGCACCAAACGCAAAAGGATAGGACATCCTCAAGCTCGATAGCATGACAAAAGAAAGGACAGGCCATCCAATTTGGAGAACGCCATACTATCAGAGGCTCAGTTAGTGTTTGCTGATCTGTCTCGTACGAACTTGAGAGGAGCTCAGTTGTTCGCCTCTCACATATACGGGGCCAATCTTAAAGGCGCCGACCTCACTGACTCACGAATGTACCTCACCGATGTTCGTCACACTCCACTTGCCGACTGTATCGGACTGTCTCAGGACCACCTCTCTCTGTGCATTGGCGACAGCCAACTGCCATTGCCTTCGGGGCTCACACATCCGAATTCATGGATAGAAATGGAAGACGCCGTAAAGCGCCAAGAAGGACGCGAGAAGGAAATATCGACACCAGAAGTAAGCAATGCCACTAGCAATTCAGAACAAAACAATCCGAGAACGCCCTCCTCACCGACATTCTCACGAACATAAGGACGATCCTCGTGCATATTTCGCATAAGACATGTCGCCTATTGCGGGCGAAAAGCTTTCCCACCGTTTATCGTCTACGTGATCACCGCCCTAGGGCTTCACCCCCAACTGCCAAAACAGAAACGAATAAACATCCGTCCCGTCTTCAATCTGCTTGGTAATCGGCTTGCCCTGGCCGTGTCCGGCTTTGCTGTCGATGCGCAGCAGTATCGGACGCTCCTTGCTCTTCCCGTTCGCCGCTTCTGCCTGCATCAGCGCCGCCATCTTTTTCGCGTGCATGGGATCGACGCGGCTGTCGCTGTCCGCGGTCATGAACATGATTGCCGGATATTCCGCGCCCGGCTTCACGTGATGGTAGGGCGAGTAGGCGTAGAGCCAGTCGAACTGCGTGGCGTCTTCGGCCGAGCCGTACTCCGGCACCCAGAATTTCGCGATCAGAAAATTCTGGTAGCGCAGCATGTCGAGCAGCGGGACCTGGCACACCACGGCGCGAAACAGGTCAGGACGCTGCGTGATCATCGCGCCCATCAGCAGGCCGCCATTCGATCCGCCCTGGATCGCCAGGTGCTCTTTGTCGGTGATCTTGTCCGAGATCAGAAATTCGCCGGCGGCGATGAAGTCGTCGAACACATTCTGCTTCTTGTCCAGCATGCCGGCGCGATGCCAGTCTTCGCCAAACTCCGATCCGCCGCGCAGGTTGGCCACGGCGTAGACGCCGCCATGCTCCAGCCATAGATAGCGCCCGCCGGAAAAACTCGGCGTCAGGCTCACGTTGAACCCGCCGTAGCCGGTGAGCAGCGTGGGATTCTTGCCGTCCAGCTTGATTCCCTTTTTGTGGAAGACGAACATCGGGACTTTGGTGCCGTCCTTCGACGTGTACCAGACCTGCTTCACCTCGTACGCCGAGGGATCGATACCGGGCGTGGCCACCTTGTCCCACAGCGAAGTTTTACGCGACGCGAGGTCAACCTGATACACCGACGGCGGCACCGTAAACGACTGGAAGCCGAAGAAGGCTTCCTTGCGGTCATATCGTCCGCCGAGCCCCTCGATCGAGCCGATGCCCGGCAGTTCGATGTCGCCCAGCGCTTTGCCCTCGAGATCGAACAACTTGAGCTGCGAGCTGGCATTGTGCTCGTACTCCGCCACAAGTTTTCCGTCGATAATGCCGGCGCCCTTCAGAATGCCGTCCGCCTCCGGAATAATTTCCTTCCAGTTGGCACGCGCGGGATTGGACGCGTCCACCGCGAACAGATGGAAGTGCGGCGCCCCTTCATTGGTCGTGATGTAAATCTTGCCGCGGAAAATCTCGCCGGTGTAGTGAAAGTCCTTGCCGCTGGTGATTTCGACCGGAAGCGTTTTGGCTTTCAGGTCCTGAAGAAAAAGCTCGTTCCTGCCCGGCCGAGCCCTGGTACGCAGTCAGCAGCAGCCAGCGATCATCGTCGTCCGGCAACTGCGAAACCAGAATGTCTTCTTTCTTGCGTCCCTCGCCCCAGATCAGCGGGTCTTTGTCCGGATCAGAACCCAGCGCGTGATAGAAGATGTGCAAGTAGTAGACGTCGTCGCCCTCAGGCACCGAGCCCTTCTTGGGATTGCGTCCGTAATAGAAACCGGAGTTGTCTTTCTTCCACGCCACCTGCGCGATGCGCGCCCGGTCAATCTTGTCCGGCAACAATTTGCCAGTCGCTGTCTCGATCAAATACAGCGTGCTGTTCTCCGAACCGCTCGCCGAAGTCCCGTAAGCCACATACTTGCCGTCATCAGACGGAAACCACCAGTCCAGCGCAACAGTTCCGTCAGCCGACATCTGGTTGGCATCCACCAGGGACCGGTCCTTCCCATGCAGCCCTTCCCTCACCAACAAGCACAGGCTGGTTCTGATTGCCCTCACGACGGGTATAAAAGAAGTAAGGCCCAGCAACCTGCGGCGTCCCAATTGTCCCAATCGCAAGCAACTGCGCCAGCCGATCATGGATGCGATCCCGCCCCGGCAACGGATCCAGCAACCTGCGCGTGTAAGCCATCTCATCCCGCACATAAGCCTGCGACTCCGCACTGCTCGCATCCTCCAGCCACCGGTAAGAATCGGCAATCGTATGCCCATGAAGAGTGTCTTCGACAACATCCACCTTGACCTTGGGAGGACCCTCAGCCCACGCCATCGCGACCATCAATCCCAACCCAATAAAAATCCAAAGCAACCGAATCCCTCCAAACATAAAAAGACCTCACGCAGGAAATAGGCCCGGGCGATAGGGTATCAGTTTTCCGCAACCCCACCCGGATGCTAATATAAATAAAGCCGTCCAACACTCCTCAGTAGCTCAATGGCAGAGCACCCGGCTGTTAACCGGGGGGTTGTAGGTTCGAGTCCTACCTGAGGAGCCATTTCTTTTTAGACAATTCCCAAACAAATCAGGTGTTCCCCCCTCCGTATAATGAACTCCGTCATTCGGTTTGGCGGGGGTGGATTTTGCGATTCCAGATTCTCGTGTGGATAGCGTTTGCCTGGGCGTTCATGGCTGCGCCTGCTGCGGTAACTCAAACCAATCCATTGCGGCTGCCCAATCCTCCAGTTACCGAACGTGTCGGACCCGAGGACGAACCACGGCGCCGGATGGAACGAGACATGGCCAAGCGGGCGAATCTGGAGCGGCAGGCGGATCTTAAGCGCGACACAGAAAAACTGCTGAAGCTGGCGACCGAACTGAAAGAATCCGTCGACAAGACGACCGAAAGCACACTTTCACTCGAGGTGGTCAAGAGAGCCGAGGAAATTGAAAAACTGGCACACAGTGTGAAAGAAAAGATGAAGGGACGTTACTAGACAGAGGCAATCGCCGCACGATGACGATCTGCCCAGCCACCCCAGGGAACGGTCAACCCCATCGCGATGCCTCCCCACGCGAGCGCCGTCACACTTGGTGGAGCGCCAGCGAAGAGCGTGCTGACCCAGCCAGCGAAAAGAAAAACAACCAATCCCCAGAAACCGAAACGTCCGGCGTTATCGCGAGGGCGAGTGCAGCCGAGATACATTCCCACACCGACAGCGAAGAAGAGGATTTCCACGGCGATCGATGCCGACACCGAGTTCCACAATCCCAATCCGACCCTCTTCCCGCCCCCGGGATACAACTGAAGGTCAGGTCGGTGGACGATGAAATCCAATATCCAATGGCTCAGCACGGCCACGCCGACCACCATCGCGCTCTTTGAGCTACGGCGGAAGGCGTAGTAGATCGCCGCAACGATGAGCGCCCATACCAAAGCCATCAGGAGGCTGTGCGAGACGGGGTAGTCGGTGAAATCAATGGGAGAGATTTTGGCTGCGCCGGGCGCGATTCGCGCGTGCTCGATCCCTAACAGCAGAAAGACGGGCCAGAGGAAGTCAAGGAATTGCGCAGCCAGAATGAGTGTGCCCAGAGAAGTCCTCGGCGCGAACTTCTTCGCAGCGAACGCGACGCCGAAGTGTCCGATGAACATGATTAAGCGATCAAAAATAACATGAGGCAGGTTGGATCGGTTGGGCCTGCCACTTCTCCGGAAGACATCCCGGCTGCGAATCCACCAGCCATTGTCTTCCGCAGCCGACCAATCACACTACCAAACGGCGCAACCAGGAGCTCTATTCTGCGAAACCGCGCGTTACCACTTGCAAGTAGTTGCAACTGGTATGCAACACAATCTATCGCAAGACGTTGACGTGCGCTCAGGCCACAAGCTAGATTTGATGTGCACTCCAGCTAGTTGCAACTGGTTTGCAAATACATAAATCAAGGAAAACGTGAAGCTTATATCGGCCTTTTGCTTTCTAGCTTTATTGAGTCTGGCGACTTCGGCGGCAGCCCAGGAATGGCCTTACTTCGTCACCTATTCCCATGCTCTGGAAGAGCCCGGGAACCTGGAGGTTGAGTTTAAAGGGGTTCAGGCCGCACCCAAGTATGGCAATGCTTTCAGCAGTGGAACGATTGAGTTCGAGTATGGAGCCACGGCGTGGTGGACCACCGAGGTGTATCTGTCGGGCCAGCATACGTCGAATGACAGCACGGTGTTCACGGGCTACCGCTGGGAGAACCGCTTCCGGCCATTGATGCGAGAGCACTTTATCAATCCAGTGCTTTATGTGGAATACGAGAACCTCAACAAGGCAGACCGCAGTCTGCTCGAAATCGTCGGGCATGACAGCATCGCGGATTTGCGGATACCCAATGCCGTAGGCCGATCCATTACTGAGCATGAACTGGAGCTCAAACTCATTTTATCGAGCAACGTGCGCGGCTGGAACATCTCCGAGAACTTCATCTCGGAAAAGAACCTGGTCGAGCCCGAGCCCTGGGAATTCGGCTATGCGTTCGGTGTAAGCCGCCCGCTCACTTTGAAAGCGGGCGCCAAGGATTGCGTTTTCTGCCGGGAAAACTTCAGCGCCGGGGCTGAGCTCTATGGCGGCCTTGGCGACATGGACGGCTTCGGTCTGAAAGAGACGTCGCACTATGCCGGCCCCACGGTGGCGTTCAATATCCCGCGCGGTCCCACGATCAGTTTTGCTCCGAATTTCGGATTGAACGCAAATAGCGTAGGCGTGATTTACCGGTTCAAGGTGTCTTACGAATTCCAGCAGATCTTCAGTCACTTTCACCGGGGTGCGAAGTGAAGGGCGTACGGCTTACAGCCTGGATCTTCCTCGCTGCTTCGATGTGCACTGCGGCAGACACGGGCTGGCTAAAACATGTTTCCGAGGCCGATCGCGCTCGGACAAATCCTTACGCCGGTCAGGCCGATGCAATCGCCGGCGGATCGAGATTGTTCGCCGATCACTGCTCCAAGTGTCACGGCGAAGATGCACTGGGCCGAGGCAAGCGGCCCAGTCTGCGCACCAAAGAGGTGCAGCAGGCATCGGACGGCGAACTCTTCTCATTGCTAAAG
This sequence comes from Terriglobia bacterium, assembly GCA_963741105.1. Taxonomy (GTDB): domain Bacteria; phylum Acidobacteriota; class Terriglobia; order Terriglobales; family Acidobacteriaceae; genus JAIQFF01. The sequence goes on from CAVUGT010000004.1 coordinate 273,768, forward strand.
AATGGATATCTCAGAAAGGGAATGCCTTCCTGGAGCGCGTTGCCGGAACCTTCACGCTGGCAAGTCATCGCCTACATCAAGAGCCTGGGAGAACACGACGCGGGTGACTCCGCTCACCAGCCGCAAGGAAATCACCAATGAAGGGTGCACGTCGGTCCATTGTTTTCTGGCTGCTGGCGATGGCGGCCATGCTGATCATGATGAGTTGCAGCGCGGGCAACGCTCCCAGCTTCCCCTCAGAGGTGGAGTCCACGCCAGCGGAAGACTCCATTGGGGAACGTCTCTTCCTGGATACGCGATTTGCGCAATTTTTCGCCACTCATATGACCGGAGTGAACCAACCATTGCCCTCGGGAGATCCGGCCATGGATCTGGTCTTTACCCTGACCGGAACTTTGCCGGGACCCTTTGCGGGTCAATCCATCAACTGCCGGTCGTGTCACTTCGTGACGGAGTTCCAGGGAGTGAGTGGCGCTGGCAACCGCACGTACTCCGACTTCACCACCCGCAGTCCTATGCCACGAATGATTGGAGGTCTGGACCACACTCCGAGAAATTCCATGCAGATGGTCGGCTCGCTTCAGCCTCATTCCGGACCGACATTTCTGCATTTCGATGGCGAGTTCGCCAGTCCTATCGACTTGGTCGAAGCCACGATGACGGGGCGCAACTTTGGCTGGGACGCAACTCAGCACGACGAGGCGGTGGCTCACATCGCCAGCATCATTCGCGGAGACGATGGTTCAGATCAGTTAGCCAAAGACCGCACCTTCAGCTATTCGTACGGCAAGCTGTTTCTCGGAACCGATCCGGCGATTCCCAAGGACGTTCTGATTCCGGCGGCGGACCGCATTGATGTGAACAAAGCTTCCGACGCGCAGATTGTGGCGCTGGTGGCCAAGTGCATCAGCACATACATGGGAGATTTGCTCTTTCAGCAGGATGAATTTGGACGGTTCGTCGGATCACCTTACGACGTCTTCCTGCGCATCAACCACTTGCCGATCCAGCCCAACGCGGGCGAGTCGGTTACGCAGTACGACCAGCGTTTGGCAAAGATTATCGAGGGATTGAGCAATCCCGCTTTCGTCGACGGGAAGTACGGGGCATTTCAATATCACGATCAACCCTTTCAGTTCGGCGCGACGGAATTGGCGGGTCTGAAGATTTTCCTGAGGGCAGCAAACGGTGCCACCGACGGCTCCCAACACGCCGGAAACTGCGTAGCGTGCCACCAGGCGCCGACGTTCTCGGACTTTTCCTTCCATAACACGGGGGCATCGCAAGAGGAATACGACAACGACAACGGAGCAGGGGCTTTCGCGGCTCTTTCCATCCCCTCCAAAGCGGACCGGGACCAGAACTACGATCTTTACCTTCCCGTAACGACGGCCCATCCCTCTGCTTCCGAGCGCTTCCGTCATGAAGCGGTCTCCGGTAGTCCGCAATTTGCCGACCTTGGTCTCTGGAATGCCTATTTGAATCCTGATATGCCCAAGCCGCAGGCCAACATCAAAAGCGTGATCTGCGGCGCGAATCAGGATTGTTCCGTGGACCAGGGTCTGGGCAACGCGATTGCGCGTTTCAAGACTCCAACGCTGCTTGATTTGGAAGACTCCGCTCCTTACTTCCACAATGGGAGCAAGCCCAAGTTCGGCGATGTGGTGGAGTTTTACATCACCAGTTCGGGCTTGGCGCGGCAGGGATTGTTGCGCAATGCGCCGGCGGAGTTCAAGAACATGTCGCTAAGCGAAGAAGATGTCGCGGCGCTGGTGGCGTTTCTGAAGTCGCTGACGGAAGATTACGACGACGCTTAGGTGTCATCCTGAGCGGAGCGGGAAGTTCGCTATAGCTACTGTGCGCTAGAGTCTTGGGAGTTTCTCTTTGAAAGTCGAAGCAACACGCTGCCGATAAGCTTAGAGGGGTCCTTTCGACTGCGCAGCGGCTTCGCTTTCGCGAAGCCGCTACTCCGCTCAGGATGACAAGGCGTTTGGGGTTGGGATGACATCCCGTTTTTGGCCCCAGATGATCATTTTGTCTGCTAACAGCGATCAAGAACCTATTTTAGTGGGCGGCTCCCGTTCCTTCCTTCACGATCCGCATGCCGTAGAACGAGCGGTATACGAAGATGAAGGACACCACGAAGAACCCAACAGCCAGCAGGTGACCCAGAGTGCTGCCGGCCTCTGCCGTCAGTTTCACCGCCAGTTCGACCGCCAGCAATCCGAACAACGTGGTGAACTTGATGACCGGGTTCAGAGCCACTGACGACGTGTCTTTGAAGGGATCGCCGACCGTGTCGCCTACGACGGTGGCGTCGTGCAGCGGAGTTCCCTTCTGCTTCAGTTCGACTTCGACGATCTTCTTGGCGTTGTCCCAGGCGCCGCCGGCGTTGGCCATGAAGATTGCCTGGTAGAGGCCGAAGATGGCGATCGAGATCAGGTAACCGATGAAGAAGAACGGTTCGACGAAGGCGAACGCCAGAGTCGCGAAGAACACCGCCAGGAAAATATTGAACATTCCCTTCTGCGCGTACTTGGTGCAGATCTCGACCACTTTCTTGCTGTCGGAGACGGAGGCCTTGGTCACGCCCTCAAGCTTGATGTTGGCCTTGATGAACTCTACCGCGCGGTAGGCGCCCGTGGTCACGGCCTGGGTGGACGCGCCGGTGAACCAGTAAATCATGGCGCCGCCGGTGATCAGTCCGAGCATGAATGGTGCGTGCAGCAGCGAAAGCTTGTTTACGTTTTCTGTGAGGCCGCTGGTAAGCGCCATGATGATGGAGAAAATCATCGTGGTCGCGCCGACGACCGCCGTGCCGATCAGCACCGGTTTCGCGGTGGCCTTGAAGGTGTTGCCGGCACCGTCGTTTTCTTCCAGCAGATCCTTGGCGCGTTCGAAGTTCGCGTCGATGTTGAAATCTTTTTTGAGTTCCTGCTTGATGTTGGGGACCTGTTCGATCAGCGACAGCTCATAGACGGACTGGGCGTTGTCGGTGACCGGACCGTAGGAATCGACCGCGATCGTCACTGGGCCCATACCGAGGAAGCCGAAAGCAACCAGGCCGAAGGCGAAGACCGGGGCCGCAATCATCAGGCTATCCAGCCCCAGAGTGCTGAAGTAGTATCCGGTCGACATCAGCGCGACCATCGAAAGTCCAAGATAGTAGGCAGAGAAATTTCCCGCCACGAATCCGGACAGGATACCAAGTGATGCTCCGCCCTCGTCGGCGGAGGTGACCACTTCTCGCACGTGTCGCGACTCGGTCGAGGTGAACACTTTCACCAACTCAGGAATGATAGCTCCCGCCAGCGTGCCGCAAGAAATGATGCTGGCCAGCTTCCACCACTGGGTCGTATCGCCGCCGAGGTTGGGCACGATGATCGCGGAAATGACAAACGTCACCGCGACGGAAATCAGCGAAGTAAGCCAAACCAGCCAGGTCAGCGGGACTTCGAAATTCATCTTGTCGACATTGCCAAAGCGGGCCTTGGCGATGGCTCCATTGATGAAGTATGCCACTGCGCTCGACACCAGCATGGCGATACGCATGACGAAGATCCAGACCAGGAGTTGCACCTGGACCGTCGGCTCTTTGACGGCCAGCAGGATGAAGGTAATGAGAGCAACGCCAGTGACGCCGTAGGTTTCGAATCCGTCGGCGGAGGGCCCGACTGAATCGCCGGCGTTGTCTCCGGTGCAGTCGGCAATCACACCCGGGTTGCGGGCATCGTCTTCCTTAATCTTGAAGACGATCTTCATCAGGTCGGAACCGATGTCGGCGATCTTGGTGAAGATGCCGCCGGCGATCCGCAATGCAGCTGCGCCAAGGGACTCGCCGATGGCAAACCCGATGAAGCAGGGTCCGGCATAGTCGGCGGGAATAAAAAGAAGAATGATCAGCATCAGCAGAAGCTCGACGCTGATCAGCATCATGCCAATACTCATACCGGCCTGTAGCGGAATGTTGTAGATGGGATAAGGTTTGCCAGCCAGTCCGGCAAAGGCGGTGCGCGAGTTGGCGAAGGTGTTAACCCGGATGCCGAACCACGCCACGCCGTAGCTACCCGCGATTCCAACCAGGCTAAAGAGAAGGATGATGGGCAGGGTGATCGCGATCGGCTTTCCGGGCACGGGAGACAGCACGCCGAAATAGAGCACGATAACGACGGCTATGAAGAGCCACAGGATCAGCAGGAATTTGCCCTGGGTGACCAGATAAGTCTTACAGGTCTCGTAGATTAGCTCGGAAATCTCGAGCATGGAACGATGTACGGGCATCTTGCGCAGGCGGGTATAGATGATGAGGCCGAAACCCAGTCCGAAGATACAGAAGAGGATGCCGATCATCAGCAGACGATGGCCGTCGATGCCAAGGAACAATACCTGCGAGAGATCGGGAAGCTTCAAGCTGGCTTCTCCGCCGACTTCGTGGGCGGACTGGGCCAGCGCGGAAATAGAACCTAGAGTAAGGACAGCGATGGTGGCAGCCGCCGTCTTGGTGAATGTCTGGGCAAATTGGCGTCCTTGGGACACAGCTTTCGCCAGCCAGGTGCGCATAGGAATTCCTCCGGTATGAAGACTAAGTCAGGACCATCACGTGTTTAGGCACTGCCACCCAGCGAACAGCACTAACCGGACGCTCTGATGAAGAGCGCCGGGGAGCGCATTGGCCGGAGTTCCGAACACGCTTCCACTACACGGCGTTGAACAAGGAGTGTTGAGCTTGGCCGCGTCGGATGTTTCGTACCGCAGAGGCCGCCGGTTGGACGCCGGAAGCCCGATACAAAACCAGTCTTTATAGCATGATGGGGAGAGGTGGTCAATCGGAAGAAGAGGGGATGGTGGGTGACGCGGGCGCCCTCGCCCGCGTGATCTTGGTGAGGGAAAATCAGGGTCAACGTCAAAAGCCGCGGGCGAGGGTGCCCGCGCTACACGAACCCTGCCGAGCTTCGCTCGGCCTGGACGGGTCGGAGACCCGTTCCCACATCGCCATTGCCGCATTAAGCCCAAAACGTGCGATCCAACGTCCGGTATTGGATGGCTTCGGCGATGTGTTTCGGCGCTATGGCTGGGGCACCTTCGAGGTCGGCTACCGTTCTGGCTACCTTTAGTATGCGGTCGTGGGCGCGGGCGGTCATGCCGTGCTGGGTCATGGCGCGTTCCAGCAGGCGTTCGCAATCGGCGGAGAGTTCGCAGGAAGCACGGATGTGGCGTGGAGCCATCTGGGCATTGCAGTAGAGCCGAGATCGTGACGACGCAAATCTTTGCATCTGAATCTCCCGGGCGCGCATGACCCGCTCGCGGATCTTGGCCGAGCTTTCGGGCTCGCTCCCTGCCCTCAACTCTTTGTAGTTCACTGCGGGCACATCAATATGGATATCGATGCGGTCGAGCAGCGGCCCGGAGATCTTCCCCATGTAGCGCTGGATCATGGGGCGGGTGCAATGGCATTCGCGGGAGCGGTCATTGAAATATCCGCAAGGACACGGATTCATGGCAGCGGCCAGCATGAATCGTGCGGGAAAGGTCAGAGACATGGAGGCGCGGGCGATGCAGACCGTGCCGTCCTCCAAAGGCTGGCGCATGACTTCGAGAACGTTGCGGGGGAATTCGGGGAGTTCGTCCAGAAAAAGGACGCCGTTGTGGGCGAGCGATACTTCTCCCGGGCGGGGAACGGCGCCGCCACCGATCAGGCCGGCGTCGGAGATGGTGTGGTGTGGAGAACGAAACGGGCGAACGCCGACCAGGCCGGCGCCGGCATCGAGCACTCCGGCGACGCTGTGGATCTTGGTGGTTTCGAGGGCCTCTTCAAAACTGAAGGGCGGAAGAATAGTGGGCATGCGCTTCGCGAGCATGGTTTTGCCGGAACCGGGTGGACCGATCATCAGGATGTTGTGGCCTCCGGCGCAGGCGACCTCAAGGGCGCGTTTGGCGGTTTGCTGTCCGCGGACATCCTTGAAGTCGACGGTGTAGTGTTGGGATTCGCTCAGCAGGGTGTCGCTGTCTACTTTCAGCGGCTGAATGCCGTTGCCGGTATTGACGAAGCGGATGACGTCGAGCAGAGACTTCACAGGAAAGACTTCGACTCCGCCGACCATGGCGGCTTCGCGGGCATTCAGCTCGGGCACGATCAGGCGGGGGATCTTCTTACCACGAGCTTCGATGGCGATGGGCAATGCGCCGCGGACGCCGCGAATGCCTCCGTCGAGGGAGAGTTCGCCGACGAAAAGGCAATCAGGGAGTTCCTTCTTATTCAGGCCTCCGTAGGCGCCCAGGATTCCGAGGGCCATTGGGAGGTCGAATCCAGAACCTTCTTTGCGGATGTCGGCTGGAGCCAGGTTGATGGTGATGTGGGTGGGAGGGATGTCGTATCCGCAATTCTTGAGGGCGGCGCGGACCCGGTCGCGGCTTTCGCGCACTGCAGCATCGGGGAGGCCGACGGTGTGGAAGTAGTCTTCGTTGGTCTTGATGCCTGAGACGTCGACCTCGACCTCAATGATGCTGGCATCAATGCCATACACCGCTGCGCTCAAGGTCTTATAGAGCATGAGGTTGTGTGCTTGAGCTCACCCTTGCCTTCAGGCCTCTACCAATGAGGATCGGGCGGCTGACTACACACTTGAAGCTCACGATAACGACCCGATGGTTTGAAAGCAGCGATGGTCGTCACTAAGCTGGGTGATGAGCAAACTTTAAGACTACGGTTCATCCGTGGGCCTGCGAGAATCAAGTTGCCTAACAACGGTTCCATTGTCTGGGTTGGCCTCGTGCACTACGATTCACCTGACATCCTTGGAAAACTGCGACTCCCACCGCGGATCCAGGACAAGTACTGCCGTCATGGACGAAGAAGAAGAACGACCTGAACGCCCGCGCCGCGCTCCAGGAAATCTGGAAAAAGAAGAGGCACGACTGTGGCGGCTTGCCCTCGGCTTTCTGGTTTTGCTGGCCACCGGATTGGCGGCACTCTCGTGGGAACGCCTGCAAGATCTGCCCTACCACCTGGGTGCGGTTTCGATTGGACTTCTGGCCCTCTCGATTCTGTTTGCGGTGTATGTGTATGGCCGGCGCCGCGAAGTCTCCGAACTGAAGCACCTGCTGACTGATCTGCACGACCGCGCCGGAGTCACTCCGTCCGACGAGCAGCTTGACCAACTAACCCAGGTCATTCAGCGCTCCCAGCGCAGCTTCAAGGAACTCATTGACTCTTTTGACGACGTGGCATTTGCCTGTTCACTCGACGGCACCCTGAGAACGGTCAATCGCCGCGTCACCCAATTGCTGGGGCTGGCCTATACCGACGTTGTAAACCACAAGATCGATGACTTTCTGACGGAACCTCTGCGCCGCGACGTTGAGACAGGACTTCCTCGTTTTCTCGAAAAGCGTCGCTGGTCGGGGGTGGTTCGGGTGCAGCTCAGGAACAGCACGCGAGCCCTGTATTTCGACTGCGTGCTGAACGCCATCATCAAGAGCGACGAGGTCGTGGGCATCAGCGCTCTGGCCCGGGACGTCACCGAGGAGCGCGAGAAAGAACGCCGCTTCACTGAACTTTTCGAGACCCTGCAAGAGGGCGTGTACTTCAGCACTCCAGAAGGCAAGTTGCTTGATGCCAATCCCGCGCTAGTGCGAATGTTGGGCTGCAACAGCCGTGAGGAGTTGCTCTCCCTCGAACCAAGCGCGCTCAACCTCGATGGAAGCCAAGGCGCCGTGCTGGGAAGGAGCGCCGACGATCGCGGGAGCGAACGCAGCCGCGAGTTGACATTGCGACGCAAGGATGCCACAACCGGAGTTTTCCTGGATACATCGCGCGCCGTCTGGGATGGGGCGGGACAGATTATCCGCTACCAGGGCACGCTCGTCGACGTGACCGAGCGGCGCAAGATGGAAAAGTCGTTGCGCCAGCAAGAGGAGTTTCAACGCTATCTCCTGGAAAGCTTTCCCGATCTAATCCTGGTTGTCGATCTGGAAGGACGATATAGCTTCGTCAGTTCACGTATTCGCGATCTGCTGGGCCGTACTCCGGCGGAGCTCCTCGGCAAGAAAGTGGACGACGCTGAGCAGGAGCAGTCGGCGGATTTTCTCGCCCTCTATCACGATGTGAGCTCGGGGGCAAAGAAGTTCGGCTTTTGCGAGTTCGGGGCGAGGCATCGCGATGCAAGCTGGCGCACCATGCGTGCCAATGCCAGCCCGTTGTTCGATGCCGAAGGCAAAGCCAGCGGCGTCATCGTTTCGGTGCGCGACATAACTGTAGAGAAAAAGCTCGAACAGCAGATCATCCAGAGCGAGCGCCTGGCAGCCATGGGGCAGATGATCGGAGGCTTCGCCCACGAACTGAACAATCCGCTCACCGGCATCATGGGCGTGGCCGAACTGCTGCAGGAAGGCGAACAGGACGAAACCCGGCGCAAGCATTTGGTGATGCTGCAACAGCAGGGCCGGCGCGCTGCCGATATCGTGCAGAACCTGATGTATTTCTCCCGTCCGCCGGCGCCAGGGAGAGGTCCGGTCAACCTGAGCGAACTGGTGCAGCGAACTCTGCACCTGCACGCTTACTCGCTGCGCAAGAACAATATTACGGTGGATTTTCTGCCGGAACCGGTTTTCCCGGTGGTAAACGGCGATTCGCACCAGCTGATGCAGATTTTTCTCAACCTCATCCTGAACGCGGAGCAAGCCATTCGCGAAGCCCGAGACCTTGGCACCTTGAGGATTCGGCTGGAAAAGAACAGCAAAACCGTTGCCGTCATTTTTCAGGACGACGGTCCCGGGATTGCCGCCGATGTGCTGCCCAACATCTTTGATCCCTTCTACACCACCAAGCGGCCGGGGCGGGGTACAGGGTTGGGGTTGAGCATCTGCAAAGCAATTTTGCGGGAACACGGTGGAGAAATTGAAGGAAGCTCCGGGCCCGGGGGCGGGGCCGTCTTTAAAGTTACATTGCCAGTGCCGGATGACTCGGCGAAAGCTTAGGCCAGCTCCGCGAACGCTCGCAAAACCGTCAACCACGAAGGACACGAAGTATCACGGAGGTTTCGATTTCGACTTTCCTTCGTGCACCTTTGTGTCCTTTGTGGTTCATGCTCTTCTAGATTGACCCATCACCTGGAATGGACTTCCGTTGATCTATCGTTCCACCGCCATCGCGACTGCATTCCCGCCACCTAAACATAGCGCAGCGATGCCGCGATGGACATTGCGGCGCGTCATCTCATAGATGAGCGTTACCAGGACCCGGGCGCCGCTGGCTCCGATGGGATGCCCGATGGCGACTGCTCCGCCGTTCACGTTGACTTTGTTGGGATCGAGACCCAGCTCACGCATCACTCCCAGGGCTTGCACCGAGAAAGCTTCGTTCAGTTCGTAGAGATCCACATCTTCGTTTTTCCAGCCCGTTTTCTCCCAGATCTTTCGGACGGCGTCCGACCGGTGCCATCATGACCCACTTGGGTTCGACGCCGCTCGTCGCCTGGGCCACGATGCGAACGATGGGTTGAGCGCCGATTTCTTTTGCCCGCTTCGCGCTGGTCACCACCAGCGCGGCAGCACCATCGTTCACACCCGGAGCGTTGCCGGCGGTCACGGTGCCGTCTTTCTTGAATGCGGGCTTCAGGGAACGCAGCACTTCGATGGTGGTGTCCTCGCGCGGTGATTCGTCCTTATCGAAGATGACGGGGTCGCCCCCTTTTTTCTTGGGGGCAAGTTCCACCGGGACGATTTGGGACTTGAACCGGCATTCCTTGATCGCGGCCAGCGCCTTACGATGAGAGTTGAGCGCGAACTCATCCTGCTCTTCGCGCGTGATGCCGTATTTTTCCGCCACGTTCTCCCCGGTGATGCCCATGTGGTAGTTGTTGTAAATGTCCCACAGGCCATCGTTCACCATGGAGTCGACAATCTGCGCATTGCCCAAACGATATCCTTTGCGCGCTTGCGGCAGAAGATACGGAGCGTTGGTCATCGATTCCATGCCGCCGGCGACGACGATCGAACTGTTTTCCGTCTGGATCGCTTGCGCTGCGAGCGCGACTGCTTTGAGTCCGGAGCCACAAACCTTGTTGACGGTCATGGCACCCACTTCCGGAGGCAGTCCACCGAAGATTGCAGCCTGACGCGCGGGATTTTGTCCCAGGCCGGCCGACACCACGTTGCCCATGATGCACTCGTCGACCAGTTTGGGATCGAGCTTGGCCCGCTTGACCGCCTCACGAACCACGATGGCACCCAGTTGCGTGGCGCTCAGATCGGACAGACTTCCCTGGAATTTTCCTACCGGTGTGCGACAGCCGGAAATGATGACGACCTCGTCTAAAGCAGCCATTTATGTGCTCCCGCGATGATTTCTCAACTGCAATTATAGATGCGCACGACCTCATAAAGATTGAAATTCGCGAGAACTTCCTCGCGCGATGCGGTCGTGCCGGGAACATTGCCTTGCGATCTTCTCGATGTTGCTGACATGGAAAATCGTGAACGTCGCGCGAGATTTTGGAGAGAAAACTCCGATCACGATGCTCGCAATCGCAAAAATTTCTTCAACGATGCTCTCCGGTGACTTTGGTTCAACGGTCGTATGCGCGTGTGAGCATCATTTTTTTCTTGACATCACTTTTTAATGACTCTATACATTCAATTAGTTGCAACATTCGATCGTTGCATAGTAAGTCCATGAAAAATGGAAAGGGAGAATAGAACCATGGCAACCAAGAAAAAGGCAAAGAAGAAAAAGAAGCACTAAGAGAAGTATCAGTAAGCAGCAAACCGGGGACGCGGAAGCGTCCCCTAAGTTTTTTCCGCTGGAAGTTTTCCCTCCCGAAGCAATCACCAGCTCCCTCTTTCACTACTTGCGCGCAGTGGCAGCTTTGTCTTGGGGCGAATGTTCAGGAACTTGCTTTTCGGTGGCAGGGCACAGACTGCGGTAGGCACAGAACCGGCAATTGAAGCTGGGCTTGGGATCGAACTTGCCTGCGGCAACGTTGGCTGATACTTCCATCACCCGGCACTTGGCCGCTTCCAGCTCAAGATCGCTGCGCCGGGTGACCATCTCGCTGTTCCCTTCCAGGTTGTAGAGCGCGAGGCGATCGGCGTGATATCCCCACTTTTCGCGCGCCGCGAGGGCGTAGATGGAGAGTTGTAGACTTTCGTCCGAGTCTTCCTGCGACTGTGCCCGGCCGGTCTTGTAGTCAGTGATGATCACCCGGCCGTCTTCAACCTGATCGATGCGGTCAATACGCCCGGCCACAGTCACTTCGCCGAATTTCACGTTAAAGAATTCTTCGGTATGAAGGACTTTGGGGACGGGGTTCCGGCGGAACGCAGCCAGGAAATCCGTGAGTTGTTGCACCCCCTGGCTCTCATAGAGTTCGTGCTGGTAGCGATCCTGAATGCCGGCCTGGGCGAGATCGTCACGGAAGAGCTGAATCAGGTCTTCGTCAGCGAGCGGCCGCTCCATACGCACCGAATCATAGTGAGCGCGCAGGATGCGATGCATCACCGCGCCATATTGCATGGCGGCGGGAACTTCATCCGGAATTCTCCATTCCCGCTCGAGCTTGAACTGTAGCGGACAAGTCTCGTAAGTCTGCACGGCGCTGGCGCTCAGCCGGGAGTGCAGGTCGGCAGTCGGCGGCATGGCAAGCCATTCGTTGGTTCGCGTCATGGTGACCGGGGCCGCCGCTTCAGCAAACATGTCGGTCTGAAATCCGCGGGGTACACCCGGAACCAGCCAGCGACGAAGACCGGAATCTTTCAATAGATCACGCAGGAAGCCCGGAGGGGTAGGGTCCGTTTTCCCGGTTCCCTTCTTGGCATAGATCGTGAGTGAGTCCCGAGCGCGGGTCATGGCAACGTAAAACAGTCGCCGCTCTTCCTGCTGGTTCAGCTCTTTGTCGTCACCCTGAGCGATCGAACCCGGATCGTGCAACTCCCTGGGGAATTCGATGAGTGGTTCCTTATACGATGCGGGAAAAGACGGCGAGCTGGCACGAACGATAAAGACATGGGCAAACTCCAGGCCTTTCGCTGAATGCGCGGTCATGAGACGCACGGCGTCTTCATCGTTCGAAGAGAGCGGAATCACTCCTCCGGCTTCCCGGAAATATTCGAGGTAGTCGAGGAGTTCGCCGAGCTCTCCGGTCTTTGTGATCGACTTCTTCTCCCATTCACTCACGAAAGCGAGGACCGCCTTCAAAGGCCGGGAATCACGATTCAGACAGAAATTGCGTGTCAGGATATCGACGGCGGCGCGGCCTTTGGCGTTGATCCTGGCAATGTCCGCGCGAGTCCGGCGCACGGTCTCGAGAACAGCGGGGCCACCCTCGATCTGCGTAAGCACTGACGCCATCGCTGTAGTACCCGCATCGCGGGGAAGTGCCTTGATTCCGGAGCGCAACGTATCTGGATTGATTTTCCCCGGGCCGACCGCAAACTGCGGAAGGGCCGCGAGTCGAAAGAGGCTGGCGCCGTCAGCATCCGAGACGACTGCACCGAGGCAGGCGAAGAGATCGCGCGCTTCGGGCGTATCCATCACGTCCATGTTCTCGATGGTGAACGGAATGCCCTGCCGCGCCAGTTCGGCGGCCAGCTGATCACGGTTTACGTGCGTGCGGTAAAGGACGGCGCAGTCGCTCCACTTGCACCGAGACTTGCGGCGTATGTCGATCAGCTTGGTGATCAGCTCACCTGCCTCGGTGTCCTTGGCATCGAGCGGGACTACCTCCACTGGCGTGCTTGGCAATTTGTTGCCTGCCAGCGCCGACTCCTCTTCGCGGGCGGAAATCAGGACCGAACGCTGATAGGCGGGCGTCGAACCATGCCGCGAATCGAACACGTTGGGATTTTTCGAGATGAGCGCGAAGGCACAATTCAGGACAGGAGAGAGTGAGCGGCGGTTTTTCTCCAGCTTGATCAGGTTCGCGCCGGGAAAGTGGCGCTGAAACAGGACGAAGGCAGCACTCGATGCCCCGCGGAAGCGATAGATGGCCTGGTCCGGATCTCCGACCGCAAAGACGTTGCGTTCCTCGCCAGCCAGCTTTTGCAGGACCTTCACCTGGGCGAAGTTAACGTCCTGAAACTCATCTACCAGGATGAAGCGGGCCTTGGAGCGGCTGGCCAGTTCGCTGTCCTGCTGCAACAACTGGTAAGCGTTGGTGATCATGTGGCTGAAAGTACCGAGGCCGTCTTCAACCAACATTCGTTCCACGGTAGTGAACACGCCAGAGATTTCCCGGCATCGCCCGATCACTTCTTCGTCTGACAGGCGGTCTGCCTCTTTCGATCGACTCACCCGGGGAACGGCTAATTCGCCGCGTTCGAGCTTCTGCACATACTCTTCGTATTTTTCCGGGCTGACCAATTCGTCATGGCAATGCCTGAAGAAGGTGAGCAGGTCATCGAAAAACTTGCCCAGGCTGGCCGCCTTGACGAAGTAGTTCAAGTTCAGTTCGCGGATGCGCCGGCGGAGGTAAATCCAGAGGTCTTTCTCGTCGAGTACGCCGAACTTCTTGCCGTTGTTAATCAGCAGAGTGTTGCAATACTCGTGAAAGGTCGCCAGCTGCAGCCCGGAGAGGTTGGTCCCGCGCAGTTCTTCTTCGACGCGCTGCCGCATTTCCTGGGCTGCGTTCTTGGTGTAGGTGACGGCCAAGATCTCATCGGGACGGGCGTGCCCCTCGCGGACCAAGTGGGCGATACGTTTGGTCAGGACGGTGGTTTTCCCCGTACCCGCACCGGCGATGACTAGCACCGGTCCATGAACGTGCTCGATCGCCTCGCGCTGATGTTCGTCCAGTTCGATCGCGCGGAGACGCGGATTGGATTTTGCGACTGCCACTGGCTGGAGAATACCAGAGTAGCTTGAGGATTTTTCTGAGGAGAAACTTAGATCAGCTCTGAGAGGGTGATGGCAACGGCGGCGATCACCGCGGTCTCGGCACGCAGGATGGTGCTTCCCAAAGACGCCGCAATCCAGCCGGAGGATTGGAATAGCTTGAGCTCTGATGCGGTCCAACCGCCTTCCGGGCCGAAGGCCAGGGTTATCTCGCCGGATGGGTTCGCCTGAATCGCGTCTTTCAACATGACTTGCTCTTCTGATTCAGACAGAACAATCCGTGTGCCCTGCTCGGAGGTTGTTACGGCGACGTTCAGGGCTAACGGCTGAGCAATTTCCGGCGTTAATGCCCGGCGCGACTGTTCGGAGGCTTGCAGGGCGATGCGATGCCAACGTTCTACACGCTTCTCCGCGGATTTTGCGAGGTGGGACTCGGTACGCTGAGCGATGACCGGGACGATTCGACTGGCGCCCAATTCCACACACTTTTCGATGGCCCATTCCATGCGATCAAATTTGAAGATGGCAAGGAGGATTGTGAGGCTGGGAGCCGGAGAGGCAGCAATGATTTCACCCAATTCGAACTCAACGCGATCGTTGGTGACGCTCGTGATCCGGCCGCGACGGACGCTCTCACCGGTCGAGATGTCGAATTCCTGGCCCACGCGTCCGCGAAGCACTTGCGCGAGATGCTGGGCGTGAGCGCCGGTCAAGGCGGCGCGACTGCCTGAGACTTCGTCGGCGATCCAGCGGCGGCGCGTCATGCGAGTGATGACACTATCCGAAGATATCTTTGACTTTGCCCAGCAGCGTGCGGCGTTGAGGACGGTTTTCCACTCGCGTGGTGGCTTCCAGTTCGTGCAACAGATCGCGTTGCCGCTTGTTCAGTTTGCCTGGGGTCTGGACCCGCACTTCGACGTATAGATCGCCTTTACCGTGGCTATTCAGGATCGGTACACCTTTGCCCTTGATGCGCAGCGTGGTGCCCGACTGAGTGGCTTCGGGTACTTTCAGAACGTGCTCGCCTTCGAGAGTTGGGACGGTGATCTCCGCGCCGAGGGCGGCTTGGGCAAACGATACCGGGATCACGCAGTGCAGGTCGTTGCCTTCACGCTCGAAGAAGGGATGTTCTTTGACGTGCAGAACGACGTACAGGTCGCCGGGAGGGCCACCGTGAAGGCCGCCTTCTCCGTATCCGGTGAAGCGTATGCGGGTGCCGTCTTCCACTCCGGCGGGGACTTTTGCGTCGACCGTGCGCTGACGCAGCACGCGGCCTTCGCCTTTGCATTTCGCACAGGGATCGGTAACGACGCTGCCGGTGCCCTGGCAGGTGGGACAGGTACGCGCAATGCTGAAGAAACCTTGCTGGTATCGAACCTGGCCGCGGCCATTGCAGGAGCGGCAGGTGACCGGCGCTTTCCCCGGCGCTGCACCTGAGCCTTTGCATTCCTCGCAGCTCTCGTGACGCCGAACGGTGACTTGTGCGTCGGTGCCGAAGACCGCGTCTTCGAATTCCATGTTGATGTCTTCGCGCAAGTCCGCGCCGCGCTGGGTACGGCTGCGCCGGCGATTGCCTCCAGCGCCACCACCAAAAATCTCACCTAAGCCGAAGAAGTCGCCGAAGATATCGCCGAGGTCGGTGGCGTCGAAGCCTGCCCCTGCCCCTGCGCCCGCGCTTCCGCCGAGGCCGGCGTGACCGAAGCGGTCGTAGACGCTGCGCTTTTCGACGTCCGCCAATACGGCGTAGGCTTCGCTGCACTCCTTGAACTTTTCTTCCGCTTCGGGGTTATTAGGATTGCGGTCGGGATGGAATTGCAGCGCCAGTTTGCGGTAGGCGCTCTTGATCTCCTGCTCGGTCGCGGTGCGGGTAACGCCCAGCACCTCGTAGTAGTCGCGTTTTACGTTGCTGGTCAGAATGGCCTTTCCCAAATCCTTTCAGGTCTTACGCTGCAAATCTCAATACTGGATTCAGTGCTTGGGGTTGCGAGCGACCCTCACCATGGAGGGACGAAGCAGGCGGTCTTTCAATTTGTAGCCGCGTTGCAACTCGTCGAGTACATGATGATCCTCGGCATCCGTGGTGTCCACCATTTCAATCGCCTGGTGAAGGTGAGGATCAAAAGGTTCACCCTTTGCCGGGATGGGACGCAATCCCAGTTTGCCGAGAGCGTCCTGCAGTTGTTTGTAGATGAGTTCGACTCCACCGCGGAATTCCGACTTGTCGGAAGCGCTGGTCTGCAGTGCGCGCTCGAAACTGTCAAGGCTCGGCAATAACGCCTTCAGCGCGTCGGATACGGCATACTCGCGGAACTCCTGCTGTTCGCGCGTGGTGCGCTTGCGGGCATTCTCAAACTCGGCCTGAAGGCGAGCCAGACGATCGACGAGCGAGTCCCGCTCACTTTTCAACTTGTCGAAGTCGGAGCCCTGCCCGGAGGCGATGGGGATCGCACCATCCTGCGTGTCGTCGGATGCCGCCAACTCGTTCTCGGGATCCAACTCTACCGGATCGACTTCGGATTTTCCGTTTCCTCTTGCCATAAATATCACTCGGATTCGTTTAGAATTTTGTCAAACAGACGGGCGATATAAGAAACCGCCGTCATGGTGTGCTGGTAATCGATGCGGGTTGGTCCAATCACCGCAAACGATCCCATCACGTCTTCGCCAACCCGCGCCGGGGCGCCGATCAGCACAAGATTGCGCATCGAAGGCAGCGCTTCGTCCAGTCCGATCACAACTCTTACAGCTTCCTGCTTGGCGTCGAGATACGCGCCGAGCAGTTCCACGATTTTCTGTTTTTCTTCCAGAGTTTGCAGCAGTTCCTGAAGGCGTTGACGATCCTGCTCGCCGGTCACCAGATTGGATGCACCTTCGACGAAAACGACTTGCGCTGATTCGTCCGCCGTCAAAGCTCCTTGTTTGTAGAGCTGTTCGACGGATTTCATCAGGCGGTCGTATTCGCCGCGCTCGTGCTCCAGTCGGCGCGCCAGTTCCGCGCGCATCGATTCCATGGTCCAGCCGCGAAAATTCTCGTTTATGAAGCGGGCGGCTGCGTCCAGGTCAGTTTGAGGAAGATCAAGACGCAGAATCCGGTCCCGCACCAAGCCAGATTTCGTAACCAGTACGGCCAGAACTTTTTGATCGCCCAGCCGGGAAAAGTACACGTGTTCGAGCGCATTCTTGGGCCCACCGACCGCTACGGTAATCCCAACGTTGTGGGATATTAAGGAGAGCACGTGCGAGGTGCGCTCCATGAACTCCTGCACATCGGAAACCCCTCGCAGTGAATCCTTAATAATGCCCTGATCTTCCTGCGATAGACTCGCTTTGCCGGTAAGTTGTTCTACATAATAGCGATACGCCTCGGAGCTGGGCACCCGGCCGGCCGAAGTGTGAGGCTGCTCCAGGTAGCCGGCGTCGGCCAAATCCGCCATGACATTGCGGATCGTGGCCGCGCTGAGGCCTTCTCGGTTCGACCGGGCCAGCGTGCGAGACCCTACCGGGTCTCCGGTGGCGATAAAGGTCTCCACGATGGCGGTGAGAATCTCGCGCTCACGCTCTCCGATGGGTGGTCCAGGCGGCATATTAAGTACTTTTAATACAGAAACTTACGATATGGCAACCGACAATACTCCAGCATCGATTCTAGGAAGTGGCAGCTCCACTGTCAAGGGTTAGCACTCTTAGGACCGGAATGCTAATGCCTAAAGTTTTGATGCCGATGCGGGGGTTCGCGGCTCTTTCATCCCGTGGGACGCCCGCCCTCCATTTGCTTGGGTTGGTGGGTACCGGCAATCTCGAAAAGCATGAACCACAAAGGACGCGAAGGTCCACGAAGGAAAGCCTGAGATTAAGGCCTTCGTGATACTTCGTGTCCTTCGTGGTTCATGGTCTGTGCCCGCGGCGCCGTACAACTGACCCACTGCCCGTTTGTGACAATATGTAGGAGCATGGCTGCTTTTTCCCGCCGATGGTTGTTGAAAGTGGTAGCGGCAGGCAGCGGGCTTACTTCCCTCCCGGCGCGATTCTCTTTCATAAAATTCTCCTCTACGAATATCCTCAAGCAGGCGGATGACCTGGGAGCGACAACCAAGGTGAATGCGAAACCTCATATCGCTGTGATCGGTGCCGGCGCGTTCGGCGGGTGGACAGCACTTTATCTTTTGCGCCGGGGGGCGCGCGTCACTTTGCTGGACGCATGGGGCCCCGGCAACTCGCGAGCGTCCTCGGGTGGCGAGACTCGCGTCATCCGCGGAACCTACGGACCAAATCAGCCTTACACAAAGATGGCGGCGCGGGCGACGCAGTTGTGGAAAGAGAACGAGAAACGCTGGAACATGAAACTGATTCACCAGACCGGCGTGCTTTGGATGGTGACCGCGGGCGACGATCATTTCGAACGCGAGTCTCTTCCCGTGTTGCGCGACGCCGGGATCGCTTATCAAGAATTGTCAGTCCAGGAGATGGCGTCGCGCTGGCCGCAGATCAATCTTGAAGGAGTGCACTGGGGAATCTACGAGCCTGATGGAGGATTTCTCACTGCACGCATGGCGTGCCAAGCTGTGCTGGACGGATTTCTGGCCGAAGGCGGAGAGTACAAGCAGTCCACAGTCGCACCGCGAGGTCTCGACGATGGCAAGTGGGACGGCCTGACCCTCTCCGATGGATCAAAGCTTGCCGCTGAGCAGTATGTCTTTGCGTGCGGTCCGTGGCTGGGAAAACTATTTCCTGAAACCGTGGGCGGTCATATTCGCGCGACCAAGCAGGACGTATTTTTCTTTGGCGCTCCTGCCGGCGACGATCGCCTTAACGAAACCAGGCTGCCGGTCTGGGCCGATCATCGTGACCGATTCATTTATGGAATTCCGGGCAATGGTGGAAGAGGCTTCAAGGTCGCCGACGACACTCGCGGGCCAGAATTCGATCCGACGTCAGGGGAGAGAACGGTCAGCCCTGAAGGGCTCAAAGTAATTCGCGATTACATTGCCTTCCGCTTTCCTGCTTTGAAGGACGCGCCCCTGCTCGAGACTCGGGTCTGCCAGTATGAGAACAGTCCGGACAACAACTTCATCATTGACCGGCATCCTGCGCGGGAGAATGTTTGGCTCCTGGGCGGAGGGTCGGGGCATGGGTTCAAACATGGTCCGGCGCTGGGGGAGTTGGTGGCTGAGCTTATTCTGGATCGCAAAGATCCGGATGCGTTGTTCCGGCTGGCAAGATTCCGAAAATAATGGATGTCATCCTGAGGAATATTGTCGTTCGCATTGCGAAGGACAAGTGACGAAGGAGCTATGTATTTGGCGGCGCGCGAAAATCAAATGCGTGGGTCCTTCGCTGCGCTCAGGATGACAACGGGTTTCTACGGAGCTTCGCTCCGCTGGGCAGGTGGGACACCTGCCTCTACGCGAGCATTCGCTGCACAGTTACTGGATCTGGATTACGCTCTCGCCGGCGTTGGCTTTGATTTCATCGACCCGCGTTACGACTTTGCGGGCGAAATCGTAGAGCGATTTGCCGGATGACGAGCCTTCTCCTGCGAGCACCGTAGGCTGGCCACTGTCACTGGCTTTGCGAATATCCGGATCAAGTTGGACTTCACCGAGGTAGGCGACTCCAAACGTCGCTGCCGTCTTCTCCGCACCACCGCGGGAGAAAATATCCGTCTGATGGTTGCAATGCGGGCAGACGAAATAGCTCATGTTTTCGACCATGCCCACCAGGTCAACCTTCATCTGGCGGAACATCTCGATTGCCTTGCGTGCGTCCTGCAACGACACGTCTGAGGGCGTCGAAACCACGATCGCGCCGGTGAGCGGAACTGTCTGAATCAGAGATAGCGCAACGTCTCCCGTGCCGGGAGGCAAGTCCACGACCAGGTAGTCGAGTTCTCCCCAGACCACCGAGCCCAGAAACTGCTTGATGATGGAATGCAGCATGGGGCCGCGCCAGATCAGCGGCTTGTCGCCGGGATTCAAGAATCCCACTGAGATGACTTTGAGGCCGTGGGCTTCGAGCGGCTCAATGCGGTTGTCGCCTAAGACCTTCGGCTGCGCGTTTAGACCCAGCATGAGCGGGACGTTGGGCCCGTAGACGTCGGCGTCGAGCAGGCCCACTTTGTGTCCCAGCTTGGACAAGACGATGGCGAGGTTGACCGCGAGCGTGGTTTTCCCTACGCCGCCTTTGCCGGAACCGACGGCAATGATTGCGCCTACACCGGGCAAGGGCTGCGGAGATGGCGGTTGCTGTGGCTGTCCTGGACGCGGGGGAAGAGGAGTGCTCATCACTGAGATTATACGGGAGTGGTGGGTTTAGGTGCCGGTTCTCAACTGCTAGTTTTTAGTTGCCAGTTCCCGGTTCTCAGTTCGCTCCGCTAACGTCCCGTGGCGTGTTTGCGTTCCATCTCGAGGCGCCGGATTTCGCGTCTGCGTCCTGCATCTTCGTAGCGGCGCCTTTGCTCGTCGGTTTCGGGAACTACGGGGGGGACCTGAAGGCGATGTCCGGCGGCGTCGACCGCAACGAAAGTAAGGTAGGCAGAGCTTACGTGCTCGCAGTGGTCCTGAATGTAATTTTCTACCCAGACTTTGACTCCGACTTCCATCGATGTGCGATACACGCGGTTGACCGACGAGCGCAGAATGACGAGATCGCCGATGTGCACCGGGACTTTGAAGTCGAGATGATCGATGGAAGCCGTCACCACGTAATTGCGGGAGTGGCGGTGCGCGGCCATGGCTGCGGCCAGGTCGATCCAGTGCATGAGACGCCCGCCGAGCAGCGCGCCGAGGACATTGGAGTCGTTGGGCAGAACGATTTCGGCCATTTCTGACTGCGAATCGCGGACGGGACGGGGCATTGCAAGATCTTCACTTTTGGTCATGAATTGTGGCCTATGGTCGTGACGGACTGGCTTCTACGCTTCAAGTAAGACTGCACGTAACACTCTGCCATCTTCTGAATACGCGGGTCGGAGTGTGACGAGATCCACTGCTGGCGTTCCACGTCGTACTCCAGGTTGCCGTGTTTCGTGGGACGATGCCCGGTCTCGCACACAAACCAGACCTGCAATCGCGAACCTTGATCGCGGGCGACCGAAAAGCGTACCGCATCGAAGTCGCGTTCCACCGGCAGACGCAAACACTTCGCCGCATATCCCATATTGCAGAATTCGTGCAGGTCCTGGTCGGAAGGCTGGACGCCCTCGTGGCCCGGAGCGCAACAGTGGCCGTCCCATCCGTTGCCCAAAGGCAGGCGGGAAGGATGCAGCCAGCCGCCATCCAATTGCTGCAGCGGCATGAAGAATGGGCAAGCCAAGGTTTCTCCTTTTGTGAATGATCGCCATTGTACTGATAGCGATGGTGACTCGCCAGTTTTGAAGCAGCTTCTAGCTTCTAGCTCCTGGCTCCTGGCTTTGACATCAGGCCCCTTGGCAACACACAGGCTGTAGTAATCTGATGTTTAAGCTAGAAGCCAGGAGCTAGAAGCTAGAAGCCGCCCTATGGATCGCATCGCCCTGCTGAACGAAGTCCTCTCGCAGAATCCTACGGATGCTTTCGCCCGTTATGGCCTGGCTATGGAATATTCGAATACCGGAGATGTCGAACGGGCACTGGAGGAGTTCGGTAAGTTGCTGGCGACCCATCCCGACTACACTGCCGGCTATTTCATGGCAGCGCAAACGCTAGCGAAAGCCGAGCGCACCGAAGAAGCGAAGACAATGCTGGTCGATGGAATTGCGTCTGCAAAGAAAACCGGCAATAGCCACGCGCAGGCAGAGATGGAAGGCATGCTGACCGAACTTGCGTAACCTGGACGCTAGTTCGCACGCCGCGACATTTTCACCATCGCCCACTCTACCAGTCCTGGAAACAACTGATAGACCTTGATCGCTGGATGCATGGTCCAGGGCACCACCACCTCCCTTTTTTCCTTTAAATATCCGCGCAGGACTGCACGGGCAACGCGCTCCGGACTGATCCCGCGGACCGATGATGGCCGCACTGTCTTCGCTTCCCTTCCCTTGATGGCGTTGGCGCTGAAATCGGTACGCACATAGCCCGGACACACTGTCATCACGTTGATCCCGGAGCCTTTGAGTTCCACATTTGCCGCTTTTCCGAACGCGTTCATGGCAAATTTGGTGGCACTGTAGACGGCGTGAAACGGAAGCGGCAGGTGACCGGCAACGCTCGAGATGTTGATGATCGCTCCCGAACCCTGCTGCTTCATCACTGCCAGTGCAGCCTGCATGCATTCGACCGTGCCGAAGAAGTTGGTGTCGAAGGTTTCGTGCAGAGCGTCCATGTCGACGTTGGCGACCGTATCCATGAGGCCGTGGCCGGCGTTGTTGATCCAGAGGTCTATGCGTTGGAAGTGGTGCAGGGTCAAGCTGATGACGCGGTCGATCTCTTCCCGATTGCGAACATCGCAGGAGAGCGCCAGAGTGTTCTCGGCATAGCCGATGCGCGACCGGGCGGCCTCGGCGCGTGCCGCGTCACGCGAAAGCAGAACCACACGCGCACCTTCATCGGCGAACAGCTTAGCCATGGCTTCTCCGATGCCCATGGAGGCGCCGGTGATTACGACAACTTTTCCTGAGACACTCGGCTTGGTGGAGTTCATTATTATTTATTTCCTTTTCCGTTGCGATCTTTGCACAAAGGACTTGTCAATGGAGCACTAACACGTACGTGCGGAGCGTACAATCGAGAAATCCTACCCGCATTTGCCGGGAACTTTTTGGAGTCCTCTGCTTGAACCTTCTCCCGCTGTTTCCGCTGGATCTGGTGCTGTTCCCCGGCACGCCTCTACCCTTGCACATCTTCGAGCCACGCTATCGGGAGATGATCTCTGAATGTTTGGACCAGAAGAAGGCTTTTGGCGTCGTCCGGGCCAAAGAGGATGGAGTCGCCGAGATCGGCTGCACAGCAGAGATTATCACCCTCGCGAAGAAATATCCTGACGGCCGCATGGATATCGTGACCGAGGGACGCGAGCGTTTCGAGATCATGCAGGTTAATCACGAGCGGTCGTTTTTGCAGGCCGAGGTGCTCTATCTGCAGGACGAGCCCGATGTGCCCACGACAGAGGACATTGCTCAAGCGGTCAAACTGCGAGACGAGATCGTTGAACTGGCCAGCACAGCAAGCTCCGCCGCGATCGAAAGCCCGTTGGTCGCGTTCAATCTGGTCGCTCCTCTTCCCCTGGACCTCGATTTCAAACAGACTCTGCTGGCGATGAAATCAGAAGCAGAGCGGATGCATGCAGTCGTATCCTACCTGGAAACCATCATGCCGAATTTGCGCCGAACCGTGCGAGTGCGCCAGAAGGCAGGCGGGAATGGCCATGTCCACTAACTGGCGACGGCGTATAATCCGAGCAGAATCTGTTTCCCTCGGGGGTTTTTCATCATGAGTCTGCCGCGCACGCTCGGCGAACTGCGCCAGAGTCCGTTCAGCGAACAACAGTTGAGTACCCGGCGCGTGAAGGACGAGATGCGCGACAACCTGATCGTGAAACTGCGTGAGGGCGGTACCATTTTCCCCGGCATTGTCGGATATGACGACACCGTCGTTCCGCAAATCGTTAACGCGATTCTTTCACGTCATAACTTCATCTTGTTGGGACTGCGCGGCCAGGCCAAAAGCCGCATTCTGCGCGCGTTGACCTCGCTGCTTGATTCTCAGGTGCCGTACGTCGCTGGATGCGAAATTCACGATAATCCGTATGCGCCGATTTGCCGTCCCTGTCAGGAAAAGATTGCGAAACTTGGCGACAGCACTCCTATTGCCTACCTCACACCCGAACAGCGGTACGTGGAAAAGCTGGCCACGCCGGATGTCACGATTGCCGACTTGATCGGCGACATTGATCCGATTAAAGCGGCGCGCGGCGGACACGAACTCGGCAGCGAGTACACGGTGCACTACGGATTACTGCCTCGCGCCAATCATGGCATCTTCGCGATCAATGAACTCCCCGACCTGGCGGGAAAAATTCAGGTCGGTCTGTTCAACATCATGCAGGAAGGCGATGTGCAGATTAAGGGATACCCGATTCGCCTGCCGCTCGATGTTGTGCTGGTGTTCAGCGCCAACCCTGAGGACTACACGGCGCGGGGCAAGATCATTACGCCGTTGAAAGATCGTATTGGCTCGGAGATTCGTACCCATTATCCCGCGACGGTCGAGGAAGGCATCACCATCACGGCCCAGGAATCCTGGACACAGCGTAATGGCCACAAACTGCACCTTCCGAAATATGTGCAGGAAGTGATCGAGCGCATCGCCTTCGCCGCGCGCGACGACAAGAAAATCGACAAGCGTTCCGGAGTCAGTCAACGCCTGCCGATCTCGACAATGGAAAATGTTATTTCAAATGCCGAGCGCCGGGCCATCCATCAGAAAGAATCGCTGGTGGTGCCGCGCATTGCCGACGTCTACGCTGCCATGCCGGCCATTACCGGCAAACTTGAACTGGAATACGAGGGTGAGATGAAGGGCGCGGACAACGTCAGCCGCGAACTGATTCGATCTGCAGTGGCGAAGACTCACGACGCGTATTTCAAGGGCGTCGACATGCAACAGATTGTGCAATGGTTCGACCTGGGCGGCGAGATTCAATTGGCTGACACCGCCAGCGCCGCAGAAGCGTTGCCATCACTTCGAGGCATTCAGGGACTGATGGAAAAGACGGTCAAGGTGGGCGTCGGCCCCAAGGACAACATGGAAGTACAGGTTTCAGCCGCCGAATTCATACTCGAAGGCCTCCATGCCCACAAGCGCATCGGCCGCAACGAAGAACGTGTCTTCACCGCCGGAGAGAAACAGCCGAAGCAAACTGAAAAGCCTTTCGAGCGCGAAGATATGCCCTTTCGGGGCCGCAGACCGTATAACTAAGACGTCAGTCGTCAGCGTATCCAAATGCATTGCTGACGACTGAAGACTGAAGACCGACGACCGACGACTGCTTTCTAGACGACTGCCTTCTAGTGGTCGTGACCGTGATCGTCGTTATCCCCCACAACCAATCGCATCCAGGGATGAATGCAGCATTGATAACGGGTAGCGTCTTCCCTTCTCGGAGTTGATGCCGTCGCTGTCCCACCGGCTGGAATGAATAGGTTATCCGGGCCAGGTGCCTGAGGTGCGAGAGCTCCATTCACGATCTGGGCACATTCCGGAGCAGGTACCGGGTTGCCGGAAGCCTGGTTCAGAGCATCGACAAAACCACCGCCGAACTTTTTCACGCGAGTAAAGGTGTGGGTTTCGCCGCCGACGTTCTGCAATGTCAAAGCGACTTTCCCGTGTTTCGATTTGATCTCCGCCGGGGAGAAACGCCACGCGCCGGCCGATTTGTCGGACGTGACCTCTCCTAGAAACCCGGTAACCGTGATGGCTCCAGTCGTCGTGTCCCGGTTACAGGTTCCGGAACCCAGGGCTGCGTTGAAGGTAGCAGGGTCGCAATAATCCCAAAGATGAACAGTGGCCTGGGAAGTCTTCTGTCCATGATTTTCCTCGGCAAATCCGGGTAACAGGATGAACATGGTCGCAAGAGCAAGCAGAGCCAGTGGACCTGCAAAGAATCTGACAGTCATTTTTTTCACGGTATTCTCCTTCAAGGTGGTTGAGGGTGAATTCGGACCGCGCCGGCCAGGCAACACTTTGCGCGATATAAATCCGCAACATCAGCGCGTGATCTGCGGTAAGCTAGGGTTAGTTCAAGGTAGATAGTCTTCCTCCGAGGTTTGTCATCATTCTGTCTCCGGCGTGCAAAAGTTATGTCGCGGGATAGCCTGGTAATCAAGCGTTGGCGGTGATCGATGGTCCTTCTGTGAAACGCATCCGTTACAGCAAATACGTTCCCGACCCAGCCGGCGAGATGAGCATGGAAGATTTGCTGGGCGCCCTCTCGGACTACCTTCTGCAGAGCGGCTTCCAGAACTACATGTTCTACGACATGGACGGAGATGGCGAGCAGACCCTTGACGATCTGCGCCGTGCCATCGAGCAGGCGTTGATGGAAGGAAATCTGCTGGACGAAGAAATGCAGGAACGGCTTCGCCAGATGCAGATGGATGGCACGCTCGACGATCTGATCGAGCAATTAATCGAACGGATGGAACAGGAAGACTACATCAGCGTCGATGATCCGCACGATCCGTCGCGGCAGTCGAGCGTTGGCGGACAAACCGGCGAGGCGCAGCAGGCGAAGTTTGAAATCACCGACAAGAGTCTGGATTTCCTAGGCTTCAAGACGCTACGCGATCTGATGGGTTCGTTGGGGAAATCCAGCTTCGGACGTCATGACACACGCGATCTGTCCACCGGGATCGAGGCCAGCGGTGCATCCCGGCCCTACGAATTCGGCGACACCCTCAACCTCGATATCACCGCCACACTCTCCAGCGCCATTCAGCGTGAAGGTCTGAGTTTGCCGCTGAACATAGAGTATTCCGACTTGCAGGTGCATCAGTGCGAATACCAGTCATCGTGCGCGACCGTGCTCATGCTCGATTGCTCACACTCGATGATTCTGTACGGCGAAGACCGCTTCACTCCGGCCAAGAAAGTTGCCATGGCACTTTCGCAACTGATCCGGACGCAGTATCCGGGCGACTCGCTTTCTCTCGTTTTGTTTCACGATTCGGCTGAGGAAGTCCCGTTATCGCAACTGGCACGGGTGAAGGTTGGTCCGTACTACACCAACACGCGAGAAGGTTTACGGTTGGCACAGCGGGTACTACAACGGCAGCGCAAGGACATGAAGCAGATCGTGATGATCACCGACGGCAAGCCTTCTGCGCTGACGCTCGAAGATGGACGCATCTACAAGAATGCCTTCGGCCTCGATCCCATGGTAGTGAGTCAGACGCTGGAAGAGGTTTCCAAATGCAAGCGGGCCGGAGTGATGATCAACACCTTCATGCTGGCCTCGGACTACGGACTGGTGCAGTTCGTGCAGAAAGTTACCGAGATGTGCAGAGGGAAAGCCTACTTCACCACCCCCTACACCCTGGGGCAGTATCTGCTGATGGATTACATGTCGCGGAAGACCAAGACAATTCACTGACCTGCTATTTTCGAAAGCGCAATGGTCAGGGATTCAGGAAAATGAATCTTAAATAGTCAGTTGTTAGTTCCTGGTTCTCAGTTCTCAGTTTTAACTTTTGGTTAGCTCTCCAACTGCCCGGTAGGCCTGATCGATCGCGCCATCCGTGTAGGCGTAGGCGCCAGCGTCGGCATTGGCGATGGCAATCCTTCCAAATGGTTTGCGTGCGACCTCGCAGGGCGTTTCGCCGCCTTCCAGCCAGAATTTATCCCAGAGTGAGTTGTATTCGTAGGCGTAGCCGTGGGGCCAGCGATTCACCGTGATGCCAGTAATGTCATTCGCGGGATCGAAGCCTCCCGGCCCTACTACCCGGGCGAACTGTTCGCGAATATTTCTCTCCATGGTTTCGAACGGCGTAGTGAAAAGTTCCATCCTGCCCATCAAGTGCTGGTCACGAGCGGGGCGGCCGGGCTTGCAGGGCGTCTTCATCATGTGAACGACGATCGGGTCTTCCGGTTTCTGCGAGCACTCGTAGCCCCCGATGCTGACCGGCAGATCCAGATTCATGGAGGTGTGATATCCGCCCGGCATGTAGACCGAGTTGGTACCAAGTTTCTCGAAGGCCTTCCAGTTGCGGAGAGCGACGTTGGTGTACAGCAATGGAACTTTTGCGGCCGAGGACAGCGCTTCTTTCTGCTTCTCCGGCAATTGCTCGCAGATATGAGGAATGACTACGTGCCAGCAGGCCAGAATGCAACGTGCGGCCCGCACGGTGAAGACCTTGCTGTCGCGGGCGTAGGTGACTTCTACTTCCTTGGCGTTGGCGGGATCTCCCTGAAGCTTCACTCGAACCGCCGTGCTGTTCAGGCGTATTCGGACGGGAGACTTTTCTTCATCGAGTCTGGCGTAGTTGGCGCGCGCGAGGACCACGTCGGTGGACGACTTGCCAGGAATGGCCTGCGGAATCAATTGGCGTACCAGGAGGCGCGCGATGGAAGCGTTGCCATCGGGAAAATGGAAAAAGTATCGGTTTGCCTCTTCGTTCGGGATGGCATCGCGATTCATGCCTTTGCCGGGCCCGGGATCGAGTTGCATGCCGGAAAAGCCCGGCGCTCCCATTCCCCAGGCGTCCTGTGCTGCGACCGCGTCAAACCCCACTCCAAACAATGGTTGGGGCATGGCCTGAAATACCTTCACCACCTCGGGACTGACTTTGACTACGTCCCCAAGAAAATTGTTGTAGCTGATGCGTGCGAGACGGGCCTTCTTTTCGTCAGAACTCAGTCCGGGAAAGTAATCTTTCTTTTCCATGACCAGACGCCGGAAGTCGGCCTTGGCCGACTCGGAAAGCGGGGCGTCCTGCAGGAATGTTTGTATCGCGCGGGCCCGAACTTCTTCGTCTTCGTTCTCTCCGCCTAACCGTGGAAGCGGATTGATCGCCAACTTGTCGGCTCCGAATGTTTCCTTGTCGAAAAACACTTTTGGACTCAGTCCAAACGAGTGATACAGATTCTTGTTGGAATACTTAGAATAAGACGGAACATCAATTCCCAGTTCCTTAATCAAGCTTTGAGCTACGGGACTGTAGGGAGCGGGACTCTCGATGGAAAACGTCCCACCAAAGCCCAGCATGTTGCGTTGGCCGGAATGGAACTCGTTGCGCTTGGCGTGTCCGCCGAAGTCATCGTGATTGTCCAGAATGAGGACTCGTGCTTTCGACCCATTCGCCTTGCGAAAGAAATGGGCGGCGGAGAGTCCACTGATGCCTCCGCCGACAACCACCAGATCGTAGGTTTCTCCGGTGTCAACCGGCTTTCCGGCCTGGTCCCAAAAAGTGCCGTCGCGCAGGC
The DNA here is from genome assembly GCA_963741105.1 of Terriglobia bacterium. Lineage (GTDB taxonomy): Bacteria > Acidobacteriota > Terriglobia > Terriglobales > Acidobacteriaceae > JAIQFF01. The sequence goes on from CAVUGT010000004.1 coordinate 302,493, forward strand.
TGTGCGCTGTTTCGAACGAACCAACATGACTGCCGCGTAGTCGGGTCAAAGCCGGGGGATAGTAGTCGGGCGATTTCTCACGACCGGGCTGGATATCGGCGGCCGCCAGTAAACCAGCGGGAAGCATGGCCGCGCCTGCGGTGAGTGCTACACCGTTCAGGAAATCGCGCCGGGTGATGGCGCGACCCATCCCAAGCTCTCTATCTTCATCTTGCGAATCGTTCACAGGGGCTCCTATGAAGTCTGATGCCGTAGGACGTAGCGATATACGGAGCCGACGGGTCTAGCTGCTGCCTTCGGCCTTTTTTACCGCCAGTTCCGCTCCCAGGAAGCCGATGCGGCTGTGGGCGCCGTCGCAAAATGGCTTGGTGACCGATCCGCCACAACGGCAGAGCGAAAATGCCGGCTTGCCCGTGAGGTCGTACTTGTTGCCATCGGCGTCGAACAGTTCGATCGTGCCTTCAGGATCTTCAACGCGATAAGGACCATTCTTGCGGACGGTAATTTTGACTGCAGCCATGAAGCCTCCGGTTTTGAATACAGGTAAGAAGATAGCAGAAGGCAGCTTTCAGCTGTCAGCTCTCAGCTTTCAGTGAAATCCATGCCGCATGCACCGGAAACTGATAGCTGAAAGCTTCTTTACGCTGCCGCCCACTTTGTCTGCAGCAGGTTGCCGTAGAGTTCCAGATATTGATCGATCATGCGTTTGGAAGTAAAGCATTCGCGGGCCCTTTGATAGGCGCGATTGCCATAGGTTCGGCAAAGGTCCCGATGATCGCTCAGGCGACGGATGGCGGAAGCCAGGCTGGCGGCATCGTTTTCCCGGAAGTAAAGCACCGCATCGCCCCAAATCTCCCGGAATGGAGGAATGTCATTGGCCACAATGGCACAGCGGGAGAATGCGGCTTCGACGGTCGTCATGTCGAAAGGTTCGTAACGCGATGTAGCCGCATAGATGGCGGCCCGGCCATAGAGGGTGCGCAACTGCGCTTCGGTCTGGGGACCTTTCAGCGCGACATTCACCTGGTCGATGGAAAGTTTGACGTCGGCGCTGATCGGGATCCTGGTGGCGCCATGGAGCGGAGTTTCAGATCCTACGATGCAGACCGGCAGGGGATGGGTATGTTGCGTGAGCAGTGAGATCTGCTTGCCTGCATCCCATAACCGGCCTACCGCAAGGACGGAATCATCCTTACCCACGTAGGGGTTAAAGAAAATGGGATTGCGTCCGTTATAGATCACGGTTTCGTGCTCGGCCCGGGTGTAGCACTCTCGGACGGAGTCCCGCATCCATGCCGATGGAGCCACTACGACGCTGGCCTTGGACAGACCTCGCGTGACAACCTCCCGATACCACTGCAGCCATCGATCTGGCTTGGGATCGCGTCCGTGAACCGCCCGCCACCAGGTGATTAAGTCGCCGTGCGCCACCACGACCCTCGGCGCCGAAACGGGAAGAGCGCCGTAGCACAACTGGTTCAGGTGCAGAATGTCGGGTTTGACTTCTTTGACCAGCGCGGTCAGGTACGCCGAGGAATCCTTGAAGTCTTCCTGCCCTTCCTGCATCCAGTCCAGACGAAAAGCCGTCGGACGATATTCCAGGCCGTGCAGGTTTTCCATCCACAGGGTCTGTTGCGGCAGGGGAATTTCGCCGAAACTCACCAGGGTGACGCGCAGTCCGCGACTGACCAGCCCGGAGACCAACTCACGGGTGTAAGTCCACGTTCCGCTCAATGTGTCGGCAGTAACCAGAACGTGCACAAGTTTCCCCTGGGAGAGTGTGAATGTTCGCAGGCAAGGAGCGCAGCCGCGAACATTGCTGCTGCGACATTGTAGTTCGGGAAGGGCCTGATTCGTAAGGTTTTTAGCGCCAGGAGTGCGCAAAATGTTGCACTTCACGGGTGCTTTTCAGTATTCACCGTTGCGGGCATGTCGTGGACCGAACCACCGTCCGGGTGCTCAAGCTTTGCACGTATTTCCTGGGCAAGCTCGTAGACAGTCTGCATTCTGGTTTCGACGCCGCTTTGAAGATTGGGGACTTGCAGCGCCATCTCACATGAGAGCAGGAGCGCGGTAATGGTGTCTTTGAGTTCGTTCCGCACGGCCTGCCGAGCCTCCTGCCGCACCACCAGGACGGCTCGCTTGTGCCGGGTCAACGCCGCGCGCAACTCGCGAGCCACCCTGTCCATACCGTTGATGGCAAAGTTCACGTGGACCGGAACCGCCATCCCGATGTGCGCCAGCACCATGTCGCTTTCGACCGGCTCGGTTTCGAGAAACGCCTGATCGATGAGAACAGCCACGTATTCCTGGGCGCGCAGGCGGGCCAGTGCCTGGGTTGAGGTTGCAGCCACGTGAGTTTCTTCAGAAGTGACTTGTTGAATCGTCTGGGCGCAACCCCGGACTTTGGCGGAAGGCGTTATGACTAGAAGCATGGCAACTCACATTGCACGTTATCTACCGTGATTTGGCCGCTGAAAACAGACAGGTTATGCGTCGGCGCGGTTCGACGATACTTCCCAGTGCGGGAAGCGTAATTCGAAATCAGGAGAAAGTCGGAGGATGCCAGGACGGGTGCCCCGTCCAAGGTTCTCTTGGGCGGGTGTTTTGTGACGATAGCCCAACCCGTTGCCGGAGCTTTCGCTCGGCCTGGACGGGTCGAAGACCCGTCCCCACACAGTCCCTCATGATCCCGACACGATCTTGTGCCGATTAATCCTGCGCGACGTACTCTTTGAGTTTGCGGTAGAGCGTAGTCTTGCCGATGCCGAGCATTCGTGCGGCCAGCAGCTTGTCGCCGTTGAGCTGGGCGATGGTGCTTAAGATCGTCTGCTTTTCCAGTTCCGCCATGGGCACGATGTGGGCCTTGCCGTTTCCTGGAGTGGATGGGGTCGCAGGGACACCATGGATCGCACTTGGCAAGTCTCCGACCTGGATCACCGGGCCGGAGGTAAACGCGCAGGCCCGCTCCAGGCAGTTCTCGAGTTCCCGCACATTGCCCGGCCAGTCGTAGGCGAGCAGAGCTTTCATGGCATCGTCGCTGAGAGTGCGCTCGTGTCCCGCGCTTCGTGAGAGCCGGTCCATGAAATAACTGGTCAAGAGTGGGATGTCCTGGCGGCGGTCGCGTAGCGGCGGAATTTTCAGGCTCAGGACGTTGAGCCGGAAATACAAATCCCGGCGAAAAGTTCCCTGGGCCACGGCCTGTTCCAGATCACGATTCGTCGCCGCGAGAATCCTCACGTTGATCGTGATCCGTTTGGTGCTTCCCACCGGACGAATCTCGCGCTCCTGAATGGCGCGCAGCAGTTTGGCTTGAAGATCGACGGGCAGTTCTCCGACTTCATCCAGAAACACGGTGCCGCCCTCGGCGATGGCGAGCAAGCCATCGCGGGATTGCACTGCCCCGGTGAACGCGCCCTTGACGTATCCGAAGAGTTCGCTTTCGATCAGCGTCGGGACAAGCGACCCGCAATCCACCGGGATAAATGGCTTGTCGTGGAAGGGTCCGGAGAAATGAATGGCGCGCGCCACCATCTCCTTGCCCGTGCCGCTCTCGCCCAGAATGAGCACGGGATGGCTGCTGTGAGCGGCCTTGCCGATCATGCGATACAGCTTTTCCATCTCAGGAGCACGTCCGACAATGCTGCCAAAACCCAGTTTGGATTTGACCTTCTCGCGCAACGTGCGGTTTTCTGTTTTCAGCTTCAGGTGGCCGGAGACGCGCTCCAACAGCAGCTTCAGTTCTTCCATGCTGAAGGGCTTGGTCACGTAGTCATAGGCCCCATTTTTCATGGCCTGCACCGCGGATTGCACGGTGCCGTATCCGGTGACGACCACCACAACCGCGTCGGGCTTGCGCTCGCCAATCTGGTGCAAGGCTTCCAGACCGCCCACACCGGGCAGCTTCAGATCGAGAAGTACGACGTCGATGTTGTGGGTGTCGAGCAAACGGTACGCGTGCTCGGCGGAATCGGCGACGGCGGTGTTGAAGCCGAGCGATTGCGCAACTTCGCGGCAAACCTCGCGTATGGCGCGTTCGTCGTCCACGATCAGAAGGTTGAGGAAGTTTGCCCCTTCCATCTGCACCGGAAGGGGGGCACTCAATGCGGCTGTGGTCATGAAATCACCTCTGGAATTCTTGAATTCGATGGGCCGTGCGTTTCAACTCGCGGCAGACGCAGAGAAATTCGCGTGCCCTTCCCCGGTTCGCTTTGCGCGGTGATGCCTCCACCCTGCAACTCGGCCAGACGGCGCGCGGTCGCCAGACCCAGGCCACTGCTGCGACCGGGTTTCTTGGTGGTGAAGAAGGGATCAAAAGCGTGATCGAGGGTTTCGGCAGCCATGCCGCATCCGGTATCTGTCACGGTCAGTTCGACCCAGTGGGCGGTTTGCCTGTGTGCGTCAGCAGTTGGTTCATCGGAGCCGTTGCGTGTGGCCAACGTAAGCCTGCCGCCATCGGGCATGGCGTCGCGGGCGTTCAGAACGAGGTTGAGCAGGATTTGCTGCACCTGCGCCGGTTCCATCTCTACTCCGCCCAAGTCGGGTGCCAGCGATGTGGTGAGGATGATGTTTTCTCCGATAAGGCGGGTCAGCAGGTCCTGAATTCCGGTCACAACATCGTTCACTGCACATTCCCGAGACTCTCCCGCTGGAGGACGAGCAATATTGAGTAACTGTTGCACCAGCGCGGAGCCGTTTTCGCCGGCCATGCGCATCTCCTGGGCATGGCGGTAAGAACGGCTGTCCTTTTCCAGTTCGCCGATCAACAGATCGCAGTAGAGCATCATGCCTGTAAGCAAATTGTTGAAGTCATGAGCTATTCCGCCCACCAGCCGGCCGACTGCTTCCAGCCTTTGCGATTCCCGGAGCTGTTCTTCAGTCTGCCTGTGCCGGCTGATGTCTCGGGCACGAATCACCTGAAAGTCAGTGCTCCGTTGTTGAAAGCCGGCCCTGGCGACTTCGATGTACCGGCGGGAGCCGTCGGCGCGGGTAAGAACGAAGTTCGCATTTGGAACCACCTCGCTGGCCTGATCGGATTGAGCCCGGAACAGAATCGAGAGTGGGTGTTGAGGCACAAAGTGTGCCAGCTCTCGTCCCTGAAGCAGGAGATCATTGCTTTCGAACATTTCGCACCAGGCGAGATTGGCGTACACGATAAGACCGGAGGCAACGATGGCCAGACTCTCGGGGAAGACTTGCACGGCAGCCAGCAGGACGGCGGGATCGGGAGCTCCCGAACGGTTGGGTTGAAGGTGGGCGACCGCGCTTGTCATCTTAAATTTCCCCTCAAATTTCCTCTCCAATATCCCTAGTCAATATTCCTGGTATTTCTGGGTGCATGCTCAAACGAAAGCATTAGCCAGAAAGCATGTTTTGGGAAAGCACCAAATAGGTGCGGGAGCGCTGTCGAAGGACGTACCTTCTCCCGAATCGGGAAGTCGGACCTGAGAGATTCGCTTTGGGGCGCGCTCGCCATTTTGGGAAGTCTAGGCGGAGGCAGGCGTGATGCTAAGGGCAGCGGTCACAGATGGCTGTGACGGAAGAACATCGCGCAAAGACAATAACCACGGAGGACACAGAGGGCACTGAAGAGTACTGAATTAACGTTGGTATACCTCTGTGTCCTCCGTGGTTATTATTGATTCTGCAAGACTTTATCTCCTGCTTTTATCGACTTGATTTTCGATCCCCATGTGTTACTGTTGAGTTCCTCCCCCGCGATACCTCCAAATAAGTCACGATTCTGAAGCCCATGGCTTGTGCGCTACCGGGCAGAGGCGTGAGACTAAAGGGCCTTGTATTAATGAACGTACGTTGGGGTTTTCTAGCAGTTGCAGGGTTAGTGGTTGCAGGGTTTTCAGCATGCGGCGGCGGCGGGTCAACGACAACGACTCCACCTCCCAACACCACACCGCCCTTTCAGACTTCTTTCACGGATTCCAGTGGCACCGTCGATACCGTAAGCCAGCCTGCGATCAAGACTACGAATCCTTTCTTTGCGGTTTTGGGTACGAACACCCGCACCTGCGCCAGTTGTCACGATGTGGCTGACGGATGGAGTGTCACTCCAACACACCTGCAACAAAAATTTCAATCTACCCATGGAACCGATCCGATATTTCTGCCGGTTGACGGCGCCAATTGTCCGAGCGCGGATGTTTCTTCGCTTTCGGCCAGGACCTCGGCATATAGCCTGCTGCTGAATTCAGGACTGATCCGGATGACCTTGCCGGTTCCTGCGGGCGCGGAGTTCAGCATCACTGCGATCAGCGATCCTTACCAGTGCCCGGAGACTACCGCGACCCAACCGGCGCTCTATAGGCGTCCGCTGCCCGCGACCAATCTGAAGTTTCTCAACGGGATCATGTGGGACGGGCGCGAGCCCGATCTCGCGACTCAGGCCAAGGACGCAGCATCCGTCCACATGTTGACCAGCACTCCGCCGACGGATGCACAGATACAGCAGATCCTGAGCCTTGAAACCGCTCTATTCACGGCACAAACCGACGACAGCCTGGCCGGAGATTTGACCGCCCAGGGCGCGACTGGCGGCCCTGACTTCCTCGCGACACTGCCCTTCACTGCCGGTATGAACTCGGGGAGCGCCTTTGACCCCAACGTGTTTACGCTGTACACCAACTGGGCCAATGCAACCGGAACGAATGGACCAGCACAGCAGTCGGTCGCACGTGGAGAAGTTTTGTTCAATACTTTTCCCATCAGAATTACCGGCGTCGCCGGGTTCAACGACGTCCAGGGCCAAACCCAGATTTTCGGTACCTGTTCGACCTGCCACAACACGCCCAATGTCGGCAACGATTCGGTCTTCGAGACCATGAACATCGGGACAGGTTCTCCGCAGGCGGGCCTTCCCTCGTACACCATCCAGTGCAATGACAACAGCACTCTGGTGACGACCGATCCGGGACGCGCGATGGTCACCGGCAAATGCGCCGATATTGGCAAATTCAAGATTCCGGGAATGCGCGGCCTGGCGGCACGCCCTCCGTACTTCCACAGCGGCACAGCTCCGGCCTTGCTGGATGTGGTCAACTTCTACAATCAGCGTTTTGGCATGCTGCTGAGTGACGATGAGAAGGCTGACCTGGTGGCGTTCATGAACACGCTGTAAGCATTGGCCTGTGTGGGACGGACACTCTTGTCCGTCGCTTTTGACGAAGATTCGGAAGTTGACGATTCGGGCGCCGCAATCACCCCAACCACAAAACCAAAGTCAAAGGCGACGGACAAGAGTGTCCGTCCCACACGGGCATTTTTGGTTTACAGGGGTAAAGACTGGGCGAGCCTGAAGGTCAGGCGGCGTTCGGGGGCGACGCCGACATCCATGCTGCCGGTGGCAAAAGTCGTTCCCGGTGCGTCGATGGAGGCTCCGATCAGAGCGCCTTTCTTGCCTGAGCCGTCGCGGAGGATGGTCACGTTGCGTTGCTCGTGCGAGCCGCGCTTCACGAAGATGCTGGACGTCTGTATCGGAATCAACTTGCCATTGAGAGAAATCGCGGTCAGGGCTAGACGCAGGTAGCCAGGTTCCTGAAATTGATCTGCCGGCTTCGCGTCGAGGACTTTTCCCACGAGGACAGCACCGCGAGGCGCAATCGTCTGTCCCCGAACCACGATGGGCTCATCCAGCACCGCGTCGAAAGGATCGCCCGGCCTCGAACTTGCGCTGGACAACGACAGTTGCAGGTGAATGGTCACGGGAGTTCCGGCGGGGATGGCGGTGGGGGCCAGAGAACCGGTGGGGAAATTACCGGCCTTGTCGGATGTCCCCTCAAAGGGCAAGTGCTGATCCGCCGACACGGTTTCTACCGACGTCGGCAGGCTCTCACGTTGCGAACAACCGGCCAGAGTTAACGCCAAAAGCAGAACGACGAACCCGGTTTGGTTTCGTCCATTCCTCTTTGACAGCTTCATGAAACAATCCTGCAGCGGGCCACCACGATCGGACAAGTCGCAAGCTGGATGCCATCGCAAAACGTCGCCTTATCATCGACTTAGTGGGTCGGTGGAAAATTTCCGTGTAGTAATTGCCCTATTGTCGGGCAATTCGAGAAAAGGCGGCCACGGATTTACGCGGATCTTCACGGATTAAAAATCCTTAAGGTTTATCCGTGCCAATCCGTGAAATCCGTGGCTGCTCTTGGTGGGCAAAGAAAAACGGAGAAGCGATTGAAACCGCTCCTCCGTTGATTGTTTCGGACTACTTACTCTGACGGTCTTACTCTGACGAACCACCCAAGCCGGCTGAGGCGCTGGCCGCTTCGTTTTCGGGCTGAACGATCAGGCCGTCGAACGGAGTGGCTCCCACGAAGCGTCCGCGAACTACGCTGACGCGACGTAGCGGATATCCGGAATCAGGACCACGGTGCCAACTGCGGCCGCCGTCCTTGCTCTCGAAGATCACGCCGGTAGCGATGCTCGTCGCCAGAAGACGCTTCTTGCTCTGGTCATAGGTGATCGAGCTGATGTTCTTGTCCGGAATGCCTTTCACGACATGCTCCCAGGTCGCTCCGGAATCGGAACTCCGGAAGGCGCCTTCGCGGGCGGCAACCAGAATCTCCCCTTCAGGAGTCAGAGTTACGCCGTGGATGGCCGTGATGTAGGCGGTCAACGGCGCCTGCTGCCAGGTCGTGCCGTTGCTCGAGGAATAGAGGACGTTGGTGCGGGTCGCGGCAACGATCAGCTCGCCGTTAGACTCGACTGCAACGAAATCGCTCTTGCCCAGCACCTGACCGCCGGTCCAGGTTTTGCCCTGGTCCACACTGCTGTACAGTCCAGCAGAGGTGGCCGCCAGCCAGCGCTTGGGTGTGACTTCGATGTCGCTTACGCGGGCATCGAGGACCGAGCGAACTACGACTGCGGGCACTTTTGCCGCCTTCGTTCCCTTCTTGCCTTTCACCACGCGTGCGGGTGATTTCTCGGTCACGATCGTGTTGCTGGGGCGCCATGTGCTGGAAGTGCGATCCAGCAGGAAGATGCCCTTGTTGGTGCCGGCAATCAAGCCGTCGTTCGGAATCTGCTGCAACGCGAAAACATCGCGTCCGCCCAGGCCAGCGCTCTTCTGCTGCCAGGTTTGTCCGGCATCGCGGGTGGCGAAGACGCCGCCGAATTCGCGGTCGTTCACCACACCCACAAGAATGTTATTGGAATTGCTCGGGTCAGCCAGAATCGAACTGACATAACGATGAGCATAACCGTGATTGGAAGCTGAGAAAGTCTGCGCCGCATCGTCGCTGGCCAGAACGCCGCTGCGATCGGTTGCGAGCAGCACCCGGTTCGGATTGCGGGGATCGATCAGAACGTCGTTCACCACAACTTCAGAGCTGGTCACATGCTTCCAGGTCTTGCCACCGTCGAGCGTCTTCCACAGACCTTCAGTCGTACCGGCATACACGGTCGCCGGATCTTTCGGGTCCTGCTTCAGAACGCGGGTGCGGCGGGCGGAGAACGGAATGCCCTGCAGTTTGCGGAACAGATCGCCGGCGCTGTCGCTGCGGTAGATTCCGGAGCAGGCGCTGGCGTAAACAACCGTCGGATTGGTGGAGTCCACGATGACCGAGAACACATCGGAGTCATCGATCATGCCCTTGTTGATGCGATGCCAGTTGGCGCCGCCGTCGTCAGTCTTCCATGCCAGATGCCAGGTTCCCGCGTAAACCACGTCGGGATTCTTGGGATCAAGGGCGAGCGACTCGATGTTCTTCACATCGTCAGCCTGCTTCAGCGGAGAAATCCGGTCCCAATTCTTGCCGCCGTCCTTGGTGCGGAACACGCCGTCCAGGGCGCCGATGACCAGAACTTTGGAATCGTAAGGAGCGATGGCCATGGCCCGCACTGATTTTCCGTGCACGCCGGGAAGCGCTTCCCAGTTGTTGCCGCCGTCGGTGGAACGGTAGACGTCGCCGGCCTGCTGATTGACTACGCTCCAGGCGGAAACGTAAATGTGTTTCGGATTCTGGGGATCGATGGCGATGTGATCGAGAACGTTATCGTCATCTCCGAGATGAGCCAGACGCGACCAGTTGTGGCCGCCGTCCGACGACAAGAACAGGGTTCCGGTGCTGGTTCCAAGATAGATGCGGTCGGGATTTTGCGGGTCGAAATTCAGGCTCCGCACATCGCCGCCGTCCGGACCGAGGGCGGTCCACTGACCGGCCCATAGAGTGGTCACGGAGAGTGCCGCGATGACCAAGGTAATCAATGTCTTACGCGAAATCATAGGTGTTTTGCCCCTAAGCGAAAAATAATACGCTCGCGGCTGAGATTGACAGCGTAACAGGTCCTTTTCAAGTTACCGAAGGCCAGATGAAAAAGGGCCGGTCGAGTATGAAACTCGGCCGGCCCGTAGTCAGTTAAGGGTCACTGAGCCATGGGCTTAGCGGCCTTCTTTTTGGCGGCCGCCGGATGATCCGGAACGGCTTTCACCATCGATTCATCCACCACTGTGGTTCCAGGTGCGGAGAAGGTTGCACCGGCCGGGACTACCCAGTATTCGGCAGTCTTGGTTCCAGCGCCACCCGTGCGCACTTCAATTCGGCTGGCATCGATGGCTTGCTTGGCTTCGCCACCGGACAGATATGCCTTGGAATTGACTGCGCGTTCGCCGGCCAGGTTCTTGCGTTTCTCGCCGGGTTCGGAGTTGCCAACGATGACGAGCTTGGCATCGGGATCGTGCTGCAACCGCGCGGCAACGTCGTCCAGGATGGCTTTGCAGGTGTTATCCACGCGCCACGGCTTCACCTTGTTGGGGAATTCGCACTCGCTCAGCTTGCTCGCCTCTGGCGGCGGTGGCGGAGGATTCTCCACTGTCACCTGGGCCGAGTTCGAAGCGGTGAGACCGCGAGAGTCGGTACAAGTCGCACTCGCGGTGATTGTGCCGGACGGTGCTCCGGTGGTGTTAAGGGTGGCGGTGCCGCCGTCGCCGGAGATGCTGCCCCCGCTGGCGGTCCAACCACTGATCGTGACCGGAACATTGTCAGGACTGGTGCAGGTGCAGGTCAGCGTTGAAGGCGTGCCGGCCTGAACCGATGTCGGATTGGCCGAGCAGGACATGGTCGGCGGATTCTTCGGCGGTTCTTTCACCGTGAAGGTGGCGCTGCAACTTGCCTCGCCGCCCTTCTTTACTTTTGGATCGGTGATGCGCGAGGTCACGGTGTAGCTGCCACCCGCGACTCCGGTGGTGTCGACCGTCGCAGTTGTATCCTTCCCGGTGATCTTTCCACCGGTGCTGGCCCAGTTGTAACTCAGGGTGTGCTTGGGATTGAAATTGCTGCCGCTGGCCGTGACCGTGACCGGCTCACCCACCATTACTTCGCTGGGCTGAATCGAGCAAGCCGCCGCTGGCGGCGTCAGAGTGGGGAAGCCAAAGTTGAAAACCAAACCGGTGCGGAGCCGGACTCCGCTCTCTTCCGGGCGCCGCAAACTTTCGAAGGTGGGACCCACTTCGTTGGCAAAGTTGTGATTCGCCCAAACCCAGTCGGCTTCGAACAAGCGCAGCGATAGCCGGCGCCAGAGATTAATATCCATTCCGCCGCCGAGAATTGCACCCACGGCGTTGCTGGTATCAAGGTTCGGCACACTCAGCCGGTTGTAGCTCAACAGCGTGTGGAGGAAAAAGGTGGTTCCTTCGCTGCGCCACGCTATGCGTGGTCCAATCGATGCCGTATTCACAGAACCACCGTCGTTCTTGTTGATGCCGTAGTCCGCTTCGAGGGCCAACAATCTCGAGAAGTTGTAGGCCAGAGCGGCGCCACCACCCGGAGCGATATCGCCCATCTTCACTCCAATCGGTGCGTTGACGGGTTGAAACGGCGCAGGCACTGTGATGCCAGGGTGCAGCCACTGGTACCCCACGAAGAGATCCCATTTCGGAGTGGCATCATCCTGTGCCACGGCCGTAGCGGAAATCAAACACACAGAAGCCAGAGTTAGGAATAGAACAGACAGCAATCGACGAAATGACATGCAATTCCTCCAGAAATCGCAAAACAAAAATTCTTGATCCACGCTCAAGTGCTGGGCACGACCGGGAGCCTGCGTGGGAAGCCAATACCTGCTTTGGTATGGAGAAATAATTCTACTCCAGATGAGGGTCAAATCAAGCGGAGTTAGAACCTTTTAATCAACTAGCTAACACCGCTAAGTGTCTCAGATTGATATTGCTACCCGGATTCCTGGCTACCAATTCGGCACCTTCCCGCTGCACCTTCCGGCCGCGAAGCCGCCGTGCGGAACAGCCTGATCATGGTAAGTCCATGACGCGGCTTGCAGCCGGGAGGGAAAGCCTAAATAATGGCATGAGCGAATATGAATCATGAAAAGGTACTAATCGTCGAGGACGAGGAAAACGAGCGCACTGGTCTGGCTGAACTGGTCAACAGCTGGGGATACCGGGCCGAAACCGCGAAAGACGGCGCGGAGGGACTGGAGAAAGTTACATCCTGGACGCCGTCCATTGTCATTACGGACATGAAGATGCCCCGCATGGGCGGCCTGGAGTTACTGGAAAAACTGGCCACCGACGCCCAGACCATGGCGGTCATCGTAGTGACCGCACAAGGCACCATCGATAGCGCCGTGCAGGCCATGCGCATGGGCGCTTACGACTACATCACAAAACCGATCGACACGAACCGTCTGCACACTATTCTGCAGAATGCCTCCGCACTTCTCGGAACGCGCGCCGAACTCGAAGTTACACGCCGGAAGCTGCGCGACGCTGGTTCACTGGGCAGCCTGATCGGATCTTCCAAGAAGATGCAGGAGATTTTTCACCTGATTGAAATGGTAGCGCCGAGCACTGCGTCGGTATTGATTACCGGGGCCAGCGGCACCGGCAAAGAACTGGTGGCCCGCACGATCCACGAACTGAGTCCGCGGCGAAACAAACCATTCGTTCCGATCAACTGCGCGGCGATTCCAGAGACGCTGATCGAAAGCGAAATCTTCGGCCACGAAAAAGGCGCGTTCACAGGAGCGCTGGAGCGCCGCACCGGATGCTTTGAGCTTGCCGAAGGCGGAACCTTGCTGCTCGACGAAATCGGAGAGATGCCGGTAGCCACGCAAGCCAAACTGCTGCGCGTGCTGGAAGACCGCAAACTGCGCCGCCTGGGAAGCAAGGTCGAAACCACGGTGGATGTGCGAGTCCTGGCGGCCACCAACAAAGTTCCCGAGGAGGCGGTGGCCCGCGGTGAACTACGCAATGATCTTTATTACCGGCTCAATGTCTTCAACATCCACATGCCGCCGCTGCGCGAACACAAAGAAGACGTTCCTGAACTGGTGCAGGCTTTGTTGTCGGATATGAACGAAAAGCATGGACGCAAGGTCGCAGGCGTGAGCGAAGCGGTCCTGAATGCTTTCCAGAGTTATTCCTGGCCGGGCAACGTCCGCGAAATGCGCAACACGCTGGAACGGGCGATCATTGTGTGCGATGGCGCAATTGTTGAAACCAAACACCTGCCGCCCGGTTTCGGACAATCCAGTCTGCGCAGTGCATCCGAGGATTCCGATACGGTCCGGTTGGGCGTGGGAACTACAGTCGAGGAAGCCGAAAAACTGCTCATCCTGAAAACGCTCGAGGCCACCAACAACAACAAGACCCGAGCCGCCGAAATTCTCGCGATCAGTCTGAAGACACTGCACAACAAGCTGAAGGAGTATGGCAACGCCGCGGCCGATGCGGCTCTGGTGCGGGAAGAGTAAAGCAGCTTTTAGCTATTAGCTCTTGGCTTCTAGCTAAGGCCCATTGCTGACGCCAGTGACACGGACTAAAGCGGCGTTCTAAAGGCTGGAACGTTCTAAAGGCTTGAAGAATTAAGAGAGAGAGCTACTCCAGACAGCTATTGGTCAATGCCTATGGGTTGTAGCTATGAGCCAAGAGCTAAAAGCTAAAAGCTGGCTTCAATGCGCCGAAGAACCCAACTCGTACTGGCTATCACCTTCATGGTTGCTGTGTTGGTGACGGCGTTTTCCTATTTCTACATCTCCGAATTGCTCCGCCAGCGGGTGACTACAGCGCGGGAGTCGGCCGCCCAATTGACATCGAACCTGGCGTATCTGGCAGCGAACGCGGCCCCCGACTTGAGCAGCACGAAAGTAGACACCACAAATCCCCAGGCGATGCGCCGGGCCGTTGCCTACTACCTGGGCACCGACCGCGATCTGAATAATTTCCTGGAATCCGTGGTGGGGACCTGGCCCATCATTTACGACGCTGCCATTGTCGATAGTGATGACAAAGCCATTCTGCACACCAACCCCGATCTGGTGGGCAAGCTGGTTCCCGACCGGCCGGATTTTCATATGGTGGAGAATGCAAACTTTCGCCACCAGTTTCGCATGGTCTACAACCCGCCAACGGTGTATGACGTCCGCATTCCGCTGCAACTCGATGGCGCTCGCTTCGGCAGCATCCGCGTAGGCGTATCGACTGTCTTTCTAAAGAATGAACTGACGCCTCGACTCGAACAGGCAGTGATCTTCTCCAGCATTGCGATTCTTCTTTCGCTGATCATGGCAGCCGGACTGTCGCACCTGGCGCTGGGTCCGCTTGAACAGATCAATCGTAGCCTGGACAGCGTCACCGCAGGCAGCCCGGAGGTCGTAAATGAGCCGGACGCGGGTCACGACGAATACGGACTCGTAAGCCTCAAAATTGCACACTTGGGCCGCCAGATGCGCGACGCCAAAGAAATCTTCTCCGCCCTGAAAGATAACGTCGACCAGATCATGGGCAACTTGCAGGACGGTCTGATGCTCTTCACCCGCGATTCGCGGGTGGTGCTGGTGAGTGCCTCGGTGGAGAAGTTTCTGGGCCGGCCGCGCCGCGAGTTACTGGGGCATGCCGCCCGAGAAATCTTTTCTTCCGAGTCAGAGTTTGGGGCGCTTATGCTGCAGGCATTTGAACGTCGGAGCCCGGTCGCGCAGCGCGAGATCGAGTTTCCCAGCGGTAAGCGGGTACAGATTTCGCTGGATTTTATCCGGGAGAAGGAAACCCAGATCGGCGCACTTTTGACCATGCGTGATGCCGAGTCGGTGCACCGGATAGAGGATGAAATCGAAATGTCACGCCGGCTTTCCGCCAGCAGCCGGATCACTGCCGGCGTAGCCCACGAAGTAAAAAATCCGATCAACGCCATTGTTCTGCACTTGCAATTGCTGCAGGGCAAGTTGCGACAGGTCGATCCCGACACTCGCCGTCACATGGACATCATCGGCAGCGAAATTCACCGCCTGGATCGTGTGGTACAGATCCTGGTGGATTTTTCTCGCCCCAGAAATCTTCATCTGGAGGAAACTGATCTGCGGCGATTACTGGAGGACGCAGTTCAGTTGGCCGGCCCCGATGCGGGGCGACACGGCGTGAACGTGACTTGCGACCTTCCTTCTCAACCGCTAGTGGTGAAGGTGGACACTGACTTCATCAAGCAAGCCATCAGCAATGTCGTCCTCAACGGTATTCAGGCCATGCCTAACGGAGGCCAACTGACGGTATCCGCCAAGCGCGATGACGATATGGTGGTCACGGAAATTAGCGACCAGGGTGGAGGCATCCCGCCCGACGCCCAGGACAAGATTTTTGAGCTCTATTTCACGACCAAAAAAGAGGGGACCGGAATCGGGCTGGCGCAGACCTATCAGATTCTGCAATGGCATTACGGGTCGGTCGACTTCGAGTCAGTGGAAGGACAAGGCACCAAGTTCAGACTCCGACTGCCGCTGGTGCAGTCGCGCTCGACTGCGCTGCGGGAGGCTGTGACACGCGGATAGAATGCGCCGTGAAAGTCCGATGAATTCTGATCGAGTTCTGATGAAGAGAGTAGTCGGAGTCGACGGCTGCGAGTAGGATTTCTGGCAACCATGATGAACGGTTGATAGCATCCAACTTCCCATGAACATACCTCTGGCCGCTGTTCTCGGACTTTGTGTGTTGACGGCCCCGTCCCTCGCGGGCTGCGACGCCGCCGGGCAACTTCCGCAACTAAGCCAGGAGACCCAACCGCCCCCGGATGCAACGCCGTCCAGCCCTCAGGCGTCTCCGCCAGGCACTGCGCAAGAACCCTCCCCGCAGGCGGAGCCCAAAACTGAGTTGGCGCCACCAGCTCCGGCGAACGTTCAAGAACCACAGAAACAGGAATCGAAGGCAGCAGCTCCGAAGACTAAAACAGCCGCCAAAAAACGGCATCACCGAAAACCAACCGTCGCTTCTACGGCGGCCCCGGAGAAAAAAGTCGTACGCAACGGCGGAACGGCCGATCCCGTGGTCCAACTCGCCCCGGGGATGAGCGACGAGCAGGCTTCGAGTCAGCGCCAGAGCACCAGCCAACTGCTGGCCGCAACCGATGCCAATCTGAAACAGATTTCGTCACGACAGCTGAACTCAACCCAGCAGGACAGTATCAGTCAAATCAAGAAGTACATGGAGCAAGCCAAAGCTGCAGAGAAGGCAGGAGATGTGCAGCGCGCGCATAATCTCGCGTCCAAAGCGGTGATGCTGTCTGACGACTTGGCCAAGCACTGAAGGCTGGAAATCAGTTTACAGTTTCTAGTTCCCTGTTCTCAGTCTTGCCTCGCCGGCTACTTTCCTTTGGCGCGGGCGGCGTTTACCTTGGCCAACAGGTCCTGAGACAACGGCTGTACGGGCCCGGGGATTTTTGCAGCTGCCATCAGCGCCTCACGCGCTTCCGTGTTGTGGCTAAGCTTTGCATAAGCGTAACCCAGCCGATATTGGGCGACTGCGTACTGCTGATCGTCCACCCCATTGAGCAGCGCAGCAGCCGACTTCAATTCAGGAATCGCAGCCGCGGTCTTTTCCTGCTTCATATAGGCGTAACCGAGCGTGGAATGAGCGACCCCTCCAGAAAGTTTGCGAGCTCGGTCGGCATCTGGAGCATCAGCTTTGGCCGCCGCAATCGCTCTCTGAGCGTAAGTTACGCCTTTGGCAAGGCTACCGGGCTTCGGATCTTCGACGTAGCTATTCGCCAGAAGTAGCAGCGCCGCCAGGTTGTTGGGATTCGCCGCCAGAGCTTTTTCGCCGTAGGCCAACACCCGGCTCGTGTCTTTGAGTTCGGTCAGCGACATCATGGCGTAGGAGGCGACGGGTTCATCAAAGCGCGACGCGGGGAACGCGGGCGTAAAGCGATCGATGTCGCTCATGCGAGCCTTGGCGTTGGTTTCGTCGACGATCACGTTGAAGGCGGCTGCCTCGAGAAATTCGTAGGAATTCTTCGCCGCACTCTTTTGCTCCGCCGTCTGGGTGGCGAAATCCTGATCGCTCATGCCGTCTGGCTTGGTCTTGCCGATGGAGTTGTAAAGCTCGCCGCCGCGCACGGAGTAGTCCAAGAGCTTGGCGTTGTTCTTCATCTGCTGGGCGATGCTGGCCTGGGAGACAAGAATATCGAGGCTATGAGGTGCGCTGGCCAGGGCCTTGTCGCCGTAGTCGAGCGCCTTCGGTAAATCGCCGGTGCTTTGGTACGCCTGCGCCAATTGCCAATTGGCATAGGCGACGGCTTGCGGATTGGACGAGAACTGTTTCAGGAAGTCCTCGTACATGGCCAGCTTCTTCTGGTCGTCCGGTTCCTTGGTGATGGCTTGTAAGCCTTGATCCTCTGGGGTGCCAGCCGGAATCACGAGGGTTTCGATTTGCGTGAAAGAGAGAGGGACTACAACCAACAGAAAGGTAACCAGCAGAACGGACCAGCGGCCGTGCTTCATACGTCACCTCCGAAATTGCGACGGCATGGTAGCTCCGAAGGTGGGATTATGCAAGTGGCGCGGCAAGGACTGTGTGGGCCGGGCCGGAAGTCGGCAGATTCAGGCGGGCAAAATACAACGTCGAGCTTCGCTCGACTTGGGCAGGTCGAAGACCCGCCTCCCACACGGCCGGTGCGACCACCCTGTGCTAGTCTGACCCGATGCAGGGTCGGGAGAAGACGGAGGTCACGGAAAACTCACCTCGCGGCATCAGACGGCCCTGGACACACTCCATATTCTTCATCGTTCTTGTCGCGTTCCTGCTCCGCCTTGCAGTCATCACCATCGGCCACACTTACCGCATCACCCCGCGCCGCGACCACTTCCAGTTCGGATGGGAAATGGGACGGATCGCCCGCTCCATCGCCAACGGACAGGGCTTCAGCTCACCCACTGACCTGCCGACCGGGCCCAGCGCCTGGGCGCCTCCCGTCTATCCCTACATCCTGGCTGGGGTTTTCAAACTGTTTGGGATCTACAGCAATCTTTCCGCGTGGGTCATCCTTTCCTTCAACAGCATTTTTGGGGCGCTTACCTGCCTCACGCTATATCGCATTGCGGAAAAGATCTACGGAGTTGCGGTAGCTCGCGCCACGGCCTGGACTTGGGCGCTCTTTCCCTATGCCATCTATTGGCCAGTGCGTGTGGTTTGGGAGATGAGTCTGAGCGCATTCCTGCTGAGCCTCGCGCTGTTGCTGACCCTTCGTATGGCGGACGCACCCCCACGGCCCAGAATGTGGATCGGATTCGGACTTCTCTGGGGCCTCCTAGCGCTTACCAACACGGCGGTGCTGTCCCTGCTTCCGTTTTGTCTCGTGTATCTGTTGTGGCGTTTGCCACGGACGCCTCGACAATTCATCGGATTCGCTATGTGCATCCTGGCGGCGGGATTGGTGGTCAGCCCATGGCTGGTCCGCAATTATGCCGTGTTCGGAAAATTAGTTTTTGTTCGCGACAATCTCCCGCTCGAGATGCACATGGCCAACAATGACCAGTCCACCGGCCTGTGGACGCGCAGCGAGCATCCGGGAAACGATCCCGACGCGATGCGGCGATTTCAGGAACTGGGCGAAATTCGATTCATGGAGGAAAAGCAACAACAACTCCACGACTTTATCCGCGAGCATCCCGAAGAATTCTTTCGCTTCACACTCGACCGGATTCTCTACTTCTGGATCGGACCTCCGCAGGCCAACATTGTTGCGGGCTATGACTTGATGATCGCGCGCCACCTCATGTTCATTCTTCCCGCCGCCTTTGCTTTCGCCGGCCTGTGGCTCACCCTGCGAAAGAGATTGCGTGGAGGATTCTTGCTGGCTTGCTGTCTGCTGATATATCCACTTCCGTACTACCTCGTGAATCCCTTTCCTCGTTATAAGCACGCCATAGAACCAGAGTTGATCCTGCTCGCCGTCTTCTTGTTCTGGGAGGCCAGCAAATTACAGATTGCCTGGCCAGTGCGCTCAAAGGCATAACGAAAGAATTTCTTCGTGACCTTTGCGGGGTCCTTTGCGGTTAAGAGGTCCGCAGCCACTTCTCGCATAGGACGCGAGAAATGGGGCACCCTCCTTTTGAATGCCGATTTTGCAACGAAACCTGAACTTGCAACGTCAACCCCCTCCCGTTGGAGAGTCCCCTTCCATCATTTACATTTGACGTATGCGTGCGATCCTGCAGAAAAAAGCGCTGCGTTATGTTTTTGGCGCCAACATGATCTCGATGCTGGGCAGTGGCATGAATTCCGCCGCCGTTGCCTGGTACATCCTGCAGGCCACACACTCCGAAATTGCTCTGGGAACGTTTGCCGTGCTGCAAACCCTTCCCGCGATGCTGATGTTGCCGTTCACTGGCGTGCTCATCGATCGTGAAGACCGGCGCCGCCTGGTGATGTGGCTGGATGCTATTCGCGCGGTCATCATTCTCGCGGTTGCCATCCTGGCCTTCACCGGCAAAGTAAAAGTCTGGCAACTCTATGTGATGAACACGCTGGTCGCAGCTGGCTTCTGGATGTTCTGGCCGACGATCACGGCCCTGATTCAGGAACTGACTCCGGGCGAGGAGTTCGTCCAGGCAAACACGTTTCTGCTCGCGGGAATTCAGGGCGGCTGGCTCATCGCGGGATCGATTGTGGGTTTCGTGTACAACCACATTGGCCTGGGCGGTGTTTTGCTGATTGATTTCTCCACTTACCTGGTCTCTTTTCTGCTCTACCTTGGTGTGCGCAAGGGACGTCATGTGGTGCCGCGTCCGGCAGAGTTGCGCGCTGACCTCGTGGCCGCCGAAACTACAGTCGGACGTTTTGTCCGCGAGATGCGCGAAGGTCTGCAATTTCTGCGCGGCCATCGCCCGGTGGTCACTTTGGGAATCAGTTGGGCACTTTTTCTGGGCGCGATGATGACGGGCGTAGTGGTCACCGCCCCGCTTAGCGATAACGTGTTTCACGCCGGCGCGGTAGGCTACGGCTGGCTGAATGCCGGATGGGGCACGGGGGCATTCCTAAGCGTCCTCTACGCACCTGCTCTGATCGCGGGAGTAGGTGCTCGCCGCTCGATCGCACTTTCCATGGGCTTTCTGGCGATCGGCATGAGCCTCGCGCCACTCTCGCCTTGGTTGGCATTAGCAGTAGTGATCTATGCCATCATGGGCTCAGGCCGCGGCGTCAGCGGCGTCGCCATGAATACCAGCATCATGGAACAAGTACCGCAACACTTCATGGGACGAGTACAGAACACGTTCTACTTCGCCGGCACATTTTTGCAGATCGTCCTGGGATTCCTGGTCGGAGCGGTTTCGCAATGGAACCTGGTAGCCGGCTTCTGCATCATCGGCATGGTGTACGCGGTGGCGTTTGTGACAGCGGTGTGGCCGGTGGCAGAAACGGCGGCTGTGCTTGAAGCTGAGACTGTGGAACGGGGATAGATTTCAGATTTCAGATTTCAGATTTCAGATTTTAAGACGTGATTTAAATCTTAGTTCTCAGTTTTTAGTTCTCTGTTCTCAGCGCAACTGGGTCTGTACTGGCACAATCTTAAATCTCAAATCTACAATCTGAAATCTGACTTTGTATTTCTTCCCGGTCAAGCTGTTATTCTTTTCCAGTCCAGGAGCCTTGTATGTCATCCAGCCTTGAAGGTCGTGTTGCGGTTGTCTTCGGAGTCGCCAACAAGCGCTCGATCGCGTGGTCGATTGCGCAAGGACTCCATCAGGCGGGCGCCAAAGTCGTCGTGACCTACCAGAACGAGCGTCTCGAACTGGAAGCCAGGGAACTGATCGCCTCGTTGCCGGGCGCGGACAGCTTCATGTGCGATGTTGCCGATGACGCGGCCATCGAGCGTTTGTTTGTCCAACTAAAAGAACGCTACGGCAAATTGCATGTGCTGGTGCATAGTGTGGCATATGCCCCGCCTGAAGAATTGAAAGGTGAATTCGTCTCAACCTCGCGCGAAGGTTTCCGCGTCGCGCATGATGTCAGCGTGTATTCGCTGGTCGCGCTGGCACGTGCTGCCGCGCCACTGATGGAAGATGGCGGCAGCATCATCACCATGACCTACTACGGGGCGGAGCGAGTGGTGCCGCGCTACAACGTGATGGGCGTGGCCAAGGCCGCTCTCGAGTGCAGCGTGCGATATCTTGCATACGACCTGGGAAAGAAAAAGATTCGCGTGAACGCCATCTCGGCCGGACCCATCAAGACTTTGGCGGCCCGCGGAATATCCGGCCTGGGCGACATGCTGAAAGCTCACGCCGAACGCGCGCCCTTGCAGCGCAATGTGGATGTGAACGAAGTGGGTTCGACCGGTGTTTTTCTCGCGTCGGACGCAAGCTCCGGAATCACCGGCGAAGTGATTTACGTGGACTGCGGATACAACATCATGGGCTTTTAAGCTATCGCTTCTTACGGAAAATTGCCCGTTCAATCTCGGGATAAAATTCCTTCAATACATTGAAGCCGGCATCGAACGCAAATTGGATGCCCGCGCGCTCCGCCACATTGGAAAAGTCTCGTTCGCTGCTGGGATAATAAGTCATCGCCAAAGCTGACGAAGAAAAACCGCCCAGGAGTTCCGAAAAATTGAACGCCTTGCGCCCCGAATCCTGCCGGGTGACCAGAATGCGGCTCGCCGAATAAATAAACCTGTGGGAGAAGCCGCCATCACCCAGGCGGTAGTATCGCGGGTCCTGTCGTAAAAGAGAGGGATAGACGCCGGTAATGAAGACACCAGCGCTCAGACCGTCCGCAAAACCAGCACCATATCGTTTCGCGTACCCCTCCGCTCCCTGGCCGTAGTCGCTGGGACTATTGCGCGCCTGATTTATGCCAGCCTCCGCCGCCACAAAGAAAACCGTGTAGAGATTGAGGTACTGCGCCGACAGTTTGAATTTCTGGCCGGAGGTCAGAGGTGGCGGTTGTCTCCCGGCTTCGACCATTCCATAGGACGGCATAAGGCCGAACAGGCGCCGTTCACCGGAGGGTTGGGTGGAAGAGTCGGCAGGCTTCTGGTTTGAACTCTGGTTCGGAGAATTCGAACTCGGAGGCAGTGGTGCGTCTTGAGCGCGGCAGAGTGGCGCGAGCACTACCACCATCGCGAATACGAGGGGAAACAGAGCTCTTGATTTACGTGCTAATCCGGATGCGCCGGTCGTTTTCGGTGCCCTGCGCCGTGGTGAGTTTGTCATTATCGGGGGGATGCATCCTCTCCAGCGCAATTTCCACATCTCGCTCGCGCTCGAAGCGTGCGAACTTCTCTCCCCACTCTATCAGGAGAATGCTGTTGCTGGAGATAAGGTCGTCGAGTCCCAGGGTCTCTAATTGGCGCGGTGTATCAATCCGATACAAATCAATGTGGTAAAGATTGGCCTCGGGGCCGCGGTACTCGTGGATCAGAGTAAACGTAGGACTAGTGACGTCTTCAGCCGAGGCAGCACGGAAAGCCTCCGCAATGCCTTTCACCAGCGTGGTCTTGCCCGCGCCGAGATCGCCGCGCAGCAGTACCAACTTGGGCGGTGTCAGCATTGCGGCAAGGGTGCGGCCGAGCGCAACGGTTTCCTCGGGTGAGTGAGTGATGAATTCCTGTGTCGCCATGGCTGGTCGAATCGAGTGACCAGTATAGCGATTCCGTTCGCCGCAAATGGGAAGGGCACGGCTTTACTCGTGCCGCAAGGCGCCCCTACTGTGCGGCTTCAGCCGCTGAGGTTGCTTTTGGAAGGCTAGTTTTCAGATCGACTTCGGCGTCGCCCACTGGCTGGATCGGAGCCCCTGGAAACTTCTGTCTGCGGCTGAATCCACCACCATGCGCAGCGCGCGATGGTCGTCGTCGCCGAGTGCGACGAAGCGAAACGGTTGCAGAGACCCGTCGGTAGTCGCGCGGACCGGAGTCAACATCTCGGCCATGCCTCGGACAGCTCCCGATTGGGTTTGAAAAGCGACCTCGACAAAATCACCTTGAGTCAGCGACCGGGCCAGGCGCAATAACCCACCAGTCACAGAAACGGTTTGGAGTTTGGCTTTGGCGCGCTGACCATCTTCGAGTATGACTGAGGCCAGAACTGAACCACCAAGCTGAATGCGTGGCGAACGGCGTTGCGGATGCACTTGGGGGAAGTGAGTCATAGCCCGAACTATTTCATGGCCTCCCCGGGCGTGACAGGTTACCGAAGGCACATGTCCGGATGGCAGGATCAACAGCAGACAAAGCCAATTTCTTCAGCAAGATACAATCCGGTAACCCAATTCGCCTGGCGGCTTGAGCGCCGGGGGAACAGCGAAGCACTCTGATATCATCACGGTCGCTTTCAGGAGACTCAATGCCCCGTTTCGGGTTCCGGTCACTCGGACTTATTCTCGCCTTCTGTATTCCGTCCATTGCAGCCGACTGCGCGCCCGCCGATCTGATCCTCAGCAACGGCCACATCATCACCATGAACGACACACGCGGCATCGCGTCAGCACTGGCCGTGCGCAACGGTCGCATTGAAGCCGTGGGGACGAATCAAGCCGTCGCCGTCTGCGCCGGGGCAGCAACAAAGAAAGTCGATCTGAAGGGACGCACCGTACTGCCCGGTTTTATCGACGTCCACACCCACGCACTGGCGTGGGCGGAGGGCATCGTTCTGGATGAGGTCGACGCAACCTATCCCAAGGTACATACGATTGCCGAGATCAAGAGCGCGGTGGCGGAACATGCCAAAACCGTCACCGCTGGCCAATGGGTCCGCGGCGCGGGGTGGGATGACGCCAAATTGAACGAGCATCGCTATTTGAATAAGGACGACCTGGACGCGGTGGCTCCCAATGTTCCGGTGTATCTGATTCATGTTAGCGGGCACCTGGGCGTGGCCAACAGCGCCGGTCTGAAAGCCGCCGGCATTGACCGCAACACCCCGGCGCCGGCCGGCGGAATTATCGAACATGACGCTCAGGGCGAACCGACAGGAATCGTCAAAGACAACGCCATGCGATTGGTCGAAGCGAAACTTCCTGCCGATCCGCCGGACAAAATTATTCGCGCCGTTGAGGTAATGAGCCAGCAAGCCGCAGCCGTCGGCCTGACTTCTATCCACAATGCTTCGCTCCATGCAGAGGATATCCGCGCGTATCAGGACGCGAACCAGCGCGGCCTGCTGAAAATTCGGGTGCAGATGGCCCCGCTCATTACCAATCTTGCGGACGCC
This sequence comes from Terriglobia bacterium, assembly GCA_963741105.1. GTDB lineage: Bacteria > Acidobacteriota > Terriglobia > Terriglobales > Acidobacteriaceae > JAIQFF01. The sequence goes on from CAVUGT010000004.1 coordinate 326,937, forward strand.
GAGAGATTGGCTTTCTCCGGAGTACACACCGGCTTCGGGGATGATCATCTGAAGTTCGGCGCGGCCAAGATGTTCGCGGACGGCGGTATGGGCGCGCGGACCATCGCGATTTATCCGCCTGGCCTGCAAAATCAGGAGACGGGCAAGGAGGATTTCGGGCTGCTGATCTGGTCACCCGAGGAAATGCTGAAAGCACACCGCATGCTCGCCCAGGCTGGATGGCAGCTCTCGACCCATGCCATCGGCGACCGCGCAATCGACGAAGTCATCACGTCTTACGCGACGGTCACAAAAGAGCTTGGGCTTAAAGACCCGCGATTCCGCATAATCCACTGCGGGCTTTCCACGCCAGCGATCTTAAAACGCCTGCGTGATGAACACGTACTAGTTGATGGCGATCCTGCCTTCGTTTACTGGATCGGAAGCTGGTTCACGAAATATGGACCCGAACGCGTACGCTGGGCCTATCCCGGAAAATCCTATTTCGATTACGGTATTGTGGCTGCGGCAGGGACCGATGTTGCGGTCACGCCGATCAGTCCGTGGTGGGGGCTTTGGGCGGCTGTGGAACGGAAAGAGTTGAAGAGCGGCGAGGTGATTGCTCCGGAGGAACGGCTCTCGATTATGCAAGCTCTGGAATTGTTCACACGCAATCCCGCCTACATTGGGTTTGAGGAGAAACAGAAAGGTTCATTGGAACCTGGTAAGTTCGCGGATTTCATTGTTATCGATCGCGATGTGCTGGCGATTCCGTCTGATCAACTGAAAGATGTTCAGGTGCTGCAGACATGGGTCGGCGGCGAGATGATTTATGAGAAGCACTGAGGGGTTTTGTAGCGCCGGCGTCCCGCCGGCGTCACAAGAAATCAGCCGCCGATTGTGACCAGCGAATCCCGCGCCGATTGGCGCGTTCGCCGGAAAGCTTCTGGCAGGGCCGTGAGCAAATCAGTCGCAACCATCGAATGCTCGCCCATGCTCTCGCGCGCGACGTCGCCTGCCAGACCGTGAAGATGCACAGCCGCAATCACCGCCTCGGCGATGCGATCAGGAGTCTGCGCGATCAAGCCGGCTGTCATGCCGGTGAGTATGTCGCCAGTGCCGCCGGTCGCCATGCCGGGATTGCCCGTTGTGTTTACCCAAACTGTGCCATCGGGCTGCGCGACCAGGGTACGGTGGCCCTTCAGCACGACAATCAGATCGTGATCGCGGGCAAACGTCCGTGCAACATTCAGCCGGTCATGCTGCACGGCAGCAACTGACAAACCGGTCAGCCGAGCCATCTCGCCGGGATGCGGGGTGATCACGAGCGTCCCGGGTTTTTCTTTCAGCTCGGCTGCACAACCTTCAAAGGCATTGAGGCCATCGGCATCGAGGACGATGGGCATCTTGTACTTCCTGACGACGCCCCGCACGAACGAAGAAGTCTCGGGATGACGCGAAATCCCCGGCCCTACCGCCAGCACTGTCTTTCCTTTTATCAGATCGTCGAGCTTGCCCCGCTCCAGCGGATCCTCGGAAATGCTGCCTGCTTCCGTTTCCTCGAGCGGATCAGTCATCAGCTCAGGATGAAAGCTGGCGACAGTCGCGAATACTGATTTTGCGGTGGCGACGGTACACAGTCCCGCACCGGATCGCAGCGCTGCCATGCCGGCCATCGCCGCCGCTCCCGCCTTGCCCCGCGATCCACCCAGCACGAGTACGTGCCCGAAACTTCCTTTGTTAGATGCCGGAGGCCGCGGACCAATCAGAGGCGCAAGCTCGCGCGCAGTGATGACATTAAGTTGTAGCGAAGAAACGATGGCTTCGTCCGGTGATCCGATTGGAGAAATCACCGTCAGGCCGCTGGTGAGCATTCCGAAGATGTGAGCGGGGCGGGGCGCGGTAAAAGTCACCACCGCGTTGGCCCGAGCAACTGCTCCCACCTGATCGCCCATGACATCGGCGTCGGCTCCGGATGGAATATCCACCGCGATGATCGGCGATGAGACTGCATTCATCGCAGCAATCGCTTCGGCATAGAGGCCGCTCACTGGCGGGCGAAAGCCCGTACCCAGGATGGCATCGACTATGAGTTCCGAGTCAAAGACTGCACGCGCGGGCGCGTTCTTTAGTTGGTCACTATTCGACACCCCAACTACCGAAATCGGCAGTTTCGAGAACATTTCCGCGGCATCGCCGCGTAGTTCTGATTTTTCCGCCAACAATAAAACTCGCACCTCTTTGCCGGCTTCGTACAGTTTTCGGGCGGTGACGAATCCGTCTCCGCCGTTGTTTCCTTTTCCGCAAATTACCCCGACGCGTTTGTCCGAGGGATAGTGCGAGATCACGAAGTCGGCGACCGCCGCACCGGCATTTTCCATGAGAGTCAGTGATGGGACACCGAAGCGCTCAGTGGTCACACGGTCAATCTCGCGCATTTCGGCGGCGGTGACGATTTTCATGAGCGGGAAGCTGCCATTCGTTCCAACTGGCGGAGTTGCGAGGATTCGCCCATGGCGATCAGGTAGTCGCCAGCTTCGATGCGGTCTTCGGGCGATGGATTGAAATCCATTTTCTTTTCTCGCTTGATGGCCAGAATCACTGCGCCACAATCCTGGCGGATACGGGAGGTCTCGATAGTCTTGCCCGCGACCGTGGACGCGTTGGCCACGCAAATCTCTCCGATCTCAAGGTCCATGTCGAGGTGAGTGGTGGCGGAGTCGAGAAAACTCACCACGTGAGGCTGCAGAAATGAGCGCGCAATGCGCTGCCCGGCGAACAGGTAGGGCAAAACCACGGAATCGGCCCCGGCTTTGAGCAGGCGCTTTTCGGCGTCTTCTTCACTGGCGCGGGCGATGATCCTCAACTGCGGATTCAGTTCGCGCGCGGTAAGGACGATATAGAGATTCGTCGCGTCGGTCGTGGTGGCGGCTACCAGGCCTCGGGCGCGCTCGATGTGGGCATCGCGCAGGGTCTGTCCCTGGGTGGCGTCACCGACCAGCGTCAGGCAATCGCCTTCACAGCCAGCCGCCCTTTCCGCACTCTGATCGACGATGACGAACGGGACATGCTTGCTGGCCAGTTCCCGCGCCGCGCTGCGGCCCACGCGCCCGGCGCCGCAGATGATGTAGTGATCGGAGAGCCGGCTGATCTCGCGCTCCATTTTCCGCCTTCCGAAGAAGCTGGTCAGCTCGAATTCTAACAAAGCCTGCGTCAGTGACCCGATGGCGAGAAACACCAGCGAAACGCCGACAATGATCAGTCCGATATTGAATACGCGCCCGGCGTGTGAGAGTGGATGGGTTTCCTGGTAGCCGATGGTGGTGAAGGTGGTGATCACCATGTAAAAGCCATCGAACCAGGGCCATCCTTCGATGAAGTGAAAACCCGCGGTGCCCGCAAACGTGAGCCCGAGCAGGGCCACACCGATCAGCCGCAGGTTGCGGAGAGATTTCATGTCAGTCGTCAGTCATCGGTCGTCAGTCCCCGGTCGAGATGACACATCTCTGAACCGGGGTTTTTACTCCTGCGACTAACTTGTTCCAAGTGAGCTCATAAGCAAGTCTCATCTGGACTCGGCTGTGGGTTGGCTAACGACTGAAGGCTGACGACCGACGACTATTTTCCCGAATTCTCCGGCAAAGCCTGCACTTTGCTGTGCTGTCGGCCGTAGGTGAAGTAGACCACCAGGCCGATCGCCAGCCAGATGATCAGCCGGGCCCAGTTGATCCAGCCCAGCTTGTACATCATGTAGCCGTTGAAGAGGATGCCGAGAATCGGCACCACCGGCACCCACGGAGTGCGGAAGGGACGCGGCTGATCTGGATTGGTGTGGCGCAGCACCATCACGGCGATGCACACGATGACGAAGGCCAGCAGCGTGCCGATGTTCACCATCTTGCCGATATCGTCGATCGGAGTAAGACTTCCTACGATCGCGGCCAGCAGTCCGACCAGGATGGTGTTCTTCCACGGAGTGCGGAACTTGGGATGAATGTCGGCGAAAAATTTCTTGGGCAGCAGGCCGTCGTTGGCCATCGAGTAGAGCACGCGAGTCTGGCCCAGCAGCATGACCAGCATCACGCTGGTGAGTCCGGCCAGCGCGCCCAGGGTGATGATGTGCGAGGCGCCGGTCAGTCCGCGGTCCATAAATGCGCGGGCGATGGGGGCTTCGATGTTGACTTCGCGCCACGGCACCATGCCGGTGAGGACCGCCGCCACCGCGATGTACAGAGCGGTGCATATCAGCAGCGAGGCAATGATTCCGATGCGGCAAATCGCGTTGCGGATTCTTGGCTTCCTGCGCGGTGGTGGAGACTGCGTCGAATCCGATATAGGCGAAGAAAATATAGGCCGCGCCGGCGCCAATGCCGGAGAATCCCATGGGCGCGAACGAATGCCAGTCGTCCGCCCCAATTGCTGGCGCTCACATAACGGAAGCCGAGTCCGATCACGAACAGCACTACCGCTACTTTGATCACAACGATGGTCGAGTTGAAGCGGGCGCTCTCCTTGATTCCGATGACCAGAATCGCGGTGATGACCAGCGCAATCACGAACGCCGGCAGGTTCAGCCGATCTCAACTCCGAAAAGCTTGGGAGCATCCAGCAACTTGTGCGCGCCTTGCAGAAGTTCGCGGAGACTGCGCGGCGATGATATCGGTCACTTTGTTCAGGAAGGCCTGCGTACCCGGAACCAGCGAAGAATCGGAAGCCTGCGCCATCTGGCGGGCGACAATGTTTTCGGCGGCGCGCAGTCCCGTCCAGTGGTCGTAGGCCAGCCACAGCGGCATTTTGATATGAAAGATGTCGAGCAGTTCGATGAAGTGGTTCGACCATCCGGACGACACCGTGCTGGCGCCCATGGCGTATTCGAGCGTGAGGTCCCAGCCGATGATCCAGGCGAACAGTTCGCCGAGCGTGGCGTAGGCGTAGGTGTAAGCGCTGCCGGCCAGCGGAATCATGGCGGCAAATTCGGCGTAGCACAGTGCCGGCGAAAGCGCAGCCCAGTCCGGACAACACGAACGAGAGCATGAGGCCAGGTCCGGCGTAGTGCGCGCCCAATCCGGACAGCACGAAGATTCCGGCGCCGATGACCGCCCCACGCCCAGCGCGGTAAGTTGGAAGGGTCCGAGGGTTCGCTTCAGGCTGTGTTCGCCCGATTCCCCGGCTTCCGCCAGAAGCATGCTCATCGGCTTTTTCGCCCAGATATTTGCCATGCGTTTCGGTTCTCCTAAAGCAGCTATGCTGATGCGCCGGTTTCACGGCCCAATCGCCGCGACCACAGGAAATACACCGGAATTCCCAGCAGCACGATGATCAATCCCGGCCACGTGTACTGCGGTTTGTAGCGTAATAGTACGACATCGATAAATAAAGCCATCACAATATAAATCGCCGGCAGCACCGGATAACCGACCGCCCGATAGGGACGTTCGACGTCAGGCCGGGTGCGCCGCAGAACGAACAATCCAAAGATGGTCAGGATGTAAAACACCAGCACGGCGAAGATGATGTAGTCGAGGAGCTGTCCGTAGCTGCCCGATACGCAGAGGATGCATGTCCAGACCATCTGCACCATCAGCGAGACCGCGGGCGTCTTGTACGTGGGATGCAGCTTGGCCACGCTCTTGAAAAACAGACCATCTTTGGCCATGGCGTAGTAGACACGCGAACCTGCCAGAATCAGGCCGTTACAGCAGCCGAAAGTGGACAGCATGATGGCGATCGCCATGAGCGTTCCACCGGCGGTCCCCAGCATCTGGGTCATGACCGCGGTGCCCACGCGATCTTCGGTGGCGTACTTGATGCCGCGCTCGAGGATGGTCGCGCCCGCTGCGCTGCCGTCGAGCGGCAGAACGGTCAGATAGATAAAGTTGCAGGCGATGTAGAGCGCGATGACGACGCCCGTTCCGATCGCCAGCGAGAGCGGCAGATTGCGACTCGGGTTCTTCACTTCCCCGGCAGTGAAGGTCACATTGTTCCAGGCATCGGCGGAGAAGAGCGATCCCACCTGCGCGACCGCGAGGATGGTCAGGGTTCCCACAAAAACCGTCGGGCCGCCCACGCCGACCTGCACCGCGTGTTGCGCTCCCAAAGATGAGTTGTGCCAGAAGTTTCCCTGAAAATTTGCGGCGATTGCCTGCGCATTGCGTCCGATGAAAAGTCCCAGCAGGACCAGTCCCAATAGCGCGGAAACTTTGGCGAAGGTGAACACGTTTTGAATCATGGCGCCGGTTTTCAGGCCGAAGACATTGATAACGGAAAGAACGACCACTACCAGAATCGCCACGAGATTCTGCGTGCTCAGCCCGGTTTCCATGTTGCCCAACACCATGGGACCGATATGAATGGGCGGGACCTTCCAGAAATGTACGATCCAATTCGAAGAAGAAATCGAAGGAAAGAAGATGCCGAGGAACTTGCCGAAAGCCACGCCGACGGCGGCGATGGTTCCGGTCTGAATCACAAGAAAAAGTGTCCAGCCATAAAGAAATCCCCAAAGCGGGCCGAGGGCTTCGCGCAAGTAAACGTATTGCCCGCCTGCGCGCGGCATCATGGCGGCAAGTTCGCCGTAGGTCAGGGCGCCCACGATGGTCAGGAAGCCGGTCACCAGCCAGGCGCCGATCAGAAGCGCCGGCGAGTTGACTTCCCGCGCGATCTCCGCCGAAACAATAAAGATGCCGGAGCCGATCATCGAGCCCATGACCAGCATGGTGGCGCTGGTCAGTCCGAGGCCCTTTACTAACTCCTTATCTTGCTTGCTGTGGAGGTCCCAGTCGGTGGCGGGCTTAGATGGCGTAGGTTCGGTACTCACAACCCTCCCGGGTGCTTCTGTGGTCGCGGGCAACCGGCCGCGTCCGAACTCCATGGGACTTTACCCCAATATGCGGAAAAATTCCTCTGCTGATTTGCGGGGCTCCCGTATCAAGTCGGATATCACAGCCACCGTATCTGCCCCGGCTTCGATGACGGATCGGCAGTTTTCACGGGTGATCCCGCCGATTGCGACCAATGGCTTTCGAGTTAACGCCCTCGCCCGGCGAACTCCTTCGAGTCCGATCACTGGGTCGGGATTGGACTTGCTCCGAGTCGAGAAAACAGGGCCAATGGCTAGATAGTCAGCTGTGCTCTTGTCGCCTTCGGATAGCTGCTCTGGATTGTGCGTGGAAACGCCCAGCCAGAGGCGGTTGCCAATTACTTTCCGAACGCCTTCGGGAGACAGATCGTCCTGCCCAACGTGGACGCCATCGAAGGCGGCAGCAAGGCATAGGTCGGCGCGGTCATTCATGATTAGTTTTATGGAGGAGCCTAGGCGGCATCTCAGTTCGCGGGCCTGATCGAGCATCTGGCGGGCGTTGTCCGGATTTGTTGCGATATTGCAGCAGGGTGACGCCGCCAGCGACGAGCTCGGCGGCGGATGAGCAGAGAGCTTCTGTGTCTGGGTAGTTCGCGCTATCGAGGATGGCGTAGAGACGGGGCAGCATCGGAGTCAGATTGAGGAGCTACTGCCTTGGGCACGGAACAGCAAACCTCAGCGGCTGAAGCCCTTGCGGTTTGGTGACTTACGGCACGACTAAAGTCGTGCCCTTCCCGCTACCCTCACAACTGAAGTATCGTCCTTCCCTGCTAGTTGCTGAGGATCGAGAAGGGCACGAGTTCACTCGTGCCGCACGGCTCGGAACAAATCACGGCTTAGCCGCTGAGGTTTGCTGTTACCGCTGCCGTGCCTATCTTTTTACCGCCACTTCCCGGTTCTCGGTCTTGCTCTCCGTTTTGGCCAGAAATCGTTCGATGAACGTGGTGTCGAATTTGCCGGCGCGGAAGTCGGGGTCAGCCAGGATTCTGCGGTGCAGCGGAATCGTCGTGTAGATGCCTTCGACGATGAACATCTCCAGCGCACGGCTCATGCGGGAAATCGCTTCAGCGCGGTCTTTGCCGCGCACGATCAGCTTGGCAATCAGCGAATCGTAGTAAGGCGGGATCACTCCTTCCGCGTAGGCGGCGGTGTCGATGCGGACTCCCGTGCCGCCGGGAGGATTGAAAGTCGTGATTCTTCCCGCCGACGGCGTGAACTTTTCCGGATGCTCGGCGTTGATGCGGCATTCGATGGCATGTCCGCGATGCAGGATCGGCCCATGCAGCACGTTCTCCAGACGCTCGCCGGCGGCCAGCAGGATCTGGCTCTTCACCAGGTCGACGTCGGTGACCATCTCGGTGACCGGATGCTCCACCTGGATGCGGGTGTTCATCTCGATGAAGTAGAGCTTGCGGTCTTCGTCCATCAGGAACTCGATGGTGCCGGCGTTCACGTAGCCGACGTCGGAGAGCGTCTTGCAAAGCACCTGGCCAATTTGTTCGCGCAGGTCGGGCGACACCTGGGTTGAGGGCGATTCTTCCAGCAGCTTCTGGTGGCGCCGCTGGATGGAGCACTCGCGCTCGCCCAGGCTGACCACATTTCCGTACTGGTCGGCCAGGACCTGGAATTCGATGTGGCGCGGCCGCTCGACGAATTTCTCCATGTAGAGATCGCCGTTGCCGAAGGCCGCCGCCGCTTCGGACTGACGCCGCCTTGAACAGTGCCGGAAGCTCTTCCTCGCTGCGGACGATACGCATGCCGCGTCCGCCGCCGCCGGCCGACGCCTTGATGATGACCGGGAAGCCGACCTGCTTGGCCCACTCCATGGCTTCGCCGTCGCTGGCGAGAATTCCGTCCGAGCCGGGAAGAATGGGGACGCCGGCCCGCTTCATCGCGGCGCGGGCTTTTTCTTTCTCACCCATCAGGCGCGTGACTTCGGGCGGAGGACCGATGAACTTGATGTTGCAGGTCTCGGCGACCTCGGCGAAGTTGGCATTTTCGGCCAGCAGGCCGTAGCCGGGATGGATGGCGTCCACGTTGGCGATTTCGGCCGCGCTGATCACCGACGGAATGTTGAGATAGCTTTGCGCCAGTTGCGGCGGACCGATGCAGATGGCTTCGTCGGCAAAACGGACGTGGAGCGAATTGCGGTCAGCCTCGCTGTAGATAGCGACGGTGCGGATGCCCAGCTCTTTGCAGGCACAAATCACCCGCAGGGCAATTTCTCCGCGATTTGCGATCAGGATTTTCTTAAACATTATTTAGCTTGCGGCAAAAAACTTTCACCACAGAGGCACAGAGTCACAGAGGAAAGCAAAACAATGAAAAACAACATTCGAAATTACCGTGCAGTCACCGCTGAAGCTCCAGCGTCGAGAGGTTTTCAAGTTCTAAGGTTTTCTCTGTGTCTCTGTGCCTCTGGTGAAAAGAGGGCTGTCCACGTCACTACTTTCGCGGCCTGATGGCGAACAACTCCTGCCCGTATTCGATCGGCGCGTTGTTCTCGACCAGCCTCTTCACAATCTCTCCCGCCACGTCGGACTCGATTTCGTTCATCAGCTTCATGGCTTCCACGATGCACAGAATCTGGCCGACTTCGACAATGTCACCCGGCTTCACAAAAGGCGGAGACCCAGGCGACGGGGACTCGTAGAACGTGCCCACGATTGGGGAGCGCACGATGTGGAGGCCTTCTTCGGGAGCGGGCGCCTTTGCGGGAGCAGAGGGCGGCGCTGAGACGGTTGCCGGCACTGAGGCAGCACCGGCTTCAGCGGCCGGCGGCGGCGCCGAATGGACGGCAAAAAAGCGCGTATCGGCCGCAGACGCCGAAACCACAGGCTCGGTCCCACGCTTGATCCGAACTTTGACGTCGCCGCGTTCCAGTTCAAACTCGGCAATATCTTTTTCGATCAGGAACTCTATGAGTTCTTTTAGCTCTTTCTGATTCATCGTGTGCGGTGGGACCGACTTCGCCTTCTTGTGCGTCCGCCGGATAGGCACAAACCAGTGCCGGGGCCCGCTCCCGTTCTACGGGAGATTTACAGCGCCTTAAATCTCCACAAGTTCCTTGCTGGTGGGTGTCAGAACTTCGCACCCTTGTTCCGTGACTACAACCATGTCCTCGATTCGTACGCCCCATTTGCCGGGGATGTACACACCGGGCTCGATGGTGATGACCATGCCCGGCCGCAAGATTTCAGCCTGTCCGGCAGCGAGGCGTGGTGCTTCGTGGATTTCCAAGCCTACGCCATGCCCCGTCGAGTGCGTAAAATACTTCGCTAAACCACTATTCTGCAATGACTTGCGGGCGGCCTTGTCAACCTCACCCACGCTGATTCCCGGCCTGATGGCGTCCACCCCAGCCTGCTGCGCCTGCTTCACCGCCTGGTACACTCTGCGGGCTTCGGCAGAGGCGCGACCCACGAATACGGTGCGGGTCATATCGGAACAATAACCCGAGAGTATAACACCGAAGTCACAGACCACGAATCCCTGGGCCGGGATGGCGGTCCGAGAGGCCCGGCCGTGGGGCAAAGCCGACCGCTCCCCTGAAGCAATAATGGTGTCAAACGACATGGCCTGCGCGCCTGACGAACGGGCGGCGTATTCCATTTCGGCAGCCACCGTGGTTTCGAGGACACCCGGACGGATGGTTTCGAGTGCGCGGTCAAAAAGACTGGCTCCCAGCAGCACCGAGGACCTTATGCTTTCAATTTCCTGCTCGTCCTTTACGAGGCGGGCCTGCTCGACAAGCGGAGGAGCTTCACGCAAGCGGAAGCTCGAAGATAGAAGTTTGGCAAGACGGGAGCGGGCGCCTACGGTCAGGTGCTCGGCCTCAATGCCAATCTTTGTCTGAGAAGTAGATGCACCGCGAGCGGGCTTCAGATGCGTCGATAGCCACCCCGCGGCTGCGGTGAGTAACCCTTTACGAGTGATCACGATCCGGGCGGCCTGTACTTCCGCGCGGGCCTGGTCCGTGTAGCGTCCATCGGCGAAAAACACGCTCCGGGTGCCAGTGACCAATAGGACTCCAGCACTGCCGGTGAATCCGCAAAGATAACGAACGTTGGGTAGATGAGTGACCAGCAGTGCGTCCAGACGATGCGCAGACAGTGTCTTCTGCAGACGCTGCTGACGGGCTTGATGGTCCATATCCGGAGTTTAGCAAGCGAGTGGCGTGCAGGTCATGGCGGCCTTTAATTTCTGTCTTATACTGGCTGCGAAATGCGGGCTACCTAGCGCGACGACGTTCATAGTTCTTCTGTGCACCGGAGACTGCCATGAAGTGGTTCTCCTCACTTTCTCTACCGGGGCTTCTCACCATAACCGTACTGACGGCTGCGTCTTTCGCGCAGTCTTCGGAAATCTTACCGGGGTGTGAACCTGCGCCCGAAGTTCGCAAGGCGCTCGCCACAAAGATCGAAGGCGAGAACTTCGAACAGATGAAACTCAGCGATCAGGACGCGCGCGACGAGGCGCTCTATGATGAACTGATCGCGAAATATCCGCGCGAAGTTGAGCCCTACAAGCAGTTGATCGGGCACGCCTACGACAAGCCAAGCCTGCGTCTCGCTCTGCAGGAAAAATTTCGCAAGCAGGCAACGGAAAGTCCGGACGATCCTCTGGCGCTTTATATAGCCGGATTTGTCTTGTTTGGAACGGACACTCCCGAGAGTCTCAGGCTGCTGGAGGCGGCAAGATCCAAAGCGTCCGAATTCCCCTGGCCCGCAGTCGTTCTCGCCGCGACATATTCCACGGGCAAGCGGGTCGACAAGGAGAAATCGTCCGAGAACCTCAAGTCGTTCTTCGCTACGTGTCCTGATTCTACCGACCAATGGGCCCAGTCACTCCTCGCAAGAAGTGAAGATATCGGCTTGCAGCGAAGAGTGGCTACCGCGTTACGTTCACGATTAGCAAGAGAAACCGATTCGGAGCGCCTCAGGGACTATCAAACGCTTTGGAGTCTTGAATTCCGCGTTTACCCGCCTCAGGAACATCCGGCGGAGCGTAAGCGGGTTGCAGAGAACCTGAAGCGGATCGAAGCCCTCAACTCCAATCCCGATTCTTCCTGGCAGGCCTTCCTGATTAGCGGTTACAAGCAGGCTGGTGCTTCGTCCGAAGCAATCACCGCAAGGGAGGACCGCCTGCTTCGCGAATTCCCCCGCTCCAACGAGGCTTATGAAATCGTCTACAAGCGCTGGCAAGCGCTGAATAAGGAACCAACAGACCAGAAAGATGCGGCCGCATGGGCAAGTTACGACTCTGCTTACCAACACGCGTTGCAGGACTGGATCCGCGATTTTCCCGGCAATCACTCGCTCGCGGGCGAGGACTGGTTCTATGCGATTTTTGACGATGACGCTTCATCCGAGAAAAACGGCATCGCCGCAGTGGACAAATACCTGCGATATAGCTCCGAATACCGCAGGCCGAGCAGCGGGGTGCAATTTACGGCGGCTGACTTTCTGTTGAAACATAACTGGCAGCCCAGCCGGGCGCTGGACTTGCTCCAGCAAGCGAAAACTCTGGATGAAAAGGAAGTTGCGGAACGACGACCTGCCGACAACTTCTCAGCCGAAGTTCAGAGTGACCTGGACCGTCGGCAACTGTGGTGGGAGTTGCTCCGGACGGCGGAGACGCTAAAAGCTGCCCAGCTCGCCGGGCGGCCCGATGCAGCCAAAGCTTTGCGTCCGCTGATCGAGGGACCCGCGCCCGCTCAGGAAAAGTTGTTATCCCAATATTGGTGGAATCGCGCCCGGCTCGCAGCGCTGGAAGGCAGCAAGCAAGACGCGCTTGCGTACTACCAATTGTCTCTGCAATCCCGGTCGCAGGCGCCGCAGTACTCGCGCGGCAAGTTCCGCGACGATCTTACCGACGAAGCTCGTGCGCTTTGGAAAGACAGCGGCGGCACGTCGGAGGCCTGGGCCGTATGGAGCAAGCCGCCAGGATCACAGGCCAAGAAGTCAGATCAGGGCGCATGGGAAAAGGCGACGAAGACCCTGCCCGCATTCGAACTGGCCGATTTGTCGGGCAAGACCTGGCGCCTCAAGGACCTTGGTGGCAAAGCTGTTCTTATCAATGTGTGGGCGACCTGGTGCGGTCCCTGCAACGCCGAGTTGCCATATTTCCAGAAGCTATACGAAGAACTGAAAGGGCGTTCCGACATTCAGCTGCTCACGTTTGACATCGATGACGACCTCGGGATGGTAGCGCCCTACCTGAAAGAGAAGGGCTACACCTTTCCTGTCGTCCCTGCGTTGTCACTGGTGAATAGCGTGCTGGACCAGAATGTCGGCATTCCCCAAATCTGGGTGTTGGACCCGAAAGGCACATGGCAGTGGACGCAAGTGGGCTACGGCGCGGAAGACGACTGGGCACGAGTCATGATGCAAAAGCTCGAGACCGCGAAGACAAGTAACTGAGACGAAACCTGGGGGACGCGATCAGTCGGTCAATTGTGGGGATGTTGTTACTTGGGATTCATCGCTGTGACACCGCTCGTGTAGGTCTCCAAGACTCCGAGCAGCAGCGGTAAGGCGTCGGTTAGTCCCTTTTCGGTCTTTGAGCTTAGTACCACCAGAGCAATGATCTTTTCTTCGTCGATGTAGGCAACGGCCTCCGAAGAGCCCTGGTTGACGCCGTGAAAATAGCGCACCTTGGCGGTTCGGCCTTTGAAAGGCATGTCTCCGTCGACATAGGTCATTCCTGGATTGTCTTTACGAAATTTTGCCAGATCCGAATCCATCAGTTCCTGAAGAGTTGTCTTCCCGGGCCCTTTGGTCACGATGTTTGGATACATCACGGTTTCCGCAGTATCCCACGATCCTTTTGGATAGTAGACACAGCAAACACCAAGACGCCGTCCGACCTTTCGATCGGCAATCCAGTTCTTGGGCCCTTCGATGGCAAAAGATCCTCCATCCGACTCAAGAACAATCGTGTGGCCTTTGCCACTTGATGCCGGTTTCGGCTTAGTCTGCTGCGAAAGAGCAGGCAAGGTGAGTGCAGCGGCGACAACGATGGCGACCAGGCAATTCATAAAGGGCCAACGCGGTAAGCATAGCTGACGTACAGCAAGATCGACACGAGTCCCGCGAGCGATCATTAACTGGGTTGATTCTGGGCTTGTGCGCGTTTGCGCCAAAGCCGCGCTCATCATCATCGGCTGAATTTGCGCGGGGCATAGAGATCGGTCATCAAACCAGGACACGAAACCTGGGACATCCCGAGGAAGCGCATTATTTATCCAGTCCTTGAATATCTAGCCTTTGGACTGGACCGAAGTTGGACTGAAAATAGTTCAGGTTGCACAAACATGTCGAGTTGACTGCCGATGGCTGTCGGAGCGTCTCCCGACAACCGATTGAAATCGTGAACCATGTGCATCTGATCGTGATATCCCAGAACATGTGCGATGTCTGTCCACCGCGTTTCGGGCGCTGCTGCCTTACGTCGGAGGGCCGCTTCGAACCGGACGATCCGGGCGTACAGTTTGGGCGGGATCCCGATCTCGTAGCGAAAGCGCCGCTCAAACTGGCGGATCCCGAACCCTGCGTTGTGCGCGAGGTCGGACACTCGAACACGTCCGCTGGTCAAAAGTACCTCCATTGCGGCGCGGGCAATGCCGCCGACGGAATCGAACGCAGGACGCTTCGCACATAAGTATTCGTCCGCAACACGAACGCGGTCAGTAAACGAAGTGGCATCACCCAGCCGGCGCTCAAGTTCGCCGAGGCCGCGGCCGAGGGCTGCCTCGCCGTCGAAGTGGTCATTGGTCAGCTTCTCAGCGGGCACGGAAAACAAGACAGACATTCCCCCTGGCTGAAAGACAATCGTGAATGCGTCCACTGTCCCGTGCATGATTAGGTTGACCCGACGAAAGGTCTGAGCGCCGATGAGAGCGATAGGGTGCGCACTCTCTACACCGCCCCGATCAAGCCGGTGAACTTCGTAAGGCGTACCGAAAGTGAACTCGATCGCCTGCGGGCTTCTGGCCGGGACCGGTTGCAACACAGTTTTATCGGCCAGGTGTGTCTCGACCTGGTAGTAGTACCGGACGAGGTGGCGCAGAGCAGGCGCGGGGCTGGAGCAGAGGACCACGCGGCCCAGCTTACCTCAATTCTCGAGAATTACGCGCGCGATTCCAGTAGGTCTCGCCGTGGAAGAGATTGCATTGCGGTGTCGCATTCTTACTATTGCGACCATCGCGGCGCCTGATATGTTGCCCGGACTATGAAAAAGATAACCCTGCTCATCGTTGTGACTCTCTTCGCTGCCACTTGCTACGCACAGTCCCCGGGTGCCAAGACTGTTGTGCTGGAAAAAAAGGAAGGAGAAGTACGGGTGCGGCGCCCTCTCGGAGTGCTGCCCATCCCTACAGTCGAATTCATTCTGAAAGTGACTCCAGAGAACAGCGGCTCGAAACACCTTGTGCTGGGCACGGAAGACATCCCTCCCGGCGGGGTGATTCCGAAACATAAGCACCTTGAGCAAGACGAGATCCTGCTCATCCAGACGGGCACAGCACACGTCACTTTGGACGACAAGGAATACGACGTGCACGCCGGAGGCACGGTCTTCTTCCCAGCTCAGACCTGGGTCGGGCTCAAAAACATCGGTAAAGATAGCATCAGCCTGATCTTTATCTTCTCCGCCCCCGGTTTCGAAAAGAACATGCGATGCGGGTCGGTACCAGCGGGACAGTCTGCCCCACCCATCAACACCGACGAACTTAAGGCCTGCGCTCATGAAGGTCACGTCGAATATGAGGCACTCGCACCGGTACAGAAATAGTTCAACCCCGTGGTTTAATCGGAGAAACAGCTATGACAAGAGACGAGGCCTGGAATCTGGCCAACCATTGGGTCGCAGCCTGGAACAGTCATGATCTCGACCTGATCATGACGCACTACGACGACGCCATCGAGTTGACTTCTCCAGTTGCTGCTCAATTGTTGGGGACATCCGACGGCAAGGTCGTCGGAAAGGCAAACTTGAGAGCTTACTTTCAGCGAGGACTGGAAGCCTATCCGGATCTCCACTTTCGCCTGGAAGACGTGCTCTGGGGCGTCAACAGCGTGCTGCTTTACTACACCAATCAAAAGGGGAGACGCACGGGAGAGTTCATGGAGCTGTCAGCGACTGGGAAAGTAGCTCGAGTGGTGGCGAATTACAGTGCCTGATCTGAAGCCTGGGGACAGACCGGAAGTACCCACCCATTCGCCGAAATAGCAACCGCGCGGCCACAGCGAATAGAATTCTGAGGATGAAGCTTACTGTAAAGGCTGCGCTTTTGGTCGCCGCATCGTGCGGTTTGCTGGTCGCGCAAACCACATCCCGGGCTCAGCCGGAGACTTTTCACGTTGAGGGAACAATCAGCAGTTCGTGGGAGGCTATCCCTACAGGCACGCTCGTTCCACGCAAACAACTCTCTTTTCATGGAGAGCAGCCGATCAAAACTGTAGCCACCGACGACAAAGATTCCTACGTTGCGGTCCCTCGAACCGAGGTCACGTTTCGGGGTGCACACGCAACCAAAACCGTGGCGGTCGACGACAAAGGCTTCTACCAAGCAGACCTTCCTGTCGGTCTTTACAAAATGACCATTGAGTCTCCGATTATTGTGTCTCAGGCGCTCACGCCTTACGCTTGGCTATTTGGTGTGCAATCTCCTGGCACCGTCGTACTCAATGGCTCGCTGTACATGGCACATTTGACCTGCGACATCATGGTTGGCGGCACTCCCGAGCAGCAGTCCGAACAGACGAAGAATGCCTGCGGCGGCGAGGACAGGTCTTCCATTCCCTCCAAAGACGGAACGCCGTTAGAACTCTACATCCGCTACAGCAATCGGGAAGTCACTGAACAGGGGTATGGCTATGGGGGTGACAGGCGACCCGAGCGTGTGCCTGTGCTCGTGGCTTACAACCTTTTCGAGCTGGAGGCCGACGGAATCTCTTACGACAGGAAGAACAGCTCGATTACGGCGGTTGGGAATGTGGTGACGGAGGATGGATCGGGCAAAAAACAGCACTTTGATTCCGTTGTCTTCAGGATCGAAGACGGCCAGGTGTTGTTCTCGCGACAGACAACTGGACAGACCCGGTGAATAGGATAGAGTAGTTGTCGCATTTCTAGGGCTACTGCCGGCTTGATCTCATTTTTTATGACAGCGCGCGGGCATTTGTCCTCCTGAGCCACTATCGTTGACTCTTTCGACAAATCTCACGGTCTCAAATGGGTGAACAAATGCAGGAGAGCATGCACAGCAACAAGCTAGCGCGACCTCAGACATGGACACTCAGTGTTGTGGCACGAATGCTGATTTTGATCGCGGCCGTTGGCTCGCTCATGGCGCAGAACGCGAAGCAGTCCTGGATGAATACCAGCCTGTCGCCGGAAGAACGCGCCGCGCTCGTCCTGAAGGAGATGACTCTCGAGGAGAAGATCTCGCTTCTGCACGGCAACGGCATGGAGCATGCTCCGCAATGGCAGATGCCTCTGACCCATATCTCCAACGGCGGTGCGGGCTATGTCGAAGGGGTGAAGCGTCTGGGTATTCCCCCGCTTTTCGTTTCTGACGCCGCTTACGGCGTCCGCGATAGCGGAGCGAATGGCCGCTACTCTACGGCACTTCCGTCCAGCCTGGCGGCCGCTTCTAGTTGGGACACGCAAGGTGCCTGCGAGTACGGCGCTCTCATCGGACGCGAGTTGCGGGCGCAGGGCTTCAATATGACGCTGGGTGGAGGCGTGAACCTTACGCGCGAACCGAGAAACGGACGCACTTTTGAGTACGCCGGAGAAGATCCGCTGCTGGCCGGAACCATGGTTGGCAATTTGATGAAGTGCGAGCAGGCGGAGCATGTCGTTGGCGACATGAAGCATTACGTCCTCAACGATCAGGAAACCGGTCGGAACGTAGTGAATGCGATCATCTCCAAACGCGCCCTGCAGCAAACCGATTTTCTCGCCTTTCATATCGGTATTCAGCTTGCGAATCCGGGCGCGGTGATGTGCTCCTATAACCGCATCAACGGCGACTACGCCTGTGAAAACTCCTACATCCTGCACGACGTGCTTAAGGGAGAGTGGGGATTCAAGGGCTTCGTCATCTCCGATTGGGACGCTACACACAGCACCGAGAAAGCTTCGGCCGCAGGTCTCGACCAGGAACAACCCATGGCGAATTATTTTGGACCCTCGCTTCTGCAAGCAGCAAAAGATGGCAAGGTGCCGATGTCTGAAATCGATGACCACGCGCGCCGGGTTCTCTACGCAGAGTTCATGTCGGGCATCGTGGACCATCCCGTCGAGAAAGGTGTCGTCGATGTGCTCGGCGGATTGGATGTCGCGCAGAGAATCGAAGAAAAGAGCATTGTGCTGCTTAGGAACGAGAGAGCCATCCTGCCGCTGGACCCGGCAAGAACCAAGACCATCGCCGTAATCGGCGGCCATGCCGACGTGGGCATGATTTCCGGTGGTGGATCAGCTCAGGTGGACCCGCCCGGCGGCAATGCGATTATGCCTCCCGGCCAGGGTGCCACGCACTGGCAGGACCACATCTGGTTCCCCACGTCGCCGCTCAAAGCGCTGCGGGCAAAGTTCCCCAATGCCAAAGTAGAGTTTGACTCCGGCCAGGACACCAGCGCGGCGGCAGCGCTGGCAAAAAAATCCGATGTCGCTATCGTCTTTGCCCACCAATGGCTGGCCGAAGGCGTAGACCTGCCTAGCCTCTCACTTCCCGACAATCAGGATGCGTTGATCGAGCAAGTAGCGGCGGCAAATCCGAATACGATTGTTGTTCTTGAGACCGGCACCGCCGTGACCATGCCCTGGCTCGGAAAAGTGCGCGGCGTGGTGGAAGTATGGTTCGCGGGCAGCAGCGGTCACACGGCTCTGGCGAACATACTGTCTGGAGACGTTAACCCCAGCGGAAAACTGGCAATGACTTTCCCCAAGAGTGAGGCCGACCTGCCACATCCCGTCATTCCGCCGCTTCCTGCGGAAGATGCAGGCCAGGGCACCGGGGTAGAGAACGGGCCTACGCACGTGGCATCGAAGTACACCGTGCACTATGACGATGGTCTTAAGGTTGGATACAAGTGGTACGAGTCCGAGCGCAAGGAACCGCTGTTCCCATTCGGCTTTGGGCTGTCATACACCACCTACGCCTATTCCAACCTCAAGACTGACAACGCACAGCGCAGCGTGAGCTTCGCGGTGAAGAACACGGGCAAGCGCGCCGGCGCCGAAGTCGCTCAGGTGTACGCCACCCTTCCGGAAGCTGCCGGTGAACCGTTCAAGCGTCTCGTGGGATGGCAGCGCATCGAACTTGCCCCGGGAGAGTCCAAGACCGTGACCATCGCGGTCGATCCTCGGGTGATGTCTATCTTCGATGAGCAGAAAAATGGTTGGAGCCTGTTGCCGGGTGCTTACAAGATTGTTGTCGGTCCGTCGTCGAGTCAGACTCCCTTGAACGCAACGCTTCAGGTTCAATAGTCGGATTACGGTTTCCCAGGAACTGATTTCGCCAACGGTCGAGGGTCGGACTGCCTAGTCTCTCAATCGAACCCTTTACATTAAGGCCGCCAGCGGGGAAAATCTTGCTGAAATGTCGGACGCGCCTGTCACAAGGACTGCTCTCGAATGTACGGATTTCCTGGTGAATCATCTCACTGGGGCAGAGATGCCCCATGTATGGAATGAGTTCACATCCGTGCCAATAGTAGACCCGAGACTCGACCGGATACGACTTCGATGCGTACAACTTGAGAACGAACGACCTGACGTTCGTGTCGCCGAACTGAAAAACGCCTTACGATTGTTACAACATTTGCAGCATGTGCATCACATCTAGCCGCAGCAAAGTCATCTTGTTGTTCGCGGCTGAGGCACGATGTTGGCATGCCGGGACGGGTGGCCCATTCAAGCCCGGTTTTGGCTAGAGTGGGGATGTCACACTTCACAGAGTTGGGCCCACGAACAAAATAGGTTGTCCTCAGGCCATGAGCCGTCGTGGCGCGAACAAAGGGCCGGAAGATTCTGTCCAGCGATACAACTGCCCCACTCAAGCCAAAACCGGGCTTGAATGGGCCACCCGCCGGACCTGCTTGAATTGACTCCTCCGGACCTGACTCTCTGCTAAACTACGCGGCCATGAAAACATTCCTCCTTCGGACCCTCTTCTTAGTAGGTTTCGTAGCAACGCTAGTCGCTGCCCAGGATGTCGTCCCTCTCTATCCCGGAACCCCGCCGGGGTCGACGCAGGAGAACTATCCGGAGAAAGAGTACTTTTCGAACGTCTGGCACACGGAAGTCGTCACCAACGTGACCAAACCCAGCCTGACGGTTTTCAAGCCTGCTCCGGAGTTGAAAAACGGCACCGCGGTGGTGGTCTGTCCGGGCGGCGGATTTATGGCCCTCTCTATCACCAGCGAGGGCACCGATGTCGCCAAGTACCTGGCTGCGAAAGGCGTGACGGCATTTGTGTTGAAGTACCGCCTCGCACACACCGGCGAGGACGCTACACAGGAATTCATGACGCTGTTTGCTAACCGGCAGAAATTTGACGAGGTGGTAGGCAAGGTCATCCCCCTCTCCGTCGCCGATGGCTTAGCGGCCGTCACTTACGTTCGGCAGCACGCCACGGAATGGGGAGTTTCTCCCGACCGTGTCGGCATTGTCGGATTCTCCGCTGGCGGAAGGGTCGTTTCCGGAGTTGCCTTCAATTACTTGCCGGAAGGTCGTCCCGCGTTCGTGGCTCCGATCTATGCGGGCGGGGAAATATCCAAAGATGTTCCCGTTCCGGCGGACGCACCTCCTATGTTCGTCGCTGCTGCTACCGATGATCAACTCGGACTCGCGCCGGAGAGCGTTGCACTGTACGAGAGATGGACGGGGGCGCATAAGTCGGCAGAACTGCATCTGTACGCGAAGGGTGGGCACGGCTTCGGAATGCGCAAGCAGAATCTTCCGACGGATCATTGGATTGACCGGTTCGCTGAGTGGATGGAATTGCAGGGATGGCTGAAGAAGTAACTGGTAGTCCTAAGGCCTGGCGACCGTCCCTTCTGTGCCGGGGTTTCACCGTCCAGCGGTAGAACTGCCCCACTCAAGCCAAAATCGGGCTTGAGTGGGCCACCCGTTCAATTCACTCTTAGAAGTTGAACTTGATCGCCAACTGCAGCTCTCGCGGTCCCACTGACAAACCCGTGATCTGCCCAAAGCTGGGATCATCCACGGAAGTGTTCGGCGTACCGAATACGGGGTGATTGAACGCATTCCGCGCTTCCATGCGAACTTCAATGTTCATATCTTCCCGCACACGGGCCATCGAAAACTGTTTTGCGATCGACAAGTCAGAAGTAAATGCCCACGGCGAGCGGATGCCGCCATAGGCTCGTGGGGCGGTGCCGAGAGTGAAATCGTCCGGCCGCTGAAAGACGCTGATATCCGCAAAGTACTGGTCCACCCAGTCCGCGCCGCGATTGCGCTCGGGTTTTCCCACGATGTTCGGCCTTTGGGCGCCGTAAGTCGGGAGCGAGTTTCCGTCCGAGAGACTAAACGTCAGAGGACGTCCGGCGGAGAGCCTCCATATCCCGTTGGTCTTCCAGCCGCCTATGATCGCCTCCAGCACGGTGGGCATGTTGCCGAGGAAAGCGCGGTGGCGTCCGAAGGGAAGATCGTAGCTGTAGCTGAACTGCAACACTTGCGGAATATCGAAGGTTGACAGGCTTCTTTCCAGCCATGGCTTGTTCGGGTCCTGCAGGCTGGTGAAGCTGCCCAGCCAGGTCACGTTGTCGTCGGCCTGGGAAGAATCATCGATCGACTTCGACCAGGTATACGTAACGAGGAACTGTAGCCCGTTGGTATAACGCTTTTCAGCGAGCAGTTGGAACGCGTGATAGGTCGAATTCGCAATCAGTTGAACGTCGTTGGCAACACCCGTGAACTGGGGATATGGAAGCTGCAACTGAAATTTCTGAACCGTTGGCGAAGACAGAACGCTATTGGGATCGCTAATCGGTCCACCGAGCTGCGAGGAAAAAGGATTGTCGACGAAGTTGAGCAGGTCGTTGATGTCAGCATTGGGATTCTCGATCTGTGGACCGAGGATGTTTATCTGGTTGGCGCCACTGAAAGGAAGATGTGTTCCCTTCTTCCCGATGTATTCCGCATTGAGCACTACATCCCAGGGCAATGAGCGCTCGACGCCCAAACTCCAGCTCTGTTCGTTAGGAGTCCGGTTTGCGATTCCCGTGCGAAGCGGGCCATTGGCATTGAAACCCACATCATTCAGCAAGCCGAGCGAATTTCCGGTGGGCTGAATCAATCCGTTGGGATACGGGTTGCTCAGGTGAAGATACGGAGTCGCGTGATCATTCTGAAACGTGTTGATCACGTTGGTGTACTGGTTGAAGCCCTGGCCGCCGTAGGGGACAACGCCCGTTACGCCCGACCGCGACTGTCCGTAGTAGATGCCATAACCGCCGCGCACCACCATCTTCGGTGCGAACTGGTAGGCGAAGCCGAAGCGCGGCTGAAAGTCGTTCCAGTCGGTCGCATAGTTCGTGCGCTGGTGGGAACTGGCGAAAACTTCACCGCCACGCAGTGGGAGCGTTACCGGATTGCCCTGATCGTCGGTGTACGAGAGACTGCCGCCGTTCAGCGGGTTGGTCACATTGGGATCGAACCAGTTCTGCCGGTTATAGCGATCGGTGCGCGGCAGGGTGACGTCGTAGCGCAGACCCAGATTCAAGGTCAGCTTGGGAGTGACCTTCCAGTTGTCCTGGGCGAAAAAGCCGTATTGGTAATTTGTAGTTGCGGGCCGGAACTGGATTTCGTAATAAGAGTTGCCGTTGTCGTCATTGGCCATGTTGCCCATCATGAAGCTGGCCATGGCGTCGCCACCGCAACTGGCAAAGTCCGTCGATCCTATTGGACATCCATCGGAACCGTGCTCGTCGAAAGTGAAAATCCCGTTGGGCGCGTTGGTCTGGATGTAATTGATCTGGTGTATCCGGCCGTCGAAGCCAAATTTCACCTCGTGCGCGCCATGCACCTTGTCGAGCGTAGCCGCCAGTTGTCCTGTGTCCTGTCCCAGCCGATAGTTGCCGTAAGGGTCCGTGCCGATATTGGTCGAGCCGTTATTCAGATACTCGCTGAGGTAAACAGCGGGAACGCCGGGAAATCCATTGCTCTGCAGATACGAGGGGAACCCCAATGTGCCGAGAGGATCGTCAACACCTTGCGGGTTATAGGCATCGATGTGCCATACGCCGCGAGTAAAGCCGAGGGTGACATTCAGCAACAGGGTTGGACTGAAGGTGTGGGTATCGTTGATGGCAAACAGGTGCGCGTTGGTCCAACCGGGACCACCCTGACAAGGATCCGTGAAGTTCTTGAAACAGTTCAGGCCCTTGCCATGGTTGTACTGGTATGAATACTTGACGCTTACCAGATTGCTTTCGTTGAAACGGTGGTCGATCTTGATGTCGAACTGATCGTTGTAGCCCTTGCTCGATCCCGAGCCAAACCAGTTGTCGTAAATGCCCTGTCCCGATAATGTTCGGTTCCGGATACAGTTTCAACATGTTCAGCGCTACCGGATCGATCAGATTGCCCGGGACGCCTGGCGGTTGAAGGTTCGCTGGAAGCTTGGGGTTGCCGGGGCTCATGTAAGTAGCGAGGTTGTTGAAGGGAATGAATGAAGCGTCGTTGTTTCTTACCGCTGAACCGGTTCCGGAGTCGAAGAAACGCTGGTAGGGATCCCAGATCTGGCCGGCGTCAACGCTGCAGCGTCCCGTGCCATCGAACGAACCGCCCTGCGCACCGCACACCTCACCAAAATCGCCGGTGCGCATCAAATCGGTCGCAACTCCAAACGTAGCCGTGCTCAGTCCGGAAGAGCGCAAGCCGTCGTAGTCGACAAAGAAGAACGTCTTGTTCTTGATGATCGGACCGCCAATGGTGACACCGTAATTGTTGCGGCGAAGCGGGGGAAGGGGCTGTCCGAAACGGTTGGAGAACCAGTCGTTCGCGTCGAAGATCGAGTCGCGCACGAAGTCGTACGCGCTGCCATGGAACTGGTTCGTCCCCGAGCGCGTGATCATGTTGACCACCGACGCTCCGGAGAACCCATACTCGGCGCTGAAGTTGGTCTGCTGCACCTTGAATTCTTCGATGGCTTCCGGAGATGGAACATAGGTGGCGGCCGTAATGCCGCCGTTGGGTTCGGAATTCGTGACGGAAGCGCCATCGGTCAGAATGTCAGCCGTCGAGCCGCGACTTCCGTTGGAGACGAAGTTCGTGCCCGTACAGGTGGCGTCGCACTGGTCATCCATGGCGGTGACGCCGGGAGCCAGAGAAGTCAACGCAATCACGTTGCGATCGATCAGCGGCAGGTCATTGATGAACTTGCGATTGACGACCTGGCCGGTTTCCGCATCTTCAGTCTGGATGGCGCGCGCTTCCGCCTCTACCTGAACGGTCTGGCTGGCGCCTGCAACCTTCAGCGAGAGGTTGGCCCCGGCGTTCTCGTTGACGTCCACTTTGAACCTGGCGCTTGTCGCCTTCTCAAAGCCTCCGGCTTCCGCCGACACCGTATAGATTCCGGGCGGAACGGAACGCAGCAGATATCGCCCATTGCTGTCGGAAGTCGTAGTAAAGGTGAATCCCTTTTGCACGTCGGTAAGGACGAGCCTGGCTCCAGGCACAACGGCGCCGGTGGCATCCGTGAGTTCGCCGCTGACCGTGCCGAAGTATCCCTGGGCAACCAGCAAGACAGGCGCAAGTGTGAAGGCAAGCAGTAGCGATATGAATTTTGCTTGCCGGAAGTGGAATCGAATCATGCCCCAAGTGCGCATCTGACCCTCCTTGGTCGGGACGGCGAGTGATGCCCTGCAAAAGATGGGAAGGATGCTACAACAAACTCATCGCGCTATTCCAGAAGGAAATGCATGCAAAAATCGATTTAATACTAATCAGTTAGGTGATGGCGGGACCCGGGGATAGACAGGGCATATCGTAAACCCTCTCGCCGAATTATCTGGATCTGGAATCGCCACGACCTCGCATTTGTTTGCCGAGTTCGGTAAACCCAGCCGTCTGCCCCCAGGTTTCCCCACGGCGAGACTCTGCTATAGTCCGACGCTAGCGGAGATACTCCAATGGACGACGCAAATAGGTGGATAGCCGAGAAACTCTACGGCGAAGTGGATGATGACGATAAGAGGTTTAACTACCGGCTATTCGTATTCCTGCGCGGCGTTTCCAGATTGTTTCGGATCTTGGTCTTTTGCGCCGGAGTCATCTTCCTAATCGCAGAGCAATGGATTGTGGGGCTTTGCTGTTTCCTGTATCTGCTGTGGTGGAGGATAGGCATCATCCAATCGACTTTAGAACAGATCCTCTTCATGATGCGTGGATTCACCGACGATCAACTGGTGAAGTCGATAAGGAATGGGGAACATCCTGATATGAAAGGCGTATTGGGGACTCTACACGAAATTGCCCAGATCATGCGTGAGATTCGAAACCGTCAGGTGAACTAGACGCAAGTGCAAGTCAGGGCACATCGTACATTTCCACAAGCGCCCAGGTCTTTCTCATTCCCAGCCATTCATGACGTAGAGGCGTGGAATACCGTCGGACGCGCAAAACAAAACCGCCGGTTCCTTCTCAGGATGCCGGCGGCTGTTTTACTTCTACCTCGTTACCACCACGCGCTATGTCTGGATGATGCGGGGCGTGATGAAGAAGATCAGCTCCTGGTTGGAGGTGCTGACCGTCGTGTGTTTGAACAGGTTGCCCAGGTACGGGATGTTGCCCAGCAACGGCACCTGCGTGACGTTGATTGAGTTCTGCGTCTGGATCACACCACCGATGACCACCGTCCCACCATCGGTCACGAGGACCTGGGTGGTTGCCTGCTGGGTGATCAGAGTGGGGTTGCCCTGTACGGTGCGGCCGAAGTCAGGAGTCGTGTTTTCCACGTCCACGTTCAGGAAGATGGTGCCTTCCGACGTGATCTGCGGAACCACGGTCAAGCGCAGGAACGCATCCACGTAAGTGACCGTGGGCGGTCCACCCAACTGGGCCTGGGTCACGATGGGAACGCGCACGCCCTGGCGAACCAGAGCCTGAATGTTGTTCTGCGTGACGACACGCGGACGGGACAGAATCTTCAACAATCCGCGCGACTCAGCCATGGTAAGGATGGCGTCGATGCGCACGTTGTTGCTGGCATTCACGAAGCTAAGTCCGCTGGTCGGGCTGGTTACCGGCATGTTGGAGAACAGTGGAATCGTGCTGCCGGTGGTGGAGCTGCTGGTGCCGCTGGTGATGTAGCCCGGCGTCAAACCACCTACCGTGGTCGGAGAAGTTCCAACTGCGGAAGCACCGCCGATAGCAGTCTTTCCATCGCCCCAGCCGAAACCAAGCTGAGTACCGATATCGCGAGCGAAGCTGCGGGTTGCGGCAACCACGCGGGCTTCAATTTCAACTTCCTGAGTCTTGCGATCCAGCTGCGTGAGCAGGCGATCGATCGCCGGCATCACGGAAGGAATGTCCTGGATGATCAGAGCATTGGTGCGATCGTCAGAGATCACATCGCCGCGCTGGGTGAGGAAATTCTTCACGGTGGGGACGACGTCCTTGGAGTGAGCGTAGCTCAGGAAACGGGTGACGGTAACTTTGTCAACCGCCAGAGCTTCGGCTTCCACCTGAGCGCGCCGTGATTCAGCTTCCTTGCGCATGGTGTCCACGGTAGCGATGCGGAGTACGTTGCCTTCAAGCTGGCGGGCCAGGTCGTTGTTCTTCAGAACGATGTCCAGCGCCTGGTCCCACGGTACATCGTCGAGGACGATGGTCAGGGTGCCTTTGACGTTGGGATCGAGAACGACGTTCAGACCGCTGATCTCGTGGATCAGGCGGAAGAAGTCTTTCAGGTCCACATCCTTCAAGTTCACGGAGATGGGCTCGCCGGTGTACTTCGGTCCGGTCGCGGTGACGGGCTGCGAAGCCTGCACCTTCTGCTCAGCGGCCATGTTCACCGCCGGTTGCACGCCATTGGACTGCATGGCGGCGCTGGCCGGGGGCAACAGGTTGCCATCGGGCCGGGCGGCAAATTTTACCGCGGCAGCATTGGCTCGCGCGGAAGGCTCGATCGCGGCGGATTTATCATCCGCGGTCGTCGCTTCAGCCTTGGGCGAATAAGAAGGTTCAATGAACGCGAAGTCGGTGGCTTTGGCTGAGGCCTGGATCAGTTTCGCTTCCTGTACGGGAGCGGCAACTGCGGCGACGGCGGGCGCGACGACTTCAGGCTTGGCAACCACGGTGGGCTGCGGAGCCGATTTGGCTACCTCTGACTTGGTGTAGAGCTTCAGGACCAGCGTGTTATCGCTGCCCGCAACCAGCTCGTGGCGGCACGCCTTGGTCAAATCGACCACGAGGCGGGTCGTCGGAGTAGCCTGGCCGTCCATACCGAGCCGGACGTCCTTCACTCCGTCGCCATCGACGCTGATCTGGCCGCGCGAAGTGCCGACGACTGTATTCGGCAGATCGACGACGATGCGCGCCGGGTTATCGAGCGTGCTCAGCCGCGGCTTGACTGCGCCGCGGGACTTGATCTCCACGCTGACGCCGTCGTCGGTGTGCAGAACATTGACCTTCTGCACTGCGGCGTGCTTCGGAGCGTCTGTGCCCGCGCTCTGGGTCTGCGCCGAAGAGGTGAATACCACCACCAGCGCCGGCAATAAAACGGTCAGAAGTTGCTTTCGCATTTCGCTCTCCCCAACGGGTCTTGCGCTTGGCCAGCCCCGTGATCTTTCTAGCAAGATTCGTTTCTGCCGGAATCCCGGCCAATCGCCTCGCCGCCTAGACTGCCGACGTCGTAATCTTTTTGGTCACTTCCCGAGTCAACGGTTTGCCCAGACGATCCTGGACCGTTTCCTTGAAAATGATCGAATCGCCGGTGATCTTTACTACAAAGCCGTTGAACACCGGATCGTTCTCCCGCAGAAAATACGCTTTATCCAAACTGTTGACGACGACCGCGATCATCCCGGAATCAGCTTTGACGATGCCTTTGAGGTTGATCTGGTCGATGGCCAGGCAGCGCTTGCCGGTGCTGCATCCCGAACCCAGCATGCTGCGATTGACTACCGGGCTGACGAACGGATCACGCCGACTGGTCAGATTGATCTGCTTGGGCGCGTCGTTCTTGGCCTCCGCGGGCTTCTTCTGGTTCTCGACCGCGATTTGCTGTTTCGGCTCCGCCTTCTTGTGGGTGGCAGCCGGCTTCGCTTTGGAGGCCGACGCCGGGGCGGAAATCTTCTTGACGACGATCTTGTTCGCCGGTTTCTGCGCCGCGCTGCTTACAGGCGCCGCGGGATTTGCTCCGCCGCCCTGCGTAGACGCCAGGGCTGCATTCGAGGCGGCAGCCTGCTTCTGCTGCACACCCTGAAGCGTAGTCCGCGTGTTGTTGATGACAGCAGGGTTCTGCCCCAGAGCAGTTCCCGCCACCATTCCCAGGAAAATAATTCCAGTCGTCAGCTTCATATGGTCCCCTGCTTTTTCACCGGAGCGGGCTGACCCGGTTTTGCACCAGCGCCTCCCGATGGATCCATGTCATGACTGAAGAATGTGGTCGCCGTGCAAGTAGCCACAACGCTCTCGGAAGCGGCGTACTGATAGGTATGCTTCGCCTTGGCGTCGGTCGGCTTCTTGGTGGTTGACACCATCAAACCCGAGACATTCACGATGCGCTCCAGCTTGCCCACGCTGTCGAAGAAATTCCGCATCGAGTAGTACGGGCCATCGAGCTCCAGCTCGAAGGGAACCTCGGTGTAGTATTCCTTCGCCGCAGTTGGCTTGGAAGTGTAGCGACGCAATTCGATCCCGGCTTTCGCGGCCTCGGCGTTCATCATCTTCATGAAGCCAGGCACTTCTTTCTCGTCGGGCACGATCTTGCGTTCGATTTCCAGCTGTTGTTTGAGGCTGGCCAGTTGGCGTTCAATATCCACCAGCTTGGGCCGGTAGGATTCCAGTTCCGCGTTTTCACGGATCTTGACATCCAGGGCGGCTTGGGCCGTCGCATTGGCTTCACGCTGGCTCTTGAACAGGGTGAAGTACAGGGCGACGGTGATTACTGCCGCCACGCCCACCACCGCTGCCCACTGTTTAATGCCCGACATTTCGTTAAAGTTGGCCATATTTTTCCGCCCTTACTAGGACTTCGCCTTTTCGCAGGTCAGAGTAAAGTTGAACGCCTGCATTTCTTTGAAAGTGTCGTCCTGAAAGGTCTCTTTGATTTCGATGTTGGTGAAGTATCCGGTCTTCTGCAGATTCGAGATCAGACTGGCAACGGCATCCGTGCTTAGCGCCATGCCGTCGATATCGACGCTGGTGCCCTGATCCTTCATGCTGTTGAGCCAGACTGCTTCGGTGTTGTTCACCGTCTGGCCAACCGTGTTCAGAAGGTTGACCGGCCCGCCCTGGGCCGCGCGCAGTTGGTCGATCACGTCAACCCGCCGCTTGTAGTTATCGGCTTCACGCTGGCGCTCCATGTAGCGCGCCTTCACGTCGGCCAATTCGGCGTTCTTCCGCATCGCCACTTCCATCTTGGCGGCGATGTCCCGGTGTTGTTTGTCCAGCTGATACCAGTAGCCCACGTTGACGAGGGCGGCCAGAATCAGCACCACCAGGACCTTCATCTTCGGTGAGCCTACGTCACCCACTTCCATGACGGCGGCCGCCGAAGCTGCTCCGGATCGCTTGTTCTTTCCCTTACTTTGTGCACCCAGCAGGTTGATTCGGATCATAAGTCTTCAAAACTCCTTAAGGCCAAACCCACCGCGACTGCCATCTGGCCCGCATTCTGCTCGATCAGCTGTACTCCCGGTCCTTCGGTCGGCAAGCCGATCTTCTGGAACGGATTGAAAATTTCCACCGGCAACGAAAACTCCTGGCGCAGAGCTTCGACCAAACCGGGGACTTTCGAAGAGCCACCCGCCAGATAAATCTTCTCGATATGCTCGCCCGACGAACTGGCGCGGAAGAAATCGAACGTCTTCTGAATTTCGAGGACGATGATTTCCGTCACTTGCTGCAGGATCGGCGTTTTCGCATCTTCGCTCACCGTTCCTACTTTGTTGCCCAGCTTCAAGGACTCGGCATCGTCGAAGCTGAGGTCCAGTTCTTTCTGCAGCGAATCCGTGTACTGGTGCCCGCCCACGCTGACGTCGCGCGGGAACAGCGGCGTTGTGCCCTTCACGATATTGATGTTCATTACGCTCGCGCCCAGGTTCAACAGTGCCACCACTTGTCCCGGCGCGGGTTCGTAGTTGTACTCGTAGCAGTTCTGCAAGGCCAGGGCATCGATGTCCACAATAGCCGGAGTCTTGCCTGCCATCGAGAGTACGTTGGTGTAATTGAGAATCTTGTCTTTCTTGACAGCGACCAGCAGGACGTCCATTTGAGGACTGCCGGCATCTTCAGAAAGAATCTGGTAGTCGAGATTGACGTCGGCCAGGTCGAACGGAATGTGCTGGGCGGCTTCTTTCTCGATGGTCTCGGCCAGTTCCTGGTCGCTCATCGAAGGCAATGAGATCTTTTTCACGATCACCGAGTGGCCGCTGACAGCGGTGGCTACGGCTTTCGCCTTGATCGCATTGTCGGTGAACAGCTTCGAGATTGCGCTCGAGACAGTTCCGGAATCCACGATCATGGAGTCCACAACGATATCCGGCGCCAGGGGTTCCAGGCCCAGGTGCGCTACTTCGATACCGTTGCGTCCCTTCCTCAGCTCGACAGCCTTGATGCTGGAGGAGCCTACATCCAGACCAACAATCGTTTTTGATCCCAATCCAAACATGTGCCCGCCTTTTACGGTTGCCCGGCAGCCTTACCAGCCGCCTTCGGTTTCTTCTTGCTACCCTTCGCTTCCATCTGGGTTGATTTCTCTTCCATCCACTGGTCGAGCCTCGATTTTTTGAAGCGCCAGCGGTTGCCAAGCTTGAAAGCAGGAATTTTCTGCTCGCCTACGTACTTGTAAAGCGTGTCCGGACTCACTCCCAGGTATTGCGACGCCTGGCGAATGTTCATCACTTCCCGCGAGTCGGCCATAGTTCCAAACCCTTTCCACAGATCAGGCCCAAAATTGCAGCCGGTTTTCCGGACTGCCGGGCAAAACGTTGGGAGAAAATTCCTCGTACAAAATTGCGTTCGAGTGAATTTAGGTGTGCTGAGCATATATCAACCCCGAAAGTGCCAAGGTCAAGGCGTATCTTCGGGTTTTACCGGGTTTTATACCTGTTTTCTGGAAAACGGCTTGGAGGGAGTTGCAGAGTTGGTACTAGGGGTAGTGGTTTAGAGGATATGCGCGTACTACTAAATGCGGTGTTTATTCAGACGGTTCAAAGGGCACCCCCATTGCGTAACTAAAGTACTACAGACGTTACTCAGGTATCTGGACAGGCAGGAAGAGGTTGGGAATCAGCAAATTGGCGTAAGAATTTGGTAGCGTCGGCATCTTGCCGGCTGTCCTTAGGGCGTCCCGCCCGCAGAACGTCCGAGGTGGCAGAATGGCCTGTTGTTGGAGGGTTTCGAGCGCACCCACTGGGAGGGCGAGACGGCGGCGCTACTAAAACCTAGTAGTCCGATAGCTCTTTCATGGCCTGGAACAGGTCGGCGGTCTGGGGCAGGATGGCATTCTCCAGATCGGGATGGTAGGCGACGAAGACGTCCATTGCGGCCACCCGGCGGACCGGGGCGTCCAGGTGCTCGAATAGCTTGTCGGCAATGCGGGCGGCGATTTCGGCGCCATATCCCCAGCTTAGGGTGTCTTCGTAAGCCACCAGCGCCCGGTTAGTCTTTTGCACCGAGGCAGCGATGGTCTCCCAGTCAAAGGGATTCAGGCTGCGCAGGTCGATCAGCTCTGCTTTGACCCCGTGCTCGCGCTCCAGTTTTTGCACGGCCTGAAGGGCTCTGGGAACAACTGCTCCATAAGTTATGACGGTGAGATCGGTTCCTGCCTGCACTACCTTGGCCTTGCCGAACGGGACCATGTAGTCCGGACCCGGATAGGATGCGCGGCCGTAGGTTTCGCGATAGAGACGTTTGTGTTCGAGGAAAAGAACAGGGTCGTCGCAACGGATCGCGGTGCGAAGCAGGCCTGCGGCGTCGAGCGCGTTTGAAGGAAAGACGACCCGCAAGCCGGGAATGTGGGTGAAGGCGGTTTCGCCGCACTGGGAGTGATAGATGGCCCCGCCCGTGAGATAGCCTCCAATGGCCACGCGAATCACGCAGGGCGCGGAAAAAGTATTGTAGGAACGCCAGCGAATCAGGGGCAGTTCGCTGCGCAGCTGCATCATGGCGGGCCAGATGTAATCGAAGAACTGGATTTCGACTACCGGCTTCAGTCCGCGCTGGGCCATGCCGGTGGCGCGCCCTACGATGTTGGCTTCCGCGATCGGCGAGTTGAAAACCCGGTCGGAACCGAATTCTATCTGCAATCCTGCGGTCAGCTTGAAAACGCCGCCTTTGCCTTTGACCAGTTTCTGCTTGAGATATTCTTCGCGGCTGCAGTCGGCTACGTCTTCCCCGAAGATCACAATGCGTTCGTCGCGGCGCATTTCGTCACGCAACGTCGCGTTGATCAGATCGGCCATCGTCTTGGGCGCAGGCTTCTTGCCATCGGCGCCAGTGGCCTCAGATTTTGACGGTGCGGGCTGGGTGTCGAAGGTCGACGATGTGGGATCCAGATTCGGCGAATAAATGTATTGCAGGACCGTGTCCGGAGTCGGAGCAGGCGCCTTCAGAGCGCGATCGGTAGCGACCTGCAGATCGTCGTCCACCTGCTTCTCCAGTTGGTTGATTCCCTTCTCGTCGAGAATGCCCTCGCGAATGAGGAACATCTGCATGCGGGAGATGGGATCGCGTTGGGCATCACGCTGGCGTTCGGCATCCGGCCGGTAGAGGCGTTCGTCGTCCGAAAGCGAATGCGAGTAAGGACGGATGACGTGAGCATGCACAAAAGAAGGACCGTGCCCGGCGCGGCAATGCGACACTGAGCGCACGAAGGCGGCATAGGTGGCCACCGGGTCCGTGCCGTCGACTTCCTCAAAATGGAAGTTGGGGAAGCCGCTGACCAGGCGGGAAATATTTCCGCCCGCAGTTTGCACTTCGACGGGCACCGAGATGGCGTACCCGTTGTCTTCGATCACGAAAATGATGGGCAGCGCGTGAGTTGGACGCGGTATTGAGCGCTTCCCAGAACTCGCCTTCGCTCGTCGTGCCTTCGCCGAGAGAGACGTACGTGATTTCGTCGCCGTGGAACTTTACGTCCTTGAACTCGCGGTAGTCGCCGGTCACCTTGCGGGCAGCGTCGGGATGGGCAGCATAATAACGACCGACTTCGGCGCAACCGACGGCCTGCAGAATCTGGGTCCCCGTCGGCGAAGAACCGGTGACGATGTTCAGGTCGGGGATACTCCAGTGGGAAGGCATCTGCCGTCCGCCGGAGCTGGGGTCTTCGCCCGAGCCCACCGCCTGAAGGAGCATGTCGTAGGCGGTCACACCCAAGGCCAGCCCGAGTGCCCGGTCACGGTAATAAGGATAAAACCAGTCGTAGCCGGTTTTCAGGGCCAGGGCCGCAGCCACGCCCACGGCTTCATGTCCGGCCCCTGATATCTGGAAGAAGATCTTCTGCTGACGCTTGAGCAGGATCTCTTTGTCGTCTACCCGCCGGGAGGTGTACATGTGGCGGTAGGCTTCGATCAGTTGTTCGCGGGAAAGGCCTTCGTAGGTCTTTCCAGCTTTCTTGACATCGCGCTCGGATACAGCGGCCGATTTAAGGTCAGTCTTGGTGGTGGCCATCCGGTTCCCTTAGATGCGAGTGTACAAGACGCCTTTGCATTGTAAATCGGGAAGTGGGGTGGGGGAAGGTGCTTTCAGGTCAGAAAACCATAAACCACAAAGGACACGAAGGTTCACGAAGGAAAGCCTGAGATCGAGGCTTTCGTGATACTTCGTGTCCTTGGTGGTTGATGGTTTTGCGAGCCGCCGCCATCATTTATCCTGAAAGCACGGCATGATCCAAATCAATCGTCCATTCGATCCCCAGAAAATCCAGCTTCTGATCTTCGACCTTGACGGCACCCTGATCGACTCCCGACTGGACCTGGTGCACTCGGTCAATGCGACTTTGCGGCATATGAAGCGTCCCGAATTGCCGGACGACGTGATCGCCAGCTATGTGGGGGACGGGGCACCGGCGCTAATCGGCCGGGCACTCGGCAGCGAGGCCAATGATGAGAAGCTGGTCCGCTCCGGCCTCGAATATTTCCTTTCTTATTACCGCGAACACAAGCTGGATCACACCCACTTGTACGACGGAGTACTGGAAGCACTGGCGGCCATCGAGAAATCGGGCAACGGACAGCCACGGAAGATGGCTGTGCTTACGAATAAGCCCGTAGTCCCGTCGCGGGCTATTGTCGAGGCGCTGGGACTGGGGAAATTCTTCACCCTGGTGTATGGAGGCAACAGCTTCGCGACCAAGAAGCCTGATCCGGAGGGTGCACAAACCATCTTGCGGGAAATGGGAGCCAATCCGATTGAGACTCTGATCGTCGGCGACTCGGGAGTGGACATCCTCACCGGACGCAATTCCGGCACATGGACTTGCGGCGTCACCTACGGCTTCGCTCCGCATACACTGCATGACCCTGCGCCAGACGTGCTGCTCGACAAAGCGATCGAACTGGCAGAGTTGCTGGCCTAGCCCATAACTCCGTGCCCTCTGTGTCCTCCGTGGTTAACGGTGTTGGCGGTTTCATCAGCTAAACTGCCATCGAGGATGACGAAACCCACAGAGCTACACAGCTTCACTCCCGCCGAACTGCGCAAACTGCGCAGCCTCAAAGATCCGTATGGCATACAGCGTTATATCGACGACATGCCTTACCATCTCGCCGATACGGCCTGGTCGCCGCGCCGCGTGCTTCGCGAGAATACTTCGCACTGCCTGGAAGGAGCGATGTTCGCCGCAGCGGCTCTGCGGGCGAACGGCTTTCCTCCGCTGATCTGGGACCTCGAGGCCGACCACGACACCGACCACGTTCTCGCCATCTACAAGGTGAAAGGCCACTGGGGGGTGGTGGCGAAATCGAACTATACCGGCTGCCGCTTTCGAGAGCCGGTGTACCGATCCCTGCGCGAACTGGCCATGAGCTACTTCAATCTTTATTTCAACCTGCGGCGGGAGCGGACCTTGCGCAGATTCTCGCGTCCGGTAGACCTGAGCCGCTTCGATCACCTGCACTGGATGACTACCGAGAAACCTATATGGTTCATCGTGGATTATCTGTTCGAAATCCATCATTACAAGATTCTGCGTCCGGGCATGGCGGAGCGATTACACCGCATCGATGACAGGTTATTTCGGGCGGAGACATTGGGTAAGGCCGAGAAATTGAGATAGTCCATAGCGTTCGGCATACTTGCCTTCCCTACTTTCCGGGCTACAATTCCTTCATGAAATACGGACTGTTCATGATTCTGCTGTTGGCGCCGACGGCGTGGGCCCAGTCCGCTCCCGACATGGCATCGGCTCTACATTACCGGCAGTTGCTGGTTAACAACCAGGTGCGCGTGTTTGCACTCACGCTCAGACCTCTGGAACGTACGATGGCGCGGCA
Organism: Terriglobia bacterium; assembly: GCA_963741105.1. Classification (GTDB taxonomy): domain Bacteria; phylum Acidobacteriota; class Terriglobia; order Terriglobales; family Acidobacteriaceae; genus JAIQFF01. The sequence continues at coordinate 362,472 of CAVUGT010000004.1, forward strand.
CGACAATAACTTTCTGGTGATTGCGCTGCTCGATAGCGATGTCGTGATTTGGCCTGAAGGCGAGTCGGATATTGTCAATTTTCACTTCAACCAGGGCGATGTGCGCTTTAACACGGGCGGACGTGCAATCGGCATGCGCAACGACCGCACCACGGACTATCGCTGTGTCACTATCGAATTTCTAGATCCCAAAGTGACGAACTATGGCTATCAATCTTATTCTGGTACATGGCAGTTTGGGGCCGCGTCGATTGCTCCACCTGTCGACCCTCACTCGAAGTTCATGAATTCATTGTTGCTGGGAGCCGCTAGCGTGAGTGATGTTCAACTGCTCTCGCGCGACCCCTTTCCGCCGCCAGACAAAGCGGGACCGGAACTGCTCATTCCGGTTACGAATATCGATATAAAGGCCGGGGAGTACGAGAGGATACGCAAGTCGTCCGGCGAACCCGTCTGGATTCCGGCGGGACGGAAGACAACGTTCCTGAATGCCACGGCTGATCCTATCCGGTTTATCGAGATCTGGTTCAAGACCGAGGCCAAGACCCAGCGCTCTTGAGACATCTCGGGTGAACTGGCTAGGCTCTAACAACATATTCATCTTTATGAAGCAGCCCGTGGCCTCAATCCTTCTTCTCTTTTTCCTCGCGTCGCTTGCACTCGCACAAAACCAGCCGGTACCTGTTCCTGCCGGAGAGGAAGAAGCAACACACGAGCTTTCGCAAGACCAGATTCGCGATCTCATTCGCGAAGCGGCAGAAAAGGATATTCAGAATGACAAGAAACAGCGCGACTATACCTACATTCAGCGCGAGGAACAGCACAAACTCGACGGCAAAGATCAGGTGAAATCGAGCGAGTCAAAGACCTACGAAATCATGGTGCTTTACGAGGAACCGGTACGAAAGCTCATTGCCAAAGACGACAACCTCCTCAGCGAGAGCGATGCCCGGAAAGAAGATGACAAGATCCAGAAAATTATCGAGAAGCGTAAGAACGAGAGCGACAACGACCGGCAAAAGCGCCTGGAAAAGCAAAATAAAGAGCAGGAAGAGGGACGGCAGTTCGTGAAAGAGATCGCCGATGCCTACACCTTTCGTTTCATCGGTGAGGGGAACCTGGAGGGGCGCAAATCGGTAGTGATCGATGCCGATCCTCGGCCCGGTTACGAGCCGCAGATGAAAGATGCGAAGTTTCTACCCAAGTTCCATTTTCGCGTCTGGCTGGACGAAGTTGAGAAGCAGTGGGTGAAACTCGATATTCAATGTATCGACACGGTTTCGGTTGGCCTGTTCCTGCTGCGACTGCACAAGGGTTCGAGCATTCAGATCGAGCAGGTGCGGGTGAATGACGAAGTCTGGCTGCCCCGGCACGTCACGCTGAAGCTGGACGCACGGTTGGCTTTATTGAAAGGCCTGAACATCAGCGAGGATGTGACTTTCCGCGACTACAAGAAGTTTCGTACAGACACGAAGATTGTTCCGGTGGCGGAAGAGCAGGCGCCGCGTTGAATTTACGGGCGCGATGTTCCAGGGCAGAGACCTAACACATAGGTCCTTCACGGCCTGAAGGCCGTTCAGGATGACAACATTTTCGATTACTTCTTTTCGGCTACTTCGAGGCGCGTTTCGGCGCGTTTGAGAGCGTCTTCGGCGTGGGTGAAATCAGCTTCCGTTTGGCCGGTCTTCAACGCTTCTTCAGCCTTCTGCTTCGATTCCTGTGCGCGCTTGACGTCGATTTCCTGCGGACGCTCGGCGGTCTCGGCCAGAATCGTGACTTTGTCCGGAAGCACTTCGGCGAAACCCCACGCCACCGACAGATAGAAAGTCTGGGCGCCCTTGCGATAGCTGATTTCACCAACCGCCAACTCAGTGATGAGCGGGCGCATGGCCCGGCAGGATCCCCAGATATCCATTCTTGCCAGGAATCTGGATCTCCTCCGCTACTTCTTTCACCACCATCTTCTCGGGGGTGACGATTTCGAGTTGGAAAGTGTCTGCCATCGGTCGTCGGTCGTTAATCGTTGGTCATTAGTCGTTGGCCAAAGACCAACGGCCAACGACGGTTCTTTACGCTGCTTTCATCTTCTCTGCTGCTTCCAGCACTTCTTCGATCGTGCCCTTCATGTAGAAGGCCTGCTCGGGGATGTCGTCGTACTTGCCTTCGGCGATTCCTTTGAAGCCTTTTACTGTGTCGGCTACCTTGACGTAGCGTCCCGGCGAGCCGGTGAACTGCTCGGCCACGTGGAACGGTTGTGACAGGAAGCGTTGAATCTTTCGCGCCCGGGCCACGCTGATCTTCTGGTCTTCACTCAGCTCGTCGATACCGAGAATGGCGATGATGTCCTGCAGGTCTTTGTAGGTCTGCAGAATCCGCTTCACCTGCTGCGCGACTTCGTAATGTTCTTCGCCGACGATGCGGGCGATCGAGAATGCGCGAACTCGAAGCCAGCGGATCGACTGCGGGATAAATTCCGATCTCAGTCAAGGCGCGCGAAAGAACCGTGGTTGCGTCGAGGTGAGCGAACGTCGTTGCCGGCGCGGGATCGGTAAGATCGTCGGCAGGCACGTAGATGGCCTGCACCGAGGTGACAGAACCTTTTTTCGTCGACGTAATCCGTTCCTGCAACTCGCCCATTTCCGTAGCCAGGTTCGGCTGGTATCCCACGGCGCTGGGCATGCGGCCGAGCAGGGCGGAAACTTCCGATCCTGCCTGGGTGAAACGGAAAATGTTGTCGATGAAGAGCAGCGTGTCAGCGCCTTCTTCATCGCGGAAGAATTCGGCGACGGTCAGCCCGGTCAGAGCGACGCGCAGACGGGCACCGGGCGGCTCGGTCATCTGTCCGTAAATCAGCGCGGCTTTGGATTTCGACGGATCACCCGGTTTGATAACGCCGGACTCGGTCATTTCCAGCCAAAGATCGTTGCCTTCGCGGGTCCGTTCACCGACGCCGGCAAAGACGGAATATCCGCCGTGCTGCTTGGCGACGTTGTTGATCAATTCCTGAATGAAGACGGTCTTGCCGACACCGGCGCCACCGAACAGTCCGATCTTGCCGCCCTTAAGAAATGGTTGGACGAGATCGACGACTTTGACACCGGTCTCGAACATTTCGGCGGTGGTGGCCTGATCTTCGAACAGCGGCGCAGGCCGATGGATGGGCATCGTTTTGGAGTGCTGGATCGGACCCAGTTGATCGACCGGCGCTCCGATCACGTTCATCACGCGTCCCAGCGTGCCGCGGCCCACGGGCACCGAAATCGGGCCGCCCTGGTCAATGGCTTTCATGCCACGCACCATACCCTCGGTCGCTTCCATGGCAACGCAGCGCACGCGGCCTTCGCCCAAGTGCTGCTGCACCTCCAGAATCACGCCGATTGGGTTGGGCACTGTGAAACCGTCGCTGACAACTTTCAACGCCTGATAAATCGGCGGCATAGCGCCCTCGACAAACTGCACGTCGACGGCAGGACCGGAAATCTGAGTTACACGTCCAATTCTCTCTGGCATAGAACCTCGGCTGCTGGCTGCTAGCTCTTTGCTACTAGCTTGACTCCAAAGCTGTCGGTCATTGCTCCACCGACTATCATTGGCACCTGGCTAGAAGCCAGAAGCTAGCAGCTAGAAGCTGCTTTACTGTGCTGCTGCTGCACCGCTTACAATTTCAATAATCTCTTTCGTGATCTTCGCCTGACGGGCCCGGTTCATCGCCAGCGTCAGGGAATCGATCATGTCTGTAGCGTTATTTGTGGCGGCATCCATGGCGGTCATGCGCGCTGCATGTTCCGCAGCCACCGACTCCTGCAATCCGCGAAAGACTTGTATGGCCACGTACTTCGGCAAGAGCGATCGAAACAACTCTTCCGGAGACTGCTCGTAAATGTAGTCGACCGGCGCAGTAGCAAACTTCGCGGCGGCGGAATCGATTTCCCGAGTGTCCGTGGGACGAATTCCTACGCCTGCTTCTTTTGCCGCCTCGACGGCGCGCTCTTTTTCCTTTTGCGTCATGCCCTCGGCCTGCACAACCTCGGGCGTGCCGATGTGCTCGATGGGCAGGACCTGTTCGACGACCAGGCGCTGTGCGATCACCGACTTGAACTCGTTGTAGAGCAAATATACCGAGTCAATCTCTTCCCGTCCGTAGCGTTCGATCACGCGTTCGGCAAGTTCCGAGGCCATGGCGTAATCGATTTTGTTCAAGACTCCAATTTGCTCGCCAATGATTGTGGTTTGCGGCTGAGTCTGAGCGTCGGCCTTCCTCGGCTCGGCGGTGGGGAAACGGCGGCGCAGAAAATCGCGGCCCTTGCGGCCGATAGTTTCAATTTCGAGATTCTTATCCGCCTTGGTCGCGATGAAACGGGCCGCCGCCTTCAAGATGTTGGTGTTGAACGCTCCCGCCAGACCTTTGTCGCCGGTGACGACAATCAGCAAAACATTCTGTTCCGGACGCCGAGCCAGCAGCGGATGCTTGGCTTCTCCGGTTTCCGGATCGTAGATTTCGGTGCGCGAAACCAGCGACTTCAGCACGTTGGTCAGCATCAGGGCGTAAGGACGCGCGGCCAATGCGCGCTCCTGGGCCCGGCGCAATTTCGCCGCCGAAACCATTTTCATGGCTTTCGTAATCTGCCGCGTGTTGGTCACGCTGCGAATACGACGCCGAATATCGAGAATGTTTGGCATGAATCAGTCGTTCGTCGTTTGAGCTCGGACCGGAAAAACCTTTTATTGCAAACCAGTTTCTAGTTCTTAGTTCTCTGTTCTCAGTTGCTGCTACTTTGCTGCCGCTTGTCGATCTGCTACGAACGCTTCTTTGCTCTGCTTGATGACTTTGCTCATCTCGGCTTTGAGTGCGTCGTCCAAAACTTTCTTTTCCATGATCGAGCGCAACAAGCCTGGATTGGTTGCATCCACATATTTGTAGAGTTCGGCTTCGAACTCGCGCACCTGATCTACCGGGAGATCGTCGAAGAACCCGTTGGTGCCGGCAAAGATGATCAGGATCTGTTTGGAGAATGGCAGCGGTGAAAACTGTTTCTGCTTCAGCACTTCGACCAGGCGCTGGCCGCGATTGAGCTGGGCCTGCGTGGCTTTGTCGAGGTCGCTGCCGAATTGCGCGAATGCTGCCAGTTCGCGGTACTGCGCCAGTTCCAGCTTCATGCTGCCGGCCACCTGCCGCATGGCTTTGATCTGGGCGCTGCCACCGACGCGGCTCACGGAAATTCCAACGTTCACGGCCGGGCGGACGCCGCTGTTGAACAAGTCGGTTTCAAGAAAGATCTGGCCGTCGGTGATCGAAATCACGTTGGTCGGAATGTAGGCTGAGACGTCGCCAGCCTGGGTCTCGATGATGGGAAGCGCAGTCAGTGAACCGCCGCCCATTTTGTCGCTCAGTTTGGAGGCGCGCTCCAGCAGCCGGGAGTGAAGATAGAAAACGTCTCCGGGATACGCTTCGCGTCCGGGCGGACGCCGCAGCAGCAACGAGATTTCGCGATACGACGCCGCGTGCTTGGAGAGATCGTCGTAAATCACCAGGGCATGTCGCTTGGTATCACGGAAATACTCACCCATGGCGCAAGCGGCATAGGGCGAGATGTACTGCATGGGAGCCGGTTCCGACGCGGATGCGGCGACCACGATGGTGTATTCCATGGCGCCGGCGTCGCTCAGAATTTTTACGACCTGCGCAATCGAGGAACGTTTCTGCCCGATCGCGTTGTAGATGCAGATCAGGTCGTTGCCTCGGCTGTTGATGATGGTGTCGAGCGCGACTGCGGTCTTGCCGGTCTGGCGATCGCCGATGATCAGTTCGCGCTGTCCGCGGCCGATCGGGATCATGCTGTCGATGGCTTTGAGTCCAGTCGCCATGGGTTCGCGCACCGGCTGGCGATCGATCACGCCCGGCGCCAGGCGTTCCAGGGCGATGAACTGGTCGGTCGCGATCGGCCCTTTGTCGTCGATCGGTTGACCCAGCGAGTTGACCACGCGACCGACCAGGGCATCGCCCACGGGCACGCTCATGATGCGCCCGGTGCGCTTGACCTCGTCGCCTTCGCTGATCTCCGTGTACTCGCCCAGCAACACCACGCCGACCTGGTCTTCTTCCAGGTTCATGGCGATGCCGGCGACGTTGTGCGGGAACTCCAGCAGTTCTCCGGCCATGACTTTGTCGAGGCCGTGCACGCGGGCAATACCGTCGCCCAGGGTGATGACCGTGCCGACTTCGTCCACGGCAATCTTGGATTCGTAATTTTCGATCTGCTGCCGGATCAGCTGTGTGATCTCGTCTGCTTTGATTTGTGCCATAAAGTCAGCTCTTAGCTTCTAGCTCCTGGCTCCTAGCTTTTCCTAGCTTCTTTGCGTCCTTTGCGGACTTCTATGCGATGTTTGCGACTTGAAGTCTTCGAATCTTCCAGAATCTGAAATCCAACCAGAACTCGGTTCAAACTTATAGCTAAAGGCTAAAAGCTTAAGAGCTGATCGCTTCCCTTATCCGCTCCAGCTGTCCCTGCACCGAACCGTCGTAAATTGTGCTGCCAATTTTTACGATGGCGCCGCCCAGAATGGATCCGTCCTGGGTATAGCGGGCGCGCACTTTTTGGCCGGTCAGCTTTGCGACCTGGGATTCTAAAGCATTTCGCTCGGGCTCGCCTAACTCTCGCGCAGTCGTAATTTGCGCTTCGATGAATCCCATTCGGCGGTTCAGTTCCTGCTCGAATTCTTTCACGATCGGATCGAGAAACCTGATGCGGCGGTGGTCCATCAGCACGGCGACAAAGTTTCGCACCGTCCGGGAGTAGCCGGCGCGCGCGACAATTGCATCCAGCAACGCCCTTTTCTGTTCCGCCGGAATCGACGGGGCTTCCCACACTTCGCGCAACTCCAGGCTGCTGGCCGCCAACTGTGCCAGAGACTGCGCCTCCTGCAGAGTCTGCGCGGGATCCAGATGCTTATCGAAAACCACGTCGGCGAAGGCGCGAGCGTATGTGCTGGTCACGGATGCCATGCGCTAGTTTCCGTCCTGTCCCGTTTTAGTTTTCGGCGACAACTCATTGGCGAAGCCCCGCACCAGTGCCTGGTCGGTCGCAGTATCGACCTTGATCTGCCGGGCGGCCAGCGAGACCGCCAGATTCGCAGCGTAAGTCGTCAGTTCGCGCCGCGCCAACTTGGCTGCCGCCGCAATCTCCTGCTCAGCCGACTGGACAATTTTGCGCGCGTCTTCTTCCGCCGCAGCTTTGATCCGAAGTTCTTCGGCGGCAGCTTCCTTCTCCGCAGTCGCGGTCATGCCTGCGATCTCCGCGCCCAGGCGGGACAACCGATTTTCGATCTCCGCCAGACGGCGATTGGCTTCCTCACTCGCCTGTCGCGCTTCCTGCATCGCCTTCTGGATGGTAGCGGTGCGATTGCGAAATACAGACGGAAGGTTCTTCTTGGAAAAATAAAATATCGCGCCAGCGATCACCGCAAAATTGAGCAGAACGCAAAGCCAATAGGCACGATCAAGGGTCAGCCCGGTAACTTTTGCCACCCACTGGACCGAACTCGAATGTTTGAACTGCGCTTGCTCGTCCTCGCCCTCTGACTCGCGCGATTCTCTGGCCGGTTCGCCATTCGCGCCTGCGGACGTTTCCGAGTGAGCAGAGGAACTCGCCGGGGCTTGAGCGTATGCGCCAGGAGTCACAATGACAATGACAGCCGTCAAGAACAGTGCAGCTAGAAGCATCCGGACATGCCGGATGAAGCGCGAGGTCAACATCAGTCGCCTCCCGCCGGACTTTGAGTCGCGGGTTGCAGCACAGTGCGAATAATTTCAGCCGCCAACTTTCCGCTCTCGGCCTCCAGACCGGATTGCGCCGTAACCTTATCCTGTTCGATTCCCGCTCGCGCCTTTTCCACCTGAGCCTGTGCCCTGGTGCGCGCTTCCGCCACAGCCGCGGCCCGCGCTTGCACTGCAACCTGACGATGCGCTTCCTGAGTTTTGAAAACGGTCATCCGGGCCTCGCGCATGCGCTGCTCATATTCCGCGGTGCGCGCTTCGGCCTGGGCAATGTCGGCTCGCGCCTTCTCGATCGCGCCTTCGGTTCGGCTGTGGCGTTCGGCCAGAACTTTGCTCAGCGGTTTGTCCACCACGAAGGTGTAAATGACAAACAGCAACACGAGAAAGATGATGGTCGGAACGGACCCGAGCAGTAATCCGCCTAATTGTCCCAAAATCTCGTTCATTGTGTGCTGATCAGGGTCTAGAGCGCAAGGAGGCTTAAGACCATTGAAAATAACATGTTACAAGTGGAGTGTCAACGCAATCGCGGGCTGCGCCGAGGCCGGTTTCCAGATTGAAATTCAGCCTGGTGAACTATTTCAGAAGATAGTGGAAAGTCGCTTGACATCCGGGATAACGGGTCTAGCATGGAAGTATCACCTCCGATCCAATCCGGATCGAATGGGCCGATAGCCAAGGAATGTCACCGCTTCTTGGTTGCCGGCCCATTTAAATTGGTCGTCAGTCGTCGGTCTTCGGTCGTCAGCCTAAATCAACAACCAACGATGACTTCATTCCACCACCCACTCTCTCACCTTCCGCATTACCGACTCCGGCGCTTCCACGTCCAATTCCACTGATCCGTCGTTGTATTTCCGCGAATAGATTCGTGAGCGTGCCTCCAGCAGAGCCAGCATCTTTCCTTCTTTTTGCGGAACGCTTAGATGTACCCGGCTGATTGGGTCCTCGGACAGCAGTTCATCGATGCGGTCGAGCAGCGTGGTTATACCAGTTCCCTTTGCGGCCGAGACGTGAACTCTGTTGGCGTCGTCCAACAATGATTCGCGTTGCTTCGGAGGCATCAGGTCGATCTTGTTCATCACGCGCAGGCGTGGTTTGCCGTCGACTTCGAGTTCCTTCAGGACCTTGTCGACCTGGGCGTCCTGCTCGGCCGTCAGCGGACTGCTGGCATCGGAAACTTGCAGCACCAGCGACGCGCGCTGCACTTCCTCGAGCGTCGCTCGAAACGCTGTCACCAGTGTGTGCGGCAGGTTGCGAATGAATCCGACCGTATCTGACAACAACACCTTTCTTCGCGACGGCAGAGTCACCGAACGAATTGTGGGATCGAGCGTGGCGAACATTCTGGGAGATTCGAGCACCGCGGCGCGAGTCAGCGCGTTAAACAGCGTGGACTTCCCCGCATTGGTGTAGCCCACCAGAGCGACCGTCGCGACCGGCACGGCTTCCCGGCGTGCCCTCTGCTGAGCCCGCACTCGCCGCACATTTTCGATTTGCTCTTTCACATGGCGGATGCGACGGTGAATTTTTCTGCGATCGGTTTCGAGTTGGGTTTCGCCAGGGCCTCGGGTGCCAATGCCGCCACCCAGTTGTGACATTTCTATTCCGCGCCCGCCCAGACGAGGCAACATGTATTCCAGTTGCGCCAGCTCCACCTGCAACTGGCCTTCACGCGTCTTCGCATGTTTCGCGAAAATGTCGAGGATGAGCTGGGTGCGGTCGATCACCCGGGTGTTCACCAGCTTTTCAATGTTGCGCTGTTGCGAAGCTGTGAGGTCATGATCGAAGAGGAGAAGATCAGCCGAGACCGACGCCGCGGCTCCGGCAATCTCTTCGAGCTTTCCGCTTCCAATCAGGGTGGCTGGGTCTGGGCGGTCGCGGTGCTGTAGAAATTCGCCGACAATTTCTGCGCCGGCGCTAAGCGCCAGAGTTCGCAGTTCGTCCAGCGACTCTTCGGCGGTGAATTCAGGGATGTCTGGTGCTTTGGTCCCTACCGGCCCGTTCGAAGCGTCACGAGCCGCTTGTGCCGCAGCAGTCAGCGGGCCGCTTCTGGCTCTGGAAGACGCAGGTCCGCGAGAACGCGTACGCACGTCGAGGCCAATCAGAAAGGCGCGTTCTTTGGGCGGACGGCTCGTGTCCACCGGGCCGCGCACAACCCCACTGGCTGGGCCCTTGCCGAAAGATTCTTTGCCGGAAGATCTGGACTTTGGACTACTCAATTTTGATGGATTCACAATACGGCTGAACTCTGGCAACTAGTGTTTCATTTCTGGCCTTGGCTACGCACAACATAAGCGAACGGAGAAATAGGCCAAGCCAAGTCGCGATTGCTGGTTGCCAAGTTTTGCTGTTTCGGAAACTCTCTATCCCTCAGTCCCGGAAGGACGCGGCATCGCAGCCGGCTCCGGACCCGTTGCACCGGCGGCTACTGAAGCCGTCATCATGGTTGGCTTGTCTCCATGTGCGTGCACAGTCTTTCCCATGGCGACGGTGGAAATGGCGTGTTTGAAAATCAACTGTTCCTGATTGTTGGTCTCGAGCACGACAGAATACTTGTCGAAGGAGCGGATGCGTCCCGTGAGCTTGACTCCACTCAACAGGTAAATGGTGATATTAGTTCGCTCCTTGCGTGCTGTGTTAAGGAAGGTATCCTGGATGTTCTGCGCCGGCTTATTTTCCATCGCCGACCTCCTTGGTACTGACACGATGTTTGAAAAATCAGTCTGTACCGCCACGGTCACCCAAGACCTACCACTCGCCCTGGCTGTGACAGTGGAACCAAATGGCAACCCGGTGGAGCACCGGAGACAGTGTACGCCAGCGCACCTTTCCGGCTGCCGATGTATGTGTACGATACGGCGGAACCTCCCGCATTTCAAGTTGAGGGCATTCCATGTGGGTGCGAGCGTCCGCGCTCGTGCGGCGGGTTCCCGAATGCCTCCAATTGAGAAGAAACGCGAAGTCATGAACACTGCCGTACCAGTGAAGACGCTCGCGCCCACATGGAACGTATGTACATGGAACGCACAATTGACATCGTCATTGCAAAATGACACCATTCTCGGCTTCGAGGAGTAGCCCATGCATCCTGAGCTTGCACTGTTCGTCATGCCTACCCACACCGGTACGGAGGCCTTGGCCTTCATCCTGCGCTGGGTCCACCTGCTAGCCGGGATCACCTGGGTGGGGTTGCTGTACTTTTTCAATCTTGTCAACGTGCCTTTCATGAAGCAGATGGACGCGGCCAGTAAGCCGAAAATCTTCCAGTATCTGACCATGCCCGCACTGCAGTTGTTCCGCTGGAGCGCCATGCTGACCGTGTTTGTGGGCTTCTGGTACTGGGCACAGGTCTACGTCGCGGCCGATGCCCATCGCATGGGAGTTGGGGCCGGGAGCACCATTGGTTTGTTTCTGCTGATCTGGATCGCGGCTTCGATGATCCTTTATTTTGTGATTTCAAAGACGCCCAGTGGATACGTGTTGGGCGCGATCACGGCGGTGCTGGTTTGTGCCGCCGGTTGGCTGTTTGTGAACTACACGCCGGTGGGACAGGACGATAACCACGTACTCTCAATCGGCATCGGCGGAGGGCTGGGTTTCATCATGCTCTTCAACGTCTGGGGAATTATCTGGCGTAATAACAAGAAGATCATCCGCGGGACGCTGGTCGGTACGCCGCCGGCGAATGCGGCGACCCTGGCCCGGCAGGCGTTTCTGGCTTCGCGCACGAACTTCTTTCTCTCGGTGCCCATGATCTTCTTCATGGCAGCCAGTTCGCACTACACGCTTTTGGGAAAATAGACAGAAACCTTTAACCACAAAGGACACGAAGGTACACGAGGATCCTTTGTGATCCTTCGTGTCCTTCGCGGTTGGTTGGTTACTTTACCTGAAAATTCTTGGGATCGAGTGGCCGGTTGTTCGAGATCTCGTCAGCAGTAAGGTCCCATTCGTAAACCTTCGTCATGCCGTTCTGAAGTTCCTCGGTAAAGTGAATGGAATACTTCGAGGGCAGGGTCAGGCCTTCGGCGGTCTTGAAGTCGCTGAAGCGCTCTTCGATGGTGTACCGAGTCTCCCTTTGCTTGGAGCTCTGGGTGATATCGGCGCCGCCCGCATTCGTTGATGAGGTCAGACCCGCCTGATCTGAAATTGAGGGAGCGAAGCCTCCCAGTCCGGCCGCCAGTGTAATTCCGTAGGTGGTCATGATGTGCTGAAAGGTCTGCGGATCGAAGTAAAGGTGGACCGTCAGTTCGTCCCTCTTTTTCGAATGGTAGGTCAACTGATAGGCGGAGCGGCCGTCCACCTTCTTTTCTCCATCGAAATCGAGCCTGGCCTTGTTTTCGGTCAGATGGAGCAGCGCCCATGCGGTAGTCAACACTCCGCCCAGCAGGCCTTCGCGGACGATTTGGTCCTGGGCTGCGCACAAAGTCGGCAAAGTCAGACCATTTGTGGTCGGACGTGGTGGCGGCTACGGAAACCTTGTCGCCATCGGTGACGAACTGCTCTCCGCGATAGTCGTTGTTCGACGAGTTTTATCATCAGGACGGACTTCCGGCCTTCCGAGACCAGGGCGCTGGCGCCCGACAGTTCACCGCCGCCCCCGACGCGAATCTTGAAGAGCGACGTGCCCTGCACGATTCGCGACTTGAGCTGCCCGGACATCGGCGGTGCCGATGGAATCGAGGTGCTTGGCCACCAGGTCTTCGGGCTTCATGTCCGCCGCGGGACGTTGGAGCAGCGCTGGCGGCCACAATCGCAGCAACAGCCATGATCCTGTACAGAGAACTGAACCTTGCTTTGGGAAAATTCATGCCTCCACCTTTCCAGATGTTGCAGACTTGCGCCGCAAAAAAAAGCCTGCGGGCATGAAACCCGCAGGCGGCTAGTTTAGTCCTTTGGCTCTAGAAATTCAGCTTGAGCGCCACTTGCATCTGGCGAGCCGAGGTCGTGGCATCGGGCCGGGTCACGGTGGAGTGAAATCGAGGCCGAAAGTCGGTCTGAGGCTAATCCCATTCGTCGGGTTGTTGAAGTGCGGATGATTCAAGATGTTGTAGCACTCCACCCGCAGCTCAGCGTTAAACCGTTCCGTGATCTTCGTTGTCTTGGCCCACACAGCGTCGAGATTCACAAAACCCGGACCGTAGGAATTGTTGCGGCCAGACGTCCCTGGGCCGCTGTAAAGAGGTCCCCCGTTCGCATCTGGCCGGCATTGAAACGCAGCCGGGTTGGTAAACCAGACTTTGTTGCCACCGTGTGGATGGGTCGTTGTTATGCCCGGCGCATAAGGGATCTCCGACCTGGTCCGCGCGACCGCTCGATACCCGTCCGTTGCCTGTCAGTCGAGCCTGAACACGTCGAACGGATGTCCGGTCTGCCAGGAAGTGATGCCCGAGAGTTGCCAGCCTTCGAACACTTTCCCCACAAAACCGCTGTTCAGGAAGCCCTTGCCCTTTGCCTAGTGGCACTTCCCAGACGTAGTTGATCACGAGCACGTGTCGGATATCATTGTCGGAATTGCCGCGATCCTGGTTCAGATCTCGCGAGTTGCGGGGAAAGGTACGATTCCCTGAGCCGGGTCAAGGATCGGGAGAGTCGTCGATCGCGTGCGCCCAGGTATAGGCACCTTGCAGCTGAACTCCATGGCTCAGACGGTGCGTGACCTTTAACTGCAATGAGTTGTAATGCGAGTTGCCGACCGAAGCGTTGTAGAAAGGCTGAAGCAGGGCGTTGTGCGCCACGGCGTTGAAGGGCAGGCACCCGCTGTCGCCAGTAGTACAGGTTGCGAACTGCTACGGTAGCGGGAGTACATCCGAAGGAATTAGTCGGATCGCTGCAAAAGGCCACCAACTGCTTGACCAGTGTCGGAACAGGAGGGTTCCATCCAGTACCGCGCGGTAGATGTGGTGGCCTTGCGATCCAACGTAGGCAAGATCGAGACGTTGTTTCCCGGAAGTTCGCGCTGAATGCCGAAGATTCCAGTTATTGCTGACAGCGATTGCGGAAATGCGGGTCAAAGAGTAACCGGGGACAGCGCTCCGACGCCCGAGGGGTCGCAGTCGGGAATGTCGGAGAAGGCGTGGTGTTACGGCACGATCACCGGGAACGCGCCGCTACCGTAAAAGCATCATTGATCGTGTCGAACGGAAACATCGTGTAGTCCTGTTCAAAGGGCGGGTTGCCGCGCGCGTTACCAAACAGGTTGCCGAAGACGCGATCATGGAAGATGCCGAATGCGCCTCGGACAGCCATCTTGCCGTCGCCCTCGCGGGTCCCAGGAGAAATCCGACTCGGGGTTCGATGTTGGAATAATCCGTCTGATAAAGCTGCTTTCCGGTTCCCGGACCAACGATGGAAAGCGTCGATCGGAAATGTGGTCGAAGGATCGGAGAGAAGGTTGGACATATTCGCGTTTTCTTCGTAAGGAACTCCGTCCAGCTGGTACCGTAGCCCCAGCGTAACAGTTAGATTGCGTCGCACCTTCCAGGTAGTCCTGCGCGAACCAGTCATATTCGTGCTGCCGGAACAGCTTGTCATCGGTCGCGACCCGCGTGCCACTCTTGTTGAAAAATTCTGCGTTTTGATCCTGGGCAACGAAGCCATACAGCGCCGATGCCGCGTCCGATACTGCGAACCCGATGCCCGCTTGATCTGTGACTCCGGGGATATCGATAAAATTAAAGCCGGCATCCACAGGGTCGCCAAATATCGCGAACGTGTTTACGTCTACCTGACGTCGCGAAAGGAAGCTATTGGGCCCGTTTTCGTGAACATTGCGGAAATCGCCGCCAAACTTCAGAGTGTGGGCACCGTGTACCCAGCTGATGCTGTCGCTGTAGCTGGTGGTTCCCGTTTTGCGGAATTGGCTGTCCGACACAATACTCAAGCAACCGAAGCTGGTGAACGGATCCATGTTGTAGTCGCGACCGTTACCGAACTGGTCGAGCGGACTGACGCTGTCGAGGGTGCCCAGACCGGTGCACTTGAAATTGGCGTAAATCTTGTTCCACCCGAAATTGAAACTATTGAGCAGATTCGAGCTAAGGCTGGAAACCAGGTTCGCGGACAAACCCTGGCTGATCGACTTCGATGAAGTCGCTGCCAAATTTCCTGGCAGAATATCGTCATGAAATGGGTTGGGGTCGAATGAATGATCGTAACCGTACCGTATGCTGAGGGTTTGCCGCTCGGTGAAGTGATGATCTATCTTTGCCACCGTCTGATACCCGCTCGTACGGGATGAACTGGGGTAATGAATCGTGCCACTCACACCGTCCGCCGATTGTGGCGCGTCGGGGTAAAGCGCCAACACTTGTTGCATCGTGAGATCCAGTGGCAAGCCATAAACATTGTTCGTACTTGAGGGAGTGAGATCGACCGGCACCGTCGTGGTACCCAGCGTGTTGGGGTCGATGTACGTGAAGTTGAATACACCCGTCTTAAACGCCGCTGTAGGAACAGTTGCCGTTCCCGTTAGGGTTGTTACAAAGCGTTGGAACTCCTGGTTGAAGAAGAAGAACGTCTTATCTTTGCGAATGGGCCCGCCGATGGAATAGCCCAAACTGGTTCCGGACATAAGGGTCCTGGGGGCCCTCGCTCGCCCGGTTGAACCAGTCACGCGCGCCTCCAAAACCATTCCAGCGACCGAACTCATAGACGCCGCCGTGGAAGGAGTTGGTGCCACTCTTAGTGACCACATCGATGATTGCACCCGTGTTGCGGCCGTATTCAGCGTTGAAATTGTTAGTAATGACCCGAAACTCCTGGGTGGAATCTGGATTTGCGCTAAGCACACCACCAGGAATACCCGGAACCGAAGTGTCGTTGTTATCGACGCCGTCCAGCAGAAAATTGTTATTGCGTTCCCGCGAACCGTTCACAGTAAAGCCCCCCAGGCGGGAGTTCGTCTGCGAGGTACCGGGGGACAGAAGAACCAAACTGTATGGATCGCGCGTGATGAGGGGCAGGTCTTTCATGGCGCGCTCGTCCACCAGATTGCTGACTTGTGAGGTTTCTAGATCGACGTCGGGAATCTGGTCGGCACGGACCTGAACTTCTTCGGAAACGGCGCCTGGTTCCAGGGTGTACGTTCAGCCCGAGAACCTGGCCGACGGTTAGCTGGACATCACTGACATGGAAAGTCTTGAAGCTCGCCATCTTTACTGTGACGTCGTAGGCGCCTGGAGCAAGCGAGGGAACGCTATAGGCGCCGGTGCCGCCACTGGTCACAGTGCGCGCCGCGTTGGATCCGAGGTTCTTGACCGTGACTTCCGCGCCCTGCACCACTGCTCCGCCGGAGTCAGTCACTGTGCCTTGAATTGAACCGGTCTGCGCCAACGCGAAGCGTGGCAGACAGCACCAGCAGCAAGCTTCCCGATAAGAATCTCAACCTCTGCATGTTCTCTCCTCCGCTGCCCGTTTTTCCGTTCCTGGCCTTCGGCCGCACGCCCGAACAGGCGGCAAAACCCCATGAAATGACTGGAAAACGCCCAAGAACGGTACTTTATAACAGGCTGTGTACAAATCGTGATGGCAATTGATCGACCAGTCCAAATGTCTATGTGAAGTTGTTTATTCTAAGATACTTGCTGAGTGGCGGGAACCTGCGGATGCACTGGTACTTTGGTCATTCTACGGAGTTATAAATCGGAAGCTACCAAATTTCATATTATTTTGCGCTCGGAAAACACTCGTGTTCCGGCTCGGATCTGAGTCGCCATGGGAAGTCCCAACCAAAAAGAGTGGAGCTGCGCCTTGCCCAGCGTCGTATGGTCGACGCATCTTCGTAAAACCAAGATGTTGACTATGAGTACAGATTTTGCCTCCAGTTCGCTCTGTTCCGCGCAGATCAGCGACCTCGGCTACTGAAATCAAAGGGCTTCTTGGCTTTGTTTCGTAATTTCTTCCTTCCTACGGGCCTGCACCCTCTCCAGTTCGGCGATCGCATGGTTGAGTTGCCGATTGATCATGGCTTCATATCGCAACAACTTGTCCAGCTCTTCCTTCTCCGGCAAGAAGAGATGATCCGTCGTAGCGTCGATTACCGGGTCGCTCGATAGGGCAGATTCCGGTTCCGCTCGTTCATCTGCTTCTGATTGCCCAAGGTCGTAGCTGTGTGTCGCAAGAGTAGGCGAAATTTTCCCACTTTCAAACCGTATGATGCGGCGAAGCCGCCAGGACCGGAGAAGGGCTGTTCAACGAACGTCCCAGGATCAATCAAGTCCTAGGACGTTTTCGTTTGTGTGTCGCCTAGCATCCGATCCCACTTGAGCCGCCGCAACAGCGAAAGACCATTGGCAACCCTCCAAGACAACATTGTTCTTAGGGGGTTTATCCGTTCTATCGGTGTGGGTAGTAATCGTGACGTCGACGGCGGCGGGTGCCCCTCGCTTGGGACAAAGCGAACCTCTAATTTTACGTTCGCCGCGGCTACTGGAGGTTAACCAAAGAGTCTAGGAAGGCTTGCGTCGACTCGATTTTTTCCTCATTCCTTATCTTGCGGCGATTTCAAAATTTTGTATCCAAACAGGCGGCGACGGTCGTCTCGAGAAAGTTCGCGACAGAACCATCACTTCGATGATCTTGCTTCTGCCTGTTGCTTTGTCCAAAGAAAACCGTGAAAAACCCAGCGGTCAATGTTTACTGTTCGGAGGTCTTTCATTACGTAAGATGCAGCTGATGACTAGGCGAAAGTTTATTCCTGGGACCGGGTTACACCTAAGCGTCCGATCATCCGTTCGAGGAACTTTCGACCCTTTTTCTTGTACGTTTCTGATCCAGCGAGAAGAAAAGCCTCACAGATTCGGGCCGTACTCTGTCCTTCGCGCACGGCGATTGATTCGATTTCCTTCTTCAGGTTCGACTGCACTCTGAAACTCAGTCGCGTATCTTTTCTCATCGAGGAAATATTAGCATCGGCCGTTCTCACTAGCTTTGGAAGAAACTTGTTGACTCAAGACGGTAAATAATGTCATCCTTATGGGACCCAAATGGCACCCATTTGGACTAAAGGACTGCCGATGCGAGTTCAACATACCCTCACCAGAGAAAACCTAAAGATGGCCAAGAAGAGATGGCCAGATCGACTCAATCGCCCAAGCATTCAGGTCTTGAAGACATTGACCGAGGCTTATGGGCTCTCGATTGCGCTTGGAGATCTAATCTTGTTCGACAAGTCGTGGTATGTGACCCATGCAGGCCTGCTGCGACTGGCACG
Source organism: Terriglobia bacterium (assembly GCA_963741105.1). GTDB lineage: Bacteria > Acidobacteriota > Terriglobia > Terriglobales > Acidobacteriaceae > JAIQFF01. Next base: position 380,462 of record CAVUGT010000004.1, read on the forward strand.
CCGAAGTCGCTGCGTCGGAATTCACATCGAGCCGGTTCCGGAGTTCTCACAACCTATCGAAGGGCGATGGGCATTCAGGGCGACAGTATTCAAATCCGGCACGTGTAAAGGTTTTGTCGGCTACGGCGATGCCGAACCTTCCAATGTCTCTTCCCTAGTCCACGGTGCCGAAATGCGAGTGGCCGAGACTCGGGCGGTTAACCGGGCCCTGCGGAAGGCCTACGGCATCGGCCTCTGCTCGGTCGAAGAGATCGGCTCGTTTGCCGAACCAACCTCTTCCCGGGAAGCGAAGAAGCTTCCGCCTCAGACTGTCAATGGAAAGAATGGAAATAACGGAAACTACGGCGGGCCCAAAGTTCGCGACCGCCTCTGCCAGTTGATCCGCCAGCACCAACTCGATGCCAACCTCGTGAAGTCCTACGCCGTCGACTTCTGCGGCACCAAAAGTCTCCGCGAGGCCACCCGCGAACAGGTCGAAGGTTTTGTCGCGCACCTGGCGGACTGGGCCGAGAAGGATCGAAACGCCCTGCTCTGCCAGCTCAACAGCTATCCCCTAAATAAGTCGGAGTAGGAATCCATGATCGCTCATGACCCCCTCCACAGATCCGGACGGGCGGCATTACCGCATCCGGCTCTTGCCTTGGGTGATGACGCCAAGCGCACGAGCGGATAGGGATGACAGATGCGGGCAGACGGAAGCCAGCGGTGCGATGTAGTCGCCGCATGCGCTCCCACGGCAGGCGATTGCGTCTGGCTGCGACGGCACAGGACCGTGCCGCCACAGCCAGCCCACCGCCTTGGCGGAAGGCACTGAGCGCCGGGCCGTTCATGGGCACGCCGTAGTACCGGACGTGTCCCGCCAGCGACCGACGCGCAGGTACGCCCCTTGCTCCGGGATGGGCGTGTGCATGCGTCGCCGCAGCTCGGTCTTCACCTCCTGCAGCTTCGCCTGCCACCTCTGGCGCATCGTCTGCCGCAGCACCGTGAACCTGCCCGTTCCGCGTCTTCGCGCAGATGTGCGTGAAGCCCAGGAAGTTGAAGGTCTCCGGCTTTGCCGTCGCCCGCGTCGCGCCGGTTCTGTTCCGCGAAGCGGCCGAACTCGAGGAGCCGCGTCTTGTCGGGGTGCAGCTCCAGGCCGAACTTCGCGAATCGCTCGCGCAGCTCGGCCAGGAACCGCTCGGCTTCCTGCTCGATGCTCGAAGCCCACGACGAAGTCGTCGGCATAGCGCACGACGATCACGTCGCCGCGCGCCTGCTGCTGTCCTCCATCGCTGGACCCACAGGTCGAACACGTAGTGCAGGTAGATGTTCGCCAGCAGCGGGCTGATGCTCCCGCCCTGCACCGTCCCTACCTCACTCCGCGTCCGCTTGCCCGTCCTCCAGCACGCCGGCGCTGCAGCCATTTCTGGATGAGCCGCACGACGCGCTCGGTCCGCGACCCGGTGCTCGATGAACTTCACCAGCCATTCGTGTTCGAGGGTGTCGAAGAAGCTCCGGATGTCGGCGTCGAGCACCCAGTTCACCTTCCTCTGCTCAGATGCCCGACCGCGAGCGCGTCCAGCGCTTGGTGCGGGCTGCGCCCCGGCCGGAATCCGTACGAGAACCCGAGGAAGTCCTGTTCGTAGATCGCGTTCAGCACCTCGACGACGGCGCGCTGGACGATCTTGTCTTCCAGCGCGGGCACGCCGAGCGGCCGCTGCCGCCCGTCCGCCTTCGGGATGTACACCCGCCGCACCGGCTTCGCCCGGTACGCTCCTCGCTCGCAGCCGCTCGGACGAGGTCCTGGAGGTTGTCCTCCAGGTTCTCGCCGTAGTGCTGCCACGTCTCGCCGTCGACCCCGGCGGCCGCGTCCCGCTTGAGCGCGAGGTACGCCGCCCGCAGCCGCTCGACGTCGTAGACGTGATGCAGGAGCGCGGTGAACCGCTGCTTCCTGTCCTCTCTTCGCTGCCTGACGTACCCGCTCGAGCGCGCTGGGCGCGCCGGCCCGGCTCTGAGTCCGGGGCGCGTTGCGCTCGGGCGAGTTTCCCTTGGCCAGCCCCCTTCCCTCCACCACCTCCGCCGCCGGTTCCCTCGGCCTTGTTCGGCGACTTCTCGGTACTACGGAGCTGTCCGACTTCCCGCGTTCGTTCATCATCGGCGTACGCCCTTGGACTTCCCGATGCGGTCTGCGGCCGCTCTCGCACCGCAGACGAACGTGGGATCTCCCGGTTCCCGTGCAAGGTGTTTCCGTGCATGCTCGGGGTCTCCGACCGCGCGGGGTCCAGCGTGCGTCTCGCGATGGCGACGCACCCGGTGTTGCCTTCCGCCTATCTCCACGGCGTCGGCACCCCGGAGTGCCCGCTGCTCTCGCGGCGAGGGCATGTATTTCGCGGCTCAATACCCGGCCTGCACGTTCCCCTGTCAACGCTTCGCCGCCGCCCTCGCGGGCGGCGACGCATGACTCGGGGCCAGTGTGGTTCGCTACTCCTTCACCGTATGACTCTTTCATTCACAACACCTCGCCGGTTTTGACCGGCGCACGGAAGGTGCGGCATGAAGCGCTATTTCGAGTCGCTGCGCCCGGCGGATGTGTCCGCCGTTCACCGGATCGAGGCGGCCGAGTTTCTTCCGCACAGCGGCATTCGTTTTCCCCAGAACCCCTGCACCAGCTGTCCCTATTCGGCCTCTGTCTGGGACGGCAGGATCTGACCGAAGCGGCGCTGGTACGGCGTCCAGGAGCAGACGACCTTGGTTGGCTTGACGAGCTTACGTACTAGGGTTTCGCCGATGCTGACCAAGCTCAATCGCAAACGAGCCCTGTTCGTTCTGACCAAGATCGACGAGATCCTGGCCTGGGAGCGGAAGTCAGAAGCGGAGCGGGACACCCGCTTCGTAGAACTGGGACGATATCTGTGCGAAGTGCGGGCAGGTCAGTACTGGCGGCTGGAGAAACTGAAGTCCTTTGACGAATTTCTGGCGAGGCGGTTCCCGGAGTCGAGGCGAAAGGCGTACTACCTCATGTCGATCCATGAGCACCTGCCACCTCAAGCGCGGAAGGATTTGAAGGAAGTGGGATGGACGAAGGGATTGGAGTTGGCGAAAGTCGCGAGGAGGGATGGGCAGGAGTTCGATTGTGCAACCTGGCTGCACAAAGCGCGGTCACTGCCGAAAGACGAGTTCAAGCGGGAAGTGGAGAAGGAACTAACAGGGCGGGAATCGGAACCGTGGGAGATTATCTACTCTGCGACCTGAAAGCTGTTGGAATGATTGTCTGAAGGAGGAAAAAGTACTATCAGACCGTGCGTGCCATCGCATGTAGCCTACGAGGTAGGAGCGGGGCGGCAACAAACCGTTCGAAGCCCTCGGACAATGTACCCATGCCCGCAAGGGTAGCATCGGAACCGTGAGGCGACGGTGTATCTACTAGCACAATGTGGAGAGGGCCTAGGCTTGATAGCAAGGTCAGAATACACGAATGCTCGTAAGCGTCGTCAATCTCAGAGAACCTAAGATGCTGCGCGGTTCTTCTCGCAGTGGGTACGGAACGTAGTGGATGTTCCGTCATGGTCATACCACACTGCCGGCGTAAAGAGCGGACCTAACCTATCGTGTCATTCCAACGGAACAGGATAAATCCGTATCGCTCCCTACAAGGGAAAGCACATCGCAAGATGGGCCGAAGGCGGTGCGGACATGAGAGGAAGGAGAAAGCGAATGCTGTTCTGTAATGGAGCGGATACTGGTTGCGTCATTCTCACTGACAACATTACCGGCCGCGAAAGCGGGCTGACTTCCTTCAGGTGCTTCACACGAGAGAACTGGGCAAATCGGCATAGGAGGCAAGGCAGATGACGACAGCGCAAGCTGTTGGTGCGGTCTCCCGCGATGCGGCGGAATGGTACGGCCTTGACTGGCAAGCCATCAACCGCAACGTTCGCCGACTCCAAGGGCGTATCGTGCAGGCGACGAAGGCAAGCAGATGGGGCAAGGTGCGAGCCCTGCAACGCCTGCTGACCCACTCGTATAGCGGCAAGGTTCTCGCCGTTCGACGAGTGACGGAAAATAATGGCAAGAAAACCCCTGGTGTGGACAACGAAATCTGGGACACACCAGAAAAGAAGACACAGGCAGTACATGCACTCAAGCGTAGGGGCTATCAACCTCAGCCTCTTCGACGTGTTTACATCCCGAAATCGGACGGCAGAACGATGCGCCCGCTCGGAATCCCCACGATGAAAGATCGAGCCCAACAAGCGTTGCATTTGCTTGCACTCGATCCTGTGGTGGAAACCACTGCTGACAACAACTCCTATGGGTTTCGCCAGCAGCGGTCCTGCGCCGATGCGATGGAACAGTGTTTCAAGATACTGTCCAGACCAAATCCGCAGTGGATTCTAGAGGGCGATATCAAGTCCTGTTTCGACCGAATTTCGCATGATTGGCTTCTGGCTCACGTCCCTATGGACCGAGCCATTCTCCAAAAGTGGCTGAAATCCGGGTATATGGAAAAACATGTCCTTCACGAAACAACGGATGGGACCCCACAAGGCGGAATTATCTCACCAGCGCTTTCCAATTGCGCGTTGGAGGGATTGGAGTGGCTCTTGAAGGAAAAGTTTCCGACAAACAAGCCTCTCCCCTCCTTCGGAGGTAAATTTCCCTGTGTCAATCTCCTCCGTTATGCGGATGACTTTATCATCACCGGTAGAACTAAGGAACTACTGGAAGGAGAAATTAAACCCCTCGCCAAGCAGTTTCTGCAAAAACGAGGGTTGGAACTTTCTCCTGTGAAGACGGTCATCACCCACGTGGAGAAAGGATTTGATTTCCTCGGACAAAACGTGCGCAAGTATCCCAACGGGAAACTGCTCATCAAGCCTTCCAAAAAGAACGTTAAAATCTTTCTGGGCGGCATCCGCAAGACAATCAAAGCCGCGCTGGGCATGTCGGCCGCCGATGTGATCCATGAACTCAACCCCAAAATCAGGGGCTGGGCCAACTATCATCGGCACGTGGTGAGTAAACGCACGTACGTCCGCGTTGATCACGAAATCTTCTCTAGTCTATGGCGATGGGCACGACGAAGACACCCGAACAAGAACACGGGCTGGCGCAAGCAGAAGTACTTTGCGCTGCATCGTGGTCAGGACTGGTCCTTCTTCGGTGAAACGTGTGATGACGAGGGGCAGCCCAGTCAAGTTTGGCTGCGCCACGCCCGTAGCACACCCATCAAGCGACACGTTAAAGTCAAAGGTGACGCGAACCCCTACGACCCTGCCTATGAAACCTACTTCGAACACCGCGAAGGCACCCATATGCAGGCAACGTTTCGGGGTACTCGTACCCTTCGTTTTCTCTGGCATGAACAGAGCGGGCTCTGCACTGTGTGCAATACAAAAATCACTCGGATCACGGGCTGGCGCCTTCACCACTGCGTTCCCCGCGTGATGGGTGGTTCGCCCAGCGCCGAAAACCGCGTTCTACTTCATCCGGAGTGCCATGACAGGGTTCACAACCAGCGCCTTTCTGTCTCGAAACCGCGTCTCCCCGAAAGAGGCGTTCGAAGGGCTTGAGCTGTGTGAGGGGAAACTCTCATGCACAGTTCTTAGAGGGCTGGACGGGAGCAATCCCGTCCGGCTACTCGGTTCAAGCTGTACAAGACCCAGATTCCGGTGGTCGAGCAGGCCATTGAGACGGCAGCTCTGATGCTCGGAACGGACAAGTCTCGAGGCTAC
>CAVUGT010000005.1:0-108974 GCA_963741105.1 Terriglobia bacterium
GTCGTCAGCGGCGAGTGCACCCGATTGAACGGGGGGCGATTTGCGCCCGCCGGCACTCGCGCGGTATTTGCCTCACTCGATGAAGAAACGGCGGTGCGGGAGGCGGCGGCGCGCAGACGACGCTTGGCCGGAACGCCTGCTATTGACCTCAAGGCTTATCCGCGGATGACATATCTTATCAAGGTACAGATGGCCAAGTGCGTCGATCTTCGCTCTACGGCTGATTCACGAGATTCAGATGAGATGCTGAAAGCTGCTCTGGACCCGGATGACCAAGACGCGTCACAACACGTCGGAAGATATCTGCTGGCTCGCGGCGTCGATGGAATCATCTTCCCTTCGGTGCTGGGCGGTGGCACCAATTTGGTGGTCTTCAAAGATGCGGATCCCACGCCGTTTGTGGATATCCTGAATCGCGCCGAGGTATTGAAAGCTCTCCGAAAGTTTGCGAACCGACTCTGAGCGTAAGGATGCGCGTTAGCGCGGTCCTTGATATTAGCCTTGTAGTATTTCAGCTCAACGAACTCCTTTCCGCGCCATGGAATCCTGAATTTGTGAATTTCTCGTTATGGCGTCGGGTGAATTAAGCCTTCAAAAGACGCTTGCCTAAGAACGGTCTCACCGGCATCAGTCGCATTGGTTGGCAAGCATTAGCAACGACTCAGTCGGAGCTCCCCGTACTGACTGACGGCCGATCAGCCACGCTTTGTTCGATCAACCTGAATATCCGTGCTTTGATGCCGCATGAGTGCGCCAGTAGTGTGCCTCTCTTGCGAGCCAAGGAGGAAACTCTATGGCTCGCAAAGTTGGCCAAATCATTGCACGAGGTGACCGCAGATGGCTCATCCGGGTCTATCTGGGCCGCGATCACGAAACCAAGAAGCGCAACTATCACAACCGAACGATTCAGGGCAGTATGAGGGAAGCCCAAGCATATCTGACAAGAAAACTGAGAGAGCGTGACTTGGGCCGCGATCTCGAAGGGGCCAAGATAACGCTGAACGAATACCTTGACCGATGGCTTAAGACAGCCGTAGGACCGAGGGTACGCCCGAAAACCTTCCAAGATTATCAGGGCATGCTGCACCGGTACGTCCGACCCTTTCTCGGTGAACGAATTCTAGCCGCACTGCGACCTCTGGATATTCAGGCGATATATCAGCATATGACCGAACGAGGCCTGTCCGCTCGCACTATCCGTTACGCGCATTTGCTGATGAAAAGTGCGATGCAGCAGGCCGTGCGGTGGCGCTTGTTGCTTGAGAACCCGTCCGATGGACTCAAAGTACCGCAGCAAGTTCGAAACGAAATGCGGTCTCTGACTGTTGAACAGGCGAGGGTGTTACTCAAGGCCGCAGAGGGCACAAAGTATGGGCCAGTACTCGCAGTCGCGCTCACGACTGGTATGCGCCCGAGTGAATACTTGGGTCTCAAGTGGCAAGACATTGACTGGGCACGACAAACGGTTAGCGTTGTTCGTAGCATCCGGAGACTGAACGGGAAATGGTGCTTCTCCGATACCAAGCGTTTGAGAAGCCGTCGTCCAATCAAGCTGCAGAACTGGATTGTTTCCCTTCTTCATGATCTGCACACTAAAGTGGGTGCGCAGGATTTGTACCCAGAGGCCCGTGACTTGATCTTCAGAACGCCGTCGGGTCAGCCAATCAGTGCCGATTACCTCGCCAAGCATTTCAGATCAATACTCGACATTGCGGGTGTGCCCAGAATGAGGCTCTATGATTTGCGCCACTCGGCGGCCACCATCGCGCTGGCAGCCGGAGTGTCGCCGAAAGTTGTCTCTGAGCAACTCGGGCATGCCAGCACGGCCTTCACGTTGGACACTTATGCTCACGTGCTTCCACACATGCAGGACGAGGCTGCCGCAAGAGTAGAGGCAATGCTCTTTGGAGCGAAAGCATGAGGACCAGCTGAGGACAAGAGTTCGGCACCCGATACGATCACGAGGCAATAACAATTGATGTATTCGGGTGCCGAGCTTTGATTAGCAAATCCGGTGGTTTCACAGGGACGCTTTTGCAGCTTCCGCATGGCTGACAGTTCCCCCACGAACCCGCCCTTCGCTTCCCGCAACGCCATTTCTCGAGTGCTAGGATCAGTGCGGAAGTGACGCCGAGATCATTTGCCCTCCGGCGAGAACTTCCAGATTGTAGAAACCAGCCCCAGCCGATTGGCAATGATGCCGCCGTCGGGAGTCCACGCCGGCGAGTGCAGGTCGCTCGCGTTGTCGCCCGCCAAACGCGTGATTCGCCCCGTCTTCAGGTCAAGCAGCGCCAGCGGATTGAACCACGAGTCGGCCACATTGAGCGTCACGAGCATCTGGCCGTCGCTCCGTATGGTGCCGGGCGAAATGTAAAAATTAAACAAGGGCGAGGTGCGGTCGAACGGAATGGGGCGTTCGGACCCGCCGCCGGCAGGAACATCAAACAGGCTGATCTGCGAACTCTCCGCGCGGCCAACGAGCAGCCGGCCATTCGACGGGTTCCACACCACCCAATCGCCGCCGCAGATCCTGGTCGCGTCGCCGCCCCCGGCCGCGATGGACCAGACTGATCCTCCCGCCGCGAAGTAGATCGTCCCTCCATCCGCCGAAGCCGCCAGAGATTGAATGCTGCCTTTGCGCGGCGAAATCCGCGCACTGATACGGCCATTGGATGCGTCCGCGACAGCGATCGTTTCGTGTGGCTCGGGCCCTATGGCAAAAGCGATCCGACTTCCAGGCAGGGCGGTCATAGGCGCGGCGGTTTCCTCCGAAGTATTGACTAACGGCACCGGCACCTTGCCGCGCTCCACGGCCAGTAATCGCGTCATACCGGACACCTCCGCGGGTACGACGGCGCGCCCGTCTGTAAGCACCACAACCATGTCCAAAAAAGAAAGCTCGGGGAAACTAGCTATTTTCACTGGTTGCCCCAGAGGTCGCGTCCCGCGCCACGAATAACTCACCAGTTCTGCCGGACGTTCCAAAGGACTCACCAGAATGCTCCCGTCAGGGCCGGCATCCAGCGCCCAGACGTTGCTGGTCACGGGGAAAAGCTCCTGAGGCTCACCGCGTCCGTCGAGAGGAATACGGACGATGTGGGCGAGAGCCTGCTCTCGAAACGCTGCGATGATGGATTTTCCTTCCGGGGAAAGTGAGTAAGTGCGCAGGCTGGCATTGCCCATCCCGTTCACCGGTACCGGCCGCGCCGACGCCGTTGCCAGATCAACTGCCATAAACCCCGGGTTCTCGCCGCTCTTCTCCAACGGGCTTCCATAGACAATCGCGAGCCGGCCGTCGCGTGAAACTTCAATGGGAAAAAAAGAAACCGCGTTAATCATCTGAACCGGAAGTTCCTGCAGTTTTCCTGTCTCCGGCCAAAAATGGAACAACTGCCATCGGCGCTTCTGGTTGATTCGCGACACCAGGAGAGAACCATCGGGCAGGGCCGCCGGATTATCGGCATTTTCCAGAAGCAGGTGTTCCTCGCCGCTCAGAAATGGCACGCTGAACACTCCCTGTGGCACATCTGTAACCCGGCTGAAATAAATCGTGCCGCCATCGGACGACCAGCACAGATAGTCCACCGATCCCCGGTCGCGCCGCTGTGTCAGCACGTTCCAGTTGCCCGACTCGGGTTTCATGACCGCCACCTGTGTATCCCCGTCGACCATGGCTTGAAATGCCAATAGATGGCCGTCGGGCGAAAAGCGCGGGCCTAACGCCATTTCCGGGCCTCCCAGGCGCACTGCGGACCATCGCGTGGCCGGCGGCTCGCCCGACAACCAGCGAGTAAGAGCGAAGGTTGCTGCCACGGCGAACAACAGCAGCGTTGCCGTCAACAGCCATCCGCGGCGCGGAGGAGAGGAAACAATCGCTGGAGTCGCGATCGAACCAGAAACAACTGGCGCCATTGCCGTCTCGCTCTGGCTGTCGCCTTGCGATAGAGCGTGCAGCCCGAACCCGAGATCGCGCGCCGATTGGAAACGGTTGGCCGGATTCTTTTCCAGGCAATGCAACACCACTTCGCGTACTCCACCCGGCACGCTGCGTGGCAGATCCGGCGCTTCGTCTTGCAGAATCGCCGTCATCGTCTGCGCTGCCGTCTCGCGTTGAAAGGCTCGCTGGCCGCTCAACATCTCGTGCAGCATCACGCCGAAACTGAAAATATCGCTGCGATGATCCGCCTCAAGCCCCCGCACCTGTTCTGGCGACATGTAGCCCGCGGTGCCCATGACCACCCCGGGCTCAGTGCGCACTGTCATGGTCTCTTCAGCTGCACTGCTCTGCGAGTTGCGAATGCGAGCGAGGCCGAAATCGAGAATCTTCGCGCGTCCGTCTTTCGTGATCAAAACATTGTCCGGCTTCAGATCGCGATGCACGATTCCCGCGGCGTGCGCCGCCGCAAGGCCGCTCGCGATCTGGGCGGCAATGTCGAGCGTCTTGCGCAGTCCGAATTTGGCGCTGCGCAAAGTCTCGCCATCAACGAGCTCGCTGACCATGTAGCCATCGCCGACGTCATACACCGCGACGATGCTGGGATGATTGAGCGCGGCCACGGCTCGTGCTTCCTGCTCGAAGCGCGACCGGCGTGAAGGATCTGCCGCAACCTCAGTGGGTAGGATCTTGAGCGCAACATCGCGTCCCAGGCGGGTATCGTGGGCACGGTACACTTCGCCCATACCACCCGCACCAATTGGTGCAAAGATTTCATAAGGCCCTACGCGGGTTCCGGGATTTAGGGGCATGGCGCGTCGGACGATTGTACCGCGCGAAGGAAATAGATAGGAGATGGATTACGGGCCCGAAAGTTAAAGGACGGGACCGGTTTCATAGAAAACGTTCGCGCCGAGAAAACTCCAGGAAAAGGCGCGACTGACATTCCATCAGTCGGACGCTCTCTCGTCCGCACGTGAAACCTGATCATTCGAGTTGGCTGTGCGCTAGTTGTGTGCCGAATTTCAGGTTCAAGCATTCGCAAGGCCGTGCTCAGGCCCATCGGGATCATGAATGATACCTACCTGCTGCAGTACAAGGACCTGTTCAGTCGGCTAGACCGTTTTGGGATCATCTATACGGCTGGGGATGAGCGGATGTTTCCAAAGGCAGAGCGGATCTTTGGCCGGGTGTGCCGCAATGGAGCGCAGGTAATGTCTGTTTCTAGGGATCCTGAGATCGAGCGGTTGCGCGAGCACTTTCGGGCTCGTGATCTGTTTGAGCGACGGGAGACGAGTTCTTTTGGTAAGGCGGGGCTCGACCGCCTGCGAGAGGAGTTGGCGGAGTTCGGAGGGCCCGAGTATGAAGCCATGTATTGCCAATGGCGAGAACGCGGTGATTGCATTTTGGGTGGGGGTGCAGAAAGTCCGGAAAAGGGGTCAGGAGGCTTTGCGACATACCGCGTCGATCACGATTATGCGCTGTTCGGCGGGCTCAGCAGGAAGATACCGGCATGAAACCAATGTGGGATATCGCGGACCATGGCGGCAAACATGATGATCCGGTAAGCGGTCCGCCCACGATCCGGATCCATTGCCTAGAAGAGCCAGGTAGGACAGTGCGAGGAGACGAACTCATGCGGCAAGCACAGACGCCAGGAAAAAATTTCAAGGGCGGGAGCGACCCCGGTTTGTGCGGCCGTTGAGCCGCCACAAACTCGCTTCGTTCCTATCGTCACTTCGGGAGTCGCTCCCGCCCTTGAGGAACTACCGTTGGTAATGCATTCCTCGAGTGATGAGAACTTAGAAGCGCTGATAGAAACGCAGTGAAGTCAGGAGGGAGAAACCATGGCATCCTCATTCATTCCCCAAAGAATCAAGCGAGCCAAGCAGCAGATCACGGTGAAGCTATACCAGGACCAGCTCGCCACGCTCGACAAGTATGGCCGATTCATTGATGACAGCAGGGATTACATCATCAGCCAAGCCCTGGAACTGGTATTCAAACGGGACAAAGAATTTGCCCGCTGGGTCGAGCTGGACAGAAATGCTGGGAGCAGTGCGGAACGCACCCTCACCCGCACTGAATCTGCTGGTTCAGCATCACTCTCTGGACCACAGCGAGATGAGAGAGGAAAGCGTACTCGCACAGAAGCCGTGGGCGAGATGCAAACAGAATCAGCGTAGGCCAGTGGAGGATCGAGTCGTGAGGCTAGCGGTCGAGAGCCGAAATCTAGTGAGCTTTGTGGTGAGTGCAGCCGTAGGTCTGTATCTGTTTCGCAACTGGCCGTTTCCGGCTGAAAACGATCTGCTGCAGATGGTGCTGCTTCAGAAGCCGTATCTGTTCTACGGAATCAAGTATGGCTTTGTTGCTATGCTGTTTTCAACATCGTACATCGCATTCTCGATCCTATTCTCATTTACATACATTTTTGTTATGCGGCGAGAAGAGCAAATTGGGGCCAGGCGGCTCGCACCATATCTTTCGCCAGAAAGTCGTAACGATCTTTACCTAGTAGTCGGCGAGCTCCATCATCCCAAGCGTCCGCAACCGGCGGCGGCTCCCCGGTGGCTCATTGTGCCCGAGCGTGGCCTTTTTACCGGGATCGCCATCTTCGGCGCGGTGGGAAGCGGTAAGACCACGGGATGCATGTATCCCTTTGCCGAGCAGGTGCTCGCATTTCGTGCTGCTGAGGCTGAACGCCGGGTTTCGGGTCTGGTGCTTGAGGTTAAAGGCGACTTCTGCCACAAAGTCCGTGGAATCCTGGAAAAACATAACCGCGCGGACGACTACGTCGAGATCTCTCTGGCCTCACCCTATCGCTACAATCCGCTGCACAATGAGGTGGAGGCGTACGCGCTCGCATACGGAATTGCTTCCTTACTGAATAACCTGTTCGGACGGGGCAAGGAGCCATTCTGGCAGCAGGCCTACACCAACCTGGTGAAATTCATCATTCTCCTTCATAAAGTTCTATACGACTACGTGACCTTGTTTGATGTCTACGAGTGTGCGATCAATCCGCACAAATTAGAGGCAAAAATAGCCGAAGGCGAAGAGTTGTTGTCGACCGCCGACTACATTGCGATTGAGGATACGGTCTACGTGGCGCACCGCGAGTTGAGTCACTTTCCTTGGGAGCGGATCGAGGGAACGAACTGGATGAAGGCCCCGGCAACCGACGAGCTGAAACGAATTCTGGATGCAAAGAGAATTCCCTGCGAGATCCAAACCGAGAGTGGTCCGCGGTTTCCTTCCCAAGATGAATCGCACGAGGAGCGCCGGCAACGGTTTGAGGCGGTCAAGCGCTGGTTTAACGATGACTGGAGACGGATCGAGCCCAAACTGAGAACCAGCATCGTCGAAGGCATCTCGGTCTTTCTCTCCTTGGTTTGACGACAACCCTGCGCTACTGTCCGGCTAAAGTTTCGGGATGCCATTCTAACCCATTGAAGATAAGCATGATAACGCATGGTTGAATCAAGAACGATTTGAATTGAAAAAGGGCCGGATTGACTTCTTTGTGCCTGTCTTCCGGGTGAAACAATGATGGGTGAACTCTGGCCGCACCGTCTTCTCACAACTGATCGAGCATCTGCCCGAAAAAGAATTTCAGAAGTGTGTTGCCCGCCACCGTGGCGACGCTAACTTCAGGGGATTTTCCTGTTGGGACCAGTTACTTGCGATGGCCTTCGCGCAACTCACCTATCGCGAGAGCCTGCGCGATATCGAGTCCTGCCTGCGGGCTCTACAGAGCAAGCTGTATCACATGGGGTTCCGCGGCAAAGTGTCGCGCTCGACTTTAGCCGACGCGAACGAATCGCATGACTGGCGTATCTTCGCCGATTTCGCGCAGGGGTTAATTGCGACCGCCCGTCCGTTGCACGCCTGTGATCTGATGGGAGTCGATCTGCATCAGAGTTTGTATGCGCTGGACTCCACCACCATCGACCTGTGCTTGTCGTTGTTTCCGTGGGCCAAGTTTCGCCAGCGCAAGGCCGCCGTCAAGATGCACACCTTGCTGGATCTGCACGGCAACATTCCCACGTTTATCCGCGTCACCAGCGGGGCCGTGCATGACGTGAACATCCTCGACGAAATCATGCCCGAGGCTGGAGCTTTCTACGTAATGGACCGGGCCTACATCGACTTTCAACGACTCTTCGTCTTTACGCTCAGCTCGGCTTTCTTCGTTGTGCGCACCAAGTCGAACGTGTTACTCGAACGACGTTACTCGCATCCGGTGGATAAGAGTACGGGCGTGCTTTCGGATCAAACCGTGATTCTTTCCTCCGTGGAATCCGCCACAGCTTATCCAGATCCGCTACGAAAGGTGAGCTACTTCGACCTGGAGAGGAATAAGCGCCTGAAGTTTCTGACCAACAACTTTACGCTTCCGGCGCGGACGATTGCCGACATCTACAGGCAACGCTGGCAGGTGGAGCTATTCTTCAAATGGATCAAGCAGCATCTGCGAATCAAGGCCTTCTACGGAACCAGCGAGAACGCCGTGAAGACCCAAATCTGGATTGCGGTGTCGATCTATGTGCTGGTGGCGATCGTGCGCAAACGACTGGGCCTGGAAGCCAGTCTTTACCAGATTCTACAGATTCTCAGTGTTACGCTTTTCGAGAAAACGCCCATTTTACAGGCACTTCAGGCGTGCGACTCCGATAGCAATTTAGTCGATATCGGCAATCAGTTGATTCTGTTCAACTTTTAGCCGGACAGTGTGAAGCGGATATTTTGCCCACCCAAGGAATGCTACGATCCGGTTCGAAACCGCGATGGTCGTTACGGTACACCTTTGCCACCGTTTAGTTCTCTCATTGAGCAAGGGAAGGTATGTGCATTGAACTTCCCCATCGGTGCGAACCCAGGCTTGGCTAGCGCGGTGGGAACGATGTTGAAACAAGATTTTCAGCGGACGATGATCGGACGCATTCCACAGATCGAGTCGAATCCCGAAAAACATTGGCGTTCGGTACTGTTTCTTTGTGATGAGTATCACTCCTTTGCCACCACCGGGGAGAGTGACCCCACGGGCGATGAAAAGTTCTTTGCACTGTCTCGCCATGCGCGCTGTATCCCGGTCGTGGCCACGCAGAGCATCAGCTCATTGCGCTCGACTCTGGCGGGAGAGACGTGGCGAACACTGCTACAGACATTTCGTACCAAAATCTTCCTCACACTGAGTGATGATTTCAGCGCCAGGACGGCCAGTGAGCTATGCGGGAAAGAAGAGCAGTTGAAATTGAATTACTCGATTAGCGAAAACGGCCAGGAAGCTTCCGGTGTACTGCCGGATGTAGAAGTCGACATTGATCCACGCAGACTCGCGTGCGGAGACGACGCCCAGGTCAACAAGGCGCTAGAACTACTCCAATAATCCGTGTTGCGATTTGAGCAAAGCGGCAAGACCGTCGCACTGGTAGACATCGCTTCCGTGCGGGATGTTTTTCTGGGTGAGGAGGAAATGCAGGTCGGCGGAATGCCAATGAAGATAGGCAAGGCAGCGGCTCCCTACGGAGGCGGCCGATTGGTCAGTCTCTTCGCCCACAGAACATACGACACCCTGACCCTGGAATATGTTGACACTGATGGAGGAGTTCACGGTGCGATCTTCCTAATAGATAAAGGACAGGGTGAACTGGTGAGGAATGAACTCGGGGCTCGGGGTGTATCTTCGAGCTCCAGCGAAAACCAGGCGACGAAACAAAGCACCTCGGAGGTTACGCATGACGACAAGTAAACCGAATTGGATCTTCTGTGTGGCGGCCAGCGTTAGCATTGCAGTTGCATTTTCGGGTCGGCTGGCTGGCCAAACTGCGGCGGTGGGATCCTCCCTTGGAAGCGGTGGTTCTGGAACGGAATGGAGCGTGCAAGTGGAACGCATTGATCCCGGGCAACTCGACCTTGCGCATTCCATTCAAGTCGCGACCTACGAGAACCTCTTGGACGAGTTGAATAAGACAAGGCGATTCAAGCAGGTCGTTCGCGAGGGCGACCGTAAAGCTAGCGAAGTCCCGAAGGCGGCAGCCTTTTCGTATTTCTCCGGATGTTCCACCGGCGGCCGCGAAGGCATGATTCTTTCGCAACGTTACCCTTTTGTTTTTGACGGAATTATTTCGGGCGATCCCGCCATGCGCACCGGACTTTCCAACCTGGCAATCGGCAAGTGGATACCGGTCGCGTTCAACCAGGTTGCACCAAAAGACGCGGATGGCAAACCAATCATCGCGCAGGCCATCAGCGACGGCGATCGCAAGCTAATCAGTGACGCTCTTCTGCAGAAATGCGATGCAAAGGACGGAGTGGCGGATGGGCTCATCTCCGATCCTCTGGGCTGCGATTTTGATCCGGCGCTATTGGCATGCAAGGCAGGGAAAAGCGAGTCATGCCTGAGTCCGGAAAAGGTCGCAGCGATCAAGAAAGCGTGCCGGAAAGGCTGCGGCTGCTCTCCTCGACAATGCGCGCTTTGTTGCGGGCGAATTCATCGAGGACTGTTCGCGGCAAGATCAGCTCGATGTCTCCTAGCCGGATGAGTTCTTCCAGAGCCGTCACAATCGGCTGCTGCTGATAATCCTTCGCAAGATCAAGCCACACACAGGTATCGATGAGAATCCTAAACATGCAGTTTTACTCCATGATCCATTAACCAACTTACGGGATGTGTGTCGCATATGGCCTGCAAATTGGTCCTCCTTATCACCGCTATAGGTCAGCCGTACGGATGACAACAGACCCGTCCGGTTCTGTTTCGCCGTCGAGATATTTCTGCCGCGCTTTCAGTTCGATCGCCTGACGGTTGGCCCTGAATACTTCCAGCATGTCCTTGTCATCCCCCTGAAAGTGATCGTGCAGGGATTCTTCACTGATGGCGCACCACACGCGGTTTTTTCCGTCTTGTCCCCAGAACTTGACGGCATCACGGTCGAAATCATAGGTCTCTCTTGGTTCCGGAAATCTCAGATCGTGTTGCTCCAAGGACCATCGCACCCGCTTTGCCACGAACGCGGCGAACGGATCAATGTCCAGCTCGATGCTGGCGCTGTCCAGCGCCTTGAGGTAGGTGTTGCGATCCCTGACGCGGATCACCGTCCAGGGATAGCCGCCCGAGGCCAGCATCGCATTCATCAGGAAACGCGCCATCCGTCCGTTGCCGTCCGGATAGGGATGGATGTAGCCGAACAGCCAGTGACCGAGTACGGCGCGCACGGAAGGCTCGGGTTCCTTTTCGAGCAGATCGAAGAGCGCCGGCATTGCCTCGCGCACCGACTCCCACCGCGGCGGCACGAAGCGCGACGTGCGCAGATAGACCGGGTTGTTCCGGTATCCGGCCAACGCCCCGGCTTCAATCAGGCCCGCCGCAACACAAGGCTGGAACAGTTCGCGATACCAGTCGTTGTGCGCCGTGCGCACGAGAGCGCCGGCGTTGCCACCTGCGATGACTTCCGCCACCGTCACCTTCACCTTCTGGAATGCCTGCCAGTAGCCGCGCGCCGCCAGCGCGTCGCGGCCCCTGCGGTCATCCTCGTGATGTTCCGGGTCCCAGCCGCCTCCCCTCACCCGGTCGATCAGCGCGGGCGTGACGGAATATCCCTCGATGGACAATGAGTGATAGGCGTCGCTCTGATAGATTTCATCGACGAAACGCAGGTAGGCATCCTTGTCCTTCGGCAGTCCGGGCGCCGTCGGGAAATTCTTGATCACGGCATCGCGCATCGATTCCCACATCATCTGTACGCGTCCGACAATGGGCGACACCGCGCGGCTTGCTGCGCCGAATGTCTGTCCGGCCTCGAACGGATTGCTCTCGCGCACGTCATAACCGGCGCTCTTCATCGTGCTCACGATCTCGTCCGCCAGCTTCGGCCGGCCGGTCTGCCGGAACGCCCCCGCGAGATAGCCTGCTTTCGCAGAGTGGCCGCCGTTCAGAAGAAGCCGCAGCAGGTCCGATGCATCGGCAAGGCTGCCCAGCACCACCTGAATCTCGATGGGGTTTCGTGCGAAGAACGATTCCGGCACCCTTATCAGCGCCGCCACCGGCGAGAAAAGCCGCAGGCCATCCCTTACCACGGTATCCGCGGCCGCCGGCATTTCGGACACCTTCAGGTCGTAGAGCGACGTGCCGAACAGAAGATTGATCGCGTTGTTCGTGGCCTTTGGGCTGCTGACCACCACCTGGGGCGGAATGACCGTCTTCTCTCCGTGAAGCAACAGCGATTGCTCCGGGGCTAGATGCCATTCCTCGCCGAAACGGTCATTGCAATAGCGCGCGCAGAATTCCCAGAATGAGGCGTACCATGGCGTGCTGTCGCCCGCGCGCGCGCTCGGGCTGGAGGAGATCAGCCATCCACGCATGACTTCCTGTACAAAACCGTTAGCGACCAGACGTTCACGGTGAACGCGGCTCAGGTCATCTGACCGGAACACACGTCTCCCGCCCTCTTGGAGCGCTTTGAGCGTATCGAGAGATTCAGCCAGTTTCTCGTTCGGGGTTGCCATGTGGGCCTCTTGGGTGTATGGGTGATTACAAGTATTTGGTGCTGCGCTAACACAAGTATATAGTGACGTGAAAACGCAAGTCAATAATGCTGTTCAAGAGCAAGTATTTAATGCATTATAAAAATAAAAGCCTAAATTACAAATACTTAGACAGCTTAATCGAAGCCCATCCACCGTCCATAACGGTGCGGAAGTGCAGCCCCGCACACCGCGCAGATCACACCCCAACACCCCTTGCACCGTCATTGTCCACGATCTGAACGACACCGCCCATCAGCTCGATGTGACGGCGGAAACCCTCTACGAAGCCGTCGCGCAGGCCCTGGCTACCGTGCGCGGGCATGACTGGGCCGGCGAGATTGGCAGGAGATTGACGGACGTCACCGTAAAGGTCCGGAATCCCGAGGTCACTCACGTAGTAAAAATCCAGGATTTTGAAAACTGGCTGAACAGAGGTTGCAAGAGCCCGGCAGACAAAGTGCTCAAAGGCAGACTGCGTCGGCTGCTCGGAATGAAAAAGCAATAATGAAGGATCGGAAGCTCCGACCCAGACATCGAATGACCTGCTGAGGGCACTGACCGAATTTGGGCAGCAAACCGACGTTAGTCCCAGCCGCTGGCCTATAGTTGGAGTCACCGTAAATCAATCTGCGATAGCGTTCGAAGCGCCCCTTGACCTGCAAGTATTTCTCCCTGCCAGAACGCATGCAATCCGCGTACCACGTATTAACAGTCGTAAGTTCGTGGTATTCCGTAATTTCGAAGTATTGCGCGTGCCCCTATTTGGGCAATGCTCGCAAAAGGGCAGATCGGCAAAGTCAAAGGGGGCGGAAAATACAAGGCAGGCCTGGGCGGTACAGTAGCGATGATCGGACCCGGAATGTGGTCGATTGATGCCCGACTTTACGGTAGAAAGCACCTCCAAGACCCGCGACACTAGACCTCATTAAATCCCCTAAAAGGGTAACGTTCGATCCCCCAAAAGGATGCAATCTCCCTCTCCAGGAAGTACAAGCAGGAGCTCCCACCATATTCCCAGACCAACATAGTTCTATCCGGAGACCAAGCACGCCATGCGTGCTCTCGGGAGCTCAACATGCAGAGTTCCATCATTGGCGCTAATCTTGATGCCGAGATCACTGGGATAGAGGAGTTTGGCTTCCCGGCTCGCCGAAGGTATTTTGATTATGGCGGGGCCGTCGATCCTCCAGACTGCGACCAAGGTCTGCTGCGGCGAGCGCATACCCAAGGCAACCGGCGTCTTGAAATCGGTGACGTCAGAGGTGCCGAGTGGATAAAATGGAACCGCCGTGGGAATGTGTTTACGGAGAGACTCTTTGTAAACCCGAATGCCCTCGGTTACCTGTGCGGATGCTTCGAGGCTAAGTGAATCGAGACGGCCGCTCTGGTGAATGCGGCACATCATGCTTGTGACCATGTTGAAGCTGGCTTGATCGGCATCCGCCTTCGCCAGCGGGTAAGACCATATTGCGAGTTGTTCCGGCAAAACGGCGGCTGACGTCCCGACCAGGATCATCGGAAGCTTGAGATAATCTTCCTGGTCGGTCATGGACTGTAGCTGGAGACGGCTGAGCATCGCGTAATCCATGCGCCCACCTCCGCTGCCGCAGTTTTCAATCGACAGGTCAGGATAACGCTTGAGGATTTCCTCCAACCAGGCCAGGTGGGCTCGGTTGTGCTCGAGCAAGCCCTGGCCGACGCTGTCGGCATCGGTCTCAGTCCCTTGCAGCGAATCGACGTTGTAGTCCATCTTGATGTAGCCAACACCGTAGTCGTTTACCAGCCTCGCCATCACCTGATCGAGATAAGCGCGTACTTCTGGATTGCGGAAATCCAGCATAAGCCGCGAATTTTTGAATACTCGCTTGCCGTGCCGCATCAGGAACCAGTTGTCCGGCTTTTGCGCCAGCACCGACTTTGCTCCGGCCACTTCCGGCTCCAGCCACACTCCCGGAACCATGCCAACCTGCTTTGATTCGATCCAGGAGATATTTGAATCCATGCGGCCACCGCGTGGTGGACGGCTGCCATGCGCCGATGGTCTGGCTCCAGTCCTCGTTCAGCTCTGCATACCACCCCGCGTCAATCACGAAGTATTCGCATCCCGCTTTGGCCGCGGCGGCGATCAGCGGCAACTCTTTCGCTTCAGTGGGATCTCCCCACAGGCAATTCATGTAGTCGTTAAAAATCACCGGGCAGCGCGAGTTGGTCTTGCTGCGGCTTCATGCAGGCGGTACGCCGGTAGCGCGTCAGAGCCGCGACCGCATCGCCAAACCCGCCGCGCACACACCCGACTGCCACAGGAACAGTTTCGTAGGTTTCTCCGGGTTTCAGATTTTTCCAGGCCGCGGAGTGCAAATCATCGGGGCCGCCGAGGAAGGCGTAAACATCGTCAGCATAATTATCGCGAGCGGAAACGTTGGAGATCTCCCAATACCAGGATCCGTTATGTTCAATCTGCCAGAACCAGATCAGGCCGAGCCTGATGTTTTCGGCCATCGCCATCGGCAGGTATCGTTCGCTGGACCAGCTGCCGATGCTTCCGGCCTGCGCTTCCGACCAACTGGTGCGTTCATTTTCGACAAAGCCCATCTCCGACGGACGCAGCCGGTGCCACTGGCCCTCGGCCATCCAGCTGTTCACTGCGGTGTGGATACGAAGCTCTCGGTCGTACTCCTGTGGCGCAGCCAGCCCGTGCAGCATCGCGGAACTCAAGAACTCGATGCCCGCCGGCGAACTCCCAGCGTTCGTAACCCGCGAGTAGCGACGGACTACAGGAACTCCATCAAACGATTCATAAAAGGATTCCACGTTCAGATGCAAAATCGGATCAGTATGCATGCACACCAGGCGCTTGCCCGTGGCCGTGGATTCCTCGCGTCTTCCCGCAAAAAGCAGTCGTGCTCCCGGCTGGCCCATGGCTGACTTCATGCCCTGATCGGGAGAATTTTCTCCACTGCACTGGAGAGCAACTTCGACGCCAGAAGAATCTTCGGCGGCCACCGCTGGAACGCCCGCCGGAACCAGGCGCTTCTGCCGTAGCCTTCCCGCCCTCACGTCAAAGTTATATGTCAGCTCATTGGTTTGCCATTGAAACGGCTCGAAAGAAGGTGCAGCAGACGCAAAACGAGAAATGGACGGAACAATCGCGCTAACTACCGCGACTCCAGTGGAGGTCAGAAACCTTCTGCGATTCATAGTGGGCTTAAGAACATCCGAGGCAATATCGATAACTTTACCGATGAACTGTAAATTCTCGAAGGGGTGAACGGCTATCAATATTCGCAGGTGTTCGACTCTGACGACTTCAGTGTCTGGTGCGTCCTTTCAAGGCAGCTTTTGGGGCTGAAGGCCGCCGCGTCGACTCTCGAATGATCAGTTCCGGTTGCAGGACTACGGACACGGGCACCGATGGTGTCTTCGAGCTCAAGATCGCGAGCGTAATTCTTGCGGCCTCTTCACCAATTTGCCGGCTGTGCTGGTCGATGCTTGAAAGCGGAACCCGGAGTGAATCATCGTAGTGAAGGTTTCCGCAGCCAATGACCGCAATGTCTTCCGGAATGCGTAGCCCCTGATCCTTCGCATAGTTGATAGCGCTCATAGCGAGTGGATCATTAAAACAGAAAACTCCGTCGGGTCTTGGCTTAACACGCAATAGCTGGCTCATAGCTTCTGCACCTCTTTGCCTGGTCTCGACATCGCCCTTGGGTTCCGAGATGATGTAATCGTTCACCGGCTTGATCCCGCTCTCAGCGAGGGCACGCTTATATCCTGCAAGTCGCTGGGTTCCCGGGCTGGTCTCTGGACCGCGGATGTGCGCGATTCGCTTGCAGCCGACCTCAATCAAATGCCGAGTGGCGAGCATTCCGGCCGCTTCATCATCGACTCCAACGAAGTTGGCAGACAGGCCCGGCAAGTGGCGGTCGATTAACACATAGGGTGTCTTCTGTCTTGCAATCCGGAAAAACATGTCCACCGTGGAACGGCAGGAGGCGATGATCAGACGTGTCAAGACGGCGGGCCAGCAACTGGTTGATCTCCTCTTCCTCGAGGTCGGGGTCTTCATCCGAGGAAGAAACGATCAGGTAGTAGCCACTTTTCCGCAGCGCCTGAGAAAGAGACTTTGCGATTTCCGCGAAGAATGGGTGGAGCAGGTCCGGAACCACCAGTCCGACCAAATACGTGCGCCCAGTGACCAGGCTGCGGGCGGCCAGGTTCGGCTGGTAATCAAGTTCTTTGACGCGGGCGAGTACCCGCTCCCGGGTTTCCGGTCCTACATCGGGATGATTGCGCAAAACCTTGGAGACGGTCATCACCGATATCCCGAGGTCTCGGGCGATGTCCCTCATGCGAACGCTCATAATCGTCCATCAGTATATAGGACACGCAGATCGATCACTCTGGCTACCGATAACGTTATCGAACATTTAGCATTTGACTGTGATGGCGCGATTACTGGAAACTCACCCGGGGTAATTCATGGTTTTGTCTCGTCGGGCTTTTCTCGCGCTCTCCGTGGCTGCTTCAGCGGGACGATTGCTGGCCCAAGGGGTGGCCTCCCGCGGCATCAAGCCAGACGCCAAACCGGCTCGGTCGGGACGCCCCTTCAACGCCCATTTCGTGGACGTGGCACGGGAAGCCGGACTGGTGCAGCCGGTAATCTACGGCAATCCCGACCATAGCGAGTACATTCTGGAGGCCATCGGTTGCGGTTGCGCCTTTATTGACTATGACAACGACGGCTGGATGGACATTTTCCTGCTCACGGGAACGCGGCTGACGGGCGCGCCCCCGGGAACCAGCAATCGACTCTACAAGAACAACCGCGACGGAACGTTTACCGATGTGACCGAAAAGGCGGGATTGCAGGATGTGGGCTGGGCGTCGGCGGTCTGTGTCGGCGACTATAACAACGACGGGTTTGAAGACTTGTTCTGCACTTACTACGGACAGAACAAGCTTTTCCGCAATAATGGGGATGGCACGTTCACCGATGTTACCAAGCGTGCCGGTCTGCTGAGCGAGCAGTCGCGTTGGGGAGCGGGATGTACTTTCGTCGACTACAACCGTGACGGGCATCTCGACCTTTTCGTCTCGAATTATCTCGAGTTCGATCTCAAGCGCGTTCCCAAGCCCGGCGAGAACCGCTACTGCAATTGGAAAGGGATTCCGGTGGAGTGCGGCCCTCGTGGACTACCTCTCGGTTACCACTCTTTGTATCGCAACAACGGCGATGGGACATTTACCGACATCAGCGGGCCGAGTGGAATTTCCAGGATGCGAGGCAGCTATGGAATGACCGCGGTTTCCGCGGACTTCAACGAAGACGGCAGGCCGGATATCTATGTGGCATGTGATTCCACTCCGAGTCTGTTGCTCATGAATAGCGGGAAGGGGACTTTCAGCGAAGAAGGCGTTTTGCGCGGCGTCGCTCTCAGTGAGGATGGCATGGAGCAGGCGGGCATGGGGGTGGGGGTGGGCGATTACGACCTGGACGGGCATCTGGATATTTTCAAAACACATTTTTCAGACGACACGAATGGCCTCTATCACAACAACGGCGCCGGGGAATTTGATGATGTGACCAGGGCGGCCAAAATCGGAGTGGAAACCAGCTACATCTGCTGGGGCGCGGGCATCGTGGACCTTGACAACGACGGCTGGCCCGATCTGTTTATGACCACGGGCAGCGTTTACCCGCAAATCGAGAAGAAACTGCCGCAATTTCGCAGCAAGAGTCCGAGGGTCGTGTTCCGCAATCTGGGCAACGGCACATTTGAGGAATTGATAGAGGAAGCCGGGCCGGGCGTCGTGGATCCCCATTGCAGTCGCGGTTGTGCATTTGGGGATTTCGACAATGATGGCGACGTTGACATCCTGATCGTGAATCTAAACGAACCACCTTCGCTGCTGCGCAACGATGTGCGCGGGGACAATGGTTGGCTGAAGGTTAAATTGATAGGAACCCAATCCAACCGCAGCGCGATCGGAGCGCGGGTGGTGGCCCATTATGGCGGGAAGAAACAGGCGCAGCAGTTGCTGAGCCAGAGCAGTTTCTACTCGGCGAGTGATCCTCGCCTCCATTTTGGACTCGGTGAGGCGAACTTTGCCGATCTTGAGAGTTTACTGGCCCAACGGCCTGGTAGAAAAATTCCCGAATGTCACCGCAAATCAGTTGATCGTAGTTAAAGAAGGTGCAGGGCTGGACCCCACCGCCGGTTGGAAGAAGGCCGGTTGAAGAAGAAAGAGTAATCCTGCAACTCCTCTCCGCTTTCCTAAAGGGCGATCTTTGTTCATCTAGGGCGATCTGTGTTCCCCGTTGACATCGATAACTGTACCGATTATCGTCTTTCCCTGTACGCTGCCTGTGGTTGCTGCCAGAAACGGTCGTGCGGACAGCAGGTTCTGGCAGCGGGACTATGAGGTTTCCAGCATGAAGGTTCATAAAACATGCGGGTCGTTGATGAACGGGTCGGTAGTTGATCCTGTACTCGTGCCCCAAAGAACTCTCTATACCGGTGCCAGGATGCCCGCGATTGGCCTGGGAACGTTTGGCTCGGACCATGTCTCGGCAAGCGAAGTGGCAAGCGCGGTCGAAGGCGCGGCCGCGGCCGGATACCGGCATTTCGATTGCGCGTCTGTGTATGGCAATGAACCGCAGATTGGTTATGCGTTTCAGCAGGTGTGGGGCAGTTCGATTCAGCGCGAGCAGGTGTGGATCACCTCCAAGTTGTGGAACGACAAGCACGGAGAGAACGACGTAATTCCTTCCTGCAAGCGTTCATTGGCGGATTTGAGATTGAACTACCTCGACCTCTACCTGGTGCACTGGCCGTTCCCCAACTTCCACCCGCCCGGTTGCGATGTGACTTCCCGGAGCAAGGATGCGAAACCGTACCTGCACGCAAATTTCATGAAGACGTGGCGCAGGATGGAGGAACTGGTCGACCTTGGCCTGGTGCGACATATTGGGACGTCGAATATGACCATCCCCAAGCTCAAGCTGCTTCTGCAGGACGCGCGCATCAAGCCCGCAGTGAATGAGATGGAACTGCATCCCCATTTTCAGCAACCCGAGTTATTCGAGTTTGTCCGCTCCAACGGCATGATCCCTGTAGGCTACTGCCCGATCGGTTCACCGGGGCGGCCCGAGCGGGACCGTACTGCCGAAGACACGGTTCCTACCCAGGATCCGGTGATTGTCAGGATCGCGAATCGCCTCGGCGGTGCATCCGGCCAGTGGTCTGCATCAAGTGGGCAATCCAGCGCGGGCAGGTTCCGATTCCGTTTTCTGCGAATCGCAGCCATTACCTCAGCAATCTGGAAGGCGTAGTTAGCGATCCATTAACACAAGATGATATGCGTGAAATCAGCACCATCGATCGCAATAGTCGGCTGATCAAAGGTCAGGTGTTTCTCTGGAAAGAGGGGCAGCCCTGGGAAGATCTCTGGGACGTGAATGGAGAGATCACTCCCCCGTGAGGCCTCCAGTCGCACCGTCGGCGTGAGCCACCAGTATGCAAACTAGCGAACAAAGCATGCGGGCCGCATACCTGCCCGGAAATGACCATGTTGAGTTGCGGACGTTGCCGGTCCCGCACCCGGCGCATGGCGAAGTGCTCCTCCGGGTCAAGGCCTCAACCATCTGTGGCTCGGATATCCGCTGCATCTATCACGAGCATCTGGGCAAAGGCCCGGAAGGATATCAGGGCGTAATCGCGGGCCATGAGCCCAGCGGTCAGATCGTGGAGACCGGCCCCGGCTGCCGGCGTTTTGGCGTCGGCGATCGCGTTATTGTGTACCACATTTCCGGCTGTGGAGTCTGCAACGACTGCCGCCGCGGCTACATGATTTCCTGCACCAGCGAAAGATACAGGCGCGCCTACGGATGGCAGCGCGACGGCGGGATGGCAGACTACATGATCGCGGAAGAGAAAGACCTGGTTGCCCTGGCCGACGAGCTTTCCTATGCCGACGGCGCACAAGTCGCCTGTGGATTCGGGACGGTTTACGAAGCCATCGAAAAAATTGGAATCAGCGGCGACCACGCCGTGCTCATCACCGGGCTCGGGCCGGTGGGTCTGGCGGCTGCCGCGCTGTGCCGCAAGCTCGGCGCGCAGCACATTATTGGTATCGATGTTGTGCCCGAACGCCTGGAACTGGCGCTATCCCTCGGGCTTTGCGATTCGGTCCTTAAATCCGGTGTCCGACAACGTCGCTGCGGTGCGAGATCTTACCCGCAGTTACGGAGTCGAGCGCGCGTTCGATTGCTCGGCAAACGCGGCAGCCCGCGCGACTGCTATTCGGGCCACGCGCAAGTGGGGAAGAATTGCTTTCGTCGGCGAAGGCGGCACAGTCGAGTTCAATCCGTCTCCGGACATCATTCACGATCAAAAGACCATTTATGGTTCGTGGGTGACCTCGACATGGCTCATGGAAGAACTGGTCGAGCGTCTGGTGCGGTGGAATCTTCATCCCGCCGATATCATTACGCACCGCTTCGCCCTGGAGAAAGCTGCCGATGCTTATGCCCTGATGGCTTCCGGAAAGTGCGGCAAAGTGGCGGTTTGTTCGGATGAGGAGTTGACCCTTAAATGAGTAAGACTTGGGAAGAGATCCTCGTAGACCGTCTCCCTCTCTATGGCCATCGTAATTGGGTTGTCATCGCGGACTCGGCCTATCCGGCCCAGTCGAGCACAGGCATAGAAACCATCGTTGCCGGGGCAGACCAGATTGCCGTTCTCGGCAAAGTATTTGCGCTTCTGGGCGAATGCAAACACATCAAGCCAACCATTTGCACCGACCAGGAATTGATGTTCGTTTCGGAAACAGACTCCGGCGGTGTTACTGCTTACCGGGGGCAACTCGAACAGTTTCTAAGAGGACAGGACGTGCACGTCCTGCCGCACGAGGAGATTATTTCCCGGCTGGACCGCGTCGGCCAGATGTTCCGTGTGCTGTTGATCAAGACCAGCATGTGCATTCCGTATAGTTCGGTATTTTTTGAACTGGAATGTGGCTACTGGAATGCTGAGGCAGAGAAACGCCTTCGGGCCTCAATGAGGACCAGTGATGGAAAACGGAAGACTGCAAAACGCAAGAAGCGGACTTAATTGCGTGTTCCCGAAAGTTGTGTTCGAACATGAAAGCACTCTTGCTGCAGAAGCCCGGCCAGGCGTCGATCGAGACTATTCCGGAGCCGGTGGTTGGACCCGGAGAACTGTTGTTGAAGGTGCGAATGGTGGGATTCTGCGGAAGCGATTTGAATTCTTTTCGCGGGTTAAATCCGCTGGTGTCCTTTCCGCGAATTCCGGGCCACGAAGTATCAGCCACAGTCGTGGAGGGGGACAGCGATCTTCCCGCCGGGACGGATGTAGCTCTCTCCCCCTACACCAGCTGCGGTAAGTGCGCCTCATGTCGAAGACGGCGTCCGAATGCCTGCCAGTTCAACCAGACGCTCGGCGTGCAGCGGGACGGTGCGCTCACCGAATTCATCGCAATGCCGCGCGAAAAGCTGTTTCGGGCCAGGCTTTCGCGAAAGGAATTGTGCCTGGTCGAGCCGCTCACGGTGGGCTTTCACGCGGTGGCGCGCGGGCGGGTCGCCGCGTCCGATACGGTGGCAATTTTTGGCTGCGGCGGAGTGGGGCTCGGCGCCGTGGCCGGTTCGAGCGCCAGCGGAGCCCGCACCATATGCGTGGATGTGGAGGATGACAAACTCCAGTTGGCGCTGGCCGCCGGCGGCACCCATGCTATCAACAGCACCAGGGAACCGTTGCATAACCGCCTGCTCGAGCTCACAGAAGGACGCGGTCCGGATGTCGTGATAGAAGCCATCGGATCACCAGCGACATTCCGCGCGGCAGTCGAAGAAGTCGCATTCACGGGCCGGGTTGTCTATATCGGATATGCCAAAGAGCCAGTCAGCTACGAGACCAGGCTATTTGTGCAAAAGGAATTGGACATTCTGGGATCGCGCAACGCCCTGCCGGAGGATTTTCACGCTGTCATCAAGTTGCTTGAGGCTGGGAAGTTTCCCGTCGATCAGGCTGTGAGCCTGGTCGTCTCTCTTGAGGAATCAGGGAACGCGTTGCGCTCCTGGAGCGAAGGTCCGTCAAAGTTCAAGAAGATTCTGGTGTCTTTGGATCAACTATGAACATATACACAGGCGACTCAACCGCGCCGGCCACTTCCGGTGAGCGCCGCACCGGTTTGTTTCGCGCTACTGATGGCCGGGACCTGCTGACTCCCTTTGTACTGATCACCGCACTGTTCCTTTTGTGGGGCTTCTGCAACGGGATGATTGACATCCTCAACAAACACTTCCAGGACACGCTGCGGATAAATAAGGAGCAATCCGGTCTGGTGCAGGCAGCCAACTATCTCGCCTATTTCCTGATGGCCATTCCCGCCGGATTGCTCGCCAAAAGATTCGGCTACAAAGGCGGGATCCTTGTCGGGCTGTCGTTGATCGGCGCCGGCGCCTTCTGGTTTATTCCTGCGGTCAACATCGGCACGTACTGGGCGTTCCTGCTGGGCCTGTTCGTGATTGCTGCGGGCATGACTTGCCTGGAAACCATCGCCAATCCTTACGCCACGGTTTTGGGTCCACCGGAAAGCGGGCCGACGCGCATCAACATCGCCCAAACAACCAACGGCCTGGGTTGGATTCTGGGGCCGATCGTAGGTGGGTATTTTGTTTTTTCTGGCGCTGACGGGGCCGATGCCAATGCCGGTCTTACCACGCCTTACATCGGGATTGGGATATTTGTAGCGTTACTGCTGGTCATTTTTGCTGTCTGCGAACATCCCGGACCTGCACGCCGAAGATGAGAGTCGTGCAGCGGCCGCCGGGAAAAAAACGGCATCAAGCCCACGGGTGGGCAACAGGCTGGGATCGCCATCGTCTTGGCGGCGGTCTGCGGGCTGCTGTATTTCTTTATTGCTCCGATTCTGGGACTGGTGTGGACCCTGCTGCACATGAACGAGGCATTGTTGCAGCCGACGAAATACGGACTGCTGATCGTCGCCTATGTGGCTGCTTTCCTAACGGTCTCCAGGAATTGGGACCTGTTCCGGCGCAAGCACTTCACTCTGGGGGTGGCCACACAGTTTCTGTATGTGGCGGCGCAAACCGGTATCTTCAGCTTCTTTGTGAACTATGTTCTGGAGAATGATCCGGGAGTGACCCGCTTGCAGGCCTCGCGATGGCTGGGTGCCATCGGGTTCGTTTTGTTCATGGTCGGGCGCATATGCGGCAGCGCGGTCATCAGCCAGTTCAAGCCGGAGCGCGTGCTTGCGGCCTATTCGGTCATGAATGTGGTGCTGGTTGCGATTGCCATCGGCGGTGGCAAAACTGGAATGTATGCGATGTTCGCTTCGTTCTTCTTTATGTCCATAGGGTTCCCGACCATCTTTGCGCTCGGCATCAGCGGGCTGGGCGAACACACCAAGTTCGGCTCGTCGCTGATTGTGATGTCCATCGTCGGCGGCGCCATTAGCCCGCCCTTCATGGGCCGCATCGCCGACCAGCATTCCATGCGCACTGGCTTCGTAGTGCCGTTGATATGTTTTGTGTTTGTAGCTCTCTACGGACTGGTCTGGGCCAGACTCAGCCGGCAAGATACCGTACCTGTGGTTGGCGGTTAACGCGTTTCGACCCGTCACGCAGGATGGTGACGGTAATTTCTGGATAAAGGAAAGAACGCCATGTCACGCCATCTTTCATTGCTGACACACTCCATTCTCAGATTCTCCATTGCTGTGACCGTGTTGTTTGCACTTTCCGGCCTGTACGCGCAGAACGCCACCGCCCCGACCGCATCGCAGGATCCGGCGGTCATCGATCAGGTATGGCAGAAAGCGAGCAGTAAATATGATTCCGAGCGCGCCGACCCTGCTGAAAGATGTGGACAGCGTCAATGCCCAGGGGCCCTTCCGCGCGGACTGGGAGTCGCTTCAAAAGTATGAGGCGCCGGAGTGGTACAAGGATGCGAAGTTCGGGATTTTCATTCACTGGGGACTCTATTCAGTTCCCGCTTTCGGCAACGAATGGTATCCACGAAACATGTACACGGAGGGATCTCGCGAATACAAGCACCACCTTGCGACCTATGGACCGCAGGACAAGTTCGGCTACAAAGACTTCATTCCCATGTTCAAAGCCGAGCACTTCGATCCCGCCGCATGGGCGGAGCTATTCAAGAAGTCGGGCGCGAAATACGTGGTACCGGTGGCCGAGCACCACGATGGTTTCGCCATGTATGACAGCGGTCTGAGCGACTGGACGGTAGTCAAAATGGGACCGCATCGCGACACCACCGGTGAACTGGCAAAAGCGGTTCGGGCGGCGGGTTTGCATTTCGGTGTGTCCTCGCATCGTGTCGAGCACAATTTCTTCCTCGGCGTGGGCCGCACGATCACCTCCGATGTGAACGATCCGCAATACGCCGCATTCTACGGCCCGGCCCATAACTGGTTGTCGCCCTGGCTCGATCCGATCGCTAATGATTTCACCTATGTTTCCTCCGCCTGGGCCGACGACTGGCTGGCGCGTAGCGCGGAACTGGTGGAGAAATATCATCCCGACGTCGTGTACTTCGACTGGTGGATCGGGCAAGCTTCGATCCGCCCCAACCTCACCCGCTTTGCCGCGTTCTACTACAACCGTTCGCTGAAATACGGGGACCATGTCGGCGTGATCAACTACAAGGACTATGCCATGCAGGAGCACTCCGCCGTGCTCGATGTGGAGCGCGGGCAACTGGGCGACATTCGTCCTCTTTACTGGCAGACCGATACTTCTGTGAGCAACAAGTCCTGGGGCTACATCAAAGATGACACCTTCAAGTCACCGGAATTTATCGTCCATCAACTCGTCGATATCGTCAGCAAGAACGGCAATCTGCTGTATGAACATCGGTCCGCGCTCGGATGGAACCATACCGGAAGAAGTGCAGCAGGTGCTTCTTGACGTCGGCGGCTGGCTGAAGGTCAACGGAGACGCCATCTACGGTACTCGCCCGTGGAGGACCTATGGCGAAGGCCCAACGAAAGTGTCGACGGGGTCGTTTCACGACACCGACACGCGGCCCTTCACCGCGCAGGATTTCCGCTTTACGACGAAAGGCAGTGTTCTTTATGTGATCGGACTGGGCTGGCCTGGGACTGGAGAAGCGGTGATCCACTCGCTCGCGAAAACGGCCGGGGATGAACCCGTACAAAGCCTGGCCTTGTTGGGTAGCGATGCGGCCTTGCATTTTGAGCAGCGTCTGGACGGCCTGCACGTGCAGTTGCCCGCAGGAGATCCTCCTAAATATGCCTACGTGTTGCGCGTGAAATTCGGCGGAAGCGGGAACTAGAGAACCTGATCGTTACTGGCATGCGGCGGGGGCTGCGAAGGCTACCAGAAATGCACTGCAACCACCGTCGGTAGACTCGGAATGCCATTGACGACGTCGGTGTGGAGCACTACCTGCAGATTCTTCTTGTTCCAATCCTTGGGCGAATTCTTGACAAAATCTTCGATCAACTGCGGATTGGTGGCGAATTCGCCAGCTGCCCGGGTACCCTCATGATTGAGCCCCGCAATGATCACCAGAATACCTCCCGTTTTCGATTCCAGAATGCGCGAAACAATCGCGTAGTCTCCCGCGACGTTCCCCCGAGAGCCTTTGGGCCACCAGGAACGTGAGCGGTCCAACCGGTCCTGAATGTGCATTTCAGGACTGTCGCCAGACTCGAAAACGAATCGCAGATTGTCGGTCATGTTAAGGGTCCAACTGTTGTTAAAGGCTCCGATCAGGATGGCGGAACCCTGCCGTAAATCGCCGAACGAGAGATCATTGCCAAAGCGAAGGTCAAATGGGTGCTGGTGCGAGGTAAGCAGGGATGAAATCTGGGCTGTTGCCCAGGCGTCGCCAAGGGTCAAATAGGTGTCCTTCAAAGGGAAGAAGTCTGCGCCGGTAAAGTTTTTCAAGTCCTCGGGTGGGACCCGCCTTTCGAGGTTTGCGCTGGCATCCTGCTGCGGAGAGTGAGTCTTCTTGTATTTGTCCAAAGCCTGTCGCGACAGCAGATACACGGAATTGCTACCTGTGCAAACCAGTACTGGTCTTGGGTTTTCCAGAACCGGGCCCCAAAAAAGATCTAACGAATTCGTGGGACGAGGTTTGGTCTGAACCAGCGCATACTTTGCCTGAACCAGGGTATAGACGAGCACGACCGCCAAACAGGTGGCGAGAGCCGCTAACAGCCACAATCGCTTTCCAGCAATGCGGCGGTCGCTCGAGGCCGACGAGTCGATCACGCTCAGCCCAGCGGCTTCTGCTGGGGAAGGCATCAGGCTACCGGGAGCTGAAACTTGGGCCGTAGCAGGTTCTGAGCGATGGAAGTGGGCCTTGTAGGATCCAGTCGGAATGTCGATCGTCCAATCACCGGGCTCGCTTTTTCGAGACTGATAGTACTGAGCCAGGCGTTTTCTGACATCGGCAGCCCGAAGGCGCACCACCGGGTCCGCAGCCGTATCGTAGTCCGCGGCCCGCCCGAATACTTCCATCCCGATGATGCGTTCGCGAAGCGATTCTTCCGACCCGGCAAGGCTATGCTCAACCACGAAGCGAAACATATCCTGGCATTGCCGGCTGGTTCGAAACGGGGCGCTCCGAAGGACGTCGTCTACCAGTTGCTGAATCTGAGAGCGAGCCGCCGCCGGCTCTGAGTCAAGAAGCGAGTTTTGGTGTGTAGCCATGGGCAACGAGTGGAAGATATTTGGCTTCAGGCGGGAAAACCAAAGGTATTTTACCGCCAAAACCTGCCTCAGCTCGGCTTTTTATTCCTGTTTGTAATCCATTGTCAACCGAAGAGTTAAACGAAGCGAGAGCCGGTAAGCTACGGTAGTGAGCCTAGACAGATCAGGCGATAAAGCATATGTCTTCGTGCCTGCCCTCAGCGTTGGGGGCGCGAAATGCCATGTCGCAAGCTTGGAGTGCCGCACGCGGCGCTTTCCGGGGCGGGCGCGTCTGCCACGGAAACCTCGGTGTAGTCATCGATAGTTGCTCGCGAAGGAGCATTCCAAAGGAAATGGCTTGACAACGCCTAGTAGGTGGTACTAGATTTCGCAGAATTCGGTACAGTTAGCGATACCGTAATCTAAAAGGGATGGGGGTCCCTGTCGATGCCCAAGCTTCGGAGAGTTTCTCTTCTGTTGTTTTTGGCGATTGTCTTCATTTTCGCCGGCATAACCGTTCCCGTCGCGCACGGCCAGACGCTTGCTTCCACGGCTTCATTTTCAGGTTCGGTCTCGGACTCCACCGGAGCACGGGTACCCAACGCCAAAGTCACGTTAAACAACCCGGAGAAGGGAATCACCCGGGCATTTACGACCGATCCCGAAGGCAATTTCTCGTTCGCGCTTCTGCCGGCTGGGACCTATACCCTGATGGTGGAGGCGGCAGGTTTCAAGACCTCCAAGCAAACAGGAATCACGCTGGAAGTTGGCCAGTCAGCTAACCAGAGCGTCATGCTGACGATAGGATCGGTCGAACAAATCGAGGTAATATCGACGATCCCTCTTCTGCAGGTGGATAACGCCAACATCGGCGACCGAAGTATCTCAGAAACAAGTCACCGAGTTGCCGCTTAATCTGCGGAACGTTTTCAACTTTGTGCAACTGAACTCGTCAGTCAACAATCTCGCTCAACAACAAACCATTCAGTCCGGCGGTGAGCAGGGCACGGCCGATCAGGACGTCTCCTTCTTCAACTTCGGCGGCGGTTTCTTTGGAACCACCGCATTCCTGCTGGACGGCAATTGGGACGCCAGCGCGGGCTGGGGCGGGGTCATTTACGTTCCCTCTCCCGACAACGTGCAGGAATTCAAGGTGCAACAGAATTCGTTCACTTCACAATACGGCTGGAGCACGGGGAACGTCATCAACGTGGTTACCAAGTCCGGTGGCAGCAGTCTGCATGGAGACGCGTATGACTATCTGCGCAATGGCAAGCTCGACGCCAACTACTTCTTCAACGGGATAAACGGCCAGCCGAAGCAGAATTCGCACCGCAATCAATTCGGCGTTTCTCTCGGCGGCCCTGTGTACATTCCGGGCGTCTACAAGCAGCGGGACAAGACGTTCTTCTTTTTCAACTACGAGGGCCATCGGCAGAACGACCCTCTTACCGCAGACGTTAACACTGTGCCGATTCCCGCTTTCCGCAACGGAGACTTCTCGGCGCTATTGGGAGCGCAGGTCGGAACAGATTCGTTGTGTAGACCGATTCTCGCTGGGCAAATTTACGATCCGTTTACGACTCGCCAAGTAACAGCGACCTGTGGACCAAATGTGGGGAATCTGGTCTTCATTCGCGATCCCATAGCGGGGAATAATGTTGCGAATGCGATAAATGGAATTAATACGATTGGCCAGCAACTGGTGAACTTCTACCCGGCGACGATCAACAATCAGTTGACGAATAACTGGACTGCCGCGGGCCTGGGTGGCAACAACTCGGACGAATACAGCGGCCGCGTTGACCACAACCTCAGCGAAAAAACCCGGCTCTATGGGCGCTTCTCGTGGAAGCGCGAGTTCAAAGACGCATCGCCGGCTTATTTTGGCGCCGACAACCCCGCCGGCCCCGGACAGAGGAACCCCAACAATCGCTGGAGTGTCGCTTTTGGCGTCAGCCAGGTCTTCAGTCCGACTTTCACCATGAGCGCCAATGTTGGCGGAATGAAATGGGTGGAGGGCAATGTCATGCAAAGCGCCGGCTTTCAGCCCTCGTCTCTTGGGTTCCCGGCGTTCATCGATGCCAGTTCAGCGCAATTCCCGGTGATCAATGTAGCTAGCTATTTGAGCGAAGGTCCGCTCCAGGGAGCTGGGACAGCCTCGTTTCCTCGCAGCGCCGAAAGTGGCAGCATCGACTTTGTAAAAGTACGTGGGAAGCACCAGTTGAGCTTCGGATACATGGGGGTCGCGATTGATGAGAACGGTGGGCGTATCGCTCCCACGACCTTCAATTTTAACAACCTGTTTACTGCCGGTCCGGACCCTACCAATCCAACACCGAACACCGGCGATTCGATCGCGTCCATGCTGGTGGGTACGCCTGCCAGTGGGGGCACCGGTGTAAATGTTTCCAATGTTTCGCGTACCTGGCTCCACGGGACTGTACCTGCAGGATGACTGGAAGGTAACGCGAAAGCTCACTCTGAATTTGGGGATTCGTTGGGAAGTGCAACGCCCGGTGACTGATCGCTACGACCGGCTGGCGAGGTTTGACTACAGCGCGGTGAATCCGATCAGTGCCGCGGTCGGCAATACCTATAACGGCGCGATTGTGATTTGCCACTTCCGCCAACCGGGGTCAGTACGATACCAACTACAAGCATTTCGCACCGCGATTTGGATTCGCTTATCAGCTTATGCCAAAGCTGGTGATGCGCGGTGGATATGGGATCTTCTTCCCCTCCCAGTACGTGAATGCCCCTCAGATCCCCGGGTATAGTTCCGCCACGCCTTATGTTGCGTCGCTCGATGGCGGCAAGACGCCGTGCCCAGGGTGCTCCTTGAGCAATGCATTTCCGAATGGCCCCGTGCCCATCGTCGGGAATGCATCGGGTGGCTTGACCAATGTAGGGTTCAGCACCAACGCGGTCTCCCCCACACGCAAGACGTACTATGACCAGCAATGGATGTATGGGTTTCAGTACGCGCCCACAACCAACGACGTGATTGACGTCACTTACGTGGGGAATCATAGTGTCCACGTGATTGCGAGTAGCCTAAACCTCAATCAACTGGATCCGAAGTTCTTCTCGATGGGGAATGCTTTGACCAATCAGGTTGCAAACCCCTTCTTTGGCCACATTACCTCGAGCGGCTGCGGCCTGGATCAGCCCACGGTTCAGCAGGGCCAACTGCTCAGGCCCTATCCGGAATTCTGCGATATTAGCGAGGTCGATGATCCGGCAGGGGACGGGCGTTACAACGCCCTGGATCTGAACTACACCCACCGGGTGTCGCAGGGGCTCACTTTATTGGCGTCCTACACGTTCTCGAAATTTCTGGACAACGTGGGAGGACCCAATACCTGGGCGAATGCCAACGCTAACTTCTCGGAGAACATTCGCAACGTTTATAACCTGGCTGCTGAGAAATCAGTGGACGCCGCCGATATTACGCATAGTTTCGTTCTCAGCTATGTGTACGAACTTCCGGTTGGTAAGGGTAGGAAGTACGCCTCTGGGATGAACAGCGTGATGAACGCTATTTTAGGAGGCTGGCAAACCACGGGTATTGTGACCCTCAAAGGGGGATTCCCGTTGACGATTACCAGCTCAGGCAATGGGCTTAATTACTTCGGCGCGGGCCAGCACGTGGACGTCGTTGGCAACTTCCACACATCCAATCAGGGCATTAACCAGTGGTTTAACCCTGCGGCGTTCGCGGTGGCACAGCCATGGACTCTCGGGAATGCTCCGCGGTACTTCTCCGATCTGCGTTCTCCGGATTACAGGAACGTGGATCTGAGTATTCAAAAGTACTTCCCCGTTCGGGAAAGCGTGCGTTTCCAGTTCCGTCTGGATATGTTCAACGCTTTCAACCACGTTAACTTTTACAAGCCGAACACCTTCATGGGAGGCGGATTTGGGACCATTAATGCAGCATGGGGGCCGCGGCTTATGCAGGCAGCTCTCAAGCTTGTACTGGTGATGCGTGAGCAAGATCTGGAGCGTTGTTGTTGTCTGCGGTTCGATGTTCTGCGTTTTGGCCGGCTCTGCCTTCTCGCAAGAGCCCGCGCAGTTTGAGTCTCTCCTGGCCTCGGCGCAACAAGCCCAGGCCAGGGGGGATTTCGAAGCGGCCGCCGAATTCTACCGGAAAGCAGTGGGGATTCATCCTGAAATCCCCGAACTACAAGCCAATCTCGGCTTGATGTATTACCAGACAGGTAAGGATGAAGAGGCAATCGAGGCGTTTCACCGTGCCGCCCGCCTGAGGCCGGGTATGTTGGTCCCTCATTTATTTCTTGGACTTGAATACGTAAAGCTGAAGCGGTTCAGTGAGGCGATTCCGCATTTCAGGCAGGCCGCACTGGTGAAACCGGGCGACGTGAAAGTTCAGTTCGGTCTGGGACAAGCCTACACCGGAATCGGAAAGACCCGCCTGGCCAGCGCCGCATACGCCCGAGCGGCTGAGCTGGAGCCAGGAAATGCCGACGCCTGGTATCACCTGGGCCTGAGCTACCTGGAGCAGGTCGAAGCCGATGCCCGTGTCCTTCTGAGCCGGCACAGGGACTCGGCCTACGTGGAGATGCTGACCGCGGAAACATTCGCGGAACAGCGGGCTTTCATTCAAGCCGAAGAAGCCTATAAGAAGGTGCTGGCTTTTCCCCAGATTCCTGCCGGCGCACATGGCGGTTACGGTTTTGTCCTGCTCTACCGGCATAGCCTGGAGGGAGCGGAGCGGGAACTGAATGCAGAGTTGGCGGCGCACCCCGGATCGTTGATAGCGAAGTTGGGCCTGGCGCGGCTGCATCTGGAACAGGGTGCGGGCGAGAAGGCAGCCAGGGAAATCGGAGAAATATGGAAAACCGATCCTGGTTTTGCGCGGAGCAATGCCTGGTGGTTCAGCGCGGGCTTGGCTGGTTCCCAGCGTGGCGAGCTACTGGGCGCTTTGCGCGCACTGCAGGCATCGGGCGACATTCCGCCTGAAACTGAAACTCTGTTCGTTGATTCGTCCCGCGAAAATCTGTTGACTGACGCGGCGAACCCGTGGACCGGACGCCCGGCCCGAAGCGCCAAAAGCCCTGCCGGCGATGCAGCAAAACTTTACGCGAACGGCAGTTACGGACGATGCCGAGACGAGCTGGTCTCTCGCCCGCAGCCACTTGCGGTGAAGGACCTACGGTTGCTGGCTTCGTGCGCTTATCTCAGTGGCGATTATTTGAATGTACTGAAGGCGTCGGAAAGGCTGGCGCAAAGTCCCTCGTCAGCGGCTGAGGGACTCTATTGGGAGACAAAGTCAGCCGGGAATCTGGCCGCACAATCTCTTGCGCGCGCGAGCGCGGCTGACCCCAATTCGCCTAAATTGCATGTGCTCCTGGGGGACATCTATCGCCAGCAGAAGAATGTTCCGGAGGCGGAAAAGGAATACCGCCAGGCTTTAGCGCTGCGTCCGGAGGACACGGGCGCGCTGTTCGGCTTGGCGCTGGCTTTGCTGGCAAACAGGCAAACGGACGAGGCTCTGAGCCTGGCGCAGGCGGCGCTGAACAAGCATCCGGACGACCCGGAACTGAATGCTGTCATGGGCGAGATCCTTTGTGCTCGCAATGAATATGCAGATGCCGAGCCGTTCCTGAAAAAAAGCCTCAACACCAAGCCCGAGTTTGTGTCCCGAGTTCACGCCTTGCTGGGCAATGTGTATGCCAAGACGAATCGGACGCAGGAGGCGATTGCGGAGTTAAAGCTCGCGCTGGACAACGATAAGGACGGCAGCCTGCATTACCAGATTGCGCGTCTCTATTTGAAGGTGGGAGACCGAGTGTCGGCCAAGCAGGCTTTTGAAGTGTCACAACGAATTCAGCGAGAAGGGTTGACCCGTGCAACTGTCGCCATGGAGCAAGGCACGAACGATACCGAATCCCGATAAACAGCAGTGTCCGTCATTCCGCAAAGGTGTGAAAGGAATACAGCAACCCACAATGAACAAAACATACCGGATCCTTCCGTTCTTTATTGTTCTTGTTCTTCTTGTTACCACTGCCCCAGCATTGGCCGGTGAAGCGCAATTCGCCATCAAGGATTCTCATAAGGATTCGAACGGCGTCACCTTGAAGACTTCGGCTGGAACCATGCGGATCGAAGCCTGTGGCGATAGGATTATCCACGTGGTGGCCAGCCCGACAGAGGACACTCCCGCCCCCAAGGTGCCGGTTGTTCCACAACCGTGCCGGGCCGGCAATGTCGTGGTCAAGATTGGGAAGAAGGATGTCACGCTCTCGACTACGGGGGTAACGGTGTCGGTGAGTACGACAACGGGCGCTATCGTTTTTCTTTCCAAGGACGGAAAGGCCGTGCTGGCTGAACCGAAGGGCGGCGGCAAGTCCTTCAACGTCCCATCGCTCGCCGAGATGAAGACCTGGCAGATCCAGCAGACTTTTCTATCGCCTGCCGATGAGGCCCAGTACGGACTGGGCCAGCATCAGGAGGGAATCTTTAACGTTCACGGAGTACCCATCCGTCTGCATCAGGCGAACACCAACATTTCTGTTCCGTTCCTGCTGTCGAGCAGAGGCTACGGTCTGCTCTGGAACAATCCATCCCTGACCGACTTCAATCCCGCCGATCAGGCAATTGCCATTGACCCGGCTACCGGCAAGGGAAAATTCACCACCGGCGGGAAAGGCAGCTACGGCTTCCTGCTGGCCAGCGACAACAAGGATCAACTGGTAGTGGATGTGGCCGGGAAGCACGTAATTGATTTGGTGAACATGTGGACACCGAGTTCGGCATCAGGTTCAGTCGAACTTGATGCGAACAAAGAATATGAGATCACCGCCAAGGGCGGACCGGGAGGTCTTCAATTGTCCGCGCGTCCGCCGGAAGACACGACCACTTTCCGCTCCGAGGTAGGGCAGGCCATTGACTACTACTTTTTCTATGGCCCGGAGTTGAACCAGGTCATCGCCGACTATCGTCAGCTTACCGGCGAAGCGCCGATGTTTCCCAAGTGGGTGTATGGATTTTGGCAGTGCCGGGAGAGGTATCACAGCCAGAAGGAAATCCTGGACGTTGGAGCGGAGTTCCGCAAACGCAATCTTCCCGTGGATGCACTGGTCCAGGACTGGCAGTACTGGGGCAAGTATGGCTGGAACGCCATGAAGTTCGACGAGACCAATTATCCCGATCCCAAGGGAATGATGGAGCAGTTCCATGCGATGGATGAGCATGTGCCGATTTCGGTGTGGTCGAGGTTCGGAGAGGACTCGGACATCTACAAGCGGATGAGCGCTAAATCCTTACTGATTCCGGGAACACCCTGGATGGACTTCTTCAATCCCGAGGGACAAAAAACGTTCTGGGCGGAACTCAAGACAGGTATCTTCGACTACGGCCTGGATGGCTGGTGGATGGACGCGTCTGAGCCGGAGTTCGACATCCTTAAAGGCCATCAGACGTTTCTGGGCAGCGGCGAGTCGGTGCGCAACGCCTATCCTTTATATGTCACCAAAGCAATCTACGAAGGGCAGCGTTCCACCACGGATCGCAAACGGGTTGTGATCTTTACCCGGTCAGCTTATACCGGGCAACAGAGAAACGCGGCGATCTCGTGGTCTGGAGACATCTCGGCGAACTGGATTACGTTTCAGCGGCAGATTCCTGCAGGCCTCAACTTCAGCATGGCCGGTCTGCCCTATTGGACGACGGACGGTGGCGGATTCTTCCGGCCGAAAGACCAGTATACGAATGAGGCTTACCATGAACTGCTGACTCGCTGGTTCCAGTACGCGGCATTCTGTCCCGTCTTCCGCGTACACGGATGGATTTCGAATGCCGAGATATGGAACTACGGTCCGAAGTTCCTGGAGATTGCCACCCAGTACGATGAGTTGCGCTACCATCTGCTGCCTTACATTTATTCCGCCGCCTGGGGCGTCACCAGCAAGGGTGAGACCCTAATGCGGGCGCTGCCGCTGGAGTTTTCATCGGATCCGGGATCGCGCGCGGTTTCCGACCAGTTTATGTTTGGTTCGGCTTTGCTGATCAATCCTGTTGCTGCGGAAGGAGCGACGCAGCGGCGGGTTTATCTCCCGGCCGGCAGCGACTGGGTTGATTTCTGGACTGGCAAGCATACGAACGGCGGGCAGAGCATCACCGCGGAAGCTCCGCTGGAAAGAATCCCGATCTTTGCCCGCGGCGGCTCGATTGTTCCCTTCGGACCGCTTGTACAATCGGCGTCGGGCAAAGCAGACCCGATTGATCTGCGCGTCTACACTGGCGCCAACGGCGACTTCACGCTCTACGAAGATGAAGGGGACAACTACAACTATGAGCACGGGGTTCGGTCGGTCATTCCCATCCACTGGGATGACAAGTCCTCAACCGTGACCATTGCAGCCCGCGAAGGAAGCTTTCCGGGAATGCTCGACCA
The DNA here is from genome assembly GCA_963741105.1 of Terriglobia bacterium. Lineage (GTDB taxonomy): Bacteria > Acidobacteriota > Terriglobia > Terriglobales > Acidobacteriaceae > JAIQFF01. The sequence continues at coordinate 35,611 of CAVUGT010000005.1, forward strand.
CAGGACTTTCCGTATCGTGATTGTCCGCGAAGGTCATGGAACAGGAATCGCGTCCACCTCCGAGCCTGACGCCACCGTGGAGTATGACGGTAAAGCGGCCTCGGTTCATGTTCAAACGAAGATGTGAGCGCCCATTGCACCGGAATCATTAAAGGAGCCTGTCGTGAAAGCAATCAGTCGCCGTAAGTTCGTGGCCGCTGCAGCCGTCGTGGGTGCAGGTGCCGTCCTGCGCACGCCGGCGTTCGCTTTTGAAAATCAGAATACGGGAGCCGTCTCCGCTGTTGCGGGCAAGCCGATGGGCCACGAGGTGGTTGCTTCACAAGCGAGTCCTTTTCCGATGCAAAGCGTGAGACTGGGGCCCGGCGTATTCACCCAGGCGGCGGAAGCCAACCGGAAGTATTTGAAGACGGTCGCGACCGACCGGTTGCTGCACACCTTCCGCCTGAATGCCGGCCTGCCATCTTCCGCCGAACCGCTCGGCGAATGGGAGAAACCGGACTGCGAATTGCGCGGCCACTTTGCCGGCGGGCACTATCTTTCGGCTTGCGCGCTGGCGTTCGCCAGTTCCGGGGACGAAGAACTCAAGCGCAACGGCGACTCGATGGTGACTGAGTTGGCCAAGTGTCAGACGCAACTGAAGAATGGTTATCTCAGTGCGTTTCCCGTCACGTGGTTCGATCGCCTGCGCGATGGAGTGAGAGTTTGGGCTCCCTTCTACACTTATCACAAGATCATGGCTGGGCATCTCGACATGTACACATTGGCCGGCAATCAGCAGGCCCTTGAGACGGCCGAGAAGATGGCGGGGTGGGTACAGAGCTGGGTTGGACCTTTAAGCGATCAGCAGATGCAACGAGTGCTGCAGGAAGAATTCGGTGGCATGGGGGAGGTACTCGCCAACTTGTACGGGGTGACGGGAAAGGAGAGGTATCTCAATCTCGCGCAACGCTTCGACAAGAAGCTATTCACCGATCCGCTGGCTGCGCATCGCGACGAACTCAAGGGACTGCACGCGAACACGCATATTCCGCAGGTCATTGCCGCCGCCCGGCTGTACGAAGTCACTGGCGACAAACGCTATTGGAACATCGCCGACTACTTCTGGAATGAGGTGACCAGCCAGCGCGCCTATTGCACCGGCGGCGTCAGCAACTTCGAGTTCTGGAAGACCGATCCTGGCGTGCTGTCAACACAACTGAGCGGAGACACGTCCGAAGATTGCTGCGAATACAACATGATGAAGCTCACGCGGCATGTTTTTTCCTGGTCGCCGCGGGCCGAGCACATGGACTACTACGAACGGCTCATGTTTAATCACCGCCTGGGAACCATTGACCCGGAGACCGGAACCACGGTTTATTTCGTGCCGGTCGGAGGTGGCTACTCCAAAATCTTCGCCAAACCCTTCGATTCGTTCTGGTGCTGCAGCGGTTCGGGCGCGGAAGAGTTTGCCAAGCTGACGGACACCATCTATTTTCACGATGACAACTCCATCTTCGTCAACCTCTACATCGCTTCGACCGTGGACTGGGCAGAAAAGGGGATTCGCCTGAGCCAGCAGACCACGTTCCCGGAGGAACAGGGAACGACCCTGGTTGTCTCAGCAGCCAAACCGGTAGATGTGGATTTGAAATTGCGCATTCCATACTGGGTGAAAAATGGCAGCGTGAAAGTGAATGGACGTCCGCTGCCGGCTTTCGCCGATCCCGGCAGCTACCTTGTTCTACGTGGACCGTGGAAGAACGGAGACCGTATTGAACTAAGCCTGCCCATGCAGTTGCACGCCGCGCCCATGCCCGACCGAGAAAGCCTGCAGGCGGCGATGTACGGGCCGTTGGTCCTGGCCGCGCGCTTCGAAGACGAGGCCAAGGAAAAGTGGTATCGCCACTATCAAGCACAAACCAAGCAGGAAGCTGCGCCTCCGTTGCAGTTCAAAGGGAAACTTGACGATCCGGCGAGTTGGCTCCAGCCTGGCGAAGGCAAGCTTACGTTCCGTGGAAGTTTGCAGGGGCAGACGGTTGCGTTTGTTCCTATCTCGAGCATCCTGCATGAACGGTATTTTGTTTACCACGAGATTCAAGCGTGATGGATTCCGTAAGGCAATGAGAACTCAGATCGGGCCGCTGATACTGAGCATCCTCGGCATGGTAACCCTTGGGCTCATGCTGAACCTGGCAGCATGGGCACAGGCAAAGCCTTCCATACCTCCACATGGAAAACTGGCGCCACTTTTTGATGGGAAGGATTTGACCGGCTTCGACACCTTGCTCGAGAAACAAGGTATCAACAGCGACCCCAACAGAGTTTTTCAGGTTGAAAAAGGCATGCTCCACATTTCGGGGCAGGAATTCGGCGGGCTTTTGACCCAGAAGGAATATGAGAATTACTACCTGCGGGCCGAATTCAAGTGGGGCGAGAAAACGTATCCGCCTCGCGAGGGCAAAGCCAGGGACAGCGGCATTCAGTACAACATTACGGGACCGCTCAAAGTGTGGCCGCGGATGATGGAGTTTCAAATCAACGAGGGCGGCACCGGCGATATGTGGGTGGTCGGCGGCACGGGCGCGACGGTGGACGGGAAGGTATATGAAAGCACCTCATCCGGCCCTGGCGCATATATTCGCATCCCGCATATTGGCAGGGGCCCCCTGGTCAATGTCACCGGGCACCGCGATCCGGTAAACGATCTGGAGCGACCGCATGGAAAATGGAATGTTTTGGAGTTGGTTGTGGATCACGATCGCATTTTGTATTTTGTGAACGGAAACCTCGCCATCCTGGGAACGAAGGCCAACACCACAAAGGGGAAAATCCTCTTTCAGTGCGAAGGGTCGGAGGTATATTTCCGCAAAATGAAGATCGCGATGCTGAGATAGTCATGGAGGCGTCGAATTGAATCGCCGGCAGTTTCTGGGCACGACAGCGGCACGATTACTTACAAAACTCAATTCGAGCCAGGGAGTCCCAGAAATGCATTCTTCCAAACGCCGAAGTCTTGTACTGATTGTCGTCTTGTTCAGTGTCACTGGGCTGAATGCGCAAGATTCCAGCCAACCTGCGTACTGGAACACTTCATTGTCTCCGGAAAAGCGCGCCACCGATCTGGTCCGCCGCATGACGGTGGAAGAAAAGGTCTCGCAACTGGTGAACCAGTCGCGCGCCATCCCGCGGCTGAGTGTGCCGGACTACGACTGGTGGAGCGAGGCGCTGCACGGAGTGGCCAACAACGGCGGGATCACCACGTTTCCGGAGCCGGTTGGCCTGGCAGCGACATTCGATACGGATGTCATTCACCAGATGGCCATTGCGACCAGTATTGAGGCGCGAATCAAGTACGTTGAGGGAATGAAGGACGGGCACAGCGATATTTTCCAGGGTCTGGATTTCTGGGCGCCGAACATTAATATCTTTCGCGATCCCCGCTGGGGACGCGGCCAGGAAACCTACGGGGAAGACCCGTTCCTGACGGCCCGTTTGGGGGTGGCATTTGTCACGGGCATGCAGGGCGACGATCCTAAATACTATCGCGTGATCTCCACGCCGAAACATTATGCCGTGCACAGCGGGCCTGAATCGACGCGCCACAAGGCAGATGTCGCGGTAGGCCTGCATGATGAGATGGACACTTATCTTCCGGCGTTTCGCGCGACCGTGACCGAAGCCAAGGCCGCGTCGGTGATGTGTGCCTACAACAGCATTAACGGCCAGCCGGCTTGCGTGAATGAGTTTCTGCTGCAGGATCAGTTGCGCAACAAGTGGAAATTCCAGGGCTATGTGGTGTCCGATTGCGATGCTGTCGTCAATATCTTCCGCGACCATCATTTCACCAAGACGCAGCCCGAGGCGTCTGCCCTGGCCATTCAGCGGGGAATGGACAACGAGTGCATCGACTTCGCTAAAGTGAAGGACGATCATGACTACCGCCCGTACTACGACGCGTACAAGCAGGGATTCTTAAAGGAAAGCGAGATTGATACCGCGCTCATCCGTTTGTTTACAGCGCGGATGAAACTGGGCATGTTCGATCCGCCCGAACTGGTTCCGTATACGAAGATCGATCCAAAGGAACTAGACAACCCGGAGCACCGGGCGCTGGCGCGGACGATTGCAGAGAAGTCCATGGTGCTGCTCAAGAACGATGGCCTCCTGCCGCTGAAACAGGGCAAGCTCAAGATCGCCCTGGTGGGTCCGCTGGCCGATCAAACAAAGTATCTGCTCGGCAATTACAGTGGAAGTCCGACGCATATCGTCTCTGTTCTCGACGGTCTGAAAGCCGAGTTCCCCGAAGCGCAAATCAATTTTGTTGCCGGCACGCAGTTCCTGCGTACCGATGGAGAACTGGTGCCCTCGTCTGCGTTGAGCACGGCGGAAGGGCAGCCGGGCCTCACGGCCAAGTTTTCTTCGGGAGTCAATCCAGGTGAGGGCGCGGTATTGGCGACGCGCACCGCCGGAGTGATTGATTTGAAGTCGCAGGACATTCCTCAAGAGGCTGCGAACACTTACCCGCTGTCGGTCGAGTGGGATGGATTCCTCTCGGTAAGCGAAAGCGGCGAGTACAGCATCGGCGCACGAGGCACGGGCAATTTTGCTGAAGTCCTGATCGGCGGGAAACCACTCGCCATGCAATACCTGAACAGCGAGGGGCCGCAAACCAAGATGGCGCATGTCCATCTGAAGCAGGGAAACAAGATCGCCATCAGAGTCTTATATCGCTTGACCAAAGCTGGTCCGGTGCAGGCGCAGCTGATCTGGTCAAAGTACGATCCGAAGCCGAGTCCCGCAGCCATTGAAGCGGCGAGGAATGCCGATGTGGTGGTCGCGGTGATGGGAATCACCAGCGAACTCGAAGGCGAAGAGATGCCAGTGAGCGAGGAAGGATTTAAAGGCGGCGACCGCACCAGCATTGATCTGCCTAAGCCGGAACAGGAGTTGCTTGAAGCGTTGACGGCCACGGGGAAGCCAGTCGTACTCGTGCTTGCCAACGGAAGCGCGCTGGCCGTGAACTGGGCACAAGGACACGTGAACGCGATTCTGGAATCGTGGTATGCGGGCGAGGAAGGCGGTACGGCAGTGGCGGAAACGCTCTCAGGAAAGAACAATCCCGCCGGACGCCTGCCGGTTACTTTCTATACCGGCATCGATCAACTTCCGCCGTTTGAAGACTACGCAATGAAAGGGCGGACTTACCGATATTTCGAAGGCAAACCGCTTTATCCGTTCGGGCATGGCTTGAGCTACACAACATTTTCTTACAGCGGCCTGATCCTTCCACGGAAGGCACTCAAGGCCGGCGATCCACTCACCGCCGAGGCGACCGTCACGAATACCGGTGAGCGTGAGGGAGACGAGGTTGTCCAGCTGTATCTGAGTTTCCCGAACGTGGCGGGAGCGCCAATCCGCGCCCTGCGCGGGTTCAGGCGAATTCACTTGAAGCCAGGCGAATCGCAGAAGGTTGGCTTCGAGTTGAAAGAACGCGATCTGAGCATGGTGACCCAGGCCGGAAAGCCAATCATCGCGAAAGGAACATATTCGGTTGCAATCGGGGGAGGCCAGCCGAACACGGCCGCAACCACGGTTGCGGGCACGTTTCGAGTGAAAGGCACCAGGGAGCTCCCGGAATAGTCTGACCGCGGAAACAATCAAGCGAAGGAATTACTGACGCAAGCGCCGGCTATTCGAATCTGCGATAATCGGCGCCCATGCGGGAAAGTGAGGACAACATTGCATACCAGATTGTGGCAAACCGCGGCGTGGACCATAGTCCTGCTGAGTACTGGTGCCTGGGCCCAGCAGGCAAACTCATGTGCCGCGCTGAAGGACTTTAAAGCTCCGAAGGTTGAAATCACGAAAGCCGAACAGATTGCTTATGGAACTACTGTGCCTAATCTCTACGGGCCAGGCCACAGCGCTCCCATGCCTGCGCATTGCCGAGTCGAAGGCGTCATCAATCGCCGCACCGGAGTCGGCGGCGAAGAACTTTGGCATCAACTTTGCGCTCGCCCTGCCCAACCAATGGAATGGCGATTTCCTGATGCAGGGCGGAGGCGGCAGCAACGGCAAAGTGTTTCCGCCGCTCGGTCTGAATGCTGCCGGAGATACGCCCGGCCTTATGCGTGGGTTCGCCGTAGTCAGCACCGATACTGGCCATAAAAGCGAACGCGGATTTGATTTCGGTTTCATGAGAGATCAGCGAGCCTATCTGGATTTTGCCTACCTCGCGAACGCCGAGGTCGCTGACCCTGGCCAAACAACTGGTCGCGCAATACTACGGGAAGGCGGCAGCCTTTTCGTATTTCTCCGGATGTTCCACCGGCGGCCGCGAAGGCATGATTCTTTCGCAACGCTACCCTTTTGTTTTTGACGGAATTATTTCGGGCGATCCCGCCATGCGCACCGGACTTTCCAACCTGGCAATCGGCAAGTGGATACCGGTCGCGTTCAACCAGGTTGCACCAAAAGACGCGGATGGCAAACCAATCATCGCGCAGGCCATCAGCGACGGCGATCGCAAGCTAATCAGTGACGCTCTTCTGCAGAAATGCGATGCAAAGGACGGAGTGGCGGATCGGCTCATCTCCGATCCTCTGGGCTGCGATTTTGATCCGGCGCTATTGGCATGCAAGGGCAGGGAAAAGCGAGTCATGCCTGAGCTCCGGAAAAAGTCGCAGCGATTAAGAAAGCTCTTGGCGGGCCCAGGACGCAAGGTGGCGTCCAGGTTTATCCTGGCTTCCTTTACGACACGGGCATCACTGCCAGCGCTCCCATCCGTGGCATTCTCTCGCCGGGTCCCGGCATTTTCGGGCCGGCAACCATTGCAATGTGAAGTGGACGTCGAGAAGGAATCGCTCACTGACATTCAGCCACTGGTGGACTCGATGGCCACGAACCTGACTACGTTCTCCGGGCATGGCGGCAAACTGATCTTTTACCACGGCGACAGCGATCCCTGGTTTTCTCCACTCGACACTTTCGGCTATTACAAAGATATGGCGGCCGCCAACGGCGGGCTGGAAGCGGTTTCCAAGTGGAGCCAGTTTTATTTCGTTCCAGGAATGGGGCACTGCGGAGGAGGCCCAGGCCTCGATCAGTTCGATCTCCTGGGCGCGACGGTCAACTGGGTAGAGAAGGGAATCGCTCCCACGGCAGTAGTCGCGACCGGCAAGGCATTCCCGGGTCGCAGCCGACCTCTATGTCCTTACCCCAAACACGCCCAATACAAAGGACAAGGAGACACAGAGGACGCGAATCAATTTCGAATGCCGTTGAACTACTTCCCGAAGTTTAGCCTTACTGTTCCACCGAAAGAACGGTGACCGATTTGGGCTCAAGCTTCAGAGTGAGTTTGCCGTCTGCGATCTTCGCGGAAACCGGCTTCGGTACAACGGTGTTCGGAGCATCGAAGGTGTTGACGCTGTCAACCTTCGGGGCGGTCAGGGTTTCTCCCTTTGCTGATTTCGCCGTGATGCCGGTCAGGCTGGTTTCAATATCCACTGCCTGATCGGGGTCAAGGTTGGTGATTTCCAGCCATAGTTTGCCGGTAATGTCCCTGGCAGCAATGGCGTCCACCAGAGGCAGCGTGATGTCGCCTTGCTTGTAGGTTCCAGCGTCGAATGTCATGGGCACAAACGTAGCATCCTGGAACGGCACATACATTTTGAAAACGTAGTAGGTAGGTGTCAGGACCATCTTTTCTTTGTCGGTGATAATCATTGCCTGAAGCACGTTGATCATCTGCGCGATGTTAGACATGCGCACCCGGTCAGCGTGGCGCGCGAAAATGTTCAGATTGAGCGCCGCCAGAACGGCATCGCGCAAACTGTTTTGCTGGACCAGGAAGCCGGGGTTGCTTCCGGGCAACGGCGCATACCACCCTCCCCATTCGTCCACCGCAAGGGCCACTTTCTTCTCGGGGTCATATTTATCCATGATGGCCGAGTGCTTGTTGATCAGACTGTTCATCTCCAAGGTGGAGTGGAGAACTTGGGCGTACTCGGGGTTTCCGAAGCCGACGGATGCTAATTTGTTCTCCCAGTTCACCACGGTGTAGTTGTGCATGGAAAGGCCGTCGATGTCCCAGCTCCAGGAGTGATGCTGATAGGCTTTCATGATGGCTTCGGTCCAGTCGGTCCAACGGGGGCCGTCGCCGCCGGGGCCAACCGCGATCTTCAGCATCTGCTGCTGTTTATCCTGCTGCACGGGGTTGAAGTTTCTGACGAAGCGGCTGTAGACCTTGAGCTGATCCAGATAGTAGTCGGGCGTCATGTTGCCGCCACAGTCCCAGCTTTCATTGCCGATGCCAAGAAAGGTCACCTTGTAAGGAGCAGGATGGCCGTTGGCGCCACGCTCCTTCGCCAGGGTGGTCGGCTGCGCCGTGGTCAGGTATTCCAGCCATTCGGAGGCTTCCTGAGGAGTGCCCGAGCCGACGTTGACCGACAAGTACGCCTCGGCGCCAATCTGTTCGAGAAAGTCCATGAATTCGTGAGTGCCGAACGTGTTCGGTTCGATGACCCCGCCCCAGTTGGGATTAAGGGTCATGGCTCGTGGCGTGCCGATGCCTTTGCGCCAGTGATATTCATCCGCGAAACAGCCGCCGGGCCAGCGGACGTTGGGCACTCTTATGGCTTTCAGGGCGGCGACGACGTCGTTGCGAATGCCGCGGGTGTTGGGGATCGCGGAATCCGGTCCCACCCAGATCCCTTCATAGACGCCATGACCAAGATGTTCGGCGAACTGGCCGAAGAGGTTGCGGTCAATTTTCGCTCCGGCTTTGGCAGTGTCCACGGACAAAGCAAACTTGTCCGCGGCCATGAGAGGCGCGGCGAGAATCGCGGCCACAAGAACCAGACGAATCAGGGAAGTGCGCATGGAGGGCGGTGTCCTTTTATTTGGAGTCAAAGGTCAATCGTTCAGCGAAAAATAAGACATCGAATGCCGAAAATAGTTAGGGATCAATTTGGAAAAACATGAACCACCAAGGACACGAAGGTTCACGAAGGAAAACCTCAGAATGAAGCCTTCGTGATACTTCGTGTCCTTTGTGGTTGAGCAACTGACCCACTACCCGAAAATATGCTTTTCCTTTGCCAATCGGAGAGGGTAGTATTCGTTTGCTCAATTGATCTCGCGACGCCAATTGTCGTTCGGCCCAAGGCGGATTCCTGCTACAGCAAACGATTGCTGAAACCTACATGAATATCAGGAAGAACAATACTATGAAAACAGCCGGAATTTTGATGTTTCTCTTGGCCACGCTGTGCTGCGCACAGGATGCCGGTACTTTCCAACCTGCCACGACCAATGTCTGGGGAGCCGAATATCCGCGCGTGGATGGCACGGGCAGAGTTGAGCTGCGGGTGAAAGCTCCGGAGGCCGCCAAGGTGCAGGTGAATTTCTGGAGCGGCCCCAAGGCGGACATGGACAAGCAGGCCGACGGATTTTGGACCATTACCACTCCGCCTCTTGTTCCTGGGCTGCACTATTACACGCTGCTCATTGACGGCGCGGAAGTCAGCGACACCAGCAGCGAGGCGTTTTTCGGCGGAGGCAAATATGCGAGCGCAGTCGAAGTTCCGGAGCCGGGCTCGACGTACTATTCGATCCAGGACGTGCCCCACGGCCAGGTACGCGAGGTCTGGTACAACTCGAAGGTGACCGGTTCCTGGCGGCACGCAGTGGTGTATCTGCCGCCGAATTACGATACGCAAACGAAGGTGCGTTATCCGGTGCTCTACCTACAGCACGGCGGAGGCGAAGATGAGACGGGGTGGATCAGGCAGGGACGTGCGAACTTCATCCTCGACAATCTCATTGCAGCGAAAAGCTGCAAGCCCATGATCGTCGTAATGGCGTATGGCTACGCCCGGCGCGCCGGCCAGATGCCTGACTTTACCCCGAAACCTTTCGGTTCTCCCGAAATGTTGAAAGCCATGCAGGACATGTCCGCTGTGTTTGAAGACGATGTGATCCAGGCGTTGATACCTTACATCGATTCGACCTTGCACACGATCTCAGACCGCGACCATCGCGCCATGGCCGGACTTTCCATGGGCGGAATGCAGACCTTTCAGGTGACGCTCGATCACCTTGATCTGTTCTCCTATATTGGAGGGTTCAGCGGAGCTGGCGGTATGCTGGTGCTGGGAAACCGGAAACTGGATCCTAAGACCGATTACAACGGGGTGTTTGCCGATGCAACAGCATTTGGCAAGAAAGTACACTTGCTCTGGATCGGCGTCGGCACCAACGAACCGGAACGAATGCGGGCGGGACTGCTGCGGCTGCATACTTCGCTGCAGGAGGCGAACGTCCAGCATGTGTTCTACGAATCCCCCGGCACGGACCACGAATGGCAGACCTGGCGCCGGGACCTCAAGGATTTTGCGCCGAGGCTGTTCTAAGGGAATTTCCGCATTGTCTTCGGAAAATTGCTGCGGTTTTCCCGAGAGTTTTCATGGAGTATGATAAAAAAGTTCCCTCATGAGAAATTTCGTGCTAGGCATTTCCGAATTCGTGACAGCGTTGTGTTCGTCTGGGGTTAGAACTGCGCAATGGCAGCACATGTCAAAAATGGCTCGGGTAAGAAAGACGTAAGAAATAGTTGCTGTTTGGGCCGAGCTGTTTTTGCATATTGAATGCGGGACAGAAGTTCAAACCCACCCCGTCCGGAAAATCTCAGAATTCGGCCCATGTAACGTTCATGTAATGATTAAGCAGTTTCTGCGAATTCTTAGAGGTCTAACCGCACCGCCGGCGCCCTCGAAGTTCTTGCAAAGTCGTGCCGGGCAGGCCCTTCACTGCACTAAGACGGGTTCAAATCGCTTAGTGTCTCTTTTTTTGCGCTACGGATTTACGCTACGATTTTGACCCAGCTATCGGTAATTTCCAACGACTTAGAGGTCGTCCCGCCTCTTGTAAGTCCTTTAAAGTTGTGTACGGGCAGTTCTTTAACGGCGGTAAAACACGGGTTCAAATCCCGTCGGAGGCAATCGCTGAACTCGATATCCGACTTCCCAATTCCAACCCAAAACCAACCCAAAATAAGAACTCCTCAACGCTCTTTCCCGTTATTTTCCACTCTTTGAAGTAGGCAACCACGCCCGCTAGCTCGTTGAAACTACGTTTAGTGTTGAACTCATAACCCAAAGGTCGGTGGTTCAAATCCACCCCCCGCAACCAACTAACCTACTGAATTACCACGCCTTCGCCATCTGCGAAGGTTTTCTCTTGTGCCAACTTGGCCACATTTGGACACAACATCTCGCCCAATCGTTCGGCCAGCAGCCTGTCATCTTCACGGACAGCGTGAGTGTAGACAGCAAGCGTAATAGCCGATCCGGGAGCGTGTCCGAGTCGCTCCTGGCGTACCTTTATGGGCGCGTTAAGCCTATCCATCAGGCTTCCGTTTGTATGTCGAAAGGCGTGAAGTCCGCAGCGAGTAATCTTAAGAAATTCGAGCAGCGGATGAAGCTTCCGCTTCACGACCAGGTTTTGGTCCCACGGTGTCCCCGACTTCGTGGCGAACACCAAATTCAGCAGATTAGGACGCCACGTTGACAGGTAGGCACGCAAGTGGAGAGCGAGTTTCGGGGAGATAGCAAACTGGCGAAACGAGTTCACGGTTTTTGGAGTTTGGATCTTATCGCGCCAAACCGTCTGCTTAACGCTGATGAGGCATCGGTCCAAATCCATGTCTTCGATTCGCAGGCCGCACAATTCTCCAGCCCGCATTCCGGTTTCAGCCGCCAACCAGTAGAAGGACTTCAGTGATCCGCTGGCCGCGGCGATGATGCGCTGGATCTCATCCAGCGTGAAGAAGAACCGTGCTTGCCGTGAAAGTTTGGGAAGCACGAGTCCCTCAAATGGTTCGTGAGAGACATATCCCCACGCTTTGGCACTTCTCCACATCATGCGAAGCGTGAGAACCATGTTGTGACAGCTTTTCGGAGCCAAGGAGCAATGTTGGATAAACATTTGAACGGCTTGTCCTCCAATGTCCTTCATGGAATAACTCCCGAAATAAGGAACTAGCCATTTCTTGAGCTGGCGACGAACCGCAAGCTGTGTTGATTGTTTGTGCTGAGTGAGTGCGCTGTTTTTCCACAGATCCGCAAACTCAGCACAAGCCCGTTTGTCGGCACTAGACCGCCGGACGAACCGATAGCTTCCGGCTTGCCCGTCACCCGACAAGAATCCGGACTTTGGTTGTGATTCAAGGCGGCTATAATGCCGTGCGGAGGAGCTATGGAGAAATCGCGAAGGCAGTTTTTGACCGTTACATCCGCTGGCTTAATCGGCGCCGCCGCCGTGCGCAGCACCTACGCGCAGACACCCGAGCCCCAGCAGCAACCGACTCCAGGTACGCCTCCGTCGTTCGGTACCGGACGTTTGGTGGGTCCAGATATCTCGCCTACAACCGTAAGCGAGGCGGAAAAGCTGGTGCAAGTCAAAATGACGGACAGCGAAGTCGCTGTCGCGGCCTCGAGTTGGCGACGGAACATGGCCGCCCTGTACGAGCGCCGGACCGGGCCGCGAAAGGTGGAACTGGAGGCTACGCTTGCTCCGGCGACGAAGTGGAATCCGGTGCTGGCAGAGGTGAAGAGGGCGGCGGTGCGCGATCGCTTCATCCGTAGCACGGCCAACCCCGGGATCGCTGCCCGCGAGCGACGAAGACATTGCTTATGCGCCGTTAACCAAACTCTCGCGGTGGATCGAGCAACGCAATCTCACTTCGACGCGGCTCACGCGAAATTTACCTTATACGCTTACAGCAGTTCGATCCCAAGCTGCGATGCGTGATCACGTTAACCGCGGATCATGCGATGGCGCAAGCGAAGCAGGCGGACGCGGAGATCGCAGCGGGGAAATACCGGGGGCCGCTGCACGGCATTCCGTGGGGAGGCAAAGACCTGCTCGATACCGCCGGCATTCCGACGACCTACGGCGCCGAGCCGTATCGCAACCGCGTGCCCAAAGACAACGCAGCGGTGGTCAAGCGGCTCGACGATGCCGGAGCTGTGCTCGTCGCAAAGCTCAGCCTGGGTGCGCTGGCGTCGAACGACATCTGGTTTGGCGGGCAGACGATGAATCCGTGGTTGCTTGAAGAAGGCTCCTCGGGATCGAGCGCTGGGCCGGGAGCTGCCACCGCGGCGGGGCTGGTCGGATTCTCGATCGGCAGCGAAACCGGAGGCAGCATCATAAGTCCGTCGATGCGCTGTGGTGTCACCGGGCTGCGACCGACTTACGGACGCGTGCCTCGCACAGGGGCAATGACGCTCTGCTGGTCGTTGGATAAGCTGGGGCCGATGACGCGCTCGGTCGAAGATGCGCTGCTGGTGCTGCATGCCATTTCCGGTCCCGATCCGGGCGATCTGGCCAGCGTACCCAGCCATCTCGACTTCGACGCCAGCGCCAGCGTCAGGGGGCTGCGCGTCGGGTACTTTCCAACATGGACGCGGGACGCCGGAGCCACCGAGGTCGATCGCGTGGCGCTCAAGGCAGTGGAAGAGGCAGGGATGAATCCGGTGGAAGTCTCGCTACCGGATTGGCCTTACGATTCGCTCAACCTTATTCTTTTCGCGGAGTCGGGGGCGGCCTTCGAAGATTTGACGCTCAGCGGAGGCCTGAACGAACTCAAAGTGCAGGTCCCTGATGCGTGGCCGAACATCTTTCGCCAGTCGCGCTTCTTGTCAGCCGTCGATTTCGTGCAGGCCGACCGCTTCCGCCGCAAGGTCGCCCAGGAAATGGCGCGCGTCTTTTCGCAAGTCGATCTGCTGCTGGTGCCGTCATTGCGTGACGAAATGCTCGTCATCACCAACTTCACCGGGCATCCATCGTTGACCTTGCGTGCGGGCTTCGTGGAAGTGTCGGAGGCGCGGAGCGACTGGGCGCCGGACCCGCAGCATCCGTTGCCGAAGTTCTCGCCGCCGCGACGGGTGCCGCACGGAGTCACTCTGATCGGACAGCTGTTCGATGAGGGAACCCTGGGCAGCGCGGGGCTGGCGCTGGAGAGAATCTTCGGCGTCACAGAGCACAGACCGCCGGGGTTTTAGACTTTGAGTCTCAATCGGTAAAAGGCAATCACTAGCGGCAACAAATTCCGTAACTCTGCCAAAGCCGGAACCATGGGCTATGCGCGTTCGTCTGGTCGTGCCTTCGATTGGTAGCCGAGAGGTCGCTTGAGCTCAGCGGTCTCTTGTCCGGCGCTGCGAAGATGCGCTCAAGCCACTCGATTTCGTTAATGGTCCGTTCGGCGTCCATTGGCTCCATCATCTAGTACGAGGCGGGAATGGGTCAAGAGGATGCGACATCGGGTAGTGGCTGAATTTGTGACCTTGGTCATTGACGTCATGCTGAGCCTGCGAGGCGTCTGGTGTAACCGAGGCACTACGGGCATAGGTACGGCTGCCTATCTCGGCGTTGTTGCAATGCCTCGTTTTGTGATCAGATAAACCGCGAAGCTTCCCAGCCAATGACCGCCCTCGTAGTGCTCGCCGGTCACTGCAGCCAATCCAGCCCGCCCGTGGGCCACGGCAGTCGCAACGATCGACGGCAGCCGCTTATCGGTCTTCGGCAAACCAGCAGCAACCCCCTCGAGCATCCATGCCCGGCTAAGATTGAGCCCATCCAAGTGCGCCAGCTTCGGATCGCTGGGATCAGGCGACACAACGGGCTGCAACCATTTACCCGCGCCCCACTGGGAAATTTGGGGCATAAACGTTCGGAGCCAGCCGGCAAACTCCTGGCTGGATAGCACGCGACGCATCAGACCGAGCGCGAAGGCGGTCTGGTCGTGTTCGCCGATCCGTACAGGGTTGGAGAGTTTGGGCAACCAGTTCTTCAGCCGTTCCAAAACGACTTCCTCAAGCGGATGCAGATTAGCCGCCATCTCTTTAGCCTGCGGATCGTCCCATTCCGTAAGTTCCGTCACCAATTGCAAAAGCCAGGCCAGACCGTACGGACGTTCAAAACTAACCCGTCCTGCTCCCCGGAGATAAGCCGCCTCCTGTGCAATATTTTCGGCCGTGAGACTCTGCCGTAGTGCTTCGCGAGCTGCCTGAACAAACGGGGCGTCCGGAAAAGTCCTGATCAGGCGAACCAGGAGCCAATGCCCGTGGACGGAAGAATGCCAGTCGTAGCAGCCATAAAAGGCAGGCGTCAATTTCCGTGGTGGGGCCGCATCTGCATCGCTATTCAACGTGTGGCTGATGTGATTTGGGTACTCTTTGTGCACGCAAGCGAGCGCGAGATTCGCAAACCGCTCGGCGGCTTTGCTGTTGAACTCACCTGTGTTTTGGGCGGCAGCACTCATCGTGAAGAGCAGGAAAATGGCGCACAAGATGAATTTCATCGCCTGATATTTTAGTCGAAGAAGGAGAATAGAGCCGAGATTCGTGTCTGCCACCCCGTCAATCTCCTTCCTGGTCCCAAAGCTAATCGGCACGATTTCTCTGCCGCCGGGGACAGCTGCCCGCTGCAGTCCAGGCTACCGCAACCAATTGTCAGAAGCGTCACACCGATGGGCAGCGCGCCATGAAATATTTGAAGCGATTGAGGCAGAAGTTGTAACATTCTCCGCCTGAGCGGCACTCGCCGGCTCGCATTCCTCGAACGCCGCGATCTGTTTTTACGCACGATTTTTTTTAGAAAGAGAAGTTTTAGAAGAGAAGCCCGCTTTAGACAGCCTTAGCCGATCGGCTGCCGGGCAGGAGTGTGTGCGGTAGAGAAATCGTTTTCTCGGGCCGCGCAGCGCCGTGATGCAGGGTACTTTCGGGAACCGAATGTTGAATCTCAGGGGGGCGGAATGAGCAACAAGATATCGAGACGGGACATGCTAAAAAACGTCGGGGTGGCGGGCGCTGCTGGAGCCTTGTTGACTAGCCCCGGCGCGGCGCTGCTCGCGGCACGTGCGCAGAATTCGCCGCAGGAACCGCAGCCAGATCAGCAGCTCGCACAATCCTCGGTGGATCTGCTCAAACAGCATGAGGACTACACCACCGTCCTCGAAGCAGGAGAAATGTTGGTCCAGTTCGACCGGCGTTACGGCTCGATCTCAAGCATCACGCGGAAGAACGACCCTTGGCAGACCAACTACATCGGCAATGAGAGCAATACTCCGGGAGTGGATCCCTCCGATTCCCGGTGGACTGGCGATGTAGTTTCGACGGTCTGGGATTTAACCGACGATGATTGGAAGCATGCCCGGTTGGGTCAAAACGATGTATTTCGAATGTCCGGCAAATGGAGAAGAGAGTTGACGGGCAAGTCCAGCGACAATCGGCGCGTTAGCTTTGGGGACAACGCCGTGAACGTCAACTATGGCGGCGCCTCTTCGAATGAGCAGGGAATCCGGAGCTACTCGCTGGCCATGAGCTACAAGCCGGGCGCGGGCAACTCACTGCTCTGGGACATCGAGATTGGAAACACGACCGGGAAGACCCTAGAAATTGGCGAGCTGGGATTGCCGCTCATGGTGAACGACGACTACGAGGAGCTGTACATTCAACACGGTTCGGAAACCAAGCTCAGTACCGTGAACAACGTTGATTTCGGCAAGACGCCTTTGCGCCAGAAGCTGATCCATGAGCAAAAAATTCTGGCTCATCACTTCATCGCGGGGCACAGTTCTTATGCCCTGCTGCAACGGCCGCTGGGGGATGCGCCTTTTCTTCTGGTTCACCCCACCATGGACACGAGCTTCGAGTGCATTTATAAAGAACCGGATTCGCCGTTTGCAGCGCATGTTCTCGGGGGGCAAGGCCCGGACATTCTAGCTATCCATTCCTGGGCGACGAAGAATTTGCGCGGATGGAGGTCCAACCCATGGGTCAATGGCCACACTTCGCTGATCCTGCAGCCCGGTGAAAAAAGAAAATTCCAGGTGCGCTTTGCGCTCATACCCAGTTACGAAGCAATTCGTGATGAGTTGTACGAAGCGGGAAATCTGGGAATCCGCGTGTTGCCATCGATGGTGGTCCAGGAAGATACCGACGTGCTGGTGGAGGTGAAGACGAAGTCGGACATCGATCACATCGACCTGTTATCGGACAATATCGAAGTTAAAGAGAAAAAGCGGGACGCGGACAAGGTCCTGCTCACGCTGTCTTTCAAGGGCAGAGGCCAGAAGAGCCTGAAGCTGAACTACGGCGAGAAGCGCTGGACCAACCTTCACTTCTATTGCATCGAGGACATTCAAGGACTGCTCAATGCGCGCGGCCGGTTTATCGTGGACCGCCAGTTCTACAACAATCCGCAGGACCCCTACCACCGCCATCACTGTTTTCTTCCTTTTGATCACCGCATCGGCAGCATATTCCTGGATTCCGATGAAGTCTGGGAGGTGGGTGGCAGCGACGAATCGGGTTTCTCCGAGTCGCTCTTTTTAGCGGAAAAGAATGTGTATCTTCCTTCCAAGAAGGAAGTCGAGACCCTCGAAACTTACGTCACCGACTGTCTGTTCAAGTACATCCAGAATCCTGAGACCTCTGAAGTTCGAGCTTCGCTGTATTGGAAAGACCGTTATCCCTCCAACGGGTGGGGCGCATGGACGAAGGAACGCTCCGAGGCCACGTTCCGCTCCTACAACTATGTTCACCCGGCCAATATTTATCACGCGCTCTACCGCATCGGGAAAAGCTACGGGTTGCTGACCCGCAAGACACCGGATGAGTATTTGCGAATGTCGTACCGCACCTGCATGAAGTGGTTCGCGACCGGGCCCTGGCGGCATGTTGGTCTGATGGAGGGCTCGAATGCCATCAACATTCTCCATGACATTCAGAAAGAGGGTTGGAAGGAAGAGCACGACAATCTGCGGCGACAGATGTCGGAATGCAACGACGAATTCCTGCGCGATCCCTATCCATATAGTTCAGAACTGGTGATTGACCAGACCGCGCATGAGCAGGTTTATTTCTTTACCCGCTTTTTCGGGAACCAGGCGAAAAATGAAAAGACGATTCAGGTCCTGAAGGCGCTGCGCGGCGGTAACCAGCCGGTGTGGTTCCGCTACGGCAACGACAAGCGCAGAGATGTCTGCTGCTGGTACAACGCATCCTTGAACGGCCTGGCTCTGCTCAAAGCCTACGAAGATCACGGAGATCCAGATGCGCTGATCAAGGGATACGCGGGCGTAATGAGCGTCATGGCGAATGTTCTTCCCGACGGAATGGGCTACAACTTTTTCATGTGTACGCCGGGCATTTACGATCACGAACCGCCGAGAACGTTTGAAAGCGGCTCGGGGCTCTGGGGGTTTCTGAAGTCCTCCAAGTCGTACGTCGTGAAAGACGCCACATTCGGCGAAGTTGGCTTTGGCTGCAGGGTGGAGGCGACGGACCGCGCTCTGACGGTGTATCCACAAGATGGCCTGCAAAAACGCATACGCTTCGTCGAAGCCGCAATCGATGTGGAGGTCATGCCGGGACAGATCAAGAGAGCGAGCCTCAGCCGGGGAAAGCCAAAGCTGTCACTCGAGATATCGGATCCATCCGGTCTGGCAAAGCAGTCCACCATCTCGTTCGACGGCTTGCCCGCCGGGAACTACAAACTCTCGCACGGCAAATCAGCGCGCCGCATAACCGTGAACGGGACTCTCAATATCGACCTGCCCATGCGTGACGCACATCAGATTGAGATCGAACAGGTCTGAACATGACCGATTCAGGCACGAAAACAAATCGTCGGCTGCGCATCGTAGTGGGGCTTTCTCAAGGCATCGCCGTGTATCGATTCTCGCCGGGGCTGGCTACTTCTTCGCCGACTCCTGCAGGAGCTGGACAAGGTAGTTCTCCCAGACCGATGCGTGAGTGTGGGTGCCATGGCCGTAGGTCTCCAGCGAGGCCGGAACCAGGATGAAACGGGCGTGCGGCATCCGGGTGGAGAGTTTCTGGGCGATGTCCAGTTCCTGAGGGTTGATGAAGTCATCGGCGGAGTTAATCCAGAGGACCGGAGCGGTGATGGAGCTGAGCTTCGGCTCAGGGTTATATTCGCGCGACGCGTTTACGTAGTAGAGGAAATCGTTGGCGTCGGTATCGGCGACGATGGCATTGACGGTGCGATTGACATAATCCTCGGCCTGCTGGCGCGTCGGGAAGTTCTTTTGCATCTGCTGCGGCGCGGAGCCCGCGATGATGAGGAAGTCCGCGGCGCCGCGGAGTCCTTCGATGGGCTCATGGGCGTAGTTTCCATTGTCCCAGGCGGGATCGTCGCGGATCGACTGCATGGCCATATAGCGCCACATGCGGTTGCGGCCTGCGATCTCGATGGGCAGACAGGCAAAGGGCGCCAATGCGTCGGAGAACTGCGGGTAGGTCTCGCCCCAGACGAAGGACTGCATGCAGCCCATCGAGGTGCCGAGAATGAGGCGAAGATGGTCGACGTGCAAGCCGTCGACCAGCATCTCGTGCTGCGAGCGGACCATGTCGTCGTAGGTGTAGAGGGGGAACTTCATGCGGAGGCCGTCGGATGGCTTGCTGGACTCGCCGTGGCCGATGTCGTCGGGCAGGATGATGAAGTATCTGGTGATGTCGAGCGGTTGGCCCGGGCCGAAGAGGACGTCGGAGAAGACGGGATTGAGCAGGGAGTAGGCATCGCCGCCGGTGCCGTGCAGCAGCAAGACGGCATTATCAGCGTGGCCGTCGGTGTCGCGATGCAACGTCCCGAGCGTGAGGTAATGGAGGTGCAAATCGGGGAGCGCCTCGCCGGTGCCGAAGCGGAAGTCATGGATGTCGAAGCTCCCATCCCTGACGGGCCAGTTAGTCGAGGGGTGTTGCGGCTTCGGGGCCTGGGCGGTAGCAATGAGGGCGAAGGCAAAAAGGAAATAGCAGGCACGTTGCAGCACGAAGTCCTCCTAAGCGTTTGGACTATTTTACGGCCTGGTTCGACGTATAAAGTTCTCCAGTCAGGCAGTTTTGGATACGCGTCTTCGGAGTTCCGTAGCTGTCAATGTGCTAAACTTTCCGCTCTTGTGATCGTGGCGAGTCGCTACAAGCGGCCATCCCGGCGCGCCGAAACGGGTCCGTCGCAGTGAAAAATTGAGACAAATTTAACTACAAGGTTCGGCTCATGTCCGAGGCTGAAGGAAAGGGACGGGACGCGCTTTCGCGCCGCCGATTTCTCCGGGCGCTCGCCTCGACAGGGCTGAGCAGCATCATCCCTCCCGCGCTGTTTCTTCAAGTCGATGCCGGGAAACCTCCGGCCGCAAGTGTTTTACCCGCCTTTGAGGAGATTCCTCCCTCGCGCAGCGGCATTACGTGGGCCCATGTGGCCGGCTTTTCTCCCAATATGTATGAGCCGGAAACCATGGGCGCCGGCTGCGCTTTTCTTGACTACGACAACGACGGCTGGATGGACATCTATCTGGTGAACAGCGGGCCGTGCGACTTCTATGCCCCAAAGCAGCCCCTGCGCAATGCCCTGTACCGCAACAACCGGGATGGCACGTTCACGGACGTGACGGAAAAGGCCGGGGTGACGGGGAACGCTTACGGCATGGGCGTTGCCGTGGGCGATTACGACGGGGATGGGTTTCCGGATATCTACGTTACTCAGTACCCGCACAACATTCTCTATCACAACAATGGCGATGGAACTTTCACCGACGTCACGGCGAAGGCCGGAGTGGCTGCGCCGGGGTGGAGCACGAGCGCTGCGTGGTTCGATTACGACAACGACGGGCGGCTGGATTTGTTCGTTTGCCAGTATCTAAAGCTGGACACAACCACATGGTGCGGAGACAAACTGATCGGCGAACGCTGGTACTGCCTGCCTACCGTCTACAAGTCGACGTCTTCCTGGCTTTTTCACAACAACGGTGACGGCACATTTACCGATGTCAGCAAGGAAAGCGGCATCGCGCAATCCCTGGGAAAGGCGTTGGGCGTTGTCGCCGCCGACATTAATAATGATGGGTGGATGGACCTCTTCGTCGGAAATGACACGGAGCGGAACTTCCTATGGGCCAACCGTGGCAAGGGCCGCTTCGAAGAGACTGGGACGCTCGCAGGCGTAGGTTACAGCGCTTTCGGTCGTCCCCGGTCGGGCATGGGCGTGGATGCAACCGATTACGATCAGGACGGTAAGATCGATCTTTTTCTGACCACCGTGGACCACGAGATGTTCTCGCTCTATCACCAGGAGCGGGATGACATTTTCAGCGATACCGCCCCACGCTTCGGGATTGCATCGCAAACCTTCAACCTGAGCGGCATGGGCATGAAATTCTTCGACTACGACAACGACGGCAATCCCGACATCATCCTCTCCAATGGCCACCCCGAACTGAATGTGGCAAGGATGGTGTCGGGCGTAACGTATGAGGAGCCCATGTTGCTCTTTCACAACACTGGCAACGGCTTCGAAAATGTCAGCAAGCAGAGCGGTCCGGTCTTTTCCAGAATGATTGCAGGCCGCGGCTTGGCCGTGGGAGACTTCGACAACGACGGTTCTGTGGACGTGCTGGTTGCGGTCGGTGATAGCGCTCCCATTTTGTTGCGGAACAACGCGGGCCGGCAAAACCACTGGCTGGGGGTCCGGCTTATAGGACGGAAGTGCAATATTGACGCGGTGGGCGCCAAAGTCACATACCGCTCTGGCAACTTTCAGAGGGATTGCTACAGGTTTGGTGGTGGCGGCTATTTGGCTGCCCACGACCCGCGTCTTGTGCTGGGCCTCGGGCAGCGAACCAAGATGGATTGGCTCGAGGTGAAGTGGCCGCAGCCTGGCGGCACCACCGAGCGTTTCACGAATCTGCCCCTGGACCGGTACATTACGATCGTCGAAGGGGAGGGGAAGTGGAAGTGATGGGCGCTCGCCAGTCCGGCTAGTGTGGCTGAGCGACGTCCTGCGGCGGCAGCGTCATCATTCGCGGCTTATTTTTCTCGATCTCGCGTTGCAGAGCCAGAAGGCGGTCAGCCTCCGGCTTGTTTCCCGTCCGGGCATAGGAGGTCGCGAGCTGGTAGTAGCCCGCCGGGTCGGATGGATCCATCTCCGTGTATTTCTTGAGAGGCGTGATCGCTTCTGAGTACTTCCCCGCCGCATTAAGGGCTATGCCGAGTCCGAGGTAGGCCTCCGCCAGCCCGGCGTCATATTGCGTCGCCCGGGAAAAATGCTCGATAGCCTCGTCCGCCTTCTGATTTCTCCACGCCAGGTCGCCGAGCATGAACTCGGCAGCGGGTGAGGTAGGGTTGATCTTCAGTTCAGCCTCGAATTCTTTCGTGGCTTCCTCGGTTACAGTGGGGTCCAAAGGTTTAGAGAGCAGGATCCGGCCAAGTTGGTAATGAATTCCGGGCTGATTCGGGTTTTGCTTCAGGATTTTCCGAAACTGCGCGGCAGCATCATCCCATTTGCCCTGCGCTTGAAATGCTTCGGCGATCAGGGTCTCCGCTTCCGGCGATGAAGGGGCCTTTTGTATCAGTTCCTGGGCTGTGCGATTGGCCAGCTCAGAGTAATAGCGGGTGGTGATGTAGAGAACTTTCGGATCACCGGGAAACTCGCGTGCCAGCACTACCAGAGACTCGGCGACTACGTCACGCTGATCGGTAGCCATCCCGCATTGCGCCCGTGCCATCACCGCGTCATGCAGAAGGTCCTTGTCCTGAAGCTTGGGGATCACTTTCTTTAGTATGGGCATCGCTTCTTTGCAATGACCCCGGGTGCCGAGGGTAATGCCGCGCTCGGCCGCCGCGGTGGGAGACTCCAAGGGCGCTGGAGTCTTGGTTACCTGAGCTCTCAACCACGCGCCTGGATTTCCGCAGACAATCACGGCGAGCAACACAAAAATGCACTGAGACTTCGGAAGACCGAGTTCAATGCGCAGGTTCATAAAAGGCATTATATTCACGAAGCTGTTCGACGGAAGCGCCTCAATAGGAAGCTTCAACTGCGATCTTGCCCTGGCGCCCCGAGGGAAGGTTCACAACTTCCTGCTCGGGTGAAAAATCGGTCCATGCGGTGCCGTTAACCGTGACGGCGTGAAGCACCTTTCCGCCGGGCACGCGCAGGCGCAGCCTTGTGGCGGCGCGGTAGCCCTCAGGCAAGTGCAGGACCGCGGAGATTCTTCCGTGGTCAATGTCGGAGTCCAACTCGTACCCCACATTTCCGAAGCGGGTCGGTGCATCCGTGACCGCGATGGTTTTCCCTTGTTCAAGCCAGAGTCTCGGCGTGGCCTTAGCGAGCCAGACGACCGGATCGTCCGGATTTTCAAATACCAGCATCCACTTGGTGAAGGTCGGAATGCCTACTTCCGAAGGAGTGGCATATGGGCCCTCAAGCGTGCCGTCGATTCGGCCGCCTTCCACGGCAGTCCAGTTTCCGCGCGAATAAATATGCGCCCGGTGGGCGTAATAAAGAAGGAGGAACTCCCGCGGCCAGTCATAGAAGAGCTGGGCATATGCGGGACCAAACGCCAGAAATCCGTTGTAGTACTGGCCACCGCGGGGAAGTCCGAAGAGCGACTCACCTCTGGCGGCGTTGGAATCCATGACCGCCTTGGCCTGCTTTTCCGTCAGTTCTGCGGACTCGAGCATCTCCACGTAGGCGCGGCCTTTTCCATACGTCGGCGTGTCGCCGGCCACGGCCGGTACATAGGGCGGTTGCTGGGTGCGATCGATCGAGCGGTCGATGGAGGAATCCATATCTCTCTTTATGTCCGCCGATTCCTGCAACATGGCGCGACCTTCTTTTTCGAGACGAGCGTCGCGGAGTTTGCGGCCCATTTCGATCCATACTTCGCCGAGGTCGTGGAATCCCCGGGCGGCTTCTGCATTATTGGAAAAATGGGGCTGCATGAAGCGGTAGGGATCGATCTTGAGCGAGCTGTCATGCTCCGACCAGCCGCGAATGATGCCGTAGGTAATGTCGGACGTGGGAACTTCTTTCGACTGCTTTCGCAGCAGACGGAAGAGGTCCACGATGGCTTGCAACTTCTTTTCGTGCTTGCGCAAGAGCTTTTCGTCGTGGGTGTAGGCATAGTACTTCGCGACGACGGTCAGCATTTTTCCATACTGGCCGACTTCCGGGCCGCGAGTGTCGATCGAGCCATCGTCGCGCACCGAGTTGGTGAAGTAGTCGTCTATGTACCGTGCCGCGACATCGAAAAGCCCCCACTCGACGAACGCGACGACACTGGTGTTGAAGGTGTCCTGAAACGTGTCCACATTGTTGTAGCCGTAGCCGCCAAAGACGTTGATTCCGCCGAGCGGAGGGTACCCGTATTTGGGGTGGTCGCCCACACGTGTGATTTCTTCCAGCAGTAGAGCGTGCAGGCAGAATTCCCTTAGGCTGGGATCCGGCACATCGATCTTCATGGGAGGATTCAGATCGCGCGCCCAGACTGCGTGGACGTGATACAAGGCCTTGTAGAACTCCGCGGCCGAGGGCTCGCCTCGCGGCGGGAACGGAAGGTGATGGTAGTAGTAATGCGCCTCTTTGAGCTGGGAGCCCTCAACCAGCAGGGCGCGGTACCAGATGGGCTGAGTCCAGAAGTGGCCCGGCTCTTCGGCGAACATGGTCTCTTCCCAATATCCGCGATCGTTATCTCCGCGACCCATGGTGGGGAAAACGAAACGATTCACCGGAAGCCAGCCTCCGACGAGTCCTTCCCAAACGTCATTCCTTGCCCGGGCCTCGCGGATTCCGGCAAAGAGCTTGCCAAGGTCGACGTAAATCTCGTCGCTGAAGGCGCCGAAGGCGAAGGTGGGTTTATCGTCGGACTGCCGGGTTCCGACAAAACTGGGAACCCGCAACGGAGGAAGTGCAGCCGCAACGGCACCATAATCGGGATCGGCTGTGCCCGCGAGGAGCTCCTGGCCGAGGACATCGTTTTGCGATTTGGCGATTTCTTCCTGTGTCCGCCCACGATAGAGGCTCCCGGGCGCAGCGCTGGTAGGCTCAAGGCTCTTGGGCAAGTTCAGAACTACGCCCCGTTTGCCAGCGTAAACGATGCTGCCTCGGCGGTCCGTCAATTGTTCGAAGACGGCGAGGTTGCCTTCCGGCTCCTCGATCACGGCCATCAATGTCCAAGCGCCAAAATTCTCGCCCCTCGCGACGCTGACCGACTGGTGAGCCGCCGCATCCATCACGATGACGGCTTGCTTTTCGACGTCGAAGCTTTGAATCTGGAAACTCGAAGAGGTGCTGAGATCTGCGGTAGAAGCGTTGTCCGCGCGCATCGCCAGCAATGAGGGGCTTGCAAAAAACAGGGCAGCGGGGACAAAGAGTGCCGCAAGGAAGGACCAAACCGAAGACCTCTTGATCCGCACATGTCGCGCTTCTAAGCCCGCTGGTTTACTAGTCGAGGCGCGCACTGCCGGATAGTTCGAGATCTCCATTTCCCCCTGCTCCGCCGAAGCACAACCCATCAATGAAGCACAGCCCATTAATAAAGAATGCCTTAACGGGCTGCATGCAGCCCGTTAAGGCGTAATCAAAAAAACCCTGTTAAGCCAGAGCTCAGAACTCTATATTCGCTCTGAACTCGATCTGGCGCGCACCCAGACCAGCCAGACCGGGACCTGCCTGCACGACACTCGACTGCCCGAATCCCGAGGCCTGGATCGACGTGGACGTATTCTGAATGAATCCCTGACTGGTGCTGTTGTAGCCGCCGGCCGGGTTCGCCCATACCGGGTGGTTCCAGACATTGATGAACTCACTCTGGAAGATGAACCTCAGGTTTTCACGAATCTGGAAACTCTTCGTGAGCGCCATGTCCTGACTGAACGTGTGTGGCCCATACAGCCAGGGATGGGCGCCGAAAGTACCGGCGGTTGTGTTGGATGCGAGGAAGGCCGGGTTGGGGCTGCTGGAGCCGTCCGCCGCGATTAGCAGGTATTTCGGGTTTAAGGTGAGGGCGTAAGTGTGACCTGGGACGTGGTTCACCTTGGAAGCTTGCAGATCGCTCGGTTTTATCCCGTTGAGAACGACGCCTCCGTCGCCATAGGGATCTCCCACGGGAGTATTGCTTGGACCGTTGAAGGTATTGATTCCACCCAGCAACTGATAGGGACCTCCGGTCTGCCAGTTCGCAATCGTACCCACGGACCAGCCGCCAACGATCTTTTCGGCAATTCCGCCATTGTGGACAAACGCCTTGCCTCTGCCGAAGGGAAGATCGTAGGTGCCGTTGGCATGAATTACGTGCCGGTAATCGAACCCCGTGGGCCCGTAGCTCAACCGGGGATCGCGCATGGTGAACATGTTAAAAGCGCCAGTCCAGGAATTATTCGGCTGGACGCCCAAGGCATGACTCCAGGCATAATTCACGTCGAACTGCATTCCGCGCCAGGGCTTCTGGCGGAAGTCCACCTGGAGAGAGTGGTAATTCCCATATCCAATATCGTTCTGGTAACCGGTGGCTTTGCCGGCGTTGTAGGGATTCGCCTGGAAGAAGTTGATTGGATAACCCGATCCAGGATTTCCAGCGCATGGTGAGAAGCTCGCACCGCCGACCAGGTTGCAGAGGTAGGTTGAGCTCCCGGCCAGAGTGCTGGCGAAGGATCCCGCTGCGCCGTTGTTAAGATCGGTGATGAAAGCGCCGTTGCTCATGAAGCCTGCTGTATCTGTCCCTGCGGCAGCCGTCATGATGGGCAGCGGAGCTTGACCGGGCAAGCCATTGTTGGCAAATGTATTCCCCATACTGTTTGCTTTGTTGATGGCCAGGTTTTTCTGCGCTTGCTGGAATTCCTTGAGGAACCCGTTCTCAAAGATATTGACCTCGTTGGGGTTCGTGACGATCCATTGGTGCACGCTGCGGTTGCCGAGGTACCGGACTTCGAGCACGTTGCTCGAGCCCAATGCCCGCTGAATGCCGAAGTTCCACGACATCACGTAGGGTTGGCGGATGTGCTCGTTCAGGCCGTTTACCCCTGACCAATAGCCGAAGAATGTTTCCTGCGATTCGGGAATTACTTCCTGGTACGTCGGGGGGCTCACGAAGAAAGGCGCCGGTTGCGCGCCACCCAAAGCGTAACTGCCCGCATTGAAACCTCCCGTTGGAGGCAGTGTCGAGCCTGGAACCTGTGGTCTTAGGTTGAAGGCCTGATAGAACGCGTAGCCTTCGTTGGAGGCCGAGTTCCAGAAGAACTGGTAAGGCTCGGTCATGCGCCGCAAGCCAAAGCCGGCGCGCACCACTGTGCTGTTGTTGCCGAACAGTTTACCCATGAACCCTTCGGTCTTGCTCGGGTTCCACGATATTCCCAGCTGAGGCTGAGGGCTGACGTACCAACCGTTGTACACGCTGGTCCTGGTTCGATATTGCGGGTTCAGTCCGTTTGGATCAGACGTCAGAGAACCAGGGTTGAAAATATTGCCGATCCCTGAGGGTCCCCAGATGCCGACGTTATCCGCACTGTGATAGCCCACGGTCAAGTCTTTGGATGGACTGGTAAAGTCCCAGCGCAGCCCGGCATTGATGGTCAAGTGCGGTGTTATGCGCCAGGAATCCTGGACGAACAATCCCGCGCCGTGCTGAAGCTCATCCAGGAAGTACGCGCCAACCGAAGTTGAGTACTGTTTGGTTTTGGGGTCCAGCGGGAAGCCGGCTCCGCCAGGGTCGACGCTGTTGATCCTTCCCACCAGGGTCGCGTACATAGCCTCTGCGTTCGCCAGATTCAGAGCTGAGGCGTTGGGGAAGTTGGTGGTGAAATAGTTGGTGAAAACCGTCGCCGCTGGATCGTTCGAGTCGATTCCCATGTGCACGAAAGGCATTCCGGCCGGGGCATTGTAATAGTGATCCTGCTCGCGGTAGTACGAGAAACCGAAGCTCAACGAGTGCTTGCCCTTTTGCCAGCTCACATTATCCGAAAAATTGAACAGTGGATAATATGTGCCGATGGGCAAGTTGTTGAGTTCGACTCCCGAGGCGCCGTAAGCGAAGTTAATCGACGGCTGCGTCAGCCACACGGGATTCAGGTCGTAACCGTATTTCGCGCTGTTGTACAGGTACCCCGCACGGAACGAGTTGAGCAGCGTCGGCTTGATCGTCCAATCGACACCCAGCGCCTGAGTAAAGTATTGGAATTGATTGGTGCCGCCAAATTTAGAGTAATACGACCCCGGCAGTGGAGGCACGTTGGCATTCGCCTGGCTTGACTTGGTCATATTAAAGGAGAGGAACAAGCGCAGATTGTCCCGCATGTTGTAGTCGAGCCGAGCCGTCGGGAAGTATTGGGTAAGCGGAGTCTGATACTGAAAATTCAAATTAACCAGATTCGGGTCGCCGTTTGGCGCAACCTTTGCAGAAGCAAAACCGGCGTTAATGTTGGAAAAGATTCCCGCGACGGAGGGATTTATCACGGTCGGCAAGGCCGAACTGGCAGTGACCGGGTTCAAGCCAACCAACTGCCCAGCAGGACTGCCCGCGATGTCGCTTAGAACGTTGACGGTATGGGTCCCCCCGCTGTCTGTGAACTGAAACAGGCCCGACTGAGCGGCGGCGCTCATGACCGAGTTGCTGTTGGTTGCCGAACCTGGTTGCTTGGCCATCGCGAAGGTGCCGAAGAAGAACAGCTTGTTCTTGATGATTGCACCACCCAAGCTGCCGCCAAACTCGTTCCGGATAAATGGATTTTTCGTGGCTGGGTTGCTCGGATCGATCGCAGTAAGGGAGTCATTCAGCCAAGTATTGGCGTTCAAGGCGGCGTTGCGAAAATCTTCATAAACGCGCCCATGAAACGAGTTGGTCCCGCGGCGGGTGACGAAGTTTACCTGCATGTCCGATATCCCGTACCCAGTGTTCATGTTCAACTGGTCGGTCTGGACCGTCATCTCTTCCATGTTCTCGACGCGCGCCTGAACGAGGGGGGTGGCGGCGCCGGCGAACTTCATGCGCTGGGTTGTGCCGATGACGCCATCGACGTTGTTTCCCGTCGCCATGTAGGGTAGACCGTTCCAAGTCCCGCCGGCGTATCCAGCGACCAGCTGCGACAAGGCGGAGATATCCCGGCCTACCAGGGGTAAGTCCTCAACCTGCCGCATGTCGATGGTTCCGGTGATGGCGTTGGAATTGGTCTCGAGGACAGGGATCTCCTCTGCGCTGACCACCACCTGTTGGCTCACGGCGCCTACTTTCAACGCCGCTTTGAGGTCGGTCGTGCGAGTTGCTGAAACGGTGACCGATTCAAACAGCTGGGTCTCAAAGCCTGCCTTGGTGATCGTGAGTCTGTAGTTTCCAGTAGGCAGCCCCGCGAAGGTGTACGATCCCGCCGAACCGGTTACGGCAGTTCTGGTTGTGTTGGTGGCCAGATCCTGAAGCACGACGTCGGCAGCCTGAAGCATGGCGCCGCTCTGGTCAGTGACGGAGATGGAAATGGCTCCCTGGGTGATCTGCGCCGTGGTGGATACGGCGCCAAACCCTATGAGGATGCACAGACCCAACAACGCATGCGGAAGCAGATGACGAGAAAAGCTGTGAGACATCGTTCCCTCCCTCGAGATAACGTTTACCCGACGACGTGGACCGGGGGTCGGCTCACCGATGGCGGATTTTGTATACTTTATTCAGAGAGCTTGTCAAGAAAAAGTTTCTAGCCCCTGTTTGGCGCAGTTTGGGATGCATTATCGGAGCCGACAGAGCGTCCTTCCGGTCTTACGGCCAAGATGTAAAGCTCAGTTGGCCGCGAAAATACTGGCAGGGTAAAGTAGGCTGCCATGACCCAGTTTGCCCCCCGTGCCGAGACACCCGATATTGCGACTATGGAAGGAGCGGTGAAGTGAAAGTAGGCGTTCGATTGCGGGTTGCACTGGCGGATCTCTTGCTGATGTCTGCGTCTTTAGGTTTATCTGCGCAAGTGGAGAACCGGCAACTCCAAATGCCTCAAACCTCAGAGACTCAAGGCGCAAGCGACCAGTCCGCCCGCGAACCAGATTCTCAGGCGGAGCAGGAACTGCAAAAGGGAACTGTGCTCACGCGGGCGGGTTCGTTTGCCGAGGCAATTCCACACTTGCTCGCCGCACGGGGACGAGCCTCGAATGACTACGCCGCGAGCTTCAATCTTTCTCTGTGCTACGTCGCAACCGGCCAGCCTGCACTGGCAATTCCGATTCTGACCGCGCTTCGCGCAGCCGGACATGACAACGCCGACGTCAACAATCTGATGGCTCAGGCGTATGTGGGCGATGGGCAAAATCAGAAGGCGCTGGAAACGTTGCAAAAGGCATCAAGGCTGGCGCCGGAGAGCGAGAAGCTGTACCTATTCGTGGCCGACGCGTGCATGGCGAAGCAGGAGTACGCGGTTGGATTACACGTTGTGGATTTGGGCCTGGATCACCTGCCTGGTTCTGCTCACTTGCACTACCAGCGCGGAATGTTTCTGGCATCGCTGGATGATTTGGATGCCGGCAAGAAAGATTTCGACCAGGCAATCAAACTGGCGCCTGAGAGTGATATTGCGTTTGTGGCGGCTGCGCAAAAGGCGATGTTCGAAGGCAATGTATCGGAGGCCGTTCGCGTTGGGCGCGAAGGCGTCAAGAAAGGACATCACGACTACATACTGTTGACTCTCCTGGGCGAGGCGCTGCTCCGCTCAGGTATCGCGCCGGGGCAGCCAGAATTTGCGGAAGCGCAACAGGCGCTCGAGAAATCGGTAGAAGAGCGCCCCAACTATGCAGGTTCGCAACTCGCCTTGGGCAAACTGAGTCTATTGGATAGTCGGTTGGACGACGCAATTTCGCATTTGGAAATAGCTAGGCAGCTCAATCCAAATAATGTTTCGGTATATTCAAGTCTGGCCGCAGCTTATCGCAGGCGCGGCGATGTAAAACAAGCGCAAAACATGGTGGAAGTGCTGGCGCAGCTCAATGAAGCTCAGGCGGAGAAGATCCGGGCAGCGCCGGGAGACCGGAAAGCTGGCTATGCGGGGTCTGAAAAGGGGCAATCGGACGCGGCCGAGCATCACTGACGATTCGCGTCTCGGAACGAAAGTCTACTTCCAGAACACGCGAGGGAAAGGCCGCTCGACAATTCCCGTTCCTTCCTTTACCGCTACAATCTGATCACTCTTCAGGTTCGAGAGCTTCGTTATCACTCCGCTGGGCCAGGTGATTTCAACCGCATCGATTCTCGAACGCTGACCCAGTCCAAAGTGGAGTCGAGGATCCTGGGCGGACTGGTAACTCATGCCGCCCTTTCGCTGGTCGAATAGGACGAGATCACCGGCTGACACTTTCACCCGCGCGCCGACACCGTCGCGATTCGACTTCGTTCCAATCAGCAGAATCTCCAACCAGTGATTGCTGTTGCCGCCGTCATTGCGCAGGAGTTGAGGCGCCTGGCCGTTGTTGGTGACCAGAATATCCAGATCGCCATCGTTGTCAAAGTCGCCGATGGCGGCGCCGCGGCTGACTTTTGCCAATTGGAAGTCGGGTCCAAGGCGGTCGCTGACATTCTCAAAAATTCCCCGACCGGTATTGCGAAACATCAGTTTGGGCTCGGCGTATTGCGTGCCGGCATGGTAGCGCTCGATGTTGTCGAGCACATGGCCATTCGCCATAAAGAGATCGCGCACGCCGTCGTTGTCGTAGTCCATGAAACGCGTACCGAAGCCGCTCATGTGAAAGGTGGCGTAAGAAAGTTTCGAGCGGAAAGTGGCGTCGTCAAAAGTCTGGTCTCCCCGGTTCTGGTAAAGGCGCGCCAACTGCATATCGAGGTGAGTGACGATCAGGTCCATGCGTCCGCTTCCGGTGGTGTCCGCCGCATCGGTTCCCATGCCCGCCTCGAACTGCCCATCGTCGCTGACCGCGACGCCCGCCGCGTACGCTACTTCACGGAAGGTGCCATCGCGATTATTGTGAAACAGAAAATTCGGCATGTGATCGTTGGCGATGAAGATGTCCTGCCAGCCGTCGTTGTCGTAGTCGAAGGTGACAACGCCCAGGCCGTTTCCGCCTTTCGCCCCCAGGCCCGAGGACTTGCTCACGTCGGTGAAGGTCCCGTCTCCGTTGTTGTGATAGAGCGTCGGCGGCTGGCCGTTGAAGTCGTCGGGATGGCAATAGCTCCGCATTCCTGGAGCGCGGTCCCCACAATAGAAGTTGCGCTCCGGCGACCAGTCCACATAGTTGGCGATGATCAAGTCGAGGCGGCCGTCGTTGTCGTAGTCGAACCACGCGGCGCTCGAAGCCCAACGCCCGGAGTTTTCGACGCCTGCATGCGCGGTCATGTCGGAGAAGGTGCCGTTCCCGTTGTTGTGATAGAGAATGCATCGTCCATAACCGAGAACGAGCAGATCGGGGAAGCCGTCGTTGTCGTAGTCACCCACGGCGACGCCCATTCCGAATAGACCCTCGGCGCCTACACCAGCGCCGGCGGTGACGTCGGAGAAGGTGCCATCGCCGTTGTTGCGGTAAAGCGCGCTGCGCAAGGGTTGCGCGGGCCGGTACACGCTGGTCGCCGCGCTATTCACCAGGTACAGATCAAGCAAGCCATCCTGGTTGTAGTCGATCCAGCCGCAGCCTGCGCCCATGGTTTCGATGAGGTACTTCTCGGAGGATGCGGCATTGTCGTGACGAAAGGTAATGCCCGCTGCGCTGGCGACGTCGACAAAACTTACGGGACTGTTTCCGGTCTTGGGCCATGCGCTGCGCCCCGTCGCGAGCACGATACCTGTGGATCCGAGGCCCTTGAGCAGATCACGCCGGGAGATGTTCAGGATATTTGTCACGAGCGGGATTCGGGACGAAGGATTCGCAAGTTTTGTAGCTTACCGCAAGAGAGCGAAAGGAAGACACGCCAATGCCCGCGTGGCGATTTGCCAAAGCACGAAAAACTGTTTGACGGCAAGATGGAATAAAGTATACAAACTCGGCTCAGCCGTTATCGATTTCCCAGGCAGTGCCGCCGGATTTGAGAGATCGGCGCATCGGACGGGGTTGGGCGGGTCGCAACGGTTGGCCAAAGAGGAATTTCACAGATGACGCTTCGTGCTCGAGGATTCGTGCTGCCGTTGCTTTCGCTGTTTGCACTTCTTCTGTTCGCCCTGTCGGCCGTGGCCCAGGGAACCTTGGAGGATTATCAACGGGCGGAGCGATTTCTGCCAGGGAATCTGCGCCATCATGCTTTTCCGGCTGAGGTAACGCCGCATTGGGTGGAGAAGACCAGCCGCTTCTGGTATCGCCGGGCCACGGCAAAGGGTGGAGACTTTGTTCTGGTCGATGCGGAACAGAACACCGTCGGGCCCGCCTTCGATCAGTCGCGCCTGGCGGCGGCGCTTACCCAGGCTTCGCAGCAGAATTACTCGTCTACAGACCTGCCCTTCCAGGACTTCGAGTTTGCGGACAACGGGAAGGCCATTCGCTTTTCGCTGGATGGCGCGCAGTGGAGTTGTCAGCTCGCGAACTATGAGTGCAAGGCAGAAGACGCAAACCCGGAGAAGTCCAACGAAGTAGTTTCTCCCAACAAGCGCTTTGCTGCGTATGTTTCGGAACACAACCTCTATCTGCGTGACCTCTCGACCGGCACCGTCCTAGAGTTAACGCATGACGGCGCCCTGTCCAATGACTACGCCACTCCTCTCCCTTCGCTGCGGGTGATGGTCGACCAGGGAACAGAAGACGTCAAGCAGCCGGCGGCGGTCTTCTGGTCTCCGGACTCGAAGAAGCTAGTCACCTATCGGCTTGATTCGAGGAACTCGGGACGTTTCACCAGCATGCAATTCGTCCCTCCGGACCAGCTTCGGCCACGGGCTTTCACCTATGTGTACCCACTGCCGGGCGAAGTGCTGGCCAAGGCGGAGCCGATCATCTTCGATATTCAGTCGGGTAAGCGCATCGATGTGCAGACGCCGCCGCTGGAACTTCCTTTCCAGGAAGGGCCAGGCTTCGAGTGGTTCGCGGACAGCAAGAGCTTCAACTACGACTACGATGAGCGAGGATACAAAGCGAAAGAACTTCGCGTGGTGGATGCGACAACCGGTGAGCAAAAAGTTCTGGTGCGGGAGCAGGCCGAGCCTTATGTAGATCCGGGTGAAACGTTCTACCGCTTCGTCGACCCCTCACAGGAAATTCTATGGTCGTCGGAGCGCGACGGGTGGAACCACCTCTACGTCTATAGCCGGAAGACAGGGCAATTAGAAAATCAGATCACCCAGGGGCCATGGGTGGTGCGAGAGATCTCATACGTTGATGAGAAAAACCGCCAGGTCTATTTTCTGGCCAGTGGGCGCGAAAAAACTGAGGACCCGTATCTCACGCATCTTTATCGGACGGGTTTTGACGGCAAAGGGCTCCAGTTGCTGACGCCCGAGAATGCGAACCATACCGTCAGCTTCTCCGCAGATGGCAAGTTTTTTGTCGATTCCTATTCCCGGGTCGATCTTCCCGGCCAGTCGGTGTTACGCCGCGCCGACAACGGCGCTGAAGTGAAGGTTCTGGAGAAGGCGGAGTTCAGCGAGTTGATGCAGGCGAACTGGAAATTTCCCGAGCCCTTTCAGGGCAAGGCTCTCGATGGGACCACCGATATTTATGGTTTGATCTGGCGGCCATCGAATTTCGATGCTTCGAAGAAGTATCCCATCGTCGAGCATGTTTACACCGGGCCGCAGGGATTCTTCGTTCCCAAGACGATTGCCGCCAGCCTCCGATTGCAGTCGGTGGCGGAGTTGGGCTTCATTGTCGTCATGGTGGACGGCCGCGGTACTGCCGGCCGCTCGCGCGCGTTCCACAATTTTTCCTACCACAATCTGGGCGGGTCGTTTGACGATCACGTGGCCTTGATCAAGCAAATGGCGGCGCGCTATCCCTACATGGACATCACCCGCGTCGGCATCTTCGGCACCTCCGCCGGGGGATACGGCTCTTCCCACGCGATACTGGTGCACCCCGAGTTCTACAAAGTCTGTGTTTCCATCTCGGGAGATCACGACGCTCGCCTGGACAAAGCCTGGTGGAACGAGGCTTATCAGGGCTATCCGGTGGGGGATGACTACGTGGCGCAGTCCAATGTAACCATGGCCGACCGTCTGCAGGGGCACCTGTTGCTGGAGCATGGGGATATCGACGACAACGTCCATCCCGTAGGGACCATGCGCTTCGTCGATGCGCTGATGAAAGCCAATAAGAATTTCGACATGCTGCTGGTGCCCAATATGTATCACGGAGAAAGCGGGGACCACGCCCTGTACCTGGTGCGGCGGCGCTGGGATTATTTCGTCGAGCACCTACTGGGCGTCACGCCGCCCGCCAATTTTGAGATCAAAGAGGACCGGGAGCCTCCGCGCGCCCCGGCTCCGCGACGGCGGCGGCGGTAGTTGCGCATCGTTTCTCTTGAATGACCTAAATGGGGGTGCATATGGACCGACGTAACTTCTTGCAGGCAATGGCAGCGGCGGCCGCGAGCCTTGAAGTCTTGGGAGGCAGTGCGGTCGCAGCGGATTCGGGACTCATGGCGCTGGCAAAGGGTCCGGAGCGCCCGTCAAGCGGCCCGGTATCCACGGACGGCTACACACTGGTGTGCGAGTTCAAACGGCGGACCGTGCCATGGAAGGTATACGAAGATTTGCGCACGCGCGACGGATCCATGGTCTTCGTGTCTTCCAGCGGAGAAACGCGGGAACTCCCCAAAAGCGCCGAGGCGTCCATGGCGGAGGGCACTCCATACCTTGGCCTCACACTGAAAGAAGTTTCTTTGGCGCCGGCGGATTTGCTGGCCGACCATCTGCTCGGCGATCGCGCGCTGAAAGATGGCGATCCCGACCCTGAAGCGGTAAAGTCGGTGGCTCCCCCGATGGCGTCCACCGATAAGAACCCTCGCAACTGGACGACGTTCGTCGGCACCAAGGAGGCGTACGACGTCACGCCGGTGTACCGCAGCGGAAGCACGCGCACTTACCATCCGGTTCAGTACGCACCCGAACTTCATCAGGCGGTAGAGCAAGGCAAGGTCTACGACGGCCTGGTGGGAGGCTGGATGCCGGCGGTCCGCAAAGTCATTCCGGTATCCGAGCGCGCGTATTGGGAGGTGGTTGTGTTCGGCGATGTCGGCGTCAATACGACCAAGTACATCGTCCACACCTGGCACCGCACGGCGCGAATCGAAGACGGGAAAGTCACCAAGGTGGCGTATGGACAGAGTTATCCGGCGTTTCCGCCGGCCCGCAAAGACCCACAGCCCGAGGAGTTTTATTCGGCGCTCCTGGACTTCGCCGAGTATTGGGACCGGCAGTTGCATGACATGGCGCAGGTGACGCTTCCCGAGCGGGTCTGGGTGGATATGCCAAAACATGCCTTCGCCAAGGAGTTGATGACGCGGCCGGGAGGAATTTATCCCAAGTACGGCGCGGTGGATCGTGACTACGCCGGTTCGGAATACGACGCCTTTCAGGATATTTTCACCAGCGCAATCTATACCAACATGGAGTGGGGACGGCTGGAAACGGCGAAGCTGTACATCGATAATTTCTTCGCGGACTTCGTCGACGCGAAAGGCATGGTCGATATGCGCGGTCCGGAAACCGCGCAGTTCGGAATGACCCTCTCGCTGCTGGCTCGATACTTCAACTATAGCGGCGACACTTCGCTGCTGTTGAAGCACCGGGCGAAGATCGAAGCCACGGCCAAGCTGTTGGCCGACATGCATGACGAAAGTCTGAGCTTGCCGCAAGACCATGCCGCACACGGGTTGATCCGCGGATGGAGTGAATCCGATTCGTGCCTGATGGAGGATCCGTCGCTGTACTGGCAGGCATACTATGCCAACAGCGCTTTCGCGGCTCGTGGCTTCAACGACATCGCCAAGACCTGGACGGAACTGGGACGCAACCAACCCGCCACAGGCATGGGGAAACTCGCGGCCGACTGGTCGAAACGGAGTCAGACCCTGCGCCGCCGCACGGTCGAGAGCGTCGAGAAGAACATTCAACGCGACAAGACGCCGCCCTACATCGGATTATTCCCCGGAACTACGCTCACCTTCCGCGAATCGCTGCAGACAGAAAAACCCAGCCCCCAGCAGTGGCCGCATCGTCCGTACGCCGAATTGTTGCAGGCCGACGTGTTGCCCGCGAACCTGGCGAATCTTGTGATCGACTGCATGCGCGCTTATGGGGCGACGACGGTCGGAGTCGTGGCCAACGTGGGGGGCGTCCACGACGACGGACGCGAGATTCTCGGTTTCATTTCCTATGGGTATGCGCAAATGTTGCTGCGGCTGGACCGCATCGAAGAATTCCTGCTGTTTCTCTACGCGCATCGCTATCACGGCCACACGCGGGGCAGCTGGACAGCCGGCGAAGTGACCGGCATTACCGGGGATTCCGCGCTCTACTGCATTCCCGCGCAACAAACCATTCCACTCATTGCACGCTGGATGCTGGTACTGGAGGATTCTGACGAAGACCGGCTCCACCTTGCGAAGGCCGTTCCGCGCCAGTGGGTGGCATCCGGAAAGAAAATTGGTATTGAGCAGGCACCCACGCGCTGGGGACGGGTCAGCTTCACCCTGCAGACGAAGCTTGAAACTGGCGCGGTCGTTGGGCAGGTTGAATTCGCCGGAGCCAAGTCGCCGGCGGAAGTGAATTTCAAACTTCGGCTTCCGGTCGAAACCAAGTTGCGAAACGTTACCGTGAACGGACGCTCTGCCAAGTTAGGCGGTCCGCACGGGGACACTGTCATCATCGCAACGGGTGGAGAGAAGAAGTTTGAGATCGTTGCGCAGCGCGGTTGATTGACCGTTAATTGACCTATGTCCGCGGCCGCCGGTCGTTCTCTTCCGCCTGCCCGGTGGATTCGCGCCGTTCGCGTAACACTTGCTTGAGGGACTGACGGGCGAACTCAATATGCTCGCGCAACAGTTTGCACGCGGCGGTAACGTCGCGCTCCCGGCACAATTCCAGAAGCCGGTGGTGTTCTTCGTTGGCCCGTTTCATGCCATGCGTCAGGTACAACTGCAGGCGAGTGTAGCGTTCGCCGCTGTTGTTGATGTTCCGGATCGTCGCCATGAAACGCGGCTGGTTGGCTTTGGAGTACAGCGTGGAGTGGAATTCCCAGTTCAGTCGTCCCCAACCGGAAACGTGATCGTCGTGGCGGAGCTCGTTCACGAAGGTTTTCAGGATCGCTTCCGCGTGCGAAAAATCTTCCTCGGTAAGGTGAGGAATCGAGCGCCTCAGAACCTCAGGTTCGAGCAGGGAGCGGATGGAAAAGAGTTCTTCGATATCATCCGGGGAAAGTGCCGGGACAACTGCCCCGCGGTTGGGAATAATGGTGATTAATCCCTCTGCTTCCAATTGCCGCAGAGCCTCGCGAACCGGAATTTTGCTGACTTGATATTGGGTCGCGATAGCATCCTGGAGGAGCTGCGTGCCCTCCGCGATTTCCCCACGAATGATTTGGTCGCGCAACTTGTCCGCCACCGCTGAAAACAGGGATTGGCGCGGGGTGGCGGATTCGGGGGACGTTACTGGGGCCATTCTTTGTGACTCCTCTCAGCGGTGAGGGGAAAACGAAGCCAAAAACGCTCCAGCATATCATCCGCATTGCGCTTGACGATTGCATATTGTATCCATAAAATCACAGCGCTTGTCGGACACCAGACATTTAGACTCGTTGAGTTTTGCTAAATTGATTCAGGCCCGTGGGAGTGGATATCCACATGCGTCTGGTAAAGTGAGTAAAGATACCCTAGGATCAGCTTAAAAGTACCAAGAGTACCTTGCGCCCGATGAAACCCGGAACAAGCTCTGAATCTGCGATTCCGCGGCAGTCCCTGACCTCCGCAGTGGCTGAGAAGTTGCGCGATCAGATTATCCGGGGAGAAATCACCGAGGGTGCGCAGCTACGGCAGGATGTAATCGCGGGGCAATACCACGTCAGCCGTATCCCAGTGCGTGAGGCTCTGCGGCAACTGCACGCGGAAGGCCTGATCACGATTGTTCCCAACCGCGGCGCAATTGTTCCCGAACTCTCCCCCAGCGACATCGAAGAGTTGTTCGCGATCCGGGCGTTACTGGAGCCGGAAGTACTCAAACTCTCGATCCCGCGCCTTACTCCGGCTGACCTGGGACAAGCCGAAGCGGTCTTGAACAAGTACATGAACGAACTGCGGCGTGAAGAGCACATGGAGAATTGGGGCCGCATGAACTGGCAGTTCCACTCCATACTTTATTCTCGCGCCGAGCGGCCGCATTTCATGTCAATCATTCGCAACGTCAACCACAACGGCGAGCGCTATACGAGGCTGCAACTGTATTTGACGCACGGCATGAAGCGCGCGAATGAAGAACACCACCAGATCCTCAAGCTGTGCCGCAAGAACGAAGTAGCGGCCGCAACCAAATTGTTACGCCAGCATATTCAGTTTGCCGGTCAATCCTTGAAACAGGTCCTGGAAGAGCGGCGCCCCGGGACCCATGTGTGATCCGCAAAGTGCGCTAGTGTTTTGAAACCCCGGTTCTAGCTACAGATTTCTCCAAAGAGTTGTTTTCGCGCACAAGGCTGGCGCGGAGCATCGTATACAATATCCGGCGAAAGACGCTTGGCCTAAAAGGACTGAATCATGTCGAACGCTTTTTCCCGCAGAAAATTCATGATGTCGACTGCAGTTGCAGGCGGATCGGCCCTTTTGCCTCAGAGCTTGCTGGCAGATGCTTTTCAGGACCCGGTGGTCAATACCGTGGAGGAAAAGGGGAAGTCAGTCAGCCGCGAAAAAATTCTCTGGAAGGTGCGTCCGTTCCCGATGAAGCAGGTGCGCCTCGGAGAAGGCCCTTGTAAGCAGGCCATGGAGGCGAACCGGCGCTATCTGCATTCTCTTCCCCCCGATCGCCTTCTGCACACTTTTCGCATCAATGCGGGTTTCCCGTCGACAGCACAGCCGCTGGGCGGATGGGAAGCTCCGGATTGCGAACTGCGCGGTCACTATGCGGGCGGTCATTATCTGTCGGCGGCGGCCCTGATGTATGCCAGCACCGGAGATGAAGAACTCAAAGCCAACGGCAACACGGTCGTGGCGGAACTTGCGAAATGTCAGGATGCGCTGAAAAGCGGTTATCTGAGCGCTTTTCCGATCGAGTTCTTTGACCGGCTGCGCGAACGCCAAAAGGTGTGGGCACCCTTTTATACCATTCACAAAATCATGGCCGGCAACCTCGATATGTATGTGCATTGCGGAAATGCCCAGGCCCTTGAGGTCGCGGAGAAGATAGCGGGATGGACCGCGGGTTATACCCAACCCTTGAGTTATGAGCACATGCAACGCGTGCTCGGAACTGAATACGGCGGCATGGCAGAAAGCTTGTGCAACCTGTATGCCCTGACCGGGAAGGAACAGTATTTGGAAGTAGCGCAGCGTTTCGACAAGAAGGCATTTTTCGATCCGCTGGCGGCGCATCGGGACGAACTGAAGGGACTGCACGTCAACACTCATATCCCGCAGGTGATCGCAGCGGCCCGCTACTACGAACTGACCGGTGACCGGCGCTATCGCGACATTGCCGACTATTTCTTCGATGAAGTCGTAAGCGAACGCTCTTACTGCACCGGTGGCACCAGCAATGGCGAGTCATGGAACACCGATCCCGGCAAACTTTCGACTGAGCTCAGCACCAATACCACCGAATGCTGCTGCGCTTACAACATGATGAAACTGGCCCGCCACTTGTTCGGCTGGTCGGCCGATCCCCGCCTGATGGATTACTACGAGCGGGCCATGTTCAATCATCGCCTGGGCACGATCAATCCTGAAGACGGCACCATGATGTACTACCTGCCCCTGGCTTCCGGCTATTGGAAAACTTTCGGCAAACCGTTTGATTCGCTATGGTGCTGCACCGGCACCGGATCCGAGGAATACGGCAAGCTGACCGACACAATCTATTTTCACGATGACGATTCGCTGTATGTGAACCTGTTTGTGGATTCGCAACTGGAATGGCCAGAAAAAGGGCTGCGGCTGAAGCAGGGAACACGCTTCCCGGAGCAGGATTCAACCTCACTCACTCTTTCAGTCAAGAGTCCGCTTCAGATGACGATCAATCTGCGCATTCCTTATTGGGTGCGAGGTGGCAGCGTGAAGATCAATGGCACGCCACTGAATGCTTTCGCCAGCCCGAGCAGTTATCTCAGCATCAACCGGGTCTGGAAGAGCGGCGACAAGATCGATCTCAACCTTCCGATGGACCTGCACGTTGCGCCCATGCCGGACAACGAACAGATCCAGGCAATGATGTATGGACCGTTAGTGCTGGCGGGAAAGTTCGACCCCGTCACCAAAGAGATGACATACAGCGGCGACTATGAACCCAAGCCAACCGATCCGGCGAAGGTGCCGAACATTGCCGCCGACCCCGCCCATCCCGCGGGCTGGGTAGAACCTGACGCGAAGCAGCCATTAACTTTCAAAGCTGTTGGACAGGCCCAACCCTTGACCCTGGTGCCGTTATACAAAGTGATTCATGAACGCTACGCGGTCTATTGGAAAGTCGACAAGAAGAGCACCTAGCTTGCGCCGTACACTCCAAGGTTCAGGTCGAGAAATTTTCAGGAGACTCCTAGATGAGCATTCGTGTGACTCTTCCACGCTGCTGTGTGCTTGCCCTCTTTCTTATCGCCACCCTCGTCGGACCTGTATTGCGGGCGCAAAGCGTGCCTTATCACCAGACTGATTTTCCGCCGGAAGAGTTCAAAGCGCGATGGGCCGTGGTCTTCGACAAGATCGGCGACCAGGCGGTTGCTGTCCTGCCCGGCGCTTCTCAGACCAATGGATTTATCTTCCCACGCCAGACTAACGATTTTTACTATCTCTGCGGCATCGAAACTCCCCAGTCTTATTTGTTGCTGGATGGCCGGAAACGCCGGGTCACCCTGTATCTTCCGCCTCGCAATCCACGTCTCGAATCGGCGGAGGGTAAGGTGCTGTCCGCCGACGATGTCGATCTGGCAAAGAGTCTGACGGGAGCGGACGAGGTACTGAGCACGGATGCCATGCGCGGCGACTGGCTGCGCTCTCCCGAAGGCGCGGGACCGCAGATCATCTATACGCCGTTTGCGCCGGGCGAGGGGGCCGAACAAAGCCGCTATGAATTGAAAGCGGCAAATGCCGGCATCGCCTCCGACTACTGGGATGGCCGGATTCCACGGGAAGCGCAACTGATCGAACTTTTACGCACCCGCTTCTGGCGCAGCGAGATACGCGACCTCACGCCTGTGATAGACGAAATGCGGAGCGTCAAGAGCGCCCGCGAAATCGAATTACTCCGAAGGGCGGCACAAATCGCCGGGATGGGAATTCTCGAAGCCATACGCAGCACGCGTCCGGGAGTTTACGAATACCAACTGGACGCGGCAGCGCGTTACATCTTCCTGCTAAATGGCGCACGGCTGGAAGGGTATCGCTCCATCATTGCTGCCGGAAACGAAAATATCTGGAACATGCACTACTACCGTAACAGTCGCCAGGTGGCCAAGGACGATCTGATCCTGCTGGACTATGCGCCCGACTATCACAACTACGTCAGCGACATCACCCGCATGTGGCCGGCGGGTGGCAAGTATTCGCCGGTAGAGCGCGAGTTGCTGGGCTTCGTGCTGGCCTATCGCAACACCGTCATGCAGCGCATTCGCCCTGGCCTTACGGCTGCGCAAATTCAGCAAGATGCGAAAGCGGCCATGGAGCCGGTTTTCGCCCGCACCAAATTTTCCAAGCCCATCTATGAACAGGCCGCGCACAAGTTGGTGGATAGCGGCGGCGGCATCTTCTCCCACCCGGTTGGCATGGCGGTGCATGACGATGGTGATTACGCCAATGGGCCACTCAAGCCAGGGCAGGTTTTCTCGATTGATCCGCAACTGCGAGTGCCCGAGGAAAATCGTTATCTGCGTTACGAAGATGTGATCGTCATCACGCCCCAGGGTTACGAGAATTTCACCGGATTTCTTCCCACCGAGCTTGATGATATCGAGAAGCTCGTGGGCCAGGGCGGAATTCTGCAAAAGGTTCCGGCGGGCGGTCCGACTTCCCAGTAAACAACTCAGACGCTCCCCAATAATGCGGTCGAAAGCATGGAGAGAAAATGAAAAAGATTCGCGCCGTTCCGGCAAAGTTATTCCTGTGTCTGCTGGCCTTGATGCTGATTCCGGCGTCGAATCTGGGATGTTCCGCCCAGAAAAAGGGGCCGATGCTCGATCAGGGAACGCTTGACCTCGACACTCCTGACTTTACCCTGACCCTGGTGCGTTCTTCGCAGACGGTCGCAGCTCTCAGGCCCAAAGGCGCGGACGGATTCGATTTCACTCCCGGCGATCTGCTCAACGATCGGTCCAAGGATGGCTACGCCCACCTTGGCGACCTCGAATTGCGGCTGCGTTCGGGCAATTCCGGCGCCTGGAAGAATTATTCGACTGCCGCTGCCCGCAAACCCGTGACCGCGAATCCGGCCTCTGCGGACACGCTGGCGTCCGCTGATCTCTCTCCAACGCTGCCTTCCGATTTTCCGCTGCAGATCACGCGCGACTGGCTCCTGGATGGAGGGAAGCTGATCCTCCGGTTCACGCTCAAGAACAAAACGCCGGAAGCCATCCAGGTCGGGTCGCTGGGCATTCCGATGATCTTCAACAATGTGCTGAACAATCGCTCGCTGGAAGAAGCCCATGCGAAGTGCTCTTTTTATGATCCATACATTGGCGAGGATGCTGGGTATCTCCAAGTCACGCGGCTCAGCGGTCATGGACCCGCGCTGCTGGTCGTCCCCGATGGGAAGACTCCCTTCGAGGCTTACAACCCGATCCTGGACAAACGCGATTCCTGGGGTGCCGCTCCGGTGTTTACCGATCCCACGCCGCGCGGCATAACGTTTGAAGGT
The DNA here is from genome assembly GCA_963741105.1 of Terriglobia bacterium. GTDB lineage: Bacteria > Acidobacteriota > Terriglobia > Terriglobales > Acidobacteriaceae > JAIQFF01. The sequence continues at coordinate 79,386 of CAVUGT010000005.1, forward strand.
TTCTACGAGTGGATGGTGAGCAGCCAGGCTTATGCCGAAAATGAGTGGAAAGATGCGAAGCCGTGGAATTCCCCAACCACGCTGAGCCTCTCTCCGGGCGAGTCGAAAACCTATGGTGTGAAATTTCTTCTCTCACCTTCGATTCGGGAGATCGAGAAGACGCTTGCGGCCAACCGCCGGCCCGTCGCCATCGGAATCCCGGGCTACGTTGTGCCGACGGACATCGACGCGCGTCTGTTTCTGAGCTATCCCTCCAGCGTGCGGTCGATCACGGTAGAACCCAGCGGAGCGCTTATGGCCAGCGCCGACACATCCGCAGGCAACTGGAAAGCTTATACGGTGAAAGGCAAGACCTGGGGACGCTCGCGTCTGACCGTCACTTATGAAGACGGCCTGGTGCAGACCATCCATTATTTTGTGACCAAGCCCGAAGTCCAGACAGTCGCTGACATGGGGCACTTCCTCACTACGAAGCAGTGGTATGACGATCCCAAAGACCCGTTTCACCGCGGACCGTCGGTGATGACTTACAACCGTGAGACCAACCAGATCGTGATGCAGGACAGCCGCGCTTGGATTGCAGGATTGGGCGACGAAGGCGGTGGCGGAGCCTGGATCTCCGCCATGATGAAGGAACTGGTTGAGCCCGACAAAGCCGAACTCGACAAGCTGATGCAGTTCGTCGATGGCGTGCTCTGGGGCGGACTGCAATATAAAGACGGGCCGAATGTCTACGGCGTAAGGAAGAGTCTGTTCTACTATCAGCCCGATCAAATGCCGGCCGGTTACTACCGCAGCGATTTTGATTGGTCCACCTGGACCAGTTGGGACAAAAAGCATTCCGAACGAATCGACCGTTCTTACGACTATCCGCACGTGGCTGCAGCGTACTGGGTGCTTTACCGTTTGTCGCGCAATCATCAGGGACTGGTCACAAACCATCCCTGGGACTGGTATCTCAATCACGCCTATGAAACTTCAGTTGCCATGACCAGGTACGCCGGAGAGTACGCGATCTTCGGGCAGATGGAAGGCACCATCTTTCTCCAGATCATGGACGACCTTCGACATGAAGGCATGAACAAAGAAGCGGACGATCTCGAAGCAAAGATGCGGGTCCGCGCCGAACGCTGGAATAAGGAAGCCTATCCGTTCGGCAGCGAAATGCCCTGGGACTCGACCGGACAGGAAGAGGTTTATGCCTGGACGAAACACTTTGGCTATCAGGACAAAGCCGCAGTGACGCTGAATGCCATCCTCGGCTACGATCCGACGGTTCCGCACTGGGGTTACAACGGCAGCGCCCGCCGTTATTGGGATTTCATTTTCGCCGCTGAGGACAAGCGGCTGGAACGTCAACTCCATCACTACGGGTCAAGCCTGAACGCCATTCCTGTGCTGGCTGAATATCGCGAACATCCGGATGACGTGTACCTGTTGCGAGTGGGATACGGCGGGACCATGGGGCCGCTTACCGATATCGACCAGGAAGGCTTCGCCTCGGCCGCGTTCCATGGCTTTCCCGATATGCTGCGGCACGATCCGATCACTGGCGACTACGGCCCGAACTTCTTTGGACACGCTTGGAACACTGCCACCTATATTGTTCGTCATCCCGACTTCGGGTGGGTGGCGTTCGGCGGCAATACCAGGGTCAAGGGCGATACGGTGCTAGTCACGCCTCTCGATTCGTACCGCTCGCGGGTTTACGTGGCTTCGCTGGGCCTGTGGCTGACCCTCGATGCCGGCACCTTTGAGGGTGTGGAGGTGAATTCCAAGAGCGGCGCGGTCCGCGTGGGGCTTAGCGGCGCCACGCAATTTACGCCAGTGGCTCGCCTGCGAGTGGAGCAGCCGGCCAAGTTGCCGGGAGTAGGAGCCTATCATCTGGCGGCGACCTTTAAATCAGAGCGCGATGCGTATGTCGTTCCCCTCAAGAAGGGAACGGCCTGGATCGATCTCACCAGCAAACCGTAGAAGCGTCCGGAACATTGACGTGCGCTGAAGCGGGCGTGCTCGATGGGTAGTTCGGAGAACGAAAGTCGTTTCTTTCGCCCCTGGCGGGGCTCGATTGCTGCTTGCTCAGACCCAGGGCTTGCGCCCTGGGCTTTACTCTTCCGCCCCTTCGGGGCTCGGCTCTACTTGGGACAGCAACCCAGCTTTAAAGCGCACGGCGCCCAAGTACATTATGGTTTGAGACCTACTCCGCGCAGGTGGAACGCAAAGAAACGGTCAACTCGGTTCCACGCGTCGCGCAGAACGTGCTCGCGGCTGAAGTAGTGAAATTCGCCGGGATAGATCATGACCTGGACGAGCTCACCTTTGTTCTTCTTCAACGCTTCGTCCATCAGCCACACCGACTGCAGGAATGGCACATTCACGTCGGACGTGCCGTGCAGAACGAGCAACGGCCGCGCCAGTTGATCAATATGCGAGATCGGCGACGCGTTGGCGTAAACCTTCGGATTTTCAGCGGGCGTGCCCATCCGTCCTTCGGTCCAGTCATTGTTGTAAGGATCGTGGTAGTACATGACGTAGTCCGCCACGCCGGCCACATCCACGGCCGCGCGAAACAGCGTGGGCTGGTCAGTCACGGCAATCAGCGTGAAGAAGCCGCCGTAACTCAATCCCCAGATTCCGATGCGGTCGCCATCTACATAGGGCAGCGTCTTCAAATAGTTCGCGCCCATCCAGGCATCCTTGGCGTCATTGCCGCCGACATCCATGTAAACGCCATTACGCCAGTCTCTGCCGTAGCCGATACTGCCGCGATAGTCGGGAGCAAAAACCACGTAGCCTTGCTGCAATAAATACTGGTGATAGCTGTAGTAAACGGCGTAATTGCGCTGAACGTGCCAGCCGTCGTAATTCTGGTTGATGCCGTCACCGTGGACCCAGATGATGGCTGGGTGCTTTTTGCTGCGATCGAGATTTTTGGGCACAAAGAGCCAGCCGGGCACTGGTTTACCGTCCGGACCGGGATAGGTCACGAACTGCGGCTCGACGAATGCGGAGTGGTCGATGCCGGCGGGCATGGAATTCGTGAGCCGCACCGGCTTAGCTCCCGCCGTCGCGTCGGCGACAAAGAGGTCGGCGGAATTTTGCGTGTCGGTGTGCTGGTAGACGAGCCGTTTGTTGTCGGGAGACCAAGACGGTGCGACGTTCGTACCGCGGCCGGTCGTCACGTAGGTGATGCTGGCGTGTGCGGGATCGCTGCCGATCGCGGCGATGCCCACTCGGCGATCGCCTGCATGGTCCGGTTCGTTGGCATCGAATGCAATCCGCGTGCTGTCGTGCGACCAGGTCGGGCGCCACGCCTCGAAATGCCCTTTCGTGATTTGCGCGGCATTGCCGCCTGCAGCCGGAGTCACGTACAGGTGATCCCAGCCATCCAGATCGGTGAGGAAGGAAATCCATTTGCCATCGGGGGAGGGCTTGGGCTTGGCTTCCGCTTCCCAATCAGGAAGGCTCCAGAACTTGTCTTCTTTATCTTCGTGGATCGACTGGGGCGCGCCCCCGTTGGCACCGGCTACGAAGATCGTGCGCGTCTTGAAGTGGTTCGACTGCCGGTCATACGTCAGATGTGCAGAGTCTGTCCACGCCAGGCCGTTGTATTCTCCTTTCGTGTCGATCGCCGTGGGTTTGCCTCCGGTAGCCGGAACCACATAAAGCTGGCCCGGGGCGTATTCGAAGACTGCGTAGATCAGCTTCTCGCCAGAATAGGACGGCGATTCATCGTGGCGAATGATCTTGCTGCCCCCGATGTAGGCGATCTGCGAGCCATCCGGCGACCACAGCGGGCTGAAGATGCTCTCATCGTCGTGAGCGATCTTGGATTCGGCGCCGTCGCTAATCGAACGAATGATCAGATCGCCGCCATGCTGAGCTTCACCAGCGCTTCCGGCGCGGACGAAGGCCAGCCGATTGCCATCGGGGGATAGGGAGAACTCCACTTCGGCAGCGGGCGTGGTCCAGACCGCCCGCGCGCCTCCACCATTGGCCGCTACCTGCCACAAATCGGCGCCTCGAGAAAAGTAGACGGTGCTGCCATCCTTACTCCAGAAGACGTCGCTCACTTTGCCGTCGGGGAAGGAAGTTAGCGCGACCGGAGCGCCGCTGCCGTCGGCATTCACCAGATACAGATTCACGATATCGGCGCGGTCCCAAAGAAAGGCAATGCGTTGGCCATCTGGCGACCAGACCGGGTTTGACGGATGCTTGATGTCAATCAGGTTTTCGATAGTGAGAGGACGTGTGCTTGTGGTCTGGGCCGCACCCATTCCAGCGCACAGCAAGAACGCCAATACAGCGCACCGATGCCAAAGCTGCAATCTCAACATGACTCCCCCAAGATTGAAAAGCGGATGGAATCGGTTTTCGGCGTCGAGGTAGCGGAGGCCTTCTTCGGAATAATCCGCCACCGGTGATCGATCGTCTCAGTGAAGTCCGCGATATTCTCCAGACTACTTGGCGTTGGGCAATGCATAAACACCGACGGGTTGCGGGCGCGTGCGCAGCGCGTCGCGGATAATTTTTCGCGCTTGTTCCAGCTCTTGACCGACCAACTTCAGGCGCGGCGGACGCACCCGGGCGTTACCCATGCACACCTCGGCCTGCACCAGCTTGATGAGTTGGACGAAGTTGTAGACCGTGTCCATGCGAAGCAGCGGCAGGAACCAGCGGTACAGCTCGAAAGCTTTGTCGGCCTCTCCCTGAATTCCAAGGTTCAGGAGATCGACAGACTCGCGGGGAAGCGCGTTGGCCAATCCAGCGACCCAGCCGGTAGCGCCCACGCCGATGGCCTCGAGTATGGCGTCATCCACGCCGACAGAAATCTCCAGCCGGCGGTCCACCAAAGCTCGGATGGCCGAAACCCGGCGGACATCCGTGCTCGATTCTTTTACAGCTTCGAAATTCTCATGTTCCGCTGCCAGTTCGCCGATTTGTTCCGGCAGGAAGTCGGTGCCGTATGCGATCGGATTGTTGTACAACATGCAGGGGAGCGACGTCGCCCGGAATACCGCCGCCATGTGAGTTTTCATTTCCCGCCAGTCGCCCTTGTACACGTAGGGAGGCAACACCATCAAGCCTCCGCAGCCTCGGTCCACCGCTGCCTTCGCCAGGGCCACGGCTTCCCAGGTCGTCAGAGCTGAGATGGAAGCGATCACCGGTCCGCGGCCCTTGGCCGCACGAACGCAGGTCTGCAAGAGATCCAGCTTCTCGTCGAATGATAAGGTCGCACCTTCTCCCAGAGATCCCAGTGCGACGATCCCCGAGCATCCATTGTCCAGCAGCCAGCGGCAGTGTTCCGCCATGAAGCCGTGGTCGATGCGAAGATCCTCGGTGAAGCAGGTTGTTATGGCAGGCATCACGCCTTTCCAGCTCATTGGTACCCTCCTGTAATCTCTTGGTTCTCCAGTTCCGGGCCGCTCACGGCCATCGCCAGGCCTTCCACGCGAGCGGGAAAGATGGGAGGCCGCACCGAATCCGGTTTCCACTTGAAAAGAAATCGGGTGGCGGGACCGCACACCCGGCCCTGACAAGACCCCATGCCGCAGCGCGTCTGCAATTTGGCGGCGCGCCAGTCTGGATACGAGCGCAGACGGGAAAGGGGCACGTCTTCGCACCGGCACACCACGGTATCGGAGGACGGCAGCTCGCGTAGTTCAGGACGCAACTGGAAAGTGTCCTCGAGCGCCGCCGCAAATTTCTGCAGCTTGCGTCGTTCCGCAAAAAGTTCGCGGGCTTGTGTCGCACGTCCCACCGAGGCTAAGCCCGCAATCTGACCTTCCACCAGAGCCAGTTCAACCCCGCCAATTCCCGTGGGTTCGCCGGCGCAAAATACTCCGGGGACGGTCGTCTGCTGAAATTCGTCGACGCGCACGTAGTCGTCCTCGATCAGACAACCTGCGAGAGCGGCGAGTTCGGTGTTGGGCACGAGATGAAAACCGCAGGCCAGGTAATCGCAAACCAGAGTTTCAGCCGTGCCTCGGCGCAAGATGGTAACTTCCTCAAGCACTTTTTTCCCGTGCGCCGCAACCGGCCAACTGCTGCTCGCGAATGGCACTCCCGCCAGTTCTTTCCTTAACTGCAGAGCTTGAATTATCTTCGAAGGTTGACTCGCCAGCGCAAGACCAAAACGCGCCAGGCTGCTCCAGGAGGTTTGCTCGCAGATCATCGGAATTTCCGCGCCATGCTTGCGCAAGCTGGCCGCGACCGCAAGCAACAGCGGCCCGGTGCCGGCCACCACCACGCGTTTCCCGCGAATGGAAAGGCCGCTCTTTACCATCGCCTGCAGGCCGCCTGCACCCATCACATTGGGCAGAATCCACCCGGGAAACGGAAGAAATCTCTCTCTCGCGCCTGTTGCCAGAATCAGTTTGTCGTAGTGCAGTTCGCAAATCTCGTCTTTCGTTTCCCCTAGCAGGCCGCCTGTTTCCGGCTGGTGAAAGATGCGGACGCCGCTCAGCTTCACCACCTTTGCAGCCTGCAGTCGCTCGATCCACACGGCTGCTTCCGGATTGCCGCCTTCCACTCCCTCGCGCCAGATTTGCCCACCCGGGTTGAAATTGTCATCCACCAGGCCCACATGCACGCCGCTCTCTCCCGCGCCTGCGGCGGCGGCCATGCCGGCCGGGCCAGCACCCACTACCAGGACCTCAAATTTCTGGCGCGCAATGTTATTCATTATTGCGACTCATCATTACTACTCATGGTGGTCACTTCCATTCCAGATTCGCACAGGATCTGGCAAGTGCGGCAGTGCGAGATTCCGTTGATCGTCATGCGACACTCGAAGCAAATACCCATTCCACACAGCGGCCCGCGCGGCGTTCCGCTAACTGAGATGCGGCAAGACTGCCCTGCCTGCGTGGCTGCAACCGCCACCGTCGTGCCCGGCGCTACTTCGACGGAGACGCCGTTGACCGTCAATGCAACAGCGCTAGGCATGGACGTGCTCCTGCGTGCTTCTTGAGGGCAGATAAGGTTCAATCGGGATCTCCGGTTTGGCGCCCGTCAATTGATCCACCAGAATCCGCGCAGTTCCCAGCGAGGTCGTGATGCCAAGCCCCTCGTGTCCCGTGGCTAACCATACGGATTTGTCGCCCGGCCACGGTCCGATCAGGGGCAGCTTGTCGGGGGTCGCCGCTCGAAAGCCGGTCCATACGCGCACCGCCAACATTTGCCCCAGGCCTGGCATAAATTCCTGGGCGCGCTGCAGCATGCGGACCAGCATGTGATGATCCGCTTCTTTGTGCTCGGCGCCATACTGCCGCGAAGATCCGATCAGCAGTTGACCGGTGCGCCGCGGCTGCACGTTGAACGCGACGGAGTCGCTGCTCACCGAATGCGCGCTTTTTAAATATCCGAGTTCCACCAACTGATGGCGCACAAATCCCGGGTAGCGTTCGGTGATCACCAGGTGTCCCTTCCGCTTCTTGATCGCAAGTCCGGGAGTAAGGTCTGGCGCCGACGCTCCCGCTGCGTTCACTATGAACTCGGCGCGTATCTCCGAGCCATCTCCGAGTACGACGCGGCCTTCTCCGATCTGACCAACCGAAACGCCGAACTGAACCTTGGCTCCGGCTTCCTGAGCGCGCTCCGTGAGGAAGCGGGCCGCGCATGGGGGATACAGCACGCCATCCTCCGGGACCAGCAGGCCACCCTTCATTCCTGAACGCAGATTCGGTTCAAGACTTCGCAGCAGTTTCTCATCGAGCACATCCGCGGTGACCCCACGTTCGCCATAGTAGTCGCGTTTGCGCTCCACTTCCTGCATCTCTTCATCGTCGGCTGCCACCCAAACCGTGCCACATTGTTCGTACTCAACATCGTCGGGCAATTCGGGTCTAAGCTCTTGCCACAGTCTTTGTGAGTAGCGAGTCAGTGCGAACTGCGCTTCGGAGTCGTCCATGGCGACGATGTGTCCCATGCCTGCCGCCGTGGTGCCCGCTCCGGTAGTGTCACGATCCACCATGATGACCCGCAGCCCGCGTCGAGCGCATTCGTAGGCACAGGCGGCGCCGACAATGCCCGCGCCGACGATCGCGACATCATAGGCTGCATTCATCCGCGAATACCCATGCATAGAGGATCGCGTGGATCGAGTATGAGTTCCGACTCTGCATTCACGAATGCGGATCCCTTGATACTGGGATAGAGTTTGCCCCCGCGCACTGCGACCGTTCCTTCAAACAAGCTGCCCACAATGCTTTCCTGCTTCCAGACCTGGCCTTCGCCAAGCTTCCCATCCGCATACAGACATGCCAACTTGGCGCTGGTGCCAGTGCCGCACGGCGAGCGGTCGTAGGCCTTGCCTGGGCAGAGCACAAAATTCTTGCTGTTTACCCCCGGTTTGTCCGACGGCGAAATGAGTTCAATGTGATCGATTTCCTTTCCGTCGTCGCCCGCGATGCCATTGTCGCGGAGCGCTTTGCGGATTGCCCAGGTGAAGTGAGTCAACTCGTCAACATTGCCCAGGTTCAATTCCATCTTGTGATCTTGCACCAGGAAGAACCAGTTTCCTCCCCAGGCCACGTCGCCACGCACCTGGCCATGGCCGGGAACGGTTACCGAGACGCCGGCAGCGCTGCGATAACTCGGAACGTTGTTGACGGTCACTTCACCACTTTCATGCAAGACCGCGCTGACCACACCCACGCTGGTCTCGATGCGATGCTCGCCCGGGCGAATCCGCCCCAGATAGGCGAGGCTGACGACCAGGCCAATCGTCCCGTGGCCGCACATGCCCAGGTATCCGACATTATTAAAGAAGATGACTCCGGCGGCACATGTCCGGTCTACCGGTTCACATAACAGAGCCCCCACGATCACGTCCGAGCCACGAGGCTCATTTACCACCGCCGATCGAAAGCTATCGTATTGGGAGCGAAAGCGTTCCTGCCGTTCCGCGAGGGGGCCGGTGCCCAGGTCCGGACCGCCGCTCACGACCAGTCGCGTGGGCTCGCCCCCGGTGTGGGAATCAATGACTCGGATCCGCTGGCTTTCCTTAACAGTCATCCGGTATTTCGCCCTCCAGGCAGGAATGCCATTGGTATCAGAGTCTGACGCCTCCTTATTTCAATATCCGATTTCAATATTCAGTAGGCGCAGCGTATTTTATGGATACAATATGCAATCGTCAAATCCAATTCTCAAAATCAGGTAGCTCTCTTGAACGATAAGCCCACACCCCCAGATCCGGAACCGCCCTCACCCGAAAGCCGTAACTTCTCTCGTGGATTAGGTTTATTTGATTCTGTGATGCTGGTTGTGGGAGCAATGATAGGCTCGGGCATCTTTATTGTTCCGGCCGAAATGTCCCGACAGATCGGAAGCGCGGGCTGGCTGCTGGTCGCCTGGGTCGTTGCCGGTGCACTGACCATTGCCGGCGCACTGTCTTACGGTGAGTTGTCGGCCATGATGCCGCACGCCGGTGGCATGTATGTCTACCTGCGCGAAGCTTATTCGCCCCTAGCAGGTTTCCTCTACGGCTGGACCCTGTTCTCGGTGATCGAGACGGGAACGATCGCCGCCGTTGCGGTGGCCTTCGCCCGATTCTCCGGCGTCCTGTGGCCCTCGATCTCAGAGGATCACTACTTGCTCTCCCCGATTCACATCTCGAGCCACTATGCGCTTTCTCTCTCGACGGCGCAATTGCTCGCCATCTGCGTAATTGGCTTTCTTACCCTGAGTAATACGCTGGGATTACGTTACGGGAAGCTCATCCAGAATGTGTTTACCATCGCCAAGACGGGCGCGTTGAGTGCCCTGATCCTGCTGGGCATCTTACTGGGACGCAACTCGGAGGCGCTGCATGCCAACTTCAGCCGTCCCTGGCACACCCCGGGTTTCGATTCCCCGGCAGGACTCAACATGACGGCAATCTGGGGCTTGTTCATCGCCATCTGCCTGAGCCAGACTGGATCGTTGTTTTCCGCTGATTCCTGGCACAACATCGCTTTCGCTGCGGGTGAAGTGAAGCAACCAGAGCGCAACGTCACACGCGCCATGGTCATCGGCACAATCGTGGTGATCACACTTTACATTCTTGCCAATGTCGCATATCTCGTCACCCTTCCCCTGCAGGCCATTCAAAGTGCACCCTCCGATCGCGTGGGAACTGCCACCCTGAATGCAATTTTTCCCGGACTCGGAGTGACGGTCATGGCCGCCGCCATCATGATCTCCACCTTCGGGACGATCAATGCCTTGACCCTGACCGGCGCTCGTGTCTACTACGCGATGGCGCGACAGAAACTCTTCTTCGCGTTTGCCGGCAAGTTAAACGCGGCGCACGTACCCGCCTCTTCCCTGGTGTTGCAAGGATTGTGGGCAGCCTGTCTGGTGTTGCCGCGAACTTATGACCCTGCCACTCATCTTTGGGGGAACCTTTACAACAGCCTGCTGGAGTATGTAATTTCTGCGGCTTTGATTTTCTATGTGCTCACAGTTGCGGGAGTCTTCCGCTTGCGAATCATCCGGCCTGACGTGGATCGGCCTTATCGCACATTCGGATATCCAATCGTGCCCGGCCTTTATATTCTTGCCGCCAGTGCGATTCTTTTCGTCCTCTTCGCCTACCGGCCCGCAACCACGTGGCCTGGCCTTCTCATCGTTGTATTGGGGATCCCCGTCTACTTTGGGCTGCGAGGCAGGGCGGATCGTGCGCAGGAGACCCGTTGAGTCATGACCGCCACCGCGCTCCTCGATGTGCTCGCGACGTCGACCATCTTTGAGCCTTATGTTGAAGAGATTTCCGGGAAGATCGTGCGAGCCATTTCACAGACGGACGCAGCATCTCTGTCCGCCTCGCCGGGCGACTTCTGGGCGTGGCGGGTGCGCATACCCCAGAGTTCACACCTCAACTGTGCCTGAGAGGGACGAATGATTGACGTAGTAAATCTCGAAGTTTGGTTCGTCGCCGGAAGCCAGCATCTCTACGGGCCGGAAGTACTGAAAGATGTCGAGCAGCACTCCATCGCCATCGCGGCCGCTCTTTCCGCATCGACGCATTTGTCCGTGAAGATCGTGTGCAAACCTGTGATGACCAGCAGCGACTCCATTCATCAGTTATGCCTGGACGCGAATGGATCGAAGAATTGTGTGGGACTGATCACATGGATGCACACGTTCTCTCCGGCCCGAATGTGGATCGCCGGCCTCAGGGTGCTGAACAAACCGTTCCTGCATTTGCACACACAATTCAACAAGGAACTGCCGTGGTCAACCATCGACATGGAGTTCATGAATCTTAACCAGTCAGCCCATGGCGACCGTGAGTTCGGGTTCATCGGAGCCCGCATGCGCCTCAAGCGCAAAGTCGTGGTCGGCTTCTGGCAAGATACCGCAGTTCACACGGAGATCGGTGTCTGGACGCGAGCTGCTTGTGCCTGGCACGATGCTCAACGTTTGAAGGTTGCGCGCTTCGGCGACAACATGCGGAACGTGGCCGTGACCGAAGGAGATAAGGTCGATGCCGAGATCAAGTTGTGCTATTCGGTGAATGGTTATGGCGTCGGAGATCTTGTGCGCGTTATCGAGCAAGTGACAGACGCTGATATAGAAAAGCTCACGGCTGAGTACGATCACGAATACACGGTTGCCGCGTCGCTTCGTGCCGGCGGAAAGCAGCGTCAGGCCATGCGGGAGGCGGCGAAGATTGAACTGGGGGTGCGCCATTTTCTGAATGAAACCGGCTCCAATGCTTTCACTGATACGTTCGAGGACTTGAATGGCCTGGCACAACTTCCCGGAATCGCGGTACAGCGCTTGATGGCCGAAGGATACGGTTTCGGTGCAGAGGGTGACTGGAAAACTGCGGCTCTTGTACGGGCCATGAAAGTGATGAGTCACGGCTTGAAGGGTGGGACGTCTTTCATGGAGGACTATACCTATCATCTGACAAACGGCGGTCAGGTGCTGGGCGCGCACATGCTGGAAGTATGTCCATCGATCGCGGAGGGAAGACCGACGGTTGAGATTCATCCGCTGTCCATCGGGGGAAAAGCGGATCCGGTGCGGCTGGTATTCACGGCGTCCAACGGAGCGGCGGTGAATGCTTCCGTAGTCGATCTGGGAAACCGCTTTCGTCTGATCGTGAATCAGGTGAACGTGGTGCGACCAGAGCATCCTCTGCCTAAGCTGCCTGTGGCCCGCGCGATCTGGATACCCGAACCTAATCTGAAGATCGCAGCAACCGCCTGGATTCTGGCTGGCGGCGCCCATCACACCGCCCTCAGTCGCGCCCTGAGCCCGCAACACCTCGAAGATTTCGCGGAGATGGCTGATATCGAATACTTGCTGATCGATAGCAACACTACGGTGGAGAATTTCAAGAAAGAGCTAAAGTGGAATCGTGTGTATTATCACTCTCTTGGTTGACGGACCGGCGCGGCTGCTACCTACGGGAGCCGCGCGATTGATGACAATACGGAAGTGATCCCAGGAGACCGAAGCTCGCCATTAAGTGCTGAATTGCCGACTGCTCTCGTCAGGAATCTTCAGCAGCGGGCTGCAGAATTCCTCCAGACTGTCACGAAATTGAGATTCGCCACTCGAGGAGCCCGAATTCGCGCCATTGTGTGTCTTTGTCAATAAACATGGCAGCCGGCGGCCCGATTTGCCCGGCTTTATAGAACCTGGTTGCGGGCTCTACCTCCAGACGCATGGCTACCGTTGTCACAGGTGTAAAACTTACTGCATTGAATTTGTCTTTGGCCACGACGTAGGGCCCGACGTTCGCCACTGGCTTCCAGGCGTCCCCATCCTTATAAAAGATGCGCCAGGACGTGGGGATGCGGCAGAATCGCCGGTCGTCGAACCAATAGACTTGCGCAGAAGACACCTGGGCCGGGGCTTTGAATTCGTATTCAACCCATGCCGCGGTTCCGGGCTCAGGACGCATCCTGAAATACAAATAAGACTCGTCGGCAGAACTTATGGGATCCTTGCCGTCGTAGAGGGCGCGGATGTCATCGTTCTGATCGTTGTAGCCCGTCCAGACTTTTTCAACTCCACCTGAGGAGCGAACCTCATGTATGGGATGGGGAGGCAAAGGCGCGACCCATGCCTTGTGCGGCTGGCTGGACATCCAAACTGCCATCTCACCAGGTCCGCGATTGGACCAGGCAAAGTACGGAATCGCCACTAGCGGATGAGGCTGTTGCTTCAGCGCACTGCTGTTGTCCTCCCGCTGCAACGCTTCGACACTGCCGGTCACAACCTGGACGCCGTTCAGCAGTTCGGGACGCCATTGGCTCTCGAACTTAGCGTCCTCGGGGACGACCAAGTTCAATGCGTGTCCGTTGTTGTCCGGCCACTCGGCGCAATACACCAGTGGGCCGCGCTGCAAGGCCACCATATCGCGATCTTCCCGCACCTGGGAATTGGCCTTGACGCGGCGCACGGGCATGGGCAAACGCAACTGAACCATATCTCCCTTTGCCCATTTTCGTTCGATGCGGGCATAGCCGCGTTCCACTCTTAACTCGACAGGCCGGCCATTCACCTTGAGCGCCGGTTTCTCGTCATCCTTGTCCGCGAATTCATAAAGGTTGCCAGGAAGGACTTCATTCCGCGCCCAACCTGGGATGCGTACCAGCATGGTGAATGATTCGGCTCGCTCGGGGTTGAGGCGGATGCTGACGTCTCCTTCCCACGGATATCGAGTCTCCTGCTGAATCGCAACCGTGTTTCCACTGGGCAGGCTGATCTTCGCCTTGCAGCCAACGAAGAGATTGACGTAAACCGAATCGGAAGACTGTGCATAGACGTAGCTGCCCAGCGAAGCCATAAGGCGCAATACATTCGGGGGACAGCAGGGAACATCAATCCATTCGAAGCGTTCATAGTTGCCGAAGGAGCGGAGAGGATTCTGATAGAAGAAGCGATCTCCCTTGAGCGAAACGCCATCGGCGAAGCCGTTGTAAAGCACCCGTTCCAGCACATCGATGTACCTGGCGTCCCGATGCAATTGGAACATGCGCTGGTTCCACACAATATTTCCGTAGGAGGCGCAAGTCTCGTTCCAGGCGCTGAGATTGGGAAGCTCATAAGCGCTGCCGAATTGTTCATGAAAACGAATGGATCCGATGCTCCCGGTCAGATAGAGCTTGTGACTGACCATGTCTTCCCAGATCTTGTCGGCAGCTTCCTGGTACTCGGGGCTTCCCGTCAGCGCCGCGAGATCGGTGAGCGGTACGTACAAGAACGTGGCGCGGACGCAATGGCCTACGGCTTCATCCTGTTTCACCACCGGTTCGTGGTCCTGCGCGTAAGTGCGGTCCATCGCATATTCGCCAGTTCGCGGATAGCTGTCTTTGCCGCGTATATCCATGAAGAACTTGGCGAGCTTTAAATATTTTTCGTCGCCGGTCTGGCGGTAAAGCTCGATCAGTCCGATTTTCTGGCCTTCGTGTTCGGAGATGTAGTCTCGTTTACCAGGCCCGAAGTTCGCGTCGATTACTTTGGCGTCCTCGAGCGCAGCGTCGAGCATCTTGCGCTTGCCGGTAACGGCATAGTAGGCGACCGCGCCTTCCAAAAAATGACCTGACACCCGAACCGCCTTATCAGGATCGGCCAGGCGGGGAATCAACTGCGTCACCAGTTTGTCGATCACGTGATCGGCGTATTCCTCAAGCTTGGGATCGGGACGCTTGGCCAACATGTAGGCAGCCGCCTCGATCAGTTTGGGACTGCCAAAATCGTCGAACTCTTCCATCTTCTTGAAGCAGTGCCATATGGAAATATTGCGATTCACTTCCATGCGAGGCGCCCAGAAGTCGTCGACGATATCGACCTGGGTAAGAGGCACCGGCTTGACGGCGTAATCCTTTGGAAGCATCGCTGAGGCTTCGAGCGCGCTTAGTAGGCGGATGCCTGGAACCAGACAGCAGGTCGAAAGCAGCAAGGAACGGCGCGTGACTTTGTGGTCCGTGAAGATGCTCACTGCTCCTCCTGATGAAGGCGGGCGCGATGCGTCATGGCAGTTTGGAAAAGCATTAACCACTAAGGACACGAAGGTTCACGAAGTAAAAGCGTCAGACTAAAGCCTTCGTGATACTTCGTGTCCCTCGTGGTGGCTGGGTTTTGCGGGCGGTGTCGTGAAACTGAGCCACTACCCGGCCGCGCATTGCTGGACGCACCGGATATTGTATACAGCACAGGACGACACAGAACAACCCACTTGCGCGCACATCACATGTTTGAACGGTATGACTCCACCTGGAGCAATGAATTGTCAGGGCTGCTGCGGGCCGAAGACCCGTGCGCTGCCCGGGACCATCTCCAACTCCATCAGGGGGATTGGAATCATGCCCTCGTTGTTGAAGCGGTCCATGAAATCGCGCAGCACAAATGGCTTGCCGGCCAAGTCCTGCTGGTGGGCATACTCCGTGATCAGTTCGTCGGTGAGCATTTTGCCGGTGATGTAGCAACTGCCATAGCCGGGCTGGCGGAGATACAGCAACTGCTCGAATGTGGTGAGCGAGTCCTTGGCATTGGCCCAGCCGCGCGGCGTCCACTCGGCCTGGAAGTGTCCTGCCTGCTCCAGGGTAAATTGATTGGCTTGCACATAGAGCGAGGCCAGGCCGCGCGCGGCGCGGTTGGCCAGCGCAATCCAGACCAGCTCTTTGGCGCGCGGATTGTCGTCGTACAGACCGGCGTGCATCACCAGTTCTTCGAAGGCGGTGGCGAAACCCTCCGCGCGATTGTCCCAGATGTTGGAGAGCAGGACCTGGCGGCGGATCGGGCTCGGATTCGGTTCATCCCTCATCCGCGACAGGTCGATCCAGTGATAATCGTGCGAGAAAAGCACCATGGGCTCGCGGTGAGTGACGCGGGTAAAGAACACCCTTTGTTCCTCTGGAACGAACTGACCGAGCTCTTCCGCCAGCGCCGCCTTGATGTAAGGCTTGTCCGGGATAATCTCCTGCTTGACCAGGAAATCGACGAACTTATCCACCCGGTCATGCGTCATCTTGTCGAACGCGGCAGCATCGGCGGCCGGTTGCAGGGGAAGCAGATTGCGGTTGTTGTGTTCCTCAAGACGCAAGGATGATTGCGCGCGCTGCAGCTCGCGCCGCAGCAGGACAACCTCTTCATCCCAGTTGTAGGGGATGAAGTGCACGTTCTGCTGATACCAGGTGTAGTTCTCCTTGCCTACGCCTGAGGGCCCGGTCTTGGTGGGCGCCAGATTCTCCAGCCAGGCGACGAATTCGTCAGTCGCCTTGTGCGCGCTGCTCACGGCGGCGCGCAACTCCGGGCTGGTACCGCTAAGATCGGCATTCTGATGCTCGGCCAGCGTGTGGACGGTCAACGTCCCGGCCTCGAGCGAAGCTAAAGTGCGGGACTGATTGCGCAGTTCCTCCTCGCCATACACCCAGAGGTCGTGCGCGTCACTCGCCTTGAGATTCTCCTTTGCCTCGGCCAGGAAGGCGGGAATCATGCCGATCTTCGCAGTCAAATCCCTCTGCGCCTCGGCGTCGAGCGGAAAACGATAGTTGTAGAGCTGGATCTCAGGGTAGGGAACAGGACCTTCGCGCGAGGGCACGTCGCTGCGGGACGACCATATGTTGGTGTAGAAAGCGGGATCGCGCGCCCACGGACGGAGCACCCTCAGGTTGAAGTCGAGCCCATTCATCTCGGCCTTCACCAGCTTGTAGTCGTTCTGCTGCTCAATGCGCCACGACTTGGGATCGATCGCATCAAGCCGCTTGCGCCACCCGGGCAGCGCCGCGGCCTTTGCCGCTATCGCGCTCGCACTGTAGTCGGGAACATTATTCTTCATCACCGGATGCTCGAATTCCCGCCATTGCTGAAAAAGCCTGACCAACGCGGAATAGCCATCAGGCTCGTTAGCAGCCTTTGCCGAACTTGCGCTGATTGCTACAAAGAACAAGGCCGCGATGGCGATAGCAAGGCGGAGATGCAGCCGCATGTTTACCGAGCGACACTTGCGGTCGGGATAGCCCATCACTGAGATCTCCTCATTGTCGAATTGAACGCCTGGACGGGTGCGCTAGCCTACCGCGTCAATGTTCTTGCGGTCTTTTATGCGCGCTGATGAACGCCTTGCTTGAAATTGTTCAGCATGTGATCACAAGTGCGCATGGTGAAGGAGATGATGGGCATGGTGGTTGTCTTGTCGGTACAACTCGGAAAAATGCTGGCGTCACAAACATAGAGGTTTGGAACGTCGTGAGTCTGCGCCCACCGGTTAGTAACGTACTTCTCGGGATCGTCGCCAAACCTGCAGACACCAGTTTCATGCAAACTGGTTCCGGGACGATCGGGTTCGTCATCGAGGCCCCAGAGTTCTCCTCCCATTGCCTTGATGTATAGGAAAGACAAAAAATCTGTTCCGCCAAGCGAATTCCGCACCTGAGCTGTTTATGGCCGTCGGCAAACGCACATCGTTCGAGCCAGAGGCTGGACCTAGCAGGAAAGAAACGAAGGCAAAGGTTCATCCGCGAATGACTCCAAGCGCAATGGTAAGCCACCCAAATACCTTAAAGATCGACATGCGGGCATGAGCCTCAGTGGGGACGGGCGCTCGGAACTGCTCCTGCAAATCATAACTGTTGAGAACAGGCGTTTACACTCATTGACCCGCCGGACAGGGCTGCCGCTCCCACAATGAATGTATCGATGTTACCAATTGAAACTCACTTCGGCGCAGCGTAGATGTCATGGCCCAGTTCTTTCGAGACAAGAGGATCTACGTCGAGCTTCGTGCTAAACGTCGCGGGCCGCCCTTGTTTGACTCGCACCTTTGTGGCGGTTGGAGTGAATGACATCGCCGAGACGAACACGTCATAGAATCCCGCAGGAACATTTACCGAATAGTCCCCGCTAACATCCGTGACCACTATCACATCCTGCTTAGTGCCGATGTTATCGCCAAGGCCGAGAGTGCTGCCGCTGGAATCCCAGTGAACGAGCACCCTAGCGTTAGCAATCGCCGCACCCTCGGAATCTGTGATCTGCCCACGGATTGCGTATTCTGGGGCAGCAGACAGCCGCGAGAAGCAGAGTGATACGAGGACAAGCGCACCAATTGATCGGATCATAATCCGCTTTTGTACTCGAATGCCGGTGCCATTTCAACGTAGTTGACGAAATCAGGCGTTAGCACCAACTACGACCCGATCCGTCCACCCTGACCAACTTCCGGCCGGCTTGTGAGTGTAATGGCGATGTTACAACAACATTAATCTGCGCCGAAGGAATCGATCTCCACGATCTAGATGGGGGTGCGACTCAGTGCCCGCGAGGGTGTATCAGCGGTAGCCGAACACGGGCGGGAACATGACAACCACCAGTGCCGCCCATATGGAGTACACGGGCAGATAGGCGATCTGCCATCGTTCCAGGGCGGCAAACGAGCCCCGGCGACGCAGGAAGCACGCATAGAGCCACGCCGACCACGCCAAGTTGATGAGAAGAATGAGATTCTCGCCAAGAGCCGCCACTCGGTTGGGAGTGAAACCAAACTCGGAGATGCGGGCGGCAATCGCCGCGAGCGCCACCCCATCCACCACGAGTGCGCTGACCACGAGCAGCAGTTGCAGGCCGTCGAAGAAGCCGGGCGCCGCCTGCGGGTCGCGTGCGGAGGCGGCGTAGAGCACCAGCCCAACAACCAGCACCAGCAGAAGGTCGAAGCCGATCAGTACCTCCCGCTTCACGTTGATGGGGCTGCCTGTCCACGCCATGGTGGCCAGAAACGCCAGTAGCAGAACTGTGAACAGCGGGGTGAACAGCCGGGTCAGCACCGGTGCCATGTTCTCGATGACACTTTGCTTCGCCTCCACCAGCCAGGATGCAATGATGACCGCCCCCGCCGCCCCGCACGGGAGCAACCAGCCCGCTACGAACCACGCAGGATTCATGCCGATGGCGCGGAACATCATGAACGTAAAGCTGGTGAGGACGCCCCCGCCGAGCGCAATGAGCACGTAGTAGATGACCCACTCGCCCGAGAACCGCACGAAGTTCATGCGCCCACCGTCAGCGAACCAGCGATCTCGGACGTACGCGAAGCCGACGGCCAGCCATAGGGCGATTGGCAAGTGCAGAGCGGTCAGAAACTCAGTGTCGCCGCGCGTGTGGAAGGGGTAGATGTTGGCGAACACTACCCCGGTCGCAAACGGCAGCGCGAGCCAGAGAGCGCTGACGAACTTCAACCCACGCTTCCACACGAAGTAGAAGGTAAGCAGCGGGAAGACGAACAGGCTGGCGTTCCGGACGTAGAACCGCGGCACGTCGTCATCAGGGTTGAGCGGAATACCGAACAGTGCCGGCACCTTGACCGCCAACGCTGCGGCCGCGGCAAGACCCAGGACGACCAGCGTCTCGGAGTGTGACGTGTTCGCCGGGTCATCAGCGTCGGGGGCTATAACCAACTGCTTCCACAGTCGTTCGGAATGCTCGGATGCGAACTCGCGCGACAGCGCATCGAGATTGCCCATGCGCTTGACCGCAACCAGGAATGCTTCATCCCCTGTCAGACCGGCCTCGGTGAGCGCCGCCAGCTGATCGCGCAGATGTCCCTCGAGTTCCTCCACGTCGGGACCGTGAAGGCCCTGCCGGCGGCGTACGTACGCGCGCCACTGCGCGATTTGCTCTTCGAGCACTTGATCGGCGAAGGTCGTCATGCCGTGCACTTCTTCATCCAGATACCCCGCAAAGTACCGTCGACGACCTGCCACTGCTGCCGCTGGGCTGCGAGCTGCGCCCGGCCTTCTCGAGTGATCCGGTAGTACCTACGCCTGCGGCCATTCTCGGAGGCGGACCACTTCGCCGCGACATGACCTTGGCGCTCAAGCCGGTGCAGCACGGGATACAGCATGCCGTCGGTCCACTGCAGGTGCCCACTGGATAACTCGGTCACTCGCTTGATGATGGCGTAGCCGTAACTGTCGCCTTCGGCAAGGATGGCGAGCACGAGCGGTGTAGCAGAAGCAGCAACCAAGTCTTTACCCATGTCCATACGTAGAAGTCTTATACATTGTGGTTCTATGTATGTCAATAAACACAGGTCAACTCCAACGATTGATGGAAGCAGGGAGGACAACCGCGCTTCAACTTGATCTATAGGAAAAACAAGAATCCGTTTCTGCCATGAGCTTGCTGAGTTTCCTGCTGCTGTGGCAATTCCTGACCGCACATCCACCCTGCTAGCTTCCGTCAATTTTGACGAACCCTTGTCGTGGCCCCCGGCTCGCTGGTTCGACAAAGCCCTCTCTCTCATAGAAGGCTCTAGGTCCAGGGCCAGGAGTACTCTGCTAAAGGCATTCAGGCCATCGGATCGGAGATGCCTCTGGAGTAGCAAATGAAGAGCTTCCGCCTCCGTGAGTTCGTATTCGATACATGGGAGAGTCTGCCGTCCTGCTAGCCTAGCCAGTTCCAATCGAGCATGCCCGTCCACAATCGTAAGGTCTTGGGTGATAACGAGCGGCTCCCGAAACGCGAGGTCACCTCGGTCCGCCAGCACGGACAGCTTGGAGGCTGGCACTGTGAAATGATGTCGCATGTAACTGGGATGCGGACGGAGTGCGGCCACGCGGCAGGTGACGAAGTCACCCCGAAGATCATTCAGTACAATGCGCAGAACTCGACTCACATTTGACTCCCGCCGGTGACCTTTGCGGTTTTCAAGCGGAACTCGACGAACTTTGCGAGCCGGGATGAGTCAGAGGCCGCTGCAGTTTCTTTTCTGAAATGGTTGCCAGCTCAAAAGGAAGGTAGGCGGCTATTGTTTTCGACTAAGAAAAGGCGGTGTGTTCTCTTTGATCAGTGCTCAGAAACTCCGACTTGCCACGATCCACTGAAGCAAGGTCCTATGGCTCAATCGTTTACGGGCCTTTGTTCTGATTACGGAACTGATCCTGGTATTTATCTCCTCCCAAGCGAGATCCGTATAGAGTCTCGTGCCATGGCCCTTTACGTGGATTCAACGTGCGCGCAGTGTCAGGAGCCCGTTCCGAAAGGCCGGACACGGTTTTGCTCGAACGAATGTCTGATCCGCCACAAGCGTGAAGGAGAGCGCATGCGTTACGGTCACCGCCACGAGTATCAGTGTGTGAAGTGTGGGCATCAATTGCGGCTAGGACGACATAGGAAGTGATCCACCTCCAGAGCGTGGACAATTCCTTGCTCTCAAGGAATAGAGCAGTTCGACTCGCGCCTAGCGTTTTAAGGCGGAGAGTGGGATCCGCCTAAGACTACCTTTTCGGGTCTGGAGCTGAATGTCCCAAGCATCTCCGTCGATATTCCGACCATTGCGTTTGTCGTCGGTATTCAGACATTTCGTTGACAGTGAATCGGAAAGGGCAGAGCATAACAACCTTACTACTTAACTTTCCCCACGGCGCGCGTCCCCTCTGTGGCAGAGACGCCATGCCCGTCCGACTCCTTTGCCCTCACTCAAGGAGATAGAACACATGAAATCGACCAATGAGCAAGATAGCTACGTACAACCCATGCGCGTATTTGTCGGTCACGCGACCAAAGCCGAGACAGGATTTCGTTCCCGGGCGTCGATGCCCAAATCTGTCGCTCTGGCGGCGGGACTGCCTCCCACTCCAGAGCACGATCTCACTTTTCACGGCGGAAAGACTATTCCAAACCTGGTTTTCACAAACTTTTATGTCGGCGGCTCCCAAGCATGGCGACCCAGCGACATCCAGTCCATCGACCAAGCACTTGCTGCGGCGATGTCCGACAAGGACCTGAACAATGTGATGTCTCAATACTATCCATCGGGCAAGATCACTTCGACCTTCCGCGGGTCGCAAGTGCTTGCGGGCCCGCCGCCTCGAGTGGTCTCGCAGGGGGACGTTGAGAACCTGGTGCGCACGCTGTTCGCTGCTGGCAACCTGAACGGATCTGATTTCTCGTCCACCGTGTTTGATTTCTTGCTTCCCAGCGGAACAATCCTCAACACCAACGAGGCTCCAACGGCTGGAGCTATCTCAGGACGCCTGGAACAGGATGCAGCAGGACCTATAAGAGCGGCAGCGGTACCTCACGAGGAAGAGGAGGACTCTACGCAGGGACTGGGCGGCTATCACGGATCTGTCCACGTTGGTTCGGGGCGGAGCAGGCAGACCATCTATTACGCCATCGGAGTTTTCTCGGAGAGGCTTCCCAACGGTACTGAGAATGGCATTCCCGTCTTCGATCAAGCCTGGAAGAATGTTGTAGCAACGTTCTACCACGAGCTGAACGAAGCCAGGACTGACCCCGATGTGGAAGATGCAATCCGCGCCGGGAGTAACCCGTCTGCGGCGAGCTTCTTAGGGTGGACTTCCTCGCAGGGCGAGGAATGCGGCGACTTCCCTGTGTTTGAAGCCAATCCTCTCAGTAAAGTCTTCAAGGAAGTTAAGCTGACAGGTGGTAATGGTACGGTTCCCGTTCAGTTCCAATACTCCGACGATGTGCACGGTCCGGAAGGTCCCCGGAAAAGTCCGGCGCCGTTTGTCGGACAGGTCAATCAAGCCAAGCGGCAAAAAGCCGGATAGCGCGTCATCACCTGTGCTCGTTCGCCAGAAAAAAGGGCGGTCGGTAGCCGAGTACGAACCTGGTACAGGCTAAGGTCGCCCCTTTCCTGGAGGACGTGACTTTGCCTGGAAAAATTCAGCCTGCCAGACCTGAGCACCTTGTGTCGCGACAATGGCCATGAAGGAGGACCAGGAGCTGGTTCCGTTGCCCAGTCCGTTCCCTTGTTTGTCCGCAAAAGGTTTGAAATGTCGGTCTCTAAGACTGCCATCGCGCCCTTTGGCGGGGAGGTCTCCCGGGGTGGGAACGTCGATTTGGAGTTGCACGCCTATCCTTATTATATAGTCGGCTCTCCGACCTTCCCGTCGGATGGCCGACAGGTGCGCTGCCCGAAAGCAGTACAGTATTCAGGTTTCATCCCAGAGGCTCGAAGTCTGTTGAACCCTCCAGTCCCATTCGTTTTTGGAAGGGCGAAGTCGGTGTCGTAGAACCAGAAGTTGCCTTACTGATATTTCTGTCAGACGTGAGCCTCTTGTTTGTTTAAGACGACTCAGGAGGTGTCGCAGTTTCTTTTCTGAAAGATTGCTGGCCAGAAGGGTTGGTGATTACAGCCCAACCTTTCCGGGAAAGCTGAATGTGTCGTTTTCGCAAACATCCACGAAAGTGCGGCCAGGCGGTTGATTGAAGAGGATGCTATGGCTAAGTGGTTTAAACGTCCTTGTTCAGGATGAGGACGCGTTAAGGTCTTGTGGCCATGGACCCTTCCGGAGAACCGAATGAGCTCAGTGTCGGGAGGCCATCCCCCAATGGCCGGACGCGATTCTGCTCGGACCAATGTCTGGTCCTGTACAGCGCGAACAGCGGCGCCTGCATTATGGTCACCGCCATGAATATGGATGTGTGAAATGCGGGCATCAGCTGAAACTACGACGACGCCGGAAGTGAACCACTACCAGAAGGTTGGTCCACGCCACATTCTGGAACGATAGGGCCCGCGATTTGGTGCCAGTATCTTCTCAGGCTCTACAGAGACGGTCGGCACCGCAGTCAACGTGTGGCATCCATTTACCCGCTGATCGTCCCCGCCCCTTCGACGTTTTCGCATGACCTTTGGGTAACCGGCCCGACGACCCTGACATTCTAGCGTGGCGCAAGCCATTCTTTTCCGGGGCTGAAGTGCAGGACGGTTTCTTCCATCTCCCCAGTGCGCTTCTCCACCTTGTCGGTCTGTCCCATTCGTGCCGACGAATCGTCGCAGGGCTATGTAATCAATTGATCGAGCCGGGCCGCAACATCGGGTGCGGTTCGATCCCAGTAGTGAGTGTGCGCGCCCAGGCCGATGCACATTTCAGTGCACGCTTGTGGCGCGACAGCTTGAGCGACGTCGGATGGCTTCGTGGAATCGCCACTCGCGTTGCGGTTCAGCCATTGACCGACCCACAGGGAGCGGCCCACATAGTCGCCGCTGCGATATGCATTGGACCAGAGAGTCACGTTCATCTCATCGGTCCTGGGGAGGGGGGAACTGATCGCGGGCATGGGAGGATCGACTGCGGAGGCGAGAGCGGCGAGCGAGTTGTCCGGGATATCGGAAACCCACCAATACAAATGCGGGAAAAACCGATTGAGCAACTGGCGCAACGGGCAGCCCATAGAGAAGACGTAAATGGGAAGCTTCGATTCACCCGTCTCCACGGGTACTTGTCGGAATTCGTATCGGGCCAAGCCTCGGTCCCAGCTGTCGTGCGCAGAGCGCTCGAGATAGCGCAGCAGATCAGTCGTGACCATTGAACCCAGGCTGTGGGCAACGATAATGACCTTCGAGTATGGGCGGCGGTTTTGATCGTCACGATAGGCGGCGATGTAGCGCAGCAGCGAGGTGCAGCGTTCGGCGATGAGTGCGCGGGGAGTGCCTTCTTTGGGAGATGTGCGCAGGTAGTTGTCAACGTCAAGAATCGTGTCGAGTACGGTGGTGAGGTATTTCAAAATGAAGCCGAAAAGCGTGGCGCCTGAAACGGCCAGGACCAATCCATCCTGCCGGATCAGCGGCAACGTCAATCTGCTTCCGAAGTCCACGGCCTTGATCAAACTATCGGGAAGAATTCGGTGCAAGACCAGCCAATCAAACGCCAGGAAGGACAATGGGAGTGGCACGATTGCGAACCAGAGCGTTCGCGTGATAATTGCAGTGTTGTCCAGGCCTCGGGACAGCCATTCTCCGAGCGAGCGGGTTTGGTCTGAGGGAGCGCCTTCCACTAACTTCGGCTTCAATTCGAAAACGAGCGACGGCAGCACGGCCCAAGTGAGCAGCAACAGGCCAACAATGAGCATAATCATGGTAGCGGGAAATGCCGGCGTTACGCTGACCAGCAGAAGACCTGTCAAATACTTAGACCAGAAAACGGTCTGTTCAGGGCTCGAATGGGTTGGGTACTCGCAGTCCGGCGGCGTGGCAGGCGAGGTGGCGCGATCGATCCAACATTCCACTAACTTTATTTCGGGGATGACGATTGACAGGTGTTGGGAAGAAGAGGGCCGTTGTCCGCAACCTCCATCGTGACTCCATCGAAGGCCTTCAACTTGTCCGACCCGTAAACCACGACGCCGCTCCACAGGGCGCAGGTCACGGATCACGAAGAGAAGGGTTGGAACCGCAAAGGCGAACCGGCCTGTCCTGAATGCTGCGATCGCGCGAGACTTTCGGGCCTCGTCTTCTTTTATGCCGTGCACACAGAAAGCACTCAACGGCCAACTGAGGAAGGCGCAAATCAAGCACAGAGTCCACAACAGCAGGAGTTCACCGAAAATCCACTGCACAGCCCAGAGAGAGGCGGTAGCAACCTGATTCTGGCCAATGTCTGTTGTATTGGCGGCGTGGGGCAGCAGGCAAAACAGGAACAGAAAAAGGTTGGCGACATACAGCACGATGGACAGAAACAATGCCCCTGGACGCAGAGGATTGTACTTCGTTGCAATCCAGCCCAGAATGAGACCGGCTGCGAGCAGCCAGGTAAGGAGCAACAGTACTTCGAAGAACGGCAGCCCGAGATGAAAAATACAGTTGTAGAGCCCTGCCAGACCGCCTAATAACAGCGTGCCCATACACATGCCGAGAAACGGGATTGACGCCCAGAGAAAAGGCTGGGTGGGCGAACGCCTCTGGCGCAACAACCGAAATGTGGCGCCCAAGCTGAGAACTGCAGCAAAGCAGAGTGCAAGCAGAGGTAACAGTGACCAACCGCAGGTCTTGTCTGCGAATGAGCAAACGGCAATTTCGAGAAGGATCAAGTTCAAGAACGGGATCCACATGATCAGCAAACGAACCGAGGTGGCGTGGATGGAAGATTCAATGCGCCAGCGAAGCGGCCCGGCTTTATCTTTGGCAATGTTTTCTTTTTTGACGTTCTCGGCCTCCACCCAATAAACAGCCTGCAAACTCAGACTCGCGAGATGAAACAGAAGTTGGTAAAAGGCGAAGAAGAACGCGAGGATGCTGTTCTCCGGCTTGGTGAGATCGGAGTAGTGGGCATCGTAGATGTGAACCTTCGCGACCGAGGGACTAGCCGCGCGCTTGCCCTCGAGACGGACGGTTTGAAAATTGCGGTCAGGCTCGCCCTTGTAGCCTGCCACCTGCGTGAGCATGAACTGGTAAGCAAATTCACCGCGATCAGGCTCGTCGGGCCTGAGTTTCGTTCTGGATTGTATCCGTAGGGAATGAAGTCGGCGTTTTCTCTGGCTTGGGCGAGATATCCACGGCGCTCGTTAAAGATGCCCCAAATACGTGACAGACGCGAGGGCTGGTTGCGATCATTGGCGCCGGTTGTGCCGTCAGGAGGCGACTGCACGGGACGTAACGGGACTTCGATGGAAGTGGCGACGAAGCCGGGATAGGGAGGAGTGGGCTGGGAGGGAAGTATTGTGCCGCCTCCGTTTCTGCCGATGGACAGCAGCAGTGTGGACACCGCGTCGGCGGAAACCCCAGCAAATGCTGGCCTACTCCATGAATCGCGATCACCGCGACGTTCGGGCCATCTGAATCCAGCGGCGCCGGAGAGTTGGGGTTGGTCGAATCGGGATGAATATTCTCCATGTTGGAACCTCTCAGCGAGTTCACTTCAAGGCTTGAGTGCTGGGCAGAATCCACGAGGATATGAATTCGGTAATCGATGGAAAAAGAGTTGTCAGCAAGCCAAGTAAGGGTCCGGCACCGAATGTGACTAACTGCAGCCAGAACGGCCTTCCAAGTTCGCCGGGTGTCGTGTCCGTCATATAGCTCAGGGTTGCATCACGATGCATCCCCGCGTAGACCCAGATCACGGTGCCTCCGGTAATCGCGAATACCGCCAGGAAGATGCCGCCCGAAACAGGCAAGGGATCGAAAGGGTAGCTCGACACAGCGAAGGTGGTTGCGATGAAGAGGAATAGGCTGCCTAAAATGATGGTCCGGATGCGCCCAAGAATATTCTGGATGAATCCCATGTAAGGCAACAGGAAGAATTCCTCGGCTGCCAAAACGTAGCGAGGCAAATCGGGGTCGATCGGAACGGCAGATTTGTGATCAGCGTCAGTTGCCTTTGCCTTGTCGGAGTCAGGCTGGTTAAGGCGGGCCTCGTCGGAACCAGCGACTCGGTCTCTTGTTGCCATGCTGGTATCAGCAGGGGTTGTCATGACCAACCCGGCGGTGGACGCGACAACCTCCTGAAATTTCCGCAAGGGCTCCATACTCTCGGTTGCAGGACAATGAACAGATGAATAAAAAGACGTGTACCAGTTTGCCAACTCTTTGCCCTGGTTGTGGCAAACCAAGATTAGATTCAGGACAGGATCCTTGTTCAATCCGGGCAGTCGACTGTCTGGCATCGGAACTCTCAGGGAGTTTTCCAGATGCCTCAGGCTTTCGAACTGGCGCGAAACAATGCAATACCTTTGATCCAGAGAATTACCACTCATGGCCCAGATGGAACCCCAGGAGAGTCCCTTCAGCGCACTCAAGGTCCGCCGCAGGGGGAGACGGTTGAGATCCATCAACAACGGCCGGAGCGCTTTCCATGTCATCCAGAGTTGCGCAGTGTCGGCCAATAGGAGGCCGATGCAAAGGCTTAACCAGCAAAACATTACGAAGCCGAACTGCTTCTCTCCCAGTGTCCGAAGCGAGAAGCCCTGTAACACCAGCGCGAAGACAGTGGCGGTCAGCAAGATCGCCGGAGCCAGCACTCGCCAGTAGGGCTTCCCCAGGGGAAGCGCGATGACTTCGACCGGGCCTGCGGCGATTTGACGGCTAAGGGTAGGCATTCTTCGATTGGTGGCGCAAGCAACCGTGAGGTCGCTGAGCTCCGGTAACAACGGACGGTCCTTGCCGAACAGGGCAAGTCCGCGCAGAGAGCACCAAAACCAAACGTATAGACCGGCGATCAACAGGAGCTGGGGCACAAGGCCAGATACTCCGCTGAGAAGATGAACGCTCCGCCAGTAGGTGGGGATACTGTTTGCCGCCGACAAACCTGGAATCGATACCATCCCACGCAACTTCAACCCGTAAACCAAGGCTACGTACGGCAGTGCAAAAGCGACGAGAAAGAGAGTTACGAGCGTGACTGCAAGGCGCTGCCATTTCGCCGGGTAGGCACAGGGTTCCTTTCGAATGGCCGCGAGCGGCGGCAATTTGTAGTTCATACGGCAGGCAAGGAATGAGGATCCAAAAATGCCAAGAGCCCATCCCACCAGGACGGTTCCGCGCCAGTTTCCCAGGTCCCAGGTCAGCACGCCAGAGGTGGCGGCCACCGAGATCGCAGCCAACATCGGCAAAAGGCTGCCGAAGGCGATGAGAGCAGAATGTTGCGGCCTGAAGAGTGGTGCGAAAATAAGTCAGTCTAAAGGGTGAGGTCACGGGAGAAATCGATCCTCGCGAGCACCAGAGCAAGTGCAGGAAGCTCCAGACAATACAAATCATCAGCAGGATGACAAATTCACCGGGAACCGCATCGGCGGCCGCTGGCCGCCCGCGGATCCAGGCGTATCGCCGCGCCCACGGGGTGGTAGAAGAATTGTGTCATCCGTAGTGTTACCAAGAGTATCCGGGTCGAGCACGGCCACTGGCCAGAACTGGTGGTGACCAATGACGGAAACCCATGTCGCGGGACGTTGATTGTCATGGAATTTGCTATCGCCCGCCTCGCCGGTCCAGGTGGGAGGCGCATAATTCCAGATCGGGGGATCATCCAAACCGGTCCTGTTCCGAAATAGTTCACGCGCGGCAACGTACAATCCTTCGCCCACGTCCTCTTCAAAGATGCGATAGCTTTCTCCCGAGATTAATTCGTTCGACGGAGTCGACAGTGACGGAGTCCAATCCTGTTGCCAGGTCAGCAACGGATAGGTTGACAACATCATGACTCCCCGCAGCGATGAGCCTTCGGCGCCACGCCGAAACAGAAAGATCAGCCCCATCGATCACTACTCGAGCTTCGGGATACGCTTGTCGAAAGAACTGGCTGAGGAAAATCTGATCCAGGGAGTTGGTGCTGCGCAGGACAATGAACTCGATGCGTTTGTCACGCAAAACGCTAGTCATGCTCTGCAGCACCGATTCCTGCGCCAGCGGTGTCAACTGGCCGCCATAGATGCGAACCGTGTCATGTTGGCTGCTGGCAGGTTCGCTCAGGTCGCCGCGCAGGGTGGAAGAGGAGGGAGTGCCACTCGAGGGCTGTGATTTCGAACGGAAGATCGACTGCTGCTCATAAGCGGAACGCAACGTTGTGATGTCTCGAGGGTAGTAAAGATAGACTGGACCTTGCTTTTTGTGGTCCACATCTTTTGTGTGAGAGACATTTTTGGATGGCGGATCGTAGCAGAGTTCGCCGGTTGCTCCGAAGGCGGTTTCATCTTCCGAAATCAGGGCCACGCGGCTCAAGTCATATCCCTGATTCTTCACATACTGGCAGAATCGGTTGACCAGCAAAGAGTCTGCCTCGAGGGCTGTTTCGAACCACCCGAGGTCAAGTTCTTTCAGGTAATTGTTGAACCATTCATAGCTTTGTTTCGAAGAGACGCTTCCACTGGAAATGCGAACCGGAGTTCCCTTCAGATGGAACG
>CAVUGT010000006.1:0-191323 GCA_963741105.1 Terriglobia bacterium
ACGCCAAAGCTTGCCATGGGCCGATAGCCGAAACTGTAGGCCAGCAGATTGCCTCCCCGCAAAAAGGGGAGTTCGCTGTGATCAAACGAGTCTCCATCAAAGTCGCTGACGCAGATGCCGGCAGCTCTGGAACCCATGAAGCGGTTCAATGGTCCGAAAAAAGTTATTGCTCCCGGAAAGCAGACCTGGTGGGTCAGGTTGCGTCCTACCGTGCCTTTGCCGGTCTCAGGGTCTGGCTCGCCAATCCCTGAAAGCAGCAGCAGCCGGGTGTTATTGAGGGTCCACGTGGCAAGAAACACCAATTCCGCGGGCTGGAATACTTCTTCTCCGGTTGCATCCACGTAGGTGACGCCTTGCGCTTTGCGTCCGTTTCCCGCTTTCTCATGCACTATGCGGCGGACCCACGATGCCGTGCGAATAGAAACGCTCTTCCGCGTTGGGATCACTGGCAGAAGAACGTTTGTAGGTTGGGCCTTGGCTCCGACCATGCAACCGAAGCGTTCGCAAAAGCCGCAATAAAAACAAGCGGTACGTGAAATGCCATCGGGGTTGGTGTACGGCTCACTCAGCGTCGCGGCGGGATGCGGATAAGGATGGTAGCCAAGGGTTTGTGCCGCATCGCGAAACATCGCCGAAAAATATGGCGTCTTGATCGGAGGGGTCGGACTCGGCGCTGCGCCAGCCTTCGAAAATGTTGCCGCCCTCAATCTTCTTACCGCGAATGTTCCCTGCCTTTCCCGAGATCCCGAGGAGCACTTCGGCGCGCGTGTAGTGCGCCTCCAGTTCATCGTAGGTGACACCCCAGTCTTCAATCGCGTGGTCCACCGGCAGGCGTTTCGCCCCGTAGCGCTCCGTGGTTTTAGACAGCAATTCAAAACAGTCAGGCAGAAAGCGGGGAAATTGACCATTCCAGTGTTCGCCCGCGCCTCCAACTCCCGTGCCGGGAAGAAAAGGACGCGTTTTCTTGTAACGGAAGGGCGTGTTGGGTCAAGTTGTGCCGGAATGTGACCGTTTCCTGTGCCGGGTCCTGCATCATGTGAAGCCGGATCGCGTAGTCGAGTTCATCCATGGTGGTGGAATAGTCGGGGGTCTCCCGCGGCTTTCCGCGTTCCAACACGGTAATGGAAAGGGATGTGCGGGTACCAAGTTCCTTGGCCATGAGCAGTCCCGTCCACCCGCCACCTATGATTACGACATCTACCGGGGGTAAAGTTTTCACGCTTCGTCCTCACTGGGACGAATCCGATCGTCCCCGGTCACCTGCCGTAAGCTGGCCGGCTTGGGCCGAAACGCTTCCCCGTAATGCTTATCGACATCGGCATAGTTGCTGATGCGTGGTCCAGGGAACCCGATCAATTGCCATCCGATCATGTCCACATTGCCGCCATGCATGGGATCGCAGAACATACCTTCAATTGTGTTGCGGCGCAGCAGCGAAAAGAAGAAAAAGCAATTCAATCTGCCGCAACTTCTGATCCTGCTCGGCGGGCGCCAGGAGGTCGAAACCCTTCAAGTCTTTCAGCGCGCTGCGATAGATCTGCTGCTGGGTCGCTTTCCCTTGATAGCCAAATTCCGGGGGAGCACCATCTTCGAACGGCTCCTGCGTATAGCGATGACGGTCCCGTCCCCAGGGTCCAGCAAGTTGCCGGTCGATGTAAATCGCCACGCCCGCCTCCTGCGCCCCTGGCCCCATTTCGTCACTGGGAAAGATACGCAAGGCGGCAGCAGCCACGATCAGAGCTTCAGCCTCAGAGAAGAATCTAAGCGGAATGCGAATGGATGGGCCGGCTTGCGCGGAAAGCCTAAAGAAGGCTTTGCGATCAAGCGAATAGACGAGCGCCCCTCCGATGCTGGCGGCTGACAGGGTAAGAAAATCGCGTCGGCGCATAGGCAGCAGAGGATATCACTAGGATGTCGGTCGAAACAAAAGCTCAAAAGGAAGGCGAGAACCCAGGCTGAGCCTGGCGAGCACTCTTTGACCTTCCCAGTAGAACGGACCGGGATTCACGGAATCTTAACCTCCCTGTTACCGGCCCGTAACCAGCCGATCCTACCGTACCGACGGGTCGAGCTTCGCGCCCCAGCGACCATCTGCAAGGCCCGACTACTTTTCGTAACGAAAGTGATTCTCATGAGAAAAACGAATCTGGTCGTTTGTCGCAGTGTCGGCAGCTATCGTGTTTGGTGCCTGATGGCTCCTTGTCCCCAAGGCGTACCGAATCTGGACCACGTCTTCGTGATCATGATGGAGAACCACGGCTTCAGCCAGATTGTCGGGAACCCGGACGCCCCGTTCGCCAACCAATATGCGAATTTCGCCAATTCCACGACCAATGATTTCGTGGTGGGCCATCCAGCTCCACCAACTATCTGGAAATCGTGGGGGGATTCAACTTCGGCGTGCGGAGCGATAACGCTCCCGACTGGCACAACGCAAACTGCACACCCAACCTCTTCTCCATCCTCCCTCTACTACGAACACCGACTTCCCCGCAAGCTCAAGCATTCCGTCCCATTGCGGGACTGTACACGGATGCGACGCCGGCCGTCGACACCACGAACGAATGTCCAAATCCGGATGTGACGCCGCCTTCGGGTTAATCAGCATTGATGGAGCTCATTTCGGCCGCCGCCAACACCGTTGGCAAGATGATTGGAGATCAGTTGGCGGAGAAGGGCCGGCGGTGGAAGAGCTACCAGGGAGAGCTTGCCAATCACGGGAGCTGACGCGCACCGCCTACAGCGACGGTTTCTTCACCGACCTCTCGACCGTCCCCGACAACCTTGGTGGCTCATGCGCCTTCCTCAAACTGTATGCCGCAAAGCACAATCCGTTTGTGTATTTCAAAAGAGTGTGCAGGATGGTCACGACCGCAACAACAGCCTGGACAATGTCGTAGGCTTCGAAGGCAAAGGCGGCTTCTTCCACCACTGACCTCAGTTCCGGCCGCTTTCCCTCTTGCACCATTTCGCCCAACCAGTGCAACGACGAGCACGGCGCGGCAGCGGCAGGCGCACAGTGCGCCTTTGATCCCATTACCGACGGCTCGCAAGTCGGCCTGAATCCGGCGCTGATTTATATCGGCGACCTCACCTTAAAAACGATTGTGAACGCGATCCATAAGTCTCCTGCGTGGGAACGTGGCCGCAACGCAATTATCGTGGTATGGGACGAAAATGATTACAGCTTCGTGCCCAACGCGAATAAGGTGCTGGTGATCGTGGATACCAACTGACGTACCCGACGGCGTGAAGAGCGGGAAATTTTATACCCACTTCTCACTGACCAGAACCCTCGAGGCAGGCTTCGGGCTGCACTGCCTGAACCATGCCTGCGATCAACATGTGGATGTAATGTCTGACCTTTTCGGAAGGGGACGATAACGCAGTCGCATTAAGTATCGGACAAGCCACGCCCAGACATATGGGCGGGCGAACTCGGGGACAGACAGGACGTTCTCCAGCAGTTTGGAGCCCACTAATCGACAGAAAAGTGGTGAACGTCTCGTCTGTCCCCGATTTATTCCTCTGATAGCCAAATTCAGGCGGAACACCTTCTTCGAACGGTTCCTGTATGTAGCGATGGCAGTCCCGTCCCCAGGGTCATGTAAATCGCCACGCCCGCTTCCTGCGCCCCGGGGCCCATTTCGTCAGCGGGAAAGATTCGCGAGGCGGCGGCGGCAACGATCAAGGCTTCCGCCTCAGAAAAAAATCGAAGCGGAATGCGAATCGGTGGTCCAGCTTGTGCAGAAAGCCGAAAGGCTTTGCGATCAAACGAATAGACGAGCCCCCCCGATGCTAGCTGCGGACAGGTAAGAAAATCGCGTCGGCGCATAAGCGTCAGAGAATATCACCGGGATGTCGGTCGAAACAAAACCTCGGTGACTCAGCTTCTCGTTGTCATGCGGGCAAAGAAAATTCGTTCACGGTGCCTTGTTCGACGACGAGTTGGCCGAGGCTGCAGCCCGGGACAATATGAAAGCCTGGATCGCTCGCACCTGGTCAGGCTTGAGCGAGTCTTTGAACGACGGCATTCCAAGCGACTCGCGAGTGCCTCCAAGTACGATAGCTTCGAATTGATGATGCGTTTCGGCAGAGGCGTAACGGAGATCAGGAACGCCGGAGCCCGCGATAACGTTCACTCCATGACAATAAACGCAGAACTGCCCATAGAGGAAACCGCCTTCGTGCACGGTGGCTGGCGGAGCATTGATTTTGATAGCTGGTGAAGGAGGCCCTGGATGTCCGAAGGGCAGAGGGTCAAGTTTTGCCCTGCCACCGATCGCGAAGGTAAGGATTCGGCCAAAGCCCGGTTTGATTGGACCTGCCCCGGGAAGATTCACTAACCCAGCCGAGCCGCCCCATCCCACCATCAACGTCACATATTGGACTCCTCCCACGAGGTAGGTGACCGGCGGAGCCATGATTCCTGTGCCCGCATTGAACTCCCAAAGCTTCTGACCATCCGTTGCACGGTATGCGCACAACATTCCGTCAGAGCGGCCCTGGAAGACAAGGTTACCGGCAGTCGCGAGCACTCCACCGCTTTCTACGACGGGATAAGTTACATTCCACACTTCGCGCTGCTCTACAGGATTCCAGGCGATGAGCTTACCGATCGGTGGCGGAGTAGCGATCAACTTTTTGAGGAGCGGCCCCTCGTAACGCGGGGTGTCGCCAAGGTTCCACATCGTCGGATGTGATTTCCAACTCTTTTCCGGAACGTGGAGGAAGGTACTCCCTTCTCGAGCCGGCACGTACACCAGACCCGTTGTGGGATTGAACGCCATCGGATACCAGTTATGAGCCCCGCCCGGTTCCGGGGAAACGAGCACTGGCTCCAGGCCGTTATAGCCAGTAGCAGACTCTACGGGTCGTCCGCTCTTCGGATCGATCTCGCTGGCCCATGTGATGCCCTTAACAAACGGCTTCGCGGAAAGGAACTGGCCGGTCTGGCGATCGAGCACGTAGAAGAAACCGTTCTTCGACGCCTGCATGATGACCTTGCGCGCCGTGCCGTTGATCTTCAGGTCCGCCAGCATTAAAGGCTGAGTGGCGTCGTAGTCCCAGTTGTCTCCCGGTGTTACCTGAAAGTGCCACACCACCTCACCGTCGCTCGCCCGTAGAGCGAGAATGGAGGCAAGGTAGAGATTGTCGCCACCGCCCGGGCTGCGCAGATCGCGGTACCATGCAATTCCGTTGCCGGTGCCGGCATACACCAGGTCCAGTTCTGGGTCATAGACAATCGAGTCCCATGGCGTGCCGCCGCCACCTGCCACCCACCACTGTCCGTGCCACGTCTTCGCGGCACTCTCCAGTGCTTTAGACTCGAATCCACGCGCAGGATCTCCCGGCACGGTGAACGTACGCCAGACGAGCTTTCCAGTTTCCGCGTCATACGCAGAAACAGAGCCCCGGACGCCAAATTCCGACCCTGCGTTTCCGATGAGAACCATTCCCCTAGCAATGCGTGGAGCGCCGGTAATTGCATAGGGCTTGGATTGGTCGACAGTGACGGCGGTCCAAACCGGGTTGCCTGTCGCCGCATCCAGCGCAATGAGTCGGCCATCCAGCGTGCCGAGATAAACCTTGCCGTGGTAGAGAGCGACTCCTCGATTCACAACGTCGCAGCAAATGGTGCGCACACGCGCCCGAGGCACCTTGGGATCAAAGGTCCACAGGATTTCGCCGCTCTTAGCGTCCAGTGCATAGGCAACGCTCCATGCGCCGGTGGTGTAGATCACACCGTTCGAGACCAGTGGCGTAGCTTCCAAACCGCGACTCGTGCCCAATTCTCGACTCCACAGCAGGCCGAGTTGACCGACGTTCTGCTCGCCAATCTGGTCTAAGGGGCTGAACCGTTGCTCGTTGTTGGTCCCCCCATACATGGTCCAATCGGCAGCATCGCCGGCCGGCGCTGAAGGACTGGACGTCCTGCACGCTGCCATGGAGAGGACAAGAGACACCACAAATAGAAGCGACAGGCTGTCGCGCGTTTTCACGGCGATCTCCTCAAAATGCTAGATTGTCTTTCTTTATTGCCGGCCTGACTGGAATGCGCACACTGGCCGCAGTGAATGTCGGTGATTAAAACCTGATACCAGTTAGGTGTCAAGTAGTAGATGCCCGCAGCGAGTTGAGCTTACGACGCAGCCCATCCCGGTCAAGTGGGGATAGTTGAAGTAATCCGGGTCAATGGGTGTGATGGCGATCTTGCGTAAACTAGCAGGTGCGTTCCCGGTGCTTGCGCGCAAATGGACTGCCAGCTTCCGATCGATGACCAAGAAACCCGGGAGTTCCGATGGGCCCGGGGTTCATTGTTTCTGTAGATTATTTTGGTTGCGAATTGAGATGGCGCGACTCTCTTCATAACTCTGAGCCACGGCCTGGGCTATTTTGAGCAGCTGCTTGGACGGCTGTTTTCCCTGGATGGCCGAGCCCACCATATATTCGTAAAGATCTTCTGAACTGCGGAACTCCTGGAACGCGTACTTCTCTGCCTGCAGTGCTTTTGCAATCCGGCGTGCATTCATAGCCTGAATTATTTCCGGAGCATACCCCGAACTACTATCCAGTGGCTCGTAGTTGTGGCCGGGCGGAGTGTAAGCATCGCCCAGCAATTCAATCTGCGCTGCTTCCGTCGGCGTCTTGTCGGGCGGGGCACCTTCAAGTATCACGAAGCTACTTGGTTGCGTAACCGCAGCATATGGTTCTACGGTCACCAGCATCGCAAATGTGCGCAACACGGTGGTGGCCACTACCTGTGTCTGATCGCCCTGCGAAAACAATTCACCGATCTTAAGAGTCCGACCCTTCGGAACAGCTCCCCATAGCACGTAGGTCATAAATTCATTGCCGAACTTGCTTGGACTTCCGAGACCAGTGAACTTCGCTTCGACGGAGACGCTGCCATTTTTTAATATCTTTACCCGCCCCTGTCCCTTCGCACCGGACATGAGAGCTGTAGGGATGAAATCGACCTTGGCTTCTCCACCATGAGCATAGTAGTTAACCACCGGGATTTCGACAGACACTGACTTTCCGGCAACCTGCTTCCGATTGTCGCCCAGCGGGTTTGCGGAACTTGCGAGGGCCTGGGTCCTGGCTTGTATCTGTGGTTGGACGGCTAGTCCCAAAAAGGCCCCTCCCGCTAAGCAAAAGCCGATCATTCGCGTCACTCGCAAACGAAAAGACATCGGTCGCAGGCTATCCGCCACTGAACTTGCCTCTCTCCGAACGAATGCGCGCAAAACGGAATAAAGACCTAAAACACTCGCGATCTCGGTCTTTTCGAGTTGAGGCTAACCGCAGCAATGAAGGCAGGAAACTAGTAAAGATGACAGGCTGGGGCGATGCTCCCGTCCTCGTGGTTCAACGCCGGGATTTGATGGAACAGAGAACCTGGGAAGGAATCGCGAGTCGGCGCGATGGCCCATCCTCGCGTTCCTAGCGAAGGGTGGAAAGGCGGAGCTCCTTACGCAGACGCTGAGGTGCGACTCCAAGTCGAGCGATTATTGGCGAAGGAAGAGCAAGCTGGAAGTTTTCTGGAAGTACCCGCCCTTGAGGACGCGACGGCAGCCCTGACAGCCGGGGTGTCCCTGCTTGGCCGGCAAATCGGACCCTATCAGATCGTTAATCCGTTGGGTGCCGGCGGCATGGGCGAGGTATATCGAGCGCACGATATCAAGCTCGGTCGCGATGTCGCTGTCAAGACATTGCCTCACGAGTTCGCGCATGACGAGGAGCGACTATCCCGTCTCCGCCGCGAAGCGCGCACGCTGGCTTCGCTGAACCACCCTAACATTGCTGCTATTTATGGACTGGAGGAGTCCGAGGAGGCGGATTGTCTGGTCATGGAACTGGTGGAGGGCGTGATGCTGCGCGGTCCCCTCCCAGTTCAAGCCGCGCTAAACCGAGCAGGCCAGGTGGCGGCGGCGCTGGAGGCGGCGCACGCCAAAGGAATCGTTCACCGCGACCTGAAACCAGCCAACATAAAGGTTACGCCCCAAGGCACGGTGAAAGTACTGGACTTCGGTTTGGCGAAAGCGATCTGGGGGCTGGAGGGAAATTCAGACCTCTTGCAGTTGACCACCGGGAAGGGCGTTGGCTCCGTCGCGGGGCAGATTGTCGGTACCCCTGGGTACATGAGCCCAGAGCAGGCGCGTGGTGGGGAAGTCGATAAACGCACCGACATCTGGGCCTTCGGATGTCTGTTGTACGAGTTGCTCACAGGCAGGCGCGCTTTTCCGGGCGAGACCCAGCAGGACACGATTGCGGCCGTACTGGAACGAGAGCCCGACTGGCGGGCATTGCCTGCGAAGACGCCCGCTGCGATTCGCGAACTGTTGCGCCATTGCCTTCAAAAGGATGCGGGACGCCGGCTGAATCACATCGCAGACGCCCATACAGCGATCGAGAAAGCATTGCGCGGGCGGAACCGCTGGCGAGTCGCCGCAGTTGCAGCAACGGTGCTGGCGATGTTGGTCATGGCTTCCGAGCTATGGCTGCGTGGCTCCGCGCACTCGCTCGATTCGGCAAACCAGCCGGCCCAGATTCAGGCTCTGGCCGTGCTCCCGCTGGAGAATTTTTCCAACGAGCCGGAACAAGAATACTTTGCCGACGGGATGACGGAAGCGCTGATCTCCGAGATGGGGAAAATTAGCACCCCCCGCGTAATCTCGCGGCAGTCGGTCATGCAATACAAGCGCAGCAAGAAAGCGCTCCCTGAGATAGCACGCGAATTGAAGGTGAACGCGATTCTCGGAGGTGCCGTGGAACGCTCCGGCGATCGAGTGCGCGTGAGCATCCACCTGGACCAGGTTTCCCCTGAGAGACAGCTCTGGGCCAAGAGTTACGATCGCAGCATCCGCGATGTGCTGATGTTAGAGGATGAGATTGCGCGCGCAGTTGCGGACGAAATTCAGGTCAAGCTGACCCCGCCGGAGGCCTCTCGCCTGGCGAGAGCTCGTCGGGTGAACCCGGAAGCACACGATGCTTTCCTTCGCGGCCAATTCTTCGCCCACAAAGGCACCGAACTGGACGAGCAGACCGGGATCGCATACTTCAAAGAGGCGATCGGAAAGGATCCTGGTTCCGCGGAAGCATATGCGGGGTTAGCCGAGGCCCTTCTCTCACTCGCAAATCCTCTATACGGCGGAGGGGGATATTCCACTAAGGAGATTTTACCCGAGGCCAAAGCGGCTACGGCAAAGGCCTTGGAGCTCGATCCTTCACTGGCAGAAGCGCATATTGCACGCGCCATGATCCTATCGCTCGATTGGAATTGGTTAGAGGTGGAAAAAGAGAACCAGCTCGCGCTCAAGTTGAGTCCGAGTTACTTATGGGCTCACGTAAGTTACGGGGACTATCTGTTGCAGGTGGGCAGATTCGATGAGGCCATCGCGCAGATCAATGAGCAGATCAAGTTGGATCCACTCAACGACCACCAGGACGACCTGGCATTCGTGGCCTACATGTCGCGTCAATTCGACGTTGCCATTAAAGGCTTCAAGAATGCAGGAGATGACCATGCGTTGGGATGGGCCTACACCATGAAGAAGATGTATCCGGAGGCAATTGCCGCATTCGAAAGGTTCGCAAGCCTATCTGGTAGGCAACCCATGGTGGTCTCAGGGCTTGCCATGGTCTATGGAAGTGCTGGGAAGAAACAGACGGCGCAAGAGCTGATGGGTGAATTGAAAGAAATTGCCCGACATCGCCCTGTCTCCCCCAATCTTTTCGTCAACGCATATCTTGGCTTGGGCGACAAAGACATGGCCCTCACTTGGCTGGAGAAGGGGTACGAAGAGCACGACCCACTGATGGTTTATCTAAAGGTGGGCCCGGGCTTAGATCCCATACATTCCGAGCCTCGCTTCCAGGCCGTGCTGCGCCGGATGAACTTTCCGCCGTAGCTCAACTGGGATGAATCCCTACCAGGAATGCGACCGTAGAACTCGCGCGGAAGCCTGCTCGTAGCAAGCTTCCGCAGCGTCCTAGCTTGGGGAAGACTCCCAGAGGGCCGTTACCTGTCGCCGTGTTCCCTACCAGACTCGTTGAAGCTGTAAGTGCCGCGCCAGTGGTAATTCACTAGGTCGTTCGGAAAGGGCGAGACATCTACACGTGCGGTAAACCCGGTCAGCTCTCCGGTCCCGTCGGAGAACGTGCATATTCCCAGACTGGTCACTCCATCGAGTGTGCATCGGCCGACCGCCCGATTGGCGTTGCCGGCGTCGAGGATGACGTTGCTGTCCAGCAAGCCTGCCGGAATGCCAGCCGCCTGGTCGTAGAGGACCTTCGAGCCGGCAGGAATCTCCCTGAGGGTCGAGGATGTGATGGTGCAGAAGGAACCGGCGCCGCCCGTGTACTGCGCGCACTCCTTCGTTATGTGTAACCTGCCGCTTCGCCCGGAGGCCGATACCGAAGCCGATCCCGGGCCCAGTGAGAGAAGCAGGGCTGCAAGGCCCGCGATCGCGAATGAGGCGATGATTGTCTGCGTACGAATAGTTTTCATGAGTCTCCTTAGTTGACGGTTGCGGCAGCCTGGGAGAATAGGGCCTGCCTGGGTTCAGATCGGGCAACTGCTGAGCGTTGAAGCAACTTCGCGGGTCAGAAGTCGAGTAGTTCCCCCTGGCTTGTATTCCGCGAACGGGCAGGAAAAAGGGTCATCCGGGCAAATGTTTTTATGGTAAGTTCGGCACCGCCATGACCGTCGAGCGTCCGCCAGACATTAGCGGTTTGATTGCCGCCTGGGGCGAGGGAGACGAGCGGGCGCTTGCCCGCTTGATGCCCCTCGTTTACCCCGAGCTCCGCCGGATTGCCAGGCGGCACATGGGACGATGCCGGGCCGGCCATACGCTGGAGTCGGCCGCTTTGGCCAACGAGGCTTACCTCAAATTGGTTCGCGCGGGAGGTGTCCGCTGTGAAAGCCGCGCGCATTTCCTTGCCCTGTGCTCGCAAATCATCCGGCGCATTCTCGTGGACCATGCCCGCAATCGCGGGTATGCCAAGCGAGGCGGAGGCGCTGTGCAAATATCTTTGGATGAGGGACTGGTTGCGCCCAAAACACGTCAGGTAGACGTGCTGGCTCTGGATGACGCTCTGGCCTCATTGTCTGAGTTCGACCCCCGCAAAGGGCGGGTGGTGGAGTTGCGATACTTCGGCGGTTTGAGTGTGGAGGAGACTGCAGATGTTCTGGGAATTTCGCCGGAGACGGCCAAGCGCGATTGGAAGATGGCCAAGACCTGGTTGTTTGCTGAGCTCTCCGGAGAGAAAAGACGCCCTGGCTCATAGCCCACCGAACCGGCAAACCGGCGATCCGAGAGTTATTTCCACTGGATCAGGCGGGTCCTAGGTAACGCTGGTCGTAATCGTGAGAAACCACGGCCACCTCAAGGTCGCCAAATGAGCGGCCCACTCTTCCCGCTCGGGCAAGTCGTAATGACACCCGGAGCGGCAGCAGCATTCGAAGCCAGCGGCGATGACCCGCTGGCTTTTCTCATTAGGCACGCCTGTCTCGACCCAGGCGATCTGGATGCGCACGACATCCGCGAGAACCAACTCAGTCTGGAGCAAGGCTTCCGAAGAGGTTCAGCAATGACAACCGATGAGGTC
The DNA here is from genome assembly GCA_963741105.1 of Terriglobia bacterium. Taxonomy (GTDB): domain Bacteria; phylum Acidobacteriota; class Terriglobia; order Terriglobales; family Acidobacteriaceae; genus JAIQFF01. The sequence continues at coordinate 11,614 of CAVUGT010000006.1, forward strand.
TTCGCGGTCATTCGCCAACAGAACGTAAATTGGTCGGGACGGGCAGATTTGAACTGCCGACCCCTCGCACCCCAAGCGAGTGCTCTACCAGGCTGAGCCACGTCCCGACTGGAAGGAACCGGCCGCATCTTGTAAACGCGGCGGTGGGGTTGACTCAAGGATTTTACACTAGCTGCGGCGATTCTTGCGCTTCGGGGCCGGCTTTTCCTCCAGCACCGCGAACTGAATCTTCTTTTCTACCGGATCGATGCGGTCGACCAGCACCCGTATTCGCTGTCCCATGCTGTAGATCTTGCGGTTGCGCTGTCCGATGATCTCGCGGGTGTTTTCGTGATAGGTGTAGCGGTCGTCGGTCAGGGAATCGAGCGGAACCAGGCCTTCGACGAAGAGGTCAGTCAGTTCCACGAAGAATCCGAATTTGGTGACGCTGATGATCAGGCCGTCGAAATCTTCTCCGACGCGGTCCTGCATGAATTTGACTTTCTTCCATTCCATCAGTTCGCGCTCGGCTTCGTCGGCGCGGCGCTCGGACTGGCTGGATTCTTCGGCGATGTTGTGCAGTTCCTCGAGCGAGATCGGTCCGCCGTTCGGGCTGGAGCAGCTTCGCGGTGGGCCGCGTGGTCACGACGCTTCGACCAAGGGCGAGACGATCGTCAGCGTCTGGCACTGCCGAGCCGGCACTACGCGTCGAGCGTTCGCGCTCGCGTAAGACTTCTTTCAGATATTCGGTGCACGATCAGGTCCGGATAGCGGCGGATCGGCGACGTGAAGTGCGTGTAGGTCGTCGCAGCCAGCGCGAAGTGTCCCAGGTTCTCTTCCGAGTAGCGCGCCTGCTTCAGCGAGCGCAGCATCAGGTAGCGAAAGAATCCGTTCTTCCGGCTTGCCCGCGATCTTTTCCGTCAGCTTCTGATACATGCGCGGCGTGATGTGGACTTCTTTTGGGATTTCGATCTCGCGAGTGCGCTTGCCGGTGCCGTAGTTGGCGCGGCGGTCGGTCTTGAGTTGCACTGCGCTGGATTGGCAACGCGTCCCACGCCCAGCGAATATCCGAAAGTCGCGGCGATGACTTCGAAGTCGTAGACCCGCTTGGCGTCGGGCTTTTCGTGGATGCGGTAAAGCGACGCGATGCGCTTGTTTTCCAGATACGAGCGCCACACATTCGTTGGCCGAGAGCATGAATTCTTCGATCAGGCGGTGCGCGATGTTGCGCTCCGAGCGGGTGATGCTCTTCATCAGGCCAAATTCGTCGAATTCGATGACCGGCTCGGGCAAATCGAAATCAATGGAGCCGCGGCGCTCGCGCTTGCGGTTCAGGATCAGCGCCAGATCGCGCATCCGCTCGAAACCATCGCACCAGAGGGCGTAGCGCTGCCGCACGCCGGCATCGCCCTCGAGCACGCATTCACAGCCGGTGTAGGTCATGCGCTCCGCAGAGCGAATGACGCCTTCGCTCAATTCGTAGCCCAGGATTTCGCCGCGATGATCGATCTCCATGACGCACGACATCACCAGGCGGTCCACCTGCGGACGCAGGCTGCAGATGTCGGTCGAAAGCTCGAGCGGCAGCATGGGCACGGCTCGGTCGGGAAAATAGACGCTGGTGCCGCGCAGGCGGGCTTCCTGATCGAGTGCCGAATCCGGCGTGACGTAGTGGGCAACGTCGGCGATGTGTACCTGCAGCTCGTAGTTGCCGTTCTCCAGAGGCTGCACAATGCACGGCGTCGTCGAAGTCGCGCGCGGTCTCGCCGTCGATGGTGACGATTGGCAGAGACGCGGAAATCGCGCCGCCGATTCTCTTCAGCGGCTGGAATGATCGGATCGGCATCCTGCGCTTCTTCAAGCACATCCGGCGGGAAACGATGCGGCAGATGATGCTTGCGGATCATGATCTCGACGTCCACACCGAAATCGTCTTCGTAGCCGAGAATCTCGACCACTCGCCCGCGTGGATTCTGCGTCGCCGTCGGCCAGTCGGTGATTTCGACATCGACCACGACATTTTCCAGGTCGTCCCAGGCGGCGCGTCGCGCCGCCTCCTGCCCCAGCACTCGATGCGGGCTCTTCTTGCTTTGCAGTTTTTCGATTGTCTCCGGAGATTGTGCTTCCTCCCCTCCGCGCTCGGGATACTCCATCCCCTCGGGTATCACGATCTCCTGCGTGATCTTCTGGTCGATCGGAGTTACGAAGTTGTGCCGGCTTCCGTAGTGAAACTTCCCTACCACGGTCGAATGCGCCCGTCCGACCAGGCGCACGATTCGTCCTTCGGAGCGGCCATCGGGACGAATGTTGCCAATTTCCACGATGACGCGATCGCCATGCATCGCCGATCCCACCGCTGGGGGCGGAATAAAAATGTCTCCCACCAAGCGCGCTTTCAGGCGTTCGTCGAGAGAGTTGGGTTCCGGAATGACGAAGCCGAAGCCATCGCGGTGCATGCTCAGACGGCCCACGGCCATGTTCTTGCCGGCGGCAGTTTGCGGAATCGCGTAACGGTCCGGACCGACCTGCTGAAGCTGACCCGCGGCCACCAGTTGTTTGAGGCGTTCGAACAGCTCGCGGCGGGCGTCTCCATGAACTCCCAATTCGCGCAGCAACTGCTTGAAGCCGGCAGTGTGTTTGGGCTGGCGCTCGATCTTCTTCAGGATGACGGAATCGGAAAGCATGGACGGCGGTGACTTTCGAATATTGCTTCTTTAAGGATACCTGAGCTGCGCTTAGCGACTGGCGTTATCCTGTGGGACTTCAGTCCCGAAGGGATCTTGCGAGGACACCCACCCGCCGGCCAGCGTATCCGCTTCACGCCAGATGCTTCGCAAGCTCAGCATGACGCGTTTAAGACTCCAAGGCGTGGCAATCAGAAAGCTGATGCAGGAAAATACTTTTCCTGAAAAATCCGGCGATGGTGCAGTTCATGGCCCGCAATCATGTAGGCCAGGGCACGAACGGTCACTTCGCAGTTGCTGGCCGTGCCACGACGAGTCCATGCTGCATCGTCGAGCGCACGAAAGAGTGCGATAGTTGCCTTTCGAACCGACGCAAACTCGTCCACCAAACTAGCCAGAGTGCAATGGCCGAACGGTCCGTACTTCACGTAGTCGTCCTGCTCGAAGCCCGCGAGTGGAGTCTTGTCGTTGCGGGAGATGCGCAGCGCCCGGTAGCTGAAAACTCGCTCGGCGTCGATGACGTGTCCCAGCGATTCCTTCACGCTCCATTTTCCCGGAGCGTAACGGAAATCCCCGTCCGACTCCGGCCGCGAGAGCAGCGCCAGTGTCGCCGGAGGTTGCTTCTCCAGAGTGACGAGAATGTCGCCTTCCGGGACCAGGGAAATATATTTGTCGTAGTAGGGCGCGTATTCGTTCGACTCTGGCCGGGTAGCCACCAGTCCATTCGTTTTCATGCATGCCTCTCCGCAAAGTGGGTCTCCGACTCAGGATACCTGAGTCGGCGGACCAACGAGAACAGGCAATGAAAATCCCTCAACGATAACGATTTGGGATCGCTATGTCGCGGCCAGTGACAACTATTGCAAACTGAGTTGGGTCAGTTTTACGGCGCAGCGGGCATTGTTGCAATTGCCCACATTGACGGATCCTTGCGTGCTGAAGTAGACGCTGGAAGCCTGTCCCGAGGTGCTCACGTTATCGACGATAATTCCGCTAACTCCGCCCGGGTAGCTCACGCTACTCAGACCGACGGCAATGGACCCGCTGCTGATGTCGTTAGTGATGATTTGCCCGTTCGTGCCCGCGCCCATGAGCCCGCTGATCAGCAAATCGTGATGTCCGCCGCCCAGGTTGATATTGGGATTGTAAATTTCGGTAAATGGGGCACAGGCCAAGCCCGCGGCGGTGGGATTGCGTGCAATGGATCCCGTCGGGGTAGAGTTCATGACCGGATAGTTCGTGAACCCGATCCAGTAATGGTAAGGATTGGTATCGCCTGGTCCGGTGCCGCACACGAAGAGCTCGCCCGCACTCGGAGTCGCGCCGAAGTAGTTATTGTCGAAAGCGCCGTTGTGAATATCCACATTGGTGGTCGCGTTGCCGACGCTGCCCAGACCAATGTGATTCCGGACCAGACCCGTGAGGTCCATTCTTGTCTGGGCCACGACGGCACTCGCTCCCGCCGTCCCGTCGTTACCCGAGAAAGCGAAAATCCGCTGGCTGGCGCCGGAGCTGTCCATGATGATGGAATCGGTGATGCCGTAAGATCCGCCGCTCGCGGTGCAAGGCGCGGGTGTTCCCGTGCGTCCGGGTGGGTTGGTCGTGGTGCAGCCGCCGCCACCGATCATCACCGGACCGGCGTTCAGGGTCGGGCTCCCTCCGCTGGCATTGATCACCCACAATTCTCCCAGTTGATCGCCGACGAAAAGCCGGCCGCTGGGATAGTCGTAGACCGGGCCGTTGGGTTGCGCCGTTGCTCCCCCCGTACCGGCAACGGGCAGCGTGTAAGTCCAATCCACTGTGGGATTGGAATTGAGAGCGCAGTTGAATACGCAACTGATGCGGTAAATCTTGCCGTCGTTGGTGCCGACGAAGGCCTTATCGGTCTGGTAGTCGATCCATGGAGAAGATAACGTGTCCGAGGCCGTGGCCGAGAGAGTCACGGACTTGAGACATGAACTCGTAGGGTTGGCGACGGTGCCAGTGCAGGCGCCGTTCAGCGTCGGAGTAACAGCGGTTGTCGCTGCCGTGCCTTGCCCGGCCCTCCAGGTAAGCACATGGAAGACAGTCGTCGCAGCGGCGCTCTCCACGTAGGCAATCCTTAATCCATCCAGGGAAATTACAGGCGAAGTCAAGACCGCTCCACCAGCTGTGCTCCCGTTATAAGCCCAGTTGACGGTGGGATTCGCACCGCAGAGTCTTGGGTTTGAGCCGCTATACAGGTTCGTTACTCCAACCAGATTCGCTTGTCCGGGAGTCGCCCCGGCAACGTTCAAACCGAATACCACATAGTCACTGGTGCAGCTCGGCGTCGCGTTGATGTCAAAGCTGTATTTGGCCGGAAACATGTTGGGCGCGACGATGCCATTTCCCAACGGGATGCTCCAATCAGCCTTTAACCCATGACTCCGGGGAGTGATCGGACGCCGGGGATCGCGGCCGCCCCGACGGAATCGCCTTGCGTCCGCGGCGGCAAGATTACGCTCCACCAGCCGGTAAAACATGCGCGGTTCTGACTTGGCCCGATTCAGGTCGGCGACCGCCAACCCGCCGCTCAGGGTCACGTGGTGGTAACTCCAGTCCTGGACGCGGCCGACATGTCGCGGACGTGGCTCTTCCTGAGCTTGCCCCGCCAAACCAAGACAGGCTACCAGCGACAGGCACAACACCACACGGCGGTGAATCCGTTTCATTGCTTCCCCCAGAACCAGGACGGTTGCGTCTTGCACGATTGGCTTCCTACCAAAGATTAAAGGACTCTAATCAATTTCTAACCCCTGTCTGGCGGAACTCGCATTACAGTAGTAACCTCCGTTTGTAACCATCTGTTGTTGCAATTTCTTCCGTGATGCGATCATGAGGTCGAAGAAAATGGTCTCGGGAGAAAGTACTGCCCGGGGAGAAATTTGCACGGTCTGGGAGTAGTCGGCGTAAGCTGACGCAGGAGTTGAATCAAGATGCGCTTCCCTCTCAGTCCTTGCAAGTCTCGCCGTTTCTTCAAATAAGCGATTTTCACAGGCCGGGTTGACAGCTTGCTGGAGTAAAATGCGAGTTGGTCACCGAAGTGCGGCCTTTACCCTGAATCCCAACGAGGAAAGGACTTTTGTCACATGTGGAAACCCACGAATCAGCCTACGACTCCAGGCCGGCCAGGTGAGCCGGAGCGCCCGGCGGCGCCCGCTTCCGCCCCAACTTCTGCCGTGAGCGAACCCGCTCCTGCAGCGGCACGTCCAGTTACGACGACCACGGCGGACCAGGCCACAATCGGCAAATCGCTGGTGATCAAAGGCGAAGTGACGGGTTCCGAGTCTCTCTACATCGATGGACGGGTGGAAGGTTCCATCAACCTGTCGGGCAACCGCGTGACCGTAGGTCGCAACGGCGTGGTTTCAGCCAACATCAACGCCCGCGAAATCGTTGTACTCGGCAAAGTACGCGGCAACCTGACGGCCAGCGACCGCGTTGATATCCGCAGCGACGGTTCCCTGACCGGAGACGTCGTGGCTGCCCGCATTTCCATCGAAGATGGAGCTTTCTTCAAGGGCGGAATCGATATCCGCAAAGCCGGCCAGAAGTCCGGTAACGAAGAAGTCAAAGCTCAGGCCGAGACTGCTACCGCAGCCCGGGTCTAGATTTTTCCAGAAACATCAACGGCGGAGGCTCTTGCTTAATTCAAGAGTCTCCGCCCTTTTTTTTTGAAAGCTTTCTCTAAGAACCGAGAACTCAGAACTGAGATCTGAAAATTCCTACGGTTCTATCCCCTTGGTCAACTCTTCCGCCTGGTTTTCCGCGACCCGTGGATAGTCTGGTGCTTTCCGGCGGCGAAGATCCCTCACCAGCGATGACCGTGTAACCCACAAACCCGCCGCCACCGTACCAGCCCATGTGATCGTAATCAGGCCAATGGCGCAGAGGTCGGCCACCCGGCTGTTGTTGACCAGCAACACTCGTCCGACCTGATAAGCCAGCAGCCCGGCGATCAGCGACGTCGCTCCAGCTTTTGCAATTTCTCCCCAATTCAATTCGTTGACTCGAATCAGCCGACGTTGATGGAGCAACAGCGCGAGCGCAAGCGTATTCGCCACGATGCCGATGTCGGAAGCCATCGCAAGCCCTACGCTCGACAACTTGTGGAACAAGAGCGAATAGATGGGAATCGATGCCAGCGTAATCAAGCTGCTCGCCACCATGGGGACCAGCGTATTTCCGGCGGCGTAAAACGCGCGCGAGTAGAGACCCTGCGCCGACCAGAAACAAAGCGAAAGGGCGAACCAGAAGAAATAAAGAGCGGTTTCCTGGGAATCGGAAAATTGGAAGTGCCCGCGACGGTAGACCAGATCGATCAGCGGGAGCGCGGCCGCCATCATCAAACTAGTGGCCAACAGTGAAGTCGCCACAATCCGGTAAATGGAACCGTTTACCGTGTCGGCGAACTCGCGCATCCGCTTTTCTCCAAACAGCTTGGCGAAGAACGGCAGAGAGGCCTGGCTGGTCGCCTGACCCAGCACTGCGATCGGCACCGCGAACAAACGCTTGGCGTAGTTGAGCCGCGTAATGTCTCCCACGGCTCCCGAAGCAAAGTAGCGCAGGATCCAATCGTCGGCGGTAACCAGCGACACTCCCAACATCAAGGGGATAGACAGACGCACCCATTCGCGAAATGCCGGATTGCGGATGTCGAATGACGGCCGGTATCCGGTGCCGATACGCGCCGCACCGATAGCGTTGATCAGAAACGGACCGAGGAAACTTCCCGCCAGCGCCCCGTAAGCCAGTGACGAAATACCGAAGCGATGCGAAAGCAGCACGCCGCCCAGAATGATGGCTGCGTTATAGAGAAGCGGGGAGAAAGCGGGAAATAGAAATAGCCGCCGTGAGAGCAACACCGCGGAGACGACGCCGCCAACATAAAAGAAGATTTGAGCAGGCAACAAAATGCGCGTGAGATGAACACAAAGGTCCATCTGTTCCGCGCTGAACTTCGGAAAGAGATGCCGTGAAATTTCCGGAGCAAAGAACTCCGCAAGGAGAACACCCACGCCGAGCACGGCGGTCATCACCGTGATGATGATCGAAAACGTCTTCTGAGCTTCATGCTCCTTGTTCTCCGCAACAAAGCGGGTGTAGATCGAAACGAAGGTGATGGAGGCGGTCCCGCCTGCTACGAGATAATTGAGCCAGTCGGGAATCGTGAAGCCGGCCAGATAGGCGTCCGTCGCAGGCGTAGCGCCGAATGCGTAAGCGATGTAGGCCTCGCGGACGTAACCGATCACGCGCGAAAGCATGACCGCCGTCATGAGCAGTAGAGTGGCGGAAAATGCAGTGTGCTGATGCGAAGGACGAAAGAGGCGAATCACGCGGCCAACGCCGCTAAGCGGTTGCGCTTCGGGAGAGTCTGCAGAGTTCGCCATCAAGGGGCGATTCTACACGCAAAGATTAGACCGACCAGATAGGCCGGATGGTTCGTGCAGCAGTTTCTGGTTTCCAGTTTCTGGTTTTGAAACCGGAAACCAGAAACCTGAAACTACTAATCCGCTGCCGGATGCGTAACTCGTGTGTCTTTGTAGACCACGCCGCCCTTCATCACGAAATCAACATGCTCCAGCGCTCGTACGTCTGCCATGGGATCGGCATTCACCGCAATGATGTCGGCAAACTTTCCGGCTTCAACCGTGCCGACATCCTTGGCCCTTCCGATAAGGTCGGCGGCACTGGATGTCGCCGCGCGGATTGCCTGCGCCGGAGTCATGCCATATTTCACCATGTAGAAAAACTGCTTCGCATTGTCACCATGAGGATAGACTCCAGCGTCCGTGCCAAACGCCATCTTCACGCCCGCTTGAAACGCCTTGCGGAAATTCTCCCGCTGCAGGCGGCCGACCATTCTCTCTTTGTCGAGATTTTCCGTCGGCAGTCCCCACTTGGGCGCTTCGTTGAGGATGTAATCGTCGTTGTAGATGTCCATCACCAGATATGTTCCATGCTCTTTCGCCAGGCGGATACCTTCGTCGTCAATCAGACTGCCGTGCTCGATCGAATCGATGCCCGCGCGGATCGCGTTCTTGATGCCTTCGGTGCCGTGAGCATGCGCGGCGATTTTCCGTCCGCCCATGTGCGCGGTCTCTGCAGCAGCCTTCAGTTCCTCAAAGGTGAATTGCGGTGCTCCGGGACTGTCTCCCTTGGAGAGCACACCGCCGGTTGCCAGGATTTTAATCACATCCACTCCATACTTTTCCTGGGCGCGAATCACATGGCGAATCTGGTCAGCGCTGTCCGCAATGGCAAAGTCTCGCTCTTCGGGAAAAATCATGACCCGCGTCTGCGGCGAAAAATTATTCAGATCGCCGTGGCCGCCGGTGATGGAAATTCCCGGACCGCTGGCTACGATTCGCGGCCCTACCAGATAACCTTCGTTGATCGAGTTGCGCAAATCCACTGCCAGGAATGGATCGGAACCAACGTCGCGCACTGAGGTAAAGCCAGCCTCCAATGTCTTGCGCGCATTCAGGACAGCTGAGAAGGCGTGGTCGAACGGCGTGGCCTTGAAGTTGTAGATTTCGTTATAGCGATCGGCGCGCGAGCCGAGGTGGGTGTGGCAGTCGATCAGGCCCGGTAGCACGGTCGCCTGCGAGAGGTCGATGACTTTGGCCCCGGGCGGAATCTTAATGTCAGCCGGAGAGGAAACACTCTTGATTCGGTCATCCTCAACTGCAATCACCACGTTTTCGCGAACCGTGTCACTGGTGGCGTCAAACAGGCGACCGGCGAGAATGTAGCTGACTTTGGAGGGTGCTGGACTGGTCGCATTCTGCCCGAACGCGGCAGACGAAATCATCAGAGAAAGGAATAAAGTGAAAACTACTCGCTTCGAGATGCCTAAGTTCAAGGGCCGCTCCTGAGTTTCTGGATTCGCTGAGAAGTCTCACGGTTCCTCGCATTTGCTGTCAAGCCGAAAGCTTCGAGGCCATTCTTAGACGTGCATCGCCTGTGAACGTTATAATGCTCGCCCATGGCCGTAACTGCGGGACAGAAGATCGGTCCTTATGAAGTAGCAGGACAGATTGGCGCGGGCGGGATGGGCGAAGTTTACAAAGCGCGCGATCCGCGCCTGGGACGCGACGTAGCCATCAAAGTTCTACCTCCTTCATTTTCTTCCGATCCTGACCGCTTGCAGCGTTTCGCCCAGGAAGCTCGTGCGGCAGCGGCGCTGAATCATCCCAACATCCTTGCCATTTTCGATATCGGCGAAGACAAGGGCGCGCCCTACGTTGTCTCCGAGTTACTGGAAGGCGAGACTTTGCGGGACCGGTTGCGCAGCGGCGCGCTCGCCAGCCGGAAGGCGATCGACTTCGCGCTTCAGATGGCACACGGTCTGGCGGCGGCGCACGAAAAAGGGATCGTCCATCGCGATCTCAAGCCGGAAAATCTCTTCATCACGCACGACAACCGGCTGAAGATTCTGGATTTCGGTCTGGCCAAGCTCATTCACCCGGAAGAAAATCCTGGCTCCGGAGATGCGCCCACGGTGCAGGTGGCAACCGATCCGGGCGTTGTTATGGGCACGGTCGGCTACATGTCCCCCGAGCAGGTCCGCGGAAAAGCCGCTGATCATCGTTCCGACATTTTCTCGTTCGGTTCCATTCTTTACGAAATGGTTTCGGGAAAGCGCGCCTTCCATGGAGATTCGCCCGCGGACACAATGAGCGCGATCCTGAAGGAAGATCCGCCGGAGCTGGCCGAAACCGGACGCAACATTCCTCCCGCTTTGCAACGGATCGTGAATCATTGCCTGGAGAAAAATCCCGGACAACGGTTCCAGTCTGCCGGTGACGTAGCCTTCAACCTCGAATCGCTAACCGAAATCTCAACTCCGAGCAAGGTTGGACTCAAGGCCATCGACGAGGATGTGCCTTCGGGCCGGAGCTGGCTGCTGCCATCGCTGGCAGCTCTTCTGCTGGTGGCGTGCTGTGCTGGAACGTATTTACTTGCCCGGCGCTTCGGAACCCATCAGGAACCAAGTTTTCATCGTCTGACGTTTCGCCGCGGAACTATCATGGCTGCCCGCTTTTCGCCGGACGGGCAGACGATCCTTTACGGAGCCGCTCTTGAAGGCAAACCGGTGGAGCTATTCACGACCCGGTTCGACAGCACCGATTCGCGTCCTCTCGGGCTGGAAAAAACGGAGTTGCTGGGCATCTCAAGTCGCGGTGAACTCGCAGTCATATTAAGCGCGCACTCGTCGGCGGCTTTTGTAGAAAACGGCACCATGGCAAGAGTTCCTCTCGCTGGAGGCGCGCCGCGCGAAGTTCTGGACGGTGTCGAGTGGGCAGATTGGACGCCGGATGGTTTAGATCTTGCGGTGGCGCGGAGCAGGTTCGGACGGAACGTCCTGGAATTTCCCGGCGACAAGGTCATCTACAAGCCCCAGGGTTGGGTAAGCCACGTGCGTTTTTCACGCGATGGCAACTTGCTCGCGTTCGCGGATCACGTTCCTACCGGGGATGACGGCCGGATCGTAGTCGTTGACCGCGAGGGCAATCCTAAAGTGAGTTCGAGCTTTTACTCTTCGATCGAAGGCGTGGCCTGGTCGCGAGACGGAAGTGAAGTTTGGTTCACCGCATCCCCAGGCGGAGCCGCCCGCGCCATGTACGCGATGAACCTGGCCGGCAAGGAGCGGCTGGTCGTGCGTGTTCCCGGCACACTTTCGTTGCAGGACATCACCAAAGACGGCCGCGTGCTGATCACAGAGGACACGCCGCAGATCATGATGATGGCTCTGCCGCCGGGAGAAAAGAACGAAAAGAATCTTTCATGGTTCGATTGGTCTCTTCTCGCCGATATTTCCCCGGATGGCAAAACTCTCATTTTCGACGAAAGTGGCGAGGCGGTGGGCGCCCGGTACGGATCATTTCTGCGCAAGACCGACGGATCTCCGGCAGTGCGTCTTGGGGACGGAGCTTTTTCCGCTCTGTCGCCGGATGGAAAGTGGGTGGCAGCCCTTGACCTCAGCTCCCCCGTACAGATCCAGTTGCTGCCGATTGGAGCCGGCCAACCACGCCGCTTGACCAACGATGCTTTGCAACATATTCGGGCTGCGTGGATTCCAGACGGCAGCGGTCTGGTGTGCGTTGCCGCCGAACCCAATCACCCGCCACGCTCCTACCTGATTGATTTGACCGGCAAAACCCGGCCGATAACTCCGGAAGGAACGGCGGGGACCGGAGTGACTGCCGACGGCAAAAACCTGTTGGCTTTAGATCCGGATGGTAAACGCTGGCTTTATCCGCTCGCTGGTGGAGATCCCAAGGCATTTCCGGTCACTCTGGCCGAAAATGAGCGGCTGTTGAAATTCGAACCCGACGGCAAAAGTATTCTGGTATCTCAGCGTGGAGTTCCGGCAAAGATTGTCCGTATTTTCCTCGACGGCGGCCGTCGCGAGGAAATTCTCTCAATCACCCCGCCCGACCCAGCTGGAGTGCTCAACGTACTGGATGCACGCTTCAGCGCCGACAACAAGGCTTACGCTTATTCCTACTTTCGCGTACTTTCGGATCTCTGGGTAGTCGACGGTTTGAAATAGAATCGCCCGTGAATTTTGCGTAACTGATTTGACGCCAATACCCCGAAACCTTTGAACCACGAAGGACACGAAGTACCACGAAGGCTTCAATCCGAGGTTTTCCTTCGTGAACCTTTGTGTCCTTCGTGGTTCAAGATTTTCGTAAGCTAGCCATTTGCAGCATTTTGACACTGCAATAGCGCCCGCTGGATAATCCACACTGTGTCTGATCCCACTGCTGCGCAGAATTCCCCTCGATCTGCCGTCTTCCGGCGCTCGTTCCGCAAGGCCTTCCCTTCCGCCGTGCGCGGCGAAGGCGTTTACCTGTGGGACACAGAGGGCAAACGCTATCTCGATTTTTCCGGCTCGGCAGCGGTAAATTTCATCGGACACGGCGTTCCGGAAATCTCTGCGGCCATGACGGAGCAGGCCAAACAGTTGGAGTTCGCCCATACCAGCCAGTTCACCACACCCGTTGCTGAAGAATATGCGAGAGAGTTGCTGGAGTTTGCCGGAGATAATTTTCGCGGCGGCGCAGTGTACTTCACCTGTGGAGGATCTGAATCTGTCGAAACCGCGCTGAAGCTGGCGCGACAATTTCAGGTCGAGACCGGACAAACCAAACGCTACCAGGTGCTCAGCCGGACACAGAGCTATCACGGGTCAACTCTTGGGGCGCTTTCGGTTTCAGGCAACAAGCGGCGGCGCGAAATGTATCTACCCATGGTGCGCGAGTTCGCGCATGTGGGAATTCCCTACTGCTATCGCTGCAACTATGACTGCACCGACGGCTGCCGCAACTGCGGACTGGAGTACGCAGCCGAGTTGGAGAAAGCGATCGCAGCCGCGAACGGTGAGGCTGCGGCTTTCATCTTCGAACCCGTCAGCGGGGCCACATTGGGTGCGGTGGTTCCTCCGCCCGGATATCTGGAAAGGATCGCAGAGGTTTGCCGGCGCAATGGCGTCCTGCTGATCGCCGACGAAGTCATGACCGGCATGGGCCGGACTGGAAAGAACTTCGCCATTGAACACTGGGGCGTCGCGCCTGACATTCTGATCGCAGCCAAGGGTCTCTCGAGTGGATATGCGCCACTTGGTACGGTCGTTGCCACCAAGAAAGTGGTGGATGGAATTGCTTCGGGGGCCTTCCTGCACGGCTTCACCTACAACGCCCATCCTGTCTCGTTGGCAGTCGGACACGCCGTGCTGGACCGTCTGCAACAACAGAATTTGGTACAGGCCGCAAACTCCGGAGACGATGGATCAGTCGCCGCTAAACTGGAGCGCTCGCTTATGACCTTGATCGACTTGAAGACGGTCGGTGATGTCCGCGGCATCGGTTTGCTGCGAGGAGTGGAATTCGTTTCCGACAAGCCAACCAAAAAGCCCTTCGCCCCGGAACTGAATTTTGCCGGCAAGGTAGGCGCTGCCGCCCTGAAACGAGGATTACTCGTTTACCCCATGCAGGGATGCGTGGACGGCACCTCAGGGGACCACCTGCTCATAGCACCCCCGGCAATCATCAGCCCAGACCAAATCGACTGGTCAGTCGACCAACTGAAAGACTCTATCGAAGAAGCCTCCGAGTAGCGCCGGCGTCCCGCTGGCTGTCGTGGGGGCGTCCCGCCTCCACTCTCATTAAAATACCAACTGTCGCCCTCAAATTTTCCCCTACAATATCTAGCTTGGTTTCAATCACTTGCCAGTTGATTAGTAGTTGATCTCCAGTTTACCCGCTGTGCATTGCGCCTTACCGCCTCAGCAACCAAACTGGCTCCGCACGAGAAAGTGGAGCAAGGAAATGGCAAGTCCAATGATCGATTTCTGCGAACAGGCCAACCCCAGCGTTCTAACCGAAGTACGCCGCATTAAACGCTTCGAAAACGCCTCCCGTATCCATAACGGGCTAACCGCCAATCCCGAAAAGCGGGCCCTGATCTGGCTGGCGGAACGCACCCCGCGCTGGATCAGTTCCGACCACCTCACCTTATTAGGGTTTGGCGCCCAAGTGATGGCTGGCGCCAGCTATGCCCTCGCCCGATGGAACCGGTACTGGCTTCTGGCGGTTATCTTTTTTCTGGCGCTAAACTGGCTGGGGGACAGCCTCGACGGCACGCTGGCCCGGGTGCGCCAGCAGCAGCGTCCGCGCTACGGCTTCTACGTGGACCACATCGTCGACAGTTTCGGCGGGCTCGCCCTCATGGGTGGACTGGCGCTCTCGGGATACATGCATCCCCACATCGCAATCGGACTGCTGGTGGCATTTCTGTTGCTCTCAATCCAGTCTTATCTGGCCACATACGCGCTGGGAGAATTTCAACTCTCATTCTGGAACTTCGGCCCGACCGAATTGCGAATACTGCTCTCGATCGGCAACGTTGCCCTTCTATATCACCCGATGGTCTTTCACGGACGCTACCGATTGTTCGACGTCGGCGGTGCCATTGGACTTGTTGGCATGTCCGCGATGGTGATTTTCTTTACGATTCGGAATACGCGGCGTCTCTATGCGGAGGAGCGCATTCGATGACGTCGCCCCCCTGGCATTCCACCGCGACCCGCTGGCTCAAGTTCAATCTTGTCGGCGGGATCGGCATCGCTGTGCAGTTGGTCGTCCTGGCCGGGCTAAAGACTGGTTTGCATCTCGACTATCTGATTGCAACTGCGCTGGCGGTCGAGATCACGGTGATCCACAATTTCCTCTGGCACGAGCGCTTTACCTGGGCGGATCGGGCAGGAGCGGGCTTCACGCGCTTCCTGAGATTCAATCTGACCACAGGATTATTCTCCATTGCCGGGAACCTGCTATTGATGAAGTTGCTGGTCGGATTCGCGCATGTGAACTATCTGCTGGCTAATGGAATCACGATCACGGCGTGTTCAGTCGTGAACTTTCTGGTCAGCGATGGTTTTGTGTTCGCAGCGGATAGGACGGAAACTCAATCGACGTGATTGTGGGCCTGGCGCTCCACCGACCAGATATCGTCCGGCTTCTGCTCGAAGGGATAAACATGCACCATCCATCCGAATATCTGTGGCATGAATTTTCCCCCAGCAGCCTCGCAGGCGTCCCGGGTGGTGATCGAGCCGGCTAAACCGAACTTCGCGTGCGGTCCCCAGGCTTCGCTCTTTTTTTCCGGCGGCGGCAGGCACATGTTGATATGGGCATGCCACTGGGCGATGCTCAGCGGAATTCGCTCGTCCAGTTCATTCCAATTCGAGTTTTTCGGCGCGGTGTACATCACTCCAATCAGTTTGTACCCGTCGCCAGTTTTCTCGTAGAGCAGCGACGTTGGATGTTCAGGATTGAACTGAACCGCAGCCTCGAAGGCATAGCGATAGTTGGTAAAGTGATATTGCTTCTGCGGCAGGTTCGGTAGAAAAATCTTGTAGCCGTCAGCCAGTGCGACTTTGTAGTCCATATATTTTTCCGCCGCGGTACGCGCGGCTGCCACCACCTGGTCCGCTTTCTCCTGGTCCCCCGGCTTCAGATCGCGCAGGGTCGTCATCTTCATGTGCGGCCCCATGTCCATCTGGCGATCGGCCATTGAAAGCATGGCGTGAGCGCTGCCGTCGTTGTTCATTCCCTTCATGTCCGGCATGGCCATGTCAGTCATTTTTGGCGAAGGAGTGGACGGTGCTTGGGGCAGTGTTTGAGAGGGTGTTTGAGAAGGATCGAGGGAAACGTCGCGCGGCACATCCGCCGGAGCCTCTGGCGCCGGACTGGAGGAATTCGAACTGTCATCCTGGGATTTCTGTTCCTGCGCGCTCAGTGGCAAGAGCGTGAACAGGATGAGCGAAGCCAGGGCCAGAATCCGTCTGCTCATAGGTTTACCGAATTGTATTAACCCTGACTGAGCCCCGATGTTTCTGCAATAAGAACAAGAGTTCCCGTCGTTACGCCCGTAACTGCCACAAAACACATAGCGCCGGCGTCTCACCTCCACAGGTATCGAAAGTTAACGAGCGAGGGCGGGAGGCCGGCGCTACGAAATCAAGACCTGCTCCGCTGCGGCCTCGCCCGAGCGCACGCAGTCGGGGACGCCAATCCCGCGATAGGCATTGCCTGCCAAAGCCAGACCTGGCAGCTGCTTAAGTAGAGTTTCGATCCGCATCAGGCGATCCAGATGACCAACCGTATATTGCGCCATCGCATTCTTCCAGCGATAGACACGTGTGAAAAGCGGTTCTGCCTTCAGCCCAACGATTTGTCGAAGTTCCTCGCGCACGATCCCCAGGATGTCATCGTCCGCGAGCTGCAGGACTTGCTCGTCTCGGCTGCCTCCGAGAAAGCAACGGAGCAGTGCACGGTCTTGCGGAGCGCGGTGAGGAAACTTGTTGTGTACAAAGGTAGCCGCGAGCATGCGCTTGCCTTCGCAGCGTGGCACCAGAAAACCGAAACCCGGAGGCAAGCTGGATCGAACTTCCTTGTCGAAGCCCAGCGCCACAGTCATCGAAGAGCTATATGGAATCGATTTGAGTTCGGCAGCAAGGTCATTGCAGGTTATCTCGAAGAGTGGGACTGCGCCGTGCGCGGGTGTGGCCACAATCACTGCATCAAATCGATCGGACGCATATCCTGCTGAGACGACCCATCCTCGATCCTGCTTCTGTACCGCTTGTACAGCGGTGTTGACCCGCAACGCACCCGAAGGGAGCTTCGCAACGAGCGCCTCAGACAACTGCTGCATTCCGCCTTTGAGGGAAGTAAAAATCGATGGGCGGGACTGGGAATTTTTAGCTTTCTTACGTGCGGCCAGCATGCCTCGTCCCAGGCTGCCGTATTTCGATTCCATTTCAACAAACCTCGGCAGCACCGCTCGCACACTGAGCTGCGAGGCATCACCGCCATAGACGCCGGAGAGCAGCGGGTCGGCCAGACGGTCCACCATTTCCGCTCCGTAGTGGCGCTCGACCAACGCAGCGACGCTTTCATCGGCAGTCGACTGGCGGGGCACCGATCGCCACTCCCGCATCATGCGGAATTTTGTGGAAGCAGAAAAGAGTGAGGTCAACATGGCCGGGGCAAGTTGGGTGGGGACCATGAACATCAGCCCATCGGGCATGGGCACCAGGCGGTCCTCTACGAGAATGTAGGTTCGACGATCGCCGTCGTTCGAACCAATCAGCTGGTCTTCCATCCCGAGCCGGCGGCAAAGATCCGAGGCCCAGGGCTTTTCCGTCAGAAAGGAATCGGGGCCGGCTTCAACCAGGCAACCGTCGACCTGTTCAGTGGCCAGAACGCCACCAAAGCCCGGGCCTGCTTCATAGACCACAAAGTCCAACGACTCGCCGGCTTGTCGTCGTTCCTCGAGCGCGAAAGCAGCCGCCAGCCCAGAGATGCCGCCGCCGACAATCGCGATCCGTTTCATGCGTAACTGATGATGCAGGTTGTGCGGTTCAGGCTGATGTGGCCGCGGGCGACTCGCCCGCGCGGCCCCGCCCAGGGTAACAACCCATCACAACTCCTCAAGCGTTCTTCCCCGAGTATTCCTGCACAAACTTTGCCAAAGCCTTAACGTTCTCCACCGGAGTCTCCGGCAAAATCCCATGCCCCAAATTGAAAATATGTCCGGGACGTCCGCCCGCTCGCCGCAAAATCGCCTTCGCGCAGGCCTCGATTTCCTTCCAGCCCGCAAATAGCAGCACGGGATCCAAATTCCCCTGCACGGCTCCGGAACCCACGGCAGCCCAGCCTTGATCCAGAGGAATCCGCCAATCCAGGCCAATGACCTCGGCGCCGGTCTCTTTCATTGACGGCAAGAGCGTGGCGCTGTCCGTGCCGAAATAAATGATGGGCACGCCCGTCTTCTGCAAAGTCTTCACCAGTTCCGTTGTGCGAGGGAGCACATACTGTCGGTAGTCGTCCACGCTGAGACATCCAACCCAACTGTCGAATACCTGGATCACATCGGCGCCTGCTCGCACCTGCTCAGCGGCGTACTCGGCGACAACTGCCACCAGTTTGCCCAGAAGCTCATCCCACGCCGCAGGCGATGAATACATCATCTTCTTGGCGTGGACATGATTGCGGGAGCTGCCGCCTTCGATCATGTAGCTGGCCAGCGTGAAGGGAGCGCCACAGAAACCGATCACCGGCAGTCGCGGGCCAAAGTGCTTGCAAACTCGCCGCACTGCCTCGGAAACATATCCCAGATCGGCAGCCCGGTCGGTGCGCAGGCGGGAAATGTCCGCCTGATCGCGCACCGGCTTCTCGATCACCGGCCCCTCTCCCGGGGAGAAATGAAACGGCAACCCCATGACTTCAAGGGGAAGAAGTAGGTCGGCGAAAATGATGGCCGCATCCACGTCCAGAGCTTCGGCGGCCGTGATGGTCACCTCGGCCGCGACTTCCGGCCGCTTGCAGATCTCGATCAGGGAGTACTGCTTTCGAACGGCGCGGTATTCCGGCATATAACGGCCTGCCTGGCGCATGAACCAGACCGGAGTCCGGTCAACCGGAAGGGCACGGCAAGCCTTAACGAAGCGGGATTCGGGAGCGGACATTGATTCTTTAACTGTAGCATTTTGGCGCCAGGACCACTGGGGCGGCGGGCATCCTGCTAGACGGAAACGTGGTGGAACGAAGGGGCAGAGGCATCAAGAGAGTACCTCCAATCGCCGTCCGATTCGGCCTATCATTCCTCTTGAGATCAACCCCCGGGAGGTAGTTCACATGGCGGCGAGTCAGGTAGTTCTGTATTTTGACAAGCAGGAAGACGCGCTGCTCTTCACTCTGGCCGCCAGTTCCATGATTTCAGAGGATGGCCCCGGCCGCGCCGACGAGGCTCTGGTAAAGGTTGCAGCAGAAATCCGGAAGGCCAGCCGCATCACCACCGAGGGTGTTCTGGAGCCATCCAACTAACACTCAGCTGTCAAGCGTATTTCCGCATGGCTTGACTCAAGCAGTTGTTGATTTCCGTCTATTCTCTATCCCCAGCCTGATCCGCTCACGTCGGAAAAGCGACCCTGATCTTTCTTTTTCTTCACCCGAAAGTTTTGCTGTAAAGATTCTTCCAGCTATTCGCTTGAAAGGCTGGGAGGTGCGTTCGTGGTTCAGGATCTCAAAGCTGCCCGGAAGTCTTACAGTGCGCCCGCTTTCGAAGTCTTGGATCCATCCGCCGCCCAGGCAAAACTCGCTGCTGTCGAAGCATCGAAGGATGGCAGCGCCCGAGAAATGTTGTCAGTGGTCAAGAAACAACTCGAGAAGCAGAAATTTGTAGAGCCTTCCCCCGCACTCAGTCTTTCGTCGCGGTAAAAATGGAGTTTGTTGACAAACCAGGGCCGATGAAACACGAGCAGATTATTTGGAATCCAGCTATCCAGGAGTGGTTCTGCCTCAGGTGCGGGCGAACTTCAGATCACATCGGTGAGCAGGACGCTCATCTCGAACTCGACCTCTACGAATGCCACATTCCCTGGGTCGAGATGCCTAACGTTGGTTTCGAGACCCCCACGGATAAGTAAACTCCGCGTCATTCACGGTCGTCATTCACGATCATCATTCGCGGTCAAGGCGAGTGTAGGCCTGCTCCGCCAGCACCAGCCCGCCCAGAACGCCGGCCTGGCCTCCCAGTAGTGGCGGGACGACGTACTGATCGATGTCGCGCATGATCTCCGTCGCCTGAACATATCCGTTGAGCAGGGCCACCAGATCTTGTCGAATCCGGTTGAAAAGATGAGACTGCCGCAACACTCCTCCTCCCAGCAGTATGCGCTGTGGCGATAAGGTCAGCACCCAGTTCGCCAGCCCAAGCGCCAGGTAGTGCGCTTCGAGGGTCCATGCTGCATGGTCCGGCGGGAGATCCTGCGCCGCTTTGCCCCAACGAGCCTGCATGGCGGGACCAGAGGCCAGTCCTTCCAGGCAATCGCCGTGGTAAGGGCAACCGCCGGGGTACGGGTCGCGTGCCAGATCGTGCGGTACTCGAATGTGCCCCATCTCCGGATGGACCAGTCCGTGCAGCACACGCCCGTTGATGATGGCCCCGCCACCGATGCCAGTACCGATGGTCAGATAAAGAAAGTCGGTCAGGTTTTGGGCAGCGCCCCAACGGGCCTCGCCCAGCGCAGCCGCGTCGACGTCGGTGTCGAAACCGACGGGAACGCCGAGCGCATCGCGCACCGTCCCCGCGAGGTTGTAGTTCTGCCAGCCCGCCTTGGGCGTTGACGTCACGTAACCAAACTTCGCCGAGGTGCTGTGCAGATCGATTGGCCCAAACGAACCAATGCCCACAGCCTTCAATTCGCCATTGGATTCCTCGCGCAGGAATTTGATAGCGACAGCCAGGGTAGCGTCGGGGGTTGTCGTGGGGAACTGCATGGTCTTCAGGTCCCCTGGTCCGGTCCCGATCCCACAAACGAATTTGGTCCCACCTGCTTCGATCGAACCGAACATATTCGTGATATCGCCCCAAGGAGTCTGCCACAGAACACGGCCGGGACAAAATCTTCCGTCTGCAGAGTGATGTGTCAATTTACGAAAAATCACCAACCACAAGGGACCCTAAGCAAGCTTCCGGATTGAACCCTTCATGACACTTCGTGTCCTTCGTGGTTAATTAATTTGCAGACTGGAAAGTTACTCCAGTCTGTGCCGACCCCCACATTGGTCGGGTAACGAGTGCCCCGCCCCTCGGCGGTTTCGGATGTCCATCTGTGACTGTTCAAGCCTTTCTGACTTCCGCTACACTCCTTAATAATGTCTTCTAAAAATTGGTTGCCAGTTAGTTCCCTGTTACTGCTGGTGCTCGTACTGCCCAGCTGCGGCGGCAGTATGCCCGCACAGAATCCATCCAATCCGGCGCCCACCGTCGCCTCGATCACGCCCACCTCTGGAACCACCAATGGCGGGAGCACGGTAACCATCGCAGGAACAGGGTTCGCGTCAGGAGCTACAGTGACGCTGGGCGGGGCGGCTCCGACGGATGTGACGGTGACGAGCACCACAATCACAGCAACCACTCCAGCCCACCCAGCCGGGCCTGTGGACGTCACGATCACGAACCCGGACAACAAAAGTGGCACCTTGAGCGGCGGATTCACATACACAGCGCCGACAGGAGGGAACCCAGCTCCGACAGTGTCGTCGATCGCGCCTAACACGGGGACCACCAGCGGTGGGACCGCGGTGACTATCACGGGCACAGGGTTTCTGTCAGGAGCGACTGCCAAGGTAGGCGGGGCGGCGGCAACGGGAGTGACGTTGGTTAGCAGCACGACGATTACCGCCACCACGCCCGCCCACGCGGCTGGCGCCGTCAGCGTGGTGGTCACTAATACCGATGCCCAGAGTGGCATGTTGACCAATGGATACACCTACACGGCGCCTTCCGGCATGCTGGCTCTGACTACAGTGGTCAGTGGACTCAGCAATCCAGTTGGGATAGAAAGGCCACCCGGCGACAACCGCTTTTTTATCGTTGAACAGCGGGGAACCATCCGGATCCTTGAAAACGGCAGCCTGCACTCGGGAAACTTTATGGATATTCAGAGCCTGACGAACTTCGATGGTCAGGAACAGGGGCTCCTGGGTGTGGCGTTCCATCCCAACTACGCCACCAACCACAAGTTTTACGTAAACTACACGCTCGACCAGGGGAACCGCGAGACCGTCATTGCCGAATACCAGACGATGGCCTCAGACCCCAATACTGCCGATCCTAATAGCGAGCGCGTTTTGCTCGTGGTGAATCAGCCATTTCCCAACCATAAAGGCGGCCAGTTGGTATTTGGACCCGACGGATTCCTTTATATCGGACTTGGCGATGGCGGCAGCGGCGGCGATCCACTCGGCAACGGACAGAATCTGAATACGTACCTGGGAAAAATGCTCCGAATCGGGGTGGATCCTCCTTTTACTGGAGGCTTGCAGTACACGATTCCAGCCGATAATCCATTCGCGGCCGGCGGCGGACTGGGCGAGATCTATGCCTATGGGCTACGGAATCCCTGGCGCTTTTCTTTTGAGCCAGTCACCAATAGGCTTTTTGTCGCCGACGTGGGACAAGACAGCTGGGAAGAGGTCGACATCCTGCAAAAAGGCGGCAACTTCGGCTGGAACGTGATGGAGGGTAAGCACTGCTTCAATCCGTCGACGGGCTGCGACATGAGCAACAAGGTTCTGCCGATTACGGAATATCCTCACACCGACGGCATCGCAGTAATTGGGGGTTACTTTTACAAAGGCAGCGCGATCCCCAGCTTGGCGAACAAGTACATCTTCGGCGATCTCACCGGTAAGATATGGAGTCTGACCGAGGCGCCGGCCAACACCTGGACTCGCGCTAACCTGCTCGACACCGGCCTAACGCTAACGTCCTTTGGTCGCGATGCTGCCGGAGAGTTGTATGTGCTCGACTACAACGGCAATGTCTTGAAGCTCGTTCTACAGTAGGAAACGCCTTATTTTCGCGCAGACCCCCATCATTCGCGTTTTCTTGCGAAGGCTGGGCTTCCACGCACCCTGGCGTCAAGGAGTTTTCCGCCGCAACGCGAGTGTTCAAAACCCCGCCCGCCCCTCTCGAATCCGCCGCGAAAAATCAGGAGCGTCGTTCGAGGCCCGCGCCGCCGCATTGATGTGCGCCTGCTCCTTGAGTTGGGCAAACGACAGATTCGCCTTGGCCAGGTCTCCACGTTCGTAAAGCATCTGGTCGGCACGCCCGTTCAGCAGGACGCGCCAGTCCCATTCGGACGCGCCCGCCAGCGCCGCAATGTTGGTAGTGCAGTTGTTGGTCAGCGCGTTGTACCACTCCGGGCGATCGTGAATCCGGTTTATCTTCTTCAGATAATTCAAGAAAGTAGCCCGCGCATGCTCAGGGGTCGCAAGAGTGT
Source organism: Terriglobia bacterium (assembly GCA_963741105.1). Lineage (GTDB taxonomy): Bacteria > Acidobacteriota > Terriglobia > Terriglobales > Acidobacteriaceae > JAIQFF01. The sequence goes on from CAVUGT010000006.1 coordinate 34,666, forward strand.
GAAAAAGATAGGTCTCTTCGCCCTTACGGAAATTAGGCCTCAGGCGCACCACGTCCCGCTCGTCGCTGACCGTGTAAATCAGTTCGTAGTAGCGAAAGAAACCGCGGACGGCAGAATACAGCTCGCCCACTTCCTTCCGAGTCTCGATCGACATGCGCAATGTAGTCGTTGTCGCCAAACCGGAAACTTACGATGGGATGCGCGATCCAGGGCGAGCCCCAGTAGGTAAGGAAAAGATCCATGCCGCGCATTTGAGAAAGATCAAACGATCGCGTCTCCCAATGCGGAGTGTAGTCTCCTTCAGTGCGGTAATCGCAGTTGCGAACATTGTGAATCGTGACGCGATCACCGTTGATTTCCGCCCAAGCGGTCTGTGCGACGTCCGGCTGCCATGCCCGGTCGTTGGATGGCTTCAGAGTGAGCCACCAGATGAACACCAGGGCAAACCCCACGACGCAAATTTCGATTCCTATGCCGCCGCGGCGGAATACGAACAGAGCCGCCAGCATGGCGATCGCATAGGCTGAAGCAAGAACGATTTTGAGAGTGCTGCCGGGGAGGAGATCGAAATACAACGCAGCGACTGCCCAGGCAGTCAGCAATATGGCGAGAAGTATTGCGAATCCATATCCCATGAAACCGATGACTCGCCACGCAAGTGATGGCTTCATTCAGCCTTCCAGTTTTTATGCGTAGATTCCGCGTTCTCGAAGGGTATAAGCCACACGGTCGATGGCCAGCATGTAAGCGGCAATGCGGTGGCTGACCTGGTGGATCTCAGCGTACTTCAGGACTTCGGCGAAAGCGGTCCTCATAGTGCTCTGCAACTGGTCGTTGACCGTGGATTCGGTCCAGAAATATCCCTGCCGGTCCTGCACCCACTCGAAATAGGAAACTGTAACTCCACCCGAGTTCGCGAGGATGTCAGGGATCACGAAGACACCCTTCTGCACCAGAATTTCATCGGCCTCGGCGGTAGTTGGGCCGTTCGCGCCCTCACAAAGAATCTTCGCCCGCACCCGGTCGGCATTGCGGGTAGTGATCTGATTTTCCAGGGCTGCCGGAATAAGAACGTCGCAATCCACGACCAGCAGGTCTTCCGAACTCATTTCTTCGCAGTCAGGAAAGCCAGCCAGTGAACGATTGCGCTGGTAGTACTGTAAGAGCGCCTCGATATCAAGGCCCTCCTTGTTGTAGACCCCGCCCTTGCTGGTGGAAACTCCGACGACCTTGTATCCCCGGCGGCGCATGAGACGAGCAGCATTCGATCCCACATTTCCGAAGCCTTGAATGACCACACGAGATTCGTCGCGAGTCATTCCCAGGCGCTTGACCGCTTCGTCGCAAACTGTCATCAGTCCGCGCCCGGTGGCTTCAATGCGCCCATGCGACCCGCCCAGTTCGAGCGGCTTGCCCGTTACCACCGCAGTGACCGTATGCCGGACGTGCATGGAGTACGTATCCATGATCCAGGACATGATCTGCTCGTCGGTGTTGATGTCCGGACCGAGCACATCTTTCTCCGGCCCCAGCAGTTCCATCAATTCCGCGGTGTAGCGACGCGTAAGGCGTTCGAGCTCGCGTTTGGACATCTTGTCCGGATCGCAAATGACTCCGCCGGCTGCGCCGCCGAACGGGATGTCGACCACAGCGCACTTCCATGTCATCCAACTGGCCAGAGCGCGAGTCTCGTCCAGGTTCACGTTCGGGGTGTAACGGACGCCGCCCTTGGCAGGACCCCGATCAATGGAATGCTGGACGCGGAACCCAGTGAATGTTTCCAGTTTTCCATTGTCCAACTGCACCGGGATGTGCACGATGATCTCCCGGCTGGGCTCGCGCAATATCTTCCAGAAGCCCTCATGGAGCTTGAGCTTCTGTGCGGCCACGTCGGACCGGGCGACTTGCGCTTCCCACGGATTAATTTCTTCCTGATATGCAGTTGGCATTGAGATGTCTGAGACGGCGCAAAGGCTGGCGACCCGTCCGCATGCGATTTTATCCCACTATGCAGAACTTCGCTTTGACTTCCTTAGAAATTGCAGCGAGAAACGTAATGGACAATTTTGGGGTCGAGGACGTCATCCTGAACTCGCGAAGGATCGAGCGCGAACGGAACGTACCCTCCCTTCGAGTACTTTGCCGACCCGCGCAAGATCCTTCGAGATTGAATTCCCTCAAGATGACGCTAGGAATGGAGCGCTTGTACTATCCCTTCGTCGTTCCCGCCATCTTTTGCGCCTTGGTGCGGATGAACGCATAGGGCAGTGCGGGCAATGAATTGAACTGAGCCGCCGCGGCGTAGAACTTCTGCGCCTGGTCTTCATCACCTTTAGCCTGATGGGCCTGTCCCAGGCGATATAGATTGCGCGGGTCCTGCTGGTTGGCCTGCTGCAATTCTGAAATCGCGGTGTCGTAATCTTTTTGGGCAAGGGCGATTCGACCCGTCAGTTCATGAGACAACTTTATTTGCGCCGGATTCTTCGAAGCTTCGGCTCCCTGACGGTACTCGTCAGCATGAGACTTCGCGGCGGCGAAGTCCTTTTTTGCAATCGCCAGAGCGGCGAGATTGTAATGATGCAGGAGCTTGGCGTTGTCTTTAATCTCCTGCGATAAAGTTGAGCCTTCGATCAACTGCAACGAACGATCGAACTGCTGCGCGGCCAAGTCATACTTTGGCATCTCGGCGATGATATTGCCCTTGGCCTGAAGGTCCGCTGCCATCGCGGCAACGTCGTTCTTCTTTTCCGCTACGGCAAATTCCTTGTCCATCGCCTGCACTGCTTTATCCAAATGACCGGCATCGGAGGCTGCGACCGCCATGCCAAAGAAAGCAGTACGGAGTTCTCCATCGTTGCGCGAAACCTCTGCCATCTTCTGCAACTCGGCCTCCGCGTCGTTCGGTTTGCCCATATACATCAGGGCGGCGGCACTTCCGAAATGCGACGGCACGAAGTGCGGATCGATCGCCAGCGCCTTGTGATATTGCTCGACTGAATCGCTGAACTTGCCCATCTTCAGCAACAACTCCGCGTAAGAATCGTAGGGATTCGGATCATTCGGAATAAGCTCGATGTATTTCTTGAAGGCCTGTTCGGCATTCGCGTAATCATCCACCTGGCGATACGCGTATCCCAACATGTTGTAGGCCGGCGAGTAGTTCGGCGCCAACTCAGGCGCCTTCTTCAAGTGTTCGATTGCCTGGGGATAATCCTGCTGAGCGAACTCGAATGCGCCGAGATTGAAATGCGCCCGCTCGTCGTTGGGAAACATTGAGACAAGCTTTTCGAAATATTCTTTCTGTTTCACCACTTCGCCGTTTGAGCCTGCCTGGTTTGCGAGGATAAGAATCCGTTCTCCTTCCGAAGTCTTGCCGGCGAGAGCGACCGCCTTATTCAAGTGGTCAAAGAAGTCCTTGGCGGTCGGGGCGCTGTTGGCAAGCGCGAGCTCCGCTGAGGCAAATTCGGGATCGATCGTGACCGCTTTTTGAAAATGTTCGATTGATTCTTGCGCCTGAAGTTTTTCAGAGAGGTCGCGACCGAGTAAGAATTCTTTACGCGCATCTTCTGACTTCGTCGTGATGGGAATTTTGCCGCCGCCAGCCGGTGCCGCGGACGTTCCCTCACTGTTCGTCTTATCGCAACCGATCCACGTTGCGGTTGCAAAGACAAGCACAGCCAAGACAAGGGGGTTGTAGCTGTTTCGGCGCATTGGGTTACTCCTTCGAATTTTGTGGTGAGGCGGGCGGGGGCTTCCTGACTGCCGACTCGCTTCGTTGTTGCTAGACGTGAGTCAGGTGAGTTTGGATAGCAGGAGTAGCGTTGTTTGTTGAGCCCATGGCAATACGCTGTTACAACATAACAACTGACAAACGCGTATCGGACTGCTCGGGCGCGCAACTCGACAACCGTTTTCAGAAACTTCAGCGGCTCTGTCGGCCGAATAACATCTCTGTCCCCAGTTGATATAGTCACAAGGAACTGATGCCGGTCGAATCTCAATCCACGTCTCACAAGCCGCTGTGGGAAGACTTCGCGTTGACTCTGCGGCTGGCTTTGCCACTCATCATCGCCGAGGTCGGCTGGATGAGCATGGGTATCGTGGACACCATCATGGTGGGGCGTTTGCCCAATAGCGCCATTGCCATCGGAGCCACAGGCCTGGGCCAGAGCCTGTATCACAGCATTGCCATCTTCGGCGCTGGGCTGTTGCTCGGGCTCGATACTTTCGTCGCTCACGCCTATGGCCGCGAAGATCTGGATGATGCTCGACACTCCCTGGTTAACGGACTCTGTCTCGCGCTTGCTCTGACGCCGGTCCTGATGCTGGCTGTGTCTTTCTGGCCTGCGCTGATGCAGCACTTCGGAATCAGTCCGGAGCTTGTGGAACCGATGCGTCCGTTTTTGCGTGCGCTCAACTTGGGCACCCTGCCCCTGCTCGCCTACTTCGCCCTCCGGCGTTATCTGCAGGCAATGAACGTAGTGCTTCCCATCATGTTCGCGCTTATCTCCGCGAACCTGGTGAATCTGGTTGGGGACTGGGCGCTGATCTACGGCCACCTGGGATTGCCCGCCATGGGGATTCCCGGCTCCGGATGGGCCACTTGTTTTGCGCGCATTTACATGGCGAGCGTGCTCGCAATCACATTGCTCTGGGTGGAATCGAGGCGCTCAGTACCCAAGTGGGCAGGTACGATCCGGATCGATCTGCGTCGGATTGCTGCATTGTTGAAGCTGGGCTTGCCGGCGGCAGGCCAGATCGTAATGGAAATCGGCGCCTTCTCGGCCGCTACGGCATTGATCGCGAAGCTGGGTCCGGTCCCTCTTTCCGGTCACGAGATCGCATTGAACATGGCCGCTCTCAGCTTCATGGTGCCGCTCGGAATCAGCTCAGCCGCGGCCGTGCGCGTCGGACAGCAACTTGGGACGAAAAGATTCTGCGGGAGCGCGTCGCGCAGGATGGTCGGCGATCGTGCTGGGCGGCGCATTCATGACCTGCTCCGGCCTGGTGTTCGTCTCCATTCCGACATGGATTGCGCGATCTGTTCTCTCCTGATCCGATTGTCGATTCGTACGGGCGCGCGATTGTTGCTGGTGGCAGCAGCGTTTCAGTTGTTCGACGGATTGCAAACGGTAGCAACCGGAGCTCTTCGCGGTGCCGGCGATACAAGAACGCCGATGCTGGCCAACTTCATCGCCTATTGGCTGATCGGGCTGCCGCTCGGGTATGTCTTATGTTTCAAGCTGGGATGGGGCGCGGTCGGCGTGTGGATTGGCTTGTGTGTTGGCCTGATCCTTATCGGGTCTGCGCTTCTGCTGACGTGGCACAGAAGAAAACTTCCGGCGTAGCATGGCTTGTGTGGGGCGGGCGCGCCTCGTCCTACACTTAGTTGCTGACTCCCACCCGCCCAGTAGTTACTCCTGAACAAGACCGTCTCTTTCCGCGCCGGATCTTTCAGCCGCACTCGAATCTGATGTAAGCCGGGGTGAGGGCTCTTCGGTTCAAAGCTCAATAGATAGCGGTTGTGCACATGATTGGCGAAGCCGTTCATCTTGGTCTCGAAACTCTTGCGGGACGCAACCAGTTCGTACTCTCCACCGCTCATCGACGCAATGGCCTGAGCAACATTTTTCTTCATCCCCGCCAGTGCCATCAGAAGAGCACCTTGCACGTCGGGTGGCGCATCCCAGTGGGCCTCGTCACGGTTGCTGCCGCGTTCGGTGTCCAGCACCTGTGACAGTGACGGAGAAAACGGGAGCGCATAAACGGCGACGTTAGCCACTCCGATCAGTTTGACCACGTCGTCGAGTTTCGCAAAGTGGCTACCATGATCGCGAACTTCGCTGATCAGCAGTAGCACCCTCTGTCGGCCTTCGGGTTGTTGGTTGAGCAACTTTACGGAGTAGGCGACCGCGTCAAGAATTGCGGCGCCACTGTCGCCAGCCTCCAGTTTTTTAAGATCGGACTCAACAAGGTCCGAGCTGTTGGTGAAATCACGCACCAAATCCAGCTTGCTGTCGAAGAACAACAGAGCAGTCTCGGTATTCGGCAGGCTCAGCACCGGCTCCAGCATGGAAGGCAGACCACGGATGCGATCGAACTCACGCCATGCTCTGCGGCCACGCTGTACTGCGATCAGCAAGGAGACGGGCTCAGCATCGGCCGCTTCATCCAGATGGGGCGTCTGTTCTACGCCATCGTCTTCGACCACAAAATCGTTGACCTGTAATCCGTAAACCACATTCCCATTGGCATCTCTTACCAGAGTAGGCACCAGCACTACGTTCGATTGGGCGTTGAAAGTAGGTTCCTGCGGCTCTGCCCCAAGCCCAACCACCACTATGAAGAGGAAAATGGGCAAACTGGCTTTGAAGAAGCGCATGGTCCCTTCAACTACTCTTCCCCGATATCCTCGTTCCACACTTCGGGATTTGCGCGGATGTACTCGCTCAGCAAAGAAGCACACTCTGCGGAATCGAGGTCAATCACTTTCACTCCGAGCGACTTTAGCCAGTCCACGCCGCCTTGAAAGTTGCGGCTCTCGCCGACTACCAGCGTGCCGAAGCCAAATTGCCGGACCAGCCCGCTGCAATACCAGCACGGCGCCAGGGTCGTGACCATAATGAGATCGCGATAGCTGCGCTGCCGTCCGGCGTTGCGAAATGCGTCGGTCTCGCCGTGCATGGAGGGGTCGCCATTTTGCACCCGGCGATTGTGACCAGCGCCAACCAGCTGACCACTCTTATTAAAAATTGCGGCTCCGATGGGAATACCGCCTTCGGCGAGACCTGTGCGGGCTTCGGCCAGAGCGACGGCGAGCATGGCGAGATAATCCGGACTCAGGTTCGTGGCCTCCGAGTCATCATTATGACATCCGGGTTCAAGAATCGACTGATGGTAATAGGCCTCAAGTTGATGGCTCCAACATTTTCATTTTCATGGTAGTTTGTTTAGCGCAATTGGAAACGTTTACATTCGAGTTGCGATACTCCCGCGACCTCGTTGCCGGAGGAGAATTGTCAGAGGAGAACATCCGATGAAATCTTTTTGGAAGAATACAGCCTTCATTCTGATCCCGCTGCTGAGCCTGGCCGCGACGGCGTTGGCGCAGAATAGCTATAGCCTCCTTTCTCCCGACAAGCGGATCGAAGTAAAGATACGCACTGGCGACCGCTTCCAGTACGACGTTCTCTTCAAGGGAACCGCCCTGCTGCAGAATTCGACATTTTCCATCAATATCGATCACAACACTCTCGGCCTGCAACCCAAGGTCAAGACTGCGAAAGAACGCAGCTACAACGGCACTCTTGAGCCGGTAGTGCGTCAGAAGTTTGCCAAGATTCAGGAGAACTACAACGAACTCCGGTTGACCATGGAGGGCAACTACGCCGTCGTCTTCCGCGCCTACAACGAAGGCGCGGCCTATCGTCTGGAAACGTCGCTGCCCCAATCCGAAGTGAAAGTTTATAGCGAGGAATCGAATTTCAACTTCGTCGACGATTACAAGGTTTTCTATCCTCAGGAAGAAAGTTTCTTTTCGCACAACGAGAGACACTACCTCCCTGTGAATTTGCGGACGATCGCGCCCACCGCGATCGCGAGCCTGCCAGCCGTGGTTGACGCTGCAAACGGCGTGAAAGTGGCGATTGCCGAGTCCGATATCGAAGACTATCCGGGACTGTGGCTGCGTGGCACCAGCGGCAATGGGCTGGCGGCGACTTTTCCTCCGTATCCGCTCAAGGAGACGCTGGAGAAAGACCGTGACTTCAAAGTGACGGAAGCTGCTGACTACATCGCCGTCACCCGTGGCACTCGCAGCTATCCCTGGCGACTGCTGGGAATCGCGGAAAAAGATGGCGATCTGATCACGAACCAAATGGTCTGGCTGTTGGCCAAGCCTTCGCAAGTGCAAGACACCTCATGGATCAAGCCCGGCAAAGTCGCCTGGGACTGGTGGAACGCGCTCAACATCGATGGCGTGGATTTCAAAACCGGTGTCAACACTCAGACTTACAAGTACTACGTGGATTTCGCCGCCAAGTATGGCTTGCAGTACATCATCCTGGACGAAGGGTGGTACAAACTCGGCAATCTGCTCGAAGTGTCTCCTGACCTCAACATGGAAGAGCTGACGGCATATGCCAAACAGAAAAACGTCGGCATCATTCTATGGATGGTCTGGAAAACTCTGGACGACCAGTTCGATCCAGCGTTTGCGGAATTTCAGAAATGGGGAGTGCAGGGTCTGAAGATCGATTTCATGCAACGCGACGATCAGAAGCTGATCAACTTCTATTTCAAGACTTCGCGCGAGGCTGCCAAACACCACATGCTGGTCGATTTCCATGGTGGGCAAAGCCAGATCACCATGACCCGGACCTGGCCCAACATGATCAGCGGAGAAGGTGTCCGAGGGCTGGAATGGAGCAAGTGGAGCGCAGAGACCGAACCCCAGCACAACATCACGTTGCCCTTCACTCGCATGTTTCTGGGGCCGATGGACTTCACTCCCGGCGCCATGTTGAATGCCACCAAGAAGGATTTTTCTCCCGTCTTCGATCGCCCCATGAGTCTGGGAACTCGTTGCCATCAGTTAGGAATGTATGTGGTGTTCGAGAGCCCGCTGCAAATGCTTTCAGACAGTCCGTCAAACTACATGCGCGAGCCGGAGATGATGGAGTTCCTTTCTGCGGTGCCATCCGTGTGGGATGACACCAAGGTGCTCGACGCCCGCATCGCCGAGTACGCGTTGATCGCGAGGAAAAGCGGCAAGGACTGGTACGTCGGCGCCATGACTAACTGGACCGGCCGAGATCTGGAAGTAGATTTCTCATTCCTTCCGGCCGGGACTTACTGGTTGGAAGCCTACCAGGACGGAGTCAACGCCGACCGCGTAGCCAGCGATTACAAAAAGACCAAAACTCAGATCACACGAGACACCAAGCTGAAGATGACTCTCGCTCCCGGCGGAGGCTGGGCGGCAAGAATCCACCCATAGAGTATCCCGCAAAAATGGACGGCGGGACGCCCCCCATCCAGTCATTTCATTGGCTTACCTACAATGAGATGTAACGCACACTACAGGAATGCCCTGATTGCCCCCCCATCGCCCTGCCTGTAACTTTGTCCAGCAACGATGCTGTGAAACTTTACGAGGAGGACTTCAATGGGAACAATTTTGATCGTGCTTCTGGTGCTGTTGTTGCTGGGCGCGCTTCCGACATGGCCGTACAGCGGCAGCTGGGGATACTACCCAAGCGGCGGGCTCGGACTAGTTCTACTGATCGTCGTCATCCTGGCGCTTACTGGCCGGGTCTGACAGAGCGGGTCATTTCTCGCTCTCCTTGGAGTGCGTCTCGATCAGGCGCTTCGTCAAAATCACCAGCGCAAGAATCTGGGTCCATTCCGAGACGACGTTTCCGGCTACTTGTCCCCACTTGGAGTCTGGGTCGGCGTGTTTGTAGACGACGACCCAGCAGACGCCGGTCGCCAGTAGGAATAGAGTAAGCGAGTGATTGGTGAGGGCCTCCCAGAAAGGTCCCCGCAAATTCAATGGCGGTTTTCTGCTCTCCGCCGAGCCTCGCTCGTAGAGATATTTTGTGGCCAGTACCGTTACCACTACACCCGACCAATCGGCGATGGCGTTTCCGAAAAACGAGCCCCAGTGCGTTTTGGGATCAGAGTTCGAATAGAGGATGATCCAGAGAATCAAAACAGCCACACTCACGAGACTCAATGAGTGATGCGCGAAAAATCCCTTTTTGCTGGATTTTGTTTTACCAGCCTTGGGCTTGAGGTCACTATTCTTTTGAGGCACGGAGATCAGTTTAAACCTGCAATCCTGAGCGTAGAGCGACTCCGCCCCAGGATGACACGGCAATAAATTTTGGAACAAAAATAACGGCACCCAGTTTTGGGTGCCGTTGTGTCGTTCTTCAGCCAGACGTAAGGACCTAACTTAGCGCCGGCCAGACCCGCCGTGTGGGCCTCCACCGCCGCCGTGGCTGCCGCCGCCACCCGATCCACCGTGGTTCCCGCCACCACCGCCGCCACCCGAGCCGCCATGGTTTCCACCACCACCGCCGCCGCCAACGCTTCGTGACGGAGCCGATTCTCTCGGAGCGCTTCCTCTGACTTCAGAGGCTCGCGGCGTCACAATCGGCTGCCTCATTTCCAGTGGCGGCCGAGAGTATCCTCGCGGCGAGTCCTGGGCCATGCCGCGTCCACCAACTTGCTCCATCGGAGGACGTGACATTTCATTACGCGATGGATAGTCAGAGGCGCGGCCGTTCATGCCGCCTCCGCCGTTCATCCCATTGCCGCCCCGGTCCGGAGAGCTCTGAACATTTCCACCGGACTGCGGCGTGAAATGCCGCCATCCGCCGTCGTTGGTCGAAGCTCCTGCGCCAGACGAATTACCAGGACGTGGAACGTTGGACGAAGCGCCCGAGGACATGCCTGACGCACGATTCATCCCGCCGTAAGGTTGCGCGATATTCGAGTTAGTCGAAGGTCCCGCTCCAGCCGAATTGCCGGGACGTGGAACGTTGGACGAAGAGCCCGAGGACATGCCTGACGAACGATTCATCCCGCCATTAGGCTGCGCCGCATTCGAATTGGAAAACCGCCGCCATCCTGAACCGTCGGAAGTCGCGGGCCTTCCCGTCCGATCGTTGTTCCCATTGGCGCTCACGTTGGCGCCCACGCTGCCGCCTCGCTCACCCTGCTGTGCACCCGAAGCGCCGTTGAATCCGCCCGAGGGAGTACGAACTCCGGGCGTGGGTCTTGCCACGCCGTTCTGGTTAGCCCCTCTCGAGAAGGTCTGACCCGAAGCAGTTCCGTTGCGCTGCATCGACTGCTGCATCTGCGACACCTGACGATCGAATGACGGAGGCGCAGCTGCCGGACGCGACTTCGAGAAGAAACGCTGTTGCTGGTTGCCGCGTTGTAACGTTGACGCTGCCGCCGGACGATTGGTCACCGACAATGCTTCGCGCGTCGGAACCACCGGAAGATTTCCGGCAATCATGCGCCCGCCACGGAATGTTTCGCCGTTCACACCGACGGGTCTGGCTCGCCCCGTGCCGAACTGCCCGGTCGGAACCGTCGAGATACCTCCGCGCACCCGCTCGTTCACCGCGGCCATGCGCAGGTTGGAATACGCGCCTCCTGCACGAAGCGGTGCAATCCCGCCAAATCCCCGTCCCGGACCGTTGTGGAAGTTGTTGATGACCGTAACGTTGGTGATGTTGACGGTGTTGTAGCGCGAGCCGTAACGGCCATACCACGGATAGAAGGTGTCACACGGTCCAACCGGCAACCAGCCGACGGAACCGAATCCGAAGCCAACTCCTACGCCGCCGCCGAATCCGATGAAGGACACATACGCAGGCGCCCACACCGGCCTGTACGCCGGATATCCGCGCGCCGGTCCCGGCCACCATACCCACGAGCTGTTGTAAACGAACCAGCGTCCATAGTGATAAGGAGCCCAACCCCAGGGTTCATACGAAACCCACGTCCAGCCCCATCCCGGCTCCCAAACCCAACGCCCGCTGCGATACGGCGCCCAACCCGGGCTCGCGGCAGGGCTCCACACCGGGCCGTAGTCCGGCACGGTCACCCAGCGTCCGTAAGTATCGAGATCTTCTGAGCCGACGTAGTAGCGATTGGTGTTTCCCCAAGAGTCGGCGTCGCGGATCGTGCGGTCGCGGTCGATGTTCCACGTGTCCCAGGTATCTTTCGAAGTTGCCGCGTCTACCTTGTACTGCGTGTCGTCTCCGCCGCCGCGCACGATCACCATCTGACCCTGCTCAACTTGAGTGCTGCCCTGCGGCGTGGAAATCTCAGCCGCTCCCTTGCGGACGATCACCTGGGTTTCGCCTTCGGAATTTACTTCGACGCGGTAGACTCCGTCCCGCTGCGCGGGACGAATGGCAACGTTCGCCGTGTCAATTTCAACCTGGGCTTCCGTGCCCTTGAAGACTGAATAGTTGATCAGTCCATGCGCCACCTGTATCTGAACTTGCGTCCGTGTGAGGTTCGCGATGCTGGCTTCCGTGTTGTCGCTCAGGCGAAGAATGTTTCCATGATCCAGCTGCACTTCAGCCCGTGAGTTGACGCCGGTCGAAACTTTGTCGCTGCTCACCATGGGCTGGTTCAAAGCCGCAGTCGCCCAATCGGCGGAGTCACCACGCTGCGTGGAAACGTCACCGTGGATCAGACTGACGCGCGCCACGCTGGAAGTTGGGTCGGCCTGCGCCTGGCCTTGTGGCTGTCCCTGCGACTGCAGTGGCACTTCTTCCGACACCTGTGCAGCCGCCAGCGAAATCACGCTCAGGACGAGCACTCCAACCATTAACGAGAATCGATTTTTCATGGCCCCACCTCTCGCGGGAAAGCCCCGCGCACCATAGACATTGCAGGTGCCATGCCAAACATCGCGCAGTCGGGATAAATAACCGTCTTATTGTCAATAGGTTACGGGCAAAGCATGACAGGAGAGCGGAGGGGTGGAAAGCGCCACTGGCTCAGGACAACCGGAAGTGGTGGTTTTCAACCACCAGCGACTGAGTAGGGCGGACAGGAATTATTCTTCGTTCTCTTTTTCTGGATCGTCGCCGATACCTATTTTCGAAAGGCGATAGCGCAGCGCATTGCGAGAGAGTCCCAGCATACGCGCCGCCTGGCTCTTGTTTCCGTGAGCGCGACGCAGGGCTTCGCGGATCATCTCGTCTTCCCACTGCTCCAGCGTCATGCCATCGGGAAGAAATCCAGATGGGGAATCTGCCGATTTGCCAGCCCGTGAATCAATGTGAATATCGCTGGCCTCGAGCGATGGACCGGCCGCTAACGCCGATGCCCGCTCCATGATGTTCTGCAGCTCACGAACATTTCCTGGCCAGTGATAGTCCATCAGGATCTTGAAAGCTTCGGGCGAAACGCCGGTGATTTTCTTGCCGGAATCCTGAGCGAACCGCGAGAGGAACAGATTCACCAGGTCGGGAATATCTTCCTTGTGCTCGCGCAGCGGAGGAATATCGATCGGCACAACATTCAGGCGGTAATAAAGATCCTCGCGAAACGTTCCGTCTTCGAGCGCGGCCCGCAAATCCCGATTGGTGGCGGCGACAAGTCGGACATCAACTTTGATGGTTTTCGTACCGCCCAGCCGTTCGAACTCTCGCTCCTGCAAAACTCGCAACAACTTTACCTGTATAGCCGGCGGGACATCGCCGATTTCGTCGAGGAAGAGTGTTCCTTTGTCGGCCAGTTCGAATTTCCCCGGCTTGCTTCCGGACGCCCCGGTGAACGCGCCTTTTTCGTAGCCAAACAGTTCGCTCTCCAACAAATTCTCGGGAATGGCCGCACTGTTGATCTTGATGAATGGCCCCGAGGCTCTCCGCGATTTCTCGTGAATGGCGCGCGCCACCAGATCCTTGCCGACGCCGCTTTCTCCGCCCAGCAAGACGGTCGAGTTGGTTGGCGCCACGCGCTCTACCGTGGCCAGCACCTCCTGCATCTTGGCGCTGCGCGCCACCAGGTTGGGATGCGCATAGCGCTGTTGCAGCGCCTCGCGCAGCGAGCGGTTTTCTACCCGCAGACGCTGCACGTCCAGCTCCTTGTGCACCACCATGCGCATTTCGTCGAGGGAAAAAGGTTTCAGGACATAGTCGCTGGCGCCCGCCTTCATGGCTTCGACTGCGGTCTCGACCGTCCCGAACGCGGTCATTACAACCACCGGCAGCGCGGCCTGAAAGCGCTTAACAGCTTGGAGGAAATCCAACCCATTCATGCCGGGCAATTTCAGATCGGTGATGACCAGGTCGACGGGGTTGTTCTGGAGCACCTTCAATCCTGTTTCGGCGTCCTCGGCAGATAAGACCTGAAAACCGTCATCTCCCAGATCGAGTTCCAGGAGACGCCGCATTTTTGCTTCGTCCTCGACAATCAGGATCGTGCCTTTCGGGGTCGTCATCAGGCTTCATTTCTCCGCCGGACTTCGTCCTCGGCTTGAAAGAAAATCACGAAACAGGCCCCCTGGGAATCGCCTTTTTCCAGCTGGATGGTACCGCCATGCTCATCCACAATCTTCGAAACGATGGAGAGCCCCAAACCGACGCCTGTTTTCTTCGTGGTCACAAAGGGATTGAAAATCTGCTCGCGCATCTCCGCCGGAACGCCAGGGCCGCTGTCTTTCAGCCGCACCTGAACGCCCTTGCGTCCGTTCGAGCGCGCGTCCGCAACCGACACTTCGAAAGTTCCGCCCTGTTCGCCCATGGCTTCATACGCATTCTGCACCAGATTAAGGAACACCTGCTCGCAAAGGTTCTCGTCGAGCGGCACCAGCGACAAGTCTCTTTGATAGTCACGCCGCACCATCACTGGTCCGCCCTTCCACTGCTCCGCAACGGATTTCAGAGCCTGGTCGATCAGGTCTGTCACTCGCAGCAGGCGTGTTTCGGTGCGCAGCGGCCGCGCAAAATCGAGGAAGCGAGTCACCAGTGCGCTCGCCCGATTCACTTCGCTGGATATGTATCCCGCCAGTTCGCTGGCTAGAGGATTGGAATTTTCCAGTTTACGGTTGAGCGTTTCCGCAGATCCTTTGATGACCCCGAGTGGATTGCGGATTTCATGCGCCAACCCGGCGGAAAGCTGTCCCAGCGCCGCCAGCCTCTCCGAACGCCGCGCTTCCGCCTGAGCCAGTTCCAATTGGCGGTTCGCTTTCGTCAGCTCCTCGGCCACTTGCTGATATTGCAGAGTCTTACGCCGGTTCTCAAGGGTGAAGCGGTTCACTACTATGGCGGCCAGAAAGAAAAACATGATCCGGATGGCAAGCTCCGCTGCACCGGTTGGAGTCAGCGTATATTCCTGTAACGCCGGATAGAGGTAAGAGCAATAAGCCGCCGACGCCAGCGAAGTCCATAACAACGTGCCCCAGGGCCCGAAGTGGATCGCCGCCGTAACAATCGGGACGTAATAAATAGGATAGTAACTGCTGTTGATACCCAGTTCGCCGGTGTGGTTGATGAGCAGAGTCGCCAGCAGGATTTTGACCAGGACAACGGCCGGGCGTCCTGTTCGCGGCCAGCTCGCAATAATCCTGCCTTCGGCCAACTGAACCACGCCGATGGCCAGGAGCGCGAGTTGCTTGTGGCGTTCCTGCACCGGCGGCAACGCGGCGAGGCCAAGCAGGAAGATCAGCCACAGCACGTCCATCCATCGGATACCGCCTTGTGTTTCTTCGTTCATGTCCGAAGACGGCGTGGCTACGACAGACTCCACCTCGTCAGCAGTGTATCTCGCCTCACCACCTGACCGTGAATTTGGGAACCATAACCACAGAGGACACGGAGGACACAGGGGGAAAGCCTGACAGCAAGGCCTCTGTGTCCTCCGTGCCCTCTGTGGTTCATGATTTGTCAGCCTTCTCAAAAGCCGCCCTGGAGGCCGATTTACGGCCAAAAGCGCCGATTTCCACAGTAGCCCATCCGTGCCATTCACAGATGTGCCCGGAAGCCCTATCTTGATGTTGAGCAGACTTCGGGGGAGGGCTGTTCGACAGACGTCCCATGACTCAATTGAGTCTGGGACGTTTTGTATTGTGCGGGCATAGTTGGTTTTCGTACATTCTCATGGGACCTCGGATGACGCCCAACCCCCAAGCCGAATACGCCTCCTATCCCAGCCTTCGCGAACGTGTGGTCGTCGTCACCGGCGGCGCCAGCGGCATCGGCGAAAAGATCGTCGAGCAGTTCGCTAAACAGGGAGCGAAGGTGGCTTTTCTGGATATCCAGAACGGCGCCGGAACCCAACTGGCGCAACGGATCAGCGCCGAGGGCAATCCTGCCCCAGAATTTCTGCCGTGTGACCTCACCGACATCGACGCGCTTCAGAAATGCATGCAGGCGATCATCGCGAAGTTTGGAACAGTCGATGTACTGATAAACAACGCCGCTAACGATGCTCGCCATGCCACCGAGGAGGTAACTCCGGATTATTGGGACCGGACGATTGCCGTGAATCTGAAGCATCAGTTTTTCGCGAGCCAGGCAGTGATTCCGGCCATGAAGAAGGCTGGGCGAGGTTCCATCATTAACATGAGCTCGATCAGTTGGATGATCCCAGGGGTTGGGTTCTCGGTCTACATCACGGCCAAGGCCGCGATTGTCGGACTCACTCGTACCCTGGCTCATGAACTCGGCGCGGACAACATCCGCGTGAACTGTGTTCTGCCCGGCGCCATTCAGACCGAACGACAAAGGACGCTGTGGTACACGGAGGCCTACATGGCCGAAATTCTCAAGCGCCAGGCCCTGAAGCGTATCATCATGCCCGAAGAGGTAGCCCGGCTGCTACTTTTTCTGGCTGCGGATGACAGTTGTGCCATTACCAATCAAAGTTATGTCATCGATGCAGGTTATGTCTGATTTGTTCCAGGGCCTTGTCTTCAATCCTTGAATGGCGGTGTGACGTGACAGATGATAACCGGCCCCCTGATGAATCCAAGGTGAAACCCATCAGCCGTCGCAGTCTGTTGCAAGGCGTCTCTGCGGCCACAGTCGCTGGCATGGTCGG
This sequence comes from Terriglobia bacterium, assembly GCA_963741105.1. GTDB lineage: Bacteria > Acidobacteriota > Terriglobia > Terriglobales > Acidobacteriaceae > JAIQFF01. The sequence goes on from CAVUGT010000006.1 coordinate 51,244, forward strand.
AAGCAGATCGTTTGCGCAGAATGCACCTGCCAACAAGTCCGCGACCAGCGCCGGCTCCGCGGATAAATCCAAAATGTTCCCCGACAAGTTTCTGTGGGGCTGCGCCACCGCCGGCCATCAGGTTGAAGGGAACAACACCAGCAGCGATCTCTGGTTGCTGGAACACCTTCCCGAAAGCATCTTCAAAGAGCCCTCGGGAGACGCCTGCGACCACTATCATCTCTATCCGCAAGACATCAGCATGGTGGCTGATCTCGGCTTCAACACCTACCGCTTTTCGCTGGAATGGGCGCGTATAGAGCCTGAAGAAGGTTTCTTTTCCCACGCTGAACTAGAACACTACCGGCGCATGCTGGCGACCTGCCGCGAGCATAACCTGACAACGCTCCTGACCTACTCTCACTTCAGCATGCCGCGCTGGTTCGCTTACAAAGGTGGATGGCAGAATCCCGCGGCCCCGGATCTCTACGCCCGCTTTTGCGAGAAGGCCACACGTCACCTGGGTGACCTGGTGGGATATGCATCCACCTTGAACGAACCTGACATCCCTCAACTGTTGAACTGGATTATTCCGCCGGGAGCTCCGGGGTCGGTGCTTGAGATGATGCAGGGAGGCCTGACCCGAGCCCGCAAACAACTGAACGCTCCGGAATTCGCCAGCTTCTTCCTCGGCGACCACAAAAAGATTCGCGATGGCCTGCTGGCGGCACACCACAAAGGCAAGGCTGCGATGAAATCAGTGAGAGGTGACATGCCAGTGGGTTTCAACCTGGCCATGTCCGCCGACCAAGCGGCGCCCGAAGACAGCCATCTGGCGGAAAAGCGCGCCGATGTTTATGGTCCCTGGCTGGAGGCTGCCAAGCAATGCGATTACCTCGGCGTGCAGACCTATTCGCGCTCGATTGTCGGCAAGAAGGATCTGCTGCCACCCAAGGGAGCTGAGCTGACGCAGATCGGATGGGAATTTTATCCCGAATGCGTCGAGCAAGCGGTTCGCTACGCCAGCAAGGAAACCGGAGTGCCCATCATGGTGACGGAGAACGGCGTCGCCACCAACGACGACAGCAGGCGCGTGGAATATCTGCGACGCGCGCTTGCGGGCCTGAAACACGCCATCGACGATGGCGTGGACGTGCGCGGTTATGTTGTCTGGTCGCTGCTCGATAACTTTGAGTGGATGTCAGGCTTCGAACCCAAGTTTGGCGTTGTGGCAGTGGATCGGGCCACGCAACGCAGAACGATTAAACCCAGTGCGGCGATCCTGGGCAACATCGCGCGCACAAATTCTCTGTAAGTCAGGGGCCGTGTGTGGTCGCGGGCGACTCGCCCGCGTCTTCGGACTGTCGAAAATGTCTCGGCAATAAGAGCTTCTAAATCAGGAGTGAAACGACACAATGAAACGACGGTACTGCCTCACATTAGATCTAAAGAACGATCCGGCCCTGATTGCCGAGTACAAGCGCCATCACCAGAACATTTGGCCGGAAATTACAAAAAGCATAAAAGACTTCGGCATCGAGGACATGGAAATTTATCTCCTGGGCACGCGTATGTTCATGATTATGGAAGTGAATGAGCGCTTTTCTTTTGCGACGAAAGGTGAGGCCGATCGCCAGAACCCGAAGGTACAAGAGTGGGAAGCACTTATGTGGAAATTCCAGCAACCCCTGCCCGAGGCAAAGCCGGGCGAGAAGTGGCTGCTGATGGAAAGAGTGTTCAAGCTGGAAGCCTGACGCTTCCAGATTTTTCTTAGCGCCCTTTGCGAGATTTCTTTGCGACCTTTGCGGTTAGGCTTTACCCACCCGCGGTAAATACCAAACCTTTAATGCCAAGAACGCACAGGAGTTTTAAACTGCGGCCGCCGTCCGGGACTCAGCCAACCGTTGCGCCAGAAAACCAAAGAACTCTTGCATACCATCGCCGGTCTTGGCCGAGAGTTCAAATACTCGCATGCCCGGCCGTACAGCCTGGATATTGCGTTGTGTGGCTTCCCGATCGAACTCGACTGCGGCTGCCAGGTCGATTTTCGTTACGATGGCCACGTCCGCGCTGTTGAAAATCGTCGGATACTTAAGCGGCTTGTCTTCGCCCTCGGTCACCGATAAGAGCACCACGCGCAAATCTTCACCCAGATCGTATGACGAAGGACACACCAGGTTGCCGACATTCTCGATGAAGAGGAAATCCAGTTTCTCCAGGTTCCATTCCTCCTCTTCAATGGCATTCTGCACCATGGCAGCCTCGAGATGGCAGAGAGTGCCGGTGATGATCTGTTTGACAGGAGCCTGACTGCGCGCCAATCTCGCGGCGTCGTTCTCCGTCGCCAGATCTCCTACCAGAGCGGCAACACGATAGTGGGAGCGAAGCATGGTCAATGTTTTTTCGAGAAACGCCGTCTTCCCCGATCCGGGACTGGAAACCAGGCTCACCACGAACACTCCTGCGGCGTGGAAACGAGTGCGAAGAGCGCGGGCGACTACATCGTTCTGCTTCAGCACATTCCTTCGAACTTCAAGCAACCTGGGTTCCGGGCTCATCACTAATCTCCAGTGCGACCACTTCCAGTTCCTTGCCTTGAACGATCTCAGAAGTTGGCGTGCCACATTCGCCACAGCAAAACAGTTGAATCGAACTGAGAGGTCGTTCCACGTTGCAATTCGGACAGAAGACAATCACCGGCACATCTTCGATCACCAGCCGGGATCCTCGCAGCGGAGTATCGTCGCACGCCATCTCGTAAGACGAGAGCAGCGCCTCCTTCACCACGCCGGACATGGCTCCCAGCTTGAGGTGCACGGCATTGACTCGCACTCTGCGCTCCTGCGCTTCTTCCTGCGCCATCTCTACGATGCTCATCGCGATGGAAAGTTCGTGCATAAGTCTTTCTTACGGGGACGTGAATGCCGCCAGGGCTGCCTGTCCCAGACTGATCCCTCCATCGTTAGGAGGCACGGCATGATTCGTCCAGACGCAAACCGGCTCGCCTTCGAGTAGTGACTTGATATCTTCCAACAAGAGTTCGTTCTGGAAGACTCCGCCCGAAAGAACGATGGTGTCGAGCGAGTGGGCCCGGCAAAGCTGGGTCACGCAATCCCGCAGGCCGACGGCAACTCCTCGTTGAAAAGCTCGCGCAATTTCGCCAGGATTTCTTCCGCGCTGCCGATCTCTCACAATAATCTGGAGTAGCGGACGAAAGTCCAGTTCCGCACCGACACAGGGGAACGGATACGCATCTGCGATAGAAGAAGCGCGGGCGAGTTGTTCGACCCACATCGCCGCCTGCCCTTCAAAGGTGATTTCACGGGTAAACCCAAGGAGTGCAGCAACGGTGTCGAAAAGACGGCCGACTGACGTGGTGGAAAAAGTTCGCACGCCTTTGGTCACAAGTTCCAGCGCATTTTCAAATCGACGGGGAAAGTTGAACGGCGCGGAGTTCATGTCTGGCAAGCCATTCAATTCCGCTAGGAAGCCAGCCGCAGCTTGCACCGGGTGTTGGGCCGCAGCGTCTCCGCCAGCCAGCTTCGCAGGACGCAGGTGAGCAACTCGTTCGAAACCGTCTCGGACGCTCCCAACAAAAAACTCGCCACCCCAGATGCTTCCGTCATCGCCGTAGCCGGTGCCGTCGAAACTTACCCCTAGTACGCGCGTCTCCCACTCGCCGCGCTCAGCCAGTACCGAGGCCACGTGCGCGCGATGATGCTGCACTGCTATCGTCCTCTGCGCTCCCAGGCCGGAAGCGTGAAGCGATGAAGCATATTGCGGATGGCAATCGTGCACTACGACCAGGTCACTCGGATCAACCTCGTACATCGACATCAAGTCGGAAACGGTTTCCTGAAATGCGCGGAATGCGTCGTAGTGGTCCAAGTCTCCAATGTGCTGGCTGACGAATGCCTGCCCGTCGACCACGAGCGTGACAGTATTTTTCAGGTCGGCGCCCAATGCCAAAATCGGTCCAGCGCTTGGTAACTTTGCAACAGCTCCCGGAGCGTATCCTCGCGCTCGCCTCAGAACAACGGGACCAAACGCTCCGTAACGCACGACCGAATCGTCCACGCGGCGCGCGATAGGCCGCTGCCCGATGAGAAACGCATCCGCGATACCAGAAAGCCGGCGCATTGCGTCTTCGTCTTCGTACGCAATCGGTTCGCTCGATCGGTTGGCACTGGTCATGACCAGTGCTTGCGGCGCGCCAGCCGCGAACAGCAAATGATGCAAAGGGGTGTAGGCGAGCATCACACCGAGTTCATTATTTTGCGGAGCGACACCGGCCAACTGTTCTTTCGCCGGCGCCAGCACGATGGGCCGCGCGGAAGAAGTAAGCAATACCTCGCTCTCTGAAGAAAGCTCCACCAGCCGGCGAGCTTCGTCGAGGTCCCGCACCATGACCGCGAATGGCTTCTCCTTGCGATACTTGCGCTCGCGCAAAGCGGCCACGGCCGCGGGGTTGCGGGCATCGCAAGCCAGGTGATATCCGCCCAGTCCTTTCACCGCTAGTATTTTCCCTGTCTTTAGAAGTTCCGCGGCGTGGTGAATGACGGACTCGGTTCCTGAAATCGTCTTGTCCTGTGGCTGTAAATAGTAGCCCGGCCCACACGCTGGACACGCGACCGGCTGCGCGTGAAATCGCCGGTTGGCGGGATCGACGAACTCCTCCACACAATAGCCGTCCAGCGGCCAATCCTTCATTGTGGTATTGGAACGGTCGTAAGGCAGACCGAGAACGACGGTGTAACGCGGGCCACAGTTGGTGCAGTTTATGTAGGGATAACCGTACCGCAGATTACCAGGATCGAAGAGCTCTTCGAGGCAATCGTTACATATCGGGAGGTCCGGTGAAATGCGAGCCGTCGGCCGTTCTAGCTGCCGGCTCTCTCGTATGGTGAATTCGTCCACGCCGAGCGGCGCAACCGGTTTGACTTCCATTTCTGCAATGCTCGCGGACGGCGGAGGCTGTGTCTCCATTTCTCTCACGAATGCCTGCAGCCCTTGCTCGGCGCCTTCCAGATAAATCTCGACGCCCTCCTCGCCGTTCAGCACCCATCCACCAAGCGTATGCGCGCGAGCCAGGCGATACACAAACGGACGAAAGCCTACGCCCTGCACCACTCCGCGGACCCGAATGGAACAGGCGCTGGCCATGATCAATCCACATCCACGACGCAGCAGCGTCCCTGCCAGCCGACTTGAACGACCTTGCCGTCTTCGACCAACAGTGGAACGTTGCGCTGCCCCCCCGCGACATCTCTCATGCGCCCGCGAGCCACGGGATCTGCCTCGACGTCGTACTCCACGAAGTCTGAGCGCTTCCATTCCAGCCAGTCGCGCATTTCCTCGGTGTAGGGACAGCGGGCTGTACCGTAGAGTTCAAGCTTGGCCACGGTCGAAGACCTCCAGAGATTCGCGAATCACGTGGTAAATCGAAGCCTGCACTTCCTGAATCCGAGGGATGTAATCGCAAGCGACCACGATGGGGAAATCCGCCAGGCGCCGGCGCTCAATCTCGCCGCCGTCATAGCCCAGCAGTGCGACCGTCAACAGATTGCGCTTGCGAGCTTCTTCCAACGCCATGATGATGTTGCGCGATCCACCGCTGGTTGAGATAGCTACGGCAACATCCTCAGGACGCGCCTGAGCGATAAGTTGGCGCAGAAAAATGGCGTCCGTCCCAATGTCGTTCGCTACGGCGGTGATGTTGGCAGGCTCAAGCGCCAAAGACACAGCGGGAATAGGCTTGTAGCCGAGCGGAGGAAGAACGCAATCGATGGCCAGATCGTTGGCGTCGGTAGCTGAACCGCCATTGCCGAAAATTATGAGCTTGCCGCCACGTTGCAGCCTTTGATGAATCGCCGAAACAGCACCAGCGATCGCTTCAGATTCTTCACGCGCCACTCGGGCCCGCAACTCGGTGTCGTCGTGCACTTTCATCAGGATCGAAGATGCGACCTCGTCCACGAGGTCAGTGGTTCCCTGCTTTTCCGTGCCCAGAAAGGGATACAGAAATCCTGCATCGCCTACGTCATGACCCAGTTCGCGGTGCTCGAAGAAAACATGCACCGTCTCCCACAGCGTGTGGTAGAGAATTTCGATCATCTCTTGGTGCATGAAGGGGTCCTGGGTAGGGACATCGAGCGCGTAAGAGCCCTCCATGCCCGGAAGAGCAAATGTCATCGCATCTTGGAGGTGCGCTTGCTGCAACGTAGCCCATACTTCGGGATCGCCTTCGGGCGGACCGAATCCCATCACGATATCTTCCGGATGAAGTATGGCTTCGAGCCAGGGACGAAACAGGATCGACAGATCAAGCGCCGGCAGCGCGCGCTTGCCGACAATTACCGGATGAACGAATTCCACCGACACGTGTTGCGCGTCCGTGGCGTAGGGCCCGCGCCCAAAGGCGAGCAAGCGCCCGCCACGCAGAAAGCGTTCCGACATTTCGCGGCAAGCCAGGGCCAGTCGAGGTGCTTCTCGAGAAAAGAACGGTTCGTAGAGTTCATTCCTCTGCAGCAAGCCCTCTCCAACCTGGCTCGCGAGTTTGATGGCTGTCGCCATATCTCTATCTGCTAACAAATGCGCGGCAACGGGTCGCCGACCAGCATATCCACGATCCGGCTGCCCCCGTAACGGGTCGTGACCAGCACCGTGCCGGCCGGCTGATCCCTCACTTCGCCAATTACCTGGGCCTCGCTTCCACCTGGCGCAAGATTCAGCGCATTAATCGCGGCATCGGCATACTCGGGAGAAACTACTGCCAGGAACTGGCCTTCATTCGCGATGTGGAGTGGATCGAGTCCCAGCAACTCGCATGCGCCCCGGACCATATCACGCACCGGAATCTGATCTTCGAATAGAACCATTCCCAGTCCGCAGTCGCGCGCCAGTTCGTTCAAAGATGTAGCAGCTCCACCACGGGTTGGATCGCGCATCCAGCGAATGCCGGGGCCAGCGGCGCGAATGAGAGTTTCCACCAGGGGGAGCACGGAGCGCGTATCGGATCGAAGGTCGGCCTCGAGATCGAGTTCTCCGCGCGCCAGAAGAATCGTGATGCCATGATCTCCAATGGGTCCGGAGAGCAGAATCTTGTCGCCCACCCGCACCGAGCGCGGATCGATGGTCACGCCTGGAATCAAATGGCCGATGCCGGTCGTGGTCACATACATCTGGTCAGCTTTACCGTGCTCAACAACTTTTGTGTCACCGCCGGCGATCCGAACGCCCGCATCCCGCGCGGCCTTTGCCATGGCGCGAACTTCCGCCTCGAGCACCGGGGTTGGCAGTCCAGCTTCGAGAACGTAAGTGACAACCAGCGCTTCCGCGCGGGCTCCGGACACAGCCAGATCGTTCACCGTGCCGTTCACCGCAAGCTCGCCGATGGATCCGCCGGGAAAAGTCAACGGCTTGACCACGAAGCTATCGGTGGTCAACGCAACTTCGATCCCATTGATGTCGATGTGCGCGGCATCTCCCAGTGGCCCGGGAGAGGATCCAAAAAGGAGTGGAGCAAAGAGACCCTCGACCAGCTTGCGGCTCGCCTTACCTCCGGCTCCGTGAGCCATCTCGATTTGCGGATCGCGAAACCGGACGGGAGCGGGCCGGTCATCCAGAATGGCCGCGACTAGGCTATCGAAGTCAGCGTGTTCGCCATTGCTTTCCGATGTTCGTAGTTGTGATAGGCGGCGCATGATCCTTCCGATGACACCATGAGTGCGCCAATGGGATGCTCAGGCGTGCACTCACGGCCAAAAAGTTTACACTGGTGCGGCTTCAGTACGCCCTTCAGAACTTCGCCGCATTGGGCGGCCTTGGGATCGGTCACGCGAATGCCCGGAACATAGAATCGTTGCTCCGCATCCCATGCGGCGTACTTGTCGTTCGAGTGCGCAACGCCGATTGCGAGATGAAGCCCAGACCTCGCCATTCAAAGTACGGACGCAATTGGAAAACCTCGGCCATGGCCCGAAGCGCGGCGCGGTTGCCTTCCCACGGAACCACGCGCTTGTATTGGTTCTCGACTTTGGCCTCGCCCGCCTTCAACTGGCGCAGCAGCATGACGATGGATTGCAGCATGTCCAGCGGCTCGAATCCAGAAACGACAATTGGCTTGCCCTGATCTTTGGCAATCCATTCGTAGGGACGGCAGCCAATCACCGTCGAGACATGTCCGGGACCTATGAAAGCATCGAGGCGCATGTCAGGCGAATCGAGAATCGCTCGGATTGCGGGGATGATGGTCACGTGATTGCAGAACACCGAGAAATTGTCGATGCCCTCGGCCTTCGCCCGCATCAGCGTGAGCGCGGTGGAGGGTGCGGTAGTCTCGAATCCGATAGCGAAGAACATTACCTGCTTGTCGGGATTCATGCGCGCCAACTTCAACGCATCGGACGGCGAATAGACGATACGAACATCCATCCCTCTGGCTTTGTGTTCGAGCGGACTGCCCTGCGTCCCAGGGACGCGCATCATGTCGCCAAATGCTGCAAAGATTACGTCGGGTTGCTGCGCGATGGACAAGCCATCGTCGATGCGCCCCATGGGTAGCACGCAAACCGGACAACCCGGCCCGTGGATCAGTTCGATATTTTCCGGAAGAATGTCTTTGAGGCCGAAGCGGTAGATGGCGTGCGTGTGACCGCCACACACTTCCATCAGACGGTAGTGGCGCTGGGTGCCGGCCAACCGGCGGATCTCGTCGGCGGCTCTGGAGATCAGCTCGGGTTCGCGAAACTCGTCAACAAATCTCATAGCGATCGACCCTCGCTGCTAATTCATGCTCTCCAGACCGTAACCTTCGACTTCCTGCATCGCACCGTCAATTTCTCCCAGCGCTCTGAGCGTATTCATCTGGTCGAATGCATCCTGTTCGCTGATCTTGCTCATGGCAAAACCGACATGGATGAGCACCCAGTCTCCTGGAACGGGTTTGTCGTCCTGCAACAGGCCGAGATCAATCCGGCGCCGGACTCCAACCACATCGACCAGCGCCGAATCGGAATTGTCGCAAGAGATTTCTACGATCTTTCCAGGTATGGCTAGACACATGCGACATTCTCCAGTTGCGGTCGTTGGTCGTTCGTTGTTGGCCATTGGTCGTCGGTCGTTGGCCAAACCTGCAATCCACTAGTGTCATCGTCTATGCTGGTCGCCTTGGCCAACGACCAAAGGCCAACGACCGACGACGCCTTTTAACTTTTGCGAGCCACAATGTCGAACGACAGCTTCAACTCGTCTTTAAGTTTTACTGTTCCTCCGGCGGCGGATACCGGTCGAATCTCGTAATCACTCTGCCGGACAGAAAAATCTCCAGCAGCCCGCAGAGTCTCGCCTCTAATCGTTACCCGCGCCGCAACCGGCTGGGTCCGGGTCACTCCGTGCAGTGATAGGTCACCGTTCAACGTGACCGCATACAAACCTTCGGAGAGCTTCTGGATTGGAGCGACTCGATTACATTCGTAGACGATCTCCTCGAATCCGTCCGTCTCCAAAACTTCGTCATGCAGGCGGCGCTCGATTTCCTGCCGGTCTTTAGCACTGATATCGTCGGTCACGATCAATGACGCCGCACGAATCACCAGTCGTACCGAGGCCTCTTCCAAGGCACTGGAAGCGAACTGTACTTCCCCTTCGAAGTCCGGAATAGCGATCGTCGGGTTATGACCGAATGACGAAAGCAACCCGGTCGCAAAGGCGCGCACCACGAACGTGCTTCCTTTGGGATCAACTACGTAACGAACCTTCGTCGTCTTTGGCGCTCCTGCGATTGGCAAACGGTCAATCTCCCTTAGACTCGCTCCGAACTGCTGCGGCCTCCTACATCGCCCGCAATTTCAAATAACGATCCAGATCCGGCAGAGCCAGACTGGCCAGATCGCCCACGCCCAACTGGCCCATATATTTTCTCGCGATCGGGTTTGTCAAAATCAAGCCTGCGCCGAAAACCATCAGGGCCACACCGCTCAACATGAACAGCGTATCCCTGTCGCTGAAGCTCCCGTTACCGTCTTTCATGGCCAGTCTCCTCTTTCTTAGGATGTCTCACAGCCTCGAACTTCCTGCTTCACATTTGCATTGCACCCTGATTCAGGACCGTCCCGCTTTGAATTCTGTTCACCAGCGACTCCACAAGTTTCACAGCTTCATCCACGGCAGCTTCAACGGGCGCGCTCAGCCCCATCTGGCCTTCTTCGCCCCCGAGTGTTTCGGGCTCGCAGCCGACCAGCAGAATATTCTTCACTTCGATGTTCATGGCCCTGGCCATACGAAGAACGCTCTCCGGATTCATCGAGTGCGCTTCCACGGTCGCTTGCGGAGCGGCAGGATCGTCGAGCAGTTTGAGATCAGGCTCGATAACGTAGAGCGTGCCAGGAGGCTGCCCGTGTGGGCATGCATCCACCAGGATCGTAGTCTCGTATCCGTCTTGCAGAGCGTAGGCAAGATCGAAACCACGGATCCCGAAGTCGGCCACTCGCACATTCTCGGGAAGTTTGAGACCTGCCATGCGTCGCACGACTTCGACGCCAAACGCATCGTCACCGAGAAAGATGTTTCCAATGCCAGCGATCAGGATGCTGGGCTTCTGTACCGTTTGGTGTTCCCGTGCTTCCTCTTCAGAAAGCGGCTCCACTTCCTCGGCATCGAAGAAGAACCGATGGCCGGGTTGGCGCAGCAGGCCCATATCTCGGCCAGGATCGTTGTCCAGAACCACGCAGACATGGCTCTTGCCTTCATAATCCTGCTCGATGCACTCGATGGTTGCGATCTGCCCGGCCAGCGCGATATCCATCACGTCGCCGGCTTGACGTGGACGCAGGCGCACTCGACTTCCAGCCTTCACCTCGACTCCAGCAATCTGAAGATGATCGACGGCAGTTTTTTCTTCCAGAAGCTGCCACTCCCACTCGTTCATTGCGTTTCCTCCTTGAGTGGGCGCATCCCGCGCAGAACTCCGTGCAGCTTCATGAACTGTTCCGCCGGCATAGCTTCGGTACGCTCCAGCATGGCGCGAGCGCGTTCGTCCGATTGACTCATCTCGCGCTTCTCGTCGTCGGTCAGAGTCAGAATGCGCAGAGAGAGAATCTCGTCGATCTCGGTTCCGTCGAAGAGGTCGCCGGCACTCTCCGGGGCGATCTGAGGATAGTCATAAAGAATAATGGGAGAAGAAAGGAGTGTGTCGCTTTGCCCGTCCTCTCCAACGAGGACAGGCCAAGTCCCGACATTTTTACAGCCGGACGCCAATTCGGCGAACGACTCCGGAGGCGCAAGCAAGGAAATAAAGCTGCCGTCCTGGACTCCAAGGACCGTGTGGGCCGAAACCATCGAACTTAACAGAGCGTCCTCGCGACTGGATCCCTTGCCCGCTTCAAATGGCGTAGTGTTGCGAATCCGTACGCTGATCCGGAACAACCCATCAGCAACCTTTTGGCCCATGATTTCGATGGCGCCACAAAGCGCTCTCCGCTCACGCATGATCACGCCCGCCACCTGGCCAGCGCTGTCGCGAACGGGTTCAAGTTGTTTCTCCGCGCAAAAACTGAAGGCATCTGGCACCAGCCTGTAGCCGAGCGCTTCGACGTTGTACACCAGTAAGATCACTTCCCGTTCAATCGCCTCCTGCCAGGGCTGGTAGACGCGATCATTAACCAGCAACCGGTCTACCGGATGAAACTGCCGCACATCCCCGCTCGGCAATTCGCCTTGAGGCGCTCTGGCTTGGCCGACGGTACGATTCGCCAATTGAAGAAAACGGACTCTCACTTCAATCGCGGTCATGTCGTTGCCTTCGACCAGGCACTCCGTCTGCATAGTCCAGGCCTCGCTGCCCTTCTGCGCTTCACTGTAAGACTGCGGACAGAGCACGCCAAAATTCCAGCGCTGCTGATTTTTCACAGAAGACGGACGATAGGGATAGAGCATGTATCCCTCATAAAGCACCGCCTTCGCTATCTGCTCAACCGCTTTCAGGTTCATCAGATGACCGTCTCTTCCACCGGCAACGGAATGATGCGTTCCATCACTTCTTCCCACGTGGGGATGCCGTGTTTCACCTTGTATTGGTACAGTTGATCGAAAACATCCTTGTGCAAGCACAGCCATGCGCTGTTCGGGTAGTAGGTCTCCATCATTTCGCGCCAGATTTTTACCGGAAGTTTGAAGCGAGCTTCCTTGTCCCACGAGATGGGCGCGACCTGCAGATTGCCTTCCGGGCCGGCGTAGAAGACGGTGCCACTGAACTGCAGGCAAACCGGTACTTCGCCGTCTGCCAGACCGTCGAAATACTTGGTGGCCGCCACATTGAAGTCGAACGTACACGGCACCGGCAGATCGACCACGGTTGATCCCGTGAACGAAGGCACAACCAGATTGGCATGTGTCCACAAGAGACTTCTCAACGTCTGGCCCCAGCGGCTGGGCTCGCCAAACAGATCAAGCAGCCGCTCCTGATCTTCAGCGGTGTACTTGCGGCGGGTAACTTCCAGTTGAATCTGGCAACGTAACGCGACGGTATGGATTTTCTGCTCCGAATTGGCGTCCGCCAGCCGAAGCTTGAATGCCAAAAGAGGGGTCGCCGAATTGGCGATAACCTCGACGCCCTCCACTTGAAAACTGAGATCAGGCATGAGATTCCTTGGCCAACGGCGATCCGTTTATGTCTACCTCAGTCGATCGAGCTTTCACGCTACTAAAGAATTCGCCCAGCTCACGCCAGACATCCGTTCCGCCGGAGAGCCCCTTCCAGTGCATGCGAATCAGGCCCACCAGCTTGTAGCATTCATCGATCGGAAGCAGGTAGTACTCGGCGGCGGAGAATCCGCGCGAGTAGCCCAACCGGTTGACCAGTAACCCTTCCACGTCAGATTCCATTTCGTTCAGGACCGGATTGCGCGCCACAATTTCATTCCATGATTCCAGGGCCAAGAGCGACTCGGTTGCGCCCGCGGGACTGGGATAGAGCGCGACCACCCGGTTTTCTAGACTGCTCTTGAAAAAGAAAACCATGTTGATCGGAACCATCAATCCGTTCCACTCGGCGTCAGTAAGCTGGAAGCCGGGCAAAGCGCGGACTCGCCGCGGGACGCGTTTGAACTTCACTCCCTGGCCGCTAAACAGAATCGCGCAGGCATCGCAGGTACACAAAAGCTTTCGTTGCGCCAATTCGATCAGATGGGGATGAGCCGGCGGCAATCCAACGCTGCACAATTCGCAACGCTCTTGCGGACGCTCCCGGCGCGCAAACTGCCGCAGCGTTCCGAATCCCGATTCTGTGAATTGTCCTGTACTCATGATTGATTCACTGTACCGCCGGCATCCTGCCGGCTGTCCCGAGGGCGTCCCGCCCTCGGCGGCGGCGCTACAAAATCCTCTAATCACCGCTCGGGGGCAGACTCGCTGGAACCTGTCCTACCAGTGAGTTCAGAGCTACAAATCCCGACGCCGGCTTCTCCTCGAGACCTTCAACCACCAGCGAAGTCAGATCTGGCGCAGCGTCGTAGATGGCTCCTTCCAGCGTTGCCTGCAGCGTCTTCCCTGTCGATCCGCAGGTATGCGAACCAGTTTCCACTCGAAGCCGAATGGCGCCATCGCTGACGCCGAGCAACTCAACCTGACAACCCTGCTTCCGCAACTGAGGCCGCACCCGATCCACCGCTTTCGTGACCCGAGTCTCAAGGTCCTCGGGATGGAGGCCGTAGAGAATCAGGACGCTGCTTACCAATGGATCGCGACCCAGCCGATCGATGATGTTCATGCCCGGCTCTCCCGCGTCGGAGACAATCTCAAGCGCTTTGTCTAAAGCCGCGCCGTGCAGATCCATCAGTGATTGCACTAAGGCTTTGGTCGCTGCCCGCACCGCCGGGTCGGCAATCGCCTCTATCTCGGCCACCAGCCCGCCGATACGCTGCATGTCGTCCCGAAAATCTCTGCCGTCGGCCACGTTGCTCCTTGTGAGTTGTCGCCTTGAGCCAAATGGCGGATTCGCCTCGCGAATCCGCCACACAGCCGCTGAACCCTGCCTGCTTAAGGTTGCCGAAGTGTCGTGCGATATTTCCACGAGCTTGGCAATCCCAGTCCCGTTAAGCCCCTCGGGCTCCTTCATCAATCCTGTTGCGGTCAGGGTTGAAGGCCGAACATCGGGGAATGGTGAGTCTCCAGCACTTTGCCGTTCCCCAGGTACATGTGCACGCCGCAAGGCAGACACGGATCGAAGCTCCTCACCGCGCGCATGATGTCGATTCCCTTGAATTTGTCCGGACCGTTTTCTTCGAAGATCGGCGTGTTCTGCACCGCGTCTTCGTACGGACCCGGAGTGCCGTAAATATCGCGGGGATTGGCATTCCACGGGGTTGGAGGATACGGATGGTAGTTCGCGATCTTGCCTTCCTTGATGACGACGTGATGTGAGAGCACACCGCGAACCGCTTCGTGGAAGCCGCAGCCGATGGCCTCTTCCGGCACTTTGAATTCGGTCCAGGTCTTGGTGTGTCCGGCATGAAGTTCCGCCATCGCCTTTTCCATGAAATGCAGGGCGGCGCAAGCGGCGTAGACCTGGAAGTAGGTGCGGGCGCGATCGCGTTCAATGGCATTGCTCCACTTCGGAATCTTCCATTCGAACTCGACTTCGGGCAGCGAGGTAGTCTTGGGCAGATACATCTTTACGCTGCTGCCGGTGGCCTTGATGTATCCGATGTCAACCAACCCGGCCAACGCCGTCGCCCACAGTCGAGCGATCGGTCCGCCGCCGGTGTCCATCGCCAAATGATCGCCCGTCCGCTTGTCGAACCAGCGCGGCGACATCACCCAGGTGTACTTGCCGCCGAAGTCGCGCTTTTGCGGATGCGGAATCGTAGTCTGATTCCAGGGATGGTTCTTGTCCACTGGATTTCCCAGCGGATCGGTCTTAACGAAAGTCTGCTGGTTCTTCCACTCGTCATAGTAAGAACTGCCCAGCAGAATGCGAATGTTCAAATTGATGTCGACCAAGTCGGTCGTCACCAGCTTGCCATCGACCACTATGCCCGGCGTGACGAACATGCCGCGGCCCCAGTTCGTCATGTTCTTGTAGGTGTAGTCGCAGACATCGGGGTCGTTAAACGATCCCCAACAGGCCAGCAACACTCGCCGCCGCCCAACCTCTTCATAGCCCGGAAGAACGTCATAGAAGAAGTCGAACAAGTCGTCATGCAGAGGAACAACTTTCTTCATGAACTCCACATACTTCATCAGGCGGACGAGATAGTCGGTGAATAGCTGGACGGTTGGCACTGTACCGACGCCGCCCGGATAGAGAGTTGACGGATGAACGTGCCGGCCTTCCATCAGACAGAACATTTCACGCGTCATGCGGCTCATGACCAGCGCTTCGCGATAAAAAGCGCCTGTAAACGGATTGAGCGCGGTCATGATGTCTGCGATGGTCCGGTAGCCGTGCGCACTGGCATGCGGCGCCGCCGTCGATTGAGCTTTGGCCCAGACTTTCGGGTTGGTCTCTTTGACCATCTGCTCACAGAAATCCACGCCGACCAGGTTGTCCTGAAAAATATTGTGGTCGAACATGTACTCGGCGGCTTCGCCGAGGTTGACGATCCATTCGGCAATCGGAGGCGGCTTCACTCCAAACGCCATGTTCTGCGCGTAGGTGGCGCAGGTGGCATGGTTGTCGCCGCAGATGCCACAAATGCGGCTGGTGATGAAATGAGCGTCGCGCGGGTCTTTGCCCTTCATGAAAATGCTGTACCCGCGAAAGATGGACGAGGTGCTATGACACTCAACCACATGCTTGTTCTCAAAATCGATCTTGGTAAAGATGCCCAGACTGCCCACGATCCGGGTAATCGGGTCCCAGTTCATTTCCACCAGGTTCCCTTTTTTGCCTGGAGCATCTTTTGTCGGTGCGGTAATAGTGCTCATTGCGATCGCTCCTTTGGATTCTTAGTAAAAGGTTCTTAGCCTGGTTTCTTAATAGGACCTTGGGTGATAACCCGTGGTCAGCTCGGCGCGCGGATGCCGCCACTTCGGCTCCTTGTTGGCGGTGTTTTGGGTCATTGAGCGCAGTGCTCGGATCGCACGGCCGTAAGCACCGACCGCCGACGTAGAGACACGGGCGCCCGGCGGCTCATCCATAAAGGGCATGAACTTGTCGGGGAAACCCGGCATGGTGCAGCCGATGCAAATGCCGCCGACGTTGGGGCATCCGCCAATTCCGGCCATCCATCCTCGTTTGGGTACGTTGCAGTTCACTACCGGGCCCCAGCATCCCAACTTCACGATGCACTTGGGAGAACCGTACACTTCCGCAAAATCGCCTTGCTCGTAGTAGCCAGCCCGATCGCAGCCTTCGTGAACGGTCTTGCCGAATAACCACGTAGGACGCAATTGGTCGTCCAGCGGAATCATCGGCGCCAGTCCAGCCACTTGATAAAGCAGGTAGAGAACGGTCTCCATAAAATTGTCCGGTTGCACCGGACATCCAGGGACGTTCACGATCGGCAGACCAGCCTTCGATTTCCAGTCCCATCCCAGATAGTCGGCCAGACCCATCGCGCCTGTTGGATTGCCTTCCATGGCGTGGATACCGCCATAGGTGGCGCAGGTGCCGCAAGCGATGACCGCCAGAGCTTTCGGAGCAATACGATCAATCCACTCATTGGTGGTGATCGGCTGGCCGGTTTTGGGATCAGTTCCTAGTCCTGCCCAGTAGCCTTCCTTCTTTATCTTCTCGTTCGGGATGGAACCTTCAACCACCAGAACGAAGGGATCAAGTTGTCCCTTCTCTGCCATGTACCAGAATTTCAGAAACTCATCGCCGTTCTCATAGGCGAGTACGGGATTGTGCAGATGGACCTTGGGCAGGCCAGGAATTGCCCCCAGCAAAACATCTTCAATGCTGGGTTGAGTTGCGGCAGTGACCGAAACTGAGTCTCCGTCACAGCCCAGACCCGCAGTGATCCAGAGAATGTGCACTTCGGCGACTGGCGATGGTTTTTGCGTGATCCGACCGTATGGAACTGTCTCCGGTGCCATGGATGGTGTCTCCTTTCCCATCTCAACTGAAGAACGCGAATTAAAGAAAGTATGGGTGGGTGTTCCGATACTCAATATGCTTTTGGAGCAAATACCCTGGTATCAGTTCTTATGTTCGGAGCTGGAACGTGGCCGTGTGCTGCAACGCCCCTAGGATCAATAAATTGAATAGTGAGCACAAGCGGGAGCACCACTTTTTCACTTTCATGGGAAACACTATTTTTTCTATCAGGGTTTCCCCGATGTTTTGAGGGGAAGCTCGGCAGGATGGAGAATTCTAATTCTAGAGTAGGAAATGCGTAGCCCGCCGTCCCGGCGGCGGTCGTGAGGGCGTCCCGCCCTCACCAGCCGAGGGCAAGATGCCATCGGGACAGCCGGTGAGACGCCGGCGCTACAAGGAACTTTTAAGCGCTCTTTTCGTTCATGTTCCACTGAATGGCATGTTGCATGAGTTCGCGCGCGCTGCGCAGAGATAATTTTTCCTTGATGTGCGCCTGGTAGGATTCGACCGTCTTCACGCTAAGGTGCAATTCTTCCGCGATTTGCCGTGTACCGTGGCCTTCACCAATCAGACGAAAAACTTCCAGCTCACGATCACTGAGATCCGCGATCGAGGAGTTGCGGACCGTCCCTGATCCCGTGATGTAATGTTTCAGCATCTTATTGGCGATGCGATCGCTCACGTAGATTTCGCCCCCCAGAATGCGGCGCAAGGCCACCAGCACTTTTTCCGTCGCTTCCTGCTTCATGATGTATCCGTTCGCGCCCGCTCGCAGGGCCCGTTCTGCGTAGATGGACTCATCGTGCATGGAAAGAATCAGCACCGGCAGAGTGGGATGGCTGCTTCTCACATTCTTTAAAAGATCGATGCCATCGGGACCATTGAGCGAGATATCCAGGATGAGAATGTCAGGCTTAACGGAGGCCAGCACATTCATCGCACCAGTTGCTTCTTCGGCTTCGCCGCAAACCAACAGATCAGACTCCTGATTGATGAGGAGCGCAAGACCCTGGCGCACGATAGGATGATCGTCCACCACCAGAACCCGGTTCTTTCTCGGAGGTGTCTGGTTCTGCGGTTTGCTGGTAAAACCATTCTCTATCTTCATGCTTCACTCCCTCGCAAATCCCCAGCAATGCTCATCGGTTTTTGAGCCGGCACATGAATTGGGAACAGGCAGATAACGGCTGTTCCACCCGAGGGCACGCGCTGGATCTCCAGCGAACCGCCGATGACCCGGGCCCGGTAGCTCATCAGATGGCGGCCCATGCCCCCGTTGTTGGCTGAGAGATCCGAGATTCCCGAGCCATTGTCCGTAATTGTGAGCACTCCCTGCCCCTCTTCAGCGGCCAGTTGAATCACAATCTGGCTGGCGTGGCCATGCTTGATCCCGTTGTTAACCGCTTCCCGTGCAATGTAATACAGATGAGTGGCCATGGTGTCGTCATGAATGAGAACCGGGGCAAAACACTGAAAACGACAGGAAATCCCGAAGAGGTCTTCGACTTCACTTGCCCATTGCTGGAGCGCCGACATCAATCCCTGGGCATCCGACACCACCGGCAACAGTCCTCTCGCCAGTTCACGGGTCTTGTGAATCGCCTCGTTGACCAGCTTCACGATCTTGGCCGCGTCATCGGCCTCGGGCATACTTTTTTCCATGAGCTTCTGTTCTTGCACTTTGCTCATGAATGCAATCCCGGTCAGGTGCTGACCAAGCCCGTCATGCAGGTCTTGCCCGATGCGGCGTTGTTCGCGGCCGCTGACTTCCAGAATCGTTTGTTCCAGATGTTTGCGCTCGGTAATGTCGATTCCGGTCGCAATAATATAGGCAGGAGTAGCATCGTTGCCGGGAAGCACCGTGCTTGACCATGCGATCCAGCGGCGTGAACCGTCCCGCTTCACCAGGTAGCCCTCGTAATCACTGGCCATCTGGTCGGTGCACAGCTGATGAAACACTGATTGGAAGCGGTCCACCTCTTCGGGAACCATGAACCGGTCCCAAATCTTCTGGCCAGTAACCTCAGCCAGAGAATATCCCGTGGTCTGTTCGTACGCCCGGTTGCAGCGGATGATCCTCCCTTCCTGATCCAGCACGACTACCAAAGCTCCGACAGTGTGCAGGATTGCGGACACCACGTTGCGCTCTTCCTGCAACGCTTCTTCGGTCCGCTTCAGATCGGTGATATCAAATCCCACTCCATGAATGAACCAGGGTTCGCCGTTCGCCTTACGAATCATCTTGGCTTCGCAATGAAACCAGATCACACGGCCGTCACGCGCCACGACGCGATAGGCCGAACGCAGGGGACTGCCGTTGAGAAACATCTCGGCAGCTTCAATGCTCCAGCGATGCTTGTCATCGGGATGAATGTGGGTGTACCAGCGCACCGGATCTTCCAGCCACTCTTCCTGCGAGAAACCCAGGGCCGCTTCAATCTGCGGGCTGACATAAGCTTCGCCAATTCCGCGATCAAGATAGGCCATGAAGACGACTGCCGGAATCTGTTCGACCAGGGCGCGATACCTGGCTTCCAGGTTGGGGAGTAGAGGATCCTCAACCGACTCCGCAGTCTGCTCCGGAGGATAAACAATATGTCTGGCGCGAGCGGGGCTGTAGTTGTCAAAGACTCCGGCCAGTCCCTCGAGGATTTCTTCAGCCTGCGACGGCGTGAGATCGGGATCGGCAACAGCAGCCGGATTCAGTGTGGGTCGGACACTCTTGTCCGACGCCTTTGACTTTGATTCAACCATTGCAAATCTCAATCACACACAACGAATTTGAAAAAATAGATTCAAAACCAAATTCAAAAACGACGGACAAGTTGTCCTCCCACACACACCAAAGAAACATGGCTTACTTCGGATGCACGCGCTTCCGCCATCCCGGCTCTTTATTCATGGATGCTTGCGTAAACCGGCGCAGGGCATGAATCGCTCGCCCATAAGTCTGGACCGCCGCTGAGGACAAGAGCGAGCCCGGTGGCTGATTCATGAACGGCATGAACTTGTCGGGGAAGCCGGGCATGGTGCAACCGATACAGATTCCACCTACGTTCGGACAACCACCAATACCGCCCATCCAGCCACGTTTCCCAACGTTGCATTGCACCACTGGCCCCCAGCATCCCAACTTAACGATGCACAGAGGGGAACCATATTCTTCTGCAAACTGGGCCTGCTCATAGAATCCGCCGCGATCGCAGCCTTCGTGCACGGTGTTGCCAAAGAGCCACGTCGGACGCAACGCCTCGTCCAAGGGAATCATGGGCGCGCGCCCCGCCGCCATGTAGAGCAGGTACAGCAGGGTCTCCATGAAATTGTCCGGCTGCACCGGACAGCCCGGCACACAAACAATGGGGATGTTAGCTTTCGAACGCCACTTCCAGCCCAGGTAATCCGCGAGCCCCATGCAGCCCGTTGGATTTCCTTCCATAGCGTGAATACCGCCGTAGGTAGCGCACGTTCCCGCCGCAACCACAGCCCACGCCTTGGGCGCGAGCCGGTCGATCCATTCGCAAGTGGTAATCGGTTGGCCGGTCGTGGCATCGGTACCAAAGGAAGCCCAGTATCCTTCCTCTTTGTTAGTCTCGTCCGGGATCGAGCCCTCGATGACCAGGATGAAGGGATCCACTTGGCCTTCCGCCGCCAGATGGAAACGCTTCATGAACTCGTCGCCGTTTTCGATCGCAAGAAAAGGATTAAGGAAGTTGACTTTGGGAATCCAGGGCAGCGCGCCCGTAACAATGTCTTCGATGCTGGGCTGCGTGGCCGCAGTCATGGCAATCGTGTCACCGTCGCAGCCGAGGCCGGCTGTTATCCAGAGGACATCGATTTCCGAAATCGGCGCAGAACTCGGACTATTAGCTCCCGGCCTGGCGACAGCATCCGGCATCGCGATACATCCCTCTGCCGCCAGAAGGCAAGTTGCTTTCCGGCAGCCTGCAAGGCAAAGGTACAACGTTCGGTTTCAGCCCGCGTATTCTAACCCAAACTTCCATGCTTGGCCTGCTTCGAATGCGGCCTACCAAGCCGACTAGATGGGAGAGCGACGTCATTCGAATTTCCGATCTTTGGGCTATTCGCTGACGTCGTTTATTTGTCCATGTCCGACAACGCGAATTTGCCCAGCAGAAACGGATGCGAAGTAGGGGCCTTGGTCTCAGCTCCAGCGGCTGGGTAGGGATCCTGGGTCAGAGTAGGAAATCCCCAGATGTTTCCGTTTCGCAGATCGACCGCGACCTTGCCCAACACCTGACGGATGCCATCCGGGGCGCGCAGCATCGTAACTCCCGGCTCGAAGTAAAAAGGCTGTCCATCGCCGGATTGTGCCTGCGCGACCGGTGGCGCAATATATGGACGGATCGCAATCGTACTCGAAGAAACTGCAATCACCAACAGAAGACACTTTACCAATCGGTCGATTTTCATGCTCTCTCCAGGTTGTTACTTCGAACTTACCGAGACTTTATATCCGAGGGATTCTGAATCCACGCTTAGGTCCCAGGACGTCTGCCCGCGGGGCAGCACTCTACCGCACAAACGTCAGGACGCGGGCCCAGCACGCCCAATGCCAGCCTGGGTTTGCTCTCGTCGACCCGCTCATCAACCAGTTCACGAATCATGCGGATGAATCTGGGATGTGTGCCCACGGTCGCAGCACGCACCATATGAATGCCGAGTTCTTCGCACAACTGGCGCGCCTCGGTATCCAGATCGAAACGAATTTCCATGTGGTCGGAGACGAAGCCAATCGGAGCAATCACCACGTCCGTTGTTTCTCCGTTCTGCTTGACCTCGCGCAGGCAGTCGAGGATGCTCGGTTCCAGCCATGGCTGGGACGGAGGTCCGCTGCGGCTCTGATAGGCGAGCCGCCAACTCTTTCGCCCCACTTGCTCCGCCACCAGACGCGCGGTTTCTTTGAGCTGCATTTCGTAATCAGAACTGGCCGCCATACTCATCGGAATGCTGTGCGCGGTGTAGATGAGTTGGGCTGCGCCCTGCCGCGGCACAGGAATTTGATCGAGCGCCCGCTGAATCCGGTCGACGCTGGCTTCGATGAATCCGGGATGGTTGTGAAACACCCGAATCTTATCCACCAACGGGACACCCTCGCCCACCGCCTCCTGGGCCCGCGCAATATCTTCTCGATACTGCCGGCAGCTTGAGTATGAACTGTAAGCGGAGGTCACAAAAGCCAAAGCGCGCTGGATCCCGTCCGCTTTCATCTGCCGCAGGGTGTCCGCCAGCAGTGGGTGCCAGTTACGATTTCCCCAATAGACAGGCAGCCGAGGGCCGTACTCGGCCAACTCCGCTTCCAGGGCCGAGATCAATTGGCGGTTCTGGTCGTTGATCGGGCTTTTTCCGCCAAATTCGTAATAGTGTTCCGCCACCTCCAACATGCGTTCCCGGGGAACATTCTTCCCGCGCAAAACATTATCCAGAAAAGGGATAACAT
The DNA here is from genome assembly GCA_963741105.1 of Terriglobia bacterium. GTDB lineage: Bacteria > Acidobacteriota > Terriglobia > Terriglobales > Acidobacteriaceae > JAIQFF01. The sequence continues at coordinate 73,719 of CAVUGT010000006.1, forward strand.
CCGCGGGCTGCTCCGGACCGCCAAAGGAAGTAACCAGAATCGCGTCGTAATTCATGGGATCAGGACTTTCTACGAGAACCGCGGCCCGCTCATGAAGTATATCGGGAACCACGAATGCTTCCGTTGTGCCGATCCGCCCTGACAAAGACTCCTAGAGAATTTGGCGATTGTTCTTGACATATTCCTATATCGGAATGTATTTTGAAACCCATGGCCCGAGCCGCCACCACGTCGGATGCGTTCAATGCGGTCGCCGAGCCCCGGCGTCGCGAGATCCTGAACTACCTCGCGTTGGGGGAACGGCCGGTCGGAGACATCGTGGTGAGGTTGCGCCTGGAACAGCCTTCGGTATCCAAGCATCTGCGCGTGCTCCACGATGTCGGACTGGTCCACGTGCGGCGCTCCGGACGGCACATGCTGTATCGGACAAACGCCGAAGCCATCCGCCCGCTCCACGAATGGACAAAAACATTCGAACGGTTCTGGGACCATCAGTTGCTTCGCGTCAAAGAACGCGCCGAGGCTAAGAGCAAGCTGGCGACAAGATCTGATCAGAATTGAGTTAAGGAGGAAGAATGCTTACGACAATGACGGCTGGAATCGAGAATTTGACCCTCAACATAACCCGCGAAGTACATGTGAACGCGCCGCTGGAGACAACCTTTGAGGCACTGCTGGAACAGATCGGTCCTGGAAATGAGTCCGAGAATGGACCGATGCCCATGAAGCTTGAGGCTTGGCCAGGCGGAAGATGGTATCGCGACCTGGGCGAAAACAACGGCCACTTCTGGGGAAGTGTGCAGGCCATCAAACGGCCCACCTTGCTCGAAATCTCCGGACCGCTGTTCATGTCGTATCCGGCGATCTCGAATGTGCAGTACCGGCTGACTGCGGATGGCGGCGGCACGATGATCAAGTTCCACCACGCCGCGCTCGGACTCATTCAGGACGAACACCGACAAGGCGTCGTAAAGGGCTGGAGCTACATGCTCGATCGCATCCGTGCGCGGGCTGAAGCCAGCCGTTCGCGCCAGACCCAGATGCAGTTGCAGAGCACGAGGAGATAGTTATGTGTCCAGCTTGCATGGCGAGTGCAGCATTGATGGCGGGAAGTGTTGTGACCACCGGCGGGATTACCGCACTGGTTGCAAAGATGGTTGGCAGGAAGACAGGGAAAACTGGCGTTTCAAATCATTTGAATAAAAGGAGCGATGATCATGGCTACATTGACGAGCAAGACGGAACTCTCGAGGGTCGTTTCACCCGCTGAATGGCTGGCGGCGAGGAAAGAGTTGCTGAAGGACGAGAAAGAATTCACCCGGCTGCGCGATGAGTTGAGCCGCAAGCGGCGTCAAATGCCGTGGGAAAAAGTCGAGAAGAAATATGTGTTCGATGGACCGGGCGGTAAGGAGTCACTGGCCGATCTGTTCGGCGGACGCAGCCAACTGATCGTCTATCACTTCATGCTTGGTCCCGGATGGAAAGAGGGATGCCCAAGCTGCTCATTCCTGGCCGACACCTTCGACGGCGTTGCCATGCACCTGGCCCACCGCGACACCACGCTGCTGGCAATTTCGCGTGCGACGCTGCCGGAAATCGAGGCATTCAGGAAGCGCATGGGATGGCGCTTCAAGTGGGTGTCTTCGTTCGGGAGCGATTTCAACCACGACTATCACGTGTCGTTCACCAAGGACGAAATCGCCCAGGGCAAGATCTCGTACAACTACGACATGACGGAGTTCCCTTCCGAGGAAGCCCCCGGCGCGAGCGTCTTCTACAAAAATAAAGATGGGGAAGTCTTCCACACCTACTCCAGCTTCGGCCGCGGACTTGACCTGATGCTGGGCGCATACAACTATCTCGACATAACGCCCAAGGGCCGCGACGAAGACAACCTGGTGTTCAGCATGTCATGGGTCCGCCACCACGACCGCTACGATGACAACTATGCTGTCGACGCAAAGCAGACTTACGTGACGCCAGCCAAGTCAGATACGTCGTGCTGTTCAGGGGCGGAACACAAATAAACTGTGGAGACTCGCTCCGCTGCAGAAGTAATCGCCACCGGCCACGTAGGTCCAGACGTCCTCGTCTGGGCGGGTGAGCGCAGCTCACCGAAGATCCGGGTTCGGGAGAGAAAAACTGCAGCGGAGCTTCGCTCCGCCGGGCGAGTGGGACACCGCCCTTACGCGTGCCGGGATGCAGATCATTTCGGCTCTCTGTTGGCGCCTTTCTCCCAACACACCCGGCTACCAGTGCAGGCTTCATGTATGATTTAGCGCTAAAACTAATTTCAACAACTGACCGCCGTACCCACAACTCGGACTCAATGAACCACATCGATTTAAGTAACCGTCACGCCGTCGTCACCGGGGGCGCGCAGGGCATCGGATTCTCAGTCGCCCGCCGCTTTCTCTCGTCCGGCGCTTCTGTCTCCCTTTGGGATCGAGATCAACAACTGCTTGCGTCTGCCACGAAAGAACTCGCCGACCACGGCACCGTCGAGGCCGTCACCGCCGATGTCACTGACCCCGAAAGTATTCGCCAGGCCACAGACTCAACCGCGAACAAGTTCGGCCACATCGACATCCTGGTGGCCAACGCCGGGATCTCCGGCCCCACCGTCAAGACCTGGGAATACCCCGTCGATGTCTGGAAGCAAGTTATTGACGTGGATTTGTTGGGCGTGTTCCTGTGCTGCCGCGCCGTCGTACCCATCATGCTGAAGCAGAAGTACGGCCGGATCGTAAATGTGGCCTCGATTGCAGGCAAGGAAGGAAACCCTAACGCGTCGGCCTACAGCGCCGCCAAGGCGGGCGTCATCGCGCTGACCAAATCACTGGGAAAGGAACTTGCCGACCAGAACATCGCGGTGAACTGCATTACGCCGGCGGCAGCACGCACCAAGATTTTTGAGCAGATATCGCAACAGCATATCGACTATATGCTCTCCAAGATTCCGCGCGGACGGTTCCTCGAACTCGACGAAATCGGGGCTTTGGTGGCATGGATGGTGTCTGAAGAAAATTCATTCACCACCGGCGCGGTTTTCGATCTAAGTGGCGGGCGCGCCACCTACTAGAGCCGGAAAACGAAAGCTGGAAGCCCTCAGCGGCGACTTGCCGACTTCACCCGGCGCAGTAGATCGGGCGCCTTCATCTGTCGGCAACGTTCTTCAAAATCCGGGCGCGGCCCCGTCCAGCGAAGATCTTCGACCGTTTCGAAAACAGGCGCGTCCAACCGCAGAGTCGCCAGGGTCCGAAACAGCAGTGCATCGTCCCACGAGTTAAACAGAGACTCGGACAATAAGCGCGCCCTCTTGATCGATGGATGCCACTTCTGCCAATCCTTCGGAATGTCTTCCAAGCGAGGATACTGAGAGAGAGTGAGGGCCGCCGCCTTCGCACCCCATCCCGCTACACCGGGGAATCCGTCGGCGCTATCGCCCACGACGGCGAGGTAGTCGGGAATTGATTTCGGCGACACTCCGAACTTGGTGACGACGCCAGCTTCATCGCGCACAATCTCCTGCCTTCGGTCGAATTGAACGACTCGCTTGCCGACGACGCACTGGCTCAAATCTTTGTCCGGCGTGCAAATGAGGACCTGGCTCACGTGGTCGTCTGCTGCTGCCTTGCTGGCGGCCGAAGCCAGTGCATCATCGGCTTCAAAGTAAACCATCGGCCACACCAGCACTCCCATTGCCTGCAACGCTTCCTCAAGAATGGGAAACTGGGACAGCAACTCAGGCGCTACGCCTTCGCTCGTCTTGTATCCCGGATACAGATCGTTTCGAAACGACTCCACCACGTGATCCGTGGCAACCCCAAGATGAGTTGCGCCGCGTTCGATCATGGAGAGAACAGAGGTGAGGACGCCGCGCACCGCACCAATTTCCTGGCCGTTCACATCCGACGACGCAGGCACGGCGAAGAAGTGGCGGAACAATTCATACGTCCCGTCAATTAAGTGGACATCCATGCGGCTCCGATCACCTTTCCAGATGATGTTATACGATGCTCTGTCACTCTTTACACGGGAGGCATCATGGACAAGCCGTGCCATCAAGGTCGTGCATTCGGAGTCTTTATTCCTACGAGTCTTATCAGCCGATGTCTCTGCGCTGCTCTCACCATAGTCCTGATTCCTCTAGCTTTGTTAGCAGCGCCTCCTTCTCCGGCTGCAGACCGCGTATACCGCAACGGCGTCATTTTCACGGCGGACGCCAACAATGGAATTCTCGAAGCACTCGCGATTCGCGACGGGAAAATTGTTTACGTCGGCAGCAATCAGGGAGTGACGCCGTTTGTTGGCCCAACCACCGTTTCGGTGGACCTCAAAGGAAAATTCCTCATGCCGGGCCTGATCGACGGGCACATGCATCCGCTAGAGGCCGGACGGCAACTCTTGCAGTGCAGCCTCAACTACGAATCGCTGACCATCGCAGAACTGCAGCAGCGGGTTCAGGCCTGCCTTGACCACTCAGCGTCTACCGACCCGAATGCCTGGCTCGAGGTAGTGAGCTGGTTCCAGGAAAGCATGCGCCCCGCCGGCGTGAAAACCAGCCGCGCCACGCTCGATGTGCTGAAAACTACTCGGCCGATTATCGTTCGATCCTCGTTCGGGCACACGGTCCTGGCCAACACGCGGGCGTTGGCACTGGCGAGTATCACAGCCAGCACCCCTGACCCCATCGGAGGAAAGATCTGGCGGGACGCCAACGGCGAGCCTACGGGCGTACTCGAAGATGCGGCGTATGAGGTTTTCTCCGACCTGCTGCCCAAGCCGACTGCGCAAGAAGACCTGACGGCCGCGAAAGCCGCGCTAACGGCCATGAACGGGCAGGGCGTCACCAGCTTTCTCGACGCCGCCGCGGCAGCCGAAGACATGGCGGCCTTCGCGGCCGTACGCCGGTCAGGAGGCCTCACGGTACGGGCGCACTTCGCCCCGGTGATCGCCCCGACAGAGGCTGGCGATCCGAATGCCGCAGTCGCGCGCGTCGTCGCTCTCGCCAAGCGGTACGATGAAGGCGCAATCTTACGCGCTCCGGGCATCACTGTTCGAAACTCAAAACTGTTTCTTGACGGCGTGATCGCCGCGCCCGCTCTTACGGGCAACCTCCGCGAACCTTACTTCACCAATACAGGGACGGCAGACAGTCCTCACTGGACGCCGGGTTCGAGCCGCGGCCCCGCAGTCTACTTCCCCGCCAGCGAGCTTGCGAACATCCTCATAGCACTCGGCCGCGCCGGTATCGATCCTCACATGCACGCCGATGGGGATGGCGCCGTTCATGCCGGACTCGACGGCATCGTAGCGCTGCGGAAGGTATTACCCTCAGCCGACATCCGTCCAGCGATCGCGCACGATGAAATCGTCGATCCCGTGGATTTCGCGCGTTATAAAAAACTGGACACGATTCCAGTGCTGTCATTCCAGTGGGAGAAGCCCGCGGGGGACACTATGGGGCTCAGGAATTATTTCGGTCCCGAGCGAATGAAGATTCTGGAACCAGCCGGATTGCTGGCTGCAGCCGAGGCCCGAATCGCCTTTGGCAGCGACTGGCCCGTTGACAAACTCGATGAATGGTTTGCCCTCAAAGTCGGCGTGACGCGCACCAACTCGCCCGCCGCGCCCGCCGAATATCGAGGCCGGCTCGGTGACGATCCAGGCTTATCGCCTGCAGCCGTGTTGCGGGCCGCCACCATCGACGCCGCCTACGAACTTCATCAGGACGATACAACCGGGTCGCTCGAAGTTGGCAAGTTCGCGGACCTTATCGTGCTCGACCGCAATCCGCTCAAAGTACCCGGCGAGGAGATCGCGAACACTCAGGTGCTCGAAACCGTTGTCGGAGGCAACGTGGTGTACGAGTCCACCGGCTCGCACTGAGTATGAGCAGGAATGCCGCTTAACTTCACGAACTACAGCAACCGTGGTCCCCGGCACCCTGCTTCTTCGATTCAGAAGGCGGCAGATTGTTGGCTGGATTCAAATCGAAAAATCCAATCGGCTTTAGAAGGAAGCCAATGTAGGCCGTCGGCATCACCGGATAATCTTCCGGCCGTGGAATATGAGTGTGGCCAAAGGTGTACCACAACACCACATCGGTATCGGCCACAGGACGGTCAGCCTCCGTCCACCGAATCAATCCATCGCCGCCTCCGCTTTGGTTCGGATAATCTCCGGCGGCGTATTTCTCGCTCTCGTCAAACGGGGTGACCCAGACGTGGTAGTTCACGAAGCCAGCGCGTTTGCGCCACCACGCATTCGGCGATGCATAAGGAAACGAGTTGTCGCCTGGCAGAAATTTGTATCCCACGGGTTCGCCTACGTGGTTCTTGACCGCGGGATTGATGATTTTCCAGACGCGCGCGGTCGTCGGGTTGATCTGAGCGCGGGCCTGACGCTCGGTGAGTAGCGGAGTCGCCTTGGCGAAAAAAGCGTTCCCGTAAGGATTGCTTTCATCGTTTGCATCCGACATCGGAAGCGATTCGATATCAACCTGCTGCACCGTATTCACCACGCCGTCGATGTCAAAGTCCAACCGCACATTGAAGAAATGCTGGTGATTCGGCGCGTAGAGTTGTGGGGCGATCAGCGCACCGTATTTTGGCTTCTCGCCAGCCCGCAAAGTTCCCATGGAAAGGATGCCGGTGAGCTTGATCTCGAATTGAATATTCCCGTCCTGATAGAAGTACCAGAAGAAGCCGTACTCGTAATTTTCCACCGTCGAAATCGACGACACCACGAGGCGGCGCGAGCGCCGCACTTCCGGTTTGTCTGGTATCCGACGGTCGGTATGCTTCCAAAGGATCCCGAAGTCTTCCTCGTGGATGCAGATTGCGTTTGGGATAGATAGTGCTCCGCCCCGGCTGTCGCACATGTGGGCGTCGCGATAGACAATGTGCCCCAGGCAATCGCAACCCAGACGAAGCGAGTTGGCGCACATTCCCATCCCGTACTCGCCGACGTCAAAGGCGTTCTTGCGGACCTGAGTGGGACGCGGATCGCCATACGGCACGACCATTTCGGTCAGTGAAGCTCGATAGAGAATCGACCGCTCCCGGCCTTTATCTTCGTAACGCACGTGATGCAGCGTGAGTCCTTCGCGGGCATTGAATCCGATTACGAACTTCCAACCCTGCCAGCTCATCTGGTTGCCTTCGAGTTGGAAGCTCGGCCCGTCGGGCTGAGTGATGGAAAGAGGCTTTGGACTTTCACGTTTGTCGGGAACGCGGTCCGCGGCATAATTCCCCGGCTCTGGCGGCAGAGGCCAATGCCCATGTTCCTCCACGCGAATCACTTCCATGGTGTTCAGGTCCACGACGGGCCGAATACCTTCGATGGGACGGGCATAGCCGTTGTCACCCGGATCGCTGCGCAGGAAACAAAGAGGCCGGGCCAGACGGCGCGTGCGGTCCTCCTCGGACCCATAATTCCCCGCACTCCAGATATCCACCATCACGAGCGACGTGTCGTCGACGCCGCAATGCTTCTTCAACGCCGCCTTGAACTCAGGACTGGAAAGAACAGCCTGTTCGCACTCAACTTGCTCGTCAATCGACATCGTCGGCTGCGATCCCGGTGGTGCTTCTTTGACCTGCACGATCTTGCCAGCGTCGAGATCCAGATTGACCGCAATGGCAATATTCCGCCCGTTGTCGAACAGCACGGCGTCAGCCTCACGGCTTATCTTGTCCGTCTTCGGCCAATCGTAGACAGTGCTCTTACGTGGCTCCCGCAGCATGATGCTGATGATCCGCGTTTTTGCCGTAAATACCGGGTTGGCCTTCAGGAGTCGCACAGCTTCGGCGATCTCCGGCGCACTCAGAGGTTCCAGAGGGTGAATTTTGGGCATGGGTTCGGGTCCGATGGGTCTTTGGATGAGGCTTCCGAGGGCATTATGCGTGCTCACAACGACGATTCGGGCATGATTTTTTTCGATTGCTGCAAGCTGTCCTTGCGCCTCGATTGGCGAGGGCTCCGTGCCCGTCTCCCAGCAGCCCCCGCAATTCTTCTAAGCCAACTGTCGCCACACACCCCAAGAACACTAGTCAGCATTTGCCGCGAAATCGGCAACGGACGAGGTCGCGTCAAAAAAGCCAGATAGCTCCACCATCACGAGGGACAGCGCAACTGGTGCAGCAGGTCGGTGGGTAAGTTCGGACACGTTCACTACAGCGCGGCAACACCATAGACGATGGCACGCAGAATCTGCAGTTTGGCACCTTTCGATCTGGCGTCAGCATCGGCTCGAACCACGATCCGGACAGAATGCTTTCCCGCCGACAGTCCGCTCACGTGCCAGTAGTCATCGTCGCTTGTATTCTTGGGGATCCAGGCATCGATCTCGCCCGCCTTCTCGCCATCGAGAAAAACATCGGCACGGCCGCCCTCCTGGGTGCAACGGCCCACGATGGCGACCCCCGTGCCCTCGAATGTGAAGGTCGCCTCGGCACCAGCCGCTCGTGCTTCCTTAAACTTGAGTTGATCGCCCCATGAGAACTTTACTGACTTCTCGTCGAACTGGCCTTTGAACGTCCAGGCTGGCTCGGTGAACTCCACCCGTTTTAGCGGCACTCCGATGTCCCATTGCTCGAGAGGCGCAGCTTCAGGTTCCTGAACCGGTATCTCGATTTCCGTGGCGGTGACCTTGCCACCGGCTCCTTCCACGACTTTCAACGCCCGAGCTTGGGTACTCGCCACAATCTGATTGAAGGAATACTGCGTGAATGCGAATTTCGTATCCGCGATCGCGGGTATCCCGGCCTTCCAAACCTCGGGAATTTTGTCATAGCCGAGCATCACGCCCAGAATTCCGGCCGCGCTCGATGGATTGCAGTCCGAGTCCTGGCCCGACCGGGTCGACACCTCAAGAGTCTTCGCGAAGTCTCCTTTGCCGTAGAGCAGCCCCAGCGCTACATACCCTCCGTTCAGCTTGGCGTCGATGTTGAACGGCTTAAGCGCCCCCTCGGTGCACACGTCGCCCTTATCCCACTTGTCCTCGATGAGCTGCCAGGTAGTTTTCCAATCGGGATTCTCGGCCGACCATTTGAGCACGTCGGTGATGAGCCTGGCGTATTCGCTCTCCGGAGGAATCGACAGAAGCCCGCGCTCCACGACCTTGCGGGAATCATTCTCGAAAAATGCGGCCGCATACATTCCAGCGAAAAACATGCCGCCGTACAGGCCGTCGCCCCAGTTCATCACGCGTCCGACCCGGTCCGCGTACTTGTTGCCCTCGCGCGGAAGGCCGGGAGTCATCAGGCCGATGAAATCCGACTCGATCTGAAAATCGATGTCGTTAGCGTGGATGTTGTACTTGGGGCTCCCCGACATCGGAGCCTTGATACCGCGGTTGAGGTTGCGCCGCGCCCCGGCATTCGCATGCCACAGCTCGTATTGCGAATTCTTGAACATCTCGCCGTACTGTTCGCTGGTGGCTTCAAGGCCCACCGTGTCCATGACTTCGGCAAAGGTCATCTCCACGTAGAGATCGTCCTGATCGATCGCGTTCTTGAGTCTCTTCGGAGACCAGTCGAGATATTTGTTCAGATTGCCCTCGATGATCTTGCCATTCGAGCGAAACTCGGTAGGAGCGCCGTACGAAACACCGATCATTTGCCCCGCCCACCCTCCGCGGATCTTGTCCTCAAGCATGGCCCGAGAGATGTGGCGCGACGTAGCGGTCTGGGCGCCTGCTACGGTGGGCGCGAGTGCAATGCACAGGGTCAGGACAGTCAACCTGAATCGCGTGGTCGAAGTCATCTGTTTCATATTTCTGGGACTATACCACTACCATTCCGGACCTTCGCTTTTTCCGCTTCTCAGGCTGTATCGAGAGAGACCTCTAACGCATTCCTCGGACCAGATGACAATAGCCTCTTCAACAGCAATCCGGTCTCCGGCCCGGAGTCGGTGGTTCTGGCATAATTGGGGCGCCGTAAAGGCATTTTGCAAGTTTGTCGCACAGGAGAGCGAGCATGAGTGACTCGGAACAAACCATCGATCGCAGAAAATTCTTGACCACGTCGGCAGCCCTGCTTGCCGGAAGTGCGGCGTTCCCGAGCACAGCTCTTTCGTACGACAGGATCCTCGGCGCAAACGATCGCATTTCACTGTGCCACATCGGCAACGGAAGCCGCGGCGGAGATTTGGCCTGGATCGTCTCTCAACTGAAGACCAGCCAAAACGCGGAAATTAACACGGTGTGTGATCTGTGGCGACTGAACCGCGAGAAGGCGGTCGCGGTGAATACAAAGTATTACGGCCGTGCTCCACGCTCGTACCAATATGTGGACGACGTGCTGGCTTTGAAAGACGTCGACGCCGTGATTATTTCCACGCCCGAGCACTCCCACTCGCCCATTCTGAAAATGGCGGTGGAAGCCGGCAAGGACGCCTACGTGGAAAAGCCGATGGGCAACGTGCTGGCAGAGGCCAAGGCGGCCCGCGATGCGACCATGAAATCGAAAAGGATTGTACAAGTGGGGACGCAGCATCGCAGCGAACCGTATCCCCGTGCAGCCCACGAATTGGTTCAGACCGGCGTTCTCGGAGAAGTCAGCAAAGTGGAAATTGTCTGGAATTACCACGGCCCCCGCTGGCGTGGACGCGAGGAGACAAAGCTGTCTGCGGGAACAGGATACGGATTGGCGAAAATGGCTGCTCACCAAGCCCGATCGTCCCTTCGATCCCAAAGTCTATTGCGAATTCCGCTTGTACAAGGAATTCTCCAGCGGCATTCCGGATCAATGGATGAGCCACGCAACCGACATCGTGCACTGGTTCATGAACGACAGCTTTCCCCGCTCCGCAGTCGCTCATGGCGGCATTTTTGCCTGGCACGATGGCCGGGAGAATCCCGATACGTTTCAAGCCTTGCTGGAATATCCCAAGGGTTTTCTGCTGAGCTACTCAACCAGCTTCGGCAACGATTCCCCAAGCTTCACACGCTTCATGGGGAAAAAATCAACGCTGATGAACATTGGAGGCGAAGGCAGCCCGCGATACCAATTGGTCGAAGAGAAAGGGAATCATGAGGACAACGCCGACATCGATAAGTCGAGGGCCGAGAAATACGTTCTTCTGCCTGGGGAAACCAAACTGCCGCCCATGGGTATCGACGACCTGTCGCTGGGACACATGACCAATTGGTTCGAATGCATGCGCTCGCGGCAACAACCGAATTGCACGGTACAGGACGGCTTCGCGCACTCGGTGGCCTGCATGATGGCGGCGGAGGCCTACTCTTCCGGCAAGAAACAGTATTGGGACGCCGCCACCGAGACCATCGTCGATCGGGCACCCGGGAGCCAGGCGACTGGGTGAGATGAAAGAACGGGCGATGCGCCTGGAAAATCGGCAAGGACAATGAATCGGCGCACGTTTTTGGCGCAAGCCGTGGGCTTCGTCTCGGCTGCAATAACCCAGTCGAGTTCCAGCGGCGCTCTGCGGGCTGCGTCGGCTGAAGAGGTACGTGTTACGCTCGAACCCGCGCGGACCCTTGCTATCATTCCACCGGACTTCATGGGTCTCGGCTATGAGATCTCTTCAGTGGCGCGTCCAAGCTTACTCAGCGCGCAAAATTCAGTTTATGTTCAACTCGTCAGGACGTTGGGAGCGCGTGGAGTCATACGCGTTGGCGGAAACACCTCGGACTATTCCTCTTATTCTGCAACTGGGCAGCCGCTATCATCTCCGGAGGGAAAAGCAGGGTCGGTGGTTAACGATCAGGTACTTCATGAGCTTGGTTCTTTTCTCGATGCAACCGGCTGGACACTCATTTGGGGGTTAAATCTGGGCAATGGCAGCCTGGAAAACGCGATAGACGAGGCAAAAGCGGTAACGGCGGCGGCGAAGAAAAATCTGCTCGCTTTTGAAATCGGCAATGAGCCCGACTTGTTTCCCCACCACGAAAGTCATCGCCACGTCGGCTATAGCTACGACGACTTCCTTGGCGAGTACCGTACATACCGAAACGCGCTGCGGAAGGCCATCCCGAACATAGCCTTCGCTGGACCTGATGTGGCTGACTCAACCGAGTGGGTTGAAAGGTTTGCCACCGACGAAGGAAAGGACATCGAGCTCCTGACCCACCACTATTATCGTGAAGGCCAGAATCCCAGCAGCACCCTCGACAGACTTCTCCATACCGATCCCAAGCTCGCTCCGATTCTTGCAAAACTCAGGGCTGCCGCTGAGTCTTCGGGCGTACCATACCGGATCTGTGAAACGAACTCATTTTCGGGCGGTGGCAAACCTGGGGTGAGCGACACTCTTGGCGCCGCTCTGTGGGTTTTGGACTTCATGTTCATCCTGGCTTCCGCAGGTTGCGCCGGTGTGAATATGGAAACCGGAGTCAACCAGCGCGGATTCATCAGCTCATATTCGCCAATCGGCGACGACGAACAGAGACACTACTGGGCTGCTCCCGAATACTACGGTATGCTCGCATTTGCCCAGTCTGGTGCGGGACGGATCATCGGGAGCACCATCGACGGGCGAAACAGAAACATCGCAGCTCACGCAACGCAGCCGACCAAGGACCGTACCATTCTTACCCTGATTAATAAGGAACCGTCATCTGAGGCCGTAGTAGTGATAGACGGGGGTGCATCCGCATCTTTTCAGATTGAATCGGTGGTCCGTCTCTCAGGGCCCTCGTTAGAAAGCAAATCCGACGTCACTTTAGGCGGCGCAAGCGTATCTCCCGCCGGCTTTTGGAAGCCTACCCATCCAGACGAGATCAGTGCTTCTCGCCGAACGACGCAAGTTCACCTCCCGGCAGCCAGTGTGGCCATTGTCACGCTACAGGCTTGACCATTTTTCATTTTCCGTCACGGAGACCCATGATTCGGTTCGACTGAGACCCCGGTCCCAGTGAAAGACCTCGGCGAGTCTCGGCGGATTGTAGCGGCATCGATTGATGTCAGCGTATTATCAAACGAATTACGGAGGACGTGCCTTTGTTTCTTTTCATAGCAGCCAATGTTGGAAATAGCATTCTCGAACACGGTTGATTACGCAGGCAAACTGTAGCCTGGCCGATTTTACGGGAGGGATATTTGAACGGCTTTCCGGCGTTTGATCTTACGGGTCAGGTAGCACTCGTAACCGGGGCTGCCCGCGGCTTGGGGAATGCGATTTCGCGGGCGCTGGCTCACGCGGGTACGGACGTCGCACTTGGCCTGCGTGACGTGAACGCACAGGGCGACCTGGCAGCTCAGATCGAAGGTATGGGCCGACGGGCCCTTCCCTTACAGATGGATATGCGAAGCCTCGATCAGATCTTTCGGGCTGTTGATGACACTGTAAGGCATTTCGGACGTATCGATATCCTCGTCAATAACGCGGGTTTGGCGCCAGATAATCTTGCGGAAAACGTTCGCGAGGAGGACTTCGATTTGACGCTTGCCGTCAATCTGAAGGGAACCTTTTTCGCTAGTCAAGCTGCTGGGCGTGTCATGATTCAACAGAAGAGTGGGCGCATCATCAACCTGAGTTCCCAAGCGGGTTTCGTCGCACTGCCGACCGAGTCTGTGTACTGCATGACGAAGGCCGCCATCGCTCATCTGACCAAATGCCTTGCCATTGAGTGGGGAAAGTACAACATCACCGTGAATGCGGTCGCACCGACATTTATCCGTACTCCGGGAACGGAGACTTGTCTTGCCGATCCCGAGTTCCGCGCGGACGTAATAGAACGCATCGCTGCGTTGCACCGCGTCGGTGAGCCGATGGATGTAGCGGGCGTGGTCGTATTCCTTGCATCCAGCGCTGCGTCGCTTGTCACCGGCGAGACGATTCTTATTGATGGTGGATGGACCGCCAGGTAGAGAACTGCCACTCCACCTAATTGGGAACTGGAGCCTTCCTGTTTCTGCCTGCTTCGCATCGTGATCGGTATAATGTCGCCTCACACCACGGGAGCCAGCTACCAACATGATGCGCGCGCTTGCTGAGTCGCCGGTCTTTCCCGCACTAAGGCGGCTGGTGGCGGGTCTCGCGTTGATCGTCCTCCTCTCGTCGATTTTGCTCATTTCCGACTTAGGTCATCGGCGGACGGCTTCCGCTTCCAAACCGGACTCAGGCGGCCGGAAATTCAAAGCCGCGATTGTGTATTACGCTCACGGCGTGAGTAACGACTATTGCGTGAATGGGCTGCTTGATGGACTCAAAGCCAGCGGTCTCGAAGAAGGCAAAAACCTGGAAATTGTGCGGGCGGACGCGCAAGGGGAGATGATCAACATCCCTGCCATTCTTCAGAATTACGACAACTCCGATGTCGACTTGATTATGACCATCTCGACGCCCTGCCTTGCTGGAGCCTGCAACACCGTGAAACACAAGAAGGTGGTTTTCACCTGTGTCAGCGATCCGATTGCGGCGGGAGCGGGGAGCAATCGCACGGACCATTTGCCGTTCCTGACTGGGGTCGGCAGTTTCCCGCCCGTAAGCCACATGCTGGATTTCATGCAGAAGCTGGTACCAGGATTACGCGCGGTCGGAACTATGTACAATCCGGCGGAAGCCAATTCCGTGAAGGAACAGGCAGTCGCACGAGAAGTATTTCGGAAGCGTGGAATCAGGCTGGAGCAAATCGCCGTCGGCGGATCGAACGAGATCTTACAAGCGGTACAGATTCTTGCCGGCCGCGATATTCAAGTGGTGTGGTTGCCGGCGGACAATACCGGTATTCAGGGATATGAAGGCGCGGTGAAGGGCGCGAAGGATGCGCGACTTCCCTTGATTACAGACTTATGCTCGACGTTGCCTCGCGGCGGCCTGGCATGCCTCGGCGTGGGAATGCAATACTCCTCGTTGGTCGCAGGAAGAATGGCGGGCCGGGTTCTACGCGGCGAGAATCCGAAAGACATGCCCATCGAAGAAGTGGCGGTTGAGGAAATGTCGATCCGCCGCAGCGATGCAAAGGAATTGGGCATCACCATTCCCGCGGAGTTCGAACGGAGAGTACGTCCGTGAAGATTCTGATTACTGGAGGCGCCGGATTTGTTGGTTCTCTGCTGGCCCATGCTCTGCTACGACGTGAGCAGTTCCTGGGACGGACGCCCGACGAGATCGTGCTCGCCGACATGGCGCGACCTGTACCCGACCTGTTAAGCAATTCACGCGTTCGACCCATCGTTGGACGTCTCATTGAGCAGTGCCCGACCTTCGTCAGTGAGAAATTCGATGTTGTTTTCCATTTGGCAGCAGCTGTTTCGGCGGAGTGCGAAGCCGATTTCGACCTTGGTCTACGATCGAATCTCGATACTACCCGTGCGCTGCTTGATGCGCTCAAGGCATCGGGCAACCGTCCACGTCTGGTCTTCGCCAGTTCGGCCGCTGTTTTCGGCAATGATCCCGGGCTGCCTCTACCACCCGTAATTCACGACGATACCCTGCCTACGCCTCAGACGTCCTACGGCATTCAGAAATTCATCTGCGAACAGTTGGTGGCCGACTACACGCGAAAAGGATTCATTGATGGCCGCAGCGCGCGGCTGATGACGGTGACCGTGAGGTCAGGCCAGCCCAACGGTGCGGCATCAGGATTCCTTTCCACCATCATCCGCGAGCCTCTCCATCGCCGCCCCGCGGTTTGCCCGGTGCCGCCTGAGACGGCAGTCGCGCTGGCATCTCCACACAACTCAATCGAAGGCTTGATTGCGGTCGCCGAAGCCGAGTCTCTGGGTGGACGCATCGCAGTGAACCTTCCAGCACTCACCGTTCGAGTGAGCGAAATGCTCGACGCGCTCGAGGCAGTGGCAGGCAAGGCTGCACGGGAACGAGTACGCTTCGAACACGATCCGGTGATTGCGCGCATTGTGGAGGGTTGGCCTTCTGTCTTCGACAATACGCGGGCGTTACGGCTGGGCTTGAGGCCGGATCCCGACATGATTTCGATCATTCGTCGGTTTGTGAACGATCATGCAATCGCTCTTGAGGGCACTTAGTCTCTCCTCGATTACTGGCTCTTTCGATCAGGCATTCGATATCTTTTATCCGCGACCGATAAAAGGCATTTTTGTCGCCATCACGGTCATGAACTGAACATTCGCGTCCAATGGCAGGCCGGCCATGTATAGGACGGCTTCGGCGACGTGCCTTACATCCAGTCGTGGTTCGACCATGGTCTCGCCGTTCGCCTGCAGAGCTCCGACTGCCCATTTTTCGGTCATTTCCGTGACCGCATTCCCAATATCGATTTGGCCGCAAGCGATATCGTGTTTGCGGCCATCCAGCGAGATGCATTTGGTAAGACCCGTGATGGCGTGCTTCGTAGCGGTATATGGCGTCGAATTGGGACGAGGCACATGAGCCGAAAGCGAGCCATTGTTGATGATCCGCCCGCCTCGCGGCTTTTGCACCTTCATCAAACGGATCGCCTCCTGAGCACAAAGAAACGCTCCGGTAAGATTCACCCCCACGACTTTCGACCATTGGTCGTAATTCAAGTCTTCGATTGCAATTCCTGGAGCATCCATGCCAGCGTTGTTAAAGAGAACATCCACTCGGCCGAATTCATCGCGAGTTTTTGCAAAAAGTGCGCGCACGTCATCAGGCTGGCTAACGTCGGTGGGCACGGGAAGCATCTTGCCGGCTGCATGATCAGCCATCGCTGCTGTTTGTTCGAGATTCGCAAGGCGGCGACCCGCCAGCACCACCGAGTATCCAGCGGCCTGCATCGCCAGCGCGACCGCACGCCCGATCCCACTCCCAGCTCCGGTAACGATGGCTACCTTGCTGCGGTCACTGCGTATGTCGCTCAAATTCTCTTTCACCTTGTCCCTCCGTGCGCAGGCTATTGTAAGACCCCTCGTGAGAATTTGGCCCGAGGCTTTAGCAATCTGCCATCACACCACCACCGCATACGAACCCAGGAGGGCTAGCCACATGCACCTCCGTCACTTTGGAGATTCTCGTCGTTTGCGTAGATTATAGCTATGGGTTTGACCTGCCTTTTGTTAACGAACGACGCAGCTTTGCTAAGTGTAGTGCGTACCACATTCAGTGCCTCGCGGGTTGGCCTTGAGGTTCGCGCAGACGCGGAAAGCGCCGTCGAGCTTGCCGGCCGACGGCACATTGATGGTTTCGTGATCGATTGTGATGATGTTCACGGAGCGGGCGACGCGCTTGCCGCAATACGCAACGGCCGCTCCAACAAGCTGTCCGTGGTCTTCGCTGTTTTGAATGGCAAGACCAGCGTTAGCGCTGCGGTCGAAGCAGGGGCCAACTACATTGTGGGTAAACCCGTTCCCGAAACGCTGTTACGAAGCCAGCTTGAGATAGCGCTTCCGGCGATGGAGCGGGATCATCGCAGATATTTCCGCCACAGAGTGAACCTGCCTATAACTCTCTCGGGGGCAACGGAGAGTGTCGTGGGGAAAATCATGAACGTTAGCGAAGGTGGACTGGCACTGACTCAATTCGGCCCTGCCGCCATCGAAGGCACAGTCGCAATACAATTCGACATGCCTGGAACCACAGCTCGGGTTTTCCGGGCCAAGGCCGAGGTGGTCTGGAAGGACGCATTTGCCATCGGCCTGCGTTTCCTGCGCGTAGAACCTCAGTGCCGGCCATCTTTTGAGGCCTGGTTGGAATCTCTGGAGGCGCAGCTGCAATTTCGAGAGGATAGTCAATCGAAAATCACTGGATCGTAGGCGAAGAAAAGATCGTAGTTATCTGGCCAGAGAATGACCGGCATCCGGTCGTGGATGCGTGCCAGGAGAGAATTCGGAGTGGTTTTCGGAATCGTTCAGCTTTTGGGCAGCTTCTCCGAAGACAGTGCAGGTCTTGCACCTTCACTTCGTCTCAACAGGACCGGCATTCTGCTGTTGGATTTCGGACACCAGCTCCTCAAATCGTGCATCCTTCTGCAAACCTCGGAAGCCTATATCGTTTTCCATACCTCGCGCTGCTTCCTGCGGCAATCCGTGGCCGACGGCCTCTCGCAATAGGGGAATTGCAGCATCGTTTTCTCCCTGAAGCGCCGCGTTGCGGGCCAGACAATAAATCGAAGCGGCGGTGGCCGGATGGTTGGGTCCAAGAACGCGACGGCGAACTTCCAACACTTCACCGCACAACTTCGCCGCCTCCGAGTAGCCGCCCTCAGCCTGCAATGTAGTTGCGAGATCATGAATGGAAGTCAGGGTTTGCGGATGTTCCGCTCCCAAGACCCGTTTAAGAGTCTCCAAAGTCTCGCGCTCCAATTTCTCGGACTCGGCGTACCGCCCGGCCTGTCTAAATGTGGCCGCCAGGTTTGCCTGTGATCTTAGTGTTTCCGGATGTTCCGGGCCGAGCACTCGACGTTCAATTTCCAGAACTTCGCGCAGGATTTTCTCTCCTGCCACATACTGACCTTCGTCCGACAAAGTGGCCCCCAGATCACTCCTCGACCTCAAGGTGTCCACATTGTCTGACCCCAGGATTTTCTGTTGAGCCACAGAAACTTCGCGGTAGAGCTTCTCTGCTTCGGCAAGGCGGCCTTCGTCGTGAATACTGCCGGCCAAATTATAGGTTGAGAGAAGAGTCTCCGGGTGTTGTGGCCCCAGCACGCGGCTGCGGATGTCCAGCGTCTGCCGGTTCAGCTTCTCCGCATCGGCATACTTTCCTTCCAACATCATTGTCTCGCTCAAGTCGTTCATCGACCTGAGTGTGTCCTGATGCTCGGGTCCAAGAGTCCGGCGGCGTACCTCCAGCACTTCCCGGCACAGGGTCTCTGCTTCGGCATTGCGTCCCTGTGCGGCCAGGACATTTACCAGATTGCCCATCTGAATTACGGTTTGGCGATGCTCAGATCCCAGGACACGGCGAGCTATGTCCAGTGCGTCCCTGTACAGTTTTTCCGATTCCGCGTAGTGCCCCTCCTCGAACAACGAGTTCGCCAGATTGTTCATCGACATCAGCGTTTCCAGGTGTTCGGGCCCGAGCAATTCTCGTCGTATCTCAAGCGTTTCCCGGTACAGCTTTTCCGATTCAGGGTAGCGGCCCTCGTCGTACAGAATGTTCCCCAGATTGTTGGCCGCGCGCATCGTTTGATAGTTTTTTTCTCCCAGCGTTCGCCGGTATATATCCAGTGAACGCTGTGCCAGTGCCTCGGCCCGACGATACAATCCAAGGTTGTCATACACGGTGCCCATGACATCCATCATTTGCGCCTGCGTCTCAGGATCTTGCTGCAGGCCGCTATCAATGTCCTTGGAAGCCTGATCTAGAATTTCGCGCGCCGTCACGCTGTTCCCCCGCGCTTCGCTCGGATCTGAAATCTGGAACATATGGGTCATGAACTGGGAAATCCGGTCGGCTCGGTCACGCTCCCTGGTAATCCGGCGCAGCTGCACTGCCTGCATGACAGCGAACGCAACGAGCAGGACCGCCAAGACTCCTACGCCTGCCACTCCGACACGGTGGCGTCGAACATACTTCTTTAAGCGATAGCCAGGGCTCGCTGGACGTGCCAGGACTGGCTCGCTGCGCAGATACCTGCCAATGTCCGTCGCCAGTTCGGACGGTGTACCGTAACGCCGTCCGCGGTCCGCTTCCATCGCCTTCATCGTGATCCAGTCCAGATCCCCGCGCAGGACGTTCACAAGATGTTTTGGCTCGGTTCCTCTCTTTAGGGCGACTGCAGTGCACGTCTCCTCATCTTGTCTGAGTCTTGCACTCGGACTGGGAGGCTCATCATCGTTCAGCTGCCGCAGAACTTCGCTGGCTTGCTTGTGAGGTGGCCGACGGTCCAGGGGATGAGCACCGGCAAGCAATTCATAGAGAATCACGCCAAGCGAATACACGTCTGTGCGTGTATCCACATCACCTTGCCGGGGATTCGCCTGTTCCGGACTCATGTACCCCGGTGTACCCATCGGCGCACCGCCAAGGGTGACAGCGGTGTCACCTGAGTCCGTCTGCGAAATAGCCTTCGCGATTCCAAAGTCAATAATGCGGGGGGCAGGCTTTCCATCGACCTCAACCACAAGAATATTCGAGGGCTTGAGGTCGCGATGAATGATCGCCTTCTGGTGAGCATGCTGCACTCCGTCGCAGACGCGCATGAAAAGCTCCAGGCGTTCTCGAATCCTGAGCTTCTTCTCGTCGCAGTATCGCGTGAGAGGCAGACCCGGCACATACTCCATTACGAAGTAAGGCTGGCCGCTCGGCGTCGATCCTGCTCCAAGAACTTTCGCGATACTGGGATGGTCCATGATCGCGAGCGACTGTTGTTCGGATTTGAAACGGCGGACGACTGATCCTTCGTAGATCCCATTCCGTATCAGCTTCAGGGCTACCTGTCGTTTTACAGGGGAGGTCTGTTCCGCTAGCCAGACTTGCCCCATACCGCCCTCTCCAAGTTTTTCCAGCAGACGATATGCATCAATTGAAACTGGCCCATCCTGTTTTGGTAGAGCGGAAGATTGCGAGAGGACGTCGAAGGGAGATTGCGCATCGGCGGGAGCTACAGCATCCGCTCTCGGGAGCGTCTCCGGTTGGTTAGGATCGATATTTTCAGGAGGATCACTCACGTCCGACTTCTCACTGGACCAAATTGCACGCTAGAAGAGAACAAGCTTAACACCGCCAACATTGCCTGGAAGCACTCGATTCAGACAGCGGCGCGAGTCCAGGATGTGGTGTTTATGAGAGTCCTTATACCGTGATTTCCGGGTAAAGCCCACGGGGACCTGTAATATCCGGGTGCCAGGCTAACTTAAGCCGCACGAGTTGGCTTGACAAGGCTCGAAGTTCTTGAAGAGTCAGTCAAGTCCTTCCTGCTGGTCCTTGACCTTAGCTTCGCTTGCGAGTACGTCGATTGATCAGCATCCCGCCAAAGCTGAAACCCAGAATCGCCCCAAATACCGCAGCGGTAAGCACAGTGCCGGGGGAAGAACTTGGAGTGCTATGGGAGAAAAGGGCCGCTACGTAGGCCAGGGAGAGCGTCCAAAATGTGAGGCGGACATACACGGGGGAGTACCTTCCAAACAGTATTGTGCCACAACGCGCCGCTGTTCGTACGGGCTTTTTGGCTCCTTTGCCGTGAGGCTCCGGATGACCCTGTTGCAGACCCCGAATCGTCAGGCACTGGTAACACCCAATTGCTAACCTCGCAACCGCCGTCTTAGTTCTTGGCGGAATTCATTAAACCCGTTCCTCCAGGAATATGGTCACTGTTTCACCCACCGTTTTCCCGATGGCTTGGCGAATATCTGCCCGTACCGGCAGTTTATGTGTGCCATCACCCAGAGCCATGAAAGAACTCCGAAACGGGTGCCCATCGATTTTGCCCCTCACCTTTACCAAGCCGCGGGTTCCAAAGAACTTCACTGAGCCGGGCCAGACGACATAGATCCAACCACCCTTTTGAGAACTCTTTTGCAATTTGGCAGAGAACTTCTTGTTTAAGTTCATTTTTGAACCTTTCTCTCTGAATCATCGTGAGCGGTTATCAACATCGAGGGGGCTAGAGCACCCGCAAAACGGCTAACGTCGCATCATCGGTTTGGCACCCTCTGGAGTAGTCGTCCAGAGAGTTGAAGATCGACCGGACAAAGTGCTCGGCACTTTCAGTCCTCAGCCGTACCCAGGCGTCTGTCGCTTTCAACAGGCCCTGAACTCCCCACTCCTCGCCGGATTGGTTTGCCGCTTCAATGACTCCATCGGTGTAGGTGATAACCACATCGCCGGAATCGAGCTGCACCACTCCCTCCTCATAAGTCGAATCGGGAAAGATACCAACAGGCGCGCCACCCGTCTCGAGCGTATCGCTGGAACCGTTTCTCCGAAGAACGATCGGTGGAGTGTGTCCGGCATTTACGTACCGCAGCGTACGCGTCGCCCCGTCGAAGATGCCATAGAAGATGGTGGCGTAACGGTCCGCGAGCGACGAAGCATAAGACTGGAAATTTACTATCTTGAATAGGGTAGCGAGGTCGTTTCCCGTAAATAGGGCCGCCGTCCGAAGCGAAGACTGCACGCTGGCGATCATAAGCGCCGCGGCAACACCTTTGCCGGAAGCATCGCCAACGACCAACGCTAATCGGTCATCCGTAAGATGCATGAAATCATAGCAATCGCCACCGAGGGCTCGCACCTGGCGGCATTGCGCGAAGTAGTCCACGGAGTCGCTGACCCGGCCCAGACCTTGCATGAACCGCTGCTGGACATTGCTAGCCAGGACCCAGTCCTGGCTAACGTCAACCACCACATCGTCGGTCGTCATTTCCCAACCTCCATTAGTATGTCGGTTCTGGCCCCTCAAAATCGACACACCGGGCCAATTCTCGGTCAAAAAATCTTTCCGGGCGATGTAGAGAACGCCCTGACGGCTCCGACTACCGTATGAAAACGCAAGGCTAGCGTCTGGCAATACTGACGAAGGAGATTGACCGTGGGCAGAACCACCGAAGTAAGTCGTCGCCGTTTCGTCGCTTCCGCCCTCTCCGCTGGGGCGTTAGCGGCTTTACCTGCCCGCTCGATGGCAGACTCTAAAATGCAGAAAATGGGAGGGAATGAAATGACCACCTTGACCCCGTACCTGTTGTTCGATGGCAAATGCCAGCAGGCTATGGAGTTCTACAAGTCCTGTTTTGGCGGAGAACTGACTGCGACCAAGGTCAAGGATTCTCCGGCAAGGGATTTCATGCCTGCAGTCCAGCAGGAGAAAATCGTCAATGCCCGACTCAGAAACGGCGGGCTGGAGATTTCCGCCTCGGACTGGCTACGGCCTGACCGAACGCCAATTCGCGGCAACACGGTTTGTCTCTATCTGAGTGGAGGAACATTCGAGGAATTGAAGACTCTTTTTGAAAGACTCTCGGACGGCGCGGAAGTGACCGACCCTCTGAAAGAGCAATTTTTCGGCACCTACGGAGCCCTCAACGACAAATTCGGCGTCCGGTGGATGTTTCAAACCGACAAGAAGGCTTAGGCAAAGCGTATCAAAGCAAACAAAACGACATAAATAGGAGCGAAAGATATGAAATATATTTTGCTAATGTCCGGCACCAAGGCAGGCGTTGATACCTATCACGCCTGGTCGCAAAAGGATATCGAGACACACATGACGGCCCTCCGGAGTATCGCCAATGACCTCAGTGGATCCGGAGAGTTTGTGGCAACACAGGGCTTGGCCGAACCGGCCGAAGCTAAGGTTGTTCGAGGGGAGAAAAGCGGTATACCGGTCACGGACGGTATTTTCCCCGAAGCGAAGGAGTTCCTGCTGGGCTACTGGATCGTTGACGTAGCGAATGCCGAACGCGCCTATGCGATAGCGGCACGGATTTCGGCGGCGCCGGGCCCCGGAGGAATGCCTACGAACATGCCAATTGAAGTCCGGCGGTTCGCGATTCATGGGCAATCCAAGTCGCAATGACGGGAGGCCGGGAATGCTGCACGCAGTCAGCAGACTGCAATCACATGGAAGAGCAGTCTCAAACGAAATCATAAGGAGAGCGAAGAAATGAAATACATCTTGATGATGAACACCATGCGAGCTGGCGAGGGAGTCCCCCAATGGGCCCAGAAAGACCTCCATGCACACATCGCATTTATGATGGGTCTCAACAAAGAGCTTCGCGAATCCGGCGAGTTGGTCTCAGCCGAAGGTTTGTCTTTTCCCGATCAGGCCAAGTTGGTGCGCGCTGGAAAGGATGGCGTGCCGATCACAGACGGCGTATTCCCGGAGAGCAAGGAGTTTCTCGCGGGATACTGGATTGTCGATGTCGACTCTCCGGAGCGCGCCTATGCCGTCGCGGCGAAAGCGTCGGCGGCGCCAGGTCCCGGTGGCAAGCCGTTGAACATGCCGATTGAAGTGCGTCCGGTTATGAGCGGGCCTCCACCCCAAATGCTGTAACGAGAGCTGCAATGACAAAGCCATGGGACGCCACTTCCGAGCATCTGTTGCGCGAACTCGCACCACAGGTGCTCGGCTCGGTCGCACGACGTTTTCGAGACTTCTCCTCCGCCGAGGACGCGGTGCAGGAGGCCATGATCGCGGCCTTTACGCAATGGCCGCAGGAGGGTGTTCCCGAAAACCCACGCGGCTGGTTGATTCAGGTCGCGTCCCGCCGCATGACCGACCAGGTGCGCAGCGAAATTTCCCGTCGTCAGAGGGAAACCGCGGTCGCGAAGGATGTGGAAACCGTGGCGCCCGTCGACGAGATCGACTCTGATATGGATCCAGATGACACGCTCATCTTACTGTTCATGTGCTGCCATCCCGCCCTCACTTCGTCCTCGGCAATTGCTCTGACTCTGCGGGCCGTCGGCGGTTTGACCACGGCGGAAATTGCCAATGCATTCCTGGTTCCGGAGGCGACCATGGCGCAACGGATCAGCCGCGCCAAGCAAAGCATCAAGGCTTCCGGCATGCCATTCCGCCTGCCTTCTCCGCAGGAGCGTGCCGAGCGGCTGCCTGCAGTTCTCCATGTGCTCTACCTGATCTTCAACGAAGGCTACGCCAGCAGCATCGGAGCTCACCTGCAGCGGCTCGATTTGGCACGTGAGGCCATCCGGTTAACCCGCGGTGCAAAGGCCCTGCTGCAGGAGGATGGAGAAGTAGCAGGCCTTTTGGCACTCATGCTGCTGACTGACGCGCGACGTGCGGCACGAACGGGACCGGACGAGGAGTTGATTACATTAACCAAACAGGATCGAACCCTGTGGGATCAGGCCGAGATCTCCGAAGGCATCGAACTTCTGACTGCCGCGCTGTCGAAAGGTTCGGTCCGACCAGTATCAGTTGCAGGCGGCGATCGCTGCAGTTCATGACGAAGCGGCGCGAGCGGAAGACACGGATTGGCCGCAGATCCTGGCCTTGTACGAATTGTTGAAACGGGTCTCTCCCGGTCCCATGGTCACGCTCAATCACGCAATTGCAGCCGCCATGGTACACGGCCCTTCGAAAGGTCTCGAATTGTTGAGGACGCTCGATACCGACGCCCGGCTCGCTGAGCACTATCGTCTCGACGCAGTTCGCGCCCATTTGCTCGAAATGATTGGCGACTATCAAAACGCGATCAAGCATTACCGGATTGCAGCCAGCCGGACGACAAGCATCCCCGAACAGAATTACCTTATGACCCAGGCGGCCTGTCTGGCGGAGAAAAAAACTGACCTGGAAGCTTCGTACCGTCCCGCCGACAGCCTCAGCCATCGCAAACCGAGTTAGGGTTGCTACTCGGAACGCAACGCAATCATCGGATCGACTCTGGAAGCGCGCCGTGCCGGCATTGCGCAGGCCAACCCAGACACCAGGCTCAGGAGAATCATTCCGGCAATGAGAATGACCGGATCGCGCGTACTGCCCTGCGCCCACTTCGCGACGACTTGGCTAAGGGCCAGTGAAAGTGCGAGACCGGCGAAGACTCCGGCGCCCACGCTTCGCAACGCCGACCTGAACACGATTCGCAGCAAGTCTCCGCGTCGCGCTCCCAGCGCCATCCGAATCCCAAACTCATTGGTCCGTTGCGCCACCGTGTAGGACATCACGCTGTGCAGCCCGACCGCGGCGAGGGCCAGAGCGAGCCAGGCAAAAATGCCAAAGATCCACGCCGCGAGATGCTCTTGCTGCCACTCGGGCTCGTAGGTGAGTCGAATTTCGAGATCATCGACGTTACTGCTGGTCAGCTGATCCGGGTTCACTGTCCTCAGCTGCTCGCGCACCGCATGTAACAGCGTAAGGGGCGGAACCTGGGAGCGAACCAGAATCTCCGTGCCCTCCCCCATGCTGAAAGTGTAGGGCACAAAGACCGCCGGTCTAGGGACACTTCGCAACCCATCATTGCGCGCGTCGTCGACGATGCCAACAATCTGCAACCAGGAAGCTGCAATATTTGGCGGCGACAACACGGTAGCCGGATTGCCTTCGATCCCCGGCAATCTCAGCGTGTGCCCGATGGCATCGCCATTCGGAAAGTACCGTTGCGCCAGGGTATGGTTGATCACGGCTACGTGGGCGCCTTTGGAATTCTCGGCGTCGCTCCAGATCCGTCCTTGCAGCAGAGGAATGCGCAGGGCAGCAAAGTACTGCGGGCTAATCAGGTTGGCCGATCCCATGGGAGGGTTCGAAGTGGAATTGCCCTGCATCTCAAATCCAATGTTCCATCCATTCCGCGGCGGTGTGGCGTCCGTGGAAATCGCTGCCGTGATCACGCCGGGCGTCTCCGCGACATTCTCTCGCAGCTGCTCAAAATAGGCTGCACGGGCGGACCAGGTGCGATAGGAATTCTCGCGTAAAGGCACTCCTACCGCCAACACATTGTGCGGATCGTAACCCAGGGGCTCGTGGATCAGCTGTGTAAAGCCCTTCATTGATGAGCCGGCGGCTGCCAGCAACAATAATGTCAGCGCCACCTGCACAGCGATCAGCATGCTATGAGTCCTGCGTCCGCGGACGCTGCCCGCTACCCGTCGCGCGCCGGACTGCATGATCTGGCCGATGTGCGTCCGCGAAAGTTGCAGGGCCGGCCAAAGCCCGAACAGCACGCCCGTAGCAAGCGCAACTGTGACGCTGAAAAACAGCACCGGCAGGTTGATGCGAATCACGGCCTCGGAAGCAAACGCAGACCGCGGCAGCAGACTCTGAATCAGCGCGAGAGCGCCGTAAGAAGTCAGAACCCCCAGCACTGCTCCGATCACCGCGAGCAGAAGCGACTCAGTGAGCAACTGACGAATGAGCCGAAAGCGGCCCGCGCCAATTGCGGTTCTTACCGCCAATTCATGCTGCCGCGCCGTGCCCCGGGCCAGCAGCAGAATCGAGACATTTCCGCATCCGATCACGAGCAGCAACATTACCGCTCCAAAGACCAAGTACAGGGTTCCGCCCATGGAACCAACAACCCAGTCGTTCAGGCCCAGCACATGAACCTTAAAGACGTCAGGAAAATCGTTCGGCATGTATTTGGCGAACTGTTCCACGAGTGGCTGCAGTGCGGCGTCGGCCGCAGGACGGCTGACGCCCGGCCGCAGTAGCAAATTGACGATAGAGGTGCGCCCCGGCTCTCGCATCAGCTTCAGAGGGAGATAGACGTCGGCATCACCCCACTTGAATCGCGGCGCCGCGACGCCCACGATCTCGAAATTCTTGTGATCGAGTTGCAGCGTGCGTCCGACTACGTCGGGATTGGAGAAATAATGTTTCCGCCAAAATCTGTAAGAAAGAACTGCAACGGGTCGCGGCTCCTCGCCGTCCACTGCGTCGGATGGCCAGAGTCCGCGCCCGAGCACCGCGGGCACACCGAGATCCTGAAAACTGTTCGAGGTAAGGCTGGCGGTGTTGACGTTCTCCGGAAGATCTTGCCCCGTCAGCATCAGAGCCTGCGAGTCCATCGCCAGAACGCTCTCGACCACCGGCGATTGCCGCAAGGTCTGAATTTCGGCGCCGTTCAGAAAGACGGGGTCCCCGGAACCCGCTACGCTAAAGGTCGTGAGTCGTACGATTCTATCCGCGTCAGGGTAGGGATAAGGACTCACCAGCACCGCATAAATCACGCTGAACACTGCGGTAGCCGCTCCAATGCCGAGCGCCAGCGAGATCACGGCCGTCAGCGTGAATCCCGGACTCTTGATGAGCTGACGTGCGGAATACCGGAGATCCTGAAGCAAGGTGTGCAAGCTTCGTTACCTATGAATCACTGGACTCTGCAAAAGAGCAGTCTGGTTCGGAACGACGACGGACATCCTATGCCGTCCTTCACTGTATTGCTAGTGGATCCGCAAAGAACATTCGTTGCTCCCGGATGAACGGCGCGAAGGCAATCTTGATCGAACCCTACCACTAAACGCAATTCCCTCAAAAAAGGGAGACATCGCTATCGCATACAAGATCGCAGATCAAGCAGTAGAGGTTTCCCCGTATGGTCAGCGGTCTGCTCCAAAGGCATCCTTGTTGTGGACAAACACATTGGAGGAACTGTCTATGGAGAACACACTGGTTTCCGAATCGCCGAAATTCCCCACAGCGACGGAATATCGCGTTCGTGATGGAAAGATCGAAGCCAGAATGTTGGATGGCGGACCAGTAGATGAGGCGGACTGGACACAGGTATCGTCCGAGCAATTGAGCAGTCATGTGCTCCGCAATACTGCTGTCGCTCGCTGGTTGGAGCGGAATTTGGGTTGGAGACGCCTACTGCGGGCATGTGTCGGCGAAGAACAGAACGAAGTGAATCACAAAGAGGGACGATCGAATGCATGTCTGTCACTAGGCTCGATCGATTCAGGGACGGTTCTTGAAAGAACAAAACTTATGAACAAACAAACAGTGTGGTCATTGGCCCTGATATTAGCGAGTGGGAGCCTGATGGGCTGTTCGAGGACAGCCAGAACTGTTGCAGGCGACACAGCGGGAGACCGAGAGATCGCACAAAGCCGCCAGGATGCGCTCAAACCATCACCCTGCATAAAATGGGACGACGGTTCTGCCAGGTTAACCAAGCCGCTGAGAAAGAATAGGGGAACTCCCGTTGGGAAGAACCCCCAGAAGACGTAATCGATCAGACCTTCCCCCAAAATACAGTCAATTGGTTATTCGCGTTCAGACAGCCTGCAAACCGCACCCTTTTCCCTTTGCGTTTGGGTTCCGCTTTAGGGGACGTTTGCGTATGCCGCGCTTTTACCTGGTCGATGTTTGCGCGTCGCCTTCCATTCCGATGAATTCCTCAGGTATATATTGGAGACGAGGCTCAGAGACGCAAACGGGTGCTCAGTTGCGCCTACGAGTTCTTCTGCCTCAGCGTCAGCATCCCCGCGATGACGAGGTTCTCGCATGGCTCAGGTTACAAAGCTAAATGTAAATGGACACCACTCCACCATTGATGCGGACGCCGACATCAGTCTGCTCAGCGTCTTACGCGATCAACTTGATCTGACGGGGAGCAAGTACGGCTGTGGAGAAGGACAGTGCGGCGCATGCACGGTCCTGATCGATGGCAGTCCCCGCCGGTCATGCATCACCCCGGTGGGCGCCGTCGGGAAGAAGCAAATCACGACCATTGAAGGCCTTGCCCAGGGTGATCATTTGCATCCGCTACAGGAGGCCTTTCTCGAGGAGGCAGCGATGCAATGCGCCTACTGCACGTCCGGGATGATCATGACGGCCGTTTCGTTCTTGCGCGCGAACCCAAACCCATCCGCCCCCGACATCTCGCACGCTATGGAGGGCAACATATGCCGCTGTGGAACCCATCCACGCATCGTTGCTGCGATCCTAAGGGCGGCGAAAACCGTGAATCATTCCATCAAGGAGTCCGGCCAATGAGTGGCAAGCCAGATTTCCAAGTCCAACTGGAACCCGAACGCTACGAACTTGCCGCGCCGCCCGCTTACCGGTTCGAAGTCGATCGGCGCGAGTTTTTCAAGTTTCTTGGCGCCGGAATCTTAATTGTCGGCACTCTGAAAAACGCCTACGCACTCCAGGAATCGGGTGCAGCCAGGCGGACTGACGAATCGATCCCAAAAGAAATCGGAGCCTGGCTGCATCTTGGAGAAAACGGCGTAGTCACGGTTTATACCGGCAAGGTCGAGGTTGGGCAGAACATACGGACATCTCTTAGCCAGTGCGTTGCCGAAGAACTGCATGTCCCGGTGAGCAGAATCCAAATGGTGATGGGCGACACGCAGCTTACTCCCTTCGACATGGGGACGTTCGGCAGTCGCACCACCCCCACCATGAGTCCACAACTGAGGAAGGTTGCCGCAGCCGCTCGCGATTTGCTGATTGGTTTGGCGGCAGCCGAATGGCAGACCGATCGTAAGCGCCTGATCGCCGTGGACGGCAGAGTCACCGATCCAGAGACCAAACGATCTCTCGAATACGCGGTCCTGGTAAAGGGACAACAGCTCACCCAAACCATTTCCACGGAAGACTCTCTCATTCCGGCGGCTGAGTGGACGGTTCAAGGTCAATCCCTGCCCAAAGTCGATGGACGGGATTTTGTAACCGGGAAGCATCGGTATCCGTGCGACCAGAAATTGCCGGGAATGCTCCACGGCAAGATTCTACGGCCAGCATCTTTCGGAGCGACTCTTGCTTCAGTTGACACGCATGAAGCTGAACAAATTCCGGGTGTCACCGTTGTCCGCGATGGTAATTTTGTCGGAGTAGTGGCTCCCAGCACAGAAATTGCCTCTCGCGCCGTCGCCGCCATTCGCGCGGAGTGGAAGGCTGAGCCGCAGCCCTCGAATAAAGAGCTGTTTGAGTATTTGAAGCAGAATGCGACCAAAGGCGACGACCCGACAGGAGACGGGTCTCGCTACGAGGCCGGCTCGGTGGAAACAGCGCTGGCTTCTGCCGATCATCGCCTGCAACAGACTTACACCGTTTCCTATATCGCCCATGCGCCGCTCGAACCCCGCGCCGCCCTGGCGCAGTGGTCAGGCGACAATTTAACCGTCTGGACGGGCACGCAGCGGCCTTTCGGCGTGCGGAGTGAACTGGCCGAGGCCTTTCGGATTCCAGAGAAAAGCGTTCGCGTGCTGATGCCGGATACGGGATCGGGGTATGGAGGCAAACACACCGGTGAAGCAGCGATTGAAGCGGCGCGACTGGCGCGGGCGGCGAAGCGGCCGGTCAAACTGGTGTGGACGCGTGAAGAAGAATTCACCTGGGCCTATTTTCGTCCCGCAGGCGTTATCGAAGTCAGCAGCGGACTTCGCAGCGATGGAACAATCGCAGCTTGGGAATTTCATAATTACAATTCCGGCTCGGCAGGAATTCGAACGTACTACGATATTGCGAACCAGCGGATCGAATTTCATTCGTCGCGCTCTCCCTTGCGGCAGGGTTCGTACCGGGCACTGGCCGCAACAGCGAATCACTTCGCGCGCGAGTCCTTCATGGACGAACTGGCTCACCATGGTGAACATGGACCCGCTGGAGTTCCGCCTGAAGAATCTGAAGAACGAGCGGCTGCGGGCAGTCTTTGAAGCAGCCGCAAAAAAGTTCGGCTGGGGTCAGGCAAAAGCTTCGGGCCATGGTTTCGGAATGGGCGGCGGATTCGAGAAGGCTGGAAACATCGCAACCTGCGCCGAGGTCTCGGTCGATCGAAATAGCCGCGAAGTCAAGGTTTTGCGCGTGCTGTCGGCCTTCGAATGTGGCGCCATCGTCAACCCGGACAACCTGCGCAATCAGATTGAGGGTTCGAACATTATGGGACTGGGCGGGGCGCTTTTCGAGGCCATCAAGTTCGAAAACGGACGCGTCCTGAACAATCGATTCTCGAGCTATCGCGTTCCGCGGTTCAGTGATGTGCCCACGGTCGAGACCGTGCTCCTCGATCGCAAGGACATTCCTTCAGCGGGCGCCGGCGAATGCCCAATTATCGGGTTGGCTCCGGCCATCGGCAACGCTATTTTCGACGCGACGGGCGTTCGGATCCGCTCACTGCCACTGGTTCCGAATGGGCTGAAGGCAGCCTAGTTTGGCATTCGGGCCATGTGCTGCATATCGTCACTTGTTTTGTTAAGAACGGATCATCTGTCCCTGAAAATTGCAGAGGAGGGAGGATTGGGTTTGTCCCATCTCTCGGGTCAGCAGACGAATATGGGAAACCGAGGCGACGGCGCTGCGAGCGAATCAATATGTTGGGTCAGAACACTATCTTGATCGGATTTCCATCGAACCGCACAGACCTTATTTCTTTTCCTGTCCTTACTTCAATGTTCCGGACCGCGGGCGTCAGCATTCGGGAGCCGGTAGCGAGTTCTAGCGCCAATGAGCGCTGGGCATTGTTCCACGCCATTTGAATGCCCATCCATTCCCCTCTGCGGTGGTTGAAGGAAATGCCGTCATCTTCGTACAGCAGGAACGAACTGTCGGCGCCGGAATAGATCAAAACAGATAGGGGCTGATCCACTGCTTCCGTCGTGTACTGCTTGACCGGCCCCAGCGGCAAAATTGATCCGGCGCGGACGTACAGAGGGATAGTCTCAATGTCAATATTCCGACTAATTTCTCGGCCTCCTTCAATACGTTCATTCGTCCAAAAATCGTACCAGCTGCCCTTCGGGAGATAGACCTGGCGTGCGGCCGCACCTTTCTCCACCACAGGCGCAACCAACAGATTTTCCCCAAACAAGTATTCGTCCCCACAAGCTACAGCCCTGGGATCGTCGGGATAGTGCATCCACAAAGCACGCATGATCGGTATGCCGGTCGTCGAACACTCACGGACAGCGCTGTAGAGATAGGGCATCAGGCGGTAGCGGAGTTCCAGATATTTTCGGCAGATCGGTTCGACTCTGGCATCGTGCAGTTGGCTGGGATCAGGAATCGCGGCTCCGGTGTAATTGTTAATCTCGGCCGGGCCAGGATCGCCTGTGTTCCAGCCCCAGGGCAGGCGCAGTTTCCAGGCTCGACCATGGCTGCGGAAGAGCGTGCAAAATGCTCCGAACTGGAACCAGCGCAAATACAACTCTGCCGTGAATTCCTTGGTGGGCACAAAGCCCCCGATATCAGTTCCCCAATAAGGAATGCCGGTCAACGAGGTGTTGATCCCAATCGGAACCTGAGCTTTCAGAGTCTCCCAGGTCGAAAATACATCTCCCGACCAGAGAAATGAAGCGTAGCGTTGCATGCCGGCGTAGCCATTACGGTGCAGCGCGTAGGGACGTTCATTCGGCCGATCAATCTGCGGCCCTTCCCAATACATACGGTTTCGAACCAGGCGTGATGCAATGTCGAGTGGGTCGCCTTCGTCAGGCCACCAGCCGTCCACGCCCATGGCGAAATCCTTGCGGTGCACGTCCCAGTGGCAGCTCGCCTTCTCATCGTCGAATTGTGAAAGCTCGCAGGGATCCTGAACCGTCCCACGGAGCTTGTCCGAGAGAATCACGGCGTGCAGCGCTATCCGGAAATGATCTTTATGCAACTCCTCGATCATTTCCTTGGGATCGGGGAACACGCGGGAATTCCAGACGAACGAACCGTTCGCCGTGTTCCAGCCCGACGGGCAGAAGCCTGTGCCGAGATAGATCAACGCATCGCAGGGCAATTTCTTTTCGCGGAACATTTTTGCTTCGCCGAGGATTTCATCCCGGCTCGCGAGTGTGCGGTGCGATTGCTGATAGCCGAAACTCCACAGCGGAGGCATCTCGGGAAGTCCGGTAAGACGGGCGTACTCGGCCATTATGGTTGCGGGGTCTTTGGAAACGGTGCAGAAGATATCGAGTGGCAGAGCAGCGTCCCGGCTTGTCGGTAGGAATTTGCTTACAGAACCCGTGAGATCGAAGGTGCCGAATGGCTGGTTAAAAAACAGCGCCCATCCGGAGGTACCAATGATCCAGGGGATTGGCACCCGGCCTCCGTGGGTGGCGAGCTTGTAGCCACCCTGGCCGGAAATCATGGAATCGACAGAACCGCGGCGATCGAATTGTGGCCCCCCCTCCCCGAGCCCGAACAATGGCGAATTCCCTGGCATGAACTCGAGTACGCCAGACTCTCGGTCCCAGGTCAGTGTTTGGACGGTTACGCTGCTTGCCATTGCAATGGTGAAAGCGAGCGGATCTGGAGAGAACTTCAGCGTCACGCTCCCGAGTTTCATGGTTTGGGCTAGAGATCCGCCGTGCAGCTTTGCCACCGCAGGATCCCAGACAGTTCGAACCAGGGAGCCATTGAAAGGAATGGAGCTCACTGAACTATTCTTGGCCGGAAGAATGCTTATTCGGAACGTGTGCTCGCTGACGGAAGCGACCTGGATCTCAATGTCATCATCCTGACTGGCGATACTCTGAGGCACCTTGGCCGCAGCCTTTGCGGGCAGGAGGAGAGCCGCCGAAGTGGCGGCTAATCTTTTCAAGACTTCCCGACGATTCCAGCGATAGTTCATGACTTGACCTGAATTATTGACCGAGAAAACGCGGCGAATTGACCTTAAACGGTGACGTAAACGTTATCCGGGAATCGAACGATAACTCACAATTCTAGTACCACATCGACGGCCGTTTTCGACAACCATTGCGTTTTGTCGCGCCCTCATGATCACCCCCGGGCTCAACTGTTTCCGCGATTACAACGTTGACAATAGAGCAGGGATCGGCGTTAAATCTAGCAGAAAAGTAAACGTTTGCTAAGAGGAGAAAAAGAGGCATGGCGAAAATCGTGGACCGAAGGACATTCCTCAAAACCGCTGCAGCCACAACTGCGGCGACTTGTGCTGCGAAGTCGCTGCCCGCGCTGGCGGCCGCAGCCGCGACGGACAAAGACCTCGTGGCAGTCACCACGCCTCTAACAACCTTTCCCTACGCCGACGTGAAGTTGCTCGATGGTCCCATGAAGCAGCAGTTTGACGAAAACCATGCCCGCTTCCTGAATCTGGACGACGACCGGATGCTGAAGGTCTTCCGTCAAGTGGCCGGCATGCCGGCTCCGGGGGAGGACATGGGTGGCTGGTATGACCTCACTGGCTTCGATCTGAGCCGAGGAGACTTTACCGGTTTTATTGCCGGCCACAGTTTCGGACAGTATGTTTCCGGCCTGGCTCGTGCCTGCGCCGTTACGGGCTCCGATGCGACACGGGCCAAAGTGAATCGCTTGGTCAAAGGCTATGCCGAGACCCTCGACCCCAAAGCCAAGTTTTTTGTGGACTACCGTCTGCCCGCCTACACCTACGACAAACTTTCCTGCGGACTCATCGACGCCCACGAGTTTGCCCGCGATCCCATGGCGATGGATGTTCACGAAAAGCTGACTCGGTCGGTTGTGGCATACCTGCCTGAGAAAGCGCTATCGCGTGCGGAGCAACGCTCACGGCCGCACAAGAACACGCCGTACACCTGGGACGAGTCGTACACTCTCCCAGAGAATCTTTTTCTCGCCTACCAGCGCAGCGGAAAGACGCTCTACCGGGACATGGCCAAGCGCTACCTGGAAGACGATACCTACTTTGGCCCCCTATCGCAGGGCAACAATGTCCTTCCCTTCGAGCACGCCTACAGCCATGTGAACGCCTTCAGTTCCGCGATGCAGGCTTACATCACTCTAGGCAGTGAAATGCATTTGCGCGCCGCCAAAAATGGTTTCAACATGTTGGAGACTACCCAGAGTTTTGTCACCGGCGGTTGGGGTCCGAATGAAAGTTTCGGAGAACCCGGAACGGGTCAACTGGGCGATAGCCTGGCCTCCACTCACGCCAGTTTTGAAACTCCTTGCGGCGCCTACGGACATTTCAAAATCACGCGGTATCTGTTGCGCGTAACCAAGGACGCTCACTTCGGAGACAGCATGGAGCGCGTGCTCTACAACACTATTTTAGGTGCCTTGCCGATCCAGGCTGACGGCATTTCTTTCTACTACGCGGACTACAACAACACCGGCAAGAAGGTCTATTACAAAGACAAATGGCCATGCTGCTCGGGAACGTTCCCCCAGCTTGCCGCCGACTATCACATCAGCACGTATTTGCGATCGAGCGATGGTGTTTATGTGAACCTGTTCACTCCATCGTCGGTGAACTGGACGGACGGTGCGGGCAAATACGGATTGACCCAGCAAACAAAATATCCGCTGGACAACAAAATTCAAATCAACGTGACGGGTACTCGTGCCGCTGATTACACGGTTTACGTCCGAATTCCCGGCTGGACCACGGCGGATGCAGTCCTTTCCGTGAATGGCAATCGAGTTTCCGAGCGTGTGCAACCCGGGACCTTTGCCGCCATCCGGCGCACCTGGAAAGACGGAGACAGGGTGGAGCTTGAACTACCCATGCCTCTTCGCGTCGAACAGGTCGACGCCAACCACCCGAACTCTGTCGCGTTGATGCGAGGCCCCCTTGTTCTGTTTGCTGTTGCAGATTCCCAACCGGGATTCACCAAAGCGGAACTGCTGCGTGCAAGCCTGGCAAACAATGCGACGGGAGATTCAGTCGCCACTTCAGCGGACGGAAAGTCGATCTCAATGCGTCCCTACATGAGCATCAAGGATGAGAGCTACAGCACCTACGTTCTGCTGAAGGGCTAGGCCGGGTTTCGCGGTTGATCCAACCCCCTCGGAGCTCGGGAAACTCTCGAATTGGACGGAGCAGCGCTTGATTATGGGGCGGAACAGCATTTGATTTGGTCGGAGCAGCTTTTGATTTTAGGTGGAGCAGCGCTTTAGCGCTGCATATAAGGGCCGGTCCAGTACGGCTTCAGCCGCTGAGGTACCTCCAGGGCTAAAGCCCGCGCGTGACTGCAATCGCTCTGCAGGCCTGAAAGGTCTGCTCCCAAGTAACTCCGGCGTCTCTCCCTCCGTCCCTAACCTTCCTCACCGCAAAAAACACTAGCGGGCATTGCCCGCCCGGCGGGACACCGGCGCTACACAACCTCACGGTTGGGCCGGCTGCGGCACTGGATCATCCTCGACCAGCTTGTACTGGTTGCGTTCGCTGGTTTCTTTTGCAGTCTGCTGGCGCAGTAGCGCAAGTCGTTTCAGCAAATCGGGAATCTCGGCATTGTTACCCGTTTTCCGCAGGGCCTGGATCAAGTGGTACAACGCGGTTCGATCCCTGGGATCGCTCTGCAGAGCCTTTCGGCACTGTTCGATGGCCTCCTTATATCGTCCCTCCTGGAGGTAGAGTGTTGCGAGTACGCCCCGAGCAGCCCCGAGCGTGGGCTGCAGGGCGACGGCCTGCGTGGCCGAGCGCATGGCCGTCTTAAATTCGGGCGTGCCCGGCTCTGCACCCTTCTGAGCGAGCAACTCGGCTTGCAGATAAAGCAGAATGGCATCGTTCGGCTTTCGCGCCAGACTTGCCTGAACTTTGGCCAGTGCCCGATCGAGATCGTTCTCCTGCGCCGCTGCAAAGCCCTGAGCGGCTGAACTGAGCGACTGGCTGGGATCCAGTTCGTAGGCTTTTTCAAAGTCAGCTTGACCTTTTTCGTACTCGGCCAACTGAACATAGAGGACGCCCCGAGCAAAATAGAGCGGCGCCGCCTTCGGCTCAAGCGCAATGCCGTCACTCACCACGTTGACTCCGACCTGGGCCGAGTCGTGGGCATAGGAAAGGTTAGCGAAATCCAGATAGAGATTGACGTTCTCTGGTTCAAGCAGAATGGCCCGCCGGAGCGTTTCTACCGCCTGCGGCGTGTCTTTAATGTCTTCATATGCCCTGGATGCCAGCTCCAGAGTTTCAGCATCTGCATCATTGGCTTGGAGCAGAGGTTCCAGAGTGGCCAGAGCGTCCTGCGGTTTGTGTGCCATGAGCTGAGCCGATGCGAGCAGGCGCCGTTCTCGGTGATCGTCTGGGTTGAAAGCCAGCGTGCGCTGGAAGACTGTTACCGCCTTGTCGGGTTGTTTAAGCTTCACCAGACACGTGGCGTATGCATGCAGAGCCTCCAGTTGGGAATCGAAAAGCGCCAACGCTTTTTCGAAGTTAGCCACGGCAGCGACACAGTTCCCCTGTTGGTACTCCAGCACGGCCAGCATGCCGTGACTGGTTAAGTCGCCGGGTTGCAGGCGCAACTCGCGTTGGAGCAAGGGTATCGCCGCGGGGTTTGCGTTGTCGAACTCGATTTGAATCGCGCCCTTCAGAGCGGGAAGATAATTCGGGGAAATCTTCAAGGAACTGTAAAACGAAGCCAGAGCTTCTTTCTTCTGTCCTTCTCCCGCTTGGGCTACACCTTGCATCGCCCAAAGCTCAGCGTTTCCCGGGGAAGTCTTGAGCGCGGTGCGAAGCAGGTCGAGCGCTTTT
The DNA here is from genome assembly GCA_963741105.1 of Terriglobia bacterium. GTDB lineage: Bacteria > Acidobacteriota > Terriglobia > Terriglobales > Acidobacteriaceae > JAIQFF01. The sequence goes on from CAVUGT010000006.1 coordinate 111,386, forward strand.
TGAAATTCTCTGCTTTGTAATGCGGAGACAATAGGGGCAAGCCGGTCACCTTCTGTATTTTGTGCAAATGCAGCGTAAACGGAATGGCAAAGGAACAGGACGGCCGCGAGAATGAAGATCGTTTTCCGGATCGGGCCAAGTGCTCTCATCTGGATGCTGTGATGTCGCCAGCCAATCTTTTTATATGCCACTGTAAGGGATGCGTGAAGCGTCTCGGATGATGGTCGCACATCCGCAGGCGGAGTTTCCTTCGCCGCAAAAAAATCCGGCCCGCTTCAAGTGAAGTGGGCCGGCTGACTTAGGTCTGCTTTCCGAGTATCAGAATGAAATCTTGCCTCCCAGTTGCCAGTATCTGGGGATACGCGCTGCTGTCGCCCGTCCGAAGTTCCCGTCGAGCAAATGGGTATCTACGTTTGACAGGTTTGCCCGGTTGAAGAGATTGAAGACCTCAAACCGGAATTGGAAGTTGACCCGTTCGGTAATACGGGTGTTCTTGTAAAAGTTGATATCGGTTTCGGCAAAGTTCGGTCCGCGGAACTGTCCCGGCTTCTCGCTGCCCTCGGAACCGAAAGCTGGAGCAGTGAATTGGCCTGGAGAGAAGCTCCCATTGAGAAAGGCAGTGCGAGTGGTCTTCTGCCGATAGCTGCCCGCATCCGGATAGTCGAGCCCAATGCCATTAATTGAGCTGACTCCATCGGCGTTATAGTCTCCGCTTCCGGGAGCGTAGCCCACAGCATGGTTCAGGGCAGATGGGCAAGGAGCAGCAGTTGGCGATGTGTCTGCGCATATCGGCTGGTAGGACGCATTGTTGTCCACTGTAAAGGGATAACCTGACTGGAAGATGCTCGTACCGCTGAGTCCCCATCCGCCCGTCACAACTCCAACCGCGCCCTTCCCACCATTCATGCCCTTCAGTTCATAGTTGAAGCTGAGCGAGAAGCGGTTCGGGGCATCTTGCAGGGACGGCCCGTAGAACCGTGAGGGATTTAACGGGTCGGGGTACGCCTGAGCATCGTCTTGCGACTTGGAACGGGTGTAGGAAGCATCCACGAAGCCGCGTGCGAAGCGTCCTCGAACATCAAAAAATACGCCGTTGTAGTTGGCGTACCGGGTGTTATCGCTGTAGGTAATCGCACCGAAGCTGGAATTGAGCCGGGTCGGAACCTTGGTCTCGTTCTGGATCAAATCGCCGGCAAAATTGTTGATGTCAACGCCGTAGCTGACAATACCGTTGGCATTGCCGTTATCGACGATATTGTAGGAATGGGACCCGGAATAGCCCACGCTGGCTGAAAAATTTTCTCCGAGTCTCCGTTCCACGGTGGCCGACCATATGTTCGATTTCGGCGATTTTAACAACGGGTTGATGCCGCCGATGGAGAAACCAGTGCCCGGTACTCCGCCCTGCGCGTTAAGACCGCCCTGGAAAGTCGGGAAGGTAAATCCAAAGGGCGGCTTGTTGCCGGTTCCGAGAACAAAAATGGGAGCATCCGCGGTTGCTGTCCCGCCCGCGACAAAGGTCGGCAATACGAGTCCCGGAGGGCTGCCGCGGAATTCTTCCTGGACGTTGGCCTGGGTCAACCAGTTGTTGTAGATGCCAAATCCGCCACGCACCGCCCAGTCGCCGTTCCCGGTGGGATCCCAGGCAACACCGATGCGAGGGCTGAACAGGTTGTTAACCGAGTGCAGCAAAGCGTTGTGCGTGGGCTTGGCGTAGCCGTTCGCAATTTGCTGCTGTATGGTCGTTCCAGTGCCAAAGTAGAAATTTCCGAATACCGTCGTGTCGCTCTTGGACCACGGGTTGCCGCTGTCGTCATAGCGCAAGCCCATGGTCAGGGTCAGATTTCTCCTGACCTTCCATGTGTCTTGCACAAAGAGTCCAAAAGTTCTGGATGCGGCGTCCCAGTTCCACAGTTTTTGCGTGCCGGTGGCTGGGTCGTACATGATCCCGTTCTCGTTGGTCGGCGCGTCCTGCGCCAGCTTCAACAGGTTGTCGAAGGCAAATTTTGGTTGCGACCAAGGCCCCTGGAAGGGCTCTACATCGTCGCCATACCAGCCTTCATAACCGAACTTCAGAGTATGGGCTCCTTTGACGTGTGTGAGAACGTCGCGCCAGTGATAGTTGTGCTGAATGAAGTCGCCTTGCGCAAAACCGACTCCGAAGGCCTGACCAGAATCGACGTTGATGCCACTCACCGAGATCGACGGGACCGTGTAATCCTTGGCTCCGCTGCCCAGGAGGCCTTCCACACGGCTCATGCCTACCGAGGCGTCGTTCAACGTTGTGGGAGAAAACGTATGGGTCCAGTTGACCTGCCCAGCAACTTGCCAGGTGGGGTTTAAGGCGGAGAATTGCGGCATAGCCGAGGCCGCACCGCTGGTTAGCAGCGTCCTGAATAGACTGGCGTAGACGCGATCACTCTTGAAGACCGTGTCCAGACGCGCAAAATACTGCGTGCCGTTGCGTATTTGTGTGGCGCTGAACGACCCGGAATCAATCATGGCCAAGTCGCAAGGTACTCCGTTCTGCCCTACTGTCGTGCCGCATCCACCGGCTGCGTTGCCAAAAATCTGTTGCGCAGTTTGCGAAACACTCACGCCGGACACATTGGCGGGCAGGTACGTGGTAAGCAGATGCGTGCCCACGGTATTCGGATAGGCCGTTTGTGCGAAGGACGTAAACAGGGGATCTGCGAAGGTCACCGATCCGTTTGTGCTCTGGGAAGAGCGCAATGGTTCGACCGCGAAGTATCCGAACAGATGGTGATTGCCAGGAATGACCGGGCCTCCAAAAGTGAAGCTCATGTTGTTGGAGTGGAAGGGCAGGTAGGGCCCGGAGAAGTACTGCCGCGCAAACATCCCCTGGTAATTGAAATAATCGGACGCGGAGCCGTGGTACTTGTCCGTGCCTGATTTGGTCGTAAAAATGGTCTGTAACCCGGCAGCGCGGCTGTACTCACTCGAAAATGTGTTGACCTGAATACTGGTCTCCTGGACGGCGTCAGGTTGGGGGGTCAGATTCAACACACCCTGGCGAATTCCGCTCGTAACGTCGAGACCATCCACAACATACTGATTGTTATTCTGGCCTTGCCCGTTGGCGCTGGCATCCACCTGCTCTTCGGTGGAGAAGTTATCCACGCCCGACCCGGGGCTGCCAGTCGCGCTGGTTCCCAATCCGGAGACTCCGGGCGCGAGCGTCACCAACGTCACCAGGTTGCGGCCGACGACTGGCAGCTGCGCCACCGCCTGGTTCTCCAGCGTTAACTGAGTGCGGCTGTCCGAAGTGTCCACCACGGGAGCCTCCGCGGTAACATTCACGGCCTCGGATATAGACCCGACCTTGAGTGTGACCGGCACGTTCAAAGTCTGTTCGGTCAACAAAGTCACAACGACCTGGGACTTGACGAATCCTGATGACTCGGCGGTAACACTGTAGGAACCCGGCGCCAGGCTGCTAAATCGAAAGTTTCCGGAACTGTCGGCAGTTGTCGTCGTGGAAACGTGTGTCGCAGTGTTCACGAGGTCGACTTTGGCGCCGCCCACACCCGCCCCGCTCGGGTCCTGTACCAATCCCTGAATGTTGGCGGTGAATTGCGCGAAAGCCGAGGGGCTAAAGATCAGGAGGGCGGCTACGATCAAACCGATGCAAAGGGATACGTGCGACTTGGATGGCATGACTTTCTCCACGACCACGAGGTCTTGAGTAAACGTTTTCTCACTCAGTAAACGTTTTCCCGTGTGATGGGAAAGACTTATATCTTCAAGGATGAGAAACTGTCAAGAATTTTCTGTTTCCTACGGCTCGCGGATCTTGCGGACCGTCGGATTCGACCGTGATAATGCCTGTGAGCGAGAACATCTTCTCGTGGTTAACCACTTTATCTGCCGATTACGACGGGATTGAAAGCATGTTCCCTACAGCGTTACCCGGGAAGCGCATTCAGTCTGCTGCCCGACATTCCCGCCCGTCGCGAAGAATTGTACGATACAGTAATCGTTTACTATTCGACACCTGGCTTGTGATATGAAGTGCTGGCAGAAAGTCTGTGCTGCCGGAGATGCGGCGCGGCTAGGTTTTTGTCCAACCCTGCGTGGGGATCTGCCCCACACCCTCTTTGAAAGTAACGAGTTGGTTGGCGGTCAATTGGCTGAATCTTTCGCGTAAACCGTTGGGCCAAAATATTTCGATGTCAGCCTTTGCGGCTGAGCCTAGTCCAAAATGCAGCCGGGGATCGCTGCACGAATAGAAACTCGACTGGCTGAGCACCGCCTGCGCCTGGACCTTGCCGCCATAGCGGACCAATACTCGAGCGCCGATCGCACTACGGTTCGACTTGACTCCTTGCAGCTTAACCTTGATCCAGTTCTGCTTGCCGCTCAAGTCATTCCGCAACAGGGACGGCGGTTCATTCAGATTGACGATCAGAATATCCAGATCACCGTCATTGTCGAAGTCGCCGAACGCGCACCCGCGACTGCAGTGCGACTCCGCGACCCCAGGACCAGCCTCGGGGCCGAGTTCCTCGAAGGTCCCGTTACCCAGATTGCGAAATACCGCCCTCGGAGTTTTGTTGGCGTATTGCGGCAGCTTCCGTTCCACCTCAGGATAGACGCTCCCTGTAACCATAAAAAGATCCGGGTAGCCGTCGTTGTCGAGGTCTACTATACCGGCGCCCCAGCAGATATAGCGTGTCTCCACGCCGACGCGTGAGGAAAGAGTGACATCGTCGAAATTCCCCTCGCCGTCGTTGTGGAAAAGGCCGTTGGCATCATCGGCGAAGTGGGTCTTAAAGATGTCGAGATGCCCATCAAGATCGTAATCACCCAGGCCTACTCCCATCCCCGCCTGTTCCGCTCCATCATTGCTGAGAGCCACGCCTCGAACCACTCCCTCTTCCCGAAACGTTCCGTCATGATTATTCATGAAGAGCAGACTCGGCGTGGAGTCGCAGGCAACGTAGATGTCAGGCCAGCCATCTTCATCCAAATCAGCCGCGACCACGGTCATCCCGTAGCTTTCAGTTGCGCTCGCAATGCCTGCCTGCTGGGTCACATCCGTGAATGTTCCGTCACCATTGTTGCGGTACAGGGAGTGCCGTCCCGTGGGCAGACCGCGCGGTCCGCATTCCACGGGAATACCCTTCCAGTTGCAATTGCTGTTCTGCCCCGGGATGGGAGCGTGCTCGAAAGAGAAACGAACATAGTTGGAGACAAACAGATCGAGATGGCCATCCCGGTTGTAGTCAAGAAAACTGCATCCGGCGCCCCAGCGCGGTTGCTGGTTCCACAAGCCGGCCGCCTTGGTCACATCGCTGAACGTTCCGTCGCCGTTGTTTCGATAAAGACGATTCTGTCCGAAGCAAGTGCAGAAGATGTCGTCGAATCCGTCATTGTTGTAATCGCCGATGCACACCGCAGAAGCCCAGTCCACCGCTCGCAATCCCGCCTTCTCGGTGACGTCGGTAAAGGTGCCATCGCGATTGTTCTTATACAGGCGGTTGCTGGTATCAGGAGGAGCGCCGTCCAGACGAGTCCCGGTGAGCAGGAAAATATCCATCCAACCATCATTGTCGTAATCAATGAACGCACAGCCACAGCCAGTGGCTTCCAAAATGTACTTCTTGCTGTCGACACCTCCGTAGACGTTGAGGGCGTTCAGTCCCGCCGCTGCCGCGACATCTACCAAGTGCGCGTTGAATGGACGACCGGAAGGAGCGGGTCTTTTTATGGGTTTCGCGGTATGGGTGGCGACACCTTGCGCAAACAGCCGTCGTTCCGCGGATGCCGTGAGCACTGAGCCGAGGGAAAGCTGCACAAAAGCGCGGCGGGTGAAGGTCATTGACTGCTCGGATCCTGGGATTGCTTCTTCAGGCTCATGTTTTTCATTATCGACACGTCGAAAGACGGAGTAAAGGTTCAGCCGGCCGGCCCTTGGTAAAGCAAGCCTTCAGGCCCGGGTTTTGCAGGACGCTTTCAGGCCCCCGGGTGGAGCAGGCCTGCATACACCGGTTGCCGTGACCTGGGCTTCAGCCCCGAGGTACCTCAGCGGCTGAAGCCGCTCAGCAGACAGCATCCTCAATGCAGCGCTAAAGCGCTGTTCCACCCAAATTGGGCGCTGCTTCCAGACAAGATCAAAGCTTTTGCGGCGTATCCCCTTCGATCAGCTTGTATCGGTTTCGCTGTTCTTCCTGTTTGGTGGCTTCGCGGCGAAGCTCTGCCAGGCGTTTGAGCAACTCTGGCAGTTCAGCTTTGTCGCCGGTTTTTCGAAGCGCTTGAATCAAGTGATACACAGCTGTCTGGTCCTTCGGATCTATCTTCAACGCCTTTCGACTCTCATCAACAGCCTCGGAGTTTTGCCCAGCCTGTAAATAGAGTTTCGCCAGCAGATCATGAGCAGCTCCGAGACTGGGTTGCAATGACACTGCTCTCTTCGCCGAGGCCATGGCGGTTTGAAATTCCGCACTTCCTGCGTCCACGCCTTTTTGGTTGAGGATTTCGGCCTGGAGAAATAGGAGGTATGCGTCATTTGGTTTTTTGGCGAGCTTCGACCGAACCGTGGCCAATGCTTCATCGGGTGAGCTCTTCTGCACCGCTTCCAATCCCAGAGCCGCCGAACCGATTGCTTGTTCGGGGTCAAGGGCATTGGCTTTGTCGAAGTCTGCTTCGGCTTGATCGTACTGCGCCATTTGCACATAGAGAACACCGCGAGCTAAATACAACTCGGCCGCATTCGGCTGCAAGTTCAGCCCGCTGTTGATCATCGCTACGCCCGCAGAAAAGGATTGGTGGTCCATCGAAATGCTTGCAAAGTCGAGATATAGAGCGGTATTGCGGGGATCGGAAACAATCGCCCGGCGCAGCAAACCGACGGCTTGCGGAGTGTCGCCACTAGCCTCATAGGCCGATGCTGCCAGCTGCAGCGTTTTCGAATCGGGATTGTTTTCTTGCAGCAGTGGTGCCAGCGTGTCGAGCGCATCCTCGGGGCGCTTGGCCGTCAGTTGAACAGTCGCTAGATAGTGGCGCGTGTCATGATGCGCCGAGTCGAGTGCCAAAAGACGTTTGAAGACAGCGATCGCTTTGTCCAACTGTTGCAGTCTCACCAGGCAACCGCCGTATTGCTGGAGTGCGCCGGGCTGAGAATCCAACAGCGACTTGCTCAAGTCGAAATGTTGTACGGCGGAATTGCAATCGCCACGTTTAACATACAAAACCGCAAGCATGGCATGGGTGGTTGGATCATCGGGACGCAACTTCAGCAGATGTTGCAGGAGTGGAATCGCTGCGACTGTACCTGCTTTATATTCCAACTGCGCTGAGCCTTCCAAAGCTGGAAGGTAGTCCGGAGAGATCTTGAGTGCACTACGAAAAGAAGTTAGCGCTTCTTTCTCGCGCCCGGCGCCCGAAAAGGCGATCCCTTGCAGTGTCCAGAGTTGCGCGCTCTGCGGAGACTTCAGGAGTGCCGGCTGAAGCAGTTGCAGAGCCTTGTCAAATTCCCGGTCTCGCAATGCCGACGTAATCGGGCCGATGGTGTCTCCACCGGTCTGCGCGAGAGCCAGGACTAGTGAAGACATCAGCGCAGCCAGTAAAGCCAGCTTCTTAAACACTCTCATGCACATCATTTTTCGATTTGTATGCAAGGCCGCAGGCAAAGCAGATCTCCGACTGCTCGCAGCTTCATGTGCATCAGACCGCCCAAGCCTTCTGTCAGGCAGTTACAACTGGAGTCCAGACTTGCATCGACGTTTCTTCCCGGTTTGACCAGGCGTAATACGGAATAAACGTCAGTGGAACACGGCGGCTTGGTGCTTCACGACCACCATAGCTGGAGTAGAGTGCGTTGCGACTGGCGGCCCTATCATAGGCAAGGCCATTGTGATGCAGCACAACCACGCCTCCCAGCAAGTCGCTTTTAAGCTCACTCTGAAATTGCGCTTGCGGCTTCGGACCCAGAGCCACCGCCAGATCGCTCATCCCCACACCTGCGGGCTGGTCGACTTGTTCCAGGCAATATACGAGCGGGCCACGCTGCACGGCAACGCGCCCGGCATCATCAGTCACTTGTGGATTCGCTTGCAGCACCTGCACCGGCATCTCCATTTGCAAATGAATGACGTCACCTTGAGACCACTGCCGCGAAATCGCCAGATATTCTCCTGGCTTCGCTCCGGTCACAGCCTTTCCGTTGACCGCGACTTGCGCGCGGTCGGCCCACCCGGGAATTCGCAAGTAGAAAGTAAACTTCGAAGGCTGGGCGGGCGTGACTGAGACCTCAATCATTCCATCCCACGGATAATTTGTTTTTTGCGTCACCTTAAGGCCGACGCCATTCTCGAGATGCCAGTTCAGTTCCGAGTTGTCATACAGATGAAGATAGATCCCGTCACTGCTGGTGCTGTAGAAGTATCCCGGCAGAGAAGCAAAAGTGCGTTCAAGGTTCGGGGGACAACAGGTCGTGTCGTACCACGGATTGCGAATCTTTTCTCCCGTGGACGGATCGAACGCCAGCGGGTTGCGATAACAATACAGAGTGCCATCCAGCGACATTCCTGAATTGATCCCGTTGTACAGCGCACGTTCGATCACATCGGTGAATTTCGCGTCTCCCGTGGCGGCCAGCATGCGCCAGTTCCACATCATGTTGCCGATGGCTGCGCAACTCTCTCCGTAAGCGCGATCATTCGGCAGTTCATAGGCATTTCCGAAAGCTTCGCCGTCAGACCGCGAGCCGACTCCACCCGTCACGTACATCTTGGTGGAGGTCATATCGTTCCACAAAGTATTCAGGGTCTTCCAATAGACCGGGTCGCCGGTTTCCATGTAGTAGTCCGTGGCGCCGCAACATGCATACATCGCGCGGACGGCGTGCCCTTCAAGCTTTGTTCTCGCGGTGAACGGCGTTCCACTGAACATATAGATAGTTCGGTGCTCCGGCAGATGTAAACGCTCATCTCCACCCAGGATGTATCCCGCCAGATCCAGTTGCCGCTTGTCGCCGGTGATGCGGTACAGTTCGATGAGTCCAAGCTCAATTTCAGGATGTCCGGAAACGATGGGTTGTTTAGGAGCAGGACCATAACTGGACATCAGGAAATCATCGACGAAGCGGATTCCAGCATCGAGTAATTTGCGGTCACCCGTGGCCCGGTAATAGGCGATCGCGCCTTGCAGCATGTGTCCGATGTTGTAGAGTTCGTGCCCGGTAGTCTGGGTCTGCGTAAGCATTCGGAGAGACTTATGATCATCCTGGTAGTAGGTGTTTAAGTAACCATTCGGCTCCTGGACTGCGACCACCTCGGCAATCATTTTCTCCGCCGAAGCGCGAAGCTCCGGGCGGTCATCCGACTGAAGCGCGAACCCTGCTGCCTCTGTCCACTTGTAAACATCCGAGTCTGAATACACAGGACCGCTCTGAGCCGCCGAACTTTTGCCGACAAGGCGGCGATAATTGTTCATGCGGCCGTTCGCTTCGAGAAGATCATGCATAGTGGGGATGCTCTTGGTCACGTTGATCTCGCGACGCTGCCCCCAAAAGCCACTCTGGATGGTTACCGCGCGCACCGGAATATCTCGCAGTTTCGCGTGCGTTGATTTGGTCAGATTCTCGATTCCCTGATCTTTCCAGTTCGTGTCTCTCCAGCCAGACCTGCCGGTTTGCGCAGCTTCCGTCTGTCGCGGTGCTTCGTTGGCGACACTGGCAAAGAGTTGGTGTACAGGCAAGGATGCGATGGCTGCCGTCGAGACCGCCGAGGAGACGAACTGCCTGCGAGAGATTCCTTTTGCGGGGGCCATGAGTCCTCCTTATATATGTATGCCTCTAAGACCTTCTCAACCGATGCGGGCCAGCGTCGCTGCCAATCGAACGTCTGCCGTAGGCCGCAGCCGCACCGGTCCGTCAACCAAGAGAGTGATAATACACACGGTTCCACTTCAGCTCTTTCTTGAAATTCTCCACCGTAGTGTTGCTATCGATCAGCAAGTATTCGATATCAGCCATCTCCGCGAAATCTTCGAGGTGTTGCTGGCTTAGGGCGAGACTGAGAGCAGTATGATGGGCGCCACCGGCAAGAATCCAGGCTGTTGCTGCGATCTTGAGGTTAGGTTCGGGTATCCAGATCGCGCGGGCCACAGGCAGCTTGGGCAGAGGATGCTCCGGCCGTACCACGCTCACCCGATTGACGATCAGACGAAAGCGGTTTCCCAGATCAACTACTGAAGCATTCACCGCCGCTCCGTTGGACGCCGTGAATACCAGCCGCACCGGATCCGCTTTTCCCCCGATGGAAAGAGGATGAATCTCAACCGTCGGTTTTCCCTCCGCGATCGATGGACATACTTCCAGCATGTGCGCGCCCAGCACCTGACCGCCGCTTGTCAGATGATAGGTATAGTCCTCCATGAAAGACGTCCCACCCTTCAAGCCGTGACTCATCACTTTCATGGCCCGTACAAGAGCCGCAGTTTTCCAATCACCCTCTGCACCGAAACCGTATCCATCGGCCATCAAGCGCTGTACCGCGATTCCGGGAAGTTGCGCCAGGCCATTCAAATCCTCAAACGTATCCGTAAAGGCATTGGAGTCAGTCTCTTTCAGAAAATATCGCAACCCCAACTCAATTCTTGCAGCCTCCCGCATGGCCTGACGCTGGCTTCCGCCAGGACAGAGCGATTTGGCGACCGTGTATTCGCAATCGTACTCAGCCGTCAGCTTTTCTATTTCATCGTCTGTCACTTGCTCAACGCGGCGAACAAGATCTCCTACGCCATAGCCATTCACCGAATAACACAACTTGATCTCGGCCTCGACCTTATCTCCTTCGGTGACGGCGACGTTCCGCATGTTGTCACCGAAGCGCGCGACCTTCAGACGTTGAGCATCGTGCCAGGCGCAGGCAGCTCGCGTCCAGACTGAGATCTCGGCGTGAACTTCGGGATCTCGCCAGAACCCGATCACGACTTTGCGCTTGAGGCGCATGCGGGCTCCGATGAATCCGAACTCCCGGTCACCATGGGCTGACTGGTTCAGGTTCATGAAGTCCATGTCGATGTTTGACCACGGTAGTTCCTTATTGAATTGTGTGTGCAAATGCAGGAACGGTTTGTTCAGCACCCTGAGGCCGGCGATCCACATTCGGGCCGGAGAGAAGGTGTGCATCCATGTGATCAGACCCACGCAATTCTTCGAGCCATTCGCGTCCAGGCATAACTGATGAATGGAGTCGCTGCTGGTCATCACAGGTTTGCACACGATCTTCACGGGGATCAGCGTCGATGCGGATAGAGCGTCCGCGATAACGGTGGAGTGCTGCTCCACCTCTTTGAGTGCTTCCGGCCCGTAGAGGTGCTGGCTTCCGGCGACAAACCAAACTTCGAGGTTTGCTAGGTCAATCATTCAATTCTCTCAGGCACAGGTAAGAGGCACACCCACTCATCCGGCTCTCGGCATAACCGATACGCCTCGAATACTATCGCATTCAAGAAAACGTTTACAGTTGGTTCATTAATCAGCGCGGACAGTGATATGGAGAAAGAGTCGGGAGGCAGGAATTGTGAGTACCGATTGGATGGAGACTTCTGGCGGCGAAGCCTACTTGGACGCCGGCATGGGTGCGTCCAGAAATGGGGTTACGGCCGTCGCGAGTGCGGGGGATGAGTTGATACTGTAATGCGTTAGGCCGGGCAAGACGGCGAGTTGCGCCACGAGCCTTTCCGAACCATTCAGGCTAGCGTCCTTCTGGCCACCACCGAACAAGCCGAAGTAATCCTTTTGTGCCTCGACCACGTTGCCGCGAAGGGTCCGCAATCCGGCCAGATTGTATAGAGACTCGGCAACGTCGCTTTCGTTCGCCATTTCCTGGCGAAGGTCGAGGGATTTCCGGAAAAGATCCTCGGCCTGGGCGAGTTTGCCTTGCGACTCGTAAATGGTCGCCAGGTTATTCAAAGCGCTGGACACCCCGATTTTGTCGCTGGCCGCGGAATAGGGCGTCGCGCGCCTGCCCGTAAGTTTTCAAAGCCGCCGTAAGATCTCCCTCGTCTTGTTGAATCACGCCGATATTGTTGAACTCCTGGGCGATGCCAACTCATTCGTCTATTGGGGCGTAAGCTTGATCGTGTCAAAAGACATCTTCCAGTCAGTCGCGGCCGGATTTTTGCCCGTCACGGTGAATTTGAAAGAATAAGTCCCCGGCACCGCGATATTTGCAGTCCCGAGATCAAGTACTTGATAGGCATCGCTTGCGTTGTATTCATCTTCCTGCGGCCCGACGTTTACTCCGTTAATTGCGAGTTGCCAAATACTGCGCAGGGGGCTCTTTTTTATCCCAATCTGAAGATCATAGATCGCTGCCTGGGTAATATTTACGGAGTAGGTGACACTGTCACCCACTTTTGTGGAATCCAGTAAGGTTCCTACGCCATCCGGGAAGCCTGCGAAGCTCAATGAACGGAATATCGGCCCTGAGCTGACTGCTTTCAAGCCTTCCGTCTGATAGACGACGGCAGCAGCTGTGGGTGGAACTACTGGGGGTGCGGCCGCAACGTTGTTGTAGGTCCAGCTAACAATCTCCTGTGTGGCGGTCGTTGAACCGGTACCGCCCGAAAAGCCAACCAGTGCGGTATTCCCGCCTACCGCGGACGGAATATTGACCGTCCATCTGGTGCTGAAGGTTTTTGACGGATCACCGGCGTCAGTGATCGTCATGTTCAAGGTGGCGCCGTTATAGCTCAGGTGAACATCAAACAAGCCACCGCTGTGGAGGTTCACACCTGAAGCGGTCATATCCGCTGCGGGCGTTGTTGGTGAAGCGCCGCCGGTGTACAGACCGGTGGAATTGCCACCTTCCCCGGAATTGCTGTAGAGGTCAAATTTCAGCGCAACACTCTTGTTCATTCCCGCGAACGGAGTAGCCCCCGCTTTGTCGACGCCATATCCAAGCGCTCCGCCACTAGGTCCTAGGGCCGTGGCTGCGTTGTTCTGTATCACAAATGCGAATCCGTCAGCGTTTGGAGCGGTGATTTGGAAACGAAAGTCCGTCGTGAAGCTCTGTACATTAACCGGTGAAGTGAAGAACACGCTGCCAGCTTGGCTCGTACCACCATCGGTCAAACGCAGTCGTGTGCCGTTGATTGTTGCCTTGCCGTTCAGTTTTAGTCCTGACGACGTGAAACCGCTGCCGAAGTTAAGAGGAGTATTTCCCGCCGCGATGGTGTAAACGCCGGAAGCCACCGCACTATTGGTGGACCCAGTCTTGCTGGCAATTGCATGAATGGTTGTGGTGGAGCTTACGGTCAATGAGCCGCATACTGGGGAAGCGGCAGTTGCCGCGCTTCCATCGATAGTGCAATGGACGGTTGCTCCCGCGGTTGCAACTGAAAGGGCGACCGTCTGAGGACTCGTGTATGTGCCAGGCGCAGGACTAAACGTTGGTGTTGCTACCGTTGTCGGCGTCGTTGGCGGGGTTGGACCCGCACTTAAAAGACCGAACGCGCTTAATTGTCCATTCCCGGCGACGTAAACTTTGCCGTTGGCGACCGTGGGCACAGCGAACTTGGCTGCACCTGCCAACCGATCCCGATTGTTGGCCGCCTGAGCACTGTTGTAGAGCGATTGGGTCACGTCGCTGGCATTGTGAGCGCGCAGCACAGCAGGGGTGTTGGACGCAGACCCGGCGGTCAGCAGAGTCCACACAATGCCGTTGGTATTTCCGTTGGCCGAAATGCTCGGAGTGGTGCCCGGAAATGCGTACGTCTCAGGCGACTTGGCAACCGGCGAGGTGGAAAGCAAACCGCTGTTATTGGCGTTGAATGAAAATGCCTTTAACGTGTCGCCTTTACCGCCGAAATAGACTAGCCCATTCCAATACGCCGGTGTGCTGAAAACTCCTGTGACTGCGCCAGGAATTTCCTGCACGATCTGGGTGTCGGTGCTGGCGCAGGTCGAGCAGAAGTGACCAAGGTTGTTGCGATCCACCACATAAATCTTCCCCTCCTTACTTCCCTCGACCAGCAGGTTGGGATGGCTTCCAGAAGACAATGTTGGCAATAGCAACACGCCTCCAGATCCGACATCTGTGTCGCCACCGCTTAAACTGCTCTGATTGAATGGAGTGAAGTAGTCGGATTTAGCAAAGGCGCCGCCGCTGGGAGGACCCAGTTTCACTATACTGTTGCCGAAATTTGAATTGCCGTCCCAGCTTCCGTTCCCGGTCGAGAAGTAAAGATTGGAACTGGAATCACTTGCGATTCCGCTGCCTGACATCCAGATTCCGCCGAATCCACCGTTCGGAGTCGAAGCGTAGGCCGCCTCCTGCGCCAGCGTAGCTGCGTTATAGGAGATCACCCATCCCTGGTACGGGCCGACATCACAGTGTGCAGCCCAGCTAATGACGACATGGCCGTTCTGTAGCAGGAGAGCTGGACGCTGGTTTTCTCTGAGCGGGTCGAAGTTTATTTTGCCGCCGCTGTTCCCTTCTCCGGTACCCGGTACCGAAGCTGAGATCACCTTGGGTCCACCGAATTTCTCGGCATGCGTGACCACATCAATGGCGTGCAAACGCTGAACAAAGGACGCAGCCTCTTTGGTCTTGGTCACTAGGTAAATCGTCTTACTCGCAATATCAATTACCGGCGTACCAGTGATGCCGATCTCCGGCACCAGGTCGTCGCACGCAGCGTCGCTACCGCCGTTGACCGTGCTGGCGCCCGCTGGGATCATGTTTACCTGCCAGTAGACGATCCCGGTGTCAGCATCGATGGCGTAAAGACTGTCGTGCTCCGTTGCGACGTAAACAACGTTATGCGTGCCGCCATTGATGACAACGTTGGACAAATATAGCGGCTGCGCGTAGACGTACCCGTCTACTGCAACGGAGAACAGCTTCCCAAACTGTGTGGGATTTACGTTCGCTGGCGTGAGCGTTGTCTCTGCCAGATTCTGGCCGGTTCGAGCGTTGTCGTTGTGGTAAGTGGTGACGTTTACTTGCGCGACAGCCACGGATGCGAAACCAATAAGAGACAACAAAATCGTACGGAAATAAGGGGGGAGGGTCATAAAAGTATCTCTTCACTCATTCATCAAGCAATCAGTCAATCAACCGGAAGGAACGCATCTCGCCTGTCTCTGGCCTGTGCCCAAGACACGATCGCGGCTTAGATGTACGAAATGCACACTGGGGAATGCCCTGGATTAACAAATCAGGGCGCAGAGCAAGCGAAGGCGGGAACTCGGAGGGGAAAAATAGATGGCGAAGGAGCGGTTCCAGAACCTCTCCTCTCTTGTCCCGGCATACGTTGTCAGTGGTTCAAGTTCGAGCCTAACTCCAGATGTGACCGAAAACCGGCGGGCGTGGATGGCTCCCACGGAGGCTCCGCCCTGGGCTGTAAAGTCCGGCAACGCTACCTGCGGCAGAACGAGAATAAAAGCGAACAGGGAGATTTCAAAAATAAGGACAGCCAACCGCCACCGCTTCATCGAGAGGCCTTCACTTGTAGGCATAGTGCTTTAAACCCAAATTGCTATGGTGAACAGCCAGGTACAGCACTCTGGCAGCGTTATGTCTGAAGGAACCCGAAAAAAATGAAAGGCACTACGATGGAGCTTTTACGAAGTGGCAACGTAACTGAAGTGGCTGAGCTGAAATCTTGTCATCTATATTGCGCCACCGGGCGCTTTTAATCAATACCGTAATTACCTTATTACTAGTTAGTTATGGTAGATATTTAAACCAGAGAAAAAATTAGGGAGAGTGTCTCGTCGAGTCGCGATCCGATCTCCGCTGTTGGCGAGCATGCCATCTGTCACAACCGAAAATCAGCTGACGTTCAAAAAAAGCAATACGCCGCAAAATAGTAGGCCAAATTACTTAACTTTCCCTGGAAAAGCAGTCACGTCGCACCTGGGCCTGAATCACCACCGATGCTGCGAAGGTGCGATTCTCGGATTCGCCTGATCGGGCACAGACCCGAGCCAACTGATGAGAGGCTGCTCGCAGAGTCGGGGTCGTAGTGACAGCCCTGTTTCACTCCTCGGCTCCTTGTCAGTCCGCGCCGAGAAAATGACCAGAATCGATCCGACTTGAAAAACTGCTCAATTAAATCGATAAAAGAGGCCAAATTATATCTTGACGACGTCTCTCGCTCTTCTGTAGTTTGGTGCCACATACCGATCAGCTTCCCACTCCAAAACAACCCGCGGGAGGGCTTTCTGATGTTCTCATCACGCAAAGCTGTCGCCTACATGGCCGCCGTCATCCTGAGCGGTCAATTGCTCGTTACACGTCACCGGCGTGTGACCTTCACTCTCCTGCTGGTTTTCTCAACACTCTTTAGCTCGAGCCTTTTGCACGCGGACGTAACGGGTGCGATTCTCGGCGTTGTGCACGACCGTTCACAGGCGGTGGTTGCGGGCGCGCACGTCGCAGTCACGAATGTGCAAACCAATTTCACTCAGGAAACCACTTCCGGCGCAGACGGGTCCTACCGGTTCCTGGCGCTGCCCGCCGGGAACTACAAGGTGACCGCCACTTCCGCCGGATTCAGCCAGTTCACTGCGACGGATATCGTCTTAAGCGTAAACGACCAGTTGCACATTGACATAACTCTTCAAGTTGGCAACGTGCAACAGGAGATCAGTGTTTCCGCCAATACGGTGCAAGTCGAGTCTGAAAGCACGCAGTTAGGTGACGTGATCGACTCGAAGAAGATGCTCTCGCTTCCGCTAAATGGCCGCAGCTACATCGATCTTCTCGGCCTGCAGGCTGGAGTTGTGCCCGTCACTTCTGGTTCCATGCAGCAGGACCGGCCGGTTTCGGGCAATTTGTCGTCCGGTAATCTTTCAGTGAATGGCCAGCGCGAGACCGCAAACGCGTTCCTGGTGAATGGCGGCGATGTCAGTGAGGGACGCAATCTCGGCGCGGGGCTGATCCCTAACATTGACTCGATTGAAGAATTCCGGCTTATCACCAATAGCTTCGACGCCGAGTACGGAAAATTCAGCGGCTCGGTGATGAACGCAATTACCAAGTCCGGCACCAACAGCATTCACGGAACTGTTTTCGAATTCCTGCGCAACGACAAACTGGACGGCCGCAACTATTTCGACCCCAGCAGATCGGAATTGCGCCGCAACCAGTTCGGCTACGCCGTGGGTGGTCCCTTCTGGAAAAACCGGCTTTTCTGGTTCACAGATTATCAGGGCACTCGCCAGGTGGTTGGCGCGAGCACCGGTTTAGTGCAGGTACCCAATGCCGACCAACGGAACGGCACCTTCAGCCCAAGTGATTTTCTTGACAGCGACAACAATCCACTAACGGGGGGCGTAAACGGAGCGTTTTGGGCTCAGACTCTGTCGACTCGGCTGGGATACGCGGTTACCGATGGAGAGCCTTACTACGTACAGGGTTGCGCCGCCAGTTCTCAGTGTGTGTTTCCGAACGGAATAATTCCGTCCAGCGCTTTTGCTGCTCCGGCGGTCGGAATACTGCCTTACATCCCGCTGCCAAACGTCGCGGGTTCCGCCGATCAATTTTCGGACAACAGCCAAAAGAACAGCGTGACGGATAACAAATACGGCCAACGCGTCGACTTCATCAACCAAAAGACCGGCACTTGGTCCTTCTATTATCATTACGACAGCTCGTCGGTGGTGAATGCTCTTAACACCGATGTGTCGGGCGCTGTACCCGGCTTTTCCAGCATCACACCTACCCGCGCCCAGCAGTTCGTAATGAGTAACACCAGGACGTTTGGCCCAACCGCAGTGAATCAGATCCGGGCGAGCTACTTCCGGACCGCCACGACTACAAGTAAGCCGACGAGCAGTTTTGCAAGTCTTTCCGATCTTGGTTTTGTAACGGGCGCTGGAACACTTGGAATCAACCCCTCTGGGCCAGCCGGATTTCCCGAGACGGTGCCACCGATCTATTTCAATAACTTTGCCCTCGGCGTGCCCACGCTTACCACCTTCCAGCCCAACAACACGTACCAGATCTCCGACAGCTTTTCGAAGGTCGTCGGCCCGCACACGCTTAAGTTTGGCGGCGAGTTTCGCTACCTGCAGATTAATGAGCGCAATACCTGCGCACCCAATGGGGATTTCACGTTTAATGGCAGCGAGACCGGATCGGATTTTGCCGACTTCCTGATCGGAGCTCCGGTCAACTATAACCAGTGCAGTCAGCAGTTTCTGGATTCTCGCTCCCGTTATGGTGGCGCCTACATTCAGGACACCTACAAGTGGAAGCCGAATATCACCTTGAATCTCGGCTTGCGATGGGAAATGAGTATGCCGTGGTACGACACGCAGGGAAAGATTGAAACCATCGTGCCCGGTTTGCAATCCACTCAGTTCCCCACTGCCCCGAAGGGTTGGGTGGTTCCCGGAGATCCGGGCATCCCGAGCACTCTCGCCCCCACACGCTACAACAACTTCGGTCCACGCGTCGGCATTGCTTATTCGCCTGGCTTTAGTGATGGGTTGTTAGGCAAGATCTTCGGCGGCCCCGGCAAGAGCAGCATACGAGCGGCTTGGGGTATGTACTACACGTCCATCGAGGACTTGAACCTGTTCTATGAGGTTGGCGATGCTCCCTTTGGCCTGTATTGGGTTTCGCCGGAACCTACGATGTTCGATGAGCCATTCCGGACCAGATCCAGCGGTGCCTCGCAGACGCAGCGCTTTCCGTTCAAGTTTCCGGTTCCAGGCAGCCCGGATAACGCAACTCTCGACTATTCGATTTACCTGCCAATTTCCTTCTCACCTGGGTTTGACATCCACAACCGACTGCCGTACGCAGAACACTACGACCTTTCGATACAGCGCGAGTTGTCCAGGAACACAGTGTTGACC
The DNA here is from genome assembly GCA_963741105.1 of Terriglobia bacterium. Classification (GTDB taxonomy): domain Bacteria; phylum Acidobacteriota; class Terriglobia; order Terriglobales; family Acidobacteriaceae; genus JAIQFF01. The sequence continues at coordinate 130,230 of CAVUGT010000006.1, forward strand.
TTGGCGTACGTGGGAACCCAGGGCCATCGCTTGATCTCACAATACGATGCGGTTCCCGGAAATCCCTCGTTATGCCTGCTATTGAGGACCGAGGGTGCCACGCCGTTTTGTGATTCTTTTGGGGAGAACACAACCTACACTCTCCCGAGCGGCGCGCAGGTGTTCGGCACACGTACCGCCAACGGCCTCAATCCCGTGTTTACGGGGCCGCCCAACTTTGGCGACAACAATAGCTTCACGGTCAATATTGCCAACTCCAACTACAATGCGGCACAGGTGACTTTGGAGCGAAAGGCGGCCGACCTCACCTTCCTGGCTGCATACACATACTCCAAAGCAATCGACAACTCCTCGGGCTTCGGCCAATGGGTTAACTTTTCGAATCCGCGTCTCACTCGCTCTCTCTCGTCGTTCGACGTCACCCACAACTTCGTATTTAGTTACAACTGGGCTCTGCCCTTCGACCGGGCCTTCGCCGGTGCTCCCAAGCGACTGACGCAGGGCTGGAACTTGTCCGGCATAGTCCGTTTCACCGGCGGGTTGCCGGTCCCGATCAGCCAGAACGGGGATGATGTCTCTTTGTTTGGTAGTGGGAACACAGATGAGCCGAATGTTGTAGGCAAAGTTCACATTCAGGACCCCCGCAATCCGGATCACACCTTTTTCAACCGTGATGCTTTCGTTTCAGGACCAGTGGGAGCGTTCGGCGACTCAAGCCGGCAGTTCTTCCACGGACCTGGAATCAACAATTTCGATATCAGTCTGATGAAAAGGACTGCTATTACGGAATCTGTAGCCTTCGAAATTCGCGTGGAGTTCTTCAATATCTTCAATCACACCCAATTCAGGAACCCGGATGGCAATTTCAGCATTTTCGGCGATCAGATGGGCGTGGTGACCTCGGCGAGGGATTCGCGCATCGGACAGCTCGGCGCGAAGTTCTACTTTTAGTATTGGGTGGCGTCAAGCAGGGCAAGGAAAATTACTCTGGCACGGTGTGGGCTAATGGTGTTTCTGCTGGCTCTGGGTCTGATCCTTTCAGGGCCAGCGTTCGCGCAAACTGCCGAGGCTTACCGCCAGCGCGCGATTGAACTTTCCCGCAACAAATCATGGGACCAGGCCATTGATAATTACCGCCAGGCTCTGGCCCTCGAACCTAACGATCCGGTCACACATTACAACCTGGCTCTCGCCCTGAAAAATAAGGGCGATGCCGGTCTGGCGGCTGAGGAGTTCGAAGCCACTTTGCGGCTCAAGCCGAAATGGGCCGATGCACACTACGCCTTGGGCGCGACCCGGTACGATCTGCACGACCAGGCCGCCGCGCTCAAGGAACTACAGACGGCGGTAGAGCTCGATCCCACGAATGCCGCCGCGCATCGCTTTCTGGCCCGCGTCTACCTGGAACAGAACAATCTTTCGGCGGCTGAGCGTGAGTTACGCCGGGCGCTCGCGTTGAAGCCTTCCGCCCAGATGCATCTCGAGCTAGGGCTGGCCGAGGGACAACTGGGCAATCTTGAGAACGCCGCGGCCGAGTTTCGCAGCGCCCTCCGGCTCAATCCCCGGTTCCAGCCGGCACGCGTGCTGCTGGGCATCACACTGCGTCGCCAGGGCGATCACGTCGGCGCGCTCGCCCAGTTCCGCAAGGCTGTCGAAATAAATCCCAAAGACCCGGAGGCGCAGTTCAATCTCGGCATGGAGCTCAAGGCTGGCGGCGACCTGACTGGCGCGATTGCATCGTTCCGCCGGGCAATCGAGGTCAAGCCCGACTTCGAGAAGGCGCACTACAACCTCGGCATCGCCTTGCGTGCCCAGGGTAAGACTGGCGCCGCGAAGAAGGAACTGGATGACCTGACGGCGCTACACGATTTCCGCGCGCGCCTGGCACAAGCGAAATATCTTACCCTCGCGGGGGTTGATGCGCTGAAGAAGGAGAAGCTCGACGATGCGCTCTCTCTCTTTCAAAAGGCCATCGAACAAAGTCCGGAACTGCCGACCGGCTATTACTATCAAGGCGTCACCTGGGAGCGCAAAAACGACGCCGCACGTGCCCTGGCGGCCTATGAGAAAGCGCTTGATCTGAAACCGGATTATGCGCAGGCCCACTCGGGCCTCGGCTTGCTCTATTGGCGTCAGAACGATCGTCCACGCGCGCTCGAGGAGTTCCGGCGGGCAGTGATGTCCGATTCTGATCTGGCGGAGCCGCATTACAACCTCGGGCTCGCGCTGGCGCAATCGGGACGACTGGACGAAGCTGTTCGCGAATTGATTGAAGCCATCAGTCTCGATCCCAAGTACACCGACGCCCAGATACAGTTGGGTTTGGTCCTCGGCCAGAACAACGATACCGCTGGCGCCGCTAATGTCTTCCGTGAACTGGTGCGCCGCGATCCCAATTTCGCGGAAGCCCATAACAATCTCGGGCTGGTGCTGCTGCAGGCCGGCGACGCACCTGCGGCGCAGGCAGAATTTAGTGAAGCTGTGCGACTCAAGCCAGGTTATGCGGAAGCACACTATAACCTTGCATTGGCCCTTCATCAGGAAGGAAAGGAGACGGAATCGGCCGCGGAGTTCGAAAAGGCATACGAGATTGCGCCGGAATTAAGAAACACTCCCCATCAATAAGGAATACGGCCATTTTTGACAGGCGAACTGTCCGCTTCGAGTGCATGCGATACAGGCGCCGAAACTTGACTCGACATCCACTCGGCTCGCTCCGCCAGCCGCCCCGCTATGATGTGAGCAGCACGATTGCAAGACAGATTGCAACGGCTCCTCAGGAGCAAGCGTGAAAATCGCCACGTTCAACATTAACGACATCAATAAGAGGCTGCAGAATCTTTTGGCTTGGCTGGCTAAAGCTAAGCCGGACGTCGTTTGTCTCCAGGAGCTCAAGGCGGAGCAGGCAGCGTTTCCAGCGAAAGCGCTTCGAAACCTGGGGTACGAAGCAGTCTGGGAAGGCGAGCGTTCCTGGAATGGCGTGGCGATAGTGTCGCGAAACCGTAGCCCTGTGCTGACTCGCTCAACCTTGCCTTCGACATCCGAGGACCGCCAGGCGCGCTACATCGAGGCGGCGGTGAATGGGATCCTGATTGCTTCCATTTACCTTCCGAATGGAAATCCCCAGCCCGGTCCGAAGTTCAGTTACAAGCTGGCATGGTTCGAGCGCCTCATTGCCCACGCTGCCGGACTCCTCGCGGCCGGAGTTCCTGTTGTGTTGGCCGGTGACTACAATGTGGTGCCGACTCCACAGGACATCTATCCAACGCGATCCTTGGATAACAACGCATTGATCCAACCTGAAAGCCGCGAGGCCTTTGCTCGACTGCTAGCTCAGGGCTGGACCGACGCTATGCGAAAGTTACGACCGCAGGGACCGCTCTGGACGTTCTGGGATTACAAACGTGAACGGTGGCCAAAAGACAAAGGCATGCGCCTCGATCATTTCCTGCTCTCACCGGCGATGTCGGAGCGGCTTATCGACGGAGGTGTCGACCGCTGGGTGCGTGGCGAAGTTAACGCTAGCGACCACGCCCCAGTGTGGATAGCGCTTGATCTTTAAAAGCGACACCTTCCCAGCCCTATGACACCTTTGAATCCTTCGTGGCCAAGTGGCCAGTTTCAATATCATCCGCTCAACGATTTTCAGCAAACGGTGTAATTGCCTTTTCGAGAGATACGAGCCGCAGCGGACTCGTCTGAATCCCGTACGAAAAGAGAGATTGATCGGAACCTTGGCGTAAGTAAGTCATTGATTTGAGACGGCATCTCGGGCCTGTTCGTGGGCATCTAAATACCCAGAGGCATTCATTATGAAGCGGTTTTCTCTCTTGGCGGTCATTTTGGTCGTGATGACTGCCCTTTCGGCCTTGGCCACTTCCAGTCCCACGACCGCGAACGTGCCAACATTTCCGGGTACTCTGGCGAACGCACGCTATGTCTACGTTGCGTCCTATGACGGAGATCAGTTCGATTCAAACTTGCTTTCCGAAGATCGGGAGGCGATTGGTTCCGTGCAGGACGCCATTCAGAAGTGGGGTAAACTGACCCTCGTCTACCGTCCCGCGGAAGCAGACATCATCATCTTGGTGACGAGCCGGCCTTCCGAAGACCTTTTGGCTGTATACGATGGGCACGGGTCGAGGGGCACCTATCTCTGGCGCGTAATGGGACAGAGCGGTCTCCAGTCGGGTGAGACTCCGCTCGTTACCCAATTTGAAAAGGGCTTCGAGAGCGTACAAAAGCACAAGTAGGGTGCTGCGCGCTTTCGCCTTGACTCAATCGGTTTTCAGATTCGTCACGACTTCACACGTGCGTTCCGGGTACCCTTGGGAAGGGTAGCCCGCTTCGGGGATTTTGCCGCCTGCCTGGCCCCCGATATCGATACGCGCCGCGCTCCAGGTATTTTCCCGATTCGAGGATCGCCCGCGAGGACGAGCCCGCACGCGCGTAGCGCTGCCTCTTCGAAATCCTTCGCGTCGGCCGGGAGGACCTGCCAGCCCGTCACCTTCTTCCCGAACACCTGAATCGAGCGCATGTTGGGAAACTCCCGCCGCAGACTCTGGTGGTGCTCCTCGGTAGTGGCCAGCCACACTCCGTTGTCCGCCGTCCCATCGCGCTTGTCGCGGAGGATGAGGACTATTTTGTCCTGAACGTAGACCGCGAGGCAGCCGAACATGGAGCGAGTCGCGGGCGATAGCGGCGCGATCGCGTCGAGCACGAACTCATGCGGGACGGCCTTTCGCTGCTTGATCGCGAAGGGAGCGTACTCCAGCGGGAAGGAGGTTTTATCGCGACGGGGCTTCGACATTGAAGTAGGCCACCGAGATTCTACCTGAACCTTCTAAACTGGAGAGTTTTCAGGCTTCTTTTTAAGCTGCTGGGAACGGCGAAATAGTGATGTCGACAGGTCGTCAAAACTCGCCCAGAAGTCTTGGCTGACTGACCTGAGTTTCCGTAATAATTTAATGATGTTCAGCCCAGGCTCGCATACCCCAGACCCGCCAGGACACCTCGCATGTAGGCAAAGCTGGCGATCACGCCCGGCATCGGTTCATCGGGATGAATCTCATACTCCAAGTCGACGAATCCGTCGTACCTGCTCGCGACAAGAGCTTCGAACACCCTCCGCATCGGCATGATGCCATTTCCCACCGCGACCTGGCTTTCTTTGTCCTGAAAGTTAGTGAGGTCCTTCATGTGTACGTTGAATAGCCTGGGGCCAGCTTTTTGGATCGCTGCAACAACGTCAGTGCCGGTACGGGCCGTATGCCCGGCATCGATGCAGCAACCGATCCGTGGATCCAGGTCCTTCACTGCATTCAATACGTCCAATGGAGAATGCCACAGCGTATCCTCCGGCCCGTGATTGTGGATCGCGATGCGGATGTCGTATTCCTTCACGAACTTCTCTATTCGCGGCAGAGTCCCGGGTGCAGGGTCTCCGGCGACGATGACCCTGATACCCGCACGCTTGCAGTATTCGAATTTGGCCCGGATGTCGGCGTCTTCATCCTTCGCGAAATAGATAGTCCCCGCAGCGTGCAGCTTGACGCCAGCTGAGGCATAGTCCGCCAAGGCAGCCGCTTCGTCCTGCGGGTCCAGCGGAAGATGATCTTTGACGTCCTTTGCGTCCAGATCGAGCACATTGAGCTGCTTCATGAAGTCGATCATCTGCGCCCGATTGAAGTTTCGGAACGTGTAGCTGGCCAGACCCAGCCGAATGGCAACACCACCGGCGGGCGACTCCCTAGGTAGTTCCCCGGCCGGTGCGAAGACGGCGCCCGGACCGAATGCCGCCGCAGCGACAGCACCTGAGCCAATGAAGCTGCGACGGGAAAGCATGCTTGTCATAAGCGATCACCCGCTTCTTTGCCGACAGCGCTGATCGCGCCTCGATCCTTACACATTGGGCGCCCAGCCCTTCTCGTACTCTCGACCCCACATCTTCATCCCCTCCTGATCGCCCTGAATCCGCCCGTCTTTCGTGTCGAGATGCAGCTCGCGTTTTACTTCCCACGCGATATTCGAAAGCTGCAGCATCGTAACCGCGACATTGCCGACAGAAACAGGAGCATTAAGCTTTTCGCCTTTGCGGATTCCTGCAATGAAGTTCGCGAAGTGGGCATCCGTCATGGAGTCGGCACCCAGGAGATCGGAAGATGAGGTCGTACGGCCGGTCCTGAATTCGCTGGTCTTATTCCCCTTGAGATCGTATATCTCATAGCCATCTCGATCCACCAGCACGGTGCCGCTGGTTCCCATGATGATCGAACCGCGATCGCGGCCATAATATTTCATCCCCTGGCAGCTCTTGCCCTCCCATGTAATCGTGCGGTCTTCATATTCGAAGCTGGTCACCAGTGTGTCGTAAAACTGCCAGTCGTCTTTAAAATGGTATCGACCGCCTGATGCGGTGACACGCCGCGGATAATCGACGCCAAGAGCCCAGCGGCAGACATCGACCTCGTGTGTGCCGTTGTTGAGTGCTTCACCGGTTCCGTAGATTCTGAACCAGTGCCAGTTGTAAGGCTGCACATTGTCGGTGTAAGGACGACGCGGAGCCGGCCCTTGAAACAAGTCCCAATCGAGCTCTGGCGGGACGGGTACTTGTTTGCCCGTGCCAATCGATTTCCTCACATTGCTGTACCAGGCTTTTGCAAAGTACGGCTGGCCGATGAGGCCTGAGTGGATCTTTTCGACGATCTCTATGGTGTGCGGTGAAGAACGCTGCTGCGTGCCCATCTGGACAAGCTTTCGATATTTCTGCTGGGCCTGCACCAGCATCTCTCCTTCGGCAGGATCGTGGCTGCACGGCTTTTCCACGAAGACATGTTTGCCCGCTCGCAGCCCGGCAATCGCCATCGGCGTATGCCAATGGTCAGGCGTGGCAATCGTAATGGCGTCCACATCTTTCTGTTCGAGAATCCTGCGAAAGTCTTTGTCTGTCGTTGGGGCTTCGCCCATCTCCTGCCGCACCCGGTCAGCGAACTTCGTGAGTATGTTGCTGTCTACATCGCAGACATGCGAGATGCGGGCCGAGGTCCGGTTCGCCTTGAGTGAAGCGAGGTGAGCATAGCCGCGTCCATTGAGGCCAATCACCGCGAAGTTGAGGCGGTCGTTCGAACCGAGGATCTGGGCGTAGCTCCTCGCCGTACTTCCCGTGGCCAAACCTGCTGCCCCAACCGCAAGCGTCTTGAGAAACTCACGTCGTCTGAGCATATTCACCCTTTTCTATACCGGCACATCTCTCCGTAGGGTCGTCACAAGCTGACAGAAGCAGCACGATTTGAGGTGTCCTTATTATGATTATGTGATCTCCGGTGTCACCTTTCTATCTACGCACCGAAATCAGCTTAGTCTAACTCGTCGGACATCCGACTGTGCGCTGGCGCGTCGAACCGGAACTCGCCCCTCAGTACACTTGCCCACAATCATGGCTAAATCACAACAACTACCAGCCCCCGGGAGGAACGCTCGACAGACTTCTAGACCGCTGCAGTTGGGGCAAAATGCCTATGCCCTCCGAGCCAAATACCAAGCCTTTACCCCGGTGTGCCCTGGAAGTAGATTCAGCCTGAGGTTGAGACGAGAGAGGGGGAGTGTCAGGTGCTGCGTGCCCAGCCGCAGGTAGTCGACGGCGGCGTTGTCGCTCATCCCCGAATTACCAATTCGGTTGGAGATCGTTTAACGCAGTCGCCTCGGAGTAGCCCATCCGGGCCATATTCATCCCGCTGCACGAATCCTAAGATCTTTGTGAGCAGACTTCGGGGGAGGGCTGTTCAACGAACGTCCCAGGACTCAATCAAGTCTTGGGACGTTTTCGTTTGCGCCGCGCCAACACGATTCCACCCTGAGCCGCAGCAGGCACCGGAAGACCATCTGCGACCCGGGTTCTTGGTGTAATCACCTTTTTGCACCAATCATCGCGAGAAAGGACAAATGTCGATAAGATTTCCGGTGTAAGGCCCCACCGGCGGTCTCTCCCTTCGCAAACTGCGGTAACAGCGCCGTCTTATACCCTTTCGTAATCTCCTATGCAGTGAAGACTACGGTCGATACTGACTATCAATCAAAATGGCATTCCAGTCTGCATCGTCCGCTTGCCGAGCGCCACGTATCCGACCCATTGAATACACTCCCGCGGTGATTCGTTTCCAGGGTGGCGACTCGGTGAATGGCAACCTGGAGGTCATTTCCTCCACGGGCGGTCTCCTCCGCTTGTCAAAGCCTCTGATGCTGGGCACCCGCATCAAGTTGATGTTCCTGACGGATCGCGGACCCGTGCTTGGCGCGGCAGAGATGTTGAGCGCTATCTCGTGGACTCACCAGCCATTCCGCTTCGTGGCACTCACTTACGGAGATCAACGCAGGCTGCAGGCCGTTACTGGTTGCTCCTCGAAACTGGAGACGCCCATTCCAGCGCAGACTAGTCGAATAGCTGATTCAGAACCGGGGATAGTCGATACCGAACATCAATGGATCGACAAATATCGAGCTGCAGTCGCCCGGAACCCTCCGCGCAAGCCCCTGCTTAAGAGAATGCTGGGCACGAAATAGGCTGTCTCAGAAATTAATCAGGTCCAGCACGTCGGTAAAGGCCTGCCGCAAGAGAGCCGCTATGCTCAAATCAAGTCCGTATTAATTAAACTTCAGATGCTAAACCGCCGAGTCCCGGATGGTGAAGTTCTCGCTAAGTATTGCCACTCCAACCGGGTGCCGCAGACTCTGCTATCTTTCTCCGTGCATCGCAAACGAGGGAGAAACCAGCTTGAAAATCTGGCAATATTTGTTGACCTTAGCGCCGCTGATCGTGGTTCTCGAAGCAACACCGCTCGCCGCTACACTGCCAAACGAACGTCAGATCACCGACCCCAAGTCAATCACCTCGGCGCCCAATGCCGGTGCGGGCACAGTCCCCATTGAGGATCTCTACTATACGCGTTCGGTGTCCGGAGCGTCTTGGTCGCCGAATGGCCGCGAAATCGTGTTCGCCACGAATTTAACGGGGCGAGAGAACCTATGGAAAGTCTCAGCCTCCGGTGGGTGGCCCCTCCAGTTGTCCCAGTCCGACGATCGCCAGTCGGACGCGGTGTGGTCGCCTGACGGCAAGTGGATTCTCTACCAGCAGGACTTCGGCGGCGGCGCGATGTTCGATCTTTTCGCCATCCCCAGCGACGGGGGTACGCCGGCGAACCTCACGAACACCCCGGCAATCTCCGAAGGCAATCCGCTTTGGGCCCCTGACGGCACTATGCTGGCGGTTGCCTACAAGCCGCGGACGGCATCGGTGATCGACATCGCGGTCTTCGACTGGAAAACTCGCCAGCTCCGCAAACTGACCGACGAGAAGACGAAGGATCATGTTTGGTCCGCGGTCGCATGGAGCCGCGACGGCAAGACGATCTACGCCGAGCGCTCGAACGTGGGACATACCGACGCGGATTTGTATCGCGTCGACCTGGCGAGCGGTGCACTTGAAAATCTCACCATCCACCAGGGACAGATCATCTACGAAACGTCGTCCCTGTCTCCCGATGGGCGCACCTTGCTGGTTTCTTCCAACCAGCAGGGCGGTTACTCGAACATTGCCTTGCTCGACACGCAGACTAAAAAGCTTTCATGGGTAACCCATCTGACCTGGGATGCGGCGCCGGGCAACTTCTCCCCCGATGGGAAGACATTCACGTACAGTGTGAATGAAGATGGCCGGGTCGACACCTATGTCGTCGATCGTGACTCTGGACGCGCCGACCGGCTCAAGTTTCCCGAGGGAATCACCGAGGCTTCCGGAAACCCAACAGCTTTTTCTCCCGGCGGCAAGGACCTCTTGGTCTCGTATCAAAGCTCAACCCGCCCCGCCGATCTTTGGATCTACGATCTGGGCACACGTCAAACCAGGCAACTGACATTTTCCGCGATCGCCAGCCTGAAACCGACCCAGCTTCCGCCCTCCCAACTGATTCACTACAAGAGTTTCGACGGAAAAGCGATCTCCGCCTTTCTGTGGATGCCATTCAATCTGCAGCGCGATGGCACCCACCCCGGAATCGTCCTTCCCCACGGCGGACCAACTGGGCAGACCATGGATAATTTCGACAAAACAGCGGCTGCCCTCGCTTCTCGAGGCTACATTTGTATTGCTCCTAACGTGCGTGGCTCCACCGGCTACGGCATGGAATTCCAGAAGGCAAATTACCAGGATCTGGGCGGTGGCGACCTACAGGACGAGGTCTTCGCTACCAAGTTTCTGGTCGACACTGGCTACGTTGACGCCACGCAGATCGGAATCACGGGCGGCTCCTACGGCGGCTATATGGCGATGATCGCCATCGGCAAGACGCCGGAAGTATGGGCTGCTGCGGTGGAGCTTTACGGTGTCACCGATTGGCTGACCGAACAGCAGAACGAGGACCCAATCCTGCAGCAATACGACCAGTCGATTCTGGGTGATCCGGTGAAAGACCGCGCGGTATACGAAAAGGCCTCGCCGACCCAATATTTCAAGAACGCCAAGGCTCCTCTCCTTGTACTACAGGGCGAGAACGACATCATCGATCCCAAAGAAGAAGCTGAACTTGTGGTTGGCATTCTGAAAAAGCAAGGCACTGTGGTCGAGGCCCACTACTATCCAGACGAGGGCCATGGATTTGCCAAGCGCGAGAACCAGATTGACGCCATGCGGCGGACTGTCGAGTGGTTTGAACGCTATTTGAAGGCGAAGAAGTAATCCTTAGATGGCCCAAAAGATAACCGCGTAAATTAGGTCACAAAATTAAAGAAGGGGCGGAGGAAATCCGCCCCTTCTTTAGGTTTTCCCTGCACTCCGAGCGCCGACTTCCTAAAACTCGACGCGCAAAGCGAACTGCATGACCCGCGGGTTCGTCAGAAGTCCGCTGTAAGTACCGAACGCCGGACCCTGGTCGATCCCGTTGGTGATGGTTGCTACATCGAAGCGCTTGAGGTTGGGGACGTTGTAGACCTCCCAACGGAAGAGCACGCCGGCGGCTTCGTGTATCTGCCAGCGCTTGCTCAGACCCATGTCCAGGCCGGCGTAGCCTGGTCCGCGCACGATGTTGCGCTGTCCGCTCTCTCCTGGAATTAAATGCCGGAAGGGGCCGAGGCCATCACTGGTTTCGGGCAAATCGGTGGGAAAGAGGTTGACCGAGCCATCCGCACGGATAGTGGTCTTGGCGTGAATAGGGCCGGTCTGCACCACCGCTCCGCCCAATTGCCAGTTTGTAGGCCAGGTGGCCCCGTTAGCAATGCTTATCGGGAATCCGCTGGTCCAACGGGCGAGGCCGGATAGCTGCCATCCGCCGATGATCGCCTGCATGAAGCCGTGTGAGTTCGCGGCAAGCGCCTTGCCCCTCCCAAAAGGCAATTCGACCACCCAATTCGCATTGATCTGGTGGGTGGTGTCGAAGTCAGAAACGGCACGTAGCGCGTTCGGATCCCACGAGTTGATGATCTGTCCGCCCAGGCCGCTATACGCATCAATTCGTTCGGCGTCGGAGGAAATATCGATCGACTTGGAGTAGGTGTAGTTGAAGTCGAACTGCACGCCCTGAGACATCCTTTTGCGCAAGCTGGCTTGCAGTGCATGGTAGTTCGCGTTACCAATCGAACGCCACGCGTACAGCGAATGGAACTGCCTATTGAAGAACGCATTGGGACCGAGCACTGATGGATAGTAAAGCCCCGACGTACCCAGGATGCCAGCGTTGCCCGAGAAGTCGGAACCCCAGTAGTCCAAATTGGCCAGCGACGTAGTTTCGTCGCCGTATCCGTTGACGGGTCCTCCGCCGCAGCCAAAGAGGTCATACATCGCCTGCGTTGGATCAGTCGTTGAACCGCCGCTGCAAGCCAGAGTGTATTGGTCGCCGGGGTTCAAAGGCGCAACCATGTTTTGCCAGTAAGCAGCAGTTTTGCCGACCGTGGCGGAGGTGACCTGAGACGTGGGCGTGCCGGCAAACCCGAGCTTGCTCAGGCGCTGGGCCGCTTTGAAATAACTGACCCCGGATTTTGGATCGGTGGTGTTCAGCGGCATTGCCAGGTCTTCCTGCGACAGCAGCCGGTGAGAGAGACGTCCTACGTACGACACTTCAAGGCTGAAGTTCTTGGGCAACTCGCGGCCGATGGAAAAGTCCAGCGTGTACGAGTAGGGCGTCCTGATTGTGTCGTCCAGACCCCACTGAATCGCGAGGCTGGTGCCGGCATCGGGGTACGTATACGGGAATCCGCCGCTCGGCGTGGCCGGGAAATAAGGTGTTACGCCATCCTGCTCGAATTGTGGCAGCGTGTTCAGGCCGGTGAGACGCGGGGCTGTGGTCGCCGACGGAACAGGGGCTGTAATCCCGGTGGAGAGGCCGAAAGAGCCACGGCGGTCAAACGTATTCAGCAAACCCGCGCCGATGCGGTCATAAACCATCCCGAAGCCGCCCCGGATCACTGTCCTGTCGCCTTCCCCAACCAGACTCTTCCACAATCCTCCGCTGGATCGAGGCGAGTAAGCGAAGGAAAGACGCGGAGCAAAGTTCTTGAAGTCCCATCCGTAGTATCCCTCCTTGCCTCCATTCGCTGGACCGGAAAGGTCGAACGTCAGGAGCGGATCGGTGGCGGATGAACCGCCGACCAGCATCTTGTCGGCACGTTGCTTGAACCATTGGCCCAGGCTTATGGTCGGAGTCACCTCGGTTCCATTAGTTTCCCACGGAGGAGAAAACAGGGAATAGCGCAGCCCATAGTTAATGGTGAGGTTGGGTTTCAGGTGGTAGGAATCCTGCACGTAGAACTCGTATTCATCGGCTCCGAAGCGGCGCTTCAAGGGGGCTCCCTGCGGCAGCGCAGTCCCGGTCTTGTCGAAGTTGAAGGTAGCATCCAACTGGCTGACCAATCCCAGCATGGCGATGATTGGGTAGTTGTAGCCGATCACGAAGTTGGAAGAGACGCCGGGAAATCCGCTGTTGCCGGGGTCAAGCGGACTGGTCGTTCCGGCAATTCCGGCTGTATCCAATCCCGAAGAATTGGTAAAACCGTCGGAAAACGAGCTCAAGAAGTTCTCCCGCGGGTTGCGGATAAAGCGGATGTTCGTGCCAAACTGAAGCGTGTGCTTGCCCCTCGTCCAGGACACGTCGTCCACAAAGTTATGAACGGGAGTCTGGAAAACGCGGCTGCGGGTGACCGCCAGGCTGGAGTTGTTGGAAGTGCTGTTGTCGTTCAGACCTCGGAAATAGATGAACGGCTGCGAATCGTTGTTCCCGATGTCGCCCAGACTCTGCCGCGTGAACCCCCAGTGAAAGTTATTGACCAGCGTGGGCTTAAGCAGCGCGGTGTAGCCCACGGTCAGGCCCTTGCTGTAGTCCGCCTTGGTATCCAGCGGAGCCGTACCGGGAAGGTACGGCACACTGGATTGGGTGTCGTTCTTGAGCGCACCCCTCCAGAAAAGGCTATGACTGCCGCTACGAGTGACTTTGAAATCGACTCTCGCGATGTACCAGTTCCTGTTGGTGGGAACGGCTCCTCGAAAGCGGTAGCCTACAAAATTGAGTTTGTCGCCCTGAGTGAGATCGTTGGGCTCGGGGAAAGAGTTGAAGTAGGTCAGCATGACCGGGTTGTTCCCGATGTGCAGGGGATCCATTTGCTGGATCTGCGCAGGAGTCAGCGTGGCAACGGGACCCAGGCTGGGATCATTGACCACGCTCACACCCGTGCTGTTACCCGGGGCGCATGACGGATCACCACTGTCGCAGACATATTTCATTAAGCCCTGGCGCAAGCTGTCGCTCGGAACGATGCGCAACACGCTGTTCTCCTCGCGCTGACGCGAGCCTTCGTAGTTGACGAAGAAGAACAGCCGGTCTTTCAGGATGGGACCGCCGAGAGATCCGCCGAAGATGTTGCGAATGAGCTTGGGAGGTATGTTGGGCTGCCCGCTCTGCAATTCAGCCACTTTTACGAAGTAGTCGTTCGCGCTGGTGTAAGTGTTGCGGTGGTACTCATAGAGCGAGCCGTGGAAGCTGTTGGTACCGCTCTTGGTAACCAGCGAAACCTGGGCGCCTGACGAACGTCCCTGGTCGGCGTTGTAGTTGGTCGTAGTGACCCGGAACTCCTGCACTGAGTCCAGCGTTACCGGCAAGACAGAAGTGAAGGCGTCGCCTGTAACTTGATCGTTAACATCCACACCGTCCAGCGTAATGTTGCTTTGGTCGCTTCGGGCTCCGTTCACCGCGCCGCTCCGCGTATCTACGTCCCGATCAACGTCAGAGCGGTTGCCTGTATAGGTGACTCCGTTCTGCAGGCTGAGTAGTTCAGGTACGCTGCGGCCTTCCAGCGGGAGTTCTTTAACCTGCCGCGTGTTGAACGCGATACCAAGCGACGCGTCCGTCGTATTGACCAGAGTCGCCTCGCCCGTGACTTCAACCGTCTCCGCCACCGCTCCCACTTCGAGCGTCAAGTTGACCGTCGCAGGAGTACTCACCAGCAATTGGATGTTCTTTTGCTCGTACCTCTTGAAGCCAGCCATCTCCACCGTTAACCGGTAGATCCCGGGCGCCAACTGGATGAACTCATAGCCACCATCATTGCCGGTGGCCGTCGTTCTTTCGAGAGCCCGATCCGGGTTGCTGAGCACGACTTTCGCCTTCGAAACGGAAGCTCCGCTCGCGTCCGTCACCGTCCCACGCAGGGACGTCGAGGAGGACTGGCCGAAAACCAGATTGCCCAGAGCAAAAAACACCACTATAAGGATAGCTGCCAGCCGGGGGGCTGAATGCATAGAAGCTCCTTGTTAAATTGATGTTGATCTAGCTGCTGTTAACGCCGGGAAATCTGGAAAACCCCAACTTCAGGTAATGAGGATCCTGAAGGATTTGGCGGGCTTCTTGCAATTGTGAGTCCACTCCAGCAAGCTCAAAATTCCAGCATTTTTGTCGAACTGATCTAGACAAATCCATTTTCGGGAAGAACTGTCTACCGATTTTCATAACACTAAAACAATCTCGATCACAATCGTTTCACTAAGAGTGGTTGGGACTGGAACGTAGCTTGGCAGCCAAAGGCAGTGGGATGGGGCGAAGGAATTGGAGTTGGCGAAAATCGCGGAGAGATGGGCGACCTGGCTGCACAAAACGCGGTCGCTGCCGAAAGACCTATTGAAGTAGCAACTGGAGTGTGACGGCGATCCTCCCTCCGACGGGTTCCAGCTGCACGGGAGAAACAAAGCGTCGGCGCAATCTGGAATGGTGGCGTAGAGAAGGCGATAGGCAGAGGCAAAACAAATTAAAGCATCAGGTAGCCCGCAGTTGAAAGATCGTCCCTCAAGGAGTGGGTTCCTAGAAATCAAAAAAATGGAAGGAAACGAAGCGCACCTTAGTCTGGCGTTCAAGGCTATTTGTGGCATTGTTCGTTCGCGGGCGTTTTCTTCAAGCGGCGACAAGGATTGTGTCTAGCGGCCCGTGCACCTGGATTGGCTTGCGTGCCAAACCACTTTCGGTATTTTCAGCATAATTTTCGAGATTGATGAGTTCCACTCGCCACATCCCAAGACCGTTTCAGGTTGCGTTTCCCGCGAAATCTGCGGTTGATGGGGTCGCGTCCAGTAGAAACCAGACGGCTGTGCCTAGGGCGGCCACAAAACAACCGAAATAGAGCGCCGACGACCACCCGAGGAAAGAAGCAATGAATGGAGTGAGGACGGGCGCAATGAAGCCACCGATGTTCGAACCAGTGTTGAGCACTCCACCCGCTGCGCCTACGTTTTCTCCCCCGGCATCGATTGCGGCAACCCAGAAAGGGCCGTCGGAAGCCGAGGCCAAGCCGAAGGAGAGAGCCAACAAAGCTCCCACCAGCCAGGAGCTTGAAACGTGCGTTCCGAGAAAGAGCAAGATCGCACTGAGAAGAATGCAACTCGCCGGCACGATCGGTCGTCCAGTCTTCTTGCCTAAGATTCTGATCAGTCGATCCGAAAGCCAACCGCCTAAAGGAGTCATCACCACCCAGGCGAGAAATATGACAGTTGTGTAGGTCGAAGTTTCGGACTGCGACATGCGGCGGATTTCCCGAAAATAATAGTAAATCCAGTAGAAGAAGATGTACTCGAAGTACGAAACCGTGCCGTATCCCAAGGAGAGCAAGACCACGTTTCGATTTGTAAGCAGTTTTCGCAAACCAGATTGGGGATTAGCATGGATCGCTTGCGGCTGAAGGTTCGCCGGAGAAGAAGCTCCCCTATTCCTAGTTGACCAATGCTCTGACGGCCGGTCTCTCGCATACCAGGCCCACACTGCCGCCAGCACGGCGGTGGCTGCTCCTGCCATCCAGAAAGAATTGCGCCAGCCGAAACGTGGAATCATCCAGGCGAAAAGGGACGGAGAAAGCGCGCTTCCGATCCCTGCACCGCCGGCAACCAATCCCCAAACTAGACCCTGCCGGGTGCTCGGAAACCAATTCGCGTTCATTCGACCGCAGGCCGGATAGAGCGGAGCCGTGCAAACACCGACCAGGAAACGAACCAGCACAAGAGAAGCAACGATTCCCATCAGCGATCCCAGACCAGGGCGCGCTCCCAGCGCCGTCAACCCCGTGAACAGGGCGGCGCCAAACCCCATCGCGATCAGTGTTCGCCAGGGTCCCAGTCGGTCAGTCAAGTGACCTCCCGGGATCATCATCAGGGCGTAGCCCAAGAGGAAGGCGGAATATACCGCGCCCATTTGTGTTTCCGAAAGACCGAACTCGTGAATCATGCCGGGTCCGGCGACCGACATGATGGTCCGGTCGAAGTAGCTCATGACGCTGAACAACGCCATCAGCGCCACAATATTGAACTTCGCGATCAAGAGATACTCATGTCTATGAGTCCGATTTCCATCTTGAAATACGGAGTAATACTAGTCCAATATTTTCTGGATGCCAGAGGCCTTCACCGTAACCGGCTCTTTCTTCGGAGCTTCCGTGAATCAATACTTGATTGTCCGCCAGATCGATGTCGGTGACGTTGCCGAAATCCCCGGGAACTTTCGCGAGCAACGCCAGGTAGCGAACAGTCTTGCTGCCCAGGGCAGGCACGCAGGTCAGAGTGGGTTCGTCGAAGAGTCGCCCGGACAGAAACGCGTCCCGTCGCAACACCGGCAGCGGAGTCGTACTGAATTCCAGTCCGCGCGCGCGGGTCCGCTGCTTCCAGGGAGGAGCAGCGATACCCATGTTTTCTTCCCAGATGGCGACCCACGGAAAATCGCTTCGCTTGAAACAGTACGCAATGAGCAGACCTAGTTTGGGATTGACCGCCGCGACAAACCCGATGTTCTTCTTTTTATCCAGAAGAACAGCAACAACGAATCCCAGACCTTGCCGGAGGAAAGGGCGCCTTAGGTCAACCTTACCGCCTTCGAGCAGAGGCGCGTTGGGCCAGCTAAATTCTTCGTTCGAGGTAAGCAACGCCCTGCCTTCGTCGTATCCATGCGGATAGGTGATACCTCTCGTCCCAGGGATCGACACCTGCGCATCGTCCGGAGAAAGAAAGGGTAAGCCTAGCGTGATGTGTTGGGTCCAATGGAAAAAGTGATCGGCCTTCTTCTCATTCTGGACAGTTTCCTTGAAATACGCTACTGACTCGCCCTTCCTGAGTTCGATTTCACGGCTGAACCTCAAGCCGGACACCGGAAGCTTGACCGACAGCTCCAAAGCAACGCGCCGCGGATTGCGAGAAACTTTGTTTTCGCTCCACTTCGACCACGGAGCCTCACCGTGCTGAGAGAGTCCCTGCTTGGCCTCTTCTACAGACGGCGATCCAAAGTAGTCCAGACAAATGTTATGACCGACCAGACCGGAAAGCAGTTTGCCCTCGGTGATCGTGCCGTACTCGCGTTTGTGTTTTTTCTCCTGATATTGATGTGGCTCGATGGTTCGCCACGGAGGCACCCAGAGCGGGCTCACCGTTGGTGAATCCTCCAGCTGAAATTCAGCGATGTGTCCCCCGCCGGTCAAGGTCGTAAGGCGCACGACGCTGTTTCCGAGGGCATAAGCCTTCCGGCCTTGCCAAACACTTTTCTTGCAGAACAACTTGGCGGACGGTTTCATAGTGAATTCAACACACGCTATTGACTCTGGATGACGGCGAGTTTTAGCGGCTCGATGCAGCCCACCATCACGGAATCCTGTCCGTACTTTTGCAGGAGATCTTTGCTGATGCCGTCGAAGAAGGCATTCACCTGTGCGTAGCTGGTGTACGGGGCGCCGTTAGCAACCACCAGTTTCAACCGCGCCATGGCCTCTGTCAGATCTTTGCCTTCCTCATAAATAGGATGGGGCCAGATATTGATATTGATCATCTTGTCCCAACCGGTTTCCTTGTTCCAGGCCAGCAGCTTGTCGAAGTAATTTTCCACCAGCCGGGCGCTTTCGCTGATGTTGGGCTTGCCCTGCAACGCCTTCAGAAGTGATTGCCGTGCCGAACGAATCTCAAGCTGCATTTGCAGATTTCTGGCCACTGCGAGATGGTCAGGAAATAAGAGCCGGCCGATCGCTCCGGGACGTCCTCCGTCGCCGCTCTGCACCATCTTCGCCAGGCTGGCGAGTGTCGCGTTGATTCGTTCAGAGTCCGTTTCACGCAAGGCAAGGAACGAGTCCGCAATCAGTTGCTTGTGGTCCGGGTACAGCTGTTCCGCCAGATCGAGCATCACGTCTGGTTCCGGATGTTTTTCATACTCTTTGTCCCAGGCGGTCGCAAAAAAGTAATAGGTGCGCGGAAATTGCAACAGCATTAGCTGATTGTTGCCCATCACGCCGCGAAGTCCCGGATACTGGTTGGCCTTGTCAAAAACTTTGCGAACCTTTTCCTGTCCCACATTGGTGGCCGGGAATGCCGGTTCACTTTCAATCGCGCCATAGGGCAGGTACACGGTTTTGTCCAGCACCGATTCTTTCTGCACAGGATTTAGATACGGTGGCTGGCCGGCGATCAGCGCCCACGGCTCGGCCAGACCGCTCTTGAAGTCGCGTATGGTTCCGTCCATGAACGCAACGTCGCTCTCGTCTGGATTCTTGTCGGTCCAGTCGTAGGCCGCAACCACCGAGTCAGTAGACGTGAAAAACTTGTGGCGGCCCCATCCCACGTGCATCCAGTCCACCAACTTGGTTCGTGATCCCCCGACACTGTATTGGTCCAGCAGCTTTCTGGCTGCATTGAAAATCTTTAACTGGTCAGTCACCGGGCTCTGCGGCCAGCCGCCCGGGTCTGAATCAATGAAGCAGTAGGCATCGGCGTTGTTGACGTTCTTGTAGAAAGCTTCAAACGACTTCAGCACGCGCTCGAACTGCAGCGGATCGGCCGGGTTCATGTCCTTCTGGCAATCGCTGACCCAGTAGGGACGGACTCTGGGATCCGGCGTGCCGCAGTTGGAAGTCCCAATGCGGTTGGCCGATTGCATGATCCACACTTCCATGCCGCGCTGGTTCTGCGCGTAGTCCACCACCCGACGAACTTCCTGCAGATACGCTTCGTCTTCGGAAGAAAGCGGAACGGGCAGAATTTCCATGAAGGGCCACAGATAGAAAAGATTGATTCGCTGCGCCCAGGCGATATCGATGAATTTCTTCCAGTCCGCTTCCTTCCACGAGCGAAAAGCATAGGGATAGTTCAGCGGCCAGCCGTTGAGGTGAATGCCGCGGACGGCAAAGCTGGGTTTGTTTCGCAAGTCGAGCGGCCCATCGAGATAGGCCGCTTTGCCATCCGCTCGAATCATTTGCATGAGCGTCGCAACGCCGGTATTCGTGCCGTGAGGATCCGACCCGGCAACGACTACAACGTCAGCTCCAGACTTGGAGATGCGACGGATCACGGAGGCGTCTTGATCCGGTCCGGCGGTTTCTAGATCAGCGCCCATCGCTGTTGCCATCTTGGCCCCGACCGCGATCACCGCCTTTGCCTTCCGGCTTGCACTCACCGAGTTGCTTACTGCAGCGGTCTTGCCGGTGATCTCAGACAAATAGGAGGCGAGATCCTTCGCCGCGTATTGAACATAGGAAGGTTCGGTGCCATCCACGAGAACTACAGCGTCATCAAGAGATATTCGCTGAGAGCTTTGCGCGGCAGCCAACGAGACGGTACCCACTAAGAATGAAAGGACGAACCGCATACTCGAGTTTCGTGTCACGAAGTCCCCCTCCGGTTCGGTCACATCCGTCACCTAGTCTTCGATCGTCTAGTTTTGGATCATGGCCAGTTTGAATGGCTCGATGCAGCCGATCATCACTGAGTCGCGTCCATATTTTTGCAGCAGACTCTTGCTGATTGCGCCGAAGAAGTCGTCCATCTGGGCGTAGCTGGTGTAAGGCTTGCCTTGAGCGATCACCTCTTTGAGCTGATTCGTCGCTTCGCGAAGGTCTTTGCCTTCCTCGTAGATCGGCGTTCTCCAGATGGTGATGTCAATCATCTTGTCCCAGCCGGTTTCCTGGTTCCATGCCAGCAACTTGTCGAAGTAGTTCTCCACCAGCCTGGCGGATTCCTCGACACTCGGTTTGCCTTCCAAGGCCTTCAGGAGCGACTGCCGGGCCGACCGGATCTCAAGCTGGAATCGGAGATTTCGTGCGACCACAAGTTGGTCCGGAAACAGAAAGCGGCCAATCGGCCCTGGACGCCCCGCACTGCCTCCGTGGATCACCTTTTCGAGGCGCACCAGTGTGGCGTTAATCTTCTCGGGATTGCTTTCCCGCAAACCCAAAAATGACTCCGCGATCAGTTCTTTATGGTCTGGATACAGTTCTCCCGCAAGATCAAGAAGGACTTCGGGTTCCGCACGGTTTTCGTATTCGCGGTCCCATGCAGTATTAAAGAAGTAGAAAGTACGCGGAAATTGCAACTGCATCAGCTCGTTGTTCCCCATCACTCCTCTGAGTTCGGGATACTTCGCGGCTTTATCGAAGACCTCGCGAATCGACTCCTGACCAAGGTTGGTGGCTGGAAACGCCGGCTCCATCTCGATCGCGCCATATTGCAGGTAGGTCGTCTTGTTCAGAACGGACTCTTTTTGTGACGACTTCAAGAACGCCGCATTCCCCGAAATCAGCTCCCAGGGTTCAGGAAGATTCGCTTTGAAATTGCGGATCGTGTCAGTCATGAAAGCCACCGAGTTTTCTTCACGATTCTTTTCGGTGGGATCAAACACCCGTCCCCAGCCCAGCCACATCCAATCCACCAGTTTGGTCTTAGGACCTTTAGCGCTGTATTTATCAAGCAGTTTGCGGGCGGCGTTGAATATTTTTGTCTGATCGCTCAACGGACTGTGCGCCCAGCCCCCGGGATCGGAATCGATGAAACAGAAGGCGTCGGCGTTGTTCACGACTTTGTAAAGAGCTTCGAGCGATTTCAAAATGTTCGCGAACTGCTCCGGGTCGGCGGGGTTCATGTCTTTCTGACATTCGCCCATGACCCAGTAGGTGCGGAACCGCGGATCGGGGATGCCACAGTTGCCAACGCCGATCCGATTCGCCGACTGCATGATCCAGACTTCCATGCCGCGCTGGTTCTGCGCGTAGTCCACAACACGTTTGACTTCCTGCAGGTAGGCTTCGTCTTCCGCGGACATGGGAACGGGTATGATTTCCATGAACGGCCACAGGTAAAACAGGTTGATGCGCTGCGCCCACGCGATATCGATAAAACGCTTCCAGTCCTCTTCCTTCCAGGAGCGGAACGCGTAGGGATATTTCAGCGGCCATCCATTCAAGTGGATGCCACGAGACGCGATGCTCGGCTTGCTTCGGAGATCGACCGGGCCATCGAGATAGGCCGACTTACTTTCGCCGTGGATCATCGGCATAAAGGTAGCAAGCCCGGCATTCGTGCCGTGCGGGTTCGGCCCCGCGATGATCACCACCTTGCTGCCGCCTCTATCGAAAGAACGGATGACCGCGCCTTCATCGCCCAGATCGCTCGCAGGTCCCAGATCGGCGTTCAGGGCCCGTGCCATTTCTTTCCCAATGGCGATAACGGACTTTGATTTCAGGGCTGCGTTGAGAGATGTACTGACGGCAACGGGCTTGCCGGTGATGTCCGTGAGGTATGAGGCAAGATCCTTGGCGCCATAAAGAAGATAAGAGGGCTCGTCGCGATCCACCAGAACTACGACTCCATCGAGCGAAATCCGCTCGGCCGGTGCGCCAACCGGCGTCGCTCTTGCTGGAATGTTAGCGCCAACCACCGCAAGCCACAGAATTAGCGACAAAGTTTTAGCCGACACACTCCCCCATGGTTGACGCCATTTCCGAGTCATAGCGCTCCTGCATTCGCGTGAGCCATTGTTACAATTAACGAAAATCGTACTGATGTAAGTGTAAGATTTTATTGCAATAGATTGAGCATTGTAAAGCATTTTATGATATATGATCGATCATTATTCGCGTCCCCCGTCCGAGGTGCATCCGATGCTCAGGCCTGCCGCAGTCACGTCTTTCATGGTCGCAATGGTGTTCGTTGGTTCCATTTCTGCGCAAACCAAGCCGATCGATGTCTTCATTATTGGAAGCCAAAACGGTCTGCACACGGAATTTGCTCAGAACCGCGAAACTGGACGTGCGGTCCTCTATAAGGTGGGCGAGAGTTCCACGGAGAAGGACTGGCCGGCCTACCAGCCAGGCTCGTTCGATTCGATCGTCGGCCGCAGCACTATGCAACACGACTGGACTGAGGTTCACCCTGATCCTCTCCCGGAACCCTTCAAGGTGCAGTTCAGTCTTGCTGCTTCGCCTAAAGGAACTTTCATTCTGCATCTCGATGCCATCTTTCGGTATCGACGTCCGGCGCCGCCTCTCTACAGAGTTGTGATCAATGGAAATTTCGCAGCGACCTATCGCCTGAATCCGCATCCGGCTTCCGAACTCTGGTGGCCGAATGGAGGCGACGCCCAGGGCAACATGCAATATTTCGGTTACGAATCTCTGGACATGCAGCTGCCGGCCTCCGCATTCACAAGTGGAGTGAACACCATCGCACTGCAATGTCTGGACGGTTTCGGTATCTATTACGACGATCTTTCACTTTCAAATGATCCTGTGCGTGACCCACCGGCCATAACCGAAGCTTCGATCGAGCCGAGCGCACTTTACAAGAATCGGTCCCCTGGCTTGGTCGAATTGGCGAGGGTACGTGTACGCACCACGAAACCTTTAGGGTCTACAAAACTGAAAGCGGAGATTGGCGCCGCAGTAATTGAGAGCGAAATCTCACAGAGCGAATCGGGCGACATTGAGACAACCATTGAAGTGCCCGCTACTGAAAAACCGGCTCCAGTCTCGCTTTACCTTGCCGGGAACAAAGATCCCATCTATCGCGGCACATTCACCCCCCGGCGGCGATGGCAAGTCTACGCGTTGCCCATGGAGCAGGCCGATTTCGGATACAACGATCTTCCGGCGCGTACGCTGGAGTGGGAAAACCGCTTCATCGACAAGACTCTGGAGATTCAGCAGAAATACCCGTCGTACTCATTCACCCTCGACGCGGCGGCAAACCTCGAGTCGTTTCTCTCCACCCGCAACGACGAGAAGGCGAAACAACTTCTCGGACATCTTCAGACCGGGAAATGGGGCATGAACGCCCTGTACGCGAACTTTTTCACCGGCCTTTCGACACCAGAAGAACTGTTCCACATGCTCGAGTTCTCTCTGGCAGCAGGGCGAAAATACAATCTCCAGATCGATTCCGCATCGCAGACGGATGAGCCTTCTCTGACTTGGGGGTTTCCGCAGATTCTCTCCGACGCCGGCATCAAATATTTCACCAATGGCAGCGATCCGATCCGCGGGGCGTTCAATCCCATCGGACACCTCAATTTTCATTCGCCGTTCTATTGGGAAGGTCCGACCGGGTCCAAAGTTCTGATGTGGAGCGGAATTTCCTACACAGCAGTGGATGACATGACCTGGGCCGGTTGGAGCCCAGACTCAGCGCGAGCGGGGACATATTCGACCTCTGTGTTCGGCCTGACCAGGTCGTTGCCACTTTTTCTTTCGCAATATGAACGCGATGATTTTCCCTTTGACGCCGTGCTTCTCTTTGGCTTGCATAATGATGAAATCCCCATGCGTCATTGGGGCGACGCGGACGTGATCGACATGTGGAACCGGGAATATGCCTATCCCAAGGTCATTCCGGCTACGCAGCGTGACTTCTTCACTCACATCACTACAAAGTTCGGGAACCAGATTAAGACCTATCGCGGAGACGGGGGATCGTATTGGGAAGATGAGGCGGGGGCCGATGCGCGCATCGCCGCCATGATCCGCACCTCCCAGACACAACTGGCAGCCGCGGAAAAGTTTGAAAGCATCGCCACCTGGCTGCAGCCGCACCTAAAGTTCGATCGCCAACCTTTCGATGCTGCCTGGAAAAACATCCTGCTGGCAGATTCCTACGTGTGGAGCGACGCCAATTCCTTCAAGCGGCCCGAAAGCTATCGCACGCGCGGAGGCGAGGCCGCACATCGTGCCTGGGCGGAGGCCGCCTTGCAGCAAACCAGCGATCTGCGTCTGGTGGCCATGGACAAGATCGCGGAACTGGTTAGCACCGATCAACAAGGTGCTGTGGTCTTCAACCCCGAGAGCTGGCCAAGAAGCGACTTCTTCGACTTCGAGTTGGAACCGGATGAAGCTCTGATGGATCCAGCGACTGGACAGACCATCCCCTGCGGAGCTCTGAGGCTGTTGAACGGGTATCAGGAGGTCCGCTGCTGGGCCGCAGACGTGCCCGCGGTGGGATACAAGTTCTATGCGATCACGAATGGGAAAGTTTCAGAGGGAGAGGTTCTCGCGCTTAATCCTTCGACGCCAACGATCGAGAACAAATACTACAAAGTCGAACTGAATTCACAGACTGGCGCAGTCGCGCACCTGCTCGACAAATCAGCCGGACGAGATCTGGTCAACTCGGGCTCGGGCTATCAATTGAATGAATACATTTACGTAAGCGGCGGCGACCCCGACGGTTCCAGTTCCACCAACAACAGAATTCTCGCCGCGGATATAACGCTTCCCTTGCCCCAGCTCACGGTCAACCGCGCCAGCTTGACGGCTTCACCGCAGGCCCGCCGGTTTCCCTGGGGTACGGTGATTACCATTCACTCCAAGGCCCTGAACACGACGGAGATTGTCAGCACGATTACCCTTCTCGACATGCGGAAACAGGTCAATATCCACAACGAGGTTGAGAAAACGGCGACTTTAAAGAAAGAAGGAATCTACTTCGCGTTCCCCTTCACTCTGAAAAAGCCTCAGATGAAATACCAGACCGCGACGGCCTGGGTCGACCCAGAGAACGAGATGCTTCCCGGCGCGAACCGTCAGTGGTTCACGACTCAGGGCGGAGTCTGGGGAAAAGGGACTGACGGCGACGTTGCCTGGGCCACAGTCGACGCCCCACTGATCACGCTCGAAGACATCAACCGTGGACTCTGGCCGGAATCCATTCAGATTCGTAACGGATCGGTGTTTTCCTACGTGATGAATAATTACTGGTACACCGATGCGCCGGCACAACAGGGCGGACGCTTCACCTTCCGCTATGCGTTGACCAGCGGCACGGAAGTGACTCCAGATCAATCGGTGACACTGGCCAGCGAACAACGATCACCGTTCGCGGCGATTCGCCACTACAACATGGGATGGCAACCAACGTTATCCGATAAAGGCGAAGGCCTTCTCAGTGCGACACCCTCGGGAGTAACGGTGCTGACGATTCGACCGTTGGAGCAGGGCGATGCCTATCTTGTCAGAGTTCACAACTCAACTTCAGGTGACGTGAGCGCGAACATTCAGTTCCCAGCAGTTCAGCTTCAGGAAGCCTATCTGGGATCGGTCATGGGAGAGCGTACCGCCGCCGTGAACTGGACTCCGCACAGCGTGACGATGCCAATGGGAAAGTATGAAATCAAGAGCCTGGTAGTAAGGGTGGCGGCCAATAAATAAAGATTAACTCGTCACACCCAGCAACACGGCGGCCACCAAACCGACAACGATGCCAAGCTTGGCGTAGGTTCCAACTCGTTCGTGAAAGAACAGAACTCCGCCGAGGACAACAACGCACATGCTCGCCCCCATTCCCAGCATGTACACAACACTTCCAGGGACGCCGTTTGATAGCGCGAGACCCATGAAGAACTGTCCGCCGACGCTGGCGACAGCCATGATCAATCCGATGATCAGATTGGCCAGAGAAAGCCTCTGGCGCGATTTGATCAACCCGACAAGACCAAAAGCGAAGCCCGCGAGATACCAGTAAACCAAGTACACCGGCGTGTATTGTTGAGCGAGTCCCCGGCCCGCAAGTACGCGAAGACCGAACGGGCAAATCCCATTCAGCAGGAATGCACAGAGCATGGCTGTGATCCAGATCTTTACGTTCGCGCGCGCGGGAACTTCGCCCTGGGTTGCAACCTGTCCACTCTCCTGCTGCTTGTCCTTCCATAGAAGAAAGATGGAGAGCACTACCAGACCCAACACCAGCGCTTTCAGTGGACCGATTTTTTCGTGGTAGATAACCGTGGATAGGGTGGCGGGCACCACCGCGGAAAGATTCATGAAAATCCAACTGGTGGTGATCTTCCCGAATTGCAGTCCGTATAAGAATGTCCAGAAAGCCAGAACCGCCAGCGCGCCAAAAAACAGCGCTGTGCCGCTTACAATCCGCGGCGGGTTTAACGACTGTCCCTGAACCAGGCTGACCCACAGGCCCATAAACACAGTGGAGCCGCCGAAAAGAACAAGCGTGGTGTTCAGCGGCGTACAGCCCTTGCTATCCGCCAGCTTGCTCAGAATTCCCAGAATGCCGATGCTGAGCATCGCAAGCACCGCGAACAGATATCCGATGAACATTATTTTTGTCCTCGCACAGATTCTTTACCGGCGAATGCGTTTTACGAACCGTCAAGCCCACAGCGATCGCAACTGTTCAAACACTCGTCCCTCAAAACCCGGCCGCAGCGCTCTCCGGTGCCGATATCGAAGCGCCGCACCGTCCGCTGGGAAAGTAGCAGCCTCATATCCACCTAGAGCTAAATCGCGGTCCATGGGTATGTAGCTTTCGCAGCCGTTGGTGTAAGCCAGCATCATGTTATGCTTGGTCGGAACGGCCTTGTCCAATGCCAGTTGATATTCCGCAAATAGCTCATGCGTAGCTGCCAGCAAGGACCAGTGATCGCCAACGCGCAACAAGTGCGCATCAAAGCGCAGGGGACGTTCGTCGCGCGTTTCGATTTTGCACAGCAAGTCGCGAAGGCACAAAACGGTGTCCATCATCCACCAGGCCTTACCCTCCATGGGTTGAACATCATCCGCGGCTTTGGATTCTTTTTGGCTCTTGGCGGTTTCGACGTCGTCCTGCATGTCCCACAGCTGCTCGTCGCTGAAGACCTCGCGCCCGTAAGTCTTCACGAGACGCTGTTCGGCGGCCTCGAGAGCTTGCGAACACTCTTCCTTTGAGGGGAGTGCTTGCAGAGGAATTTCCGAGTGCACTGAAGTGATTGTGAATTCCTCCGACGGAATGGCTTCGCTCTTTGACGCCGCCTGGAAAGCCGCTTCCGCCAATACTTCTCCGGCCAACTCAGCGGCCGAGATTCCCCCGCGAAGTGGATCACCATTAATATTTCCAGCGAAAGCCTGGCCGAACATGGCGATCATGTTTCCGCCAAAACGTTCTTTAAGTTTCCGCGCGGCAAATCCGGGAAATTCCGCGCTGATCAGCCGGCTCGATCCATGAATAATTACCGGGTGGGCTGCATGGCTAAACAGAATTGCCACGGGACTACCATCGAGCCGATCCACGCGCAGGACATCCGTCCACGGAACGACTGGTCCCGCAGGATTCGGCTTCATCACAACGCCTTGGTCTGATGGCAGCCGCCGGTTCGTTCCGATGTGAACGGGGGATCTCCCGGCGCGTAAGACCACGGGCTCGCTCTTAGCTTCAGCAACTGAGACAAGATCAGCCAGTTTTCCCGGAAGCCCGTCACGCCACGTCTTGCCAGGCCCTGAGAACCAACGCGGGCCCAGCACGCTCCACGGAATGGTGAATGGAGCAGAGTGATTGTGGGTGCAGTGCACAAGCGTGATCGCTATGCCGGTGCGGGCCGCGATTGCGCTGCGAATTTGATCCGCAAGTACGAAGTCCATCCCGATCAGATCAAGAGATAAGATCGCGACGCGCTTCTTGGCATCGTTCAACACCAAAACACGCGCGTACAGATCGTCATGCACGCCCGTGCTGCGCTGAATGGTACCGAGTGTCGGAGCTCCTACGGGAGGGGTTATCGCGAGTTCTGCTGCTCCCCCCACTAGCTTTGCGTTGCTTTGCGTCACGTGGTTCGCCCCCATCAATGATGGCTACCGCCGACTAGTCCTTTGCCCTCTTCCACGACGATGTCGCGGTCCCCTTCAACGTCGCCGATACTGTCCACCACGCCGCTTGGCCAGTACACCTTCACAGCAGCTCGCTTGTTTGACCGTAAGCCGAAGTGCACTCGCACATCGTTTTGTGACAGGAAACTGCCACCGGTATGGACCCAGTCCACTTGCTTGAGGTCGCCGGCGGTCACTTCGATGCGGGCACCGATTCCGCCCCGATTCGAACGCGTGCCTACAGTTCGAATTCGTAGCCAATGATTCTCGCCCGCGAAGACATTGCGAATCAGGGTTGGAGTTTCGTCCAGGTTTGCGACAGCAATATCCACTCTTCCGTCGTTGTCAAAATCCGCGGCCGCCGCACCCCGGGCGACATGCCTTTGGAAGTCAGACAGCCCCATTTCGTCGCCGACATCGAGAAATCTCTGCCCCTGATCGTTTTGCAGGAGAAGCAGGCGCTGCTTGTAACTGGTGGCATCCTTGAAGTAGCGGTCGACCTCCGGAAATAGATGACCGTTGGCGGCAAACAGATCGCGGAAGCCGTCGTTATCGAAATCCAGAAACATGGTGCCCCAACCCATATAAGGATGAGTGGCGTAGTAAAGCCCGGTTTCCCGGGTCACATCGTCGAACATGTCACCCTGATTTTTGTAGAGAGTGTAGTGATCGTCGGAATACGTCGTGATGAAAACGTCGGGCTTGCCATCGTTGTTGTAGTCTCCAACCGCCAATCCCATGTTGGCCTGCTCCGTTCCGTCACGGCAGCAGGCAATGCCCCTCGACAACGCGTCTTCCTTGAATTTCCCGTTACCCTCATTGTGGTAGAAGTAGTTGAAACACGCATCGTTGGCCACCAGGATGTCAGGACGCCCATCGCCATCGAGGTCTTGAAACAACACTCCCAGCCCGAAGTAGCTTTCCTTGTTGGCAACTCCTGCCTCCTCGGTCACTTCACGAAAGGTCCCATCGTGGTTGTTGCGATAGAGGGCATGTGGGGCGCCGCGAAATCCGCGAGGTCCGCAAAACGTAGCCATCGACTTATAGTTGCAGAGCGCCAGGTAGTTCTTTGGCGCGTTAATGTCGAATTCCACATAGCCGGCGACAAACAGATCAACCCAGCCATCATTGTCATAGTCGGCAAAGGCCGCGCCCGTGTGCCAGAAGTTGCCCCATGCGACACCCGATTTCTGTGCGATCTCTGTAAATGTGCCGTTACCGTTATTGCGGAAAAGTTCGTTCGGTCCGAAATTTGTGACCAGCAGATCGGTGAAACCGTCATTATTGATGTCGGCCGCCGCGCAACCTTGACCCCAGCCCCGTCCTGCTACTCCGGCTTGAGCAGTCACGTCCGTGAATTTTCCGCCTCCATCATTGCGGTACAGGTAGTTGCTCTGCCTGCGAGGCTTGCCGGATTTAAGATCTTCAACGGTAGAGCCATTCACGACAAGGAGATCGACCAGTCCGTCGTTGTTGTAATCCAGCCAACAAACTCCCGTTCCGTTGACATCGAGGATTGACTTCTTTTCCGGCGTTCCGTCGGTGGTTATTCCCTGGATGCCAGCCTCTTTGGTTACATCGACGAAGCTCGGTTTCCGGCCGCGTTCTTTTGATACAGCCAGCGTTGTCAGGGCGAGAACTCCGAAGCATGCGACTGTGTAGACTTTGCTTCGGGCATTGGCCCTCATCGACTGACGCTCCCCGGGGTTTTGTCCTGGAAAGCGTCTGGAGCCATGTCATACGTCTTGCGCCGAAGATCTTGTAGTTCATTCTTCTTCTGGCGGAAGATGGTAAACATTTGTGCCGATTGTTCGAGTTTCCCAGCTCGTTTGTACAGCGCGCCCAGAAGAAAATAGGTGTCTTCCCAATCGGGATCCAGCTCTCTCGCTTTTTCCAGGAACTTCAGTGCCTGCGCGTCATCATTGCGGTCGTAGTAAATCTTGCCCAACCGAAAATAGGCCGGAGCGTAACGAGCATCGACGCGAAGTGCTGCATTGAAACTCTGCTCCGCTTCGGCTGTGGCGCCTGCCTTCATTTGAAGCATCCCGATCTGAAGATAGGCTGCGGGGCGGCCAGCATCCAGATCCAGGACACGCTTGAAAGACATCATGGCTTGGTCGTCCTTCTCAAGATCTTCCAGGCACAAACCGAGCGCCTGTTGGTAATCGGGATTCTCCGGCTCCAGTTCGGCCGCCTTTCGTAAAGGATCGATGGCCTCCGCGCTTGAACCGCGACTCATGAAGGTGAGTCCCAACAAATAGTGCAAACGCGCGCTGCCGGGAAACTGGACGAGCCCGGACTGAAGCGTTGCGCCGGCCGCAGCATCGTCTCCGGCGTTGCGCTGAGCAGCCGCGAGATGCCGGTAGTAGTCTTCCCTCGCAGGACCCAAACTCACAGCCTGCTTAAAACACTGCTGTGCCTCATTCTGACGGCTGAGTTCCTGGAAGACTCCACCCAGGGCATCATGAAAATCTGCATTTTCCGATGCTCCCAAACTCTGCGCTCGCTCCGCCGCCGCGACAGCGCTTTCCTTTTGGCCAGTCTTAGCCAGGGCCAAAGCCATATAAAGCTGAGGTTGCGCTTTCTCCGGATCCAGCTCGATGGCTCGTTGCAAGTGCTTCACTGCCTCTGCGGTCTCGCCGGTTGCAAGAAGCATCCTCCCCAGCGAGAGCTCAGCCACAAACGCTTGCGGTTGTTGCGCAAGAGCGGCTCGATAGCTTTCAATGGCTGCCGTGTTGTCTCCCAGCCGCTCATTGGCAGCCCCGAGATAGATGTAAATCTCTGGACCGAGCGCCGTTCCTTTTGACAAGGAATCGCGCGCAGCGGCGAACTCGCCCGCTTGCAAAAGCGCTATCCCCAAAGCTGCGCTGGCGGCAGGAAATACTGGACGCAGCTTTACCGCTTGGCTGAACTCGCCTGTAGCAGCCGATGTGTTCCCTGTAGCGAGGAGAACTGTTCCCAATTTGTAGTGAGTGTCAGCCTGATTGTTGCGACGGGCCAGCGCCGTTTCCAAGGCCTTCCGTGCCTCAGGGAAGCGGGACTGCCGAAGAAATACAGTCCCCAGCAAGTTGTAGTAGGCCCAGGAGTCCGCGATCGGCGCAGCGGAGTTTTTCAGTCGTGCCAACGCAGAGTCAAACCGCCCCACACGAAAATACAACAAGGCTTCAAAATACTTTCCGACCGACGTTCGAGGTTGGAGTTTCAATTCCGAGTTAAGCGCGTGGTTGATAAGCTCGATTTCGGCGGTCGGCCGTTGGGGGTCGAGATCGTAGTTCCAGACGTGGCCGAAAGCGGTCAGCAGGTTCTCTCGATCTCCCGAGCAATCGTACGCGATGCCCAGAAGGATTCTGTCGTCGGGCGAATTCACATTCGCGGCGAGCGCTTGCTGAAACCGATGCGCGGCTTCTTTGCACTCGTTTTTCGAAAGCAAAGCCAGTGCAGACGTGAAACTAGGGCTGGGGGTCTCGCCGCCGTCCTTGCCTGAACCCGCGCTGCCTGCGCTGCAGGGAACAACCGCTAGCGCCCAGCAGGCGAGCAGCGCTGCAATCTGGATTGGCCGGTAATCACGCATTCTGTACGACTGTTGCCGTGCTTACCCTTCTACACTACAGGCCCCCTCCTTCGCGCAGAGTATTGTGCCCCACCGGCACCTACCTCTTAATTATTAGAAGACAAGCCTCAGCGCAAACTGGAGCTCCCGGTTGTCGAGTCGTGTGCCAGTGATCTGACCGAATAGAGGCGTTCCGAAAGTCGTGTTTGGAGCCCCCAGTATCGGGTGATTCAGGGCGTTGAAGGCCTCGAACCGGAACTGCAAGTTCACGCGCTCACTGATATTGGTATTTTTAACCAGCGATAGGTCCATATCCGTAAGGCTTGGGCCGTAGACCGAGCCGATGCCTTCATTTCCGAAAGAGAAGGGGGGCGGCACCGCGAACGCACTCGTGTCAAAGAATTGTTCTACAGTCTTTGGACCGTGATTCGGGTCGTGGAGCAAATTCGGCAGCTTCGCACCGTCACCGACGTTGGGGTTGTCAAAAGGCAAAGTGACCGTATTAGGCTGGCCGGACTGGTAGGTGAAGATGGCGGCGAACTGCCATCCAGAAACCACTTTCTCCAGCACTCCATTGCCATCCGACAAGAACCGCTTCTGGTGGCCAAACGGAAGTTCGTACACGGAACTAAATGTGAAGCGATGACGAGTGTCCGCAGCCCAGAGACCGCGGTTTGCCCGTCGGTTGTCATTGTCCTGCAAGTCGGGTACGAACGCGCCAGTCTCAGCGCCCTGAGTGTCCGTGATCGCTTTCGACCAAGTGTACCCGGCCAGAATCGACAACCCCGCCGAGAAACGCCTGTCCACCCGTACCTGAAGGCCGTTGTAGTTGGCATTTCCAAGCGGCTGGTTGCCCGCGACGGTCGAGACGTTGGTATACGGGCGCCTCGAGTCAATGTCTCCCGGTCCAGGCCGCGGCTGGTTGGGCCACGTTCTGGCCCACAATTTCGTGTCCTTGTTCCCAACATAAGTTACATCGACAACAAAACCTGCACCAATGTCGTGTTGCACCCCAAAATTCCAAGCCTGCAGATAAGGGGTTCGCGCATTGGACGGAATGTAAGTGAACTGTACTCCCCCTGGCGGTTGCCCCGCGGTCGGATTAAACCAGTCCCAACCGGTAAAGTTACTCGCGTTGTTAAAGCGGTTATAGAAACTGACAAACGGAGGGTTAATGCCAAGAAATATGAACTGGTTGAAGGGCTCCGGTTGGTAAAAAATGCCATACCCACCGCGCACTACAGTGCGATCAGAGTTGCCCACACGATAGGCAAATCCGATCCGGGGCGCGAAGTTGTTATTGTCCGTGCCCGCCAATGTGCTGCGGTTGGCCGCGATCGAGGACGGCAAAGAGGACTGGCACGGGCGCACCGGCAGAGCCGGCGTGCAGGGACCGGCAAGAACCAGCGAAGCTTGCCCTCCGCCTGGAGGAAGGACGATGTTTGAGATCGAGTCGTTCTTGGAGACCGGCCAGGGTCGCCATTCATAGCGCAAGCCGAGATTCAGGGTCAACTTGGGGGTGATTCTCCAGTCATCCTGGACCCACGGCATAAGTTCCCACTGGCGGTACTGAGGGTCGAACAGTTCCGGAGACAGCTCAAAATTCTGGGGGATACCGATCAGCATGTCCGCCATCGGGTAACCCGTCATGCTGCCATCGAAAACATAGAGCCCGTTTCCGATGAAGATTTCCGGGAAGGTTTCATGATGCCGGACCACATGCATACCCGCCCGGATCAGATGCTTTCCACGAACCAGGCTCACGCTTCCTTGAGTCTCGTACCGCTCGCTGAACCATTGCCGAGGACCAAAGTGGAAGCCGCCTAATGTTCCGAAACCTGGCGTAATAAAAAATGGAGCGTCGGACGCGCGAGTGTCACTCGCCACTCCGTTGATTTTCAGAATGTCGCGGGCGATATTAGGGGTCGTGTTGGCGAGATTCTTGTTTACAAACTGCTTGAACAAGTTATAGCCGAATTGGACGTCGACAATGGTGGAAGGACTGACGGTGTCGGTCAGGTGCACCGTGGCATTCTGATTCTTGTTGTTCTGCTTAATGAAGAAATTGGGATTGGTTGTTGGTGGGTCGTCATTAACCCTGTTGTAGACATAGTGACCTGACAGCTGCAGCTTGCTGGTCAGCTGATGATCCACTCGAGCAAGATATTGGTTGGAATCGTTGGGGTGGGGTCCTGGCACAACGTAGTTGTTTGCCAGACCCGGGCGATTCGGAAGTGGCACATACTTGTCCAAATAGCCGGGCATAACGCTGAGCAAACTGGTGGACGGTATAACATTGCCCGGATAAGGTAACCCGGTAAACGGATCGTGAATGGCGATGGGAGTGGGAAGATTCAGCAGTTCCGAGAAATCACCAGCATGCATCGCCGCGCTCGGAAATGTATCAAACAGGGTTGTGGTCCTCGCCTCACGAAATCCCTCGTAACTGCCAAAGAAGAAAGTTTTGCCGCGACGAATAGGTCCGCCGAACGTTCCTCCAAATTGGTTGCGCCTTAAAGGTGGTTTTTTCTCTCCCGCCCTGTCGGTAAAGAAATTCGCTGCATCAAATAGGTCATTCCTTACAAATTCGTAAAGTGTGCCGTGGAACTGGTTGGTTCCAGTCTTCGTCACCATGTTCGTCAGGCCACCGGCATTAGCTCCAAACTCTGCGGTGTAGTTGCTCGTCTGTACCCTGAACTCCTGGATTGCATCCACGGAGGGATTCATTCCGTTAGTGCCGTGGATCCAGTCTTTGAAAGACAGGCCATCGAGAAGGTAGTCATTGTAGACATCACGCATTCCGTTGACGGAGACATTCCCGTTCCCGATGGCAATGTTTTGAGAAGCGATCTGGACTGCCGTGAAAGTGCTGGGCGGACCCATTGTCACTCCCGGTGAAAGCAGCTGGAGTTGCAAAAAATTGCGGCCATTCAGGGGGATTTCATTGACAACCTTGGTCTCAAGCAGGGCGCTGACCGACGATTCGCTCGTCTGTAGTGCAGTGCTCTCAGCTGTGACGTTTACCTGCTCAGAAACGGTTCCCGGGGGCAACATAACATCGATGGTCCGCACGGCTTGCACTTCCAGCGTGACCTGGTCAATAACCTTTCGCTGAAAGCCCGGCTTCTCCGCGCTCACGACGTAGGTTCCGACTTGCAGGTTCGGCATCGTGAACTGTCCAACGTCATTGCTGGTCACCTGTCGTATTTCTCCGGTATTCACATTCTTCGCAGTGACGACAACTCCGGCAAGCACCGCCCCAGAAGAGTCCGTCACGGTCCCGACCATGCCAGACTGCTGGGCGAGAACGGCCAGAGGACAGCCAACGACGAGCAATAGAACCAAGCAGAGTTTGTGGCGAAGCATGATTCTCTCCTGAGCGACTATAGATGACCGATTATCATGTGCACAGTAGTAGTGATTTGTGGGTATTGTCAAGATTAAATTTGTGATTTGATCGATCATTGTTCATTTATTGGAATGTACTCCTCCTTAACTCTATCGATTATAATGGAAAATTATGATTTCCCTGTCGGCTTCCAAAAGGGGAGGCCGTTATAGTTTTTGCCAAATTCGGGGAGGTTGGCGGTACCAGACGCGCCCAGATCCCTAGGGATTGGGGCTTTGAAAAGAATTTCTCGCTGCCGCTTTTCGGGAGTAGCGGTATTCTCCTAACGATCTTTAAGAATCTAGTATCGATGTCACCATTCAAGGACGAACGATAATGCCACTGATCGCAACCAAGTTGAACACCCAACCCGCACGACACCAGGTCGCGGAAAAGATTCGCGAATCTATCCTGGATGGATCCCTGGTCCCTGGTGAGCGCCTGGTCGAACGCAAACTTGCGGAGACCCTCGGCACCAGCCAGTCTGCCATTCGAGAAGCCCTGATTCAGCTTGAATTGGAAGGCCACGTCAGCAAGAAGCCAAACTCAGCCACATTCGTGACCCATTTCAGCCAAAGAGAACTGGAGAATACGATATCGGTGCGGCGCGCGCTGGAAGGCTTCGCGGTCGAGGAGGCAGCCCGCCAGTCGACTCCTGCGGATATTCAGCGTCTGGAAGAGCTCTTTCAGCAATCCCAGGCCGCGGCCCGTGCGCGCGAATTCCAGAAATACATCCGGGGAGATTTGAGCTGGCACATCGCCATGTGGGAATCGACACACAACGATTGTTTGGTCGAAAGCCTGCGACGGGTCGTGGTCCCGCTGTTCGGATTTAGCGCGATTCGGGTGGCCATGCAACCGGGATTCAATCTCACCCAGGATCTGCAGTCCCACCGAGTGCTGCTGGATGCGATCGTGGCCGGGGAACCGGAACGCGCCAAGCGCGCATTCCATGCGGCCATGGCGGACTGGGCCGAACAGGCAGCGCATCTCTATTCCGAAGAGAATCAAGAAACATCGGCACCATGAAGGCCGTTCACTGATCAGGCAAATTTAATTTTGTCCGGTATTCAAGCCGCCCCTGGATGCCAGCATTCAGATGGAAGAGTGCGCCACCGAAGTAGCCGTTCTCTGGATCATAGCCTGGCGGCATCACCGGCATCGGTTCGGATTTAGCGGCCGAAGTAACGAAAATATCGCGCAAGTCCGGGCCGCCAAACGTCAGCGACGAACTCTGCTTTGCCGGGACCGGAATTCGCCGCTCCAACTTGCCGTCCGGGTCGTAGCGGGAAATACAACTGCCGTACCATTCCGCCGACCACACGAACCCCTCCGAATCTACCGTCAATCCGTCGGGTAATCCGGAATTGCCGTCAACTCTCGCAAATATTCTTCGATCTCGTACCCGGCCTTTCATCGGATCGTAAGCGTAGGCGTATATCAAGCGGGCGACCGAGTCGGTAAAATACAGAGTGCTCCCGTCGCGAGAGAAGCCGAGTCCATTCGCGAGATGGAAGCCTTCGTCCAATATCCGAACCTCTCCATTCGGCTGAATACAGAAGAGCTTTCCAAGGGGATAGTCTGCCGAAGGATCGTAAAAGCATGATCCGGCCAGTAAACGCCCTTCGGGATCTGCGATGCAATCGTTCAACTGCAGCTTCACGTTTCCAACGGAGTTAACGACTGATGCTGGCTTGTCCTTTCTGTTCCAGAACCAAACCCCGGAGTTGTTGGTAAAGGTGAGTCCGCCTGATTGGTCGAGAGCACAGCCGTTTACTTCAAAATTATCCAACAGCACTTGCTTCCTCTCGGACTTCCAATCGTACGCGTAGAACTTACGCCCAAGGCAATCTGTCCAGTAGAGCTTCTGCTGGGCGGCGTCCCACAGGGGAGCTTCGCCACAGAGATTGCCATCATCGATCACAATAGAACAGGAGGCCATTGGATCTCTTCCGAAGAACTAGTGGGAGCCAGACCCCGCCACCTGAGCGGAGCGTCTCCCCTCAAACAATGTGAGGGTTGCGGTCCCCGCGACAGTCAATGCGCCCCCAAGAATTTGCGGCAGCGTAATGTGATCGTGGACGGTCACAATGGAAAGAATCAATCCGAAAAGCGGAAGCAGATAAATCGAAGTTGAAATCTGCCCCACCTCGAGCCGGTTCAGTACCCACATCCACAAGATCATTGCCACTCCCCAACTTAGAACGCCGAGAACCGCGACGGCGAGCCAGGTTGCACCAGAATATCCCGCAACCCGATAAAAAGGTCTGGCCTCAAATCCCGCGGAAATGACGGCGCACGCGGCCACGCCCACCGCATAGCTGAAAATAAGGACTTCCAGCTCGGAGTAGCGGGACAGAAGATCCTTGCTGTACGTGTTGTAAAACGCGCTCCCCAGTCCCGCGATCAGAATCACAAAATTGCCCAGCAAGAGGCTGCGGCTGAAAGAAGCCTGCGACAGGTCGCTGGTAGAAACCAGCAAGGTACCGACGAGACCGAGAAGTAGGCTGAACGCCCGAATCAAACTCAGTTTTTCTCCCAGCATCAGGACGCCGAGGCCGGTCATTAATACTGGAATTGTCAGGGACAGGATCGCGGCGTTAGAGGCTGAAGAATGCCCGATGCCCCACGAGAGCATCACCGAGGGTGGAACAATACCCAAGACGCCCAACAGCAGATATTCGCGCAGGGTTTTCCAGTCAAAGGCTTTCCGCACTCCCTTACTTTTCTGTTTCTCACGTAACCAGAGCGGGGCCAGAAAAGCCGATGACAACAGCAACGTCCAGAAATTCAACGTCGCCGACTCCATACTGTTGCCCGCAATTTTGTAGGCTGGATACTGCGCGGCCCAAAGCAGGTTCACCAAAATGAGCGCCGCAAAATTGATCCATGCGCCCTTCTGCATCTTCATGTGGAGAGCCTGCTCAGCAAGCCGCCGTCGACCACCAGCGTTGCTCCGGTAATGTAGGAGGCAGCGGGAGAAGCAAGAAAGTAGACGGCCTGAGCAATATCTTCGGGTTGACCAACGCGGCCCAGCGGAATGGTTCGCCCGATGGCCTTCACCGCTTCCTCCGGATCAGGCTGGTCCTTGATGAACGGCTCCATCATTCCTGATCGAATTGCTCCGGGACACACCACATTCACACGCACGCCGTCCGCAGCAAAATCCAGCGCCATGCCGCGGGTCAGTCCGAGCAACCCTGCTTTACTGGCCGCGTAGGCGGAGATCTGCAACTCGCTGGCAAGTCCCTGCACGGACGAAATATTGACGATGCAACCTCGGGTCTTTTTTAAGAAGGGATACGCGTATTTGGTGCAAAGAAAGGCGCCGCGCAAATTGGTCTCAGAAATCGAGTTCCAGTCGTCGATCGTGTATTCCTCGGCGCGACGGTAGCGTTCGATGCCGGCATTGTTGCACAGCACATCAATGCGCCCGAAGACCTCCGAAACACGAGCCATCAAAGCCTGTATCTGGCTCTCGACCCGAACGTCGGTGCGGACAAACAACACCTGACCGCCAGCGGCAGCGATAGAGGATTCCAGCGCAGTTCCACGATCGGCGTCCAGGTCCGCGATCACGACAGCCTCGCCCTTACCCGCGAACTCCTGGACAATGCCTCGCCCAATGCCATAGGCGCCGCCGGTCACCAGCGCTACACGGGACTGGGTCATGAAACTCCTAACAGATCGACAGAGTAGAGGTCACAGCTTCGGCTTCGCGCTTGAAGCGGGCGAGCGCTTCACGATTCAAATCCACTCCCAGCCCAGGGAGTTTCGGGAGGGCGATCTCTCCATTCACCATTTTCAGTTCATTGGAAACCAGTTCCCTGCGCAACGACGACTCGCATAACTCATCTGGCAGGAATTCGATGAACGCGCAGTTCGCCGTGGTAGCTGCCAGGTGCGCTGCCGCAGCGATGGAAATGCCCGACTTCCATAGATGAGGAACAATCGTAAGCTTTCTCTGCTCCGCCAGATTACAGACCCGCTTGGCCTCGGTGAAGCCACCAACCCGGCCCACGTCAGGCTGGACCACGCTGATTTTTCCTCGATCCATCAAATCAAGAAACTCGTAGCGTGTGGCCAACCATTCCCCAGCGGCAATAGGAATGGGCTGCTCGGCAGTCAGACGCGCGTAACCCTCCAGGTCATCGGAAGGCAGGGGCGTCTCGATGAAAAATAAATCGAACTCAACCCAGGGACGGATCGCCTTCAGACAGGTGTCCGCGTCCGGAAAGGCATATTGCACATCGACCATCAGGGTAAAGTTGTGCCCTACCGCATTCCGAACTTCGCCGATCACTTCTGTCATTTCTTGGTGCGAGGCCTTCAACCCTTTGTGAGCGTAAGGTCCGCAGGGCGTGACCTCAATTTTTGCTGCGCGAAAACCCAATGCCTTCGCACGCAGCGCCCACTCGACAATCGATTTGCGGTACGCAGCGAACGAACTGACTTCAGGCTGGAGTGATGCATAGGGCGTGATACTTTTCTTTACCGCACCACCCAGAAGTTCATGACAAGGCTTGCCCAGGGCCTTACCACGTAGGTCATGAAGCGCCATATCCAACGCCCCGATGGCGTGAATCACTGCTCCCCGCCGCCCGTTCATGGCCGAACCAACATAGAGCTTTTCCCACAAAGCTTCCGGCTGTAATGGGTCCTGGCCGATCAACATTTCCGCTAGCCCTAGTCCCATGGTGTGCGTGCCAGGAGCCTGAATGCAAGCCCGCGCAATCCACGGGTTGACGTCCGTCTCGCCAATGCCCGTTACGCCTTCATCCGTATGAATTTCCACCACAATGTCATCCTGGGATGAGCTAGTCGAACCAACGTCATAGCCGGGATCAAGCAGCACGTGACAATCGATCTGAGTAATTTTCATGTTCTTTTTAAAGCTTTTCTTTCGTTACAAGGAACGGAAAACCCTTCGTGCTTTTCGACGCTCGAGGCGACTGACACATGGAAACTGTCTGGCAGCTTTCGAGGAGTTCCAATCTGCTTTGTGCGAGGGTCGCGCGCAAAATAAGCCATGATCGATCATCATATTATTGGCATGTATATTGCATGTCAAGCATCTAAAGCACATAACAAACAATAATGACGATCGATCATAATTCATTAGCGATGTCTGCCAAAAAGATCTCCTCCTCTTTAATCTTTTAATGCGAGTGGCCCTGGATGCGCCCACCCTTGTCGACGCAAGGTCTGAGGATCGAACCTGCACGAGGCAGAGGAAATAGCACTGCCGAACATCCTGCTGGAATCCGAAAGCGAGGAGAGGGCGACGGTGCTCGAGGAACTTGAGAGGATGGACGAGAGGTAGAACGCCCTGGCCGCGGTGTTTCCCTCCCACGACTCGGATAGGGGAATTCCGCACGTCAACCAGGTGCTTCCTCCGACTATTGCTTCGACCCCGGGTACGACCATCCACTGAAGTCTGGCATGACGGGGTGGTCAATGGTCTCCGATGGAGCCTCGCAGCACCGTGATGGACGCCATCGGAAGCGTATAAACTGCTTCTGCGCCGCCGCTTGCGCTCGACTTGGAAGGCGGACCGTCGGGATCTGCGTGGCCGCGTTCTCCTTGCGGGTGCCATACGTATTCCGCGGAGCCGAAAGTAATCCGATCCACCGGGCCGGAGAAATATCGGTCGCGCCTGGTTTCAGCATCGTTGAAAATCACCTTCACCGCGTGATCGTTGTACTGGTCGCGGTTGACCAGCATCACGGACCACTTGCCATCCGGCCGCTCGACGGCGTAGGCAGTGACCAACAGGTTTCCGGCGGCGTCGGTCACGTCGCTCGAAACTTTGAAGAGCTTGTGCGGCGCATCGACTGGTTGCACCCACTCCTTGGTGATCACCTGCGTGGCCAAATACTGCGGAGGATAACTCGTGACGTTGTAGTTCTCATCGAGCAAGAGGATGGGATATTCGCCATAGTGTCCGGCATAAGGCATGTAGTGAAAATAGTAGGTAGCCCCGGCGCCGGCCGTCATCATGGAGCCAACGTAGTCGGCGAGCCATAGCGCGCCCTTCACGGTCGAAGGGCCGGCTCCGCCTCCGATGTTGCCCTCGGTCATGAAGAACGGAATATTCGGCGGCAAGCCATTGTCCTTCCAGACTTGAACAATGTGGCTGACGTACCCCGGCTCGGGGTACAGGTCGGCCCAGGAGTATGTGGGCTTGTCCTGATAGGGATAATGCTCAAAGGAGAAGAAGGTGAAGTCGTTTAGGCGGCCGTGAGCTTTGAGGTAGTCCACGAAACGTCCGAGCCACGAGACTTTCCCCGCCGCGTTCGGCCACACTTCAACGTCCTCAAACGTGCCTTCGAACGGCGGACCGCCCAGCTTCGCCTCGGGAACGAGCCGGTGAATCGCGGTTGCGAATTGCAGATATAACGCGCCGTAGTCTTCGGGAAGCATGTGCTGCCCGTCAGCCTCTTCTCCCATCTCGATCCAGGAGATCGGATAGTGGCGTTTGTACAGATAGGCAATCTCGTTCGCTGCATCCTCCGGCGTGGAATACAACATCGCAATCGGAACCATCGTAGGAAGTCCGCGCGTAATGCCGCTGGTAAAGAAGAAATCGAATCCGACCTGGTCTCCTCTCGATTCGTCCATGTCGGTCGCTGCATGCCACGGGTCAACCGAAGAGGGCCAAGTCACAGTCTGATTGCGGCTGGGGAAATGAGTAACGTAGTCATTGAACTGGCCGTCCGCCGAGAGCGCCCCCACATAGAGTTCATTGATGGCGTAGCCCATGCAGTTTCGTTTATCGGCCGAGCCATGCGAGTCGCAGGTGTTGGAAGATTCCGTCATCCATATGCGGAGGTATCTCACGGGAATCATCCAGGAAACCAGCTTCAGCGTGGCGGTGCCGCCCTTGCCTTCGGTGATGTCGCCCAAGGGAAAAGTTTGCCAGGTGCCCTTGGTGGTTCCGTCATAGAAGGGCTCCAGTTCGCCCGTCCAGAACTGGACGGAGTAGCGCTTCGCGAAGGGCTCAGCCCATGCAATCCTGATGGCGTTCACGGGGATTTTGCTGCCCAGATCGATCATCACCCATTGCGGATGCAGTGAATCGTCCTCGCCGGTAAAGGCCTTTGTGAGATATGGATTGCTCTTCCAATAGGACTTCGGATCGCCATCGGTGAGTCGAGACCAGCCGTTCCCGTCACCGCGGCTGAAACCGCGATGCGGCAGCGGCGCGGCCCAGGAATGGCGAATCATCTCCGCTGTCGGCTCCGCGTCACCGACGAAGTACCCTTGCTGTTTCTCTTTGTCGCTCCAGCGGCCGTGCGGGTTCCAATGCCAGGCCTCGACCATCAACTCAGTGTTTTGCCGATAGGTCACAGTTTGCCATCCCGCACCCAGGATTTCCTTGAGCAGTGGGTCATTCAGGAGATGGTCGGGCGCCCCGGTTCTCAACCGATCAATCGCTGCACCCAAAGATCGGACGGGACTGAACGTGTTGGCTACATGAGTGGGCGAAGCGTCGACGACGATCGTCTGAGGGATTGCCGCGGTTGTAGCCTTGTCTATGTTCGCGGCGACCACAGCGCCTGAGGGATCGGCCACCATGCCAGCCATGGAACCGGTATAACGTTGAGCGCCGGTGGGAAGGACCGAAGCCGCCAACACGAGGCAAAAAACGAGGGAACAACGGACAGCCTGCGACCATGAACTGTAAGACATTGACGGAGACTCCTCGACCACTTCTTTGTGACGGCAAGGTTCGAATCTGCTGAAATACGAAACAGGACACGTGATCTGGGAAAGCCAACATTAAATCGTTTTATTATCGTTGCCATGAAGCGAAGTCAAGGGAAAACTTCCGCGTGCTACATACGAGGAGCAAGTCCACGTTTCCTTCCAGGCGTGGGTTGTCTGCTCACAGGGGAGTGGGAATGTGCAGAGGGGAGTGGGAATGTGCAGAAAGGAAAGGGGGAGCGAACCGGCAGGAGGCGGAGGAAATAGCACCGCCGAAAATCCTGTCGGAGTCGAGAGC
Organism: Terriglobia bacterium; assembly: GCA_963741105.1. Lineage (GTDB taxonomy): Bacteria > Acidobacteriota > Terriglobia > Terriglobales > Acidobacteriaceae > JAIQFF01. The sequence continues at coordinate 173,556 of CAVUGT010000006.1, forward strand.
GAGGAGAGAGCAAGGGTGCTCGAGGAACTTGAAAAGATGGAAGAAACGTAGAGAATCCCGATCCTATTCATGTTCCAGGAAGAGCCTGATGAACTATAGACACTACAAAGCAGTTCGGCCGCCTAGCATGGCATCTTAACGTCTAGCGAGTCGAGATTCTCGAGCAAGTGGGGATTCACCTGATAAATTTGCTTTGAATCCGCACTGAGAGTGGGCCAATTAGCGCTCCGGTTACGCCGCCCTCTTTCGCAGATGTAAAGCATAGACGTTGATCAGCAGGGCGGCGAGCAAAACGATACCACGCATCCACAAACGAACGAAGATATCCAGTTGCAATAGATTCAGCCCGTTGCTTAGCACACCAAAAATTAGCAGCCCGATCGCCGTGTTCTTTATGCCTCCTTCCCCGCCGAATAGTGAGGTACCGCCCAGCACCACCGCTGCGATGCTATCCAGCAGCATGTTCTCCATTCCAAAGCCTTGGGCGCTGCCCAGCCTGCCGGTATTCAACATGCCCGCGGCGCCGGCAGTAAAGCCGGAAATGATCAGACACTCCATCACAATGTTCTTGGTATTCACGCCGCTGAGTCGTGCTGCCTCGCGATTGCTGCCCGTCATATAGACATATCGTCCAAACCGGGTGTACGAGAGGACGAAATGTCCCAGCAACAGCGCGGCCACTCCGCACAGAACGACGACAGGAAGACGGAAGGGTTCGTGGTTCCCGAGATAAGCACCTCCCAGATACTCAACCGCCGGAGGCAGCGTGTAGAGGATCCTTCCCTTGGTGATGTGCTGCCCCACGCCTGAAGCGATCTGCATCGTGGCCAATGTGACCATGAAAGAAGGGACACTGAGTCTGGTTGAAATCAAACCGTTGAATAGTCCAGCGCCCGCGCCACCCACAGCACCCAGCACGATGGCTACTCCACCCGGCAGGCCAACGGTCCCAGTCAGGTAGGCCGCAACCACGCCCGTCATTGTGGCCACGGCGGCGACGCTCAGATCAATCTCGGCGCACAGCAGAACAAACGTAACGCTCGTGGCTGCGATCGCCAACGTGGCAGTTTGCACGAAGATATTTCTCAGATTTACCGGATCTAGGAAATTCCTGGTCGACAAGCTGAACGCTACCACCAACACCAGGAAGGTGAGAAGCGGGGCCAGATCCCGGGCGCGTCGGCGGCCCCACGTCAGTAGGTTCTTCATGTTCATGCGTGCTGCATCAGGTTTTGGCGTGTCAGGGCAGCGCCCTGTAACTCCGCGGCAACCTTCCCTTTCCTCATCACCAGCGCTCTCCGCGTCATGCGCTCGATCACCTCAGGTTCAGAAGAAATCAGCAGCACGGGCACGCCTTGGTCGCGCAACCGCTCAATGACACTCATCACTTCTTCTTTGGCGGCAATATCGATGCCTCGGGTGGGCTCGATCAAGATCAACAAGCGTGGCTGCTCGATCAACCATTTGGCCAGCACAACCTTCTGTTGATTGCCCCCTTCTCACTGCGCCGACTAGCATGCCCGGGGTGGAGGACGTTGGCCAGATTTTCGATTGAGCGGTACGCCGCGGCAATTTCCGCCCGGCGTTTCAAGAGACCAGCCAACGATCGTCTTGATGTGCCAGCGTGATGTTGGCAACATCGGCGTTGAAGCATCAAGCTGTCATGACGGTTTTCGGGAACGAATGCGACTCCGTTCGCCACGGCAACCGGCGTGTCCGACAAACAGAGATGCTTGCCATTTAGGGTGACGGTACCCGAATCGGAGCGGATTGAGCCAAACAAGCAATGGCCCAACGGGATCTGCCCGGCTCCCATGAAGCCGAACAGGCCGAGTATCTCTCCGCGATGGAGTACGAAGGAGACACCTTCGAATTCCCAATGAAGAGTAATCTCGTCGATCCGTAAGGCCACTTCTTTCTGCGCTAGGACCTCGGCGCGATGGCCTTGACCCTCGTGGCCAGGCCGGAGCGATTCTGATCGCTCGCCCAGCATCAGGTCGACCAGATGCTCCTTGTTTGTAGCCGAGGCTGGCAACGTGCTTACCCTGGCGCCATCTTTCAGGATCGTGACCCGGTCGCTGATCGCGATGACATCTTCCAGGAAATGGGAGATGAAAATGATGCTTTTTCCTTGTGTCTTCAGAGTACCGATGAACTCGAACAGTCGCGCGATCTCTGGCGCCGAAAGCGCTGAGTTGGACTCGTCCAGAATGATGACGCTGGCACCGCTGAAGACGACTCTCGCGATCTCCACAACCTGCTGGCTGCCAACCGCCAGTTCGTTCATCTTGCAGGTCACGTCAACCTCAAGTCCCAGTTCGTTCAGGTGGCGCTGGGCTCGACGAGCCATTTGTTTCCAGTTCACGAGTCCCATGAGGCATGGCAGGTTGCGGCCGAAGAGATTCTCCGCCACCGTCAGATGGGGAAAGACACTGAGCTCTTGATATACCATCCCGATTCCCAGGTTCAGCGCCTCGGCGGGTGAGCGGAGCCGAACGGCTTTGCCCCGAATTCGTATCTCCCCTTCGTAGTCATGATCCACGCCGGCCAACAGCTTCACGGTTGTACTCTTGCCGGCGCCATTTTCACCGATCAGACCATGAACCTCTCCTTCCACCACGTCAAAATCAACTCCGCGCAATACGGTAACGGTGTCATAGCGTTTGGTTATTCCGCGCAACTCGAGTACTGGGACTCTCGCAGGTGGGGTCATCAGGTTGAAGTCTCGGCGGGCTATAGGAGGGATTGCTCCTGCATGAAGAGAAGACCCGCGGCATTATCGCGAGTAACGACAGGTCCGTCCATCAGAACATATTTTGGGATGTCTTTCATGCCCGTAGCGGCCATCGCGCCGATGATCAAGGCTCCCCAATGGATGCGGCACGCCGGGTTACGAACCGAAGTCAGCAAAACTCCATCCCGCACCGCCTTGATAGCCTGGGGCATGGCATCGACGCCGCCCAGCTTGATTTCCCGCTCCCGGCCAGCGTTGCGGATGACCCTCGCGGCGGCCAACGCCATGTCGTCATTGTGAAAGTATGCGGCGTCAATCTTCTTGTGCTGCACCAGGTAGTCTTCCCACAGGCTGGCAGCTTTATTGACGTCCCAGTTGGCGGTATCGTCGGCGATCAACTTGATATTCGGAATCGGGCAAGAGCTTGATGAATCCTGCCTCCCGCCTCTGCACTCCGGTGTGCCCCAGGGCTCCCTGGGTTTGAATGACATTGCGCTGCCCGCCATGGCTTAAAAGGTTGGCAGCCCTTCGCCCATGTCAGTGTTGTCCGGCTCAGAAACGAAATGGCTCCAATGTCATTTCTGGAGATCAATTTATCCATCTGCCAACGGGTATTTTCTTCGCAACAATCCGCGAAACCAATCGACCAGGGTGTCGATCCCGAGGGTCTGAATGGCGACAAAATCCCAAGCACCGGTGGCCATATCCTCGATTGCTTTACGTTGCACGTCGATACTCAGGCCGCCGTCAAACCACGTGACATCAACCCCAAACCATTTACCCCACAACTCGGCCGTCTCTTTGCCCGAAGCACACCACGTAGAGCCCAGCCCGCAGTTCGAAAACGCAGCTTTTAGTCTGCGGCCAAAGGGCAATCCCGTGCTTCCCATGGCCTCGGGACTGCTCGAAGTTGAAGAACGGCAACCGGCGAGGAGCCCCAGCCCTAAGGCTGCCACCCCGCTAAGCAGCCCTCTTCTGTTCCACTCCTCGGCACAGAGGGTAAACGTCGCGTTGCTGTCGTCTTTGTTCATTTTCTGGCGCCATAGTTTCGGTTCCGCTCGTTATCATCAAAGGACTACGCTGCCTACCGTATCCTTGTAGGTCCAGGGAGTGGTCAATCCAGCTTCCCGTACTCCGGCTCGGCTTCTTTCAGGACGCAGATTTCAGGGCGACGAGGCGGTTGAGCTTGGTGTCTTCGGCTTTGGGGACCACACCCATGCGGCCAGCGCCGCTCTCACGAAATGGTCCGCGTTGGCCGGAGCCTTGGACTGAATATCTACACCACCCTCGCCGAGATTCCAAAGCTGCAATAACCCGTGCAGAAACTGGGCTTGCCCGTCTTCCACAGAAACGCATCTTGGTTTCGATGGGTTGCTTCCCAGGCTGTGATTCCCAATTTGTTCGATGGCCTGTCATCTGCAGTTGAACACTGAATTTGTTCTCCGTTTGCGATACAGTCAAAATAGAGGTTAAACGAAAGGCGTGCGTATGAACCGGGCCCGCATAGTGCTTGTGCTGATCATGCTGATTGTGCTGGCCGTCACCCTGGCAGGTGCATTTCTGACTCGCGGCGTGATGGCGTATCTTCCGTTCTTGCAAGCCAGGAAGGGGGACTGGACGGGAGCGTATGTACCGCCGGGAGTTGTGGATCAACGGCCCTGGCAGACAGCGTCAACTCTGGCGGCCCTGGCGCAGTCGGCTGAGGAGAAAGAACTCGCCCGCGAGGCCGAGCGCCTTGCGGATCACGAAGTCGACCAGGCGTTCTCGCAGTCACTGAGGCAGGCGAGCCTTGAAAAACCAAAGCTAAGCGACAAAGCATTGTCCTTGCAGCAAAGGGTCACCGAGCTTCAGGAGACCGTCAAGAACGACGAGGCTCGGATCGCATCACTCAGTGTAGGCGCGGGCAAGAGACCAGCGGATGCCGTTTCCACTGGCAGCGACCTGGAGATTGCGAAGGCGCAACTTGGCCTCGACCAAAACGAGCTGACCGATTCGATCGAAGACCTCGCCCGCGAAAGCGGAGACTCAGCTAGTCAAGCTTCAGCAGGAACTGGCGGCACGCCAGGCCGCCGTGAAGCAGTATAGGGACAATGCCTCTAAGGACAGCGGACAAACTGCTGTTGCCGCGGCTGAACAGTACAAGACGCTAGCGCAGCAGCTAGCAACGTGGCGATCCCTCCGCAACAGGAGACAACTGATTGCGCAGGCTGAGCAGTTGGCCAAGGCTGACGTGGCCGCTCTGACAGGTGATCAGGCAGCGCTGAAGTCAGATGCCGCTCGCCGTAGCAATAAGGCCGTTGCAGAATCAAGTTCCGAACGAATCGACCGGCTGCAACAGTTGAGCGCTCAGCAGAATATCCAGAGCATCCTCAACGATCGCCTGGGAGCACATCAACAGCTTGTATCACTCTACGGGCGATGGGGAGAGCAAGTCGAGATACAGCGAAAGATCGTACTTCACCTGATATTGCGGTCTCTGGCTTTGATTGCAGCGATCTGCCTGTTGGTGATCCTGGCGGGCTGGGCTCTCCAACTGGCATTGGAGAAGATGGTTCACGATCCGTCGCCAAAAGCAGACATTGAAAACAGTTCTAAATCTGGGAACGCAACTGGTCGGCCTTTTACTAGTCCTGCTGATCATTTTCGGTGTACCCCAGCAGATGCCAACGATCCTGGGTCTGGCGACGGCAGGACTGACCGTGGTCTTTCAGGATTTCATCCTGGCATTCTGCGGTTGGTTTGTTCTGATGGGACCAAACGGAGTCAGGGTTAGGGACTGGGTAGAGATCGATGGTGTCGGCGGCGAGGTGGTACAGCTCGGACTGTTCCGCACCTGGCTACTGGAGACGGGAAACTGGACTGCCCACGGCCATCCTACGGGAAGAAAAGTCTCGTTTCTAAACGGCTATGCCATACGCGGAAAGTATTTCAACTTCTCCACCGTAGGACAGTGGATGTGGGATGAGATTAAGGTAAGTGTTCCTCCCGGCACGGGTATTGATCCTCTTATCAAGGGCATCTACGAAGCGACAGTGAAGGCAACGGAAGCGGATGCGAAAATGGCGGAAGCGGAATGGAAGAGGGTGACGCACGAAGAAGGGTCGCCACAGTTTAGCGCGATGCCGTCGGTCAATCTCAGGCCGGCGGGAACTGGTGTCGATATTCGTGATTCGCTATATCACTCGTGCGGGAGTGAGAGTTGAGACCCGGAATCGTCTGTTTGCGATGATCGTTGAGCTGATGCAGGGGGGATCGAAAGAGGATAAGAATGTTGCCCCACTTTCCCGCGCATGAAAGCCTGAAAGGCTGACGACCAGCGTTTGACGCCCCCAAAAGTTAGCCAATGTCCCCATACGAATTATCGCCATTACATTCATTGACCCCCTCGGAGTGCTCCGCCGCCCTAGGCTCAGCCGGGTAGATGGTGTAAACGCCTGATTACAACAAGTACGACGATTTCAAGCACAACCCGCCGGGCATTGGTATGCTCTCGCTGTGACTGAATTGGCCGCGACTCGAAAGACTATTGCCGAACGGGGAAAGCGGCTGGAATATTTCACAATTGCCTGGAATAGCCTTGAAGGTGTTAGTAGCTGTCATCGCTGGGGGGATCGCGGGTAGCATCTCACTGGTGGGTTTCGGGATAGACAGTTTCATAGAGGTGACTTCCGATGCAGTTCCTGAACCGTGGACACTACATTGCGGCGCGGTATGTGGAAAACCGGCCGAATCCGCTCTTCTGGAACGACCCCTTCCCCTTCCAGCAGGGCATAGAAGCGATCGGCTGCGAGGTTCTTGAACGTCTCAACTTTCCCGGAAGGCCAGCGGACCTCCAGCGACTCAATCTTCTCTGCCGACCCTAGCCCAAAGTGCAAACGGAAATCGCTCTGGGAGATGTAACTACCGCCACTGCGAACCTCGTCGGTCTGCGTCATCCCTCCGGCCACGATCTTAACGCGCGCCCCGATTGCCATGCGATTGCTCCTGGTACCCGCCAATTCCAGACTCACCCAGTGGCGGCCGGAAACACCGTGGTTCTGTAGGATCATCGGCGCGCTATCGAGATCCTCGACCACGACGTCCACATTGCCGTCGTTGAACAGATCCCCGACCGCCAGGCCCCGTGACACGCGTCTTTCTTCCAGAGCCGGTCCGGCCAGATTGCCGGCATCACAGAAGGTGCCATCTTTCTGGTTCATGTGGAGCAGCTTGGTCTGCGCGTAACCACCGCTGGCAGGCACCTTTTCCATTTGCGGATAGACATGACCGCTCACCGCCACCAGATCCAGCCAGCCATCGTTGTCGAGATCCACGAATGCATCGCCCCACTTCACAAGAGGAAAGGAGGGCAAGGCTACCCCTGACGCATAAGAGACATCCGTAAACATCCAGTTCCCGTCGTTGCGATACAGGTCGCTATAGTCGTCGCCGAAATTTGTCACGTAGATGGAAGGACGTCCATTGTGCAGGTAGTCGCCGAGGGCAACTCCCATGGAGGCTTGCTCAGAGCCCGTCTCGCTCAACGCGGTGCCGGATTCGAGGCCAATCTCGGTGAACTTGCCTTTGCCGTCGTTGCGGTAAAGAAAGTTAGGCAGCGTGTCGTTGGCCACGTAGAGGTCAGGCCAGCCGGTGTTGTTGAAGTCGGCCCAAACGACACCGAGACCGTAGTAACCGTGCGGGTCATCCACGCCGGCGGCCTTGGAAACGTCGGTAAACGTGCCATCGCCGTTGTTGTGGAACAGCGAATCGCCTGCGCCCTTCAATCCGCGCGGTCCGCAATAGACATCGATACCGCGATATTTGCAGAGTGACTTGCCGCCAAACGGGGGCAGATGGTCGAGTTGGAAGTCGACATAGTTGGCCACCATCAGGTCAACGAATCCGTCGCGGTCGTAATCTCCGAAAGCCGCACCAACAGACATGCGACCGTCCGCAACGCCGGCTTTCGCGGTGACATCCGTGAACGTGCCATCCCCATTGTTGCGAAACAGAACATTTCCGCCGAGACACGTCAGGTACAGATCTGGCCAGCCGTCGTTGTTGTAGTCGGCCACTGCGCCGCCCATGGCGAAGCAAGGCGCCGCCAGGCCTGACTTGTCCGTCGCATCGCTAAATGTGCCGTTGTGGTTGTTATGGTAGAGCGCTCCGCGAGCCGATTCCTTGCGCAGGGCCATCTCGATGGTAGGCGCGTTCGTGAAATAGATGTCCAGCCAGCCATCGCGATCGTAATCCCACAGAATGACGCCGCCGCTCATCGACTCGACAATGTATGTGCTCAGCGGATTGGCGATATGGCGGAAACGGATACCTGCCTTCTCCGTGACGTCCTCCAGTTGCGGTACCGGACGTCCTTTGCACTGAACCTTCCTGGCGTTCGGCGGAGGAGGAGGCGCGGCCGGATGCTGCTCCTGACTCAAAGCCATCGGTGCAAGCAGCACCGCTGCGCCGACGAGCAGGACGCGAATGCAAAGTAATGGTTGCGGATTCAATTGCTGTCCGTCGCGCTCAAGTTCATGGCTTCTTGTCTTCCTTCTTTTGCGGAACCTGCCCGGGGACAGTAGCCCCCAGTTCTCGCAGAACCGCGCGAGCCGCATCATCACCCGGGGCAAGTGCCAGCGCCTTTCGCAATGCCCGGATTGCTTCCGGCTGGTTCCCGGCGCGATAGGCCGTGAACCCGAGATTGCGCATCAGGTTGGGTACTTTGGGATCCCATCCCTCCGCTTCCTGGTAGTGTCCGAGAGCTACGGCATACTGCTCCTGCATTGCTTCGACCGTGGCCAGATCATTGAAGGCGCCGCCCAGAACAGAACGCAAGAATTCTTCCTGGGCCGCTGCCTGTCTCTCCTGGCCCTGCGTCAGCTTGGCGTGCGACAGCGCGTTGCTGCCTAACGGCGTGGCCGCATCCTTGGCCGTCCCCCCCAGAGGAACCGGCGGCTCGTTTTGCGGAAGGCTGGGGACATCGGCTGAAGAAACTCCGGATCCACCCGAATCACCCATGCCACTCTCTTCCTGGTTGTCGGCGATGATGTTTTGCTGAATCGCGCGCGCCTTTTCGAAGTATCGCTCCCCTTCCGCTGCTCTTCCGGAAGCAATGAGGATCCGGCCAAGACTGGTGTAGGCCTTCCGGATATCGCTGTGAGCGTCGACGCCGCTACGTTCGGCGAGTGCAATTGCCTTCCGGAAGAGCTGCTCCGCGCGCTGATTTTCCTTGCAGCGGTAGGCATTGAGTCCCAAGTACAGCCAGGCTTGCGATGAAGACGGATTCAATCTCGCCGCCTCCCCCAGATAGTGATCCGCCTCCTGCGGCTGGTTCGAACTGAACGCCATATAGCCCAGGAGATAGTTCGCAAAAAAATTTCTAGGGTCGACTCGCAGTTGCTCGAGAAATTGCCGGCGGGCCTCCGGCGTGAGCACCCATTCGTTCTGCATCAAGTAGGTCAGCCCGAGAAAGTAGTGGCCGTTTGGAACTTTGGGATCGAGTGAGAGCGCACGCTGGAACTCCCGGATAGCGTCGCCATAAAGGGTGGCATTTCGATAAGCGATCGCCGAACAGGAGATGCAGGCTGCTGCGATCACCGGACGCGACCGTCATCTGCTGGAAAATGGCCGCGGCCTTTTCCTTCTCTTTCAATCGGAGCAAACAACTGGCGAGACGGTAGCTGGTTTCTCGGTCGGGACGAATCTCGAGGGACGTCTGGAAAGACTCCACCGCGGCGCGGTAGTCCTTTCTTGATCTGCGCCTGGCCCTGAATGGTCCAGGCCGTGGCGTTGCGCGGATCGGCGGCAAGAGCCTGGCTGATTCTTTGAGTGCTTCGTCCAACCGGCTGGTGAACAAGTTGGCAGCAGCGAGATCGACGTGCGCATCTGCAACATCCTGAAGAGCGAGAAGGGAAGCGAAGGGAGAGGGGCAGGGCATAGAAGCGATCGGCTGCGAGGTTCTTGAACGTCTCAACTTTCCCGGAAGGCCAGCGGACCTCCAGCGACTCAATCTTCTCTGCCGACCCTAGCCCAAAGTGCAAACGGAAATCGCTCTGGGAGATGTAACTACCGCCACTGCGAACCTCGTCGGTCTGCGTCATCCCTCCGGCCACGATCTTAACGCGCGCCCCGATTGCCATGCGATTGCTCCTGGTACCCGCCAATTCCAGACTCACCCAGTGGCGGCCGGAAACACCGTGGTTCTGTAGGATCATCGGCGCGCTATCGAGATCCTCGACCACGACGTCCACATTGCCGTCGTTGAACAGATCCCCGACCGCCAGGCCCCGTGACACGCGTCTTTCTTCCAGAGCCGGTCCGGCCAGATTGCCGGCATCACAGAAGGTGCCATCTTTCTGGTTCATGTGGAGCAGCTTGGTCTGCGCGTAACCACCGCTGGCAGGCACCTTTTCCATTTGCGGATAGACATGACCGCTCACCGCCACCAGATCCAGCCAGCCATCGTTGTCGAGATCCACGAATGCATCGCCCCACTTCACAAGAGGAAAGGACGGCAAGGCTACCCCTGACGCATAAGAGACATCCGTAAACATCCAGTTCCCGTCGTTGCGATACAGGTCGCTATAGTCGTCGCCGAAATTTGTCACGTAGATGGAAGGACGTCCATTGTGCAGGTAGTCGCCGAGGGCAACTCCCATGGAGGCTTGCTCAGAGCCCGTCTCGCTCAACGCGGTGCCGGATTCGAGGCCAATCTCGGTGAACTTGCCTTTGCCGTCGTTGCGGTAAAGAAAGTTAGGCAGCGTGTCGTTGGCCACGTAGATGTCAGGCCAGCCGGTGTTGTTGAAGTCGGCCCAAACGACACCGAGACCGTAGTAACCGTGCGGGTCATCCACGCCGGCGGCCTTGGAAACGTCGGTAAACGTGCCATCGCCGTTGTTGTGGAACAGCGAATCGCCTGCGCCCTTCAATCCGCGCGGTCCGCAATAGACATCGATACCGCGATATTTGCAGAGTGACTTGCCGCCAAACGGGGGCAGATGGTCGAGTTGGAAGTCGACATAGTTGGCCACCATCAGGTCCACGAATCCGTCGCGGTCGTAATCTCCGAAAGCCGCACCAACAGACATGCGACCGTCCGCAACGCCGGCTTTCGCGGTGACATCCGTGAACGTGCCATCCCCATTGTTGCGAAACAGAACATTTCCGCCGAGACACGTCAGGTACAGATCTGGCCAGCCGTCGTTGTTGTAGTCGGCCACTGCGCCGCCCATGGCGAAGCAAGGCGCCGCCAGGCCTGACTTGTCCGTCGCATCGCTAAATGTGCCGTTGTGGTTGTTATGGTAGAGCGCTCCGCGAGCCGATTCCTTGCGCAGGGCCATCTCGATGGTAGGCGCGTTCGTGAAATAGATGTCCAGCCAGCCATCGCGATCGTAATCCCACAGAATGACGCCGCCGCTCATCGACTCGACAATGTATGTGCTCAGCGGATTGGCGATATGGCGGAAACGGATACCTGCCTTCTCCGTGACGTCCTCCAGTTGCGGTACCGGACGTCCTTTGCACTGAACCTTCCTGGCGTTCGGCGGAGGAGGAGGCGCGGCCGGATGCTGCTCCTGACTCAAAGCCATCGGTGCAAGCAGCACCGCTGCGCCGACGAGCAGGACGCGAATGCAAAGTAATGGTTGCGGATTCAATTGCTGTCCGTCGCGCTCAAGTTCATGGCTTCTTGTCTTCCTTCTTTTGCGGAACCTGCCCGGGGACAGTAGTCCCCAGTTCTCGCAGAACCGCGCGAGCCGCATCATCACCCGGGGCAAGTGCCAGCGCCTTTCGCAATGCCCGGATTGCTTCCGGCTGGTTCCCGGCGCGATAGGCCGTGAACCCGAGATTGCGCATCAGGTTGGGTACTTTGGGATCCCATCCCTCCGCTTCCTGGTAGTGTCCGAGAGCTACGGCATACTGCTCCTGCATTGCTTCGACCGTGGCCAGATCATTGAAGGCGCCGCCCAGAACAGAACGCAAGAATTCTTCCTGGGCCGCTGCCTGTCTCTCCTGGCCCTGCGTCAGCTTGGCGTGCGACAGCGCGTTGCTGCCTAACGGCGTGGCCGCATCCTTGCCCGTCCCCCCCAGAGGAACCGGCGGCTCGTTTTGCGGAAGGCTGGGGACATCGGCTGAAGAAACTCCGGATCCACCCGAATCACCCATGCCACTCCCTTCCTGGTTGTCGGCGATGATGTTTTGCTGAATCGCGCGCGCCTTTTCGAAGTATCGCTCCCCTTCCGCTGCTCTTCCGGAAGCAATGAGGATCCGGCCAAGACTGGTGTAGGCCTTCCGGATATCGTTGTGAGCGTCGACGCCGCTACGTTCGGCGAGTGCAATTGCCTTCCGGAAGAGCTGCTCCGCGCGCTGATTTTCCTTGCGGCGGTAGGCATTCAGTCCCAAGTACAGCCAGGCTTCCGATGAAGACGGATTCAATCTCGCCGCCTCCCCCAGATAGTGATCCGCCTCCTGCGGCTGGTTCGAACTGAACGCCATATAGCCCAGGAGATAGTTCGCAAAAAAATTTCTAGGGTCGACTCGCAGTTGCTCGAGAAATTGCCGGCGGGCCTCCGGCGTGAGCACCCATTCGTTCTGCATCAAGTAGGTCAGGCCGAGAAAGTAGTGGCCGTTTGGAACTTTGGGATCGAGTGAGAGCGCACGCTGGAACTCCCGGATAGCGTCGCCGTACAGGGTGGCATTTCGATAAGCGTCGCCGAACAAGAGATGCAGGCTGCTGCGATCACCGGACGCCACCGTCATCTGCTGGAAAATGGCCGCGGCCTTTTCCTTCTCTTTCAATCGGAGCAAACAACTGGCGAGACCGTAGCTGGTTTCGCGGTCGGGACGAATCTCGAGGGACTTCTGGAAAGACTCCACCGCGGCGCGGTAGTCCTTTTTCTTGATCTGCGCCTGGCCCTGAATGGTCCAGGCCGTGGCGTTGCGCGGATCGGCGGCAAGAGCCTGGCTGATCTCTTTGAGTGCTTCGTCCAACCGGCTGGTAAACAAGTTGGCAGCAGCGAGATCGACGTGCGCATCTGCAACATCCTCGAACTCGAGGGACCTGCGGGAGAACCTGGCGGCCTCGGGATATGCGGCTTCAAAGAGGCGCAACTTTCCCATTTCGCGGAGTCCGAGGGCGACTATCTTCTCGCTGGCGGCAGCGGCAGCGGGCAAGTCACCCGCCTCCTTCGCCGAGTTCGCAGCGGCAAATCGCCGCTCAAATTCGTCGAGTGGTGACGCGGGCTTCTGTTGCGCGCTGGCTTGCAGGCACCCCAGAACGGCAAGCAGGAAAAGGCACGCGCCACGCGCAGACCGTCTCCAGAGAATGACGTTCGAAGACCGGGAAGGTGGGGTGTGGATCAAAGCCGAATGTCCCAGGTTGGTACCTAAAAGTACACGCTTGGTGGCGAGCTGTTCAAGTCGCGGGATTTGGCGAGAAATCAATTACGCTCATTGACCCCAGCGGCCAATCTCTAAATGACTATAAACGCCTGTTTACAACAATTGCGATTCGTTGCAGAGTGACGGCTGTAATCCGTCGGATGATTACTGTTGGCGCACGCACGAGTGATGTCTGAGGGTTACAGGCTGTAGCAGCACGGAAACGGCTTCATACAGCCGGTCACGTCCCTGGGTAATCTAGTTGGCTGACAGTGGGAGTGAGATAGTCCGCAGCCATGACATATTTTCCCCAACCCAATCCATCGAAGCGAGCGAGACGGGTAAACCTTCCTGGCTCGCTTGTCGTCTCAGTTCGTTCCGAAGGCAGTCAGGCTGTGCGAGCCAAGCTGCACGAACTCTCTGCCACGGGCGGATTGTTGGTCCTGTCGAAACCTCTTGAGCAGGGTGACTTTGTAGAAGTGTCATTTCAGACAAGCCACGGTATCGTTCGCGGTATGGCCGAGCTTCTATCCGTAAGACGCAAATCACAGTCGGGATGCATGCAACCCTTTCGATTCGTCGCTTTGGAGGATGAATACCACACCACTTTGCGCATGACTCTAGAATCACTTCGGGACCAGACTCTTATTGGGGTCCTGGGCTTCGGTTTAGTTAAGTAGCCCCCGTTTGCGAGGATCTTTCGGCACGAGCGAATGCAGCGTGATAGTTGGCGAAAGATCGCCATTACACTCACAACCCCGACCGACTGCCGACCCGTTGAGCCGGGATGGTTGGTGTAAACACCTGATTGCGTCAACTGACCTGACGATCACTCCAAAGGTCCAAAGTTGGGGGACGGGAACGCTGTACCGCTTCACATCTTCAAGAAATGTGTGTCAGGTTTTGGAGCACACATCAAGAGCGAACAACGTCCGACGCTGAAAAAACAAGCCCGGGGGAGAGGCTGGACTGCAGAATATAGACGAAACATACTTCTGTCGTTGCGCCAGCGCACGTAAGAAAGAAATAACTCCCCTGAGAGCGGAAAAGGCCAATACACCACCTTCTGCTAGTCAGTCATGAGCGCTTCGGGAGCATCGAGAAGGACACGACCGCGCCCTTTGGAGACAACCCCTGCCCTCACCCAATTACTCAGCACGCGGCTGACGGTAAACGAGCTGATGTCTGCTAACGCTCCGAGTTGATCGTTGGTAACGCGGATTTCGATTCCATCGGGATGAACCTTGCCGGACTGATCACCGAGCCTGAGTAAGATCTCTGCCAGCCTCTCCTCCGCAGTTTTGGTAACCAATCCAATATGGCGTTTGACGTAGATTCGCAAGTAGCCAAAGGCGATGCGCAAACCATTTTCTTTGAGCACCGGATGGCGGGATACGAGCTTGCGTATGACGGAGTGCTCCCAGGCCAAGAGTTCACAGTCGGAGGTTGCTTCTGCGGTTGCCATATAGGGAAACGGACTCTCCAGCATGGTAACCAACCCAATGACGCTTCCCGGCCTCAGCGATGCCAGCAGAACTGACCTGCCCTGTTTGGTGAGGTGGTAAAAGCGTGCCCGGCCACTTTGAACAAGGAACAAATGAGTAGCCCGATCGCCTTCGGTGACGATGTTCTGCTTGGCGGATATCCGCCGGATCTGAGCTGCGTCAAGAATGGAGTGCCTGGCAGGTTCCTCAAGACCGGCTAAGAGATTGGAGGTGCGGACGGCAGCCGATGCTGATCGAGGATTGACCATATTGTTCTATGATCCACGGGGTTGGTTGAAATGCTGTCACTACGCCGAGCGTTGAACGCACAAAACTACGCAGGGAATCGAGCACAGCTTCCATGGGAAGTTAGACCACCGGCCCGAGTCGAGTAACTGGTAAAAAGCACAGGACCCGGGACGGATGTGTTGGAGGACGACACAGGCTGTGAGGGCAGGCAACCGTTCAGTTGCGCGTAAAATCGCCATTGACTCCTTGACCGGATTATGAGAACGACCGCCTGGTCACAAAAGGGGTCTGAATCCCGACGCTTTAGCGACTTCCTTTAGAACCCACTCGAGCCTACCGTCCAAAGGTCCACTGGATGGATTCCGCTGAACACCGTAAGTGCAACAGCAAGCTATGACTTCCGCGCACTCAGTGCATCCAGAGGGGGGATTGAGAAGGACACAGTCGCCGAGTATTCCGGTGGCTTTGTTCCACTCTGAAGTGCTTCTATCAGACACTCCACTGCCTGGCCCGCAATTGGTGGAATGCAAATCGTTGCGGCGAGCAATCCCTTTCGCACCCATGCTTGACCCGTGGTGGGTAGTCCATCGCAGCCAGTGAAAAGCAAGCTGGACCACCTTCCGTGTTCTTCGTCCGCTGTCTCCTGGAAGGCTTTGCGTGCGCCCATCGCCATCGAGTCGTCCTGTGCGCCGACGACGTCGAGAGCCGCTCTTCGTGAGGTTGTGAGTTGCAACCAAGAGCGTACCGCTTTCCAGGCACTCTCTTCTGTCCACTGACCCTTCAGCGTCGCGACCTGGATATTTGAGGGCTTCGTCTCCAGCATCCCAAGCGTGCGGTTTTTGGCTGAAGAGCTATGCGATGGTCCTTCAATATAGAGAACCGAGCCGCCGCTTGGAAGCAACGCCGCAAATTGTCTTCCTTGAATACGACCAATCTCGAGGTGGTCTGCGCTGACCGAAAAGACGGGTGCAGTCGACGTTCTGCGCAACTCTGAAATGTAATCCGGAGCCCGGTTCAACACGGCCCACCCTATTCCGACGGCACAAGCCGCTCGGGCCACCTGAGGAAGCGCGGTTCCACTAGCTGGTTCAATCACAATCGCATCTGGTCTTGTTCCGACAGGAACCTGGATCGCTTTCAGAATTTGCGTACTTTGCTGTACTGCATCGTTATCTGCATAGACGATCTCCAAATCAATCGCCCGTTTCCGGGCGGTCTCCTCTGCGGAAAGAGCCTGGGCTAGCTGGAAATCATTCTTGCTTGTCGGAAGTGAAATCAGAAACCTGAGCTTCTTCATTGACCAGCACTCAAACCCAGCTCTCCTATTACAATACATCCTTCTTCACCGGGACAACCTGGCAAGAGTTATAAGCGCGCCCATCCTGCTCGCCGATGTCGTTGGCCCGCAGTTTGTGTAAACGCCTGTTTACGACAATCAGACTAGACATGATCGAGTGAGTGAATCAGAATAACCGCTGTGACGCTACTCAAGTCCCTTCCTGCGGTCGCCGTGATAGGCGACCGGCACGCAGCCTACGACAAGACAAAACTCTTCCTCGTTAGCGTGATCGCACTGGTCACGGCGGGTATTGCGGCGAGCATTCGCGGCAATCTCGCTGCTGTTTTGCAGCATCAATTTCTCGATCCGATTGATCCCGTTCACTCGGCGCAAATGATCGGAACGGTTTTGGGGGTGGCGTTTTTCGGCTTCGCTCTTACCATCATGATCGGGAGTCCGCTGCTGGACTATCTAGGCATGCGGCCGCTGATGGCGCTTTCATCCATCTGTTTTATTGTGGGTACTTTGATCGTGATCTGTGCGGCGCCGCTTTCTGCCTGGTTCTCGGCGTATCGCGTGCTTTGGACCGGGGCCCTGATCAGCGGTATCGGCTGGGGCTTGACGGAGACCGTGATCAACCCGCTGGCGGTGACGCTATACCCCGACGACCAAACGCATAGGCTGAACTTGTTGCACGCATGGTGGCCGGGTGGGCTGATTGTCGGCGGACTGATCGGCGCTGGCCTCAGCAAGCTGACCGTCGACTGGCGGCTACAAATGGCGTGCGTGCTGGTTCCTGCAGTGACTTTCGGCTCGCTTCTGCTCACCAGCAAATTCCCACCAACCGAGCGGGTGGCCGCCGGGATCTCGACCGGCGAAATGATCAAGGAGTTCTTTCGCCCGTTTTTCCTGGTGTGGTTTTTCTCTATGTTCCTCACCGCAGCCTGTGAGCTGGCGCCGGGTCAATGGGTGCAATTTGCGCTGACCAGGACGGTGCACATGCCCGGAATCCTGCTGCTGGTGTACGTGAGCGCCATGATGTTCGTGATGCGCCACTTCGCGGGACCCATGGCGCACAAGTTCTCGCCCGTCGGACTGCTTTGGTTCTCCTGCCTGCTGGCCTCTCTTGGACTCATTTCGCTGAGCGTCGCCAACTCACCGGTTACGGGATTGCTGGCGGCGACGATATGGGGAACGGGAGTCTGCTATATGTGGCCCACCATGCTGGCGGCAGCATCGGAGCGGTTCCCGCGCGGCGGCGCGGTGCTGATGGGGCTGATGGGTACGGCAGGCATGTCGTCGGTCTTCTTCGTGCTGCCACAGATGGGAAAGGTATATGACTACTACAAGGCGCAGGGCGGCGAAGTAACCGCGTCGCAGATGTCCTTTCGTCTTGTGGCGGTGCTTCCGGCCCTGCTGCTGATCGTCTTTGGAGCCATCTGGCTTTACGACCGCTCACACGGCGGGTTCAAACCGATCAGGCTCACCGCTAGCGAAGAACTCGCACAACCGATCCCGCCGGAGCTTTGAGAGGCGGTCCGGTGGCGCGTTGAGAAACTTCCGTTATTCGGGAATAGGGAGAGGTGCCCCAGTACCCGTCGGTTGTGCAATTCGCCATTACACCAAGAACAGGTTAGCGTACAGGCCCAGACTGGATTGTTGGTGT
>CAVUGT010000007.1:0-44168 GCA_963741105.1 Terriglobia bacterium
TCAACAATCAGTTCGCGGCTCAACTTTTCTTCGCGAGGTAATAGGTGTTATCCCCGCTGTCAGCATGGACTCCAACCGATGTAAAGCCGTGATCGCCGAGGATACGTCGGTAGCTATCGGCACTGTAGGAGAAATACCGAAACGTCACTCCATTCATCTTGCCCTCTTTGGCATCGAAGGCATCGACATCTCCGGACGTGAAGAGGAACGGCGCACCGCTCTTAAGGGTGCGCGAGACACTTGCAATTGCCCGAATCGCGTCCCCGGGATTCAGATGGAATATGACGCCCCACGCAACCGCAGCATCGAACACGCCATCTGCGAACGGACAGGACTCAACAATTCCTCTAACAGCGAATGCTTCGGGGCAGTTCTGCTTAAAGTGTGCAAGCATCGCACTCGAACTATCCAGGCCGATGACTCGGTGGCCCCCGTTCAGTAAGGCACGTGTGATGGGTATGCCGTTGCCACAACCAACATCGAGTACAAGCGATCCACGTGGGATTGATGACGCTAGCGCGGTCGCCTCGGGCACTCCTGTCTGATCGTCGCGTTCCGATGCATACCACTCCGCAATTAGGTCGTACTCACGCACGTCGAACCCCT
Organism: Terriglobia bacterium; assembly: GCA_963741105.1. Lineage (GTDB taxonomy): Bacteria > Acidobacteriota > Terriglobia > Terriglobales > Acidobacteriaceae > JAIQFF01. Next base: position 607 of record CAVUGT010000007.1, read on the forward strand.
GACTTGTATACGCCTTCCAATTGCAGATTGTCGAAATCGCATTATAAGAGGGCGCCCCTTTGGGAGTAGGTTGTGATCGTTCGCATCATCACCTACGAAAGGAGCACCCTCATGAGCGGTGAAAAGTATATTGGGCTGGACGTTCATCAAGCAACGATCTGCGGCAGCGGTGATGGATCCATGGGCAAGGTAGTCATGGAATCCATTCTCGAAACGAAAGCCGCAACCATTCTGGAATTCTTTGCCGGACTGCGCGGAACTTTGTCGGTGACCTTCGAAGAAGGAACCTGGGCGGCCTGGCTGTACGATCTGCTCAAGCCGCATGTGGCCAACTTAGTGGTGTGCAATCCGCGCAAGAACGCGCTACTCAAGCATGGCAACAAGAGCGACAAGATCGATGCCCGCAAACTGGCCGACCGGTTGCGTCTCAATGATCTCGAGCCGGTCTATCACGGCGAGACCGGGCGTACGCATGCTGCGGGAACTCGCCCGAAGTTATCTGACCATCGTCAAAGATCTTTCCCGGGTCATGAATCGCCTGAAAGCTCTGTATCGCAGCTGGGCCATTCCTTGTGCCGGCCGAGACGTCTACTACACCCGCCATCGCAGCGAGTGGCTGGGGAAAATCCCCGAGGCCGGCACGCGCCGCCGAGCCGAGCAACTTTATCAGCAACTGGACATGCTGCAGCACTTGCGCCAGCAAGCCCGGCGAGAACTGTTGGCGGAGAGCCGCAAGCATCCGATCACCGCGAAACTGCGGCAGATTCCGTCCCTGGGACCGATTCGCTCCGCTTTGGCGGTGGCCCTGATCCAGACCCCGCATCGCTTCCGCACCAAGCGACAACTCTGGACCTACAGCGGACTGGGGTTAGAAACTCGCGACAGCGGGGAATACCACTACGTCCAAGGCCAAGTGCGGCGCCGCAAGAAACAGGTGTCCATTCGCGGCTTGAACAAGGACCACAACCATGATCTGAAAGGTCTGTTCAAAGGTGCGGCCACCATGGCCAGTGTGCGTCCCGGACCGTTCCAGGATTTCTACCAGCGATCGCTGGCCAAAGGCATCAAGCCGACCATGGCGCGTCTCACGCTGGCGCGCAAGATTGCAGCGATTACGTTGACTCTTTGGAAGAAGGGAGAAAACTTCGACGCCGAAAAACTAAAATCGCAAGCCGCTTGAGCGTCTCGGGTGAAGAGCCCTTCCATCTCCGGTGATCTTTTCTGGTGGTGGCCGGTCGGTTCTTGAGACGCTCGGGTTCGAGGGTGAGTATGCCAATGGCCTGTAGACGAACCCGTGCCTGTGGCACCCAGTCTCTGTGTAATCCCTATGCCCCCTCGGATAACCCGAAAAAGCACTAGGCCACGAGCCTCAGATAGATCCATGGTTGCCACCGTACAACCGCACGGCTTGATTCAGTTTCGAAACTGATCGGCGTCGTCGCTACTCACGAAGATGCAGCTGCTGAGATGGAACAACACAGACAACCCAGGGGCACAACACTCACACCAGCGTCTTCTATGGTGACAGGGGCTGGAGGTCGCGAACCAAACCCGCGCCTCCGGCGGAGGGAGAAAAATGTTCTTGACATCCCCTCTTATAGATCAGGCCTTTACACTCATTGAGAACTAGTGAAGTGCTTCAGGGAATCAACAATCGGGTGTGATATCCTGCGCCCGATCCAGGAACAAAAATGGAAGTCCTCGTTAAGAAATCCTGGTTAGGAGAGCGTCAGCCATGAAGGGCAAAGGCCAGTTCACGATTGCGATAGCCGCGGCAGTTCTCGCCGTCCTCGGCGTCGTCGGCCGTTTACGCGCAGGACAAGTACTCGCTGAAATCGCCGAGCGGAATCGCGTTCGCCGACTTCAAGGGATACGAGGACTGGTCGGTGGTCTCTTCCGCCCGGACCGAAGAAGTGCTCAAGGTGATCGTCGCCAATCCGGCGATGATCAAGGCGTACAAGGCCGGCATTCCGGGCAACGGCCAGCCTTTCCCGGAGGGCTCCAGGATCGTGAAGCTCCAGTGGAAGCCGAAGAAGAGCACGGAGGCGCCCTTCGTCGTGGATGTGCCCGACGTCTTTAGCCAGGCTTTCGTCATGGAAAAGGACAGCAAGAGGTTTCCGAAGACCGGCGGATGGGGATACGCGGTGTTCAACTACGACGCGGCATCGGACAAGTTCGCGCCCGATCCCAAAAGCCTCTCAGACTGCGGACAATCGTGCCATGTGGCGGTGAAGGCGAAGGACTACATCTTCCATCCGTACCAGAAGCGTTGAAACCGCGCGTGCCCCTCGACGTCAAGTACCCGCCGAGTTCTACCGGCCTTCACTGCGGCCTTCCAGGCCTGAGGGAACTCGGCTACCCGATGGTGAGTGTAATCGCGATGTTACGCCAACTAACGCAGGTTACAAGCAACGGGAAGCACCCAAAAGGCGTCCAGAAAGCAAAAACAATACTTTGGAGCTCACTCCCAACTAAAGGTGTTCCTCTCGAAGTCGAAGCTGAAGCGCCGCGCTCCCAGCGCGGTCAGCGGCAGGTAGCCGTCTATGTGCGGCAGAAGCCCTGGTGGCGAGTTTTGCAACAACACTGCTCGCCTCGCCAAGTCAGTGCCGTTCAACTGTACGCACGGCAGCGTGACGACCTCCAGGGACGCGGCTCCACCCAGACTTGCCCCTCGAACCTGTTGCTCCACTCTCAATTCCGGCAGTCGATTTCCCAGCCGATCACGATAGAGCAGAATCGCACTCACTCCGGTATCCAGCAGGAGCCGCACGGGCCGGTTCAGCATTTGAACTTCCACCGCCAAATAGGAGTCATGCACTTCCATCGTCGCGCTGAACCGCAGGGTCTGGGAGGATCCGAACGTGATTTTCCTCCGGCCAAAGTCAATGCTAAAGCTTCGCCCCTGCAAAAAGTCCAAACCGATAAGTCCATCGACGCCGGGCGCGCTCTCGCGCAGATAACTCATATCGTTCAGTATCACCGGCAATAGCGGTATTCGTATTGGCCCGAGCTCAAAATCCGGGACCTCCACCAGCTCTTGTGTGAGCACATGATCGAGATTGACAATACGTACCGTCCTCCGCAAAAACATCTGCTCTTTTGCCAGGTCCGGTCTCAATACGCTATGGGTCGCACCCGTATCCAGCACCAGCTTGATATGCCGGTGCGCTCCAATCCGCCCTTCCACAACGATCAGATAGCCCTCGTCCAGGGTGAAGGGGATTGCCTCGGACTCCTTGATTCCCGGTCGTCCCGAGATGTTCTCGCCAGGGACGGGCGATGGCGCTTGGGCCCTGCTAATACTGTCCAGGAGCGCAATTACGATCACTGCGCGCCGGATCCACCCAATTTTTGTCCACCAACCCCTCTCCCTTTTCACGGCGCTCGCTCCGCCCGCGGTCGCGGGAGCGCCAAGATTCAGTCACGCCAGGGAGCCCCACCATGGACCCAGTCTGAAATTGATCTGAAATCCACGTGGCATCGAATCCCCCGCCGATTCAGGGGCATATAGACGCAAATGGCAGGGTCGAGTGCCTGAAGAACATGTGGTAGACTCGCGGCGATCCAGGCTACCAAACGCACATCACCAGCAGGTTAGCGATGTACCGCTTCGGCGTATTTCAGATTGACCCGCGCACACACGAATTGCGCAGAAGCGGCATCCGCATCAAGATTCAGGAGCAGCCCTTTGTAGTCCTATTGAAACTCCTGGAGCATCCGGGAGAGCTAGTGACCCGCGAAGAACTTCGTGCCGCGCTTTGGCCCGCCGACACCTTTGTTGACTTCGAAACCGGCCTGAACACCGTCATCAAGCGCTTGCGTGAAGCACTAAGAGACTCCGCCGAGGGATCTCTCTTCATCGAGACGGTGCCGAAACTCGGCTACCGCTTCATTGCTCCTGTTGAGGTAGATGGGCAGCCTCCGGCCGATATCCAACCCAAGAAATCGCCGCCCGTTTTTGAGAGGCCCTCGCCATCCTTCCTCACACGAAATTTTCGCGTCCTCGCTTGGGCATTCACCGTTGTACTAGTCTTGGTGGCAGCAGGATTGTTCTGGTCAAGTCGGTCGCAGCCTCCCCGCATCACGGGTTACACGCAAATCACCCACGATGGGCGCGCCAAAGGATTTGGCGGTTTGGTTGCTGGTGGCGAACGGTTGTACATCCAGGAAATCGAACTCGACCGCTTTGTGATCAGCGAGGTTTCCGTTTCCGGTGGACTGTCCAACCAAATTTCTTTGCCATTTGTCGAACGTACTGCTTCTGCTGCGTCGGTGTGGGAGTAGCATGTTCAGCTCGGAGGTGTCGTTCTTGGGGGCTGTCGGCGGATGCCGTTTCGATTATTTTCACCTGTATTTCGTCGCCGCTCCGAAGTTTCTTGCGCTTGACCCAGCGCGCATGTTCTCCCTTCGGACTGATAAGTCCGCCAACTGTTAAAGCTATCTCGTCCCGACCGTGCCCGCTCACGTAGTCGACAATCGCAGTAAGAACTACATCACGTTCGCTAAGACCTGCTGTGCAGAGCTTCCTGCCATTGAGGTGCACTTGGAAGGCTTTCATTGAGCTATTTAATCATGACAGGGGTGCGGAGCTAGCCGATGGTTGACGTTATCAGGCGATTACACTCAGAACCGGACGTACCTCGGGGCTGAAGCCCACGCAGTCATCGCCTTCAATGCAGCGCTAAAGCGCTGCTCCACCCATGTTCGAGAGCCCCAAATCCGCGGCCCTCTTGACGAACGCCCCCTCTCGCGGTAGGCTTTAGCTCAAGTTTGCTCTTAGGAGCAGACCTTGGATTTCATGCAGAGTGGCTGAGGGACGAGCCCTACGAAGCCACGACAACCGGATCAGAATTAATTTTCTGGTCGCCCGGTGTCAACTCTCGCCCTAGCACAGGGGGAACATGAGATTCGGGGTGCCGAATTCTTAAGCATCTCGTTCCTCTTTTCCTCTATCCAGGGAAAGAGGATTTCGCGTTTCAGGACACTTTTTCCGGACGGCTCGTCCCGCAGGCTACTCCAAAAAGCGAGTAGCTCATGACCTCGGAAGCACGGACCGCCGAAGTAAAGACATACGAATTGCGTTGCCGGGAATGCGGCAAGAGCTGGGGTAACCAGCCCCGTTCCATCTGCGACGATTGTTTCTCTCCCCTCGAAGTTTTCTACGATTACGAGGCCGCGCGTCCCACGTTTACCCGCGAGCGGATTGCGCAGGGCCCGGCCAGCATGTGGCGTTACCGCGACCTGTTGCCGCTGCCCGCGAATTATGAGCCCACGGTCCCGGCCGGGTTTACGCCGCTGCTGGAGGCTCCGCGTCTGGCGAAGCAGCTCGGCGCGAAGCGTCTCTATTTAAAGAATGACGCGGTGTGCCAGCCCACGTTGAGCTTCAAGGATCGTGTTGTCGCTGTCGCTTTGGCCAATGCGCGGAGTTTCGGTTTCGATACAGTCTCGTGCTCGTCAACTGGCAATCTCGCGAATTCGGTGGCGGCGCAAGCAGCGCGCAACGGATTCAAAGCCGTGATTTTTATTCCGGCGGATCTCGAGCCCGCGAAGATTCTGGGAACACAGGTTTTTGGCGCGAAGCTGGTGCGCATTCTGGGAAGCTACGATCAGGTCAACCGGTTGTGCTCGCAGATCGCCGACGAACGGCCGTGGGGATTCGTCAACGTCAACCTGCGTCCTTATTACGCGGAAGGCTCGAAGACAGTTGGCTTTGAAATCGCCGAACAACTGGGCTGGCGTCTGCCGGACAACGTGGTGTGCCCGATGGCGGGCGGATCGTTGATCATAAAAATCAAGAAAGCGTTTGAGGAACTGATTCACCTGGGACTGGTCGAGGCAAAGCCGGTGAAATATTTTGGTGCGCAGGCTACCGGCTGTTCTCCTATTTCGACCGCGGTGAAGGCGGGGAACACGGAAATCGATCCGCAGAAGCCGACGACCATTGCGCGGTCGCTGGCGATCGGCAATCCGGCGGATGGACATTACGCGATCAAATGCATCACCGGGAGCGGCGGCTGGTCGGAGGATGTTTCCGATCCTGAACTGGTGGAATGCATCCAGTTGCTGGCAGAGACTGAAGGCGTCTTCACCGAAACCGCTGGCGGCGTCACCGTTGGATCGGCGCGCAAGCTCTACAGTCAGGGGCGTATTTCGCCCGACGAGACCACCGTGCTCTGCATTACCGGCAACGGATTAAAGACCACCGATGCGCTGGCCGGAAAGTACGAAGCCGAAGAGCCCATCGCGCCCAAGCTGGCGGAGTTCGAGAAGTATCTGGAACGAACGCTGAATGCTCCTGAGAAAGAAGTTGCAGAGACAGTTGGGGTCTAAATGAATATCACCGTTCAAATTCCGACTGCCCTGCGGCGGCTGACCGCGGGCAATGCGAAAGTCACTTGCTCAGCCGGCAATTTGTCCGAACTCTTTACCGCTCTCGACCAGCAGTTTCCCGATCTCAAACCCCATCTGCGGGATGAAGCCGGAGAAATTCGCCGCTTCCTGAATGTGTACGTGAACGAAGAAGACATCCGCTTCCTGGGCGGGAACAAGTACGCGTTTCAGGATGGGGATGAAGTGCTGCTGGTACCGTCGATCGCCGGGGGAGCACGGTAGCTGACACCTGTGACTGTGTGGGACCGGGCCTTCGACCCGGTCAGGCGGCCTGAAAGGCCGCTAGAGTTTCTGAGCTACAGCATAGGAATACTCCCTCTCCATAACCAGCGATATTCGCTCTCGGTTTTCACCAATCCCGCTCGCACTGGATTCTGGCAAATGTAGTCAGCTTTCTCGGCAAGGCTATCGTTCGATCTCAGCACGTGATCGAAGTATCCTCCTGCCATACCGGACCATGTCGAGCAAGCAGCAGATTAATCTTCCGAGCCGAAACTCCCTTGATCGCGTGCATGATTTGGGGCAGGCTGAAGTTCCATCCTTCCGTATCTCTGAGTGGGCTCAGTAACAGGTGGGCGTGATCCGGCATGACCACGGCCGTATGCAAGTCAAATTTGGCGCCGTCTTCTTTTAGACAACATTCGAGAACGATATCTCTGGCTTCCGCTGGAAGCTGCCAGCGGTGATCGGTAGTGAAGGTGACAAAGAGTGGCCGATAATCCTTTTGAATGTGAGGAAGACGGCGGCGATAGTTGTACTTGGGCTGCATAAAGCAGCGGCCCCTTGGGCCGCCCGACCGGGTCAGAGACCCGGTCCCACACAGTACTATTCGCATCGCATCAATCAGCCCAGGGTTCGGGTTTGCGGTCCCAGCGATGAGCCTTCAATTTTTGCAGCAGAGCTGCATCCAGCGGGCCGGCATCACTTGCAGCAATATTCTGGCGGACGTGTTCGGGCTTTCTCATCCCCACAATGATTGTGCTCACTGCAGGAAACGACAGTATGTAGCGCAGCGCCATCTGCGGCAGCGTCATTCCTGGCGGCAAGGTCTTTTTTAGTTTTTCTACTCGTTCGATCGTGGGACCGAGGTTCTTCGGGCCGAAGTACATGGCGCGCCAATCGCCCTTGGGAAATTTCGTTTCCATCGTCATCTTTCCGCCGAGGCTGCCTTCGTCGAGCGGAACGCGCGCGATCACACCGATATTCAATTCCTGGCAAAGTGGGAAGAGATTGTCCTCGGGTGCCTGATCAAAAATGTTGTGGATCACCTGCACCGCATCCACAAGTCCAGTATGGAGAGCCTTGAGGCCGTTGTCTGGTTCCCAGCGATTGAGGCTCAGACCGAAATAACGGATGATTCCATCATGCTTAAGCTTTTCGACTGTGCTGCGAAATTCCGGTAAATCAGTCCAGGTGTCGTCCCAAACGTGGAACTGCAACAGATCGATGGAATCTACGCGAAGTTTTTTGCGGATCAGGTCGGCGTGCTTGAAAACGTGCTTCGCGGGAAAGACGTCCTGATATTTGTACGCCGACCGGGCTGGCCACTTGCCATTGAGCGGAGGAATTTTCGAGGCGGCAAATAAACGCTTGCTGGGATTGGGAGGAGCAACGTTGCGCGACAGAATTTCACCCAGCAGGCCATCACTCTTGCCCTCGCCATACGCCCAGGCGGTATCGAAGAAGTTGCAGCCCATGTCGGTCGCCAACTGCAACGCGCCCAGGGACTCTTGGTCGTCTGAGCCGCTCCATCCGCTCATTCCCCACAGTCCGTGGGCCATTTCGCTGACTTCGAAGCCGGTGCGGCCGAGTTTCCGGTATTTCATGGTTCTCCTCAGTTCTAAAAGGTCTTTAGATTGTATTTGTTGCGGGCGGAAATAAGTATTGTGCAGCCTCGGCGCGAGGCGTATTATCTAACTAACTGGTTAATTAATAGGAGAACCGGGAAGATCAGCATGAAAGCCGTTGCCAGCAAACCACGATTGGGCTCCCGCGGACGTCCCGAAGAAAGCCGCGCCGCCATCCTGCAGGCGGCGGTGCGTGAATTTTCCCGCGAAGGCATCGCCGGAGCGCGCACCGATGCGATTGCGCGGGCCGCCGGAGTCAACAAGGCCCTGCTCTATTACTACTTCAAGGACAAGGAAACACTTTACGGCGCGGTGCTCGACCATGTTTTCGGCGGACTGAAAGAGAGTATCAACGAAGCGCTCTCCAGCGACCTGCCTCCGAGGGAAAAGTTGCTGGCATACGTGGGAGCGCACTTTGACTACATTGCCAGTCATCCCCTTTATCCCAGAATTACGCAGGGTGAAATGATGCGCGCAGCCCGCGGTAAGGCTCCACACTTGAAGCGTATTTCGAAACAGTACTTCGTTCCGCTATTCGGCAGAGTTGCATCCGTGATCGAGGAAGGCCAGGCCTCCGGAGATTTTCGTCCCGTGGATCCCATGCACTTTGTTCCTTCTATGATCGCGATCATCGTTTTTCATTTCACCAACGCGCCAGTCTTGCGGATGGTCAAAGGGATCGATCCACTGGCGCCGGAACTTGTGGCCGCCCGGCGGGCTGCAGTTTTGGATTTCATTTCGGCGGCCCTGTTCCGCCAGCGACCGGCTTCTGAAGGAGCACGAGATTGAACGCGCGCAACAAGTTTCTAATTCTGCTTGGGATCATTCTGGTCGCCGCGACCGCGTACTACCTGCTTTCCACGCCTCGCTCCAGCGATCTGGTGCTCATCGGCACCGTGGATTCGAACCAGATCATTGTCAGCCCGCAAATTCAGGGGCGCATTTTGAAATTGCTGGTCGACGAAGGCACGCAGGTCAAACAAGGCGATCTGATCGCAATACTCGATCCTTCGGAGCTGGAAGCTGAAGCTCGTGCGGCCGCAGCCATGATCGACAGCCTACGATCGCAGGTTTCAGCGACTCAGGCGACCAGCGAAGCGACTCACGGTTCGACTTCGAGCGGCGTAGTGAACGCACAGTCCAGGCTGCAAGCTTCCCGCGCCCAGTTGTTGCAGGCGGAAGCCATGCTGCAACGGACCGAAAGTGATAGCCGCCGGATGATCGAACTGGCGAAACAGGGAGTCGCATCGGACCAGGATCGGGTGCAAGCGGAAAGTAATTTAAAGGCGCAGCAGGCGACGGTGCAGTCGTTGAAGGATCAGGTAAGCGCGGCCGATGCCGACCTGAACACGGCAGTCGCCAACACCCATCAGGCGCATGCGGCCGCCAGCACGGTGCAATCGACGCGCGGGCAACTGGCCAACGCGGAAGCTCAACTCAAGGAAGCAGAGGTCCGCCTCGGCTACACCAAAATCTATGCGCCGTTGAACGGGACCGTATCGGTTCGCGCTGCCCGCGAAGGCGAAGTTCTGACTGCGGGACAGCCCATTATCACTTTGGTGGATTTAGGCGACACCTGGGTGCGCGCTGCGATTCCGGAAACTGAATCGGACAACATCGGACTTGGAGATACGCTGCGGATTCGCCTGCCAGGCGGGACTATCACATCGGGAAAAGTTTTCTTCAAGGCTCCAGAAGCTGATTTTGCCACCCAGCGTGATGTGAGCCGGCGCAAGCGCGACATCAGGACCATTGTGCTGAAAGTTCGGCTCGACAATCCCAAGAGTGCTTATGTGCCGGGGATGACGGCGGAAGTTCTGGTTTCTCCCGACCAGCTGAAACCGGCAACCGCCAACACCAGCACGGCCGATAAAAAATAACGATTCTGGATTAAAGATCAGTTCCCAGATATTAGTTTTCAGTTCTCAGATGGAGTTGAATTGACGGTACAACATGGTTGCTGACTTCAAACCGAATGGGGCTTCCGGCGCTGGTCAACCCGCAACCGACGGTCGGGCTAAGCCCGTCGACCCGGGCAATGCCATCGAAGTGGACCATATCGTCAAGAAGTATGGCGACTTCACGGCCGTGAATGACGTCACCTTCAACGTGAAGGAGGAAGAAATCTTTGGACTGCTGGGTCCAAACGGAGCGGGCAAATCCACGCTGATCCGGATGATGACCACGCTCATTCCGATCACCGCAGGGGCCGCCCGCGTTGGTGGACACGATGTGATGAAGGACCCCGACGGCGTTCGCCGCATCATCGGTGTGATTCCCCAGGCACTCACCAGCGACCTCGACCTGACCATCGAGGAGAACATGAATATTTATGCCAAGCTTTACGATGTGCCGGCGCAGAAACGAAAAGCTGCCATCGATGAATTGCTGGAGCTCGTCGACCTGACCAAGTGGCGCGGGGCGCAGACGAAGACACTGTCTGGCGGCATGCGCCGGCGGCTTGAGATTGCGCGCGGGCTGGTGCATAGTCCGCGAATATTTTTTCTGGATGAACCCACGACCGGACTGGATCCCGTCTCCCGGGTGGCAGTGTGGGAGATGCTTACGAATATCAAGTCGCACCGCCAGCTCACCATTCTCATCACCACGCACTACATGGACGAAGCGGATCGCTTGTGCGACCGCATCGCCATCGTCGACCACGGCAAGCTGGTGGCCCTCGATACGCCTCCGGCGCTGAAGGCCAGCGTGCCGGGATCGAATGTGATTGAAGCGCAGTTCGAGAACGCTCCCGCGAATTGGGAGAAGACTTTGCACGAACTCAATGGCGTCACCTCGGTGCAACATGAAGGTGCGGGAATGTACCGGGTGCTGACCGGCGATGGATCGCGCACCACCACGGAGCTGGTGGAAACGGCGGTGCGGGCAGGCGTTACGGTAAAGTCGCTCTCCGTACAAAACACCAGCCTGGACGATGTATTCGTTCATTACACGGGTAGGCAGTTGCGCGACGAACTGGTAAAAGCGCACAGCTTCGTGATGCCCCCGAGACCAGGAACGCAGCCATGAACCGGATGTTGGCGATTGTCGAACGTGAAATGCGGAAATTTTTTCGTTCCCCGGCACTGATGATGGTGTCGATGATTTTCCCGCTGGTGCAACTCATCGTGCTGGGAAATGCATTCGGCGGAAAGATACGGGATGCGCGATTAGGGCTGGTCGATCAGGACGGCGGAACCCAGGCGTTGAGGATCCGCGAGGCCTTTGATTCGGTCCGCTCCAACATGCGGACCTTCTTGCCGGTTTACTATAGCGACCCCAAGCAGGCGATGGAGGATGTACGGAATGGGAAGCTTGAGGGCGCGGTCATCATTCCTCCTCAATACTCTCGCCGGGTTTACGAAGAAGACAGGCCACAAATCGCGCTGGTGGTGGATAACAGCGACAACTTCATGAGTGCTGCCCTCGAGGATTCGCTCGGCCAGATTACAACCGCGCTGAATAGTCCCGTGGTCGAGCCGCGTCTCTTGCAGAAAACCGTGCTGCAGATTGTGGAGCTTTATCCCTATATCGAATACATGAAATTTCTACTGCCGGGATCGATCACGTTGGCCATATTTATGTCCGTAATGATCGGCGGTGGGATGCTCTACATCGATGACAAGGCCCGCGGGGTTCATGAAGGCTATCTGGTGACACCCATCACTAAAGCTGAACTGGTTTTAGGACTCAACGCCGCGAGCGTGGTGAAGGCGATCATGGTCGGAGTGGTTATCACGGTAGTGGGGTGCCTGCTGGCCGGCGTAGGAACGCTTTTCAGTTTCTCCACCGCGCTGGGTTTGTTGTTGATGATCATGCTGACCGCGGCGGCATTGAATACCATGATGTTTCTGTTGGTGGTGAGGGTCGATGATCCGCTGGTGCCGCGCGCCATCTTTGGCATTTTGAATACGCTTCTGTTTTTCCCTAGCGGCGCGGTCTATCCGATACAGGCTTTCCCGTGGTGGCTGCGCGGGATCGCGAAAGTTGATCCGTTCACCTTTGCTGTGCATGGTTTCAAGACGCTTCTGCTGAAAGAAGCCGGGTTGTCGGCCATTGTGCCGGATATTATCTATCTCTCGCTGTTCGCGATTGTTGCGCTGAGCATCGCGACGCCTCTGTTCAAGCGGACGCTGTAGCCTGCAATGTAGGCGCGAGCGTCCTCGCTCGTGCGCCAGAGGCAAGGAACTAGAAGAAACGACGAGGTAGTGGACGGGGAGCACGAGCGAGGGCGCTCGCGCCTACATTCCTGGGAACTTTTACCTTGGTCGCAAAGTCTATTATGCTTAGGGAATGACTTTGCTGGATGCCAAGCCGTACGATCCGGGACCGGCGCGCCGGCGCAAGATCAAGATTGTCGTCGCTGCAGTTATTGTCCTTGTTCTGGCGGCGGTAGTCTGGATGAATCGTTACTGGTCGGAAGAGCGCGTCGTGGGCAAGTTCTTCGCTGCGCTAAAGAGTAAGGACTACGAGACGGCGTACGGCATCTATTTTGCCGATCCGCAATGGAAAGAGCATGCCGCGAAATACTCCCGATATTCTCTTAACCAGTTCACCCAGGACTGGGGAACGGGAGGACAGTGGGGCATCATCAACACATACAAGGTAAATGGCGCCAGCACATGCTCGAGCGGGGCCAGCGGAGTGGTAGTCGATGTGATCGTGAATGACCGTGCCGAGCACGCTCAATTGTGGGTGGAAAAATCCGACAAGACCTTAAGCCCTCCTCCTTGCGAGCTTCTGTTTCGCTAAATCCCTAACTTTAAGAGACTTCCTTTACAAACCTTTTCACGCCTGCGGCATCCTAGTCGCGGCGAGCCAGCGTGTCTAACTCCGATCTGACTTCGATTCTCTTCATCCTCCTGACGCTGGTCGGGATGGCGCAGTTGCTTGGCTACGTATTCGTGAAGCTCCGGCAACCGAAAGTAGTCGGAGAAATCCTCGCTGGCGTGGTCCTGGGTCCGGCTCTTATCGGCCGATTGCCATTCGCGTCAGGCCTGACGGAAGCGATCAAGCAGCAGGCCAACATTCTGAATTTCGTTTACTGGTTTGGCCTGCTCTTGCTGATGTTTCTATCCGGATCTGAGGCCCGCCAACTGTTCACGCGAGAGGAACGCCGCGAGGTGAGTTGGCTGGCTATTGTAGGGACGGGAATTCCGTTCGTTCTCGGGCTGGCGCTGGGGCGTCGTTGATCGGTCCGGCACTTGCCGGGCCGAATGGCAATCGCACTTCTCTGATCATCATTCTCGCCGTCGGAGTTGCAGTCACGTCGGTACCGGTGGTCTCGAAGATTTTCTCTGACCTGAAAATACTGCATACGCGCTTCGCCCGGCTGGTTTTGGGCGTGGCTGTACTGGAAGACATCGTGCTGTGGATGGCGCTGGCCGTGGCCACGGCGATGGCGGGGAAAACGGCGCTCAACCCGCGGGAACTGGCATATCACCTGATCGCCACTGTTGGATTCTTCGGGCTTGGCCTGACAATTGTCCCCCGCGCTATAAAGCGTATCAACAAATCGCGCTTCAATGTGTTCGCGAAACACTCGCCGGTCGCGTACGCATTGGCCGTTCTTCTCGGGTATTGCGTAGTGGCTGGAGCACTCAATGTGAGCCTGGTGTTTGCGGCTTTTCTTGCGGGCTTCGCCGTCGTTCACACGAAGCGAAGGTTGTTCGCGGAGGCCCTCGACGCTATCGGGAAACCCGCTGTATTTCGCTATTGTAGGATTGAAGCTCGACCTGATTCGCGGCTTCTCGTTCTGGATGGTCGCAGCGTTCCTCCTGGGAAGTTGTGTGGTGAAGATTCTCTCGGTTTCGTTCGCTGGCCGCCTTGCGGGATTTCGCGGGCTGGATCTGGTGAATCTTGCGATCACCACGAACGCACGCGGAGGGCCGGGAATCGTGCTGGCCAGCGTGGCCTTCGATGCGGGAATCATCAGTCCGAAGTTTTATACGACCCTGGTGCTGGCAGCTGTCCTGACTTCGCAAATGGCGGGTGCGTGGCTTGATTATGTGCTGCGGCGGGGATGGCCTTTACTGACGCCTAGTGGCAAGAGCAAGTCGGGATTGGTGGCGGGCGAGGAGACTGCCCCGGCAGCTTGAGTAATCTACGCCGGTTTCGCGGTGAGGGCTTCGAGAGTTTTTTGCAGTGATGCCTCGTCGCTGACATTGAGGCTGGTCTTCGAGCGGTCGATCTGGCGCATCAGTCCGGACAGAACCTTACCCGGGCCGACTTCCACGAATGTCTGGATTCCCTTCGCGATCAGCAGGCGCACTGACGGGTCCCACTTCACTGCGCCGGTGACCTGCCGAACCAGAGCATCGCGGGATGAATCCGCATCTTCGATTGCGGATGCATCGACGTTGCATACGATCGGAACTACTGGCTTTTGAAATCCCAATGACTTCAGATCCGTCGCCAGGCGATCCTGGGCTGGCTTCATCAGCGAACAGTGAAAAGGTGCGCTGACCTGCAGAATGACCGCGCGTTTGGCCCCGCGCTCGCTGGCGATCTTTGTCGCACGCTCAACGGCGTTGGCATGGCCCGAGATGACGATCTGCTCCGCCGAATTGATGTTCGCGGGTTCGCAGACGTCGCCTCGGGCGGCATCGGAGCAGACGGCAGTGACTCTTTCGAGGTCCATTCCAAGGATCGCGGCCATTGCCCCGACACCGACCGGGACGGCCTCCTGCATATACTTGCCGCGATTGCGGACGGTGCGCACGGCGTCGGAAAAACTTAGAGTGCCGGCCGCAACGTTGGCGGAATATTCGCCCAGGCTGTGTCCGGCGACGAAGGTGGCGTTTAGCCCCTTCTCGCGCAAGACTCGCCAGGCTGCGACTGATGCGGTCAGAATCGCGGGCTGGGTAATTTCCGTCAGCCGCAGTTTTTCTTCCGGACCTTCGAAGCATAGTTCGGAAAGCTCGTAACCAAGGGCTTCATTGGCTTCGTCGAATGTCTGGCGGGCGACAGGATATTTTTCAGCCAGTTCTTTGCCCATTCCGACGGCCTGCGAGCCCTGGCCGGGAAATAAGAAGGCGATAGATTGCTGTGAGGTCATAAAGTTTTGCTTTTCGTAGGGGCGGGTGTCTCACCTGCCCAGCCGACGACGTCTGGGCCTACGTGGTTCGTTGCGACTACGTGTTTACCGGAACAGACGGCCTTAGTCCGGCCACTTCTTTTGCAATTTTGTCGTTGATGTTGCGCTCGGCGAATTCGGCGGCGACGCGCAGCGCGTTCTTGATCGCGTTCATATTCGACGATCCGTGAGTGATGAAGCAGACGCCGCGCACGCCGAGCAGCGGCGCACCGCCATATTCTGTGTGGTCAAGTCGCTTTTTGAAATCGGCAAAGGCGCTGCGTGACAAAAGATATCCCACCTGGCGGGTGATTGTGGCCTTCAGAGTTTCCTTGAGCGTCGCGCGCACCAGATTTGCCACGCCTTCCGATGTCTTCAGCGCTACGTTCCCTACAAATCCGTCGGCGACGATGACGTCCACCTTGCCGCTGTAAATATCACGCCCTTCCACGTTGCCAATGAAATTCAGCGGCAGCTGCTTTAACAGTTGGAAAGACTCGCGAGTCAGCTCGTTGCCTTTGCTCTCTTCTTCGCCGATGGAGAGTAGACCTACGCGCGGACGGCGGGTGCCGAACATGCTGCGAAAGTAGATTTCGCCCATGACGGCGAACTGTTCAAGGTTTTCGGGCTTGCAATCAACGTTTGCGCCGACGTCCAGGAGGATAGCGACCGTATTTACTGCCGTGGGGAAAACCGCAGCCAAGGCCGGACGATCCACTCCTGGAATCGATCCAAATACCATTTTTGCCGTGGCCATGGCCGCCCCGGTATTGCCCGCGGTCACGAAGCCGGCGGCGCGGCCTTCGCGCACCAGTCTGGTGCCGACATGAATGGACGAGTCGCGCTTGGAACGGACGGCCTGGACGGCCTTGTCGTCCATGGTAATGACTTCACTGGCATGGACGACTTCAATGGGAAGTCCCGTAGCCGCGGGATGAAGAGACAACTCGGCCCGCAACTCTTCTTCGTTCCCGACAAGGAGGACGTGAACGCCGTGGTGCCGAGCCGCCTGGATCGCACCTTCGATTTCAGGTTTCGGCGCCCGGTCCGAACCCATCGCGTCCAACGCTATGACGCTTGACATGGGGAGTTCAGGCTAGCTGGCTTCTTTGACTTCCAGAACTTCGCGTCCCTTGTAGTGACCACACTTGGGGCAGGCGCGGTGCGGCATCTTGCGCTCGTGACAGTTGGGGCACTCGGAGAGCGAGTGGCTTTTGAGGCCGTCGTGAGCGCGACGAGTACTGGTGCGCCGTTTGGAGTGTCGCCGTTTTGGATTAGGCATTCGATTCCTCGGTTGCTTTCTTCAATGAATTCTATCCTGCCGGATCAGTGATCCAGCTTGCCGCGAATATCTTTCAGGGCAGACCAGCGCGGATCCTCGAGTGGTTCGGCGCAGTTGCACTTTTCAACATTCAGGTTCTTGCCGCAGTGTGGACAAAGCCCGTTGCAGTCGTCGCGGCAAATCGCCTTGAGCGGAAGAGCCAGCAGCACCTGCTCCTGCAGAACATCCTCCAGCTGCAATCCCTCACCCTGATAATAGCTGACCTCGGCCTCGGCGGATGTAACGGAAAGCTCTTCCCGTCCTGCGTCGGCCCCTTGTGGGCGATATAGCAAATCGAACTCGTGCGCGACGTCCCGCAGAACCGGTTCGAGGCAGCGGGCACAGGCCATTTCAACCCGGGTCTTCAGGTTGCCGTTAAGGCGTATGTCTTTTACTATCTTATGCTTGCCGTGTTGCTCTTCGACCAGTTGAGCGCGTCCGGCGGTCTGCAGCACTTCTACCTGGCGCAGGTCCTCGCCCAAATCAAGCACACCGGGAGGAATTTCCTCTTCGAAATCAATGGGATGCAGTTCAAGTTCGTGGATTTCGATGAACATCAGGCACCCCCCGCGCTGCCAATTCGTACCGCGAAACCCGCGGAAGCACGCTCTGAAGAGCAAGTTCTCCAGGAAGTAAGTTAAAGAATATAAGGGTGCGGGAAGGGGTGTCAAGGATAGGACGGTGGGGGGAGGACACTCCTGTTCGAGGCCTTTGAGCTTGATTCTTGTTCTTAAGGTCTTGATGTCAGTTATCAGTTATCAGTTCTTAGTTCCCGGTTCTCAGTTAACTTTTGTGGCGCTGCCGCACAAGCGGGACGCTCGCGCCTACATTGAACCCGGTGCGGGTATCATGATCAAACTCTGATCATGGCCGAAAGTCCTGAAGCATCGCGCTGGCAACGATTCGAGGCCGTTGCGGTGGGGTTCGTTCTTCTGCTGGCGTTTCTTCTCCGGCTCTGGAAAGCCTCAGGTACCTTTCTCAATCTCGATGAGGCGATGCACTTCCTGGCTGCCAACAAACCATCCCTGGTTGAGGCCTACCGGTCGAGTCTGAGTCTGGCTCATCCTCCGCTGCTGATTTTGCTGTTGAACGTGTGGCGAAGGTTGGGAACCTCCGAACTGTTTCTTCGCCTGCCGTCGGTGATTGCCGGCGCGATTTTCTGCTGGATATTCTTTCGCTGGCTGACCCGGCTTCTTGGCCCTTCCGTGGGATGGGTTGGCTTCATTCTGGTGAGTCTGCTTCCTGTATTTGTGGAGTTGTCGTCCGAAATTCGCCAGTACCCACTACTGTTGTCCTTCATGATGGCGGCGGCCTACCTTCTGGAGCTGGCCTTTGACGAAAATTCCGCCGGGAGGATGGCCGGGTTTTTCTTCTTTCTCTATCTGGCCATGCTGACTCATTTTTCGGCGATCCTCTTCGCCGGAGCCGTGGGAGTGTATTCGCTGTGGCGGATAGTGAGTGACCGCCCTTCGCGGCCGGTCATTGCCACCTGGATCGCGGGACAGGCCGGCGCGCTTGGCCTCCTCGTCTCTCTATACCTTGTACAGATATCAAAGTTGAAAGGAGGGGCATCCGCACAGCACATGCAAGTGTTGCTGGCGAATTCCTACTTCCACCGGGGCCATGACCATCTGCTGGGCTTCGTCTTCGCCAGAACTTTCGGAGTCCTGCAATATACGTTTGGACAGCTTGCGGTCGGCGATATAGCGGGGCTTCTCTTTGTTGCCGGCCTTGTGTTTTTGTGGAGGGGAAAAGACGCGCTTGAACGACCAAATCCTTCGTCCCGACAACTCGGTCTGTTGCTGACCTTGCCATTCGCGATCAACGCCATAACCGCGATCGTGGATTTGTATCCGTACGGGGGAACGCGACATTCGGCATTCCTCGTTCCCTTCGCAGTCGCGGGTGTCAGCCTGGCGATCGTGAAATTGACGCGCCGGGGGCTGGTTGCGGTGGGCATTGCCATTCTGCTCGTTGCCGTTTGCCAGGTTTTTGGTTCGCCTCATCATCCTTACATTCGCCGCGAAGATCAGCGCCACATCAACATGACGCAGGCGATGGACGCGATCCGGCAGAACGTTTCCGCAGACGATGTGATCTTTGTCGATTTTCAGACCAGTTTTTTACTCAGGTTCTATCTCTGTCCCGAGGTTGGTCCGGCCGACTCGCCGGCGTCCGAGTTCAGGATTTATACCTGCAGCGGCCGTCGTGTGATCTCCACGAATTCGGAAACCAATGTTCTGACTGCGAATCTATTTCTTCGTCGCTGGAATGAAATGGCAGATGCCGGCGGATTGAAAACGGGCCAGACGGTGTGGGTATTTCAAGCAGGATGGGACATTGACCTGGCGAAGCAACTGCAGGAAAGAGTCCCGGAGTTTCACGACCTGAAAACACAGTCGTTCGGCCGCAATATTGCTCTGTTCAGGCTTCCTGTTGGGGCGGCGATCCTCGGCGCTAAAGCTCGATAGCTACCAGATAGTTTTCAGCAGCGGAGACTTGCGGATGCTCTCATCTCGGGTGACCAACGCCAAGCCTTCCGCCCGAGCGGTCGCGCCAATGAGACGGTCAGCAGGATCATGCGAGTAGTCGTCCGGGAACTGGGTCGCTAGTGCGGCTATTTCTGGTGTGATTGGGACTATTGTGACCCCTTCGATCAATCGATCTAGCGAGCTCTGGGTCGTTCCATAGCTTCGAATTCGTCCTCGAGACACCAGGGAAGCGATTTCCCAGAGTGAGATTGCAGAAATGGCAAGGCCATCAGCTTGACGCGACCTTCGGATCGCAGCGTCAGCCGCGCGAGACAGCTTCTTGGAGTCTGCATTCGCCCAGAGCAGTACGTGTGTGTCCAGTACGATCAACGGAGGGCGTCCCAAGCTTCCCACGGCACAATCGGAGACTCGATGTCGCCAACGATCGTGAATACTCCCTCCAGCCTCCCGATGAAGTCATCAGAGGCCTTTTCCGCCGGAACCAGCTTGGCCAGAGGCTGCCCTCGTTTGGTGATCAGGACAGGTTCGCGAGTTGTGCGCACCTGTTCCATTACCTTTAAGCATTGCGCTTTGAATTTTCCGGCCGCGATCTTCCTCATGTCCACTCCAGATGACCATAGTCATTATAACATGACCACTTGATCGAAGTCATAACTTCCGGGCGCCACGACTGCTAAACTATTTGCGCCGATGCCTCATCCCCCACTGCTTCCGGGTCATGCCACCGCCGCCGGTACCGCGCGTTATCGCGACCGCTTTCCAAACCTTCGCGATGCCGGCCACTTCCGTGAGGCGGAGGATGTACCGGGAGTCAGCCAACTCTGGCTTTCATCGATCGGATTGGGAACATATCTTGGCGAACCCAGCGATGCTGCCGACCAGGCTTACACGGCGGCCATTGAAGCCGGATTGCGCTCCGGAATCAACGTGCTTGATACGGCCATCAACTACCGGCACCAGCGTTCGGAACGAAATATTGGAACTGCGCTCAAGCACTTGGTAGAAGCCGGGGAATTGCATCGCGACGAGATTCTGGTCTGCACTAAGGCCGGCTATCTTTCCTTTGACGGCGATCCCCCGGCCGACCCGCGCGGATACTTTCATCGCGAATATGTAGAAACGGGCGTCCTCAATGCCAATGAGTTGGCGGGCGGGATGCACTGCATGTCACCGGCATATCTGGAAAACCAGATCGAGCGCTCCCGCCGCAACATGGGACTGGAAACCATCGATCTTTTCTATATCCATAACCCTGAGTCGCAACTGGCGGAGGTGTCGCGCGAGGTTTTCCGTCAGCGTTTGAAAGATGCGTTTGCCGCGCTTGAAAAGCTGGCAAAAACCGGCAAGATTCAGTTCTACGGAGTTGCGACCTGGAGCGCTTTCCGCGTGGCTGACAGCTCCCGCGATTACATGGACCTATTTGAACTGGCGAGAATCGCGCATGACGTTGCGGGCGAGCATCATCGTTTCCGTTTCATCCAGCTTCCCTTCAATCTGGCGATGCCTGAGGCTTACGGCCTAGTCAATCAACGGCACGAAAAAGAAAAGATGTCTTTGCTTTCGGCGGCGAGCCGTCTGGGAATTGCGGTGATGGGCAGCGCCACGCTCTACCAGGCGAGGCTCACGCACGGGCTACCCGATTTTGTTGGAAGCGTTCTGGGAATGAAGACCGACGCGGACAACGCCATTCAGTTCTCGCGCTCCGCCCCCGGACTCACCACTGCTCTAATCGGAATGGGACGACAGGAGCACGTCGCTGTAAATCTGAAGCCAGCTTTGACTCATCCGACTTCTTCCCAGGAATGGAAGAAGTTGTTCACCCGTACGAAAGATTGAGCCTTTGGCGTTATTTCAGTGCCTGTAGTTTCTGGGTTGCCAGCTGCGCCACTTCGGTCGCGGGATTTTCTTTTTGAATCTGTTCGTAGACGCGTTTCGCCTCGGCGGGCTGCTGGGTGGAGGCATACATTTCCGCGAGTTCTATCTGCGCGGTTGTCTTGCCTACACTGCGCGATGGCTTCGCGATCAGCTGGTTGTAGAGGTCAACGGCATCTTTTGTGCGGTTCGTATCGCGATAAACCTCTGCCAAGGCTAACTTGGCCAGCGCCGCCAGATCGTCGTTGTGCGTTGAAGCCACACTTTTCAAATCCCGCTCGGCAGCTGCATTGTCCCCCAACTGGTACGAAGTCAGTCCCAGGAAATAGTGGGCGAATTCAGCGGTACGAGTGTGCGGATACTGGTCCACGATCGCTTGGAACTGTTTGCGGGCTTCGGTAGTTCGGTCCTTGGCGGAGACGAAGCTGGGAAAATCAGGCTCGGCCGGTGCTCCCGCAGGCCGCAATGGGGTATCGAGAACGCGAACGGCCTGGTTTAACAGGGCGCTGGCTTTGTGGTCCTGATGGTTCAGGTAGTACCAGCCGCCAATTCCCACGGCCAGTGCGACGGCCAGAATCAGGCCTCCGACCATGAGCTTTGATTTGTGCTCTTCAGTCCAATGAACGGTGGCCTCGGCTGCACCCATGGTGGCCCGGCTGAACCGATCTTCCTTAAGTCGATGACGAGTTTCTGCGCGCACGAACGTCCCTTCTGTGAGATTAGAGCTGTGGATTGACCGGTTTAGAGTCTAACACGATGGGGACGGACCCAACCGCAAGCGCCAGAGATTACAGCCTACTACCATCAATAGGTCTCGAACCCAAAAAGACCTTTGATTGTTAGTTCCTAGTTCCTGGTTCTCGGTTCTCAGTTGCTTAAAACACGAAAGCCGCCGGATTTCCCGGCGGCTCATGCCTGAAGAATTTTCACAATTAGTGTGAAGTCTCTTCCAAAATTCCCTGCTCCAGTTTTTCCTGGCATTCGATGCAGTGCCGGGTCCAGGGCACAGCCTCGAGGCGTTTGGCGTTGATCTCTTTGCCGCAGGCGATGCACTCGCCAAACTCGCCTTCGCGCAGACGTTCGAGAGCGCCGTCGACCATCTGCAGAAGCTGGCGGTCGTTGTTGCTCTGGTGAAAGAGAAATTCCTTGGTGTAGGAACTCGCGGCCCGATCTGCGATGTCCTGCGCGGAACCTTCGTCCACGGTGCGACCATCCTGCTCCGTGCGGGTGACCATTCGACGCAGTTCTACCTGCCGCGTTTCCAGTCTCTTCTTGAAGTACTCGAGTTTCTTTTTATCCATGGATAATAGCTTCGCGACCCGAGGGCCGCGTCCTTTAGAGCGTGGCTATGAGACAGACGCAAATGATATGCGCTTAAATTGAGATGCGTCAACTGCGTCTGGCGTCTAATCCCGGGCAGGGGCTTTTTGGGGCAAGGAAGCTCCGCGCTTAATAGCTCGTTCCAGAGTCTGGTCCAAAGCCGCGCGGGCGCGTTCGTATTCCGGTTGAGAAATGCTGCCTTGCTTATGCTCCACTTCCAACTGAAACAGCTCTTCCTTCAGAGCCTCGAGGAGCAGCCCCGACCGTCCCGCTCCCGGCTGTCGCCTGGACGGACCGTCAGACATATCAGTATCTGATGCAGCGAAGTCGGGGATGGTCGCAAGCGGTCTTTCTGCGGACCGGAAGTCGGCAGAGCGGGAGCGAGTCGTGATGTAAAAGGCGCCTGCCGCCAGAATTACGGCAAAGCCTCCCAGAATGTACCAGCGATATTTTTCCAGCGGATCGGGAGCGTCGATCGGGGGTCCTAATCCTCCGCCGGGGCGGGAATCGCGTCCGGCGGCGCTGCTGTCGCCGGACTGCCCGCCTCCGTCGCTGTCGTCGCGTCCCTCGTTCAGAGTACCAGTGCCAGAAATCTTGAAGCCTAACTGCTGTCCCAGTTCGGTGTTCGACGCGACCTGCACCACTGTCCCCGGCTCCTTGGGATTGGCGCGGGACTCGAAGCCTCCGGCCGCGTTGGCCACAAATTGCATCGTCTTGGGCAACATAACGACGAAGTGCTGTGCCGGATAGAGTGCCTTGGGGTCAACCTTCAACTCACCGCTGTATGGGAGTTCGAAGCCAACCTGAAACAGCGTCTGCCCGGGACGCAGCGGAAAATTGAAAGCGTAGCGGTTCTTTTCCTTCTGAGGGACCGGATCAGTCTTGAGAGGTTGCCCGCCCGCGGTTTCCGCGGAGGAATCGATGATGTGGGCTCCGTCGGGCATGTAGAACTCGAAGTTCTGATCGTTCAACTGGGTCCGCGGCGGAGTCGAAGTGTTATTCACCGCGAACAGACGGGTGCCCTGCAACTGGTTTCCCTGCGCCTGGAAGCGCATAACGTCAGCCGTGACGCTGATGTTTGCGAGTTTTTTCGAGACGTCGAAAACCTGCACCTCGACGGAATTCGATCCCGGAGGCGCCATGCTGTGATAAGTCACGCCCTGATGCACGGCGCGAATCAGGTGAGGACCGGCGTCTGGCAGGTTGAAGCTGAAGTGGCCGCTGGCGTCAGCTTTGGTGCGGGCGGCTTCTTCCATTCCCTGGGCCAGCTTGATCAGGATGACATCGTCGCCCGCGGCGGGTTTACCGGTGGTTCCATTGGTGAGCGTGCCATTCAGGGTTTGAGCTGAGGAGGTTTGGGCCGAGACAAGTGCGCCGAAGAGCAGCGCCAGAGCAGCACCGAGAATTTGGGGGGAAACCTTCAAACTCGGGCTCCTTTGCCAGGAAGGGGAGCCACGGGAGTCCGCTCCAACCTTGCCATTTCGGCCAGAACACCCGCCGCTTCTTCCTCCAGCGAAGACTTCAGCGATTGGTAGTCCTTGTCCGGAATCTTCCCTGCCTGAAGTTCGAAATTTAAGTCGCGCAGGTTCTCATAGATCGCTTCCTTGCGCTCCTGCAAGTAGGCGAGCCGGGTCTTGTCCGGTCCCATGTGCAATCTGCCGGGAAGATAAAAAACGTAGAAAAGAACGCAGAGCGTCACCATGATGCAGGTGAGAGTCGCGACGGTCATAGGTCAGTGTCCTTCCTGATTTGGTCGCGGAACCTGTCAAGTTCCGGGGTAGTGCCGCCCGTCCCAGCAGGTCCTCCGCCGTCACCGGGACCGCGGCCTTTCCATGCCGTCACGATAAATACGGTTGTCAGCAAACCCAACACCAGAGCCAGAAATGGCATGATCCACGCGACCCGGTTGAAGCCGGTAGCGGTCGGAGCGGCCAGCACCGTGGGACCGTATTTCTGTACGAAGTCCTGAAGAGCGAGATCGTCGTTTTCGCCGCGATCGATACTCGCCATGAGTTCGCCGCGCATGCGGTCGGAATAGGTGCAGCCGACGTGGTTACACTCGAGCAGGACCTGGCTGCAGCCACAGACACACATCAGCTTGTGTCCCAAACTGGTGAAGCGGGCCCCTTCGTCGCTGGCGCCGAGGCAGGCGAACACGGCTAGGCAGAGCGAGGCCGTTTGCAAACTGCGCCGGAAGGTCGGTTTCGGCTTCGACATCAGTCTCCGGCTCCAGCCGGAGCAGGTTGAATCCGGGCGGGCGAAGTTACCCGGACCGGAGCGGCATTCGGAATCAGACCGAGGACCGTTCCGACGATCATGATCAGCACGCCCACCCAGATCCACATCACCAGCGGATTCAGATGGGCTTTGATGATGGGACGGCCGGTCTGCTCGTTCAGCCCCTCATAGGTCAGATAAAGATCTTCTTTGTAGGTGGAGCGGATTCGGGGCAGAGTCTGCGGCTGCTGGCTCGCTTTGTAGAAGCGCCGCTCGGGATACATGGTCTCGATTTTGCGATCGCCCTTGAAGACATTGATGATGGCCCACTCGTTGCTGTAATTCGGATTGTCATCCTGCGTGTAGGACTGGCAGACCAGCGTGTAGGGGCCGATAGTCATCTTGTCGCCAAAGCCCATTTCCTTTTCTTTGTCCTGATTGAACGGAGTGCCCAGGATTCCGATGATCACGACCGCAACGCCGAAGTGCACGATGTAGCCGCCGTAGCGGCGGGTGTTGCGATGGAACAGGTGCACCATGGACGCCAGCAGGTTTTGCCCGGTGTGGCGCGAGATCACTCGGCCACCGCGGATAAATTCCGAGGTCACGGTCAGCGCCACCAGCGCGGAGAGCATGGCAGCCATGAGCGCGTAGAAATAGGCGATGTCCTTCCATGGACGAACACCGAAGATGATCATCAGAATGCCAACTGCGAGCGCCCCCAGCGCCGGCCACAGGAAATTGCGCTTCAGACTCTCCAGCGAGGTCTTGCGCCAGGCGAGCAGCGGTCCCACTGCAGTCAGTAGCAGCAACAGCAGCGCAACCGGGATGGCTACCTTGTTGTAGAAGGGCGGCCCAACCGTGACTTTGTTGCCCTGCACATACTCGGAGATCAGCGGGAACCACGTTCCCCACAGCACGGTGAAGCAAGCCAGCAGCAGCAACAGGTTGTTGAACAGGAAACTCGACTCGCGCGAAATCAACGATTCCAGTTTGTGCTCGCTGCGCAGGTGCGACTTGTTTTTGAAAAAGAAAAAAGTAAACGTGACCAGTGTGATCAGCCAGGAACCACTTGAACCATCCGCCGATGGACGACTGCGCGAAGGCGTGCACCGAGCTGATGATTCCGCTGCGAGTCAGGAACGTTCCCAGAATCGCCAGCCAGAAGGTGGCGAAGATCAGCCACATGTTCCACATCTTCAGCATGCCGCGCTTTTCCTGCATCATCACCGAGTGCAGGAACGCGGTGCCGGTCAGCCAGGGCATGAGCGAAGCGTTCTCGACCGGATCCCATCCCCAGTAGCCGCCCCAACCCAGTACCGAATAAGCCCAGTGCGCGCCGAGAAACACGCCGCAGGTCAGGAAAGCCCAGGTCACCATGGTCCAGCGGCGGGTGATGTGGATCCACTTTTCGCCGGGATAGCGCATGATGAGCGCGCCCAGCGCGAAGGCGAATGGGATGGTGAAGCCCACGTATCCCAGGTAAAGCATGGGCGGATGGATCACCATCTCGGGATATTGCAGCAGCGGGTTCAGGCCAGCGCCGTCAGCGGGCAGCTCGCCCGTCATAAGCGCAAACGGATGGGCCGCAAAATTCAGCAACAGGAGAAAGAAAATCTGTACGGCAGCGATGATCGCGGAGGCGTAAGCGAAAAGCCGGGCATCGGTCTTGTGCCGCAGACGCAGAACGAATCCGTACGCGGACAACAATAACGACCAGAACAGCAGCGACCCTTCCTGTCCGGACCAGAGCGTGGCGAACTTGTAAGGCGCCGGGAGATCGCGATTGCTGTGATGATAAATGTAAGCAATCGAGAAATTATCCTGGAACGCTGAGATGACCAGGACGAGAGATGCGAGGAAGACAACCGCGAAGGTAGCGATGCCGGCGCGCCGAGCGGTTTCACCCAGCCGTTCCGATCCCGGGCCCGGACGAGCCAACGCCAACACTCCCGCGAGGAACGAGTAGGTACTCAGTGCCAGCGCGAGTAAGAGCGCAAAACTGCCAATTTGGGACATTGGGGAACCCGAAGGGGTATTTTTTCAGAAACCACGGGCTGAGGCAACCGGAGAGGGGCGGACCGCTCAATCAGTAGTACAGACGAACCATGTGGGAACAGGTTACCCGAGGGCTGTCCGGCGGACCGGAAATCAGCCGTGCTGCTGCTAGCCAAGACTTGTCGAGCTTCGCTCGACTGGACAGCCGAAGGCGGCTGTCCCCACGTGTTCCGCTGAAGCTAGGCGCTTTGATGTTGCTGGTCGAAACGAGCCAGAACTTCCTGCTCGGCGACCAGCCAATCCTCGTTTTCGTGGCCTGGGGTGTATCCCCGTTGCTCGTAAAGTTCGTACGCGCGACGGCGGATTTCCAGTTCCAGGTCTGTCGGTGGTGAAGTCTTTTGGGGTTCAGCCGGATTAACGGCAGGCGTGACAGCAACCTGCTTTCTGCGGGTGCTTCCGTTACCAGAGGTTTTTACACGAGCCATGATCGGTACTCCTTAAATAGACCGAGGTTCAGCGTGCGCCGAACCGATGAATGCGCCACAGACACGTGGGACGAACCGAGAGGGGTCCTACATTGATTGTGGCGGATGAACAACTCAATCATAAACCGGATGGGTGTGGATGAGGGAGAGGAGAAACGAGAAAAATATTGATTTACTCGGAACAGTTTTGGTAATCGCTTACATGGTTACTAATAAAAATCATGAGAGCTGGTCTCGGCTCTGGTGATCGATAGCGGCATGACGCGCTGCGCCTTCACCGAGATAACGTTATCTTGATTCTGCAGGACCCCTTCCACCATTAAGAACTGTTCAGACGTCACTAGCAGACGATTTTTCTGGAACAGGTCAGGCATGATGATGGCGTTGGCGACTCCGGTTTCGTCCTCGATGCTGAGAAAGACAAACCCTTTGGCGGTTCCAGGACGCTGGCGGGCGATGACGCATCCTCCGATGCGAACATGCTTTCCGTTGGGAATACTTACAAGATCGATGGCTTTGCGGACGCCGATAGTGTCCATGCGTTCGCGGTGATAGGCCATGGGGTGCGGACCCACGGTCATGCCAGTGCCGCGGAAATCGGCCACCAGCCGCTCTTCTGGATCCATGGGACGCAACGGAGATTTGGCATCGGGCTCGGGAAGTTCGTCGAGTAATGGTCCGGAGTGACGGACGGAGCGTTCGATTTGCCAGAGAGCATCGCGGCGATGGAGAGAGATTGAAGATTTCGGATTGTAGATTTCAGATTCGTGGAGTGCACGGCCAATGGAGTTCAGCGCCCCGATTTCAGCCAGCGTATTCAGTTCATCTTTGCGCAATTCAGGGACGCGATGGATGAGATCGTGAATGGAAGTGAACGGCGCCAGGTTGCGTTGGCGAACGATGGCGCGGCCGGCGTCTTCGCGCAATCCGCGGACGTAACGAAGGCCGATGCGTAGCGCCGGCGTCCCGCTGGCTGTCCGGTGGGCGTCTCTCGAGGCCAGCTTTCGCCCCTCTGGGGCTTTATCCTCTTCGGCTCCTGACCCACGGCTTACGCCGTGGGCTTTATCCTTTCGCCGCTCCGCGGCTATTGCGCCGGCATCTTCTTGGCCAACGACAGATGACGAATGACCAACGACCAAGCACTCCCAATCCGACTTCATCACATCGATGGGAAATATTTTCAGGCCGTGGCGTTGCGCATCTTTCACGATTGTGGCTGGGCGGTAAAAGCCCATAGGCTGGTTATTGAGCAGGGCGGCAGTGAAAGCTGCGAGGTAATGACATTTCAGATAAGCGCTGGCGTAGGCGATCAGTGCGAAGCTGGCGGCGTGGGACTCGGGAAATCCATAGAGCGCGAAAGAAGTGATCGAGAGCACGATCTGCTCCTGAGCCTCGCGTGAGATGCCGTTGCGCTCCATGCCGGAGCGAAGTTTTGCTTCGATTTCTTTCATGCGCTTTTCTGAGCGTTTAAATCCCATGGCACGGCGCAAATCTTCCGCCTCGCCGCCGCTGAAGTTGGCGACCACCATAGCCATACGCAGTAGTTGTTCCTGGAAGAGCGGGACACCAAGCGTCCTCTTCAACACTGGCTCAAGCGAAGGGTGCGGATACGTAATCTGTTCGCGTCCCATGCGGCGCTGCAGAAAGGGATTCACCATCTGTCCCACAATCGGGCCGGGGCGAATGATGGCGACCTGCACCACGATGTCATAAAACTTTTTGGGGCGCAGGCGCGGCAGGCACGACATCTGGGCGCGGCTTTCGACCTGGAACATGCCGATGGTGTCGGCCTTTTGCAACGTGGCGTAAACCGTGGAATCGTCCGCCGGCAGGTGGGCGAGATCTACTTCTTCGCCATAATGATCGCGGATCAGCGTAATGGAATCTTCCAGCGCCGCCATCATGCCCAGGCCGAGCAAGTCTACTTTGATGATGCCAAGGTCGGCGCAGTCTTCCTTGTCCCACTGCACCACGACGCGGCCCGGCATGGACGCGGGTTCCAGTGGGACCACGGAATCGAGTTGACCCTGGCAGATAACCATGCCGCCCGAATGTTGTCCCAAGTGGCGAGGCAAATCCTGCACGGCTTCGCACAACTCAAAATATTTTCGCAAGCGGGGATGACGTAAATCCAGCCCAGCATCGTGGAAGCGATGGTCGAGTTGGTCGTGAGCGTCGCGATATTCCCATGTGGAGACTGCAGTGGACACTTTGTCCAGAGTTTCAGGATCGAAGCCAAGCGCCTTACCCATTTCGCGCCCCGCCATGCGGTTGCGATAAGTGATGACGTTGGCGGTCATGGCGGCGCCGCGTTCACCGTAACGCTTGTACAGATATTGAATGACGCGCTCGCGCTGGTCGCCGCTGGGAAGATCGAGATCGATGTCAGGCCATTCGCCGCGTTCTTCGGAAAGGAAGCGCTCGAAGAGCAGCTCCATCCCAATGGGATCGACCGCCGTGATGCCCAGCGAATAGCAGACCGCGCTGTTGGCGGCGGAGCCGCGTCCCTGCACCAGAATATTTTGCTCACGGCAGAAACGAACCAGGTCCCAGACAATCAGAAAATAGCCAGGCAGTTTCAGTTTTTCGATCAGCGCCAGTTCACGCTCGATCTGGCGCTGGGCACGGCTTTTGAGGCCGGCTTCTGCGCGCCCATATCGCTGCTGGAAACCTTCACGGGTGCGTTCGCGCAGGAACGACATCATGGTCTCGCCATCCGGCACCGGGTATTTGGGGAACTCGTATCCCAAAGCCTCGAGCGTGAATTCGAGCCGGGAGGAAAGTTCCACAGTGTTTGCCAGTGCTTCCGGCAGATCGGAAAAAAGCTGCTGCATCTCTTGCGGCGATTTCACATGACGTTCAGAATTACGCGCCAGCAGGCGTCCGGCAGTGACCAGCGTTTTGTGATTTCGAATAGCGGTGAATACGTCACAGAGTTCTCGCTCCTGCGGCGTCGCATAGCAGACACCATTGGTCGCCAGCAGCGGGAGCTTGAGCGAACGGGCAATTTCGATAGCGGCGCGATTGCGTGCTTCCTGCTGGCGATGAAAATGGCGTTGCAGTTCCACGTAAACATTGTCACGGCCAAAAATGCTGGTTAGACACTCCACCAAGTGGAGAGCTTCGACAATCCCGCCATGAGCCAACGAGGTAGCCAGCGGTCCGTCATCGCCGCCGGTAAGGCAGATCAGTCCGGCAGCGTGCTCCTCGAGTTCCTCTTTGCCGACTGCACCTTCGCCTTTCTGTGCGCGCAGCTTCATTTTTGTGATCAGGCGGCAAAGGTTCTGGTAGCCGGTGCGGGAGGAGACGAGGAGAGGAAGGCGGAATAAATTGCAGGTTTTAGATTTTAGATTGCAGATTGGATCTGATTTTCCTCGTTTTAAATCTTCAATCTGAAATCTGAAATCTGAAATTTCGCTGGTCAGCTCCGCTCCCATATGCGCCTTGATCTTTGCTTTTTTTGCCGCCATGTAGAAACGGGGCGCGCCGTAGACGCCGTCGCGATCGAGCAGCGCCATGGCCGGCATTTGCAGATGTGAGCAAGTGGCGATCAGGTCTTCGGGCAAAGAGGCGCCTTCGAGAAAGCTGAAGGCCGAACGGGAGTGGAGTTCGATAAACATCGCCCTGGTTGGAGGGAGGTATTTCGCTATTTGTTCGCCTCATATTCTGCCGTGCAACGGTAGGGTTGTCAACTGGGCAATGGTTTTTGCGAGAGTGTTGCTGCGGGAAAACGACAAATGCGAAATAAACCAGTAATTAGTTCCTGGTTCTCAGTTCTCAGTTGGGATGGCGGCGCGCTTGGCGCCGCCATTTTGACAAAGACCTACGCAGGGACTTTTGTGCGCTTGCTGGTTTGTTTGATCGTGACCGGATCGAGGAAGGTCATCATGCCTCGAAGCTCTTCTCCTACTTTTTCGATCTGCTGTTGCTGTTCTTTTACGCGGGTGGCTTCGAACCATTCGCGGCCAGTCTCGTTTTCTTTGATCCAATTCTTGGCGAAGGTTCCGTCTTTGATTTCGCGCAGCAACTGCCGCATGGTCTCGCGGGTTTGTTCGGTGACGATGCGCGGTCCGGCAGTGTAGTCGCCGTATTCGGCGGTGTCGCTGACCGAGTAGCGCATGTAGTTGAGGCCGCCGCGGTAGATCAGGTCCACGATGAGCTTCAGTT
The DNA here is from genome assembly GCA_963741105.1 of Terriglobia bacterium. GTDB lineage: Bacteria > Acidobacteriota > Terriglobia > Terriglobales > Acidobacteriaceae > JAIQFF01. The sequence goes on from CAVUGT010000007.1 coordinate 31,791, forward strand.
CGTGCAGGCACTCGAAGTAGGCGATCTCGGGCTGGTAGCCGGCTTCGAACCAAGGTCTCGAATCCTGCTTTGAGCAGAGCGCTTACGCCACCGCAAAGGACGGTCTGTTCTCCGAAGAGATCGGTTTCGGTTTCCTCGGCGAATGTGGTTTCGATCACGCCGGCGCGAGTCGCACCGATTGCCTTGCCGTAGGAAAGCGCGAGTTGCTTGGCCTTTCCGGTGGCGTCCTGGTGGATGGCCAGCAGGGCGGGTGTGCCGCCGCCTTCGACAAATACTTCGCGGACGCGATGGCCGGGGGCTTTGGGAGCGATCATCGAGACATCGACGTTCGCCGGAGGGGTGATCGTGCCGAATCGGATGTTGAAGCCGTGGGCAAACATCAGCGTCTTGCCGGCGGTCAGGTTGGGAGCGATTTCCTTTTTGTAGACTTCACTCGCGACCGTGTCCGGCACCAGAACCATGATGACGTCGGCCCAGGCCGACACTTCGGCGGGACTGCCTACGGTCAGGCCGCTGGCTTTGGCTTTGGCGCGTGATTCGCTGTTGGCCGGCAATCCGACTCGAACGTCGACTCCGCTGTCCTTCAAGCTGAGAGCGTGGGCGTGTCCCTGGGATCCGTAGCCGATGATGGCGACTTTCTTCGCCCGGATCAGTGCTACATCGGCGTCTTTCTCGTGATACATCTTAGCCATTGGTGTTCCTTTCGATAGGTAACAGAGCAGTTTGATTTGTACGGAACTTGTTTAGAAGCAGCACGAGCGGACTCAGTACAGAATACGACACGCGCTTCATCGGCGGCAATTTCGGGCTGCTCTTCGGTAACTCGCGCCCGGGTTGACACTGGCGGAATTCGTGCCGCGCCGCATGGCGACAATACCGGTGCGGACCATCTCCACCACTCCGTAAGGACGCAGTACTTCCAGCAGGCCGTCAATCTTGTCTTCGCCACCAGTGATTTCGATGGTGAGCGATTCGGGCGCAACATCCACTACGCGGGCGCGGAAGACGCTGGCCAGTTCGAGCACATGCGAACGGGCTTCGTGAGTCGCGGCTACCTTGATCATCGCCAGGTCACGGGCGATGGCGGGCTCGTGGGTGATGTTTTCGACCAGCAGCACGTTCACCAGGTTGTAGAGATTGGCTTCGATGCGCTTCGCCTGGTCGGGATTAGTGTCGACCGTGATGGTCATGCGCGAGACTTCGGGCTTCTCGGTGCGCCCGACGGTCAGCGAATCGATATTGAAGGCGCGGCGGCGGAACAGCGACGCCACACGGGTCAGCACGCCCGGCTTATTTTCGACGTAGACAACAAATATGTTCAGCATTTTTACCTTTATTCGTCTATTCGTCCGCGGCGGTTTCGACAATGGGACTGGGCCGCCGGATCATATCGTTCAAAGACGCACCGGCCGCAACCATCGGGTAGACCGTGTCTTCCTGCTCAACCTTGAAGTCGATCAGCACAGCGCCATCGTGCTCACGCGCCGCCCGCACAGTCGGCAGCACCTGCGAGCGCTCGGTCACAGCCATGCTGCGAATGCCGTAAGCCTCCGCCAGTTTCACGAAATTGGGATTCAGCAGAGGCGTAGCTTCGTAGTTGCGATCGTAGAAAAATTCCTGCCACTGCCGCACCATGCCCAGGAAGCCATTGTTGATGATGGCGATGTTGATCTTCAGCTTCTCCTGCTGAATGGTCGCGAGTTCCGACATGGTCATCTGGAAGCCGCCATCGCCGACGATGACCCAGACTTCGGATTCCGGACGCGCCACCTTCGCTCCGATGGCAGCCGGCAAAGCAAAGCCCATGGTTCCGAGGCCACCCGACGTGATCAACGTGCGCGGTTTTTCGTGCTTGTAGTATTGCGCTTCCCACATCTGGTGCTGGCCGACGTCGGTTACGACTACGGCGTTATTGTTGCGAGTCTCGCGCCACAGGTCGTTGATGACGTGGGCGGCGTAGAGATGTCCGTTGTCGGGAAGCTTCTGAATGTCGCGTACTGCGGAGTCGCCCTTCAGCTTATCGATGGAGTCCAGCCATTCGGTGTGATCGACGGACTTCACGCGCGGCAACAGTTCTTTGAGGACTTCGCGCAGGTCTCCGACCAGCGCAACATCCACTTTGACATTCTTGTTGATCTCGGCGGGATCGATTTCGATGTGGATCTTCTTGGCATCCTGCGCGTAGGTCTTGAGATTGCCAGTGACGCGGTCGTCGAAGCGCATGCCCAGAGCCAGCAGAAGATCGGCTTCCTGGATGGCGTGGTTGACCCAGGCTTCTCCGTGCATGCCCATCATGCCGAGATTTAGAGGATGAGAAGCAGGAAACGCGCCGATTCCGAGCAGAGTCAGGGCTACGGGTATGCCAGCCTTCTCCGCGAGGGTCAGAACTTCTGCCATAGCGCCTGAAACGATGATGCCGTGTCCGGCCAGGATGAGCGGCCGCTTGGCTTTGTGAATCAACTCCAGCGCTTGTGCGTACTCACTCTCTTCAGGAGAGAGATCAGGCCGGTATCCCGGCAACTGAGGACGAGCGGCTTCCCAGTCGAATTCACAGGAAGACTGTTGCGCGTCCTTGGTGATGTCGACAAGTACGGGACCGGGACGTCCGGAGCGGGCCACATAAAAAGCTTCGCGCAGGACCTGGGCCAGTTCGTCTGGCATGGGTGACGAGGTAATTGTGCTTGGTGATCGGCAGCGTGATGCCGGTGATGTCGGTTTCCTGGAAGGCGTCGGAGCCGATGAGCTTGCTGCCGACCTGTCCGGTGATGCAGACGATAGGAGAGGAATCGAGCATGGCCGTGGCGATGCCGGTCACCATGTTGGTTGCGCCGGGACCTGAAGTAGCGACGGCAACACCAACGTCTCCGCTGGCGCGCGCGTAGCCATCTGCCATGTGGGTTGCGCCCTGCTCGTGGCGCACCAGGATGTGATGGATGTCGCTGTGCTTCAGGGCGTCATACGCCGGAAGGATTGCGCCTCCGGGATAGCCGAAGACGTGCTTTACGCCTTCGCGCTCCAGACATTCCCACAGAATTTGTGCTCCCGTTTTCGTCATGGACCTAGTTCCTCGATCTTGAATCAGTGCTCAGAGGCTACTCTACCGACCAGTCGGTCGGTTTCAAATAAGATATCACACTCCCCAGAGATAGTCTTCCTGTTCGTTTTCATGCCCTGCGTGGGCGGCGTGGACCTTCTCCTTGGCCGCGACCGGGTCGGCAGGTGCCGCATGAACCTCTTCCTTGCTTACCGGAGCCATCCATGTGCCTGCCGTCTTGCCTGCGCTATCGGGAATGGTAGCGGTTCGGCTGGGCACATCGCGCACCAGTTCGAGCAGGTGACCGTCTTCGATGGTCTTGATCTTGTCGGCCAGAGCCACGAAACGGCGGTAAACATCGTCGAGTTGGGCGCGTTCGAAGGTGAAACCCAGCTTCTCGTAGCGGACGCGCAGGGCGTTCCGGCCGGAGTGCTTCCCCAGTACCAGACGAGTTCCGGGGAGCCCCTACAGACTGCGGGCGCGATGATCTCGTAGGTGGACGGGTCTTTGATCATTCCGTCCTGGTGGATGCCAGCCTCGTGGGCGAAGGCGTTCCGTCCCACGATGGCCTTGTGCGGCTGCACGTAAACCCCGGTGATTTCAGACAAGAGTTGGCTCGACGGAAAGAGCTGCTCGGCGACGGCCGCGGTCTCATACGGATAGTGTTCCGCCCGGACCCGCATCACCATGACAAGTTCTTCCAAAGAGGTATTCCCGGCGCGCTCACCAATTCCGTTTACTGTGCATTCCACCTGACGCGCGCCGGCGCCGATCGCTGCCAGCGAGTTTGCCACGGAAAGTCCCAGATCATCGTGACAGTGAACCGAGATGGTCACGCCCTCGATGCCCTTCACCCGGCGGCGCAGGGTCTGGATCAGTTCGGCAAATTCGTGCGGAACGCTGAAGCCGACGGTGTCAGGAATATTGACAGTGCTGGCTCCTGCCTCGATCACCGCTTCCAGCACCTCGCAAAGGAAGGTGATGTCGGTGCGGCTGGCGTCTTCGGCGGAAAACTGGACGTCCTTACAAAAAGTCCGTGCCAGCTTGACGCCGTCTCGCGCCTGCTCCAGGCACTGGCGACGTGACATCTTGAGTTTGTGCTGGAGATGGATATCGGAGGTGGCCAAGAAGGTATGAATTCGGGCTCGGGCAGCCCCTTCGAGGGCGCGGCCGGCGCGCTCGATGTCGCCGGCAGAACTTCGAGCCAGGGCGGCGATTATTGGGCGGCGAATCTCGCGTGCCAAGGCCCGGACCGCCTCGAAATCGCCTTCTGAGGCGATGGGGAATCCAGCCTCGATGATGTCAACGCCCAGCCGATCCAACTGGTGCGCCATACGCACCTTTTCGGCTACGTTCATGCTGCAACCCGGCGACTGTTCTCCGTCGCGCAGAGTAGTGTCGAATATGGTAACGCGTTTTGTTTGATCCACTTGAGTTCCTCCCCGGCCGGAGCGGCCGTGCCTGCCATCTGCAGAAACTAAAAAAGCCATCATCCGATGCGAAGGATGATGGCCTCTTGCTGATCTTGAGATTTCTAAATCATCCGCCGCTCTTTATCGATTGGGGTGCAAGCACCAGGCCAGGAATGGCCACGCTAAGGGCGAGTCCCAGCAATCGCACCTCCTGTGCAGCACGGCCCGCGACGATTGCCAGACGATCCATAGAATTCAGCCTGATCCGTATGCGTCAGGGTATCGGCCTCCCCCAGCCTGTGTCAATCCAAATTCCCGTTTTAGCTTATCGCTTTTTTGGATAACTCGGCGCCGCGGACGTGTTCCTCGAATATCTGCCTGAGCCGGTCGGTCAATGGCTCGGGCTTGCTGCTTGAGCCCTTGACGACGAATACTTCATGACAAGCCGAGCATTCGCCAGAAGCAGCCATGCCTACCTGGAGCGTCGCGATCAGTTCCGGCTTCATTAGCATTTTCTAATGCTGCCACAGATTTGTTCGGCGGATATTGTCGGCGAAGGCACCTCTGCTGTGATCACCACGAACCGCGTAGGGGCAGATGTCCCCATCTGCCCGGCTGAGCGAAGCTCCGGTATTCGCTTCAGGGCGAAAACCTGTCGAGCTTTGCTCGACCGGGCAGATGAGGACATCTGCCCCTATGTGGTCTCTGGCGATTTGCTTATTTGACCCTCTTCCCTGCGGGCTTAACATCCCGGTTGTGTTCGGGGACATGCTCGGGAAAAATCTTGGCCACTACCGCATCGTGCAACAGATCGGCGCAGGCGGGATGGGAGTGGTCTTTCTTGCGCACGACGAGCAGCTTGAACGTGATGTCGCCATAAAAATTCTCCCGCCCGGCACCCTTGCCGACGAAAATGCCCGAAAACGATTCCGCCAGGAAGCGTTGTCTCTCGCCAAGTTGAACCATCCCAACATCGCTACCATCCACGATTTCGATACTGCTGATGAAACCGACTTTCTGGTCACGGAATACATCGCCGGGGATGCGCTGGACAAGAAGCTGGCCTCGGGTGCGGTTCCCTCGGACGAGGTGGTTCGCCTGGGATTGCAATTCGCGCAAGGCCTGGGAGACGTTTACGCCGCGTCTGGCGATTTTGCCAACGCGAAGAAGAGTTACGACGAGGCGCTCTCCGTGAGCACCGAGTCGGGCGAGAAACACGAATCCGCCGTGGCGATGGCAAACCTGGGGTCGGTCCTGATGCAACAGGGAGACCTGCCGGGGCGCGGGCAAAATACCAGGAAGTCATCAATCTGCGGAACGCGATTGGGGAGAAAAGCGGAGCGGCGGAAATCTCTCTCCAACTGGCGAATCTAGCGATTGAGGAAGGACGTCCATCCGAGGGCCAGGCGCTGGCACGCAAAGCTCTGGAAGAGATTCGCGCCGCCAAGATTCCGGAATTGCAGATCTCGGCGCACGCAGTTCTGGCTGACGCCCTTCTCGCGCAAGGAAAATTGGACGCAGCCCGCAAAGAGATCGCAGCGGGCAAGCCGTTGGCTGCGAGGACCCAGCAGCGACTGGTACGGCTGCAATTCGAAATTGCGGCGGCCGAGGTTCAGGCGGCCTCGGGCAAGCCCGCGGACCTTCAAGCCGCGACCGTCTCTTTAAATCGCGTCATTGGGGAGGCAGAAAAAAACGGGATTCTCGCGACTCTCTACGAAGCCCGGATCGCTTTGGGCAACGCACAGGTGAAGTTCGGGAACAAGGAAGAGGGTAGAGCGCTTCTGACAGCCGTGGAGAAAGATGCGGTGGAGAAGGGCTTCGTGCTGATCAGCCGCAAGGCTGGGCGGTAAACCCGGCGTCAGGACTCGGGGTAATCTGATTACTGTAAATTGGCGCTATAAAGTCCGAAGTCTGACGTCCGAGGTCCGTTTTGGGTAATACGACCTTTTAGGTCCTTCCGTAATCTCCCGCTCTATGGCACTAAAGGGGGATACTCACTTTGTGAACGCCCTCCCCCAACCTTATCCTGACCGTCGGGCGCCGAGACTGAATTTGTCCGACAACACTCCTGCCGTTCTCCGATTCGAAGATGGCCATCGCACCCAGGGACAGTTGGAAATCATCTCCGTCACCGGCGGCTTGCTAGCGTTACCGAAGCCGGTGGTTCGCCAGTCGCGCGTGAAGCTGATGTTCGTAACACCAACTGGGCCGGTGCTCGGCACAGCGGAAATGCTGAAACCGGTTTCGTGGGGTCAGCAGCCTTTTCGTTTTGTTGGACTGGAAAAAGACGATCAGCGTCGGCTTCAGGAATCGATTCAGTCGTCATTTGGTCAAGTCAGCAAAGATCAGGAATGGATCGACAAATACCGGGCAGCGCTCGACCAGCAGAAGGCACCGAAACGGCGGCTTTTCAGCAAGCCCCTGGCGGCATTCGCGTTAGCTGTGATTTCGCTGGGAAGTGCGATTTACCTCTGTAGTCTCTTAAATATCCTGCATATTCATCTGCCGTAGCGCGGGCGCGCATCTCCACGCAGTCACAAACTATCCGTCTAGTGCGCGAACGACTGGACTGCGGCAGCCTCGTCTGGAAAAATCTCGAACAGGTTCAGAACGCCGATCAACTTGAGAGTTTGGACCACAAACTTGGACGGAGTGACCAGTTTCACTCCGCCGCCGCGCTGCTTGGCCGAAGCCATGGCTTTGACTAGGATACCGATGCCGCTGGAATCGATCATTGGAACCTCGGCGAAGTTGATGACCATGCGGGTGTCTCCGGCCGCCATGGCGTCGTCGATCGTCTGGCGGAAGCTGTCCACTCCAGGTCCCAACCGTAAAGCGCCGCGAATCTGCACGATCTGAACCTCTGAAAGTCTGCGGATGTTGATTTCCATCTTGCTCCTCTAGGAACAGCCCATGAAGAAAGCTCGCGCCGCCCGGAAACATTGACAGGGGCATAGCGATTTGTTAGATTGCCCGCTCAACTTACGGGAGCCGCCGCGAATTTGCAAGTGCGCGGGACCCTCGCCTTCCCCCTGACTTTACCAAGTCTTTGCGACCGGCAACGGGCGGCTGCCAGAACAAAAAATGCCGAAGTCGACCTCTGTCGATGTGCAGGCCCGGTTCCTGAGTTCCCTGCTTCAGGAACGCGAAGTCCAGCCACGCGCCTTTCTCCTCGCTCAGCGAATCACCGAGATATTACCGGGCTCGGCGGCAGTAGTGTACCTGCTGGAAGCGCATGACGACAGCACCCACTGGTCTTCGAAAGCTGTAGCCGGCGATATTCACCTGGACAACGAAGCGATCCCCGTCGATGCAGGCACTTTGGGCTTGCTCGCTAAAGAAAGCCATCGCATGCTGCTGTCCGGGGCAAATCTGGTCCGGGAGGACTACGCCCACTTGCACGCGCGACGCACGCTCTTGTCCCTCGCCTATGTTCCCATGGTGGTGAACGAGACGCTTATCGGAGCAGTAGAAGTTGCGACGTTCGATGAAGCGGTCAACGAAGCTGACCTTGCAGATCTGGTCGAACTGGTCGAGTATGCGGCGCCGGCCTTTTCCAGCGCAACTCACTACGAAGCCGAACGCAATTCTCATCTCGAATCCATCTCGCGGTTGACCCAGCTTTACGACGTGGAGAAAGTCTTCAACTCCACGCTGGAGATGGACGAGCTCAATCCTCTTATTACAGCCAAGGTGCGCGAGCTGCTCGAGGCCCAGGCGGTAAATCTCTGGATGGTGAAAGACGAACAAGAATTGCTGCTGATGGACCGGTCCGGAGAAGACGCCACGTGCGAAGTGGGCGCCTCGGAAAAGACTGGCGAAGGCTATGTCTCTGAAGTTTCCGACTCGGGCGAACCTTTGATTATCGATGACGCGAACGACGAGCGCCTGCAGCGACGTAATTCCAACGAAGGCACAATTTTCTCAGTGATGCTCGCGCCGCTGGTGGTCAAAGGATTCGAAGTCGGCGTGATCGAAGTCATCAACAAGCTCGACGGCACGCCATTCGACGAAGACAACCTTTTCCTGCTGAACTCGGTTGCCGAGACCGCTGCCTCGGCGCTGAATAATGCCGGGTTGCTCCAGGCCGAGCGCAAAGTCGAGATCCTCGAGACGCTGGTGAAAGTGAGCGCCGAGATTACTTCGACGCTTGATCTCGACCGGGTGCTCGACGCTATCGTGACCGGACCGGGCGCCGTCATTCCCTATGAAAGAGCGACCATCGCGCTGGAAGATCGGGGGCGGTTGAAGGTCCGCGCCATCACTGGCATGCCGCGGATCAATCCGCAGGACCCGAATGTTGTCCGGCTGCAAGAGTTGCTGGAATGGGCGTCATTATCGAACGATGAGCTTTCGTTCTCGCAGCATGGAGAGGAATTCGAAGATCCCCGGCCGGAGACGCAAGCCAAGCTCGGCAAATATTTTTCGGAGAGCGGTATGCGCGGTTTTTACGCCATACCTCTGGCCGACGACGACGGACGTGTCGGAACATTGTCGTTTGAAAGCAGCGATCCAGATTTTCTAGGTCCCGCACACCTGGAGATGATCAAGATTCTGACATCGCAGGCGACGGTGGCGTTACGAAACGCTTCGCTCTATCGCGAAGTCCCGTTTATCGACCTGATAAAGCCGGTGCTGGACAGGAAGCGCAAGTTCATGGCGCTGGAGAAGCGGCGCCGGGCGTTGTTGCTCGTCGGCGGCGCGGCAGCTTTATTGTTCTTGCTGATTTTCCCGTTGCCGCTGCGCGTCGTCGGGGACGCTTCGGTGAGTCCCGCGCAAAGTGTTCTTATCCAACCCGAGGTCGAAGGCGTCGTTCAGCACGTCAACGTTCGCGAAGGTGATGCGGTGAGCGCGGGAACAGTACTGGCAACACTTTCGGATTGGCAATACCGTGCCCAACTGGCCGCGGCCCAAGCCAAGTATGAGACCGCGGTGTCGCAAATGAACCGGTCCTTGAGCGGCAACGATGGCGGAGAAGCCGGCATCCAGCGCATCCAGGCCGACTACTGGGCTTCGGAACTGGCACGTGCTCGCGAGCGGCTCGATCGCACACAATTGCGTTCGCCCATCACGGGCGTCGTAGCGACCTCGCATGTGGAAGATCTGGTGGGACGCAAGCTCATGCCCGGCGATACTTTCGCTGAAGTCGTTGATACGTCACGCACCATCGTGGATGTAGCCATCGACGAGGATGATGTCCTGCTTCTGCATCCGGGAGAAAAAGCTTCGGTAAAGCTGGATGGATTTCCCACGCGCACTTTTCACGGCGTGGTCACGGTGGTCAGTCCAAGAAGCCAGGTACAGGGATCCGATCGCTTCTTTTTCGCGCGTGTTCTCGTGTCCAATTCCGACGGCACAATTCGAGACGGCATGCAGGGCCGCGGCAAAGTCGTGACGGGATGGAGTCCAGCAGGAAAAGTGCTGTTCCGGCGGCCCGCGATCTGGATCTGGTCCAAACTATGGTCCTGGTTTGGCTGGTGAAGTTGGTAGCGCCGGCGGGGATCTTGCCCGCCGAGTAGTAGGCCAAAGTGGGAGGTTTTATGAAACGGGTTCTCGCGCTCGCTGTCTCAATCACAATTACGCTGGCTCTGGGTGCGTGTAGCGACTCGAACGAAACTTCCCGCGTTTCCGCCGCGCCGCCGGTGGCGCACCCGGCCGCTCCGTCGCCCGTCGTCGCGGAGGAAAGCGGCTTCGCTGCCTCGGGCCCAATTGTGGTCGAGAACCAGGTTGACGTGGCCGCGTTGCGCGAAGGCGTCGTAGATACTATTCTCGCCGAACCCAATACTCCGGTACGCAAAGGGCAGCTTCTCGCCAAGTTGGACGATCGCCAAATTTCCGCTGACCTCGACGCCGCATCCGCCAAGACGCGCTCCATTGAAGCCAATCTGAAAAACTGGGAGGCGGAAACCAAGGTGCTTCAGTCTGACCTGACGCGCGCCCAGAAGTTGTGGGAAGCGGGCGTCTTTACCAAGGAAACACTGGAGCACGCGCAATACAAAGTGGAAGCCGACAAGTTCGAGATCAACCGTGAGACGGAACTGCTGAGCAATGCGAAATCCACAGAGCGCTCGCTGGAACTGGAAAAAGAAAAGACCAGGATCATCGCTCCCTTTGACGGGATCGTTGCGCGCCGTTATGTTCGGGCCGGACAAAAAGTCGGGATAGGCGACAGGCTCTTCTGGGTGACAGCAGTAGCGCCACTGGAAGTTAAGTTCACTCTTCCGGAACGATTCCTGGGCAAAGTGAAGAATGGACAAACGGTTACCGTGGAACTGACGGACGGTTCGTCAACTGTTCATCACACCGCTGCGGTCAGGCAGATCAGTCCGGTGGTCGATCCCTCGAGCGGAACGATCGAGATTGTGGCCCGGCTGCAGGGCCCGGCTCCGGACCTGAGGCCGGGAATGCTCACCACTATCCACCTCAACAACCTGAAATGAATATCCTCGAAGCCCTCGAGGTAGCGCTGCCCGATCTTCCGACTACCACAGCGCAGCGCCGTTTTCCCAAGCTGGACCCTCGCGTCATCCACAAGGAACACGTCGAGCAAGGCGCTCGGGTTGTGCTAGCGAAGATGCCGGGCAGCGAAGTTTATCTTCGGTTAACCCCAGAGCACTGGCAGTTGCTTCAGTTGTTCGACGGCGAACGGTCGTACCAACAAATCGCGGAACTGATTCAACAGCAAACCAACATTGCCTTTACGGAAGAAGACGTAAGGGAGTTTGCTGCCGGCCTCGAGGATCAGGGCGACCTCTTTTACAAGACCCCACTGGAAAGGAACATCACGCTCAGGCAGAAAATGAGCAGTGAGCGTCGAAAGCGTGGAAGGTTTTACGTCGCCGACTTCACCGAAATCCCCCTCCACACCTGGCCTCACGCAGATGACTATCTGACGACGATCAAGCCGTACCTCGAATTCATTTACACCACTTGGTTCACTCTGCTGACTCTCTGCATGTTCGGGGTGATGGTCTGGATGTGGGCCGATAAGTTCGGCCAAATCTGGAGCGATAGTTTTGCCTTCTACAACTTCACAGCCAAAAGCAGCTGGGACCTGGTCGAATTCTGGTTCCTGTTCGGGGCCATGGCTTTCTTCCACGAGACCGCTCACGGCCTGACCTGCAAACACTTCGGCGGCCAGGTCGAGAGCATGCAGTTTCTTCTGATGTTCTTTGCTCCGACCTTTATGTGCGATTGCACTCAGGTCTGGGTGATGGGTGACAGAAAAGCGCGGATCTCAACCATCATTGCAGGAATCTGGGGCGATTTGATGATCTGCGTGGTGGCAACGTTCATCTGGTGGGGTACGGCCACCGGGATGTACATCCATGATCTTGCCTACAAGGTCATGATGGTGACTGGTATCGGCGTAACCATCCTCAATCTCAATCCCCTGATCAAGCTTGACGGCTACTATCTTTTGTCTGAGCTGATCGATGAAACGGGCCTGAAAGAGCAGTCGACTATTTATGTCTCCAGTTGGGTGCGGAAACATATTTTCCGGTTGCCAGTGGAAGTCGAGTATGTACCGCGGCACCGGCGGGTGCTGTACATCGTCTATTCCGTGCTGTCAGGTGTGTACAGCTACTTGTTGTTGGCGGTCGTAGTCATTTTCGTTTACCACATCCTCAGGTCCTATACGCCGGAGTGGGCATGGCTGCCACCACTGCTCCTCGGTCTTCGTATTTTCGGGTCCCGGATCACCATGCTGGAGCGATTCATGAAAACCGTTTATCTGGACAAGAAAGAACGCGTGCTAGCGTGGTTCACGCCCACAAGGTCCGTGCTAGTCGGTGTTGTGCTGCTGATTTTGCTGTTCGCGCCTATCTGGCCGGATTTCATCTACGGCCGTTTCGCGCTGGAACCCCTGCGCAGGACTTTGGTACACACGGAAGTGGCGGGAACCGTGGCAGAGGTTCTTGCCGACGAAGG
>CAVUGT010000008.1:0-123432 GCA_963741105.1 Terriglobia bacterium
CAAGCCCTTCGAACGCCTCTTTCGGGGAGACGCGGTTTCGAGACAGAAATGCGCTGGTTGTGAACCCTGTCATGGCACTCCGGATGAAGTAGAACGCGGTTTTCGGCGCTGGGCGAACCACCCATCACGCGGGGAACGCAGTGGTGAAGGCGCCAGCCCGTGATCCGAGTGATTTTTGTATTGCACACAGTGCAGAGCCCGCTCTGTTCATGCCAGAGAAAACGAAGGGTACGAGTACCCCGAAACGTTGCCTGCATATGGGTGCCTTCGCGGTGTTCGAAGTAGGTTTCATAGGCAGGGTCGTAGGGGTTCGCGTCACCTTTGACTTTAACGTGTCGCTTGATGGGTGTGCTACGGGCGTGGCGCAGCCAAACTTGACTGGGCTGCCCCTCGTCATCACACGTTTCACCGAAGAAGGACCAGTCCTGACCACGATGCAGCGCAAAGTACTTCTGCTTGCGCCAGCCCGTGTTCTTGTTCGGGTGTCTTCGTCGTGCCCATCGCCATAGACTAGAGAAGATTTCGTGATCAACGCGGACGTACGTGCGTTTACTCACCACGTGCCGATGATAGTTGGCCCAGCCCCTGATTTTGGGGTTGAGTTCATGGATCACATCGGCGGCCGACATGCCCAGCGCGGCTTTGATTGTCTTGCGGATGCCGCCCAGAAAGATTTTAACGTTCTTTTTGGAAGGCTTGATGAGCAGTTTCCCGTTGGGATACTTGCGCACGTTTTGTCCGAGGAAATCAAATCCTTTCTCCACGTGGGTGATGACCGTCTTCACAGGAGAAAGTTCCAACCCTCGTTTTTGCAGAAACTGCTCGGCGAGGGGTTTAATTTCTCCTTCCAGTAGTTCCTTAGTTCTACCGGTGATGATAAAGTCATCCGCATAACGGAGGAGATTGACACAGGGAAATTTACCTCCGAAGGAGGGGAGAGGCTTGTTTGTCGGAAACTTTTCCTTCAAGAGCCACTCCAATCCCTCCAACGCGCAATTGGAAAGCGCTGGTGAGATAATTCCGCCTTGTGGGGTCCCATCCGTTGTTTCGTGAAGGACATGTTTTTCCATATACCCGGATTTCAGCCACTTTTGGAGAATGGCTCGGTCCATAGGGACGTGAGCCAGAAGCCAATCATGCGAAATTCGGTCGAAACAGGACTTGATATCGCCCTCTAGAATCCACTGCGGATTTGGTCTGGACAGTATCTTGAAACACTGTTCCATCGCATCGGCGCAGGACCGCTGCTGGCGAAACCCATAGGAGTTGTTGTCAGCAGTGGTTTCCACCACAGGATCGAGTGCAAGCAAATGCAACGCTTGTTGGGCTCGATCTTTCATCGTGGGGATTCCGAGCGGGCGCATCGTTCTGCCGTCCGATTTCGGGATGTAAACACGTCGAAGAGGCTGAGGTTGATAGCCCCTACGCTTGAGTGCATGTACTGCCTGTGTCTTCTTTTCTGGTGTGTCCCAGATTTCGTTGTCCACACCAGGGGTTTTCTTGCCATTATTTTCCGTCACTCGTCGAACGGCGAGAACCTTGCCGCTATACGAGTGGGTCAGCAGGCGTTGCAGGGCTCGCACCTTGCCCCATCTGCTTGCCTTCGTCGCCTGCACGATACGCCCTTGGAGTCGGCGAACGTTGCGGTTGATGGCTTGCCAGTCAAGGCCGTACCATTCCGCCGCATCGCGGGAGACCGCACCAACAGCTTGCGCTGTCGTCATCTGCCTTGCCTCCTATGCCGATTTGCCCAGTTCTCTCGTGTGAAGCACCTGAAGGAAGTCAGCCCGCTTTCGCGGCCGGTAATGTTGTCAGTGAGAATGACGCAACCAGTATCCGCTCCATTACAGAACAGCATTCGCTTTCTCCTTCCTCTCATGTCCGCACCGCCTTCGGCCCATCTTGCGATGTGCTTTCCCTTGTAGGGAGCGATACGGATTTATCCTGTTCCGTTGGAATGACACGATAGGTTAGGTCCGCTCTTTACGCCGGCAGTGTGGTATGACCATGACGGAACATCCACTACGTTCCGTACCCACTGCGAGAAGAACCGCGCAGCATCTTAGGTTCTCTGAGATTGACGACGCTTACGAGCATTCGTGTATTCTGACCTTGCTATCAAGCCTAGGCCCTCTCCACATTGTGCTAGTAGATACACCGTCGCCTCACGGTTCCGATGCTACCCTTGCGGGCATGGGTACATTGTCCGAGGGCTTCGAACGGTTTGTTGCCGCCCCGCTCCTACCTCGTAGGCTACATGCGATGGCACGCACGGTCTGATAGTACTTTTTCCTCCTTCAGACAATCATTCCAACAGCTTTCAGGTCGCAGAGTAGATAATCTCCCACGGTTCCGATTCCCGCCCGGTTAGTTCCTTCTCCACCTCCCGCTTGAACTCTTCCTTCGGCAGTGAGCGCGCTTTGTGCAGCCAGGTTGCACAATCGAACTCCTGCCCATCCCTCCTCGCGACTTTCGCCAACTCCAGTCCCTTCGTCCATCCCACTTCCTTCAGATCCTTTCTGCGCCTGCGGCGGCAGGTGCTCATGGATCGACATGAGGTAGTACGCCTTCCGCCTCGACTCCGGGAACCGCCTCGCCAGAAATTCGTCAAAGGACTTCAGTTTCTCCAGCCGCCAGTACTGACCCGCCCGCACTTCACACAGGTATCGCCCCAGTTCTACGAACCGGGTGTCCCGCTCCGCTTCTGACTTTCGCTCCCAAGCCAGGATCTCGTCGATCTTGGTCAGAACGAACAGAGCTCGTTTGCGATTGAGCTTGGGCAGCATCGGCGGAATCCTAGTACGTAAGCTCGTCAAGCCAACCAAGGTCGTCTGCTCCTGGGCGCCGTACCAGCGCCGCTTCGGTCAGATCCTGCCGCCCCAGACAGAGCCCGATATAGGGACAGCTGGTGCAGGGGTTCTGGGGAAAGCGAATGCCACTGTGCGGCAGAAACTCGGCCGCTTCGATCCGGCGAATGGAATCCTGGACCAGATGGCCGAACTCTTCTCGCTGCTCGTCGCTGATGAGTGGTTCGGAAATACTGAATCTCGACCAGCCGTTTGCGGACAAACACCACCTGAGCGACGTCTGCGATACCGGTGACCCAGGAGTAGCAAACCAGCTGCGGATCGAGAGCGAGCAATCCGGCTGGTTCCTCCGGGTATCGGCTGGCGGTGGTCTTCCACTCCAGCAGACAGCGAGTGCCGTCGAGTTCCCCGATGGCATCCACGTAGGCCACGAAGTCGTTCTGTCCGGCCAACGACTTGGTGAATTTCACCTGCAAGTTGCGTCGAGGCTGGCGGATGCGAACCCGGTCGTCCTGAGCGAAGCGATCAAGCAGCTGCACGCCCGATTGCAACATTCGATCCCAGCTGTCCCGCTCGGAATAGTGGAGACCGCTGTCCCGGTAGGTGTCCCATTCCCGGTAGAGCGCCACAGCGGCATCCTGCCGCTGGAAGTAGGCAGCCTACAGCTTGCTCGAAGGCCCGGCCAAACATCATGGCTGCCCGTGTGTCTTTTTCTTTCCAGCCGTCGAGATAACGATGCTTGTAGCGGCGCGGGCAGGACAGATACTGGCTGATCTGGGTATAGCTGTAGGTCATGAGGCCGCCTCCGACCCACGAGTGTCCTGGTCGGTGAAGACGGAGAGGTCGTCCCACCGGGCCGCCGGCGCAAAGCCGTCGAAGTTGAGAACCGAAATACCGTGTATCGTGACCTCGCTGACCTTGACCACGCCCCAAAGATCGATGAGGGCCTTGTCGTCGATCTCATTCTTTCCGAGCAATTCGGCGTCGTAGCCGAAGTCGCGCAGGAACCAACTCAACTTCCACATTGCCTTTGGCTGTGCAGTAAATGCGGCCAGTGATAAAACAGCCGGTCAGGTGCTTGGGTTTGAGGACGGCGAAGCGGATCTCGTAATAAGGTTTCTGCTTGTGCCAGCGATACTGGGCCCGATCCACCCGGACCAGGAAGATCCCGTCCGGAACCGAGTGAATGGCCGACACATCCGCCGGGCGCAGCGACTCGAAGTAGCGCCTCATGCTGCACCTTCCTTGTTTCTCGGATAGCTGTTGAGCTGGCAGAGCAGGGCGTTGCGATCTTTCTCGGCCCAGTCGGCCAGGTGCGCGACAAAACCTTCGACCTGTTCGCGGGTGGCCTCGCGGAGGCTTTTGGTGCCGCAGAAGTCGACGGCGTAGGACTTCACAAGGTTGGCATCGAGCTGGTGCTGGCGGATCAGCTGGCAGAGGCGGTCGCGAACTTTGGGGCCGCCGTAGTTTCCGTTCTTTCCATTGACCGGCTGAGGCGGAAGCTTCTTCGACTCCCGGGAGGACGGGTCGGTTCGGCGAACGAGCCGATTTCTTCGACCGAGCAGATGCCGATGCCGTAGGCCTTGCGCAGGGCCCGGTTGACCGCCCGAGTCTCGGCCACTCGCATCTCGGCGCCGTGGACCAGGGGAGAGACATTGGACGGATCGGCATCGCCGTAGCCGACGAATCCCTTGCAGCCTTGACGCGTGTAGACGGTGGCTTTGAAGCCCCATTTCGAAGTCGTCACATCGCATAACTCCCGAACAAGTTGAACGCGGATGCCGATGCAGGACTTTCGGTACGCCAGGCGCACCAATCCCACATGAGTGACGTACCACCTACCCTCGAGAAACAACAAATCTCCAAAAGGAACAGAAAGTTTGTACATTTCTGAAATCTGGCGCAACGCAACGAAACCTATAGGCGAGATCCCAGCCCACAGTTTTCGCGCCCATCGAAGATTGGACTGCACAGCGCTTCCTTTTCTCATCTCCCCTCCTATTACTTAAGCGCTTACGTATTATACATAGGCGCCTAAGTATTGGTCAAGACTCTTCCAGGATATTGATTTCCGCGGCGGGACACCTTAAGTTCGATATATCATTATGCGGAAGAAAAAAAATCCGAACGCCGTCGCATTAGGCAAATTGGGAGGCTCAAAAGGAGGCAGGATTCGTGCCGAGCGACTGACTGCCGAACGAAGAAAGGAGATTGCGCAAAAGGCAATCAAGGCGAGGTGGGATAAGGTTAGAGCCAAGAAGAAGGTAGAGTGAGATCTTTCCCGGGCGCCTACGAGGAGCTAACCCGCCAGCGAATCTGTTTGGTCAACATCCCCCACTTGCCGATCGAATTCTTGACTGTTAATGTTTCCTTGCCTGTCCCCTGAACGGGCAATCCCATGTTCAGGAGACACCATGGCATCGGCCACTTCTCAACCTTCTCCCGAGGATTTCTCCCACGAGCAGGATTCTTCCCCTTCGAGCGGGTCTGGCCACCAATCGCAGATCTCCAAGAAAAACCTTAACGCTACCCGCGCAAATTCTCTCAGTTCCACTGGTCCCACGAGCGTGCTCGGCAAGTCGCGGAGTCGTCGAAACGGTTTAAAGCACGGCTTACTCGCTAACGAGATCATTCTTGGCTTAGAAGGCGAAGACAAGAAAGAATTCGAAGAACTGCTAGTTCAGTTGCAAAACCACTTCAAACCCGCTGGCCCAGTGGAGAACTATTTCGTTCAAGTGGTTGCACGTTGCTTCTGGAGGGAAAAACAACAGATCCGCGCCGAAAACGGAGAGGTTGATTTGCAACGCAATTTGGCTATCAGCGGGCCGCGGAATTGTCCTCACAGGTCGCATAATCCTTTCATGACTTGGCTCTTCATGCGTACCTTCCGCGAAGCGATGAGCCGGGACAGAGATGGTCGTCTCGTTTCGAGGGAACTGACGGACGACGAAGAGGAAATCATTGAGCAGGCCAGAGAAAATTGTCGCGGTGCTCACTTTATTCGGGAGACGTAGATCAGGGGAAGCGGTGGTCCCACCGATTAAGTTAAGCATAACGGGAGGCCTCTAGTCAGATACATGGCTTGCGCGTTGATACCGAGGACCAGGTTTCGACACACTTGCACGCGACGTTGGTACTCGAAACGTCCCGCGCCGTCGGGACGAATGCCCTGCTGTGGGCATCGAAGACGAGGCTAAAAAAGTTTCTGCCGCCTCTCAACGTTAACTTAGGTCGGAGGACACAGGCGCTTTACGAAACAAAGCCAAGAAGTTCTTTGGCTTCAACGTCGGTTGGCTACTGGAGGTAAAAAGCCCGTACAACCAGCAGAGCTTTATGCCACAATACTTTTTGAAACGTACTCCCCATGTATGTCCGCCTCCCATTTTGGACTCTCTCCCTAGCCTACCTAGCGGCCCTTTTCTCCCGTAGCACCCCAGGTTCCTCACCCCGCCATGTCGCATGCGCCGCCCGACCCCGGGGCACTGTGCTTACCGCTGTGGTATTTGGGGCGATCCTCGGTTTTAGCCTGGCGGGATACTAATCAATCGACGTGCCAAGGATTCGCTCTTTGATGCCATTCTGATCACCACTCCAGTCCCGAAGCACAAGACAACAGCCCAAACGCCAGCAGAAACAGGCCTATTGGCCAACGAACCCCGCGCCAAATAGTCTCGGAGATTGACAACGGCGAGTCCCAAGAAAAGCCCAGCGTCGCGCATAAGCGATCGTGCGAACTTGCCAAACATTGCGCACCTGTAGCCTGCCGATTCGTTTATGGTGGCGTGAGCTTGATGGTGTCAAAAGACATCTTCCAGTCAGTCGCAGCTGGATTTTTGCCCGTAACAGTGAATTTGAAAGAGTACGTCCCCGGCGCTGCGATACTTACATTTCCGAGATCGAGTTCTTGATAGGCATCGCTCGCATTGTATTCATCTTCCTGCGGCCCGACGTTCATTCCGTTGATCGTGAGTTGCCAAATACTCCGCAAGGGACTGTTTTTTACCCCAATCTGAAGGTCATAAGTCGCTGCCCGGGTAATATTCACGGAGTAGGTGACGCTGTCACCCACTTTCGTGGAATCTAATAGGGTTCCCATGCCATCGGGGAAACCTGCGAAGCTCAGGGAACGGAATGTCGGTCCTGAGCTGGCCGCTTTCAAACCTTCCGTTTGATAAACGACGGTATCAGCTGTGGATGGAATTGATGGCGGTGCCCCAACGTTGTTGTAGGTCGGAATTACGGCCCGCGCCGGAGACGAATACTTGCTTTCCGCACCGTGGGAGTCGACCGCCGTATTGACGTAGTAATAAGTTTGTCCGCCCTGAACCGAGATGTCGACGTAGTTGGTACTGGGTTCCAGAACAGATGTCAGCTTTGTATACGGACCGCCTGAACTTTGGCTGCGGTAGACGTGGTATCCAACCACCGACGAAGTGCTCGGGGTCCAGGAAAGGCCGACGCTGTGTTGAGCGGCGCCCGTCCCTGATCCGGTCAGAGATTCGACTACAAGCGTATTCCCGGCATTGCCGGCGAGCGAAATGCTTCCAGATGCCGTCCCGCTGGCCCGGGGCGTGAAAGTCAGGGTGACAGTGACACTCTGACCGGCGGAGATGGTTTTCGGAAGAGACAATCCCGCCAGGGTGAACTCTGAGTTTGTGGTGCTCGCCGACGAGATCGTGACGCTCGACCCACTCGCGGACAGAGTGGCTGTAAGCGTCTTGCTACTACCGACGCCCACGCTGCCGAAGTTCAGCGCACTTGCACTGGAAACTAGTTGCCCCCCCGAGACGCCAGTACCGGAGAGAGCAATCGAGTGGGAAGGAGTTCCCCAGGCATTCGAAAAGACGGTGATTTGGCCGGTCTGTGTACCGTTTGCCTGAGGCGTGAAAGCGACGGTGAATGTGACGCTCTGACCTGGCGGCAAACTGATCGGCAGGCTTAATCCGTTTAGGCTAAACCCAGGGCCGCTCACGCTCGCTTGTGAAATCGTTACGGTCGAACTGCGGTAGTTGTTGGTGAAGGTTTCAAACTGCGTCTGCGTGCTGCCTACCGGAATATTTCCAAAACTCACGCTTGATGAGCTGAAGTCGAGCGAAAGAGCTGAAGCTCCGCGGGTAGCGAAGATTAGAAATAGTGCAACGGTAAAAAGTCCGAACAGGGGCCGATAGAGAATTTGGGGGAGAGGCATGCCGAGAGCTTCAGGGCTGATCGAACGTATGCATAGAGCTGACTAGGACATCTTCCCGATCCCAGGTTCCGAGACCTCTGAGTATGCGAGCGGTTGACGCTGGCTCGCAGCTGTGTACTTCCTGAAAGCGCTTGATGAGGATGAGAAAGGCCTTTGGAATCCATTCCAGTTCTCTGCAAAGATTTATGCGACACCATGACTGTTGTAAAAGGCGTTTGCACCAGCTACGCCCCCTGGCTGCCCGATCGAAGTTCTGAGTGTAATGATTTGTCAACAGCTAAGCCCATCTCGGGGCAACTGGGAGGAAAGGCACGAACTCAGAAGCTAAGTGCCGAACAACGGCGTGAAATTGCTCGGAAGGCGGCGCACGCTGGGTGGGCAGAAAAAGGGGAGCGCGGATCATGAACTAATGTCGTCCGCGAGTGGTTCCGGAGGCCAGCTAAACTCGGGCAGGGGAGGCAGTCTTCTGGCGATTGAAGTGAGGGTTCCTCTACACTTCGTCCATCTTCTCAAGTTCCTCGAGTACCCTTGCAGAGTCATCGTTTCGCCCTAGAGCATTTCCAGGACTTCGTATTTGTCAAAGACAGACCACAGTCCAATCGGCCCCATTAGGCAGGGCGGTCATAGGAGCTTTCAAATCCTCCGGAAGCGCCCAAATTGATGGGCGGGTAATTAGGCCGACTTCGCGACTCCGATTCTGGGCGTTGGCCAGTCGCCACTAGTCTCTCCGCGGCTACGATGTCTGGGCGTCTTTCCAGCAATTCTGATGGCACGGAGATCGGAACGTGCAGCGGCGGTGCTGTGAGAGGCAGCGGAGGAAGGGTGAACTCCGCCAGAGGTTTTCCGATCAGGATAGCAACCGCGTGCTCGTATTACTCTCGCAGTATGGATATGAAACACGAAGAAACGTGCCCTCTACATCTTCCTGCCGGGCATCGAGTTGTGCTCCATCCCATGGTCGTCGCCCATGCCAGAGCTCCAAACCTTCGCTGGATCGGTTTCAAACGGGTAGACGTGCGTCATCCATCCGGCAAGATGTGGTTTGAATTGGCCACCAGCCGCTTTGCACACCTCCGCGGTCGTAATCGAGCCATTCAGCCCGAAGGATGGATCACCCATGAGCCAGGTGCGTTGTTCGGGCTGCGGTGGGACACACATGTTGAGGTGTACATGCCATTGCGCGATCGAGAGCGGGATCCGGGCGTTCAGTTCCTGCTCCGTCGCACCATAAGGGGCCATATACATGACACCTATAAGCTTGTATCCGGGGTTTGGCCCATCAATTTTCGTGTAGAGCAGGCCCCGCGGCTGGTCAGGGTCAAAGCGACCCCTTTCGTCTGAACTAGACGACTCCCGGATGAAGTGATAGACGTCCGGGTGCTGCTCAGGCATAAAGTTCGTGTAGCCGTCGGCCTCAGCCTTGCGATAGTCACGGTACCGCTCTGCCGCTTTCTTCGCAGCCGCCACAATGGCGTCCGCGCGAGCCTGGTCGCCAGGCCGTGCCGGGCGCAACTTGGTCATGGACATGTGGGGAACCAGGTCAGTCGCCGGTCCTGCTGCAGACTGCGCTCTGAGGTCGTCATGCAAGATGGCAGCGCACACAACAATTAGCCAAGTTGAAAATACAACCGAGCGGAGCGGGAACTTCTTCATGACGAGGTCCTTTTCAATGATATGCGAGCTTACGGCGACAGCTATACGACGGCTACCTCGGATTCGTTCTCCCACGGACTCCCAGGCTCGATGTATAACGTCCTCGTGCCCACTTTGCTCAGCCACTTCCGCAACTCCTCGGCAATAAACTCCGGCCCATTGTCCGAACGTATGTGCTCTGGTATCCCGCGTACCAACATCACATCCGCCAGCGTTCCGATCACCTGCAAACTCCCCAAGCGCCGTGCCACTCGCAATGCCAAACATTCCCGCGTGTACTCGTCGATCACCACCAGGACGCGTAACGCTCGTCCATCGTGCGTCATCGCCTTCACAAAATCGTAGCTCCACACATGATTTGCACGCTCCGGTCGCCACCGCACACACGAGCCATCCCCAACCACAACCGCCCTCGTGGCCGCTGCTTCTGCGGCACCCCCAGCCCTTCGCGTCGCCAGATCCGCTGCACTCGATTCTTGCCCACCGGCCACCCCGCATCCTGCAAGAGCGCCGTGATGCGCCGATAGCCGTACCGCCCATACTTCGCAGCCAGGTCCAGGATCGCCTGCGTCAGCTGATCTTCGTCCGTGCGCCGCAGTGCCAGATAGCGTTGCGTTCCTCGCCACTGCCTCACCACTAGGCATGCCCGCCGCTCACTGACTTCGTACTCCTCGCGGGCATGCTCCACGGCGCACCGACGTTGCTCCGGGCTTAGAAGTTTCCCTCCGCAATATCCTTTAATATCTGTTTGTCCAACGCCAGCTCCGCCACCAGCCGTTTCAACTTGCCGTTCTCTTTCTCCAGTTCTTTTATTCGCTTTGCCTGGTCCATCTTTAACCCGCCGTATTCCTTTCGCCAGCGGTAAAACGTCTGGATGGTGATCTCGGCTTCTTTGCAGGCTTGTGGAGTGGCTTTTCCGTTCGCGATACTGACTTCGATCTGCCGCAGCATCGTCACGATCTGCTCTGGCTTGTACCTCTTGATTGACATGACCGCTTTCCCTCCAAGTGGATTCTCTCTCATTCCACCTGGTACAAATTTTGCCGGTCACGTCAGCGGCGCACGCAAAAACACATGCCCTCGCACATTTTCACGCGAGTGTGTTCGTGGGATGAATCCATTGAGTCAAACCATCACTCCAAATTGTCGACCGCAGAAGGCGAGACAACGTCCGCCAATGACGAAGCGCGGGACCAACGGCTTCACGCTATGGATTATCTGAAGTACGCGGTGATGTACTTGGCGGATTTCAATCGCGGTTGAGAACGGAGAACAAAAGAGCGGCCAATTTGAAAAAATAGTGAGAAATTAGCCATTCTTTTCACTTTTTAACGTTTTATGATAGGTTTTTGAAGTATCATAATCATGCGCAGAGGTGTGAAAGGCCCGACTCCGGTCGGGCCTTTTGCCGTTTCGGGTAAATTTCAATGTCGTTTCGCGGTACCAAGATTCTATTAGGAGGAACCGTGCCCAACTCAGCCCAAGCCCAAGAACTTTCACGGAGTCAAACTTTCGGTGTGGTTCTGCCTAATCTGATGATCGAAGCGATCCTCGACCAGAGTCACACAAATCAACTTTGCCTGCATACGTGGGACGGGCACAGAGCCGCGACCAAGCCGACCATAAGCCGTAGCAGTTGCACGTATACGGCTGCTCCAGTCGCAGCGGGTCTTTCTCGTGCGGTTCGTTTTCCAGGCTGTAGCAAGTCGTTCGGAACGGCGGGACAACTAACTTCTTCGATGCTCAAGTTTCTGGGCCGTTACGCCAATCTGCCGCCGGAAGTGGCGGCGCTGGTCGTTGCCTTCGCGCTGGCGAGCTGGTTCGCGGACTGCTTCCCTGTTGCGCCTTTGCTCTTCTTGCTGGGCCCAGACAACGAAGCAACCCTTTTGTTGCGACTTATGGGATGCCTCTGCCGCCGCCCTATTTTGCTGAGTGAAGTCGACACCGCGGCTCTTGGTACTCTACCCAAAGATCTAGATCCTACGCTGCTGGTCAACCAGCGCGCGCTCGGGCGGCGTGTGACTCAAGTATTGTTGGCTGCCAATGACCGACATTTCGCGGTCGCACGCGGTAAACGTGAAATTCATGCGTACGGAGCCAAGGCCTTCGCCGCCGTTCCCGAATTTGCGGACGCAACCGGCATGCGGGTCAGCCTTCCGCCAACGCAGGAGCCGCTACCGACGCTCACGGATGCAAACGAGAGAGAAATTGCCAACGACTTTCAATCGAAATTACTTCGCTTCCGCATGGTCAACCACAAACGTGTATGCGATGCGGAACTTGATACCCGAATCTTTGTTCCAGCGATGCGAGAGGAAGTCCGCGCTTGGCTGGCACCCATTTGCGATTGTCCGGATATACGGAAATCCGTGCTGAGCTCCTTGCTGCAACAGAGTCGAGAGACGGAAGGCACTCGGTTTTCCGACGACCGTTGCGTCGTTGCAGAAGCTGCGCTGTTTTTCTGTCACAGGGCGAATACAGAACACTTTTTTATTAGGGAACTGGGACAGTGTGCGAACAAATTGCTGGAAGGGCGGCACGAAGATCGCCGGCTGACCGACAAGATGGCGGGATTGCTCCTCCGTGCTTTAGGAATTTACGGCCAGCGAGTTGTTAAGGGTTACAAAGTCGTACTCACGGCCTCAGTGCGTGAGAAAATCCACCTTGTCGCTCGGGCTTATCGCGTACTTGCGGTTCAAGATGGCATCCCCAGATGCCATCACTGTAGCGATCGAAATACCGAAGGAAGGATAAATTAGGCAATGCATGTATGTACATAGAACAACGCACTTCATTTAAAGAACGGAGGAGAAATTCATGCAAAACACAAAGAGCTACGATCGACTTGGCATATCGCTCAGGGATCTTGTCGACGCCGGAATCCCGGTGGACCTTTCGGTGGCGGAGGAAGAAGAGCAAGAGGCGGAAATCGAAATTGAGCAGGTCGGCGGAGAGTGTGTGTCGAGGATCTTTGACTTACCGACAGGTCTTACTGGCTACACTTTCGACGTCATCATAAGTAATCGCACCTCGAGAACGATTTATTGCCGCGAACTCGAGTTACGCTTGCCGTGGGAGGACTCGTTTTTTACCTGGCTGGCCGATCCTAGGGAGGCCGAGAGAGTGGAGTACTACTGCTTTCCAAACGGAAATGGGCCTGAGTATGATCGCGAGATCGTTTTGAACCACCTGCTGCTGGGCAACGGGGCGATAACACAGCAACCTTTGGCGGGCTTGCTTTTGGCCACCGGAAGGCCCATGCCATTCGACCTATGTCACGGCTCAATGCTCGACGCGACACTTGTTCTAACCTCTTTCGATCACGTTGAACATAGCGCGATAGTCAGCTTGTCAATCGACCGCCAGGAGAAGGTGCCAATGCGTTCAAGCAGGAAGTACGATCTTTTTGGAGAGCCAGTCGGACATGACATGGGCTCTGTGATTTCGCCTGGAGAAGGAAACTGGGAAGTTGACGACGCTAAGAGTCCGGGCTACGCAAGAGGAAACGAACAAGAGAGCCGCCGAGCGCGATCTGGCCGCCACCCCAGCGAAGGAAATGCTGGACAGAACTCAGCAGTACAAGACTAGCAACCGGCGCCACCGCTATAACTTGGAGGCGAGACTCGAAAAACTGCAAGCGCGCAGAAGGATGCAAGAGCAGGATAGAAAAGGCAGTGACGCTGAAGCAACGGAGACCAGGAAATTTCGCCCGTAAACGGCGGGGTGATGACTTCGTCGCCAGAGTCGACACCCAGCGCCATGAGGGACAGCAGGATGGCATCCGATCCCGAAGCGCACGCGAGCGCGAAGCGGGAACCTATGAAAGCCGCTACTTCGGCCTCCAGTTGCTTTACCTCGGGCCCCATGATGAATAGCTGGCTTTCCAGGACTTTGTCGACGGCCGCCCGGATGTCCTGCTTCATGGTGGCGTATTCGGCTTTCAGATCGAGGAAGGGGAAAAGCATTTCGTGTTGATTGTAATGGAATTGGCGGGTGTGGCGCGGGCCGAGGGCGCCGCCCTATGTTTGCACCGGCGCTACCCGGACAGTGACCTTCGTACTCAGGCGGGGCTGGATTATCGCCGTATAATCAGTGTAATCCGAAGGATTTTGCGCAAAGGATAACCATTAGGGTGGACCCTGTTCTGGCATCGGCGATTTTCGTTCTGGGGCTGGCTTTCGGCAGCTTCCTGAACGTGTGTATCTACCGCTTGCCGCGGGACTTATCCGTGGTCAAGCCGCGGTCGGGCTGCCCCGGTTGCGGAAAGCTGATCGCCGCCTACGACAACATTCCGGTACTGAGCTGGCTGATTCTGCGTGGCCGCTGCCGCAACTGCAAAACCTACATTTCCGTGCGCTACCTGATCGTGGAACTCCTGACTGGAGCAGTCTTTCTTATTTGTTACGCGCACTTCGGCGCCAGCCTGGCCACCGTCAAATATTGCGCCTTCGGATTCCTGGTTCTAGGGCTGATCTTTACCGACGCCGAAACTCAGCTCCTGCCCGACAAGATGACTCTGCCCGGGCTGGCGCTCGGATTGGCCTTCAGCCTGGTGGTGCCGGTCAATGATCTGGCTTCAACGCTTTTGCCCGGCCTGATGTCTCTGCCGGTGAGTTCCGATGTTTCGTGGCATCTGCTGTCGCTGGTGGATTCGGTGCTCGGTGCCGTTGTCGGCGCTTCTTTCATCTACGGCGCGGGAGCTATCTATCTGCGGGCTCGGGGCGTGGAAGGCATGGGATTTGGCGACGTGAAACTGATGGCGATGATCGGCGCATTTCTCGGCGCCAAGCTGACCATCTTCACCTTGTTCTCCGCTTCGATCGCGGGATCGTTCTTTGGCGTGTCGACGGTTTTAGCGGTTTGGATCAAGCGCACACGGCGTCGCATGAAACGTAATCATGAATCCGCAGGGGAGGCGCGGCGGCGGGCATGGGAATCAGCCGCGATTGCGTTGCGCCGTCATCAGATGCCTTTCGGGGTGTTCCTCGGCGGCATGGCCATGGTGGCATTGTTCTATGGCAATAGCTTTCTGCACTGGTATTGGGGGTTACTATGAGGCTGGCGACCAATCCCATTGTTCTGCGCATGGCACTGGTGTTCGTAGCCGCCGGTTTCGCCTTTGTTATGGGCATGCTGATGATGCGCCGTATGCGCCGCAGCATCAGCGAAGAAGCATCGTTTGCGAATACGTCCCCCGTGCCTGAGAGTTTTCCGTTGCACATGTATCACGCGGTCATCCAGCAACTGAAACAGCAGAAGCACGAATTGCAAAGTTTGCGATTGCTGGAACGTCGCCGCGCCAAGACCTCAGAAAATGTCAGCGCCGCCGTGCTCTCGAATCTTTCGTCGGGAGTTCTTTTCTTCACGCCGAATGGATTGGTACGGCAGGCCAACGCATCTGCAAAACAGATACTAGGTTTTGCTTCACCCACTGGAATGAGCGCACCTGAAATATTTCGCGACGCCGAATTGCTTTCAGCGTCTGCCGGCGCCTCGCCGGATCTGACCAAAGCGGTCGACGCCGGTCTGCGGGGAAAAACGCGGTTTCAGAGGATGGAAGTCAGCTATCGCACTCCCGCGGGCGATCCACGCACGCTGGACATTACCGTGAGTTCAGTACCTGCGCCGGATGGCGAAGTCCTGGGCGCCGCTTGCCTGATCAATGATCGCACCGAAATGACCGAGATTCGCCGCGAACAGGAGTTGCACGGCGAGATGTCCGCCGAAATGGCATTGGGGCTGCGTAACTCACTGACCACGATCTCGGGATACGCGCAGCAGCTTGCGGCCAGCCGCGACCAGGAATTGGCCCGGCAGTTGGCGGCCGACATCGCCGCCGAGGCAGCACATCTGGATTGTACGATTGGCGGATTTCTCGCAGGCGCAAGGGCTGCGAGTGCAGGTTCGAAAGCTTGAATTGATTGCGTCGATGCTGCTTCAGTTCGATCGGGCAGCGGGACGGAAAAAGACGGAGCTAACTTATGAAGCGCATGGGATATGTTTTTCTGGCCGAAGTCATTCTCACGGGCGTGCTGGCCTCGCTGGCGGGCGCGCAATCGCAGCCACTGGGCGACTATGCCCGAAGCGTCCGCAAGGAAGAAAAGCCGGCGTCGGCAAAGAAGTACGACAACGACAATTTGCCAACGTCCGACAAGATCAGCATCGTCGGTCAAACCTCGGACACTCCAGCCACGGAAGACGCCAATCCGGCGCCAGCCGCGAACGCCGCACCCCCGGCGGAAGCTGCTACTGCTGAATCGCAAGCGCCGGAAGCCGCCAAAAAGACAGACGGCGCCGATGCGCAAAAAACCAATGACGATTGGAAGATGAAGATTTCAGATCAACAGGGCAAGATCGATCTGATGTCGCGGGAGCTGGATGTGACCCAGCGCGAGTATCGCCTGCGCGCCGCCGCATTCTATGCCGACGCAGGCAACCGGCTCCGCGGCTCAGGTACGTGGGACAAAGAAGACGCCCAGTACAAACAGCAGCTCGCCCAGAAGCAAAAGGCCCTGGACGATGCTAAGAAAGCACTGGACGACATGAAGGAACAGGCACGCAAGGCTGGAGTGCCGGCCAAGATGCGCCAGTAGCTGAATATTCGTATTCATGAAAGCCTCCGGTTCACGCCGGAGGCTTTTTTATTGGAGGAGATCTGCTCAACTATTGTGGGTCATCCTGAGGGACTCTTAGTGGTGCCGAAGGATCTGGCGTGAATCGTCACACTGCTGGCCGGAGTGCGTATCCCCTCCGCGCGAGATGCTTCGCAAGCTCAGCATGAGGCCCTCGTTGGGTAGAGACTGTTGGCCACGGTTCAGGAGCTTCTTCGCTCCAGGATCTGCTTTACGTGGTGCCGGCCGTGGATCCAGTGAAACTTTCGCCACTGGCTGGCCGTGAGCGGTCCCAGCACGGGGTGGTCCAGCACTTTTTTCCCCGAGCCAAAGCGTTCTTCACATTGCGCGATGATCTTGTCCATGGCGGCGATCTGGGGACAGATATCGGCAACCACTTTTTCCGGAGAGATTCCTTTGGGACAGGCATGATCGGGCGACTTCCGTCCTTCGGGAAAATAGCCGAACTCGGTGACCAGGATGGCCGCCACCCTATTCTTGAGAGTGGGACTACTGGCCAAGGGCTTCCCTGCTTGCAGGCAGCGTTCGAAGGCCTTCGATGTTCCCGTATAGGTGAGATAAAGATGTTCGAGCACTTCGGCCGCGCTCCACTTTCCGTCGGTCCGGCGCTCCAAGTCTTTGTCACAGATGCCCTGGGTGGCGGAGGCGACTGCCTGGTGCAAACGTTGCAGATACGAATCCATGGTCCCTCGGATTGCTCTCTCTAGTAGAATAGGCCCCGGCTTTTCCGGTTGCAAAATTTCATACGGACCAGGGGAAGGTGGCTATGAAGAAGTTGCTGATGGCAACGCCTGCGCTGCTGATGGGGCTGATCGGTTTGATAATTGGTTTGATGATGATGACCGCGTGCTCGTCGGAGCCGACGAAGCCCGCGCAGGTGGAGAAACCTCAGCCCAAGCCAGCGGAATTTCTCACCGGACGGGCCGCCTTCCAGAAGATTTACATCGCAGCCCGCGGTTGGGCGCGGGACGCGCAGCCCTACCGCCTTGAATCGATGATCACTGACGATTCCAAGGGCAAGGACGGAAAGTCCGGGGTGTGGCGCGCCTCTTTTGGATCCCCCGCGCAGCGTGGAGTGAAAGCTTACACCTGGTCTGGAGAAGTTTCTTCTGACCGCGGCATCAATCCCGGTACGGAAGATACCTATAGCCCCACCAACACTTCCACGCTGATCTTTGACGTGGCATTCCTCAAGGTGGATTCGGACAAAGCGCTTGAAGTAGCGCAAAAACATGGCGGCGATAAGCTTCTCGCCAAGTCTCCGGACACTCCGATTGTTTATATGCTCGACTGGAGTCAGGCGACGAATGAACTGATCTGGCACGTCATTTACGGCAATGGCCGGGACGACTACAAGTTGAAAGTGGCAGTGAACGCTTCCAGCGGGGATTTCATTCGTGTGGAGAAGTAGAGCGGATGCTTGGCCGCAGCAAAGCGAAATCCGCCAACTGAGCGCTGCTGTAAATGCTATAGGGGTCCCCTCGACTTCGCTCGGAGCAGGCTCTTCGACTGCGCGGAGGATGACAGCGCGGCGAGTTAGGGATGGCTACTGCTGGGCCTGGTTCTTTTCTGAAATTGCCTTGAGTTTCTCGAGAGCTTTTTTCGCCTCTTCGGCCTGCGGTCCAGTGGGCAGGATTTTCAAATACTCTTCGTAGTGTTCGATGGCCTCATCGACTCGGGCGAGCTTGTCGAAAGCCTGGGCCATTCGGAAATTGGCGAGAGCATCGTTGGGCTTGTAAAAGAGCGCCTCGCGGTAGCGTTCCAGCGCCGCGCCGTAATTCTTCTTCTTGAAGTAAAAATCACCGACTTCAATATCCTTGGCAGCGCGATGGGGATCGAAGGGATGAAACTCCTGTACATCTGCGGATGAGTTGTCTCCGCCTTCGTCCTCAGGGATGGTGCTGTGAGGATGTTCCTTGGAGTCGTTGGCAGGCGGACTCAGATCGATTCTGGTGTCGCGGCTGGAACTCTCGCCGGCTTCCTTGCTGCGCTCGGAGCGCGGAGGCGCCTGATTCTGATTCGAATCCCGTTCGCCCTCCTGACTTTGGGCGGGGCACGAAACGCCGAGACAGGCGCACAATGCGAGCAAATAAAACCATCGCAACATCGATCTATTGTAACGCGGACACCGGGCGTCAGGCATCGGACTTCGGACCTCGTCTTTGGTCGTCGGCGAATCCATTGCAGTAGTGGCCAACGACCGAAGACCGAAGACCAAGGACGATTCCGAGGTCTGAAGTCCGACACTCGACGCCTGACATAAAAAAAGCTGCTCCACGGATTACGTGGAGCAGCGGGGAGTGAAAGAAATCCTCGTAAGAGGAACCTTACATGGACGGCGGAGTGGTGGGAGCAGGCGCAGGCTGCTGCGCCGGAGTCGCGCCATCCACTGAGTTAGTCATGAGGCGGACATCCACACGGCGGTTCTTGGCGCGTCCGTCGCGGGTCTTGTTCGAATCCACCGGCTTGTCCTTACCCAGTCCGATCAAGTAGATCTTATGGGGTGGGATGCTGTGCTTCGACGCCAGGTACTGAATGACAGAGTTGGCGCGCCGCTCGCTGAGGCTGTAGTTGTAGTCAGCGTTGCCCACTGAGTCGGTGCCACCTTCGACGGTCACGATATAGCCCTTGGCGGTGGTGACGTCGGTGGCCAGCTTGTCGAGTTCTTCCTGCGCATCCTTGGTGAGGTTGTCTTTGTCGAAACCGAAATGCACAGCGGTCTCGGTGACGACCTTGTAGTTATCCAGGTTCGCCACTGCGTTCTGCAGCGAATCGACGCGATGAACGGCGTTGTCGGCCTGGGTCTGGGCCTGTCCGGCCTGGTCGGCCGCGGCTTGCGCTTTCTGATCGACAGCGGCAGCCTTGGCGGTTACCTCTTGAATGCCGGCTTGTGCGCGCGCATCGACATCTTTAATAGCGTTGGTGTTTTTGGCAGTTAGATCATCAAGCTCGTTGGTCTTGTTGATCAGCGGCGTGGTCTCTTGGCGGACGTAGTTCTTGCTGGCGCATCCGACCGTAGCCGCCATGCTTGTCGCCAGTAGAACGATTAACGAAGTGCGATTCATTGTAGGAGGGCTCCTTCCTCACTCATCTCAGCACAACTGAACTTCTTTGATTCCAAAATCTGATCACGCGGTCAGCCAAGTAGGGCTTCCATTCGCGTTCGCATTGTACAAGAGCACGGAAGATGCCAACAGGGTCACAGGCGAAGGCTGCAGCTAACTTATTGTGTGGCAATGACTTATGTATTTACGGAGGCGCCAAGCAGCGCGGCTGGACAGCAACTTTCGTGCAAAGGCGATATGAACCGAGGAAATTTTATATGGTGCAGATTTGTGCAGTGACCCATAACTGAAGGGCGGCCACGGATCCAGACGGATATTCATGGATGAACCAATTCGACGGATTGATCCGCGTGAAATCCGTGTAGATCCGTGGCCGGCTTTTCACTCGCTCGAGGTCTGATCCAAACTGACGATCATCTAAAATGAATAAAGCAGATGGATCTTCCGGCGAAAATTCGTAGCTTGCCAGCTTCCGCAGGCGTGTATCTCTACAAGAATGCCGAAGGCGAAGTCATTTATGTGGGCAAGGCCAAGAACCTGCGCAGCCGGGTTTCTTCCTACTTCCGCGAAGGCAGGTGGGAAGACGCCAAGACCGATTCCCTGGTTCGGGAGGCGGTCGACGTTGACTACATAGTTGTTGCCAACAATAAGGAGGCGCTGGCGCTTGAGAATCACCTGATCAAGCAAAAGAAGCCACGCTTCAATATTCTGCTGCGCGATGACAAGACCTATCCCTACGTCAAACTAACTTTAGGAGAACGCTTTCCGCGGGTGTACGTCACGCGGCGGTTGCGCAAGGATGGCAGCTCATATTACGGACCGTATTTTCCGGCGAACCTGGCCTATCGCATCGTGGATTTGATCCATCGGCACTTCATGGTTCCGTCGTGCAAAGTGGATCTGACCCGGTACCATCCGCGGCCGTGTCTGCAGTACTACATCAAACGCTGCCTCGGGCCCTGTGTAGAGGGACTGACCACGCCAGAGATTTATCAGGAAGCAGTACGCGATGTGAAACTGTTTCTCGAAGGCCGTCCTACTGACCTGTTGCGTTCGTTGCGCCAGCGTATGGAAGCCTCCGCTGACGCTGAAGAATTCGAGCGCGCGGCCAAGTACCGCGATCTTATTTCGACGGTGGATCAGTTGCAGGAGAAGCAGCGCATCGCCGCGGTTGAAGGCGATGACGCCGACGTATTCGGCTACCACTACGAAAACGGCACGCTGGCGGTGAACTTGTTTCACATGCGCGGCGGAAGAGTGCTCGACCGGCGGGAATTTTTCTGGGAAGACCTGCCGGAGTTTGAACCGGACCCAGGCGAGGCCGGCTTGGCAAATCAAACACCAACGCATGAGACATTTCTTCCCGGCAAATTCTTTTCTGCTTTTCTCAATCAGCTGTATATCGGACAGCCTTATGTTCCGCGGAATGTTTACGCGCCTGTCGATTTTGAAGACCGTGAAGCTTTAGAAGACCTGCTCTCCGAGCAGGTGGCAGGTGAGGGTGCTCGTCCCGTACGGATCAACATCCTGGTGCCACAGCGCGGGGACAAGCGGGCACTTCTTGACTTGGCCGGGAACAATGCCAAGCAATCGTATGACCAGCGTTTCCGGGTCATGAAACCAAATGCGAAAGCAATTCAGGAGGCTTTGCAGGATGCGCTTGGGCTGCCCGAACGTCCGAAACGGATCGAGTGTTTCGACATTTCTCACATCCAGGGAGCGGAGACCGTGGCGTCGATGGTGGTGTGGGAAGACGGCCAGATGAAAAAGTCTGATTACCGCAAGTTCATCATCCGCGACGTGATTGGGGTGGACGATTTTGCCTCCATGCGCGAGGTGGTTACCCGCCGCTACAAGCGTATTCAGGAAGAGAACAGGAAGATGCCCAGCCTGGTGCTGATCGACGGCGGTCTGGGGCAGTTACACGCTGCTGCCGAAGCACTGGAAGGCCTCGAAATTATTAACCAGCCTCTGGCTGCGATCGCCAAGCGTGAGGAAATTATCTATGTCTACGGACAGGAGAGTGAACCGGTCGCGCTGGATCATCACTCGCCGGTTTTGCACCTGGTGCAGTTGATCCGTGACGAGGCCCATCGCTTCGCAGTGACCTTCCATCGCAAGCGGCGACAGATGCGTGACCGTTCCACCGAACTACGAGAGATCCCGGGAGTGGGCGAGAGTACGACTCGGCGCTTGCTGCAGCATTTTGGCAGCGTGCAGGCGATCAAACAGGCAGATTCGGCGGCGCTTTCGTCGGTGGTCACGCGATCACAGGCAGAGGCAATTCTGGATCATTTCCGGAAGCAGGATGCGCCGGTGCAATAACCGGCGCGACTCATGTCTTAATTTCCGCGTCATGCTGAGCATCCGGCGTGAAGGGGAAATGCACTTTGGTGGAACTACGCGCCAGATCCTTCGCAAGCTCAGGATGACGCCCTCTGGGTGAGGACACTTATACTTTAGATAGCCGGAACGTTGGTCTGGGATCGCTCTGCAGATGAATCCTTCAGACTTCGCCATACCAGCCACGCGACCGTTCCCAGCATTCCCATCCAGCCCAGAAAATTTATGACCGCCGCGATTTTAGTGTCGAACTGCAGAACGCCCAGGCTGGAAAAAATGGTGTGCCAGTCGTGTTCGATGTAGTCGGAATCCCCGGCGGTGACCAGCGGCAGAAGCATAGCGCGGGCGTCAGCCATGTAGGTCGCGGTGTAGAGCCAGTTTTCGAAGAAGAAGAATGAGCAGAAAGCGAAAGAGGTCGTCTGCCTCTGGCTGAAGAAGTAGCTCGCCAGCAGCAACGGCACGAGCCATTGCAGAATGGTGCCTCCCCAAAGTCCCAGAGTCGGGCCAAACCAGCCAAAGAGCAAGTGCCCGCCTTCGTGGACTATCAGATTCGCGAGATCAATAAAGAGAAACCCGCCATGCTGGCCAAAGGCGTAGACCAGAAATCCGATATAGAAGATGAGCCAGGCGGCGACGCTGTAGCGCGAGGTGGGGCGCCAGTCCTGCGCCCATATCGTCCGCAAGTAGTCGCCCATCCGCCGGATTGTAACGGGATCGCAATCAATGAGACAGGTTACGGCGGTGCTCCAGCGTCGGGGCAGCCGGATGCTCTACTGATTAGATTCGCTCCAGACCTCCGGGTCGTATAATTCATCAGGTCGAAATCTTCTTCGCGACAGAATTATGTGGATGAAAGCTCATCAATGGATCGTAACTCTGGGGCTTCTGGCTCTGGTAATTGCGGCCGCCGTAGGTCTGATACTGACTCGCCAATCGGCGCAGTCAGAATCTACATTGTCAATTGGGCGAAGACCTCCGATCGTAGATGAGCAACCGCTGAAAACGGCGCGTGCCGTGGCCGCTCTCGCCTCGGATTGGGACGAGCAACGATATTCGCGGCAGGCATTAAAGCTGGCAGACCATTCGGTGGACGTCGCCTTCAGCTATGAAATGCGCCAGGCCACTGAGCATCCGGCTCCGGCGACACCTGAGAGTAAGAAGCTATTTGCCAAAGCCGATCAAGGCCAGGCCTCAGTTACGGCCGACCAGGCGAGGATCGACCAACTGCAGAAGCAGCTGGCAAGCGCGAAAGATGAGCACACCCGCGACACGCTTCAGCAACAGATTGATTTGACCAAGGCGCAACTGGAACTCGATCAGGATGAAATGGAAGATGTAAAGGGAGACCTGGTACGCTCGGGAGCCGACCGTCTCAGTAGAATTCAGCGCCAGTTTAACCGGCACGAAGCGACGCAGAAAGAGTACGAGACCAGCAATCCTCAGACTACCACTCTCAACACCAGCAACACCAATAGCAACACCCAGGCGGGTTCGACCTCGGCGCTTGCCCAGTTCGCGGCGTGGAATACGCTGCGCGGCAAAAGCACTCAGCTACAGCAGGCGCTGAACGAGGCCAAGCAGGCCTCAGCCAAGCTCAGGGACAGCCACCAGGGCCTGGAATCACAGGTCGCCATGGAGGTCTCCAACAAGGCAGCGATCGCGGAACAGGCCAAGAGCGGGATCGCCGCTACTTCGGGCGACGGTTCCAGTTCGTCTTCCTCAAGCAGCACGGCCCGGGCCATCACTTCCCTGCATCAGATTGCCGTCGATCAGAAAGATCTCAGCGATTTCGACAAGCGCATTCAGGACCAGGATGATCTGGCCACCGCTTACAGCAGCTGGATTGATGTCGTCAAAATCCGCCAGAGTGCGGTGCTGCACGACATACTCCAGTCCGCGATGCTGATTTTGCTGGTGGTGTTTGCGGTGTATCTGGGCAATCGGCTGGTGGATCATTTCTTCGTTGGACTGGCGGTGGAGCGCACCCGTCTGCATACCTTGCGCGGAGTGATACGTTTTGCGGTACAGGCACTAGGCCTGGGCGTGATTCTCATCATTCTGTTCGGAATGCCGAACCAGCTATCCACGATCATCGGCTTGGCCGGCGCCGGACTCACGGTTGCCTGCAAAGACTTCATCATGGGATTCATCGGCTGGTTCCTGCTGATGGGGCGGAACGGGCTGCGCGTGGGTGACTGGGTGGAGATCGATGGCGTGGTAGGCGAGGTTGCCGAAATCGGCTTGCTGCGAACCGTGTTGCTTGAAACCGGAAACTGGACTGACAGTGGACATCCTACTGGGCGCAAAGTCGCGTTCGTAAACAGCTTCGCCATTGAGGGCCATTTCTTTAACTTCTCGACTACCGGACAGTGGCTGTGGGACGAAGTGGAAATTCTCGTGCCAGCGAGTCAGAATCCGTATCCAGTCATCGATGCCATCCAGAAAATGGTCGCAGGACAGACCAAAGCCAATGTGGCGACCGCCGAACAAGAGTGGCAGAAGGCCGCGAGCCGCTATCGGGCGCAGCCAGTTTCTGCCGCACCCGCGGTCAGTCTGCGGCCGACAAGTTCAGGTATCGAAGTGCATGTGCGCTACATCACGCGCGCGGGGGAGCGCCACGCGATGAAAACCCGCTTGTACCAGGCGCTGGTGGAGTTACTACACGGAAGGCAGGACAATCCGGCAACGGTGGCTACCGCGCAAGCGGCGCGCTAAGAGACAGATTCTTCAGAATTGCCGTTTCTTCCAGCAACATCCCTTAATAACCCTTTTTTCGTGGCCTCCGGTAGATGCGAACCGTGCAGGATCTCGCGGACTGTACCTGGCGGAAGGGAGCGGGAGAATTCCAGAGCCCGGCTTTGCGGAGTCTTTTCATTGCGCAAGAGGGCGATACGCACTTCACGCCGTGGCGACCACTTCTCATGGTGGCAGACAGCGCGAACGAATGCCGCAGGCGCACTTCGCTGCATGAGCGTTTTAATGACCGCCGATTCCGTCAGGCGAGAATTTTCCAAAGCAGCATGAATTACGCGCGTCTCGGAATCCGACAAAAGAGCCGCGGCGATTCTTCCCGATGCACGGCGCGCCAGCGAGAGCCGTTCCCCTGGCGAGAGCCTTTCCAGCCGATTGATCAGGGACTCCTCGGCGGACCTTTTGATGTCGGCAGGAACGACGGGAGTGAGCGCCACCTGCATAAGGTCAAAGGTAAACAGGTGCCTCACCATGGGGACCGAGATGTGTCGTGGAGTACGGGGATGCTCGACCAGCGCCAACTTCACTTTGCGGCTCTTGATGATGACAGTGTTCCGGCTGAGACGATCGAGCACCTGAGTGACCAGATCGCTTCGCTTCAACAGAACCAGAGCCAGGTCTTCGGTAAGTGCGGGATCGGATGCCGCGGCGATTAGCGTCTCAAGAGATGCACTGCGGACGGATTCATGCAGACGGGTATCCGATGATTCAGGAGCAGTGCGGGCCGCGGTTGAATTGGCAGAAGACATGAGTTCTAGACCACACGCGCGTTGCTATGACCAGCCGCGAAAGCATGAAGCCCAAACGGCAGACCTCAGGCGCTAAAGCTACGACACATTTCTCGATGGCTGTTTTGGCGCGACCAAGGTCGCGCTCTTCCCAAAACCGAGCGCTGGCCAACATCGCGTGACCTAATTCACTGCGCCCTTGCGCGCGATCTCCAGCGCTCCGCGAACCGGCTCAATCACACCCGGATTGAGCACTGCGTCCGGGCATTCTGCACGAAGACTATTGTAAAAAACCTGGCGCACCAGCGCGGAACTACCGAAGACACCTCCGGACATAGCCACCGGAACGGATCCCGAGTCTGGAAACAAACGCCGCATGACGATACCCGCAAGGTCAGCCAGTTGGGTTCCAGCCTCGGTCAAAACATCACGCGCGATTGGATCGCCGGAATCCGCCAGGGCCAACACGGATGGAAACAGTGCGGCGAAATCCGGCGGGGGCGTGGCATTCGCAGCCATGACTAACTTTTCTCTGGTTTCAATCTTCCACGATTTCATCAGGCCTTCGAGCATGGCTGGATGCTCCGTCTGGTTTTCATCCCACGCACGCAGAGACGAGGCCAACGCAGTACGGCCAATCCAGTGGCCCGATCCTTCGTCAGAAACGGCAAAGCCCCACCCACCGGCGCGTGCAATCTGACCTTCTCGGCTTCGGCCATAGGCGATCGAACCTGTACCGGCAATCACAATTACACCTGGCCCGTCACCGAATGCGGCTTCGAGGGCGATCACCATGTCTCCGACGACGGTGATTTCATCTGGATCGATTGAACGATGAGCTCCTTCGCCAGAGATTATTTCCGAGATCATGGCTCGCACCGGTTGGCTGACTTCGGATCGGGCGGCGCCGGCGAGGCCAACACAGACCTTGGTGATCTGAGACGGCTGGAGGTTGGCGACCGTGCAGGCTTGACGGATTGCGCTGGCCAACGACTCGCGGGCTTGGGCTTCGCCGACGCGAACCACGTTGCTTCCGCCAGCAGTGCCGGTGCCGAGGACTGAGGTTTCGTCGCCGATCAGGCACGAAGTCTTGCTGCCGCCACCGTCGATGCCGAGGAAGATCCCCACGAGCGTAGTTCTATCATAAGAGTTTGGTTTCTCTCCTGACACCGAAGTACCAGCCATTTGTGAAGCCCACGCGCTTGACGAGATAGGTACCCGGCGACAGATTCGGTGACCTTGGTTCCTGTGGCTCGGTACTCTGGGATGGCATGATTCTGCGAGGGCAGATGCCCTGAGCGAAGTCGGAGGGATGCCCTGCCACAGCCGGCGGGACGCCGCGCTACGATTTTACGGGCTCGCGGGCGAGGGCGCCCGCGCCACACGGTTCGTTATGGTTCTCGACAAACTCGATCTCGCAATTATCGCGCTGTATTTGTGCGGGATCACTTTGTTCGGGCTGCGCTTTCGCAAGAAACAGCGCACCTTGCGCGACTACTTTCTCGCGGACCGGAATATTCCGTGGTGGGCGATTGCGCTTTCTATCGTCGCGGCGGAAACCAGCACGCTCACCATCATCAGTATTCCTGGTCTGGCCTATGACACCAACCTGACTTTTCTTCAGGTAGTGATGGGATACGTGGTCGGGCGTTTCATCATCAGTTTTGTGTTGCTACCCCACTATTTTCGCGGTGATCTGTATACCGCTTATGAGTTGATTGAGCGCCGCTTCGGGAAGAAGCTGCGTTCGTTGACCGCTGGACTATTTCTGGTCACACGCGCGGCGGCCGAGGGTGTAAGAGTTTACGCGGTTTCAATCGTAATCGCGATCGCGCTTGGCACGGGGGAGGTCGCGTCGATCGCGATCATTTGCGCGCTAACGCTGGTCTACACCTTTGAGGGCGGACTGGCGGCGGTTATCTGGACGGATGTGGTGCAGACCGTCATCTATGTCGGTGGAACGCTGGTGGGTCTGTTTACGATTTTGCATCTCGTGCCTGGAGGTTGGCCGGCGATCCATCATCTGGCGGCTGACGCGGGCAAGTTGCGGGTGTTCGATTTCACCCCTGACTTCTGGAAGCCTTACACATTTTGGGCGGGACTGATCGGCGGCGCCTTTCTCACTACAGCCAGTCACGGAACCGATCAACTGATTGTGCAGCGCCTGTTGGCAGCCCGGAACCAACGGCAGTCCGTGGCCGCGCTGCTGTCCAGCGGTGCGGCGATTCTGTTCCAGTTTGCTTTGTTTCTTATTGTCGGCGTCATGCTGTTCGCTTTTTATCATGTGCCTTCTGCAACCTTCGGACGTGCTGACAGAATCTTTCCCACCTTCATCGTCAGCCAGATGCCACACGGGATTTCGGGGCTGCTGATTGCCGCGATTCTGGCGGCGGCGATGTCGAATCTGAGCGCCGCGCTCAATTCGCTCTCTTCCACGTCGATCATCGACTTTTATTTGCAACGGCATCCCGAAATAGACGAACCGCGCAAGATTCGGCTCTCGCGGATTGCAACTTTGTTCTGGGCTCTTTTGCTTTTCGGGTTGGCTGTGTTGTCGTTGCACAAAGTTGGCCGCGTCATCGAGGTGGGACTGCAAATCGCGTCAGTAGCTTATGGCGCGCTGCTGGGAGTCTTTCTGCTCGGAGTGCTGACCAGGCGGGCGAATCAGACCGGGGCGATGGTGGGAATGTTGTTTGGGTTTGTGACTGAGCTTTATCTCTGGCTGGATACGAAAGTGCCCTGGACCTGGTATGTGGCGATTGGGACTGTAGTCACGTTTGGCGTGGGATATTCGGTCAGTTTGGTGGCGGCACAGAAAGAGCTTTAACCGCAAAGGACGCCAAGGACTCCGCAAAGGTCGCAAAGAAAACCTCTGTCACTTCTTCTGTATATACTCTTCCTTCCTGCAATGGCGAAACCCACCGAACTTGCCCGCGATCTCCGTCTCAGCCATGCGACGGCAATTGTGGTCGGGACCATCATCGGTAGCGGAATCTTTCTGGTTCCGGCCGAGATGATGCAGGCGGCCGGGTCGGCAAAGCTGGTTTACCTGGCCTGGCTGGTGGGCGGATTGCTTTCGTTCTTTGGGGCGCTCACTTACGCCGAGCTCGGCGCCATGAAGCCGCAGGCAGGCGGCGAATATGTTTACATCCGGGATGGGTACGGTCCTCTGGCTGGATTTCTTTATGCTTGGACCTGGTTTCTCATCGCGAAGCCCGCTTCGATCGCGACTCTGGCTACCGGGTTCGTCCGCGTGCTGGGCAACTTCCCTGCTCTGAGTTTCTTTTCCCATAATTTAGTTTCGTCCCCTTTTCCAGTCACCTACGGGCAACTGGTGGCGGTCTCGGCGGCCACATTGATCTCGATTCTCAATTACATCGGGATCAAGAAGGCGGGCGACTTTCAGCTGGTGTTCACATTTCTGAAAGTTGCCATCATTCTCAGCATCGTAGTGATCGGATTCAGCTACAGCGGCGGGAGCTGGCAGAACTTTGCTGGCAGTTTTACTGGGGCCAAGGGTGGAATCGCTGGGTTCATGGCCGCGCTTGTCGCTGCATTGTGGGCTTACGACGGCTGGAATGATCTGAACATGGTCTCGGGAGAAATCAGCAATCCCGAGCGAAACATTCCTCGAGCATTGATTTTCGGTGTTGCACTGGTCGGTGTTCTGTACATGCTGGTGAATGCTGCGGTGCAGTACGTGCTGCCGGCGGGAGCTATTGCTGCCGCACCGAGGCCTGCCTCGGATGCCATGGCCGTGGTGCTGGGCAGTTTGGGAGCGGGACTGGTCTCGGCCGGCATGGCGCTTTCGATGCTGGTGGCAATGAATGGCACGGTGATGAGCGGCGCGCGCGTTCCTTATGCGGTCGCCCGGGACCGGTATTTCTTTTCCGCGCTGGCCGAGGTGCATCCCCGCTTTCGTACGCCTTCAGTTGCCATTGTGGTGCAGGCAATTCTCGCCATCGTTCTTCTGCTCTTAGGCGGTAGTTTCAAGCAGTTTTTCTCACTGGCGATTTTCGCAGAGTGGCTGTTTTATATGATCGCCGGCACCACGGTCTTCGTCTTTCGCTGGCGCGATCCCCAAGCGGCGCGGCCTTATCGGGTCTGGGGATATCCTATCGTTCCTGTCCTGTTTGTCCTGGCTTCTGCCGTGTTGTTGTACTTCACTTTCCGGGACAACTATCCCAATTCGGGATTCGGCTGCCTGGCCATACTGGCGGGGATACCTGTTTTTTATGCTTTCGCCCTAAGGCGCCGGTCGAATGCCTGAAGTTTTGCCGTTTGATCCTGAAACGATACCGGAGTTCAGAGTGTGTACTCCTTTGGGCATTACGAGGGTTACTGAAGGACACCCCCGCAGGGCACGTTTACCCCATCCCCTTTCTCTCGTACCGTAGAACCTCCACCCCGGCACTTCTCCCCAGGCTCGGGTTTCAAATTCTGGAGTTCATGGCATGTCTACGTCTGAAGGCTTTCAGTTAGGAATTCTGCCCGAGCGCAGGATGGATCGGCGCGCGCTGGCGGCCAGCTACGGCCTTTTGATCTTTCTTTTGCTTGTCCTGGTTAATATCGGCTGGATCTGGCCAGACAGCTTGAACATCACCCGGCAGTATCACGTCACGGAACTGATTCCGCTGCCCAGTCTGCGACCTGAACCGCTGAAGGTAAAGACTCCGCCCCCGGTGTTGAAAGCGAAGCTGTTGCCTAAGGCTCCGGTATTCGATGCGCCCAAGCTAACGGTGCCGAAGGAGATCCGCACGCCCCGTCCTCAGCCGCCAGACGTGGCGCCACCCAAGATTGAAGTCAACAACTTCACGCCTTCGATCGTCAAACAGGTTACCGGCGGAGCGAGGCCGACATTGATCGTGCATACCGGCGAATTCGGCAGCTCAGCCACTCCTACCGTCAATGCGCCGGTGCAGAAAGTACAGACCGGCGGCTTTGGCGATCCCGATGGTCTTAAGGGAGAAGGTAAACCCAACGCACATCTTGTTGCTGCGAGCACGGGCGCATTTGATCTGCCTCCCGGATCGGGAAACGGCAACGGAGCAGGCGGCAACAAAGGTATTAAGGGAACCATTGCGAGCGCAGGCTTCGGCAACGGGATTGCACAAGCAGGACAAGGCGACGGTCGCAGCAATGGACGCGGAGCCACGGTTCAAGCCACAGGGTTCAATGCGCAGCAGTTCACCCAGGGTGCGGCGCGTCCACAGCAAGCAGATAGCGGACCAGCCACGACACCTGTGGAAATTATCTCCAAACCTAATCCGGTTTACACTGAGGAAGCTCGGGCCCTTCGGCTACAGGGTGAAGTACTATTGGAAGTATCATTCGGGGCGAACGGGGTGCTGCACGTGAATCGCGTGGTGCGAGGTCTGGGTCACGGACTGGACGAAGCGGCCATCGCAGCCGCCAACAAGATGAGATTCAAGCCTGCCCAACATCTCAATCAGCCGATCGATTCCGCGGCGATTGTCCACGTAGTTTTCCAGCTGGCGTACTGAGCAGCCTAGTGAGCAGTAGAGAGAGGATTTGAGTCATGCGTACTTGGAAATGGATCATCACCGCTTCCTTGCTGATCTCGTTCAGCGCGACGGCGCAGCAGACGACCGCACCGTCATCCCAGGCCCCAGCAGCTCCTCAGAGTGCTCCGCAGTCGGTCGTCAGCACTCCCGCGCCCAGTGCTCCGGCGGCACCGTTGGCTGCCCCGACCACCATGGACCAGGTGGTCGACCGGGCCATCCTGCGCGAGCATGCGCTCATCACTTTTCTGCAGACTCGCACACCGCTGGTGGAGACTTATCTTCAAAACCTGAAGCTCGATCAGCAGATGGGGCCTGCGCCGCGTGAGGATCATTACTTCTTTGGACGTCTTGATCTGAGCGATTCCGTCGATCGTGAAGACTATCTTTCGGGAGACTCAAGTCTTCAGAAAAGCATGCTAGGCGGAGTCTCGAAGCTGTTCAAGTTCCAATACAAGCCAATTGGCTTCTCGTGGATGATCTTCGCCGACCGCGATGATTTTGACCGCCAGCACTACGATTTCAAGTATGTCCACCGCGAGTTTCAGGGCGACGTGCGTTGCATCGTGTTCGAT
The DNA here is from genome assembly GCA_963741105.1 of Terriglobia bacterium. Lineage (GTDB taxonomy): Bacteria > Acidobacteriota > Terriglobia > Terriglobales > Acidobacteriaceae > JAIQFF01. The sequence continues at coordinate 31,265 of CAVUGT010000008.1, forward strand.
GTAACTCCCAAGAAGGACGCCGGCAAAGGCCGATTCCTGGGTCGCATCTGGGTAGAAGACCAGGATTTCAATGTCGTCCGGCTCAACGGCACTTACGCGCCCCGCCCACGCAATGCCCAGTTCTTCCACATGGATAGCTGGCGCCTGAATCTGATCCCGGGCTATTGGGTTCCAACCTACATCTACAGCGAGGAAGGCGATTTCAGCTCCGGCTCAAAAGACAAGATGGCCTTCAAGGCGCAAACCCGTATCTGGGGATATGACCTGAAGAAGAACAACAAGGAAGACGAACTGACCCAGGTCCTGGTGGACTCGAGCGTGAAGGACGAGAGCCCGACCGCCCAGGACGCTTCTCCGCTGCAGGCCCAGCGGGAATGGCAGCAGCAGGCGGAAGATAACGTAGTCGAGCGCTTGCAGAATGCCGGCTTGCTGGCTCCTCAGGGCGAAGTAGACAAGATCCTGATGACCGTGGTGACAAACATCGAAGTCACCAACAATATCGAACTGCCACGTCCGGTCCGCACCCGCGTGATGCTGACCTCTCCGCTGGAAACTTTCAGCGTGGGCAACACCATCATCGTCAGCCGCGGCCTGATCGACGTACTGCCCGACGAAGCCAGCCTGGCCATGGTGCTTTCACATGAACTGGCGCACATCGTTCTGGGACACAATCTGGGCAGCCGGTACGCTTTCAACGACCGCATGCTCTTCTCCGACGAATCGACCTATCAGAATCTGGGATTCAGGCATATCCCGGAAGAGGAAACCGCGGCCGACAAGAAGGCCGTCGATCTGCTCAAGAATTCACCTTACGCGCAGAAGCTCGATACAGCGGGCTTGTTCCTGAGACAGCTGGCTGAACGAGGTCCGGCGCTTTCAGCGCTGCTGACCCCGCATTTGGGAAACAGCCTCACTGACAGCAAGGGTGGTGTCGAACGGATGGCGGCGCTGATGACTTCGGCCCCTGCCCTCGACCCGAACAAGCTGGACCAGATCCCAGCTCTACCCCTGGGTGGACGGGTGAAGGTGAACCCCTGGGATGACCATGTCGAATTGATTAAGACTTCGCCCGTGGCCATCACTTCAGCCCGCGACAAGATGCCGTTTGAAGTGACGCCATTCTTCCCGCGGCTTACTCGCTATGGCAGCGGCGCAAATCCGGGATCGCCGACCAGCACCGCCAACGCAACCCCAAGCAATTAGAAAATAGTAAAGATGGAGGACAGCCGTCCTCGCGGGTCTGGGCTGGTCGCCACACAAGAGGGGATTCCGCGGTCGAGTCGAACGTGACCACTCTAGGGCGTGCAGTAGAAGATTCGCGCCGGCAGTATGTTCAGGAATTGGGAGCTTTGTCGAACGCTGCCAAAGCTCGATTTCAAATAAGGCAGCACAGTGTTGGTAAATTGATAGAAGATCAGGGCGCCATCGCGGTGAAGTACCTTGCGCGACTCCTGCATCACTTCCCGGCGCACCGCAATCCGCATGGTGGTGTAAGGGATTCCAGAGATGATGTAGTCGGCGCTAGGAAACCCGAGCTTTGCCAGAACATTGCGGACCTCCGACGCGGAGGCGTGAATTAAATGCAGCCGGGGGTCGACAATTTCGTCGTGCAGGAAAGCCACGAACTCCTCGTTTAATTCAAGCGCCAGCAGAACGGCATCCGGACGCATCCGCTTGAGAATCTCCCGAGTCATCGTTCCGACGCCAGGGCCGTATTCCACAATTACCCGCGCCTTGTCCCAGTCCACCTGATTCAGAACATCGCTCACCAGGAACCGGGAGCTGGGGATGAGCGAGCCCAGCATGGCAGGAGACTTGAAGAAATTGAGCGCGAACAGAAAGCGGCTGGAGAAAGAGGGAGTACGAAGCACGGTTGTCGTTTCGGATTTTGACATCCCTGGTTAGCCTTTCCGTCCCTGAAACTTGGCTCCTAGCTCCAACCATACACTCGACGGCCTTCAGAATCGCTATTTTCAACCGGGGATGAGTTGCCAGAAAAGGGTACTTTCGTCATCCCGGAATCCGGCGCGGGACTCCCGACACCTTGCTGCCGGTCTGCCCTTCATACACAATTGATGCTTATTCCGAGAAAGCCTGACTGCCAGAAACTGAGGACTTCGCTGTGCGAAGCTGGGCCGCCACATTCCTGAAGCTGATCTGGGGAATTTACCTGGTCCTCACCTCGATCTATTGCGCCCTGGCATTCCTACCCTATACCTACTTTTCCCTGATTAAACAGCCGGCCTACTCCTGGATGCCATGGTTCGCACACCATCACAGTTTTCTATATTGGCTCGCTCTGGCCGCCGCCGCGACCGCGAGCCTGATTGGAAACCAAGTTCAAGAGAAAACACGCATCGACTTCGTTTTGTTCGGCGCCTTGGCTCTGGCGGGCGTTTTCCTTACGGCCCATCCGATCATGCCGACCCTGCAGAATAACTGGGCATCATACCGATGGAGTTTGATTGCGCTGGTGCCGCTGGTGATGACCGTCGCATGGGACCTGCGCCAGCATTGGCCAGGCGCAAAGGATGAGCACAAAGACATCTCCCTGCTAGAATATTCGAGCGGAATCCTCGTGGCGATTGCCGTCGCCATGATTTATGTCGCCGGAACCGTGGTGCACAGTCATGCCGAACAGGTGCCGCTTCATTTCGGCGTCGGCAGGCTCGAAATTACAGCCTGGAGCTTTCTGTCGCATGTGCTGGTCGCCATTATCGTGATCTCGGTTCTGAACCTGATCCGCCTGATGACGCGGCATGCCTCCCGTCCAACCAGTTTGCGCCTAGCTCTTAACGGAATTGCGATTGCGCTGGTCATTGGCGCCGTTCTCGATCACTTTCTGGCCAGCGCTCTCAGCTTCGAGGGTTGGGGGGCGCATCTCTATGCATCGCTCTTTGCGGTGACGCTGACGCTGTTCCTGGGATCTCTCATCTCGCCTTTCTTGTCGGTTGGGAAAGGTGGGTCCGCCCAGCCTTCCAGCACAGCTCTGCGGTCGATGCTCCTGCCCCTTGGCCTTGTCCTTTCCGCCCTGGCGATCGGCATGCCAACCTTCGTTGGCGGTAGCGATTGGAATGGAGTGCAGCAGAGCACTTTCACCATATTTTTTTGGATCATCCTGAGCATCTGCGTTTACACGCTGCGCCCGCGTCGCAAAAGATATTCGGCCGCAACCATCCTGGCGGTACTGCTGCTGTCCGGCGCCGTCTACAAAGCTTTGCAGGCCACCGACATTTTCTGGGGCCGGGCATTGGGATCGACCGACGACGATGTAGCGCGCGCCATGGAAACTTACGCCGAGCAGGACGCCTCTTTCCAGTTGGCTCACCACATTCTCGGGAACGCGCGTGAAATTCCTTGCGGAGATCTCTGCCGCATACTGAGGCAATACACCAATATCCGGGACGCCGAGGTCAGGACGGACGTGAACCTCGTGGACAATCTCGTCCCGGCCTCGGGGAAACGTCCGAATATTTTCATTGTGATTGTCGACTCCATGCGTCCGGACTACCTGGGAGCCTACAACCCGAAAGTAGACTTCACTCCCAACCTGGATCTGTTCGCGCGCGAAAGCGTTCCGCTGCGCAAGGCGTTTACGCAGTATGCGGGTACATCGCTGTCGGAACCGGCTATTTGGTCAGGAGTCATGCTACTGCACTCTCACTTCATGCAGCCTTTTTCACGGGCGAACGGACTCGAGAAGCTGGCCAACATGGATGGCTATCAGATGATCGTCAGCTACGACACCGTGCTAAGGCAGATATTGTCCCCGACCGACGACCTGGTCAAGCTCGATAGCGACAAGCAGCTATGGAACCGGTTTGAGGCCTGCTCGACGCTGGACCAGCTGGAGAAAACGCTGGATGCCCGGACTGATACGAGCCGTCCTGTGCTGTTCTATGCGCAGCCCATGAACGTGCACCAGTTCGCGAGAAACGACATGCCCATGGCAAACGATCCGGGCTGGCACGCGCGGCCGGGCTTCCACGACCGGGTCGCACATGAAGTCCACCAGGTGGACGCATGCCTGGGTGGTTTCTTCAGCTATCTGAAAGCTCGCGGGCTGTACGACGAGAGCATTATCGTTGTGGCTTCCGACCATGGAGACGCCACTGGCGAATTTGGCCGCTACAGCCATTCACTGTCCATCTTTCCCGAAGTCATGCACGTGCCACTCATCGTGCATCTGCCGGTGAGCATGCGCGACAAGCTGGTACACGACGATGAGCAGATCTCTGCGCTCACCGACATTACACCATCGCTCTACTATCTGTTGGGACACCGGCCGATTCGATCGAATCCTGTGTTTGGCAGACCGCTGTTCGCAGAAACCCTGGAAGAACTCAAGCCTTACCACAGGACTGAGCTTTTTATGGCATCCGACGAGCGGGCAGTATATGGCCTGCTAGCAGATCGTGGACGATTCCTGTACACAACCTACGATTCGCCGGCGGAGAGCTTCCTGTTTGACCTGAGCCAGGATCCGAACGCCCAGCACAATATTCTCACCGGACCGCTTCAGGAAGAATATGCTCAGCAGATCATTGAGCATCTGCACACGGTGGGAAATTTTTATGGCTACCGACCGGGAGTGGGATCGTTGCTGGCAGCTACCCACTAGATTTGCGGGAAAAAGCTAACCGCAAAGGACGCAAAGAAAATCTCGCGCCTTTCTCACTTCTCCTTTGCGACCTTTGCGGAGTCCTTGGCGTCCTTTGCGGTTAAAGATTTTTGGGCGGCTCTTCCCTCTTACCCTTCCCCGGCAATCCCGCCGGATTCTCGTGGGTGCGCTCGCGGAAGCCGCCGCGCAGCCCGCTGGCCAGCGACACGCTGGATTCTCCAAACTTGTCGCGCAGGCGATCGGCGGCGGACAACGCTTGCTGCCAGCGCTGGCGGCGTCCGTCTTCCAGCAAGTCTCCCTGCCCGGCCTGAGACTCGAATGACGACGCATGCACACCCAATAACCGCACCTGCGCCCCCGGACGCCAGTTCTTCCGAAACAGCATCCGGATTTGCTCGAAGATTTCAGTGTCGAGCTGGGTAGGGGAACTCAAACTATGAGCGCGCGTGATGGTTGTGAAGTCTTTGTAGCGTAGCTTGAGTTGGAGAGTGCGCGCGTGCAGTCCGCCTTCGCGCAAACGGCGGCCTACCATCTCTGACAGCCGCATTAATGTCGATTCGAGCTGCTCCGTGCTTGCTGTGTCTTCGTTGTAGGTGTGCTCGTGGCTGATCGACTTCGGATCCGTGTCTGCTCCCACTTCACTGTCGAACCAACCTCCGGCATCTTCTCCACGCGCTTTGCCCGCCAGGGCCAGGCCCCATTTTCCGAAACGCTCTTCGAGAAACGTGTCATCGAAGCGAGAGAGGTCGCCAACCTTGTGGATTCCCAGGCCGTGCAGGTTTTGCTCGGTGACTTTGCCCACGCCGGGAATCTCGCGCACGTCCAGCGGGGCAAGAAACTTTGCCTCCTGTCCGGGGACGATCCAGAGAACGCCGTTGGGTTTGGCCCGGGCCGACGAAACTTTCGCGATGAGCCGCGAAATGCCGATCCCGATGGAGCAATTGAGCTGGGTTTCTTCCTTCATCTTCTGGTGGAGGCGGTGGGCTGCACGTAGGGGAGGGCCGTACAGCCGCTCGGTGCCAGTCATATCGAGGTAGGCTTCATCAATGGAAGCCATCTCGACCTGTGGCGAAAACGAACTCAGAACCCGGTGCACTTTCTCAGAACATTCACGATAGCGGTCAGGGTGTCCGTTCACGAAGATGGCGTGCGGGCACAACTTGGCAGCGGTGCGAAGAGGCATGGCTGAATGCACGCCGAACTTGCGAGCTTCGTACGAAGCTGCTGAAACTACGCCGCGCTCGTCGCGCTGTCCCCCGACAACCACGGCCTTCCCCTTGAACTCGGGATTGAACAGCTCTTCCACGGAGACGAAGAAGGCGTCCATATCGACGTGGAAGATCGTTCTTTGGAAGGTGCCCATGGAGATACCGCAATTTCATTTTACCAACCCGTGCGCAGGCGATTTCAGACAAGCGAAAAGATTCTTTTAACCACGGAGGACACAGAGGACACTGAGGGAGGTCTTACCTTCTATTCATCCTGTCCCACCTTTGGATTGGATATCGTTTATAGTCTCCTGACGAATTGTTGCTCTGACAGAGGATTCTGATGACTCTCCTGCGTTGCTGTCTGTTTGTGGCGTACATCGCGCTGGCTGCGGTTGTGTGGGCCCAGGCTACGACTCCTCAACAGGCCGATGAGCCGGTAGGAGTGAGAGCCCGGCTCTCTCTGTTGTCGCAAATCAGTTCAAAGTCTCCGAGTGGCTCTTCGTTTATGGCGAAGGTGGAAAATCCGGTTGAGATTCAGGGCAAGCCAGTACTGCCCGCAGGCACGCTCGTGGAAGGACATCTGGAAACAACGCCGGCGCGGCGTCCAATGCGCCGCGGAGCACTGCGCATGATCTTTGATCGCATCAAACTGCCCGATGGCACCGTACAACCTGCACGATTCGAATTGTCGTCGACGGAGAGCAATTCAGCCAAAACCGATAGTGAAGGAACAGTTCATCCCACAGTCAGTAAGAAGCGGTTGGCTATCCAGCTTGGCGGTACCGCGGCGGTGGCAAAGCTGGCCGACGACCTCTCGGAAGAGGCGTTGGCAACCAGCGCGGGAAGTGCGCGTTGGTATGGCCTGGCGGCGAGCACGACATTTCTCCTGCTGCAGAAAGGACGCGAGGTGAGACTTAAGCCGGGAGAAATGATCGAAGTGGATCTTGTTCGTGAAGGTGGTACGCTGCCCATGAATTGGTCGGGTCCGCGGAGACATCCGTAGTCAGAATCGCGAGGTTCCTATACCAGAGCCAGGCTGGCATTTCCGGTGGCCGGGCGAACTTCAGTCGGCGCCCCCCTCATCTGCCGTACGCGTTCGTAGACGCGTACATATTCCTTGGCCGATGCATTCCACGAGAAATCTTTGTTCATACCGTTGCGCATCAGTTGCTGCCAGGAACTCTGATCCCGAAAGGCCTTGAGCCCTTCCTTGATGGTCAGAAGAAGGGCCTCGCCGTTGTAGTCGGTGAATTTGAAGCCCGTGCCTCTATTGGTACGTGGATCCCAATGTTCGATGGTGTCGTCGAGGCCGCCCGTGGCGCGAACGATGGGGACTGTGCCGTATTTCAAGCTGTAGATCTGGTTCAGGCCGCAGGGTTCGTACCTGGACGGCATCAGAAACATGTCGCTGCCGGCTTCAATCTTGTGCGCGACGCCATTGTCGTAGGCGATCTTGACAGCAATCTTCTGAGGAAATTGTTTGCTGAGGCGGAGGAACATTTCCTCGTAAGTTTTATCGCCGCTACCCAGGGCGACGATGATTATCTCCTCGCGGGCCAGGCGTTCCATGATTTGAGTGATGAGGTCGAACCCTTTTTGGGCTGCAAATCGCGACACGATGCCAATCACGGGCAAGGTTGAATCTGCCTTGGTGATGCCGAACGTTGCCAGCAGATCATCCTTGCACTTTTGCTTACCCGCCAAGGCCTGGGGCGAGTAATGGGAGACGATGAACCGGTCGGTTTCAGGATTCCACTCGTCGTAGTCTACGCCGTTCAGAATGCCGGTCACCGTCGAAGAACGTGTGCGCAGCACGCCTTCCAGACCAAAGCCGAACTCCGTGGTCTGAATTTCCTGGCTGTACTTCTTGCTGACCGTAGTGATGAAATCAGAGACGACTAAAGCGCCCTTCAGGAAGTTCACGTTGCCGAAGAATTCCATCTTCGAAATTGTGAACAGGTCCCATGGCAACGTAAGCAGCGGCAAAGTGTCGGGCGGAAACAGGCCCTGATATCCCATGTTGTGAATGGTGAAGACGGTGGCGACGTCGCGGAAGGCTGGGTCTTCCAGATATTGGGTTCGCAACAAAACCGGGATGAGTGCAGACTGCCAGTCGTGACAATGGAAAATTTGCGGGACGCCTAGAATTTTCGAAGCCTCGAGCACTGCGCGCGAAAACAACGCAAAGCGCTCGGCATTATCGGGATAATCGCCGACCGAGGTTCCATAAAGAGCTTCGCGCTCGAAGAAAGGCGGGTACTCTACAAAATAGAAATTCACTCCGGCGCGCTCGCCGCCGCTGACTACGGAACAGAAGCGGTATTGATCGTCGAAAGGTATGGTGATGCTGTTCACTACCGTCTTCGGGTCTTTAAGCAGGGTCTCGCGGTAGCGGGGGAGATAGACACTCACCTGGTGTCCGGCGGCCACCAGAGCCCGCGGCAGAGCACCTACCACGTCTGCGAGTCCGCCCGTTTTGGAAAATGGCACACACTCCGAGGCAGCAAAAACGATGTGCATTAGGCCGCTCCTCACAAAGCGCCGGTCCCGCAACGCCGGCGCACGCTATCATAGGGTGCTGGTTACAGCATACTCTGCCGGGTGAGCAACTGGCAGAACGAACTCGACAGTTTAAACGCCGGTTTGCCGGCAGGAAAGTGGGTTGAACGTGGCAAAAATCGTGGCGACGGAAAAGCCTCGCAGCAGACCCAAACTGGGCCAGCACTTTCTGGTTGATTCCGCCGCGACCATGCGCATCGTGGAAGCTCTCGGCGATATCTCGGAGGCCACCGTCCTCGAAATCGGCCCCGGGCGGGGCGCGCTGACTTCCCTGCTCGCCCGGCGGGCGCGCCGGTTGATTGCGATTGAGATCGATCGGGTGTTGGCGGCGCAATTGCGCATGAATTTCTCGCAGGAGCCCAACGTGGAAATTATCGAGGGCGACGTTCTGGCCATCGATTTTCACACCCTGTTCGGTCCCAAGCCGGGAAGCACACGTCCCGGCATGAATCATCAGCCTGTACCCGTGCGCGTAGTGGGCAATCTGCCGTATTTCATTACTTCAGACATCCTTTTGCGGCTCTTTGAATTCCGGCAATATTTCGAAACAATTGTGCTCATGGTGCAGCGCGAGGTCGCGGAACGGTTAGCGGCAGCGCCGGGACGCAGCGACTATGGCCTGCTTTCGGCCACAGCCCAGCTTTACGCCCGAGTGGAAGAATTATTCACGCTTCGGCCCGACGCTTTTTCACCTCCACCGAAAGTCGATTCCACCGTAGTGCGGCTCCGGATGGCTCCCAAGCTTGAGCGCCTGGGCGTACCAGAAGCGGAATTTATTAACTTTCTCAAATTGGCTTTCGGACAAAAGCGGAAAACCCTTTGGAACAATCTGAAAGCGCGATATGAAACAAAGGTCTTGCGCGCGGGATTCGAAAAAGCCGGTGTGAAAACCGCGGTGCGAGCGGAGGCTTTGAGTCTGGAAAAGAGCGCGGCACTATTTCGCGCACTGTCATCCTGAGCGGAGCGGAAACTTTGCGCAGCGACGTTTTCCGCGGAGTCGAAGGACCCCTATAGTTTCGATACAGTTTCCTTCTTTGAGGTTTTCGCCGCCTTCGCCCGGGATGTTTGGCCGTCGGCTGCCGATCAGCTTATAGGGGTCCTTCGACTACGCGCCTGCTTCGCGAAGCGAAGCAGGTGCTCCGCTCAGGATGACAGAGAACCCTTGCAGCTTGGGGATTCATTACTGACAACCATGGCCTCGCCGATACGCCATCCCGCTGTGGCTGGACGCTTTTATCCGCGTGATCCAGACGATCTTCGAGCCCAGGTGCAGTCCTACCTGTCCCCTCCGAGTGACACTATTTCGGCCTTGGGCTGCGTCGTGCCTCACGCTGGCTACATGTATTCCGGGCATGTCGCGGGCGCGGTCTATGCCCGGCTCACAATTCCTCGACGCATGATCCTGATGTGTCCGAACCATACCGGCATGGGACATCCACTGGCCATCATGAGCACGGGCAGGTGGGAGACTCCGCTGGGCCAGGTACCAATTGATTCTGCTTTGGCTGCTGACTTAAAAGGGCGATTTCCGCTGCTCAGTGAAGACGCCGAGGCGCATCGGGCCGAACACAGCGCCGAAGTGCAACTTCCGTTCATTCAGAGCAGACGTCCGGACTGTACATTTGTTCCCATCGCGCTTGGCACAAGCCGCTACGAACTCCTCGAGCCCTTGGGAATCGCAATCGCAGACGCGGTGCTGGCGGTCGGCGAACCGGTGCTGATCATCGCATCGAGCGACATGAATCACTACGAGAATGACACCATCACCCGGATCAAGGATCAGAAAGCCATCGAGCGAATCCTGGTAATGGACGCACGGGGCCTGTTCGACGTGGTGATGAACGAGGATATCAGCATGTGCGGATTCGGACCGACCGTCGTTATGCTAGCCGCCGCCCGGCGGCTAGGCGCAACCGAGACGGAACTAATCCGGTACGCCACTTCGGGAGATATTTCCGGCGACCGCGAACGAGTGGTCGGCTATGCGGGCATCATCGTGAAGTAGCCCGCAGTCAGGCCGGCATGGCGAGGACGCGAATCGCCCGCTACCTATACGAGTTCGATCTCAGCTTCCTGCTTGATTTTCGCCGGTGGCGGCAGTGCCGGAGGCGCCGTTTCAGGAGCCTTTCCTAGCAGATCCGAAAGTTGCAGCCGCAAGTTGCCCGGGTTGGTAGCGTAGGCCATCGCGGTGTCGTAGTCGATCAGTCCCTCGCGAACCAGTTTCTCAATTTCTCCGTCGAAGTGCTGCATGCCTTCGGTATCTCCGTCCCGCATGGCATCGAGCAGACTCTTGCCTTCGACTTCCCCTCGCTCCACGTATTCCCGGGTGCGAAGGGTCGATTTGAGGATCTCAATGGCCGCAACGCGTCCCTTCCCTTCCTTGCGCGGAAGGAGACGTTGCGAAACGATGAAGCGGAAACTCTTCGCGAAACGGTTGCGCATGCCTTGCTGCTCTGACATGGGGAACGCTCCAATGATTCGTTCCACTGTCTTAGAAGCATCGGTCGTATGCAAAGTCGAGAGGACCAGGTGTCCGGTCTCAGCTGCCTCCAGGGCAATTTCTATGGTCTCTTTGTCCCGCATTTCACCCACCAGGATCACCTTTGGCGCCTGCCGCAGGGCTGCGCGCAGCGCTAAAGCAAAGCTGGGAGTGTCGCTGTGCAACTCTCTCTGGTGAACGATGGATCGCTTGTGGCGATGCATGAACTCAACCGGATCTTCGATGGTCAAAATATGGTAGGCCTTGGTTTCGTTGATGCGATCGAGAATCGCGGCCAACGTTGAGGACTTGCCCGAACCTGTCGGTCCGGTGACCAGCACGATTCCGTTCTTCAGGTCGACAATGTCAGCCAATCGCTGCGGCAGTTTCAACTCATCAAAGCTGGGAATGGTCTTGGGGATCACCCGCATCACGATGGCGTGGCTGCCGCGCTGGACGAATATGTTCACGCGAAAACGCGCCGTGCCCGGCAGGCTGTAGGAGATGTCACACGACCCCTGGGTCTGAAGCATCCCAATGGCTTGTTTGTTGTCTCCGATCAATTCGTGGGCTATGCGTTGCGTATCTGACGTGGTCAATACCGCCATGCCCTGAATCTTCACCGGAACCAACTGGCCGCTCACTTCAACGTGCGGGTGGCTTCCGGGAGAGAAAATAAGGTCGCTGACATGGCTCGATACCTGCAGCATCGCCAGCAAAAGGGCTGGTGCAGGCGGAACGGTTGCAGCGGCGGCGTTGGGAAGGGGCGCCCGGCCCGGTGTTGCCATGAATCCTCCGAATGATGGGATGGGAGTGTCTTTACAGACTACGTGGAGGGTTTCGTGGCCTCAAGTGACTCTGGTAATCGCCTCAGCTTTTGACGATCGATAACGGGAATGGGGACAAGAAAAAGGCGACCCGGAGGTCGCCCTTTTAGATTTTCCTGTCACGGGATTCTTACCGAACTACCTGGAAATCGGCCCGGCAGCCGTGGTCCACCCAGATGCCGCTGCGGTCGTAGCCCCAGCTGTAGCCCTGCCGGCAGGCGGAGTCGCTGCGTTGTTTCAGGAGTTGTACGCTGCCGCGTCGGGTGTCAGCCGGGCAGTAGTGGCGGTGCATGTCATCGGAGGAGCAGGAAACGAATTGGTCTCGCCCGCCGCCCTGGTAGCCGTTGCCATCGCGGTTCCAGTCACCGCCCCGACCACCATCCCAGCCTCCCCCAACCGCAAAATCAGCCCGGCAACCGTGATCGACCCAGACACCCCGGTCATCAGAGCCCCAGCTATAACCTTCGCGGCACGGAGACTCGCTGCGCTGCTGCGCCAGTCGCACCCGGCCACGTGAATCAGCTGCGCAATAGTGGCGATGGCCATCGTCGGACGAACACGAAATTGTGCCCCCGCCGCCATTAAAACCCTGACCGCCGAATCCTTGATTCTGATATGCATCTACGACAAAATCGGCCCGGCAGCCGCGGTCGACCCAGACTCCGCCCCGGTCGAATCCCCAGCTATAGCCCTGGTTGCAGGGCGAGTCGCTGCGTTGCTTCAGAATGCGTACTCCGCCACGCGTGTCCGCCGGACAATAGCGCCGATGCCCATCATCCGAAGAACACGAAATAGTCTGGGCCGAACTTCGCGGACAGAAAATGACGAATGCGGCAACGACGAGTCCAAGCTGAACCCAATTCCTCGTATTAAGCATTGCCCACCCCCTGTAAAGTAATGGCCAAACGACCCTGGAGCTTATCAAGCCCCGCGGAATTTTCAAACTCTGAACGTTCCTACCTCGATCGTCCCCCGCTATCGTTCCCACTACCGATGCGAAACACCGTGCGAACTAGGACCCGACGAGCCCGAACCGGAGGAGCCCGAACCACTGCTCATTCGCGGAGCAGACGACGCGGCTGAACCTGCGGCCGGACCGGCGCTTCGAGTCGCAACACCGCTGCGTGGAGCAACTCCCCGAGACGCTGAGGGGGGCAACCGCATCGCAGAAGCAGAGGGCTGACCCTGCATAGTTCCGCGGCCTGATCCTGTTCTCTCGATCTGTTGCGACACTTTGCCCAGGTCGCGAACACTTCCTCGCGCGACTCCCAGGCCCGCCGAACCTCCGCGGATCTGGTAGCTCTGATCCGACCGGTTCTGGATCACCCGGACGGGGCCGAGCCCTGTACCCCGGTTCACTGCCAAAGTCTGGCCAGGAGCGGCGGGCGGCCTCGGAACACTGAAGCTTGCGGGAGCATTGGCGATTCGCGGAACGGTGTTCCATCCTGCCCAGGTGCTTCCCGGCTGCCAGAACCATCCGTAGGAAGGCAGGTAGGTCCAGGAACCGTAACGATAAGGCGTCCAGCCCCAGGGATAGGAAGATACCCAGGTATATCCAGCTCCCGGATACCAGCTCCAGGCGCCGTTCATGAACGGGTCCCAGCCAGCCCCGACCAGGAAAGGCTGCCACATCATCCCGTAGCCGGGCATGTTGTAAAAACTGCCGTAGTAGTTCAGATCGCTGGTGCCGTAGGAGTACGGCGAAAAGCTGTTCGAAGCGCTGTATCGTTGCTGATACTGGTCCTGCTGCTTGTCCCACTCGTCGTAGGGATCGGCTACAAGACTGTTGGCAAGAGTGTACGGAGTGCTTCCAGCCAGATCGAAGCTCGCGCTGTGCTTCTTCTCGACATTGACCTTGCCTGAAGAACTATCGACGTCCACTTCGCCCTTGAACACGGCAACCGTGGCGTTGGCGTCCTTCATCTCGATGCGAAGATGCGCCTGCTTGGTCAGCATCAGCTTTTCCTGACCAAAGTTCAGCGTGAATTGTTCCTGCTTGTCGCCCTTGAAGTTCAGATAAGCAGTTCCACTCTTGAGTTCCAGATTCGACGAGCGGCCGCCGGAGTCGCGTCTTGCCAGCTCGGGAAATTCCACCGCAGTGCCGGGTGTCAGCCGCAGCGTAGTACCGTCTTCGAATTCGATCTCCGCCCGGGAATCTGCTCCGGTGCGTAACTTGGTGCCCTGGGTGACGGGCAAGTTGAGGAAGGCTTTTTCGTAACCCTGTCCGGTGTTGCGGTCGATCTGAACATCGCCGTCAACCTGGCTGAGACGGACGATGCGAGCCTGCGAGTCGGCGAAAGAAGAAACTGTCAGCCAGCAGGAAACGAGGGAAACTGCGAACAGCGTGGCTAATCGGCGCATCGACATGTGCGACCTCCCGAGAGTGCCCTTACCACATTAGAACACCTTTCAGACCCCTTGGTTGTCAACAAATTGGAAGGAATGCAGAAAATCGGCCCCACCGAATCATTGCTTTACCCGCCCCGTCCGTTCGATCATCCTCTGGGCTCGCGCCCGGACGGGATTGATTACCGAGTTGTCACTGGCAATCTGCTTCAAAATGGGCACAACTGCCGCCATCTCCTCCAGATCGTCCTGGCCGGCAATGGCCTCCATTCGCTTGAGTTCCTCGTCCAGCGCCAGCTTCTGATAGCGGTGGAAATACTGCAACCGGCGGCCAAATTCCAGGGTGGTGGAAAGATTCTGAAACAGGGCCGTCACCTGCTGAACGGGTACCAGGGGCGAGTAATTGTAGGTGGCTTTCGTGTTTCGTGAGGAGTCCCTGTAAGTAAGGGTTTTCGCCCCGGTGGACGCCAGATTCTTCTTTTTGGAATCGATCTCACCTTGAAAGTAATGCGCCTTTTCGGCCAGTTCAAAGACTCTCCGGCTGGTCTCGCTGGACATGGAAAAGTCTAGGTGGAAGGGATCGCCTTCCGAGTCGGGGCTGAGTTTGCCATCGGAATCGTAGGTGGAACGCCCATCGGAGGAGACCGAAACGGCATAGTGCGAAGGCTCGGAGCCGGGAAAATCCAGGGTGAAGGTGACGACTGCAGCTTCCTGTGCCCGGGCCGAGTAGTGCCAACTGAATATCACTAGCAAGAAGCACAAAGCCCGATGTAGATGTGGGCGCGAGCGTCCTCGCTCGTGGAGAGTGGCCACATTCCTGGGAAAATTCATGCAGATGAGATTATGCCAAAAAAACGGCCGGATATTCATCTGCCCACCGCGCGCTGGCGGACCAGCGTCGCGGATGTGTGGAGATGGCAGATGGCAATGGCCAGGGCATCCGCAGCATCGGGGGGTTCGGGAATCTCTGCCAGATTCAGCAGGCGCGTGACCATGTGCTGGACTTGCGGCTTCTCTGCCCTGCCATAGCCCACTACCGCAGACTTGATCGAGAGCGGTGAATACTCTGAGACGTTCAGACCGGCGGATGATGCCGCCAGCATCGCTACTCCGCGCACCTGTCCCAGCTTGAGCGCCGACTTTACGTTGACCGCGTAAAAAACATCTTCGATGGCAACATTGTCAGGCCGGTGCTCTTCTATGATGGCACCGAGACGGTCAAAGATGATGGCCAGTCGCCGAGCCATGGGCTCACGCGGTGAAAGTTTGATCGCTCCGCAAGTTAGGCACGCCAGGGTGTCGTCGTCACCAAGTTCGACCACGCCGAAACCTGTGTACTCGGTGCCGCAATCGACGCCCAGGACACGCATGGCAGAGAGTTTATCTCACTTTTCGCGGTTCCCTGTTGGCATTCGACGTTCTTAACTTAGCAGCACTTGGGACGGCGGGCCTTTGCCGCTTCGTTTTCCTGCCGAAAAGCAGCGTAAGCTGTCCGTGAAGAAACAAGTTGCTTCTGCTCGAGGAAACGCGCATAGGCCGACTCGTCAAAAATCTCGTGAAGAGTAGCGACGAAGATTCGAGCGCAGCACTTGAGTCCCTCGAATGGTGTTTGAAGCAACGAACTAGTCGAGCTTTGCTCGACTGGACAGCCGAGGGCGGCTGTTCCCACGTGGCTTGCAGCATTTTTCATCCTTGCTCCTCTGCGAATTGGGTGGGCACGAACGGCGACTCTTTCACCCTTGGCTGCTTGCGTCCCGAGAAGACCCTTATCCATTCCACCGCCGACTCGATCAGGATCAACGCCACCATCACGATCAGAGCACCGGTCACTACCGCATCGAGGCGGTCGTTGAAAATCAATCGAGCATTCGCGGCCGTACCAGCCGACAATTGTGAGGCATGCGATAAAAACCCAATACGGGGATTGGGATCGAACACCTTGTGCCACGAAGCCGTAAATGTCACGGCTACCAGCCACACCAGCGGGCCCATCGTCACCGCTGCGTAGCGCGCTTTACCCATCTTGATGACGATGGTCGTGGCCACGCACAGGGCGACGGTCGCGAGCAGTTGATTGGCGATACCGAAGAGCGGCCACAAAGAGTTGATCCCTCCTAAGGGATCTTTGACCCCTTGCCACAGGAAATATCCCCAGCCCGCCACGATCAGCGCGCTGGTGGCAAGAATTGACGGATACCAACTGGTGCGGCCCAGTGGCTTCCATACGTGTCCGAGGGCGTCCTGGATCATGAAGCGGCCGACGCGGGTGCCGGCATCGAGCACGGTGAGAATGAATAGCGCTTCGAACATGATGGCGAAGTGGTACCAGATGGCCATCAGCGCCTGTCCGCCCAGGCTGTTGGAAAAAATGTGGGCCATTCCGACTGCGAAAGCTGGGGCGCCCCCGGTGCGGTTGTAAAGGGTCTGCTCTCCCACCGACTGGGCAAGTGAATGCATTTCGGCGGCGGTAATCGGAAATCCCCAGTTGCTGATGGTCGCAGCCGCAGCTTCCGGCGCCTGTCCGACGATTCCCGCGGGACTGTTGATCGCGAAATAGATTCCAGGCTGCAACACACAGGCGGCGATCATGGCCATGATCGCGACCAGGGATTCTGCCAGCATTGCGCCGTATCCCACCATGCGGGCTTCGGTCTCGCGACGAATCAGCTTGGGAGTAGTACCGCTTGAGATGAGTGCGTGAAAGCCGCTGATCGCGCCACACGCGATCGTTATGAAAGCGAACGGAAATACGTTTCCGGCGAACACGGGGCCAGATCCGTCAATAAAGCGAGTCAGCGGCGGCATGTGCAGCGTGGGACGCAAAGCGATAATTCCCAGCGCAAGCAGGGAGATCGTTCCCAGCTTCACGAAAGTGCTCAGATAGTCTCGGGGGGCTAGAAGGAGCCACACTGGCAGCGCGGAAGCCGCGAATCCATAAATGATGATCAGAATCGCCAGCGCCGGACCGGAGTACGTAAACCAGTTTGCTACCGATGGAGTCTGCGAAACCCACTGACCACCCCAGATCGCCAACATCACCAGCACGAAGCCGAGTGCTGAGGTCTCCAGCACTTTGCCGGGACGCAAGGTGCGCAAGTACACACCCATCAGAAGCGCGATGGGAATCGTCATCGCAATGGTAAAGGTTCCCCACGGACTGGCCTTGAGCGCATTCACCACCACGAGTGCGCACACGGCCAGCAAGATCACAATGATGCTGATCACCGCGACGTAGGCGACCAGTCCACCCAGCCGTCCAATTTCATCGCGCGCCATCTCGGTGAGCGATTTGCCATCGCGCCGCACCGAGAAGAGCAGAATCACGAAATCCTGCACACAGCCGCCGAAGACGGCGCCGGCTAGGATCCATAACGTCCCGGGGAGATATCCAAATTGTGCCGCCAGGACTGGACCGACCAGAGGTCCCGGCCCGGCGATAGCAGCAAAATGGTGGCCGAATACCACCCATTTATTCGTCGGAACAAAATCGCGTCCGTTTTCCATGCGTTCGGCGGGCGTGGCGCGCAGGGCGTCCAGGGTCAGGACTTTGGCCGCGATAAATTTGCTGTAGAAACGATAGCCCACGGCATAAGTGCAAACTGCCGCGACCACCAGCCACATAGCATTGATTTGCTCACCGCGATGCAGTGCGACAGTCGCCAGAGCCAGCGCGCCCAGCAGCGCGACCGCCAGCCAGATCAGAATACGAAATATTTTCGGCATGAAGTTTTTGGACTGCGCAGATATTGTGGCGAATCCGCGGCCAAGGTGCAATCGGCAAGAGAGATTCGGATGTGGGTGCGAGCGTCCCTGTTCGCGCCTACATTTTGCGCAGTTTAATGATAATCTTTTACCATCCGACGTAAGCGTTTACCCAAGAAGTGTATCCATTGAGGAGCAGGCAATGAAAGTTGGCATACTCACCGGGGGAGGCGACTGCCCGGGGTTGAATGCGGTGATCCGCGCAGTGGTACGCAAAGGTTCTTTCCACTACGAAGACGAATTTGTGGGCTTTCTCGAGGGCTGGCGCGGCCTGGTCGAAGACAAGACCATGCCTTTGGATCTGTCCAGTGTAGGTGGAATTCTGCCGCGCGGCGGCACCATTCTGCGCACATCGCGCACCAATCCCGCGAAGAAAGCAGACGGATTGGACAAATGTATTGCCACACTGAAACTGCACAAGGTGGATGCCCTGATCGCCATAGGCGGCGACGACACACTCTCCGTGGCCCAGAAGCTGCATGAAAAAGGCGTTGACGTGGTGGGCGTCCCCAAAACCATCGACAACGACCTGGCCGGTACCGACTTCACCTTCGGATTCGATACGGCGGTGAACATCGCCACCGAGGCCATCGACCGTGTACACACCACAGCCGAAGCCCACAACCGGGTGATGGTGGTGGAAGTCATGGGACGCGACGCGGGCTGGATCGCCATGTATAGCGGCATCGCCGGCGGCGCGGACGTAATTCTCATCCCGGAAATGCCCTTCGATGTCGACAAGGTGGCGGAAACCATCCGCTTGCGGCATGCGCGCGGCCGGTATTTCAGCATCGTGGTGGTAGCCGAAGGCGCAAAGTTCTCGACGGACGTGGATCCTAAACATGGCGCGCCAATTGTTGTCGACATGGGCAAGGACGAATTCGGTCACGCGCGGCTGGGTGGAATTGCCGCCATCCTCGCGCGTGAGATTGAACGACGGACGAATTTCGAAACCCGGACCGTCGTCCTCGGACACGTGCAGCGCGGCGGCTCACCAAGCGCCTTCGACCGCATGCTGGCGACGCGCTACGGCTTAGGTGCCATCGACATGGTGCATCGCAGCGAGTTTGGCTGCATGGCAGCCCTGCGCGGCAACAAGATCGTCTCCGTGCCGCTGGCTGACGCCATCTCCAAAAATCGCACCGTCGATCAGGAAACGATTGACGTAGCGGCCGGCATCCTCGACAAGCTGACGGCAGACAAAGTGGCGATAGAAAAGTAAGAGCGGACGTCGGACCTCGGCCGTCGGACTTCAGGTTCGTTCGTCCGCGAGACTCAAGAGCTTTCGCCATAGATTCGCACAGATTTTCACGGTTTTTTTTACTCTTTGATCTGATCCGCGAAAATCCGCGTGAATCCGTGGCTGAAGTTTGAGGTTCGAAGTCGGAGGTCCAGCACCGAGGTGTGACGCTCGATGAACTTGGCGTGGCTCGCGCCGTCGTTGCTCCCGATCATCGAACTCCTCCTGGTGCTCTCGGCATTGGGATTGATTCTCTTTCGTTCCTCGAGTTCCCTATCAAGCTCCAATTCTTTTCAATCCATCGAACAAGCGTTTTCGAAACTTGCGGGCCGCAAGACTCTCAGCGTGGTTGTAGTTGGTCTGTTCGTCCTCGGATCACGTGTCGCACTGATTCCTCTTCTCGGAATTCCAGAACCGCGCTGGCACGATGAGTTCAGTTATCTGTTGGCGTCCGATACCTTCGCGCAAGGCCGCGTTACCAATCCTCCACACCCGATGGCGGCTCACTTCGAAAGCTTTCATATCATTCAGTACCCGACGTACATGTCGATGTATCCTCCGGCGCAAGGTCTGGTTCTGGCACTCGGACAGCGGCTGGGACATCCGTGGATCGGGCAACTGCTGATCACAGCGGCTATGTGCTCCGCACTGTGTTGGATGTTGCAAGGCTGGCTGCCTCCCGGATGGGCCCTGTTCGGCGGAATGCTGGCTGCGCTACGACTCGGCATTCTCAGCTACTGGATGAACGGATACTGGAGCGCTTCGATCGTCGCTATGGGAGGCGCGTTGGTCGTGGGCGCAATGCCCAGGTTAAAACATCGGGCGAAGATTCGAGACGCTGTGTGGCTGGCTCTGGGACTGTCGATTCTAGCCAATAGCCGTCCCTATGAAGGATTCTTGCTTGGAATAGCAACAGCAATTTGCCTGGCGATGTGGCTGTTCGGTTCCAAAGGTCCACCTTTCTCAAATACGATCCGAAAGCTGTTTGCTCCGGTCATCCTGATTCTTGCGATCACGGCCGTGGCCACTGGCTATTACTACGATCGCGTAACCGGAAGTCCGTTCACGATGACCTACCAGGTCAATCGCCGGACGTATTCGCGAGCGCCGTATTTCCTATGGCAGTCGCCGCGACCCGAACTAGTCTATCGCCATGCTGTTATGCGCCAGTTTTACCAGCGCGAATTCAATACTTTCGAGGAAAGCCGGACCTTGACTGGATTTCTCAACAACACCGGAAGGAAAATCGGTTCGTTGTGGGATTTCTATCTTGGCCCCGTCCTCACCATTCCACTGTTGGCCCTACCCTGGGTTTTTCGCGACCGGCGCATGCGCTTCCCGCTTATCGCGTGCGGCGTACTTTTTCTCGGAATGCTGGTGGAAACCTGGACTTCGCCGCACTATTTGGCCGCCGTGACCGGGCTGTTGTATCTCGTGCTGATGCAGTGCATGCGTCACTTGCGCCTGTGGCACTGGCGAGGACAGCCGGTGGGGGCCAGCGTGGTTCGCGCCATCCCGCTGATATGTTTTGCCATGATCGTGCTGCGAGTCACGGCAATCGCTGCGCACACACCCGTCGAGTCGGCGTGGCCGCGTGGCAATCTGGAGCGGGCGGCGATCGTGCATCAGTTGGAGGACTTGCCCGGACAGCACCTGGTAATTGTTCGTTATAGTCCGGACCATGATCTGGAACGGGAGTGGGTCTTCAACGCCGCAGACATTGATAACGCGAAAATTGTCTGGGCCCGCGATATGGGCGAGATGGACAACGAAGAATTGCTGCAATACTTCCACAGCCGTCATGTATGGCGAATCGACCCTGACGAGTCCACGCCACGGTTGGAACCATGAAGTCCGCATCGTGGCTTACTGCCAAACGCATTCGCATTCATGGACTGCTGCTAGCGATATGTCTCTGGACGATTTATGCCGTCGACATGTCGGCTCCCGGACTCGTCGATCGCAATGGTCTGGTCAAGGGAACCGACTTTTTACACTTCTACACGCTAGGCAACCTCGCATTGCGCGGGCGTGGCGATTTGCTGTACGACATGCGAGCGCAAGCCGAGCTGACGCATGAATTCGTCGCTCGCGCGCCGGACAGTTTGTACGTTGCTCTCTACGGGCCGCAGATGTCGCTGTTCTTCGCGCCCTTCGCCCGCTTGTCTTACGGATGGGCACTAACGGCGTGGCTGGTGTTGAATCTTCTGATCTACGCGTTCTGCTGTTACGTGGTGTGGAAGACCTGTCCCAGGCTTCACGCTTACCGCTGGACGGTTGTGATTCTGGCCATTGCTTTTCCTGGACTCTTTCATCTTTTCGCCTGGGGGCAGACTTCCGGTCTCGCGCTGTTGTGCTTCACGCTGGCGTTTCTGGCGATAGAAAACGATCGTCCCCTCCTGGCCGGACTAGCCATCGGTTCGCTTATCTTCAAGCCGCAGTTGGGACTGGCAGCGGCGGTCGTCTTCGTATTCACTCGGCAATGGAAGGTCGTCGCTGGCGCTGTGATGGCAGCGACTCTCCAACTTGCAGTCGCCTGGATGCACTACGGCAGCGAGATCATGCGCAACTACTGGCGTGCACTGACTCACGTCGAAGACGTCTTGCCGCTGCTCGAACCTCGACTGTACCAGACCCATTCCCTGCGATCCTTCTGGTCTCTGCTGCTACCGTGGCCGCGCGTCGCATTCGCTCTGTATGCGATCTGTGCTCTAGCAGTTCTTCTGTTTACAGTCCGCGTGTGGAAGAGCACATCACCGTTGAGCCTGCGCTATTCGGGATTGTTATTGGCAACAGTTCTGATATCTCCCCACTTGACTGTCTACGACTTGATAATTCTGGCGCCGGCCTTCCTGTTACTGGGTGATTGGGCACTGTCCCATGGCGACGATCCGTCTGCGCCGTTGCTTCAGCAACTCCTGTACTCCTGTTACCCGTTGTTCTTGATAGGTCCGCTCGCACGAATAACTCATGTTCAACTCTCGGTAGTGGCGATGACGGCCCTGCTCTGGATTTGCTGGCGGACGACTCTACGCAACTCGTCTCAGGCGCAACAAACCTAGCAGTGTCATCCTGAGCGGAAGCCTACCATTCGTTCGCGAATGGAAGGGTGGAGTCGAAGGCCCCCTATGATCTGATCAGGTGTAGGTTCTCGAGTTCCCTAACCTGTAAGGTCCGTAAAAGTTTTAGGGGTTCTTCGACTACGCTCAGGATGACAGGGAGAAAAGGAACGAAAGCGCCTCCGGAAATCTCTTTGCCCATTCTTTTTCATTGTGAGTGGCGCCCTCGTCAACCACGAGGCGCAACCGGTCTTCCCGTAAACCGGCGCGGCGCAGAATGTGCTCCAACTGACGAACGTCATCGACCGTTTGCCGGTCGCGTTCTTCACCGGCTTCCCTCGTTCCAACCGCAACGAAAACTCTTTCCGGCCATTGGCGAAAAGCACGACTCAATTTCAACAGTTGCCGGTTGGAGATAAACAGCGACGGGCTTTCCAAAAGCAATCGGCCGAAGATTCCCGGACGATCCATCACTGTGAAAAGAGAAATAATCGCGCCCAGTGACGATCCGCCCAGGCCTGTATTTTCCGGGCCGCGCGCGATGCGGTAATGCTGATAAACGAATGGCATCACTTCGTTCAGCAGGAACTCGGGATAGCGCTTGCCCTGGGGCCGCATGACCGGCGGATGGAACGAGCGATAAGGCAGGTATTCTTTGGGACGGTCTTTCTGTGCGTTATCGATGCCCACGATGATCAGCGGTGGAATCTTGCCATCACGAATCAAGCGATCGGCAGCCTCGTCGGCTTGCCAGTCCACTCCGATATATGCGGTCGCTGGATCAAAGAGATTCTGGCCGTCGTTGAGATACAACACGGGGTAGTGCCGCGACTGATTTTCGGGCGCGCTATATCCCGGCGGCACCCAGACTCGCAATCTGCGCGTGTTGCGAAAGATCCGGCTCCGTAATTCATGCAGGCGCAACTCTCCCGCCAGGTCCAGAGAGTCTTCACCAGCTGATGTTGGCGATGGGATTTCTTCCATGTAGAATCAGTCGGCTTGGCGAACCGTATGCACCCATAACACTGAGGACAGCACCGCAATGCTTAAGATCAGCGCCAGAGACGACAGGCACAAAATACACCAGGCAGCGAGGACAAAGCCTTCGATGTAGGTAAGGTAAAGTGCGAAGCCGAGGCCCGCCAACGATCCCACCCCTAACATCGCAGAAGATGCGGCATGGTTACGATACAGAGTCGCCAGTGTCAGCACGGCCAGATATCCCGTAATGCCAATCAAGGCCACAGGAACTCCCGCAACGGTCGAGAATGTGCTGCGATTCACAATGTCGCAGTTGAAGTTCTCTCCGATATCGCAATACGACGTCGCCGATGTACCGTAGTGGTGATAAAGCGACACCGACGAAATCACGGCGCCTGCAAGCGCCAACGCGGCGATCGCAAGCATGAGGCGCCCGGTCGTGGCTCGCGACATCACGGAAGGCTGCATCCGGTTTTCGTGCCGAGAAACTGTAATGACTGGGTCCCCTCCAAACGCTCTCCACCCGCGAACTCCCAGGTAGGAAAATGTTTGATCCCGGCATCCTTGCAAACCTGGGCTTCGTCGCGAGAACCCGGCACACCACACTCTACATAGGGCACGTAATGGAAGGACGACTCAAACATCGCCTTCTGATCCGCACAATGCGGACACCAATAGGCTCCGTACATTTTCGCCGGTTTCGACGCCAGACATTGTGCGAATGCATCGAGACGGTGGCCGCGTTTTCGAACCCCTAAGTAGATGACAGCGCCAAAAGCGGCAATGATCAGTAACGCCGTAACAATCTTGTTTCTAAACAACGATGTTGCCGGCGCTTTCACCTCGCGATTCTTGTTGTCTTTTGGCATGAAATATTTTTATACCACGACGTTCAGGGCCGAAGGCAGGACATCGAGTGTCTGGCAGTGCAAGGTCAGCACCTCGCCATCGACCATGACATCGACCGGCGCCTCGAGTTCAAAATCAATGCGCTTCACTGGTCGCCGTTCAGCCAGAGGATGGTTGATGTGAGTACCGTCATAGAGAGTCGGCAAATTCCGAATCAGGCCCAGGCGTCCGATCGGGCCCCATCGCACGAATTCAATTAGACCGTCATTCACCTCGGCTTTGGGAGCAATCATCATAGTGCCGCCGGTGAATTTGCTGTTACTGAAGGTCAGGAACAGACACGGACGGCGGTCAACTTCCGGCGCTCCGTCGACACGCAGAGGAAACGGACGCCGCCGGAAGCGCGCCAGGCTGATGAAAATTGACGACTGGTAGCCGATCTCTCCCCAGCCGCTGAAACGCCGAGCTCGCAACGTGGCCACATCGGCGGAGAATCCCATGCTCAGCAGATTGATGTAGTGCAGCATGCCGCCTTTGTATGTGAGGCGAATAACATCGCAAGGCAGCGTACGTTTGGCCAGCAGGGCTTCGATGGCGAACTCCACACCGCGATCGCTGAAGTCGCGCAAGAAAGAGTTGCCGGTTCCCAGCGGAAGAAATGCCAAGGTCGGAGGCTCCGCTTGTTCCGACCGAAACAGCCCGTTGACGACTTCGTAGGAAGTTCCATCGCCACCGACGGCGATGAATTTTCGATACCCTTCGGCGTAAGCCTCGCGCACCAACTCTGTCGCCTCGCCCGAGGCGCTGGTTTCGACCACTTTCAAATCGATTCCGCCTGCACGCAAACGATCGAGCGCAGGTCCAACCAGTTTTCGGCAGCGCCCTCCGCCCGCCGCTGGATTGACCACGGCAAGGAAGGTTCCGGAATCGATCACGGTTGGTGGCTCATAGTGTTTATATTTCGACGACGGCGGCTCGGCTGAGGATCTTGCGGACCTCCTCCGCAAGGGCGATACGCTTGATCTTCATGGCGGCGGTACGCGGAAAGTCTTTTTCCCAGACGAGGCACCCGCCCACCCGCTTGAAATCCGGCAAGCCGCGATTGCGGGCAATGATTTCCTGTTTCAGGGCGTCGCTTAATTCCTGAATCTGACCATCCGGTCCTGGCTCAAGGCGAAGCACAAGAATCAGCATCTCGTGGCCGAGAGTTTTTGCCGGCCAAATATAGTTGGCCGCGAAGATGCAATACTCCTTCACCGCAAGCCCGTCGAAGGCGGTCTCGATGTCCTCGGGATATATGTTCTTCCCGCCTTCGGTGACAATCATGTTCTTCTTGCGGCCGAAAAGCTGGAGATGACCGCTGGTGTCGAAACGTCCAAGGTCGCCGGTGAGCAGCCAGCCATCCACGATGGTTTCCGCAGTCAGTTCCGGATCGTCAAGATAGTGGGACATCACCGTCTTCCCTGTCGCCGCCACTTCGCCGATGCCATCGGAGTCTGGATTCAGCACTCGCATTTCCACACCCGGCAGCGGCTTGCCCACGGTATCAGCGCGAAACGGTTTTAGATCATTGAGCGTAAGCACGGTGCCGGCTTCGGTCAGGCCATATCCGTTGGCCACCGGAACTCCGAGATCGTAGAAAAACTGCAGCGTCGACGGCTCCATGAAGGCGCCACCAGTAAACATGGCTCGCAATTCCCCGCCAAAAGCCTGGTGGACTTGCCGCAGCAGCATGCGGCTCAAGCGCACATCGGGACGCCATCCGGTGAAGAACTTGTTCAATGCCACCGAGCGATCCAAAACGAACCTCTTGGGTTTTGAGAGCGCATCAAATTTGGCTTTGAGACCTCGCTCCAGGTTTTTGAGCACCATAGGAACCAGGCTCACGTAAGTGATCCGGTACCGGACGAAAGCGTCGCGCACAAACTCAGGCCGTAGGGTGCGCAAATGAACTACGCACGCGCCACAGATGAACGGTCCGATGAATCCGACCATAAAATCAATGGCATGATTCGTCGGCAGAATGCTGAGGTAACGAACTCCCGGCCAGAAGGGATACAGCGAGATCAGCGCCTTGCACTGTTCGAGATAATTTTCATGTGTGAGCACGCATCCCTTGGGCCTGCCGCCGGTGCCCGAGGAGTACACGATGCAGGCTACGTCCTGACGCTGGCGTGGAACAAAGACAGGATCGCCTTTACGGCGGAAATCTTCCCACCGGGTTGCGCCTCCAAGATCAGCTCCCGGCGGTGCTTCCGTGACCAGAACAGTTTGTAATTTGTGGCTCTTGAATTCCGGGGATTGCATGATCGCGCGCCACAGGTAGTACTCAATCACCAGAAATTTCGCCCGGCTGTGCGCCAGGAGTTGAAGATGCTCGGCCGCGGTCAGTTTGTAATCGAGCGGCACCAGGACGCCGCCACCGTGAAAAATGGCGTAGGCCGAAATCAGCCACTTGGACTGGTTGGTCATGATGATCGCGGCCCGGTCTCCGGCACTGAACTCGGCATCTTCGAGCGCCCGCGCCAGCGGCATCGCCATTTCTTTGAAATCCGAATAGGTGAGGCGGGTCTTTTCCTTGTCGCGATCTGATTCAATCAGGCAGGTTTCATTCGGCCAACGGTCGAGTGCCTCCCGCAGCGCTGCGCCCAGGCAGGTGTATTGGTCGAGATTCAACATGAATATGTTATTTCACCACAGAAACCGACTCATGGACGAAACTGGGAACCGAGAACTGCAATCCAACAACTGATCTCCATTTTGCTGTTCCTGACTTGTCTTGAAGTCCCGTCGGGCTGCGAGCCTTACAATCTTGCCTGAATCCGGCCAGCCAGAGTTCTGAAGTCAGAAACTCCCTGCAATTCGTAGTCGGGAAGCTCGACGTTGAAATGATGCTCGAGCCGGGTGAGCAGATCTAAAGCCTGCAGGCTGTCGATCCCAAGCGTCTTGAAGAAATCGTCGTCAGGGGTGAGTTTCTCGCGTGGCACCTTGAACTGCGCCGCCGCCAGGTTCAGGATCTCGTCCAATGTGTTGTTAGGATCTGTCATTTCTTCATCTCATTTTAGTCGAAGACCGTCAGGGCAAGTAGGGTTGGGCGTCTGTGCTCTCCACAAACTTCCTCAGTCCGGCCTCGACTGCGGGTTGAGTAAAGAGCTCACAGAAAAGATCAATCTCGCGGCGCAGTTCTTCATAGGGGATCGGTTTGATGAACTTCTTGGCCGCGATTGCTGTGCTGCGATCAAATTTTCCAAGTTGGGCAGCAGTGCCGCGAGCCGCCCTCAGAGATTCACCTTCTCCGACTACCTGACTCACGAGGCCAACCTGTTGAGCTTTTGTGGCGTTGAAGCTGCGCCCTGTGAGTAATAGATCGCGAACCACGGCATTGCCCAGATCCCGCTTCAGGCGAGGGATTCCGCCGAAGCCTGGAATTAAACCTAACCGCAGCTCGGGAAAACAGAAACGCGCCATTTTGTCGGCGATGATGAGGTCGCAGACTAGAGCCAGTTCGAAGCCTCCACCGAACGTAACACCGTTCAGCGCGGCGATTGTCGTGAGTGGGGAGCTGTCGATCGCATTCAGGACTTTGTGGATGCGATCCAGAAATTCGCGAACGCCTCGCGCTGCCGCTTCTCTTCCGATTCCCTGGGCGCCGTGATACAGCTCGCGCAAATCGGCTCCCGCACAGAATCCCGTTTTCAGTGTGCTGTACAGGATCAGGGCGTGGGCGCTGCTTTGCATAACTTCGAGGGCTGACGCGAACTTTTCGAGCTCTTCGAGCGTACGCGAACCGATCTCATTGCAGGGATCGCGATGCAGCGCCAGTTCGATGACGCCGTCTTTAAGCTCCCAGGAGAGCGTGTCGCCTTTGAAATGGTTCGTCTTCATTAATAACAATCAATTCGCATTTACGCTTGCGAGGGCAAGATGCCCTCGCGACAGCCGGCGGGACGCCGGCGCTATCTTCACGAAGCCTGCTTTACCTCGTACATTTCTTCGATTTCTGCCTGCAGGCGTGCTGCAATCAGGTCGCGCTTGAGCTTCCCGTTGGCTGTCAGCAACCCGTTTTCGATCGAGAACGGTTCCGGATGGATATGGAATGCTCTTACCTGCTTATAGTGCGGCAGTTGCGGATTTACCGCGTCCACAGCGTTTTGCACTTGTTCCCGCGTGACGCTACCGGTCACGATCAGTGAAAGATAGCCTCGGCCGTTGCCCATCAGGACAGCTTGCTGAGCACCGGGCAGATTGCGCAGGAACTCATCCTCGATGGGCTCCGGCGAAATGTTGTGGCCCGATCCGAGAATGATCAGGTTCTTGATGCGCCCGATGATGCGCCAGTTCCCTGCCGCATCGACTTCTCCCTGATCGCCGGTATGAAACCAGCCGTCACGCAGCGCTTTATCAGTTTCCTGCGGACGGTTCCAGTAGCCGGGAGAAATGTTTGGCCCCCGCACGACGATTTCGTCATTCTCACCCAGCTTCATCTCGATGCCGCTGATAGCCGGCCCGACGCGTCCCGGTTCGACGTGACGCGGATCGTCCATGGTGCAGATTGCAGTGGTCTCGGTGAGACCATAAACCTGAAGCACGGAGATGCCGAGCATATTGAAATAGAGCTGGGTGTCGATGTTCAGCGGAGCCGAGCCACAGATCAGGGCTTTCAGGTTACCGCCAATCATCTTTTTGCGGATCGTAGGAAAGATCATTGACTCTGCCAGACTGAGCCACGCTTTGTCCGAGAACCGAGTCTGGCCTTCGCGTTTGCGAATCCACGCTGCTTTGGCGCGGCGGTAAATTGTGAGCGCGAGGCCGCCGGTTTTCCAAAGTTGTTCATCTACAGCTTTGCGCATGCGTTCCAGCAAGGCGGGGACGTTAAGGAAATAATCCGGCGCGGCCCCGCGCATCTCACCGGCCAGCTTTCCCAGGTCCATATTCAGGGTAAGCAAATTGCGGCGCAGAAGGCAGGTCAGCAACATGATCCACGAACCGGCAAAACAGAATGGCAGATAGTGGAACACGCGATCCTGCCCGGGCTTGTTTTCCATCAGCAGATCAAGGCGTCCCGAGGTGCAGTTCAGCATGTGACTGACGTTGCCTGCAGTCAGGATTACTCCCTTGGCTTCGCCCGACGTTCCCGACGTATAGATGATGGTCACTGGATCCGACTCGGCAAGCTGTGGGTTCCCGTTAACGCTCGCCCCGGCGTTGGAAAATATCGTATCGAACAAATATTGCGGGGCAGCTTCCGGCCAAGGCTGGAGAATACCGTCGCGCAATGCGGCGTCGCCGCAACAGATCAATGCCGGCGAACAGTCTTTCATCATGGCGACGAGTTCCGCCGGCGCTTGCCGCGCGTAAAGTGGAACTACGATCAAGCCCTCGGCCATGATCGCCAGATCCAGCGCGACCCAGTCGATGCTGTTCGCCGCGAGCAGGGCGCAGCGGTCGCCTTTCTTTAACCCTCGCGCTGCAAGAAATGCTCGCGCTTGCCCGACCCGAGTCAGTAGTCCTCTGCCTGTAACGGGCGCAGATTGGCCGTCTCGAAGCTCCTGCAAGATAGGAGTTTCTTCGGCAGCCTCCAGCTGGGCGAAAATGTTTTCGAGAAAGTTCATTTGCTTCGCGTAGGGGCGGGTGCCCTCACCCGCCCGGCGGAGCAAAGCTCCGCTACGACTTGGCGAGCTGCGCTCGCCTGCCCGGACGAGGGCGTCCGGGCCTACGTGGTTCCTCTAGCCGAATGCTTCGATCAACTGCTTTAACCCTTTACTCATCGGCGGCAGGTAATCTTCCCAGCTCCACTCGCCCTTGCGTGTGGGGAACTCGGGATATCGCCGTTGCACTTCTTCTTCGAAGTACACTCCCATGCGGGCCATGACTTTCAGATTTTTTACAACGGTCTGTCCGATTCCTACCGAAATAGCTTCGCCCTGCGTGGCAAGTTTTTCGAGCGCCGATTTCAGTTTCGGCTCGAGATCGGGATCGTCAACGTTCATCAGCAGGTCCTGATGTCCGCGCTCTCGCATCAGATTGCGGATGCGTTCGTCCATGGTGATTCCCGCCGAAGGCACCAGCCCGGGCATCGAGGTGACGATGCCGTGGTAGCGCGACGAAACCATCATGTGGCACGCTCGCAGGATGCTTACCAGTTCATGCATCTTGTAGTCTTCAGAACTCAGGACGGGCACCCCTCCCAGCCTTTCAGAGATGCGTCGAGCCGGGCGTGCATCCAGGCGTTCGGTCGCGGCCAGGACTACGAATACTTTGCGCTGCTTGCGGAATGCATCGACCGCGTTGGCAATCGACGTCAGGTAGTGTTCCAGCGCGCGATCGGCTGCCGGGCCGGAGTTATGGAAGTACACCGAGCGGTAGTGGCTGTCTTTGTAAGCGCCGGCCAGCGTACGCGCCGCAAACTTAGCGACTGACGCCTTCACCGGCCATTCGAAGGGATTGATCGGACATACCACCAGGACCGGCGTGCTGCCATCCCAACCGATTTTCCGCAGCACTCCCTGGCCATACTCAGCGGGAGCAGGATCGAATGTCCACGCCGTATCGGTACCCAACTCGGTCGGGACTCCAAGCTCACGCAGAATGGTCCGCGACTCTTCATTGCGGGTAATTACGAACGAGTTCTGGCAATAGCGCGCACACATCTTTGCGATCATGGGATCCATGTGTCCGGCTTCGGCGCCGTAGCCGACCGACAGCTTGTTCTGAGCGGCAGCGATCCCCAACGATCCAATCATCATGGTGGTCAGGGCGTTAGCGAACTTGCTCTTGAACATCGACCCCTCACATGCCACCACGCCGTGATGCTTCGGAACTTCGTCGGAGAGGAATGGAGGAAAAATATCCGGCAGATGCACCTGCTGCGTGCCTTCGAAGTAGCCGTCGGTAAACTTGAAATTCTGCGTCATCACGCTGAAGTCGGTTTGTTCCGCGCCTAAAATATGACGAGTTTGACGCAGCATTTCCGAAACGCGCACATCAGAACCCATGTTGCGCGTGCCGTTGTATCCGGCAAACAGCAGTTTCAGTTTCTCCCCGGGCTGCCAGGACTTGCCTTTGCCCATCATCCAGCCCAGCTTGGCGGCTTCAATGCTGCTGCTGACCCAGGCTTCGAGGACCAGATCCATCATGCGGCAGACCCTCCAGCCTTGGTGGTCGGCCACCCCTGGTAGGGATAGGTGAAGTTGGTCTCGCGGCTGAACTTGAGCAGCGGATAGCTGTATTGCGAAAACGGTACAGGCTTGCGTCCCAGTTCCTTGGTGACGCGAGTGTTGTCGAACACCGTGTTCCACACCAGGTACGGCATGAACACTTTCATCAGCGAAGCACCGTGCGCTACCGATCCCTGGCGTCTGGACAGAAAATTAACTGTTGAGTCGAATGGCTTCTCGAGAAACGGCAGAAAGATGGGACCGCGTTTGTTTTGCGCCGCCGCCAGAGCGCTGGTTAGCTGACGAAACGTCTGCGAATCCACGCCGGACGAAAGATGATACGTGTCATGAAGAGGCTTCTCTTTTTGATGAAGAGTCGCAATCGCATCAGCGACGAAATCCACGTTCACAATGTCGATTTTGTCTTTCGCGCGGAACGGTAACGCCGGCAAGCCCGCCAGAAATACAAACGCCTTCACCATGTCGAACTGAGTAGTCTCAGGATGCCGGCTGTCGCCCAGGACGATGCTGGGCCGAAAAATCGTAATCGGCACTTCGGGGAGAAGCTGCCGCATCATATGCTCGGTAAATTTCTTGGTGCGGGCGTAAGGATCGTAGTCGGAACGGTTCCAATCGATGGATGCGTCTTCGGTCACTACTTCGTCCTGACGCTTCCCTGCCACCGCCACGGTACTCACCTGACTGAAACGGCGCAGGCCGTGGTAGTAATTCGATTTCTGCGCCAGCAGCAGTACTTCCAGCGTGCCCCTGAGATTCACGTTGAGGCAACTCTTCTCCGACTTGCGATTGAGCGACGCCGCACAGTGGATGACCGAATCTGTGGTGTGGATCAGGCGGTCATAGTCGTCCGCGGAAAGGCCGAATTGCGGCGACGTGAGGTCACCGCAGAAAACTCGCATGCGCGTCTGGAAATATTCGTAGAATCGAGGGAACTCCAGATGCAACTGCAGCGCCTGCCAGAGGCGGACTGCGGCTTCCTGGGGATCACGGGCGCGAACCAGAACGTTTAACGAAGCGCCGTGTTGCTCCAGCAGGTTGGCCGCGACGTGCGCGCCGATGTATCCGGTGGAACCAGTCAGGAATATCGCCACGTTGCTCCGTTCGTACCGGTTTTAACCACTTCTCCGTTTTCCGGGACCGCCGCAGGCTGCAGGGTGCGCGATGGACGCGCTTCCAGCGGGCGTCCTTCAATCAGAGGATACGTCCACTTGCGCAGCGCCGGAATGTGAATATTGATCCAGTAGTCCCACCAGTCGATGGATCGTGTGTCGTATCCGAAGGCTGCCTTCTCGTCTTCCGCCAGCGCGTACGAAAGTTTCTCCACGTTGTCCGCGGCGAAGTCTTGCTCGTTGTGCAGAATGAATGGCTCGAAGAGCTTGATCAGCTTCTCCACTTTTTCCAGATTACGCTCAGCGCGCACCAGCGGAGTCTTCTTCAGCGGCAGGGGTGACATGACACGCTGAATGGATTTCACGATTGCCTTCTGGGCCGGAGCGGACATGCGGTTGTAACGTTCTTTCGACACCGGAATCGCATCCAGACGCAGGCGCAGCCAGTATTCCAGGCCCTCCTGCGCGCGATAGTGTTTGCGATGAGCCAGCGATGTGAGTTCAATGGAACGCCGCATATCGCAGGGATTAGTCACGGATGTGGCCAACTGATAAAGCGGATCGTGCCGCCGTTCGATGATGGCGGCACCAATCAAGGTCATACCGCGGCAGACCGAATCCACGGGGATAATGTCGAGACGCTTTTTCTCGTTCGTCGGAAGCTGACGGAACGAAGTGCCCAGCAGATACGAAAGCGAAGCTGAAGTATTGATGCCTTCATTCCAACCAACAAACGGCTCGCTGACTGAGGTTTCGACGATGGCAGGACGCACGATCGCTATCGGCAACCCGGCACCATACTTCGCAATGAGCGATTCAGCGAGGCTTTTCGTCAGCGTGTATGTATTTGGCCATCCCAATTCCGCCGCTCGTTTCATGCCGTAGTCGGTCAAATATTCCCGGAGCCAGCGGAAACGGTTCTTGCGGATCTGATTCTCCAGCGCCGGCCCGCTCAAATCCTTCGCAGCGTGCTCTTTACTTAGCGCCTGCTGGCGGAGTTCCTCGGTCACAGCCGGACCTTCCGCCCGCTGTTCGGCCTCTTTCGCGAAGGCATGCAGCGCTACATATTCCGTTTCCGCATCGAAGTCAGCGACTGCCGCAGGAGTGTAATTCTGGCGCATGGTTTCGCCCACCCGGCCGTCCCGTGCGCCGGCCACATAGCACGTGGAAAGATGGAGAAGACCCGCATGGTCCGATTGGCGCACAAATTCCGTGACGTACATGGCCGCGTCAACGTTGGTAGCGAGGGCGTCCCGTAGATCGGGATTGAAATCCGTCAACCCTGAACTGTTGATGATGAGGTCTAGATTTTTTTGCAACGACTGCGAGACTTCAGGCGCGAGGCCCAAACCAGGCTGGCCGACGTCGCCTTCAACCACTTCCACGCGCTCGCTCAGGAAACGTGCGAGCTCGGCGCCATACCGCTCGTATAGCGGATCAAAGACGGGCGACTCTTCGACTAGTTTTTCAAAACGCCGAATTGCTGGATTGGATTTCTGCCGCCGGATGAGGAGATAAATCCGGCCGATTTCCGGCAACTCCATCAGCGTATTGACCAGCCAAACCTTTCCGATAAAGCCGGTGACGCCGATCAGCATGACGTGCTTGCCGGCAAACGCCTTCCGAACCGACAACGCCTCAGAGTGGCGGGCACCGTCAAAATAGACAATCGGTCGATCCACAACCGGCACCTGACGGGCCGCCGGAACCACAGCACCCTGTAAAGCTTGAACGCTGGGAAGTCCGAGATCGCGAACGAGTCGCTCTGCGGCGCGCCTGCCATCGGGTCCAGAGCCGTTGATGCCGGCAAAAAGTCCTCGTGGACGGATGACCGGATTGAGCAGCCTTCCTGTAGCAATCCCGTCGCGGAATTCGAGTCGGTTGGCAATCAACCGTTTCACGCCCAGGTGTTGGGCCAGCGGACGCATCACGTGCTCCAGTCCTTGGCTCACGAGAACGACATCATCGCCCGCCGCAATGCGTGACTTAAGAAGCTCCATACCATCGGCTTTCAGGTATGGCTGCAACTTGTACTTAAAGTATTCCTCGCCCAGCAGATCGAGCCGGTCGCGGCTGATTCCACGCAAGACGGTATGCACCACCCGGGTGGCAAAGGTGCGATTAGCCGCGTACAGAAATGGACGCAACACGGCCATCAACAGCACCATGCCACGGCGCACCCAGCGCTCCAGAAATGTCTGGGCATTCCAGGTGAAGAAGGCAACGGGCCGGACAGTGGTCAGGTCCGCAAGGCTGCCTTCCACTCGCCAGTAGACCGGGGCGGTGGAGCGTGAATTGGGGGAGGGCTGTTCCAAATGTTTGTCCCGAAGTTCAGGGGCCGTTCCTGGCCGCAGGGCCGAAACCTATTGTAATCAATTGTGTCAAAAGGACGAAGGCGGTACTCCTCTTCATATCCCGCATGGTTACGGGGTGGAGGTACCCTGCTTGGCCGGCACGTTCCCGTACGAAAGCAGAGCCAGGACGCCGCTCACCGCCAGCAAGGCCCCAACCGCCAGCAGGCCGCCACGAAAACTGCCCGTCCAGGTACGGATCAGTCCGATGG
Source organism: Terriglobia bacterium (assembly GCA_963741105.1). Lineage (GTDB taxonomy): Bacteria > Acidobacteriota > Terriglobia > Terriglobales > Acidobacteriaceae > JAIQFF01. The sequence goes on from CAVUGT010000008.1 coordinate 66,049, forward strand.
TGTACGGTCCGAGAAATCCGCCCAGGTTGCCGAGAGAGTTGATCAGCGCAATGCCAGCTGCGGCCGAAGTTTCGCCGAGCATTTCCGTGGTGGTGGCCCAAAATGGGCCGTTCATGGAAAAGGCACCCATCAAGGTCACGCTGAGGAAGATCACGTCCGCAGTGGTTGAGGTGGAATAAGCGGCGCAGCACAGCGCAATGGAACAGGCAAACGCAGACCCGGCCAGATGCCACTTTCTCTCGCGCGTCCGGTCGGAGTGGGTCGCCACCACGACCATCGCGACCATCGTGGCGAGATATGGAATCGCCGAGAGAAATCCAACCACCACGTTGCTGGTGCCCGATGCGCTCCGCAACAGGCTGGGCAACCATAGACCGATTCCATAGGCAGATGTGGTCACACCCAGATATACGACTACCAGCATCCACACTCTGGCCTGTGCAAGCGCGGAAAACACGCTGCTCTTGGACCGAGGATGGGGCCTTTCTTCACTCGCGAGTTGCTCCACCAGCCAGTTTCGCTGTTCGTCTGAGAGCCAGGCTGCGATCTGTGGCCGGTCAGTCAGGAAAATGAGCACCACGCCGCCCAGCAACACTGCGGGCAACCCTTCGATCAGAAACAACCATTGCCATCCCGCCAGATGGGCTCCCTGCACTCCCAGCAACAGCCCGGAAACCGGGCCTCCTACTACTCCAGCCAGAGGCGCAGCCGTCATAAACAACGCGATAGCGCGCGCTCGTGCCGCAGTCGGAAACCAGCAACGCAAGTAGAGGATCATCCCGGGGAAAAATCCGGCCTCGGCCGCTCCCAGCAGAAAACGCAGCAGGTAAAAACCGCGCGGCGTCGCAACAAAAATCATCGACGCCGAGATGACGCCCCAGACCACCATAATCACGGCAATCCACTTGCGCGCGCCAAAACGGGCCAAGGCCAGGTTGCTCGGCACCTGGAAAAAGAAATATCCGGCGAAGAAGATTCCCGCGCCCAGACCATAAACTGAATCGCTGAATCCCAGCTGTCCCTTCATCTGAAGGGCGGCGAATCCCACGTTGATTCGGTCGAGGTAGGCAACGATGTAGAGGAGAAACAGGAAAGGCAGCAACCGCCGCGTCAGCTTGGCGACGACTTGGGCGCCGAGATCCATTCCAGTGAGCGACGGCATAGAGGGAACGCTGTCCAGCAACCGCTTATCGGGTCACGCCGAGCTGCCGAATGATGTCTGCGACAATCTCTTCCCCGGTGTGATCGATTTCTACTGTGATGGCATCGTCCGGTTCTTCGAGCGCGCCAAATTGGCTGGCCAGTATCGTCTCTGATGCAAAATGGCCATGCCTCTGGCGCAGGCGCTGCGCGATCAATTCGTAACTTCCCTTTAGATATACAAACTTTGTCTGGCCCGCGATAAAGAGTTCCTCGCGATAACTCTGCTTCAGAGCCGAGCAAGCCAGTACCACGCTCGTTCCAACAGCAACCCAGCCTTCCATGGCCTCACGTATAGTGCTCAGCCATGGCGCCCGATCGGCGTCGTCCAACGCAATTCCCTGCCTGATCTTTTCTACGTTCGCGGGTGAATGGAAGCTGTCGGCGTCCACAAACTCCCAACCGAGCCGTTGGGCCAGTAGAACACCGATGGTCGTCTTTCCCGCGCCGGTTACACCCATCACCACCACGATCACGGAATTGCGCCCGGAAAGCCGAAAGGCCGATGCATGTCTATGTCTTTTATCACCGATTGAGAGATTTGGGGTAGGCTATGTGACCTTCCGTAGCTTGGTCACTCTGCCGCTTTCCACCCACTCCACCACGAAAATATTCCCTTCGTGATCGAAGCAGGCGCCGTGAGGACAAACAAACCAGCCGGGAGCGAATGCGCCGGGAGCAAGATTTCGAACTGTGTTCCAGTCCTTCATCGAGTAGTCGCCTTCTCCCAGACTGGCCACTACTTTGTTTTGGCGGTCGAGGATAAGCACCTTACTCAAAAGATCTGGAACCACCACTTCGCCATTCCGCTCGTGTAAAAAACACGGCATCTTCGACGTGCCCGCGATGAAATCAATATGCTTTCCTTCCAGCGTAAATCGCTGCAGCCGGCTGTTGCCGCGATCGGTCACGACCAGAACAGGTGTCTCAGAACGCGTGTCCACCCACAGACCGTGCGGACAATCGATCTGGTCATCCCCTTTGCCTGGTGTGCCGAAGGTGCGGATGAATTCCGCTTTCTGGTTGTATTGATTGATGTAACTCGATCCGTATCCGTCGCCAATATAAATATCGCCGTTAGGAGCGAATGCGACATTCGTCGGCCTGTAGGCTATCGCGGAACCGTCACGCTTCTCTTTGTAAACATCTGATTCCTCCGGATAACCAAGCGTGAATACTTCATCACCCTTCAACGTCCGCTTGGTCACGATGCCATGTTGGTAGTCGCAAAGGTAGAGAAACTCTTCGCTTCCCTCTTTATGAATGGCCAGGCCGTGCGCGCCGCCCTTGAACTGCTTGCCCCAGGAACGAACAAACTTTCCCTTCTGATCGAAGACCACGAGAGTGTCCGTACTCTCGCTCGAGGCGTTGACGGTGTGATGAATATAAATGTGGCCCTGCGAATCCTCGCAAACGCCGTGAGTGTTGCCGTAGCGAATGGTGTGCGGGAGTTCTCCCCAGTCGTGGATGGCTTCGTACTTATGCTCGCCTTCTCCCAGGATGGGTAACTTTTCGCCCGCTTTGTCGGTCGCGCCCAGGAACATGGGGGCTGCGACTGCTGCTCCCGCCGTGACGAGAAAACTCCGCCGTGTAATTCTCATGTGAGGACGCTCCTACAGATGCCGGAGGAAAAAAAGGACAATGGGTGCCCCACCCTCGTCTTTCCCGTTTTTTGGGAAAGACAGGGTGGGATTAGCGGAACCGACGCTTCGAAACACAAGGTCTCTCCACTTCGCTTCGCTCCGGTTGGGATGTCAATTTTGGAAACATCATCATTTCTGTGCCACAGCCGATTTCGCGTCTACCAGCTTGGGATCCGCGAATTGCAACCAGAAGCCCATCATCTCCTCGTCGCTGGGCTCGCCCCAGCGAATCGCCTTGGACGGATCGGGATTCTGGGGATTATTCAGGGAATTATCAAAGTGGGCGGTTGTCACCAGCTCTGTCCCTTTCGGCAATAGAAACTGCTTCTTCAGGAAATAGGTCTCCTGCCAGCGGAAGTCATAGTGCGGCACGTTCAGTATCACTTCGTGCCTGCCATCGGGATAGATAGCCTCCGTCTTCATGTCTTTCCCGCGGAAATGCATGTGGGCGGTGTAAGCCACAACCGTGACATCTTTGGGCAGGGTGAAGCACGAAGTGACTTCCTGATTGTCCGCGTTCGGTGGAATCAGGAAAAGATTGTTCCAGATTTCGTATTGTCCAATCTCGTGTTTCACCGGTTCTCGGGCAAACACCAGACCGATGCTGGTCCTATCTTTTACGTTTTCACCACTGTGGTTGCTGTAGTGAACCTGAAACTGCAGATAGGAACCTGCTGGAATTCTCAGCGCGTAGCCCGGAGGCCGCGTCTCGGCCAAGTGACCCGGTAGATAAATGCCCGGCACGATATTCACGTATCCAGCCGATTCTCCCGGAACTCCGCCACCATCGGGCGACGAGCATCCATCGTTGATGACCGGCGCGTCCTTGCGTATGTGCAGAACCCTGCCGGTGCGATAGTGGTACTTGTCTTCGCCAGCATCGGACTTGACGTTTTCTGCCTCTTTCTTTGCCACCTCGCTGGCAGCGATTACGGACACGGTCGCATGATGCACGACACGGCGGTCCCCGGGCATCACTTCTGCAACTTGAATCCATTTATCTTCGGTGAAATTGGTGGGAACGTAGATGTATTCGTAGTCGTCCATGGTGGAACCAGTCACCAGAAACTCGGGAATGGTTAAGACTACGTCGGGCTTGATGTGCCAGCCTTCCGCGAATACCGGGGCCGGCGGCAGATCCTTGGGGTCGCCTTCCTGGGCACCGGTTCGTGCCCAGGAATCAATGGTTGCGATTTCCGCATCGGTCAGCCGCGGATCGTTGATGAAATCGCCCACCTTGGGATCGGCATGCCAGGGTGGCATCTTGCGATTCACCACTGCGTCACGAATCTGACGCGCCCACATACGTGTGTCCTTGTAGGTCATCAGCGACATCGGCGCAATGTCATTGGGACGATGACAGACCACACAATTCTTGAACAGGATCGGAGCTACGTCTTTGTTATAGGTGGCCTTGGGAGCGCTCGCTTCCTGCGCTGCAATTGCCGGAGCCAGCCCACACGACGCGGAAAGAATCAGAATCAGCGCGATTCGATGAGAACCCATGATGAACCCCCCGTCCATGTATAAAACCCCGGCCATTGTAAGTCGGCGAACGAGGGAACTCCAGTGCAGTTCCGGGGACCCAGGACTAGCTGGCATGCACAAAAACAAAAAGGGCCTTATTAGGCCCCTCTTGTTTCTGTTATCCCAGCTTTTGTTATCCCAGCTCTTGTTATCCCAGGTTGGTTCTACGCAGAACCGCCCGCTCGACACCCACAATCAGCTCTGGGTGTCAGTGGACGGGTCGTTCAGGGCGATCAGTTTCCCCGGCGGGTAGTCCTCTGCGGTGAGAGGATTCGCGGGGTCCGCGTTAACTATCGTCAGGACATCTCCGCTGCGGATTCCACGGAGAATGAGGTTCTGCTCGTCAATGGCGATAACTCTGTATCGTTCGTCGAATATCGCATTGTTGTCCATGGATTCTTAGATGCGCGATTCCTCACGACGGCTCACCACCTGTGATCGAATTTCTCAATTGCAGGTAACGAAAGTTGTACGCCCCTAAGTTACTGAAAATTCTACTCTGGCAGCTTGGCCGCCAGAACATCGATTTTATCGATGGCCGGGGGCTTCGCGAGTAGTTCGGAAGCCTTTGCCATCAGTGCCGCGGCAACTCGTCCCGACAAGTGTGCCTGACGGCCGGCTTCATTGGGAAATGCGTCGAAGATGCCAAAGCTCGAGGGACCGAGTTGGATGGCGAACCAGGCGGTGGTCGCCGGCTCCTCCTGGACAATCGCTAGACCGCCACGAAGAAAGTCAGCGACTTCCTTCTCTTTGCCGGGTTTCGCATCGAGGCGAACCCAAAGTGCTACATGAACATCAGCCATGAAATCTCTCCATTTTGAATGCGTTAAACGCGCGCCAAATTCTACTGCGACTCTAGGATGCGATTTGTCACCGTCTTGTCGTCTGGATAACGATTGCGGATGGAGGTCGAGCGGAAATGGCATGGGTATCAGTCCGTGTAGGGCGGGCGCCCTCGCCCGCCGCTTCTGACCTTGGACCTGGATCTTGACTCCAGTTCCTCCGACGGGGCCGAATTTGTGGAGCCGTTAAAAGTCCAGGCCAAAGACGGCGGGCGAGAGCGTCCTCCCCACACAGACAAATAACCATGCTAAAACCAAAAGGCCGCCGGAGTTGGCGGCCCTCTGTGCTGTTCGACTATCTGCTTTACTGCGCTGGCATGTCTTCCATCTTCTTCTTGGGAGCGGCGTGGGCCTTGGGCTTCCAGAAATCCGGGTCCGCCTTGATCCATTCATCCGAGACATAGCTCATCGACGGACTGAAGACGAACAGGTTGTGTTGGCTGGTCTCGATGGCTGCGGCCAACAGATCGCTGAATTTCTTCATGCCGTCTTCGCCCATGTTCGACATGAACTGCTTGTCCTGATCGAATCCCTTGTCGATCTCCGCCGCGGACTTCATCGGCGTAAACACGACGTAAGTGCTTCCTTCCTGGCCGTACTGCGCGTAGAAGGTTGCAAAGCGGACATCGGGAACTTTCTCGTAGGCCGCCTTGACCATTTTTACGATTGCATCCCAGTCTGCCTCGTGTCCGGCGCGCACTCGGTACAGAGATATTTCGAAATACCGCATGTGCGGGATATCGACATTCGCGCGCAGGCTGTATTCCTCATGATAGACCAGCGCGCTGGCATCGATATCACTGAGCAGATCCCCGTCCGCGACTGCGGCTTTATCGAGGGCTGCAGAGAGAGTCGGATTGGCCTGCTCCGCCAATACATCTTTCTCCCAGGCTTCGAATGAATCGTAACCCGTCAAAAACAAAACTCGCGGCTTGCCTGTCAGGGCAGTCACCGCGAAATAGTGTGTCGGCCACTTTGCGTTTTTCATGGCCTGGACGAAAGCGCTCTCCGCCTTCTCGTGGAGTGCCCCAGCCCTGCCCGGCTTTACAAATTCGCGGGCAATTGAAAGCACTTTGGGCGGCGGCGGTGGCTCCTGCGCCACGGCCATTCCCAGTCCTCCTACGAGCAGATACGACCCCAGCAGCAGCCCGGTAATATTCTTTACGTTTTTCATGTTCATGGACGCTGACCTCCCCGGTCGCGAAGTAGATTTCGAATTGAATTTGGAAGGGCCTACCCAAGCAAGAAAAGAACAACCCGTGATAGTTGGGCGGAGACTAATCCGAGAGCTACTGCGAAGTCAAGCAGGTGGGAGTCAGGCAGCAAAAAGGCGTGAACCGCAGAGTACGAAGAGGACACAGAGGAAATTCCAAGCCAAAAGACTTCTGTGTCCTCCGTGTTTGCGGTTTCGGACATAGAAAAAGGCCGCCCTGGTGGGCGGTCTCTCGAAACAAGCAACCGGAAACTGACTCTTAGTCTCCGAGCACTGGCTCTGCCTCCGACTTCGTCGGAGCCGGAGCGATGCCACCGTTCGACGGGTTCGTCAGCGCGCCCAGCGGAATGAAGCCGTTCTCCGCCACCACCGGCTTTTCCTTCAAGACGACTTCGCGATAAAGCGAAGCCATACGTGCGTTGTATGCCGGATCTTCTTTCTGCTTGGCGTCGCGGGCCCGCATCTTTTCTTCGCGGGAGTTCTTCGCAATGCCCAGCTTGTCCAGATCGTGCTGCTCTTCGTTAGTGACCAATTCTTCCTTCAGAACCAGCGCGTGCTCGACCGAGTCCATCTTCACGTTCTTGCCACCCGCGAAGATTTCGTGACGTCCGTGCTCTTCGTACCACTTGGTGAGCGTGGCCGTCATGTGCATCTTCTCGATGATGTTGCGCCAGCCCACGCCCGTGTTGTAGGCGCAGAAGGAAATTTCGCCTTCCTGCGTGGCGTAAGGAATGATGCACTGCTCGGTGCGGCGGAAGTCGTAGTTGAACAGGTCCTGGAACCACATTCCCGCGATGAACAGGAAGTTCCAGCGGTCCTGACGGCGCTTCATGACGTCGTCTATGGTGCGATCCGGACCGACCTTGCCGTAGTTCTTGCCCGTCGCGTTGAAGTTCTTGTCGAACTTCTTGAGCAGATCCATCATCTTGAAGTGCGTCGGCGATTGGAACGGATCGTAATTCTTCATCAGGCATAGAGCCATTCCGACGACAGTCAGGAACTTGCCGCGAGCGGCATCGTTGACCTTGGCGATGTCCTTGGCCAGTTGATCGCCTTTCAGGAATGCCGTGACTGGAACTGCTTCCTTGGTTTCTTTGTCGATCATGAGCGCCATGCCGGTTCCGCAATTCGGATGGCAACCACAGCTCAACTGGCCCCAATCGTTGCTGACGTCATTGACGTGCATCAGGTCAGCCCAGTCAGAGAAGGTGCCCATGAACGAGATGGGGAACCAGTCGCGGGCGGGCTCGCCGAGGCCAGTTTGGTTTTTCACATCGTGCGCCAGATGGGACAGCGTATAGCGCTGCGCTTCGCGGCGATCGTCGGTGACAGCTTCATCACGTCCGGTAAACGAAACCGGCTGGAATGACAGAAATCCGATGGTCTTGGGATTGTCCAGCGCGAACTTGATGATGCGTCCGACCTGCTCGTTGTTAATGCCGTTGACGATGGTTACGACCGGAACGATCTCGATACCGGCCTTGTGCATGTTCTCGATCGCCTTCAGCTTCACGTCGAACAGGTTGCCAACCTTGCGGTGAGCATTGGCGGCGTTTCCGATTCCGTCGAACTGAAGATAGGCATAACGCATGCCGGCTTCGGCTGCCTGCTGCGCGAACTCAAAACTCTTGGCGAATTCAATTCCGTTAGTCGCGGCCTGAACCGAGTTGTACCCAACCTTGCGGGCGTAGCGGACAGCGTCCAGGAAGTACGGCGAAAGCGTAGGCTCACCACCGGAAAACTGCACCGACATTTGACGGCGCGGCTTGATGGTGATGGCGTTATCCAGCATGGTCTTGATGTCTTCCCAGCTCAATTCGTGGACGAAGCCGACCTGGTTGGCGTCCATGAAGCAGGGATCGCACATCATGTTGCAGCGGTTGGTCAGATCGATGGTGAGCACCGATCCGCGTCCATACTTCACAGTGGACGACCCGTGGTGATGCAGCTTCTCGTCGTTGTGGGCGCGGATATCGCGGCCGGGGAACACATCTTCCAGGTGCTTCGAGAATTCGGTGTCGATCGACATCACGTCTTCGAAGTGGCCGTGTATGGCGCAGTCTTTCACCATCAGAATCTTGCCATCGCGCTCGACGATTTCGGCTTTGATCTCGCCGACTTTTTCGTTCATCAGCACTTCGTAGGGCAGCTTGCCGTCAAGAATCTGTTGACGGATTTCAGGCACGCACTTGGGGCACAGAGAATCCGTGGAGCGCGGCCAGCCGAGCGGCGGCTTGGTCTTCTCGTAGGACTTCAGCAGCGGCTTCTCCGACCATTTCGGCGTCGGCGAGGGGTTCTGCTTGATTTTATTCAGGCTGTTGAACACCACCCACGCGCCTTTGGCGGCGACTGTGACTGCTTTCTCCACGTACTTGACTGGCTTATGCATGCGATCTCGCTTTCCTGTGCTGGTATGCCGCGGCAAGTTAGTTTTTTGCCGTGGATTCCGGATTTGAACCCGGAATTACTCTGCCTTTGTTATGACCTTCACCTGGGGAGCGCCGGTTAGCAGTTCCACCTGATGGATTTACCTACAGTTATCCTATTGAAGACACGGGGGAAGCACGAGCCTATCTCAATGAAAGGGGAAAAACGGGGGTTTAGCGGGTGAATGCAGCATTGGGCGGTGCGTAAAGTATTGAAAAGGAAAGGGTAGATCCGGCGGCTAACACCCACCCGGACACTCTTGTCCGCCGCTTTTGATTTTGAGTTCTTGTTGTGCATTAAGGATCGAGGCCAAACATCCAAGTCAACAGCGGCGGACAGGAGTTTCCTCCCCACTCTGCCAAATCAAAAGTGGCACGAGCCACGTAGGTTGGCTTGCCGGTGTCGCAATCGGGTAACATACTCCGCGCTCCTCATGAATCGCGAATATCACAAGGGCTACAGCCACGAGTTGCATCGCGACATGGAAATGCTGATCTTCGGACACGCCGGCACTCCCCTGCTGGTGTTTCCGACTTCCATGGGCAGGTTTTTCGAGTATGAAGACCGCAGCATGATCGGAGTCCTCGCGCCGAAGATCGAGGGCGGCGAGGTACAGGTGTTCTGTGCCGACGCCGTGGACAGTGAGAGTTGGTACAACAAGAACGTTCATCCCCACGTGCGTGTGCTACGTCACATTCAGTATGAACGTTACATCCTGCATGAGATGCTTCCCTTCCTGCGCTGGAAGAACAATGCGCCGCGTCTGGCTGTAACTGGATGCAGCTTCGGCGGCTACCATGCAGTGAATTTCTCGCTTAAGCATCCCGACATCGTGACCTACTGCGTGAGCATGAGTGGCGCCTTCGATATCCACCAATTCCTGGATGGGTATTACGACGACGACTGCTACTTCAACTGTCCTCCGGACTTTTTGCCGAACCAGAACGACGATTGGTTCCTGAGCCGCTACCGGAAGATGAACATCGTTTTAGGATCCGCCGACTGGGATATTTGTCTGGATCAGAACATCAAGTTTTCAGCTATTTTGAACGCCAAGGGAATTCCTCATTGGCTCGATGTTTGGGGTGACAACTCCAAACACGATTGGCCGCTGTGGCAGAGGATGGCAGTAAAGTATTTTTCGTAGACGCGTGAGGTGACCGTGAAGAAAATCGGCATCATGTTCGGCATGGAAAATACTTTTCCTCCAGCGCTGGTGGAAAAGATCAACAGCATGAAGGTTGACGGCGTGACCGCCGAGTTCGTAAAACTCGGTGGCGTCAAGATGGCCGAACCCAGCGGATATCGTGTCATCATCGACCGCATTTCGCAGGACATTCCTTTCTATCGCGCCTACCTGAAGAATGCCGCACTCAGCGGGACGATCGTCATCAACAATCCGTTCTGGTGGACTGCGGACGACAAATTTTTCAACTACGCCCTGGCGTCCAAACTGGGTGTCGCCATTCCACCGACCGTGATTCTGCCGCACCAGAAGCATCCCGAGGGAACGACTGACAAGTCCATGCGGAACCTGATTTATCCCCTTAACTGGGACGAGATTTTTGCGTACGTCGGCTTCCCGGCCTTCCTCAAGCCTTACTCCGGTGGAGGATGGAAGCATGTGTATAAAGTCCACTCGCCGGAAGAGTTCTTCCATCACTACAACCAGACCGGCGACTTGTGCATGACCCTGCAACACGGCGTCGAGTTCAAGGAGTATTTTCGCTGTTACGTGGTGGGACAAGAAAAAGTCCACATCATGCATTACGACCCCAAGGCCCCTCACCACGAGCGCTATGTGAAAAATCCCGCACCTGCCGATCCCAAGCTGCTGGACCGGGTGGTGAAGGACTCGCAAACCCTATGCCGGGCGCTGGGCTACGACTTGAACACCGTGGAGTTCGCCGTGGAGGATGGGGTTCCATATGCCATCGACTTCCTCAACCCGGCGCCGGACGCGGATATCCACTCCGTGGGCCAGGCAAACTTTGACTGGATCGTAAATGCGGTCGCGGAAATGGCTGCAGCCAAAGCTCTTAGCGATGAGAATCCGGTAAAGGAGTTGCACTGGGCGTCGTTTCTGGCGGGCGGCAGTACAGCCCAAGTTCCCAAAGCGAAGGCTGCCAAAAAGAAGGCGAAGGCATAACGCCGTTCTTTGCGAACTTTGCGGCATTTCTTTGCGTCCTTTGCGGTCAAAATCTTTAACCGCAAAGTTCGCAAAGGAAAATGAAAGCTGCACGAGAGATCAGAATGCTTCGGCTTTTAGCGGGTGATTGCTATACTGGTGCCCGTTTTCAGGAAGGCCGGCCATGCTTCCGAATTTCACCATCGGGATTGAAGAGGAATATCAGACCGTAGATCCGGTTACGCGCGACCTGCGCTCCCACATCCACGCCGAGATAATCGAAAAAGGCAAACTGCTCCTGCAGGAGCGGGTCAAAGCCGAGATGCACCAATCGGTGGTCGAGGTTGGGACTTCAGTCTGCCGCAATATTAAAGACGCCAAGGAAGAGGTAAAGAAGCTCCGACGCGACATGATCGCCCTGTCACGGGAAAATGGCCTGCGCCTGGCTGCGGCAGCGACCCATCCTTTTGCGGACTGGCGGGTGCAGGAGATCACAGCAGACGAGCGTTACAAGAACATAGTCGAAGACTTGCAACTGGTGGCGCGAGCCAACCTGATTTTTGGATTGCACGTACACATCGGCGTGGAAGACCGCGAGACCGCGATCCAGTTGATGAACCACGCCCGTTATTTTCTGCCGCACATCCTGGCGCTTTCGACCAACTCTCCCTTCTGGCTGGGGATGAATACAGGATTGAAATCCTATCGCTGCAAGGTGTTCGACAAGTTCCCCCGCACCAATATCCCGGATTACTTTCCCAGCTACGGCGAGTACGAGAACTTCATCAAGCTGCTGATCAAGACCAACTGCATCGACAACGCCAAAAAAATCTGGTGGGACATTCGCCCCCACCCATTCTTCAACACGCTTGAGTTCCGGGTGTGCGACATTCCGATGCGGGTGGACGAGACTATCGCATTGGCAGCGCTGATTCAGGCCACTGTCGCAAAGCTGTATAAGCTTTACACCGCGAACCAGGGATTCCGTCTCTATCGCCGCGCTTTGATCATGGAGAACAAGTGGCGGGCTGCCCGCTATGGACTCGAAGGCAAGCTGGTTGATTTCGGCAAGCAAACGGAAGTCCCGGCGCGCGAACTGGTGCTGGAATATCTTGAGTTCATCGACGACGTAGTCGACGAACTCGATTCCCGCGAAGAGCTAAACTACATTCATGAGATCCTGAATAACGGCACCGGCGCCGACCGCCAGTTGCGAGTGTTTCGTGAGACCGGCGACCTCAAAAAGGTCGTGGATTACATCATCGAAGAAACGGAAGTGGGACTGGCCGAGAAAGAAGTCCAGGCTCCCGTTAGAAAAGTAGGGTAATGAACGTTCCTGCCAGTCAAACCAAGCGTGAACTCAGTACGCTTCCTTTCGATCCAGAACTGACTCCCGGCGCGCGCAATGCCGTCAACGTGTGTCTGCGGATCAAATCCAGCGAGAAAGTCACTGTCATTACCGACGAGGCTACCCGGGAAATTGCGGCCAGCATCGTTCACGAACTGGAGATTGTCGGTGCGCCTTACCGGGCATGGATTCTGGAAGAACTCGCATCCCGCCCGCTGACCGATCTGCCGAGTGAGATTATCGGAGATCTCGAGACCAGCCAGGTCAGCATTTTCGCGGTGCAGGCGCAGGCCAATGAACTACGCTCTCGGATGCAGATGACCGACGTGGTGAACCGTCGCAAGATCCGGCACGCCCACATGGTTAACATCAATCATCAGATCATGCTCGAGGGCATGCGGGCCGATTTCCTCAAAGTGGATCGCATCAGCACCAAAGTTGTGGAAACCGTCCGGCGCGCCAAACAAGTGAGAGCCAAGACTGCCGCAGGAACCGATCTCATCGCCGACCTCAATCCCGAGTATCGCTGGTTGAAGACCAGCGGCATTATCAGCCCCGACAAATGGGGCAACTTACCCGGAGGTGAAGTGTTTACCACTCCGGGCGAGGTCAACGGAACATTCGTAATTGATGGAGTGGTGGGCGACTGGCTTTGCGCCAAATTTGGGAGTCTACGTGAAAATCCGCTGACCATTCAGGTCAAAGGCAATCGCCTTTCCGAAGCCCATTCTGCCAATCGTGAACTGGAAGATGATTTCTGGCGCTACACGCACACAGACGAAAACAGCGACCGCGTGGGCGAGTTTGCCATCGGCACCAACATTGAATTGAAAGACGTGATCGGGCAAATTTTGCAGGATGAGAAGTATCCCGGCATCCATATTGCCTTCGGCAATCCTTATGGCGCGCACACCGGGGCGAAGTGGGACTGCTCCACCCACATCGACGTGGTCGGCAGGAATTTCGACATCTGGGTGGACGACGCGCAAATCATGCGCAATGGTCAGTTCCTTCTGGAAGCCTAGCAGTTTGCGGTAAGCTACCACCTGCCACGCGGGGACAGCCGCCCTCGGCTGTTCCCATTCGTTGCAAATCATGATTCCTGCCCTTCGACAGCAGTTCAACGCGAACTTTACTCCGGAAAAATATCAGCGGCTGCTCAAGCTGTTGGAGGAGCGTTGTGGAACACCGGTAAAATTCCGCGTCTGCGAGACGCCGTGCTTCCTGCCCAAAGCGCTGATCGACCAGGTGTCGGAGTACGGTAAGGAACTGATTCAGCAGCTTAATAACATCGAATATCGAAAGGCATCATCTGCCGCGATTCCGGATCAGTTCAAAGTTCCGCGGGAATCCCAGAAACCTCTGTTTGTGCAGGTGGATTTTGGATTGGTGCGCGACAAGTCCGGCAAACTGCAGCCCAAGCTGGTTGAGTTGCAGGGCTTCCCTTCTCTTTATGCTTACCAGGCGATGCTCTCGCAATGTTACGGAGAGGTTTTTGGCCTCGATCCGAACTTGAAATATCTACTGGGCGGGCTGGATTGGGAGGGCTACAAGAAATTGATACGGCGGGCCATTGTCGGCGACCACGATCCCGAGCACGTCATTCTCATGGAAATCGACCCACTGCATCAGAAAACTCTTCCAGACTTTCTGCTCACCGAGAAACTCCTGGGCATAAAAACGGTGTCGATCACCGACGTCCGCAAAGTCGGCAAGTTCCTGTTCTACGAGAATGCGGGCAAGCGGACACCGATCATGCGCATTTACAACCGCGCGATCGTGGACGAGATGGTTCGCAAAGATCTAAAGCTTTCATTCCAGCTCACCGACGAAATTGAAGTGGAATGGGCTGGGCATCCCAACTGGTTTTTTCGCATGAGTAAATTCTCACTGCCCTATCTGCGCCACGAGTGCGTTCCCAAGACATGGTTTCTCGATCGCGTGGAACAGATTCCGAAAGATTTGGGCAACTACGTGTTGAAACCGTTATTTTCTTTCGCCGGCCTGGGCGTGGTCATCAATCTAAAACCTGAGGATCTGGCAGCCATCCCAAAGGAAAAGCGGTCGCAGTACATTCTTCAGGAGCGCATGAATTTCGAGCCGGTGATTGAAACGCCCTTAGGCGGGGACAAAGTCGAAGTTCGCATCATGTATATCTGGCTGGACGAATTGCTGCCGGTGATGACCATCATCCGCATGGGACGCGGCCTGATGATGGGTGTGGACCACAATCGCAATATGGAATGGGTAGGCTCGTCGGCGGGTTTCTACGCATAACCACTGGTGAGGGCTGGGAGTAATTACTTCAATCCCTTCACTACATACGCCTGTGACAGTATTCGCGAGTACACGTAAGCGTAGGCTGTTCCGTCGCTGGAGAAGCGTGGCCCGCCCACGTTTGCGACTCCGGCAGGCAAGTTTGCTCCAAAGGTTTTCCAGAATTCCATTTTGCCGGTCGTAGTATTCACACGATAGACCTGCGCCGCCCCTTCGCGCCGTTGGCTGGAGAGCGCATACAAATACGTTCCGTCGGACGACCAATCGGAGATGTAGTACTTCGAATCCAGTCCGGGCACAGGTCGCAAACCGCTGCCGTCAAGTGGCCAAATGCCCCACTTCCGGTCTGGCCCCTGCACGGCAACGTTGCGGCCGTCCGGAGACAGGCGAACGCCGGCTGTTCCCTCGGGCGTGATGGGCTTGGCATTGCCATTACTCACGTCAATCAGATAATCGCGGACGCCATGCCCGGCCTCGATTCCAGCGGCTACCAACTGTTTGCCATCCGGCAAGTAGCGGACCGCGCCGTAGCTTATGTTGTCATGGGTCAACTGTCGGGCCTCACCGGCGCCCGTCGGAACCAGGCTGAGTGGACCTCCCTTTGCCGGCTGTGTAATCACCCATTTGTTGTCGGGTGAAATCGCCTCGCCTGTGCCCTCACCCATCCGCACGGGAGGCGATCCGTCCGTGTCACGCAGGAACACGGTGTAGTTCGGTCCGCCCCCATCCGCCTCTTCTTCGAACAGGACTTTCTTGCCGTCACGGCTTATGTCTCTGGGAAGCGACCATCCGAACCATCCCAGGTCGCGCTCTTCTTTTCCACCCGGCGGCATGGCCCGGATCGACAGACGGGCCTGTGAGGTGATCATGAGGGTCATTCCGTTACGCGCATCCTCGATCCACATGCCCCCGGGCACGTTGGTGATCGTCCGCACCTTGCCGGCCAGAGTCACGCCCCGCAGATTTGCCGCGCTGCCGCTATCGGAGGCGGTGAACCAGATCTCATCGCCGGTGGGTGACCATAGAATTCCCTGCACCGACGACCAGCCCGTCGAGAGCTTCTTCTCACTCCCGTCTGGTTCGATCACGGCCACCGCACCTCGATCGTCGCCGCTCGGATTCTCGTGGTCTGCGAAGGCCACCCTCTTGCCGTCCGGAGAAATTTTCGGATGGCTGATCCAGTTGATGCTGTCGAACAAAACCTTGCCTACCGGATACTCCAACCGCCAGTGACTGTTCTCCGGGACGAACCGGACGACCGCCATGTTCTCGCCATCCGCCGCCCAGTCTGCGTCCTGTACGTTGTCCAGAACTTCTCTTGGCGTTCCTCCGCTCAACGGAACCTTGGCCAAGGTTCCGACCCTCGCATAGCCGCCGTAGTAAACTGTGTTGATCCGGATCGCCAGCTCTCCGCTTTTCGAGATCGAAAGCAGGGCTGCATCTTTCAATCCCAGTTCACGCGAACCGTTGTCATCGGTGCGAGCCAGATAGAGTTGGTGTGCCCCACCTTCCCATGACGCGTCGTAAATGATGCTGCCGTCGGGAGCAAAGCGAGCATTGCCGATGGAGCCGGTGCGGAAAGTAATCTGCTGATACTCGGCGGGAGGCGTGGCCCCGCGACCTCGCCCGAGCCACCAACCCAGGCCGACCAAGACCGCCGCCAGAGCGACTGCACCCACGATGCTCGCCAGTTTGCGACGCGACTCCGCGCCTTTAACTTCCTGCACGGCCGCTTGGGCGCCTGATTTGTTTGTGGCCGAAATTTCGGTCAGTGCTTCCAGATCGAATGCCAGGTCGCCCGCGGAATGGAATCGCTGCGATGGGATCTTCTCCAGGCAATGACGGACAATTCGTTCCAGCCCGGGCGGAACATTGCGCGCGGTTTCCGAAAGCTCGGGCGTCTCTTCTTTCAGGATCGCGCTCATGGTGTCGGCTGAGGTTTCGCCGTGGAAGGCGCGCTTGCCGGAAATCATTTCGTACAGGATTGCGCCGAAGGCAAAAATATCCGACCTTGCGTCGGCCGTCTGTCCGCGCACCTGCTCCGGCGACATATAGCCGACCGTGCCCATAATGAGCCCCGGTTCAGTCACCGCGTGGACGGTCGGAGCATCGTCGGCGCTCGTCGTTTCCGGCCGGATCAGTTTGGCCAGACCGAAATCAAGGATCTTCACTCGACCATCGTTGGTGACAAAAAGGTTCTCTGGCTTCAAATCACGATGGACGATGCCCTTCTCGTGTGCCGCCCCCAGTCCACGAGCCACCTGCAGCGCATAGTCGATCGCCTTGCGGACTGAAATCGCTCCATTTCGCAGCCGGTCACGCAGGGTCTCGCCTTCCAGCAACTCCGAGACGACGTACAGGGATCCTTGCTGGTCTCCGATGTCGAAGATCGAAAGAATATTGGGATGATTCAGCGCGGCGGCTGCGCGTGCTTCCTGCGCGAAGCGTTGCATCCGGTCATGGTCGGCGGAAAAAGATGCAGGCAGAACTTTGATGGCTACAGTACGGTCTAGCCTGGAGTCGTGCGCGCGATAGACTTCGCCCATCCCGCCCGCGCCCACCAGAGACTGGATCTCGTAAGGGCCTAGTTTCGTTCCTGAAGAGAGTGCCATTCGTGGGCAGAATTATAGCTTCAAGTAGCGCCGGCGTCTCGCCGGCCCGATGAGCGGGCAGAATGCACGCCGGCAACCGCGCTGGAGAAGTTCCATGGTCGACAGGTCTGTGGAATCCCACACTTGCAAAGGACGCAAGGACGGGGCACCCATTGCTACGAGTGGATTTCCACCCTGATCACCCCAAGCAGTTGACCAGAAACCACCCACGGCCTAACATAACCGCCTACAGGGGCAGAGCTTAGCCATGGACCGCGAAGCGTCGGGCCAAAGTTCGAGCAGTGCGACCATGATCGGCCAGACGGTTTCCCATTACCGCATTCTGGGCAAACTTGGCGGTGGTGGGATGGGCGTGGTCTACGAGGCCGAAGACACCCGGCTGGGGCGCCACGTCGCCATAAAATTTCTCCCCGACAACCTCTCCGGCGATACCAAGGCTATGGAACGCTTCGAGCGCGAAGCCCGGGCCGCCTCCCTGCTGAACCATCCCAGCATCTGCACCATCTTCGAAGTCGAAGACCACAACGGACATCCCTTCATCGTCATGGAAAAGTTGGAGGGAGAAAGCCTGAAGCAACATATTCGCGGCAAGGCCATGGACATCGACGAAGTGCTCGATGTCGGCGTACAGGTAGCCGACGCCCTTTCCGCCTCCCACGCCAAAGGCATCATTCATCGCGATATCAAGCCCGCCAACATCTTCCTTACTTCCAGTGGCCAGACCAAGGTGCTCGACTTCGGCCTTGCCAAACTTCTGCGGAATGAGCGCATGGCCACCAGCGAGGAGACGCCAATCGAAGATTCGCTGACGGCGGTTGGCGTGATCCCCGGAACCGCGGTTTACATGTCTCCGGAGCAGGCGCGCAGCGAGGAACTTGATCCGCGAACCGATCTATTTTCCTTCGGTGTAGTGCTGTATGAGATGGCCACGGGCAAGAAGCCCTTCACCGGCAACAACGTGGTCATGACCCTGGATTCGGTACTGCACACCAAACCGCCGTCACCAATGACTCTGAATCCCGCAATTCCCAAAGAGCTTGAAGGCATCATTGGGAAGGCGATGGAGAAGGACCGCAACAAGCGTTACGCCAGCGCCGCGGAGATGAAGGCGGCCCTTCAGCACCTGAAGAAAGAAACCGAATCAGGATTGACCCGGACCAGTGGACGCATCACGGCTCCAGTGCGGGTGGTGACTAAGACCTTCCAGACTCCCGGCAAGCGGCAGAGTTACCTTCTGCTTGCGGTGACCGGGCTTCTGATCACCGTGCTGGCGGCGGTTGGAACCTGGTTCATCAAACACCGCGCCGCCGTGATGGGAGGGGGCTCCAAGAACGCCGTAGCGGTACTGCCCTTGCAAAACCTCAACGGCGATTTCAGCGTGGACTATCTTCGCTTCGCCCTGGCTGACGAAATCGCCAACACCCTCACCTATTCCCGCACCCTGGATGTTCGCCCTTCGGCCGTCACCAGAAAGTACGTGAACGCCGACATCGATCCCCAGCAGGTTGGCAAGGACCTGCGCGTGGGAACCGTCCTCACCGGACACTTCCAAAAGCAGGGAAACCATTTGATGGTCACCCTGGAAGCGATCGAGACTGGGACGGAACGGCTGGTCTGGCAGACCAATCTTACGGGCTCGACGCAGGACCTGATTGGTATGCAGCAGCAGCTGTCCAAGAACGTCCGGCAGGGATTGCTGCCCATGCTGGGCGCTGCTGGCGGCTTTCTGGAAACCAGCACGCGCCCCAATAATCAGGAAGCGTACGATCTTTATTTGCGCAGCGTGGCTCTCTCTCACGATGCCGCCCCCAATCGGGAAGCAATCAAGACACTGGAGCGTGTCGTCGAACTCGATCCCAACTACGCTCCGGCCTGGGCCGAAATCGGACAACGCTATTATTACGACGCCACCTACTCCAATGGCGGCGAGCAGATGTTCCAGCACTCGAATGACTCCCTGGAACGCGCCCTAGCTCTCGATGCCAACCTGATTGCCGCCGCATCACAACTCATCGTGAACCACGTCGACCGGGGCGAGTTGGGAAAGGCTTACGAGTCAGCTGAGGCGCTGGCGAAACGTCGTCCGGAGAACGCCCAGGTGCACTTCACCCTCGGCTATGTGCAACGCTATGCCGGGATGCTGGAGGAATCGGCCCGGCAATGCGACACCGCACTGACTCTCGCTCCTGGGAATTATCAGTTCCGTTCGTGCGCCTGGGCTTTCATGGAGCTCGGCAGGTTTGACCGGGCTCGCGATTTCATCAAACTCGATGCCGGCTCAGAGTGGGCCAACTACATCACCCCCTCGCTGTTGCTGCGCGAAGGCAGGATCGCGGAGGCGCGCGAGGCAGTGAAACGGATGTCAAATGCTCCGCACTACCACCGTGATCTCATGGAAGCGACCGTCGGCCTGCGTCCAGCTTCCGAGCTGGATCGTATGGCACACGACGCAGAAACCAGCCAGCCTTCAGATCCCGATCCAGAGATCTCCTACTTGCAGGGCGCGATTTTCGCCTATAGCGGCAAAAAGGACGCAGCCTTCCACATGCTCAAGACTGCGATCGAGCTGAACTACTGCGCCTATTCCAACCTGCTTTCTGACCCCTTGTTGCGCAGCCTTCATAGCGATCGGCAGTTTGACGAGTTGCTGACCGCGGCGCATGTCTGCCAGCAGGCGGTGCAATCGTCCGGCACGCCAGCCAACCATTAACTCAGGTAGGATTGAAGCGCTGGCGGCTAACTCTTCGTTTCCCGCACAGTCCATATACATACTGAAGAGGAACACCAGGAAACAATCTTGCCTCTCATCCCTGATCACTCCCATCTCATACCTATGCAAATCGCTGGTCAGAGAAATCTAAAACAACTTTTGTTTAGAGTCCTCGGCCTGATCCTGCTCGTAGTTGCCTTCAACGCCGTGGAGCCAACTTTGGCGCAGGCTCCGGCGAACCCGACCAGTCCTGTCGATCCCCTTCCTCCGGATACCGGCTCCGCTGGCCTGAAACAGATGCTGCTTCGTCTGCAAACTACGGCCCGCCTGATGCAGACCACCGCCCATCCGGATGACGAAGACGGCGGCATGCTGACCCTGGAGTCACGCGGCAAAGGAGACGCCACGCTGCTGATGACACTCACCCGCGGCGAAGGTGGTCAGAACAAGGTGGGAAGCAATCTGTTCGACGTGCTCGGCGTTCTCCGCACGCTCGAGCTGACGGCTTCCGATCGTTATTACGGAGTGGAACAGCGCTTTAGCCGGGTAGCGGATTTCGGTTATTCCAAGAATCCCGATGAGACGTTCCAGAAGTGGGGCGGGCATGAAATCCCGCTGAGCGATATGGTGCGTGTGATCCGAACATTTCGTCCTGACGTCCTGGTGGCGCGCTTCTCGGGTACCGACCGCGACGGGCACGGACATCACCATGCGTCCGCCATCCTGACCAAAGAGGCTTTTCGTGCCGCAGCCGATCCCAACCGCTTCTCGGACCAGATCAAAGAAGGCCTGCAACCGTGGCAAGCCAAGAAGCTTTACACCGGCAACGTATGCGGTTTTGGAGCGACTACCTGTGCGGCGGAAAATTACACCGTCAAGTTGAACACCGGGCACGTGAATCCTTTGCTGGGAATGTCGCCGATCCAGTTCGCCATGGAGGGATTGAGGCATCAGCTTTCCCAGGGCGCCGGTGGTTGGATGGTCGATCCTGGCGATCGCTATACCTACTACAAGCTGATCGACTCCATCCTCCCGCCCGCTACTGACAGAGACGGCCACGAAAAAGACTTCTTCGACGGGATCGATACCAGCCTGTCGGGATGGAGTTCCGGATTCGACGCGGCTGGCGTAAAAGAACTCAGCCAGATTGAAGCCAAAGTTACCGAAGCCGCAAAAGCTGCGGAGAAAGATTCCAGCAGCGCGGCGGCTCCGCTGCTGTCAGTCGTCGACTCGCTCAGCGATCTTGAGGGCCATATTCGCACCAGCGACCAGAAGCAAGGACTGCTGATGCGTCTGCGGGAAAAACAATCGCAGGCTCGCACTGCGCTGAATCTCGCGCTCAATCTGTCGCTTCAAGCTTCGCTAGTTTCGCCGCAGGGTTCGACGACGCCACCCGCGCCGGGAGAGGATCCGCTAGCAGCAGTTTCACCGGGACAGAAACTCACAGTTCGCGTCAAGCTTCACAACGGTTCTACGTATCCGGTGCAATTGCGCTCTCTGTTTCTCGAGGGCCAGATAAAGGAAAGCGAGGCCAAAGAGCGCGTTGCTCCACTGCAGCCCGGACAGGACTACCAGACCGATTTTCAATTGGATCTACCGGCGACCTCTCCGCCAACTCGACCGGCCTTGCATCGCCACGACCCGGAGCGGGACGGCGTCTATACCGTGGATGAGCCTCGATATCAGACGCTGCCCTTCCCTCCACCGCCGTTTCGAGTAAGCGCTCACTATGATCTGCCCGAACTTCGTTCTGGCGCGAGTAGCGCTGTACCCGCGAATCATGAAGCCCTGCCGGAAATTTCAGCACCGGTGCTGGTGGCATTTGCCGATGAAAAAGGTGCGGAGCAAAAACGTCCGCTGGCCGTCGTGCCGGCGTTTTCCGTTGAACTGGAACCGGGCGAGCAGGTAATTCCCATCGCGAATGGTTCGGAACGCAGCGTAAAAGTTGGCGTGGTTTCGAATCTGACGGGTGCATCGAATGGCAGCTTGCGGCTGGAAGTCCCCGCCGGTTGGCGAGTCGAGCCCAATCAGATTTCCGTGGCGTTGCACGATCGCGGAGACAAAAAAGATTTTGAATTCAAAGTGATCCCCGGCGGTTTAAAAGAAGAACACACTCATATTCGCGCCGTGTTGAGCGTCAGCGGAAAAAGCTACAGCGAGGGCTACAGCTTCGTGACTCGCGAAGATCTGGCTAGTGCGTACTACTATCAACCGGCCGTACAGCGCGTCAGCATTGTGGACGTGAAAGTCCCGAAGAAAATGACGGTGGCTTACATCCTTGGCGCCGGAGACGAAATTCCGACGGTGCTGCAACAGATCGGAATTAACGTCACTGTGCTTCCTGCCGAAAAACTTACGGGAGAGGATTTAAGCCGCTACGGAACGATTGTTCTCGGCATCCGCGCATACGACACACAAAAAGACGTCACTGCAAACAACAAAAAGCTGCTCGACTATGTTTCGGCGGGCGGTACTCTGATCGTGCAGTACAACGCCGGCGTCGGTGACTTTAACGGCGGCCACTTCACGCCGTTCCCGGCAACCATGAGCCGGAGCCGGGTTTCAGTCGAAGAAGCGCCGGTTGAAATTCTGGCACCCGAAGACAGCGTCTTCCATTCTCCCAACCAGATCACGCAACGCGATTTCGACGGCTGGGTCCAGGAGCGTGGCTTGTATTTCATGGACCAGTGGGACAGTAACTTCCGGCCGCTGCTTTCATCTCATGATCCAGGAGAACAACCCCTGAAGGGCGGGCTGGTGCGGGCGAAGTACGGCAAAGGCACCTACATCTACACGGGATACGCGTTCTTCCGCCAACTGCCCGCGGGCGTGCCCGGAGCAATCCGGTTGTATGTGAATCTGCTGGCCACGGGGCATGAGTAAAAAGTCGTCGTTGGTTGTTGGCCTTTGGTCGTTGGCCCCTGATCGTTCGTCGCCGTAAATCGGAAGCTCGCAAGCTGGCAGCTTCCGCGAAAAATCAAACTCGCTTCTCGCAAATGCAGCCTACGCCTCAGGCCGACGACCGACGACCGACGACTGACGACCAGTCTCGAGCCAACGACCAACGACCAACGGCCAGCGACGGTTCTGCGCCCCTCATCCGAGGCATCGGCGTAAGCAGCGCCACCGCCCTGAACATGATCGACATGATCGGGGTGGGACCGTTCATCACCATTCCCCTGATCGTGGGCGCGATGGGCGGACCACAGGCGATGCTGGGATGGATCCTCGGTGCGGTCTTCGCCATGTGCGACGGGTTGGTTTGGGCGGAGCTGGGCGCGGCCATGCCCAAGTCAGGCGGCTCGTACAACTACTTGCGCGAGATGTATGGTCCGAAACGTCTGGGACGGCTGATTTCATTTCTCTTCATCTGGCAACTTTCTTTTAGCGCTCCACTGTCGATCGCCTCTGGCGCCATCGGACTGGCCGGCTACGCCGCATATTTTTGGCCCGGCCTCGAATATCAGTACGCCGATCATCTTTGGGAATTGCACATTCCGCTGCTGGGCACACTCCAACTTCGCTGGCTGATGTCCGGAGCTACGTTTGTCGCCATCGCGATTGTGGTGATCGCGATGATCCTGCTCTACCGCAAGATCACCAGCATTGGATGGATATCGAAATTACTTCTCGCTGGTGTGCTGGTCACGATGGGCTGGATCATCATCGCGGGCTTCAGTCACTTCGACGCGTCACGCGCCTTCAGCTTTCCTCCCGGCGCGTTCACGCTTTCCCGCAACTTCTTTCTTGGCCTCGGCTCGGCCATGCTCATCGCCACCTATGACTACTGGGGTTATTACAACGTTTGCTTCCTCGGCGATGAAGTTAAAGATCCAGGCAGGACCATTCCGCGCGCGCTTCTGCTATCCATTTTTTTGGTGGGATGTCTATACGTGTTGATGAACATCAGCATCCTGGGAGTGGTACCGTGGCAGGAAATCACCCACACCGGCCACTCCAATCGTGGACTGTATGTGGTTTCAATTTTCATGGAAAAGATTTACGGCACATGGGCCGCGAATCTGGTGACGGCGCTGGTGATGTGGACTGCATTCGCATCGGTCTTTTCTCTGCTGCTGGGTTACTCCCGCGTGCCTTACGCCGCAGCGCTCGACGGCAACTACTTTCAGGCGTTCGCCCGAGTACATCCGCAACACCGGTTTCCTTACGTTTCCCTGCTGGCTCTGGGTGGAGTGGCCGTTTTGTTTTGCTTCTTCTCCCTTGCCGACATCATCGCTGCGCTCGTCGTCATTCGCATCACGCTGCAATTTCTGGTGCAGGCCATCGGCGTGATCGTGTTGCGCATCCGGCGGCCTGATCTGCCTCGTCCTTTTCGCATGTGGCTGTATCCTCTTCCGGCTCTGTTCGCATCTCGTCGGATTTATCTTTGTGTTGGTCTCGCGCACCAATTCGTTGAAGCAGGTCCGCTATGCGCTGGTCATCCTTATTACAGGGATAGCGATTTACATGGTGCGAGCCTGGCGAAATCAGGAGTGGCCGTTCCAGCTCACCCCAGTTACAGATGAGGCGACCCACTGACCATGTCGGACGTGATCAAAACACCGGTGCCCGACAGCTTGCGTCCGATCGCGGCGAATTCAGCGTGGGCACCGATGCGCGAGCCGCTCTTCCGCTCGCTTTGGATCGCCGCAGTCATCTCATACACGGGCACGTGGATGCAAAACGTCGGCGCGGGCTGGCTGATGACGCAACTCACCATGTCCCCATTGATGGTTAGCCTGGTGACTGCCGCCACGACTCTTCCAGTATTTCTGGTGATCCTGCCGGCAGGCGCTCTCGCCGACATCGTCGACCGGCGGCGATTTCTGCTGATCACCCAGAGCTGGATGGTAGTCGCCGCCGGAGTGCTCGGCGTGCTCACCCTCTACCACCACGTCACGCCGTGGATCCTCCTGCTGTTTACATTCATCCTGGGACTCGGCGCAGTCATGAACGATCCGGCCTGGCAAGCGATCACGCCGGAAGTCGTGCGCCCGGAGAATCACGCTCCGGCGGTGGCGCTAAATTCTGTCGGCTTCAATGTGGCCCGTTCCGTCGGTCCGGCCCTCGGTGGTTTAGTGATTGCCGCAGCGGGCTCGGGCGTGGCGTTCCTGCTCAATGCATTGTCGTTCTTCGGTGTGATCTTTTTCTTGTACCGCTGGAAGCGTCCCCGCGTCGAACATGCTGCTACCGGACGAGTACGCGATGCCCTGGTGGCGGGTCTCCGCTACGTCCAGGGCGCGCCCCAGGTGCGCTCGATACTTATCAGAACTGGGGCGTTCAGCCTGGCCGCGAGTTCCCTACCAGCGCTCCTGCCGATTCTGGCCCGTCCGCACGGCGCGACCGGATACGGACTCCTGTTGGGATTCTTCGGCCTCGGCGCGCTGGCGGGCGCTGCCGTTCTGCCTCGCGTCCGCACTCGTCTCTCCGTGGACGGAGTGGTGGCGTTCGACATCCTGCTCTTTGCCGCCATGACCTTCGCCGCTGGACGGGTTCAAACTTTCTCCCTGCTCTGTCTGGTATTGTTTGCCTGCGGCACGGCATGGATCGGAATCCTGGCCTGTCTGAATGTGGCGGCCCAGACCATGTGTCCATCGTTTCTACGGGCGCGGGCGTTGTCCATGTATCTGCTGGTTCTACAGGGAGGCATGGCGGTCGGCAGTACTGCCTGGGGAGCACTGGCCTCTCGAGTGGGCGTTCCTGCGGCTCTACTCTGTTCTGCCGTGGCGTTAGTAGGCGGACTGTTGGCAGTCCGGAGGCATCGGCTTACATCGCACCAGCTGGAGCTAACGCCGTCCGTCGTTCGGGACTAGGTTTTGTGATGTGGGCGCGAGCGTCCTCGCTCGTGCAGGAACTACGCGTGCACAGGTTCATTGTCACTACAGGCACGAGCGAGGACGCTCGCGCTTACACAAGGAGAAACCATGAAGAAGTTTCAAACCGTATGTGCTTCTCTACTCGTACTGAGCGGCATCGCGCTCGCTCAAGCCAAACCTGCCGAACCTAAAACCGTAAGCCAGGTCCTGGCCAGTTCCGTCAAGAACGTGGAAGGCGAATTCGTGCCCGCCGCCGAAGCCATGCCCGAGGACAAGTTCTCCTACGTCCCGACCACCGGAGAGTTCAAAGGCGTCCGCACCTTCGGAGAGCAGGCGAAGCACGTAGCCGCAGTCAACTACATCCTGGCGGCAGGCGTTCTGGGGGAAAAGCCTCCTGTAGACACCGGTGGAGAGAACGGCCCCGACTCTGCCAAGAGCAAGGCAGACATCATCAAGTTCTTGAAGGATTCCTTTGTATACCTTCATAAGGCGGCAGAAAGTACAAACGAGAAGAACCTTGTCGCCCCCATAAAGAATCCCTTTGGCGAGGGCACCGCTACCCGCTTGGCCCTGACGACAGGCGCCGTGGGCCACTGCTTCGATCACTACGGACAGATGGTCGAATACCTGCGCCTGAACGGCATTATTCCGCCCGCCAGCCGCTAAAAATGAGGCTTGCCGGTTGAGGAGACAGCAGCATTTTGTCCCTCAGCCGGCCCCTAATTCCCCCTATAGCACTAGAGTGCCATTTACACTTTCCCGCTCCGACCGTACTTTACTTGCCTTCCCCTGATTCTGTAGAGAAGAACACCGGACACCTATTGGTGCTTCCACAGGATGAGCCGCCAGCGCCCATATCGATGGGCCGGTAGGGGAGAAGTTCCAGGGAGTGGAAGGAAAATGAAAACCAGCAAACATCGTCGCATTACGCCGGCTTCATCCAGCACTGCCCTCGAGCGCGAGGCGCAGCGAGAGATTGAGCACTTCAAGAGAGCGCTTAATTCCTATGCGGATCGCTTTGCGCGCGAACCTCATCTGAGTTTTGAACAGCATTTCTTCCGTCTCGCGGGTAACGGCCGACTGGCGGAAGGAGAGCAGCGGCGTCGCGGTTAGGGGCGGCGCCGAACCCAGGCTTTGCCCTGGCCGGCTCCTTGTTTGGTAATTGCAGTTAGGACGAGTTCCGCCTTCAGTCCGCGGGCCTTTAGATAGTTCCGCACTTTAGCCTTGGCGCGTTCTGCGCCAACTTTATCATCCAGAAAAATCAGTACTGACGGCCCAGCTCCGCTCAGAACCGCGCCCAGAACACCGGGCGTATCTGCCGCCAACTTCTGCGACGCAGGCAATAGCGGACACAACGCGGCCCGATAAGGCTGATGCATGCGGTCATCCAGTGCGGCAGTCAGTAGATCACGCCGGCCCTGCACAAAGGCCGCCAGCAACAACATCGAATTCTGGACGTTAGTCACCGCGTCAGCGCGGGAATACTGCGCAGGCAGCACCCTGCGCGCTTCTTCGGTGGGAAGAGCCTCATCCGGGATCGCCAGCAACAGTGGCCACTTCCCTTTCGGAATCACGCAAGCGACTTGAGCTTCGCTCTCGCCGGACATCCTGGCAACTGCGAGTCCCCCCATCCAGCAGGCAGCCGCGTTGTCGGGATGATGCTCGCGCCGTGATGCTTCGCCAACGATACGGCTGTCACTCCAGCCCAACTTGCCGAAGTGCACTGCCAGCGCAATTCCGGCGAGACGCGCCGCTGCCGACGATCCGCATCCTTTGCCGATGGGGATCTGATTGTCGATCTTCAGGGCAAGCGGCTGCACCTCTTTGCCAGCCCCCTGCAAAACTTCGCGATAGGTCGTCAGGATCAGATGGTTCTCGACCCGGCTGCAGATTTCACGGTCGCGGCCAGTCGCGGTTATGGAAAATTCGTCCGCGGCTTGGGCGCTAATTTTCAGGAACATTGCAAAGGCCAGCGCGGCAGCGTCAAACGCCGGTCCCAAATTGGCTGAGGTGGCGGGAAGCACAAGTTCGAGAGGACTGATCACACGGGTTTTCTTTTTAGTTTTCATTCCCTACTGTCGCGGCCATCTCACCCGAGGCGTCACGCTGAGCTTGCGAAGCATCTGGCGTGAAGTGCATATGCAACCGGCTGACGATTGGGCAGATGCGCGCCAGATCCTTCGGCCCTAAAGGGTTTTCAGGATGACACAGAACAACTGAACCTACTTTCTGGGATCAGTCTGCTCCGCATACTCCAGCACCTTCACCACGGCATTCGCACTGGCATCAAGCACCATGGGAGCACGCTGCCGGGGACTGAGGACCACCGCAGCTTCCTCTTCATGCTCCGTGCCCGCAAACAGGTCGCCGCGATGAAACTTGAGGGTAAAATCAGGGTCCTTGAGCAGGTTGCCAGTCAAAATCAGCACGACGGATTCGTTCTTCTTCACGAATCCTTGTTTAACCAGCTTCTTCAATCCCGCCAGCGTCACTGCCGACGCCGGTTCGCAGCCGATGCCATCCGCGCCAATTTCCGCCTTGGCCAATGCCATCTCCACTTCGCTCACCTGCTCCACCGCACCGCCCGTGGCCTCGATCACGCGAACCGCTTTTTTCCAGGACGCCGGACTTCCGATCTTGATGGCAGTCGCCATGGTCTCGGCATGCACCGAGATCAACTTCTTGCCGCCGGTCTCGCGCATGGTTCGCACTAGAGCATTGGCGCCCTCGGCTTGAATCACGGAGAGCTTCGGCAGTTTCGTGATCAGACCAAGCTCCTTCATCTCAAGCAGGGCCTTACCGATCGCGGAAGAGTTCCCGAGGTTTCCTCCCGGAACAATAATGTGATCTGGCGGCTCCCAGTCGAAGCGTTCCATCAATTCGACGGCTACAGTTTTCTGTCCTTCGAGGCGGTACGGGTTTACAGAATTCAAGAGGTAAACCGGCATGCGCTGCACCACTTCATCCAGCACGCGCATGCAGCCGTCGAAATCAGTCTTCAACTGGCAGGTGACTGCGCCGTAGTCCAGAGCTTGCGAAAGTTTTCCCCAGGTAATCTGTGCCTGCGGAATCAGGACCAGGCTGCGCATCCCCGCGCGAGCCGCATAAGCCGCCATCGAAGCCGAAGTATTGCCGGTAGAGGCGCAAGCCACCCAGCGGAAACCACCCTGTTTGGCGAAAGAGGATGCCGCTGTCATGCCTGTGTCTTTGAAAGATCCGGTGGGGTTCATCCCCTGATGCTTGGCGAAAAGATGGTCGACTCCCGCGGCGCGGCCGCATGAAGGCAACTCATACAGCGGCGTATTCCCTTCCTTCAAGGTGATGGCGTTGTTCCAATCGTGTAGTGCAGGGAGAATTTCGCGAAAGCGCCAGACACCGCTTTCATCCAAGGGTTTCGAGGAGGTGCGGCGTTGCAGCCAGAGTTGTTTGAGCCCGGCGGCGTCGAGTCCACCTACGCGCATCCCGGCGCTCGTTTTCCAGCCGGGAAAAGCTACCTCCAGCAGATCGCCGCAGTGCGCGCAGCGGACGCTCTTGGCGCCTTCTTCGCCCACAGCTCCGCATCCGATGCAGCGGAGTTGCGATACGCCCAATTCAAGTGTTGATGACACGGCGGCCTGGTCCGTCATTCAGCTATTAGCATACGGGATGGATGGATTATTTGCCGCGCAGGTATTGATCAGTCTTGTTAATCCAGTCGGCACGGGGCGGATTGAAAACATCGAGATCAACCGTGTCCACCATGGCTTCCGCCCGGTGCGGCATGTGCGGAGGGATGGTCAAAACCTCGCCCGCGTTCACCACGATCTCTTTTCCGTCGACCCAGAATTTCAACGCGCCATCCAGAATATACGTGATCTGTTCATTGTGGTGGCTATGCAAGGGCACAATGCACCCTTTCTTCATCAGGACGCGCGCCACCATGATGTCCCGGCCTACTACAAACTGTCGCTTCAATAGCGGGTTCAGATCCTCAAGTTCGACTGTATGCCACGGGATGTACTTCAGCTCCATTTTGCTGGCGACGGTTTTCTTCTCGGACTTACGAGTCGCGTGTCTAATTCCGGCGGCCTTGCGTCCCTTGGTTCGTGATTTCAAGCTTCGCCGCTTAGCTGTGGGCTTCGCCTTGGCTTTTGCCATTTCAGTGCACCTTTCCCTGGTAAATACCGACTGCATTATCGTGCAGATAACCGTGCGCCAGCTGCAGGGCCTGGGCTTCGCTGACTTCTCCCTCGGAAACCATCTCGGCCAGGGCGGCTGCCAAAGCGCTACGCGCCGACTGCACTCCCAGCCAGTAACTTTCTTCGGCGCCTAGGGTCTCGTTGTACGGGAACGAGTCTGTCCCGAAGGTAATTTTATCGGGAAAAGTCTCCAGCCACTGCTTGAGAATGTGTTTGAACTCCGAGGGGTACATGTCGAGTTCCATCAAGGACGTATCCAGAAACACATTCTGCATGGCCGCCAGCCAGATTGCCTGATGCTCGTAAGGATAGCCGCCATGAATCATCACGAACACAGTGCTCGAATAGCGCGGATCGCGCAGAATATTCTCCAGGTTCATGATGTTGCTCTCGGACAGGTTGAAGAAATCGCCAATGCCCACGGCCGAGTGCACGTGTACAGGCAGGTGAAGGCGTCCGCCTTCGCGAACGAGAAAGCGAAAAATGTAGTCTTGAAAAGTGCGGTATTCATGCTCGCTGGGAACGCCGCCGCTCACAAAGCGCTGGTAGACATCTTCAGCCTGCTCGCGTGTCGGGTCTCCGAACTTTGTCGAGCGGAAATATGCCACTTCAAACTTCATGGCGATGCCGCCCTTCTCTTGATTGTCTTCAAGAACCCGGCTGACGAACGCCAGATAGCCGGCAAAATCTGCCGGCAGTTTTTCTACGCTTTCTTGCTGCATCCAGCGGTGCAGCATCTTTTCCTGCAGCGGGATGTAGACCTCTTCATCGCGATTTCGCGCGCGTTCACGCTGATTGTCGAAAGGCCACATGAACGAATCGGCGAAAAATACCCAGGGAAAGCGTTTGGCATCGAGATAGCCCGCCATCATCGCGCGATTGGCGACGCCCTGTTCGATATTCAGCTTGTCGAGGATGTTCGAAAAGTAGGCATTGCCCTGCGCCTTCTTCAACTCGGCTTTCTTCTGCACCAGCCACTTGGCATGCTCGGGAGCGAGGTCGTTGTAAGGATATCCAAACAGCGCCTTAGCGGCGGCAACCAGCTCCGGATTAGTATCGCGGGTGCGAAGCGCGGCGCTGCCCGGAGGCGAAGCCATGGCGTCGACATCGGGGTCATCCGCGAATCCCGGATGGGCATGGTGATCGAAGATAGGAATCTTTTCGATTTGCGGCAAGAGCCGCTGGTAGATCTGCGGCACATCCGGCCCGGGCAGCGGCCGCGCCTGGCCTGCGGCGAGCAAGGACGTTCCGCAAACCGCGAGCACCATCCGCATGCCCAATCCAATTCTCATGAGTTCTCCCAACCCTGGACGGTGGCAATGCAAAAGACAAGTAGCGCCGCCGTTCCAGCGGCGCCACCTTACCGCGACGAACCCACCGGCGTTCCCTGCCAGGCCGACGCGACTTTCAAAATACGTTCCACCGCCTCTTTAAGAACGGCACTCGAGGACGCGTACGAAAAACGCACGTAGCCAGCGCCAGCCGGCCCAAATGCGGCACCCGGAATCGCCGCCACTCCCGCTTCTTCCAGCATTACGCGGCAGATCTCCTCGGCGCTTTGTCCGGCTTGGGAAACATCGACCCAGGCGTAGAAAGCTCCTTCCGGCGGAGCGCAACGAAATCCGGGAACCCGGTTCAGGTCGCGGACAAACTGCTCGCGCCGCTTGCCAAATTCGGCGACCATGCGCGGCGTTGCGCCTTCGCGGTCGCGCAAGGCCTCAATGGCGCCATACTGGGTGAATTCGGCGGTGCAAGTGTAGGTGTTAACGGCAAGTAGATCGAGCGCGGGAATGAAGCGTGCGGGAGCCGTGGCGTATCCCAACCGCCATCCAGTCATGGCGAAGCTCTTGGAAAAGCCATCGATGATTAGCGTTCGCTCCTCCATGCCGGGATAGCTCATCATCGATTTGTAAGTCCCGCCATAAATAATGCGAGCGTAAATCTCATCCGAAAGCACCAGCAGGTCGTGTTTGACTGCCAGCTCCGCCAATCGCCGCTGCACCTCGTCGGTGTACACCGTCCCCGTAGGATTGCCCGGCGAATTGGTGATCAGAATCTTTGTGCGCGGCGTGATGCTGGCTTCAATTTCGTCCGGATCAGGCTGTAAATGGTTCTTCGCGGCCAATACAAATGGCACGGGAACGCCACCGAGGCCAAGCGTGATGGACTCGTAGCCCGGAAATCCGGGATCGGGATACAGCACCTCGTCCCCGGGATCGATCAATGCCATCATCGCCATGAACAGTGCTAGCTTGCAGCCGGGAGCGATCACGATGTTCTGAGGAGAGATATTCAGATTGCGAGTGTCGTGCAGATAAGTCGAGAGGGCCTCACGCAGCGCCGGTAAGCCGATCACAGGACAGTAGCGATCTTTTCCCTCGTCAACGGCTCGCTTCAGGGCATCGTTCACCGACTTCGCTGGATGGAAGTCAGGTTCGCCCAGTTCCAGATGGATGATGGAGCGACCCGATCGCTCCAGTTCCTTGGCGCGAGCGAAGATCGTGAGCGCACCTTCGCCGGTCATCACGGACATGCGGGCAGCCAACGGTCGCATTCAGACCTTCCCTGCCGGACTGTTCTTTGGCGCCGGAGTTAATGGAATGCGCAACGCATCCACAAAGCGCGGAAAGAACTCAAACACCGACGCCGTGGCAATAAGTTCTACAACCTGAGGATCGCGATACGCAGTTTTCAATTTGGCGTAAAACTCGTCATCAATCTCGTGGGGAGAATGATGCAGCCGGTCGGCACAACGCAGGCCAAGCTTTTCCGCCTCAGTGAACGGTCCATTCTCGAAATCTGACTTGACCGCAACGACGTGCTCTTCGGTCGCGCCCTTCTGCCGGGCCGACAAAGAGTGCGCCGCCACCGCGTACACCGAGCCTTGCAACACTGACATTCGCGTCGCCACCAACTCTTTATACCAGCCGGGCAATGCGCCGTCACTCAGCAGCGGCTTCAGCAGCGCGGCAAAGCCCATTGCCAACGCTGGCGTGTGGGCGATGGTCTTGAACATGTTCGGTACGACGCCCCGTTGTTGCAGCAAGGCGTCATACAGAACGGCCAGCTCGGGCGGGACCTGGTCCCGCTCGAGCAGTGGAATGCGGATGGGTTCGTCAGCCACTAGAAGGAGAACCTTCCTGACAGCTGAACCAGCCGCGGCGTTCCCTTCGTGCTGGTGATTGTGCCAAATCCCAGTCCGTTGAAGATATTGTTCGGACTGGCAAAAATCGGGTGATTCCAGATATTGAAAAAATCCGCCGCGAATTTGAAGTTCTTGTTTTCCGTGATGCGGAAGTTCTTGCCGATTGACACGTCCCAGTTTTGCTGGAAAGGCCCGCGGAACGTGTTGCGGCCGAGCGTACCGAAGCCAGTAGTGCCGTCGACTCCGATCACCGGCGCTCCGACAATCGCATTCGGATCGAAGAACTGATTGACCCGGCTGTGGATGTCGCCGTGGGTTTGGGCCGACGCGACGGTGACGCCCGGAGCCAGGCTTGCCGTGCTGGTGTTCGGACTGCTCAAAGCAAAATCCGAACCTCCGGCGGCGTCAATGATGGTAAACGGCGTTCCCGACTGAAAAGTAGTGATTCCGCTAAGCGTCCATCGCGCCAGCAGTGCACCGACGACACCCTGACTCTTCGACAGGAAGGGCAACTCCCAGTCGTAGTTCACGACCAGCCGGTGGGTGCGATCGAAATCCGAGGGTCCGTAGGAATCCCGCAGGTTGGTCTGATCGTTGATGGCGGTGTTGAATGCCGTGTTGCCGCTCGAAGTCGCGTCCAGCGCCTTGGACCATGTGTAGGCCGCCTGGAAGTGAAGCGACCGCGAGAACCGGTGCCCCGCCGTGACCTGCAAGGAATCGTAGTGCGACCAGGCATCGCTGGCGAACAACTGGTAGTTTCCGGTCGCCAGTCCCAACGCACGCGACCGCGCATTCGCGTTGGAATAGGCGTTCTGCGTGATGGTGTACTGCGTGCCGTCCAGCGCCGTGACCGTGACCGGATGCGTCCGCGCATCGTAGGGCTGAATGGCATCGCGAGTCTCGCGCAGATGCGTTCCCTTGGTGCCCACGTATCCGATTTCGAGTATCCAGTTGCCGGGCAGTTCGCGCTGCACACTCAGGTTCCACTGCTGCGTGCTGGGCGAAACGAAGTGCAGCGGCACTTCGAGGCCGAAGAGATTGATGAGATTGCCGCCGTAAATTCCGTCGGGATGCTGGGCATTCCCGAAGGGATTGGCGAAACCGTTGTCGAATACAGCCTGTGCCGTGGTGTCCGTAGTCGGGTTTCCATTTCCATCTACGAAACCGAGGAAGTTCGAGTACACCGGAACATAGGCCGGATCGATCTGCCCACCGACTGGCAACCTCCCCACGCCGGAAGCAAAGATGTCCGCCATGTCGCCAGGAGTTCCGATCGGAGTAGTAATCGGCAGAATGGGAGCGCTGAACGAAAGTTGGTCTACCGTGCCCACATCCTCACGCACGTAGAAGATGCCGTAGCCGCCTCGGATGGAAGTCGTGTGATTTCCAAACGGGTCCCAGGCAAAACCGAAGCGCGGACCCCAGTTGGAGGCGTAGTTGTTGTTCATGGTGGTGTCGCTGGCGGTTCCCGTCAAACCAGTTACGCCGAGCTTGTTGACGCACTTGGGATAAATGAACGCACTCTGCTGCTGCGCCACCAGCGCCGAGACGGTGTTGCCGATATGGCACAGGTCATCCTTCGCTGCGCCAAACAACTCCCAACGTAGGCCAGCATTGATAGTCAGGTTCGGAGTGGCCTTGTAATCGTCCTGGAAGAACACCCCGTAATCGTTGATGCGATATTCGTGATTGGAAACGCCGCTGCCACCAAACGAGAATCCGGGCTGCCCCAGCAGGAAATTCTGAAAGTCGCTGCAACCATCCACGCAAGGACTGGTCGTCGCCAGCGGGTTCGGGCTTGACGGAAAGAAGAACAATTCCCCGTTGAATGTCTGCGGAAAGTTCTTATCCAGTGCCACGCGATCGTACTGGCCGCCGAAGCGGAGGAGGTGCTTGCCCGCTGTGTAGCTCGCCGTGTCCAGGAACGTGAGGTTGTTCTGCAACTGGCTCTGGTCTGCTCCGGGCGTCGGACCCAGGTTGAACGTTGAAAAAGTGAATTTATAAATTGTCTTGTACAAATTGCTGTTCGGCCGGTTGATGCCCAGGTCGTCAACGGTCACAATCGGCTCGTTTATCGCTTTGTTGTCGATGCGCACGTAACCGACCCGGGCCTCGTTCACCAGCCGCGGACTGAAGATGTGAGTCTCGGCCACGCTCAGGAATCGGTCGTGCACGGGCAGGTCCAGCGGAAAGTTCATGTCCCCGACGTTCAAGGTTCCGCCCAGAGTTGCGGTCAGACCGCCCGCGCCGAACGGCAATTTCGACTCAAAGTTGGAAAAGAAGAAACGTCCAGAGAGGTGGTCAGACCCGCCATGAAAGTCGCGGTCGTAGTTCGCCGTGAATTGATCGTCCGTGTATTTGCCCGCCTTGCTGAGCACGAACTGCCCGGCAGCCGCGGAATCGGCGTTGGGAAACAAAAACCCACCCGGATCGTTGAACTGGCCGCTGCGGAAGTTCAATAGTTTTAGAGCCACTGGATCGATCGACGCAGCAGTCACATTCGGATTGCCGGGAAAGAACGAATCTACCAGCGACTGAGCATAGCCGGCGCTTCCCCGATTCACGGTAGGCAACACGGGCAAAGTAGTGCTGACAATCGCGCCCGGAGAAAGTCCGCTGCGCTGCCGCGTTCCCTGGTAGTTCACAAAGAAGTATCCGCCCTTCCCGTCCTTGCCGACGGGGCCTCCCAGACTGCCCCCGAAAATGTTCTGCTTGATGTCAGGACGCTGCTGAGGCAATCCAAGATTGATCTGGCTCCGGTTCAGGAACCATTCGTTGGCATTCAAATCGGTGTTGCGGAAAAATTCGAACAGGCTGCCGTGAAAAGTCTTCGTTCCCGTCTTCAGGATGGCGTTGATGTTGCCGCCTCCGTTGCGTCCCTGGGTGGCGTCGTACAAGCTGGTCTGAACCTTGAACTCCTGCACCACATCAGGACTGGGCAGCGGCGTGTTGGTCAGTTCTGCCACGTTGTAATCGGTGGCGCTGATGCCCTCTATCAAATAGTTGTTATTGTCCTCGCGCTGGCCGTTTACTTGAATGCGGACATCTCCCCGTCCGAGCGAGGCTGAAGAGTTCAAATCCGAATTCGTTCCCGCTGACAGTGTCAGCAACTGCTGAAAGTTCTGGGTAGCCAGCGGCAGGTCGCGGATGGTGCGCGAATCAATTGCCTGACCCGTGGTCGCAGTTGAAGTATCGACAGCCTGTACCAGGCCCTGCACTTCAACCTTTTCCTGCACCGCCTGCGTGCGTAACTTGGCGTCCATG
Organism: Terriglobia bacterium; assembly: GCA_963741105.1. Classification (GTDB taxonomy): domain Bacteria; phylum Acidobacteriota; class Terriglobia; order Terriglobales; family Acidobacteriaceae; genus JAIQFF01. The sequence continues at coordinate 102,379 of CAVUGT010000008.1, forward strand.
CGGGTGGTCTCGGTGACTCGCACTGCCACATTCACGAATTTGGCTTCCTGAAATCCGGGGCTGACCACATTCACCGTATAGGTGCCCACCGGCAGCAGCGTTGCTGTAAAGAGGCCGTTGGCGTCCGTCGTGATAGTTCGAGTGAGAGACCCTGTGTCCTGATTGACGATGCGGACTTCGGCGCCAGACACCACTGCTCCGCTGGGATCGAGCACGGTTCCACTGATGGCACCCGTCGCGCCGCCCTGAGCCAGGGCTTGCGCCGCCCAAACGAGTCCCACCAAACTGATCCAGATAAATCTGCTGACTGATCTTGAAATGACTGATCTCGAAGAAATTGATCTCGGCATACACGCCTCCCTAATGTCTACGTTTGATCTGGCTTTTAAGTCCCACGAAGGTGAGCGATCAGAACGTGAAAGGACAAGCAGCACAACCGCCGTGGCTGGTCGAGAGCCAGCGTTTACAAACGGCGTCGCCGAAATCGACTGCGGATCGGGCGTGTCCTGCCATGATGACGAGATGCACGGGTCCCCCTCAACAACTCGAACCTGAACTCAGAAAGAGTCCGCACAGACTACTAGAAATTGATAGAGCTTGGCAACCGCCAACTATCGAACTTCGACGAAGTGAAACGTTTGTTACAAACTGTCTATTTACAACCCCTTATACATGCCCCCATCGACTAGCACGGTCTGTCCGGTAACGTACGATGCGCGTTCCGAGGCAAGCCAGACGATGGTGTCGGCCACTTCCCTCGGCTCTCCCAGACGCCGCAGGGGCGCGTCCCCAGCCCATCCCTCAAAAATCTCTTTTTCGGTGGTGCCGGAGGCAGCCGAACGGCTCTTGGCCAATTCTTTGAGCCGGTCGGTTGCAGTAAAACCTGGGCCTACGTTATTCACCAGAATTCCGTCTTTGCCAAATTCATTCGCCAGACTCTTCACCAACCCCACAACCCCGGCGCGCACCGCGTTCGATAGCACCAGGTCCGCCACCGGCTGCTTGGTTGTGATGGACGTGATGGTAATGATCCGTCCCCAGCGCTTGCGTTGCATATGCGGGATCACTTCGCGGGCAAAGTAGACCGTACTCATGAAGTTCGCGTCCACGGCTTTGCGCCAGTCCTCGACACTGGCCGCCATAAATCCCTTGGCCGGAGGCCCACCCGCATTGGTCACGCATATGTCGGCAGCGCCGAATTTCGCAACGACCGCGGCGACGAATTCACTGACGGCCTGAGCATCCGTTACATCCAGCGCCTGGTGAAACACCTCGACGCTGTACTGTCTTTTAATTTTCTCCGCTGCCGCTGTGAGCGCCGCAGTGTTCCGCGCGCACATCGCGACTCTACATCCCTCGGCGGCAAACGCCTCAGCGGTCGCCCGGCCGATGCCCAGGCTGGACGCGGCGACAATTGCAACTTTACCCTTCAGACCCATATCCATAGGAATCGAATTATAGATGGATCAAATCGCGCTGCGCATATTCCAATCCCTTTGCGCCCTTCGCGGAATTCCTTTGCGAACTTTGCGGTAAAGATTATCGTTGCAGCCACCCCTTGCCCAGTTCGCTCGTGACCGTTACCCTTGAACTGTTCCCTTAATCTAAACGTTTGTTTCACCCGAGGCCTCGATGGCAAACCCCGCAAAGTATGTCTGGCTGGATGACGAACTGAAAGATGCCGCCACCAGTGGAGTTCCGATCGTTAATGCTGGCCTGCACTATGGATACACTGTCTTTGAAGGTATCCGCAGCTACGCAACCGACCGGGGACCGGCCGTCTTCCGGCTCGACGAGCACGTCGACCGTCTGCTGGACTCCGCTCTCATTCTCGGCTTTCGCAATCTTCCCTGGACTCGCGACACGCTGATTGACGCCATCCACAAGACGATCGCTGCCAATAAATTCTCGGCCTGCTATATCCGTCCCGTGATTTATCTCGATGGTGCCATGGATCTGGTCGTGGACAGCGGCAAGCCGCGATTGATTATCGCAGTGTGGGAGTGGACTGCGTTTCTGGGTGAGGAGGCGAAGGAGCGTGGAATCCGCGCCAACATTGCCTCTTTCACGCGTCTGCATCCCAACATCATGATGACTAAAGCCAAGGTGGCGGGGAATTACGTCAGCTCGATCCTGGCCAAGACCGAATCGCAACGCGCCGGCTTCGATGAAGCCATCATGCTCGATCCGCAGGGCTACGTTGCCGAGTGCACCGGCGAAAATATTTTCGTGGTCCGCAAGAACATCATTTACACACCGGGAAGGGGCGCGATCCTCGAGGGCATCACGCGCGATGCCTTGATCACGCTGGCGCAAGACCTGGGTCACACCGTCGTCGAAGAATCTATTTCGCGCGACCAACTCTACATCGCTGACGAGGTGTTTGTCTGTGGCACCGCTGCTGAAGTGGTTGGACTCCGAGAGATCGACTTTCGCACCATCGGCAGCGGAAAGACGGGACCCGTCACTCGCGCTCTGCAGGCCGAGTTCGACAAGCTCACCAGCGGACGTCATGCACGCTCCGCCGCCTGGTTCTCTCCTGTGCCGGCATTTGATCCGGCTTTGGTCGGCGCGAAGTAGGAAGTGGAAGGAGCAGCTATGAAAAAGCACAAGCACCATCCCGAAACCGAAGCCGTGCGTGGCGGCACGGACCTCGAAAAGAAGAATGGGCCTTTGGCCACCCCGATTTATCAGACCGCCACTTTCGAAACAGCGGACAGCGACCAGCAAGTCCGCGCCATTCCCACCGACATGTTCTACACCCGCTACGGCAATCCCACTCACACCGTGGCCGAAAAAGCGATCGCCGAACTGGAGGGCGCTGATGCGGCTCTGCTGTTTGCTTCCGGCATGGGGGCCATTACAACGTCGATGCTTTCTTTGTTGAAGACCGGCGACCACGTGGTTGCCCAGCGGGACATTTACGGCGGCGCTACGAAGTTCTTCAGCCAGTGGCTGCCCAAATTTGGCATCGAAACCACGTTCGTGGACACCAATGAATACGATCAGCACGCTCGCGCGATTCGGCCCAACACCCGTCTGCTTTATCTGGAGTCGCCGACCAATCCGCTGCTGCGCGTGGTTGATCTGAATAAGGTGGTGGCTCTGGCGCGGCAGCAAAATCTCATCACTTTTATCGACAGCACTTTCGCCACGCCGATCAACCAACGACCGGCAGATTTTGGCATTGATCTGATCATGCACTCTGGCACGAAGTATTTTGCCGGACACTCAGACCTTATCTGCGGCATCGTCTCCGGACGTCAGGACCTGATCGACACCATCCACTCTACCCGCACGACTTTGGGCGGAGTCATGGATCCCCATGCCGCATGGCTGCTGTTGCGCGGTATCAAGACGCTGGCGGTCCGGGTGCAACGCCAGAATGACAATGCTTTGCGGGTGGCCCAGTTCTTGGCGCATCACTCCAAAGTGAAACGTGTCCACTATCCGTTCGTCGAAGGCCATCCGCAGCGCGCTCTGGCCATGGAGCAACTGCATGGCGGCGGTGGCGTGCTCAGCTTCGAAGTTGACGGCACCGGAGAAGACGCTAAACGGCTGTCTGAAACGCTGCGCCTGTTCAGCCTCGCGCCCAGCCTGGGTGGTGTAGATTCCCTGGTCACCATTCCCGTGCTGACTTCGCATGGCATGATTTCCCCGGAACATCGCCAGAAGATGGGTGTAACTGATCAGTTGGTCAGGCTTTCAGTAGGTATCGAGAACGCGGACGACCTGATCGCCGACCTGGAACAGGCGCTGACGGTAGTAGCGACTGCTCGCCAGCATGTTCAGGTGGGATGACAGCCCTGTTCGTCGGGATTTCGCTCATGCGATTCTTCTAAACCCTCCAATAAACAATGGCCTCCAATTTCCGGAGGCCATTGTTTTTAACTTCCCGCTTAGCCAACTCTAGAAAACAAACTTCAGACTTAGTTGCAGGATACGTGCGTTGTGTGCCGTCCCCGTGAACAGGAAGTTGTTCGAGGGGAACTTGTTGCTGTCTGAATTCACAGCGTTGGCGCCGGAACCAGAATCTCCAGCGATCGCACCGAATTGGGTGTGGTTGAAGACGTTGAAACCCTCGGCCCGGAACTCGAACGCCATATTTTCCCGGATGACAAAGCGCTTGGACAACGCCATGTCAAAGTTGATCCGGTGAGGATTGAGCAGCGTGTTACGACCCGCATCTCCAAACGTCAAGCCGCGAGGAAGCGCGTACGCAGCCGGGTTGTAAAGCAATGGTCCGAACCCTTCCTGCGGCGGCGGTTGTGTGATGCCCGACCGGGGATCGCCGATTATGTCAGGACGCGAACCGGAACTGGAAAGTCCGTTGCCCACGCCGGCGTTGTCGGTGAAGCTGCCGCTCGAACCACTGGCGATCGGGCTGAACGGCGTCCCACTCTGCAAGCTGGCGATACCGGAGAAGCCCCATCCGCCCAGAACCTTGTTGGCAAGTCCCGCACCCTTGAAGAACGGCATATCCCAGATGTAGCTGCCGGTGAAGATGTGCCTTTCGTCAAAGTTGGAGCTGGCGCGATTGGCTGAAGGGTTGGCTGAATCGACGAAGCTGGCGTCAAAGCGATCTGACGCGTCGTCAATCGAGTGGCTGTAAGTGTAAGCACCGCTGACCTGCAACTGGCCGACGCTGCGCCGGACCGACACTTGCAAGGCGTGGTAGGTCGAGGATGCCGCGTTCTGCAGACTGGCTATATCGGCATATCCCTGGTACTTGCGGAAGGGATCGGCACTGGCGCCGCAGGCCACAGCAAGATTGCGCGCTGCTATCCCTGTGACCGGAACGCGGCTGGGCGTAGTTAGTGTTCCGCAATCATCGTGGATGGGGTTGCCCAAATTGTCTACCCCACCGTCAATTGGCTCGCCCACCTTGTAGGGATTCTGGCTCAGCGGAACCGCGCTCAATTGGTTGATATCAGTCTCGCGGGCCAGCTTCGTACCTTTACTCCCCACATAAGACACGGTCATGACCGTATTCGGCAGCACTTCATGCTGCACATCGAAGTGCCACTGCTGCACGTAGGGCCAAATTGCTTTGGTGGGAATGGCGGTTACGCTCAGCGGGAATGGCGGGGATGAGGAACCCGCTCCTCCACCGATATTGGCAAATCCCTGAATGTTGTTCTGCTGCGAAGCAAAGGCCAGCGGCGGAGAGTTCTCCAGTGATTCAGTGCTGGACTCGTTGCCGTTGCCATGCTCGAAGAAAATACCGTAGCCGCCGCGGATAGCCGTCTTCCCGTTACCCCAGGGGTCGTAGGCAAATCCGATACGGGGAGCGGGGTTGAACAGGTGTCCCTTCATGCAACCGGCGGGAATACTGCCCACGCCGCACTGTACCAATCCGTTGAACAGATTGCCGGAGACGATGCCCGTCGACGGATCCACTATAGTTTGGCCCTGGGTGTACGCCGCAGGGTCAAAGTTATAGGCCTGCTGTTGCTTCTCCCGATAAGTGCCGAACAGACTCAGGCGCAAGCCCAGGTTCAGAGTCAAATGGCTGGTGACGCGCCAATCGTCCTGGAAGTAGGGTTCAAGAATCTTGTAGCGGTTGTAGTACTTGAGTCGGACATTTTGCTGTCCGAAAGAGCTGATGTTGCCCAGCAGCAAATCGGCGAACGGATTGCCACTTGAAATGGCTGAGTTGGAAGAATCGAAGGTCAAGTACCCCGGAATCGATCCGGCGGCCAGTTCTCCGCCCAACTCATTCTTCTGGGCAGCCACGAAGTATGCGCCAAATTGCAGGTTATGTTTCCCGATGATCTTGCTGATGTTGTCGCGATAGCTGTACGTTGGATTCGAGTTGTACGGTCCGTTCGGAATGTACCCTGCATCCTGACCGAAACCGCCGCCGTAGGCGTTTCCTCCAGAGAGATTGATTCCGGGCAGGATGCCATCCCCACCGCCTGGAAACAAATCCCCCATCGGGAATGGAGAAGGACGCTGCCAGTTGCCCACGTTGTTCAGGATGATGTGGTCCGTGGTATAGCTGGCTACAAATTCGTTCAGCAGGGTGGGAGTAAAGGTAGAACTCAGACGCGCCACCATGCTGACACCCGGCCCACCAAAATCAGTTTGAATGGTGGGGAAACTTCCCTGGTTCGTCCACAACGGCGTTGCTGTCACAGTTTGCCAGGAATCGTGAATGTAGCGGAAAGTGACTCGCTGTTTTTCGGTCAGATTGTGATCGACGCGGATTAATTCCTCGCGCCAGTTCGTCGGCTGCACCGGAGAATCGTTAAACAACGCCGCGCCGGGCTGTCCAGCGTTGGCATTCGGAATCATACCGAGCAACGCCTGGGATACAGCCTGGTTAGCCTGAAACGCCGGTACGATGGTCAAGTCCGGAGTGTGGCCGTTGATGTCCGTGAACCCTGGGACCGACGGGCAATCTGAAAAATCATTGTTCGTGGGATTCGGGCAGAGGTCGCTGAAATTTCCAGCCCGCTCGGCATCCGTCGGCACAAACTGGCTGAACACCTGGCCAGGCACGCGATCACGACGCCACTCCTGCGACCAGAAAAAGAATGTTTTGTTCTTCCAGATCGGTCCACCGATGGTGTATCCAAAGTCGTTCTTCTTATAGCCCGGCTTCGGAGCCGTGGGATCGTCGAAGTAGTTGAATGCGTTGAAGGCGTCATTGCGCAGAAACTCATACGCGTTGCCGTGAAAACGGTTGGTACCGGACTTGGTTTCAACCTCTACCGTGCCCGAGCCGTTGCGGCCGTACTGCGCGCCGTAATTTGAAGTCAGAACTTTGAATTCGGCAATGGCTTCCAGACTGGGATAAACATTCAGCGTCCCGTTGCTGCCGTTATCCATATTGTCGCCGCCATCAAGTTCCCAGTTGTTGTACTCGGTGCGGCCGCCGTTGACGCTGAATGCCACGCTGCCGTTGATACCGACCGTGCCTTCGTCCTGACCACTCTGGTTGCTGACGCCAGGCACCATTGTGATGAGCTGGGTAAAGTTTCGGCCATTCAGCTGCAGTTCGGTGATCTGTTTTCCGTTGACCGTACCGGCGAGATCGGACGACTGTGTCTCTACCTGGGCCACGTTGCTGCCTTCGACGGTAACCTCTTCCTTCGCAGCGCCGACTTCCAACGCAACGTCGGCGCGGGCTTTCTGGCCGACCTGAAGAATTACGCCCTTGACCTCATACTTCTTGAAGCCCTTGGCCAATACGCTCACGTTGACCGGTCCGGAGGGCAATCCGGCAACCAGGTAGTCACCACTGCTGTTCGTCGTAGTGGGGCGGACGATTCCGCGATCGGGGCTGCTGACTGTGACTTGCGCGTCAGGAACGGCGGCGCCACTCTGGTCCGTCACCGTGCCTGTAATGGAAGCGGAATCCTGACCGAAGGCGGCCAGAGAAATACATAGGAAAACGCCTAACCAAAGTAGAAGGGACTTCATCGATACCCCCAGAATTTTTATCAACCCACGAAGCTTGCTGGACCCAGATCTAGTTCGAATCCTAGTGCTGTTCGTCCGTTGCGGGCAGAACCCTCTCATGCCCGTATCTGTCCGGTAACCTGATCGCCCCAAACGAGGACAACGCCGGAAGCAAATTTTCCCGTTTCGATTCGAAAAAGAAACCAGCTATTCATTGGTAATTTCGAATGAAAGCGTTTATTAAAACGAATCAATGGCTTGAATATTGCGGCAGTTCAACAGCAGGTGTCAAGAAAAAAAGGCGGGAAATTGTGCCCATCGGCTTTTTAGATTGCCGGGTAAACTCAGGCTTTTGACCGTGATTTAGCCTAAAGAACGCTGCGAGTGGACTCTCGCACCGCCAATTCGGGGAGCATCTTGCGGTGTACTGCCGATATTTCCCGCTTTTCGAGTACGGCATTAATGCCCTCGATCACCAAGTTCGCCGCCATCGCCCCCATTGCTTCCATAGGCTGGCGAATAGTTGTCAGCGGCGGAGTGTAAAGGCTGCAGGCTGCCACGTCGTCGAAGCCGACGACTGAGCAATGCTCGGGCACACGCAGACCGGCCTTGGCTAGTGCACGTATGGCACCAAACGCGGTCATGTCGTCAAAGGCCACTAATGCTGTGAATGGGCGCTTCCGTTTGATCAATTCCTCCGTTAATTTGTAGCCGGCTTCAAAACTTGAAATCGGGTCGCCCGACTCTGGCAGATCAACGATAAGCCGCGAATCAAGTTCCAGCCCTGCGCTTTTGGCAAACGTACGGATTCCCTGCCACCGCGGAGCGCTGTCAGCCAGCGTCTTCGGTCCACGGATGAATGCGATCTTGCGATGTCCTAACTGGTGCAGGTGTTCCAGCGCCAGATGTGCACCCACTTCGTTATCCACAATTACGGAGCTGACGGTGTCGGTCTGCAATTCGCGTCCGATCATGACGGTCGGAATGCTGCTCTTTTCCAGGTCCGCCAGGACGTCGATATCGACAAACAGCCAGTTCGCCAGCACGATCAAGGCTTCCACCCGGCGATCCAGCAGCATCTCGAGATAGCGCTCGAAACGGGCGCGTTCGTTATGCACATCTGTCAGGATGGGCAGGAAAGAAGACTGGTAAAGAGAATTTTCGATACCGCGCAAAATCAGAGTGCAGTATGGGTCCGTCATGTCGAAAACCATGACGCCGACGGTGTGGCTGCGCTTGCTGCGCAGCGATCGCGCAAAGAGATTGGGACGGTAGCCGAGTTTCTTGGCCGCTTTCTCAATGCGTTTCTTGGTGACGGGAGGGATGTAGCGCGCAAGCGGCGCGTCGTTCAGGACGATGGAAACCGTAGTCGAGGAAAAGCCGCTCTCTTTGGCAACGTCCCGAATGGTAATTACTGAGGTCTTGACCATAAATTTGAGCGTCGGAAACGGGCAATGTTCAAATGCGCGAACTTCCTTTGCGGCCTTTGAGGATTTACTTTGCGTTCTTGGCGGTTAAGGCTTTGAGTTAAAGCCAAGTCGAAAGCATTACCGCAAAGTTCGCAAAGAAAAGAAGGAAAGGACGCAAAGAGTGTCAGACTGAATTATCACCCATTCCCAGCAAAGCTTGAATTTCAAGCCGTCGCTGGCGGACACTACAGCAGAGTGAAATCACTGTCAAGGCTACTCGCCCTCGGGTTGTTCGGTCTGTTCGCACTATCGGCGTTCGACTCGATCGCAAAAACACAAACTGCGCCGACACCAACCTCGGCGGCAAGTCCGCAACAACTATTTCAGCAGGGCGAATCCGCTCTGAAGAATAATAACCTCGATCTGGCCGAGCGGTCTTTTCGCGGAGTACTGGCGCAGGATCCGCAGGCGGCGGGCGCATATGCCAATCTGGGCGTCATCGCGATGAGGCGCAAGCAGTGGCCGCAGGCGCTGGAGATGTTGCACCAGGCTGAACGGCTGGCACCACAGCTGGCCGGAATTCGTCTTAACATCGGTTTGGCCTACTACCGGCAAAATGACTTTCGCGCTGCCATCGCTCCCTTTGAATCGGTGGTGCGCGACGCTCCGAACTCCTACCAGGCACGCTATCTGCTTGGACTGTGCTACTTCTTCACCGAACGCTATGCCGATGCTACCAGCATGCTTGAACCGCTATGGCCGCAGGCTTCGAACCAGTTGAACTATCTTTACGTCCTGGGAATCGCGGCCGGCAAATCCGCACGCCCCGATCTGGAGCAGCGCGCCTTTAGCGTCCTCGCGGAAGCTGGCCAGGACTCTCCCGAGCTTCACCTGCTGATGGGAAAGGCCCACATCAACCGGGAAGAGTATGACGACGCCATCAAGGAGCTTGAACTCGCGGCCAAGGCCAATCCGAAACTGCCATTCGTTCACTTCAATCTGGGCATTGCGTACTACAAAAAACAAGAGCTGGCGCGCGCCAAGGATGAATTTCTCAAAGACGCGACCCTCGAGCCCGACGTGGCTTACAACTATGACCAGATCGGACTGATCGACGCCTTGCAGGGAAACAATGCGGACGCCGAAAGCAATCTGCGGAAGGCGTTGCGTCTCGATCCCTCGCTGGCCAGCTCCCGCTATCAGCTGGCTCAGGTCTATCAGCGCGAGGGGAAATATGCCCAGGCCCTGACTGAAATTGATGTCGCGGCCAAGTTTGATCCGGGAAACACCAGCGTCCATTATTTACGCGGACAATTGCTGCAACACCTGGGCCGGACCCAAGAAGCGCGCGCCGAAATGGACGCCACCACGCGCATGATGAACGAACAGCGGGACAAGCGTCAGAAGGAGCTTTATGGCGGCCCGGCGCCCAATCCGGAGCTCACACGGGAACCACAATAGGCCTGTTTTTGGTAGACTGTGTCCCACTCGCGGACTACTCCACCGTGTCTCCGCTCTCTCAATAAATTTAGGATTTTCTTAAGGAGTTCCGTTATGAAGGCGCTGAAAATTGCCGGAATCGTCATCGTACTGCTGTTGCTGATCGTTATCGCGATTCCCTTCCTGATCAATGTCAACAGCTTCCGCCCGAAGCTCGAATCCGCCCTTACCGAGGCGCTGGGCCGCCAAGTCAAAGTCGGCAATCTGAGTCTCTCCATCCTGTCGGGAAGCGTTTCGGCTGAGGATCTTTCAATCGCCGACGATCCCGCTTTCAGCAAGGATGCCTTCATTCGAGCCAAGTCGCTGAAGGTGGGCGTGGAAGTAATGCCGCTGATCTTCTCCAAAGCGCTGCATGTCACCGACATCACACTGGACAAGCCCGAGATCGCGTTGCTGCGCGATGCTTCCGGCAAATGGAATTTCTCCAGCCTGGGAAGCAAGAACGCAGCGAAGTCAGCTACGCCGAGCGAACCGTCATCCACGCCCGACCTCTCGGTCAGCAAGCTCGACGTGAAGGATGGCCGTCTCTCGGTGAACCGGGCGAACTCGTCCATCAAGCCTCACGTCTATGACAACGTGGACATCAGCGTTCGCGACTTCTCACCCAAATCGCAGTTCCCCTACACCATCAGTGCAAATCTTCCGGCTGGAGGGACGGTAAAGCTCGATGGCAAGGCGGGGCCGATCAATTCAGCCGACGTCTCCGCAAGTCCGATCGACGCGAAAATCGATCTCAAGGGCCTCGACCTCACTGCCTCGGGATTCGTTGAGCCCTCTACTGGTATTGCCGGCGTAGCCGACTTCGACGGCACCCTCAACTCTGACGGACATGTTCTTCGCACCAGTGGAACTTTGAAAGCTGACAAACTCAAGCTGGCGGCAAAAGGCACACCGGCGACGCAGCCTGTGACGGTGAAGTACGCCACCGACTTTGATCTGCAAAAGCAGGGCGGAACTCTGACCCAGGGCGACGTTTCGCTGGGCAAAGCGCTCGCCAAGCTCACCGGCACCTACCTGAGCCAGGGAGAGTCCACGATCCTGAACATGAAATTGAACGCCGATGGGATGCCGGTGGACGACCTCCAGGCCATGCTACCTGCACTCGGAATAATTCTGCCTTCCGGATCAAAGCTGCAGGGCGGGACTCTTTCCGTGAACGTAGGAATTGCAGGCCCGGTCGACAAACTAGTGATCGCAGGCCCGATTCGCCTGTCGCAAACCAAGCTCGCCGGCTTCAACATGGCGTCCAAAATGTCGGCCATCACGGCGTTAACGGGACAGCAGGGTGGATCGGATACTTCCATCCAGAACCTGAGTACGGATGCGCGAGTCGCGCCCGAAGGCGTACGCACGCAGAACGTCAACTTGACCATTCCGGCCCTCGGTACTGTCACGGGGGACGGAACCATCAGCCCCGCTGGAGCACTTGATTACAAAATGAGTGCCAGCCTTTCCGGCGGCGTGGTCACCGGACTGACGCAGATGGCAGGCCTCGGCGGAAAAGGAGGCAGCATTCCCTTCTTCATTCAGGGCACGACTTCCGATCCGAAATTTGTGCCAGACGTCAAAGGCATGGTGAGTAGTCAGCTCAAGGGCGGCCTGGGTAACGCGCTCGGCAATCTGACGGGCGGCAAGAACAATTCCGGAAATCAGCCTTCTCCGATGGACGCCCTGGGCGGGTTGTTCGGGAAAAAGAAGAAGCAGTAGAGCAGCCTTCGGACCGCGGACCTCGGACTTTAAGAATGTGGGCGCGAGCGTCACCGCTCGTGCGGAGTCGCCCGTAGCGCTGCTGCACGAGCGAGGACGCTCGTGCCCACATTGTTTTCCTAAAGGAGATTTTCATGTCTGAGAAAGTGCCTCAGAATCTGGCGAATCACACCCGCTTTGATCCGCCGTTTCACTTCTTCGTCTTGCCGGTGTTTGCCATTACCGTGATTATCGTCATCGTACATTTGGTCACGCATCCAAGTTTGCACTCGGCTTGGCTGCTGGTATTCGCAGTCGCCGCAGCAACGGCGGTGGTCAAGACGCGGACTAACTCTCTCAAGGTGCAGGACCGGGTCATCCGGCTGGAAGAACGATTGCGGCTCGCCATTCTTCTCGACAAACCTTTACGAGCTCGCATTACGGAACTCTCGGAGTCACAATTAGTAGGGCTGAGATTTGCATCGGATGCGGAGCTCCCCGCACTGGCGGCGAGAGCTCTACAAGAGAAGTTGTCCAATGCGGAAATCAAGAAGGCGGTTACCCAATGGCGGCCGGACTACTGGAGAGTGTAACGACTGACGTGGGGACAGCCGAGGGCGGCTGTCCCCACATTGTTCTTGCCGCTGTCTACTCTTTCGTGTCGTGTAATTGTTGGGAAAGATAATTCTGAAGTCCCATTTCGCCGATGGCGTGCAGTTGGCCTTCCAGCCAGTCGATATGATGTTCTTCGTCAGTCAGGATCTTGGTCAGAAGGTCGCGTGAACCGTTGTCCCCGGCTTTCACGCAGGTCTCAATACCGGTGTTCAAACGCTTCACCGCTTCGTACTCCACCTGAAGATCGAACTCCAGTTGTTGCTTTACGTTCTGTCCGATGTTGATCTTGAAATAGTCACTCATGTTGGGAGTGCCGTCGAGATACAGAATGTGCTCGATCAGCTTCTCCGCGTGCTGCATCTCTTCGATCGACTCGACTCGCGTGTGCTTGGCCAGCTTTTCATAACCCCAGTTTTCGCACATCTCCGCATGCAGGAAATATTGGTTGATGGCGGTCAATTCCGCCTTTAGTACTTCGCTCAGGACTGCAATGACTTTGGGATCACCTTTCACGTTTGCCTCACAGGATGGAAGATGGCAGATCAAGACCCGCTGCGAGAGAAACTATAACACCGCGTGTGCAGGGCGGGCGCCCTCGCCCGCGGCCTTTGAATTAGATTTTGATTTTGATGCTAAGGGTAGGTCAAAGGTCAGAAGCAAACCAAAGTCAACGGCGGCGGGCGATGGCGCCCGCCCCACATTGACCAGATTGGTCTAAGTTAGTCCGCCGCTACGTCCTGAGGCGGCAGCGGACCTACGCGGCGCCGCGAAGAGCGGTTGGGTGGCAGTCCGGCGTCGCGAATCTTGTACAGCAGCGCGCGATAGCTGATGCTCAGTGCTCGTGCCGCCTGCTTGCGATTCCAGTGGTGGGCCTGCAAAACTTTCAGGATAACTTTACGCTCCAGTTCCCGTGTTGCCTGGCGTGTGATCGTCTTGAGCGCGATCGGCCCATCGAAGTTCATATCGAACGTGGGAAATTCCTGCTGATGCGCTACCAGGTCGCTGCTGATGACTTCCTCGTTGCCCAAAATCACGTAGCGCTTGATCAGGTTCTCGAGTTCGCGGATGTTCCCTGGCCAGTGATGCTTCTGCAGCGCCGACATCAGGTCTCCGGAAAGATTTCGGGCGCGGCAGTTGTACTTGCGGTTGTAGTAGTCCAGGAAATAGGTAACCAGGTCCGGAATGTCGCCTTTGCGTTCCCGCAGAGGCGGCATCTGCAAATTGACTACGTTGATGCGATAGAACAGGTCCTGGCGGAAGGTGCCGCTTTCGATTTCATTTTCCAGGACACGGTTGGTGGCGCAAACGACGCGCACTTCAACTTTCTTGTCTTCCTGGGCGCCGATCCGGCAGAACTGACCGTCCTGCAGCAACTGCAGCAGCTTGGACTGGAGACCGAGGTCGAGCTCGGAGATTTCGTCGAGAAACAGAGTGCCGCGATGGGCCATCTCGACGCGTCCGGGTTTCGATCCGTAGGCTCCGGTGAATGCGCCTTTTTCGTATCCGAAGAGCTCGCTCTCCAGGAGCGTGCCTGGGATGGCGGGACAGTTGACCTTTACAAAGGGTCCCGTTCTCCACGGCGACAGCCCGTGAATCATGCGGGCGATGATGTCCTTGCCGGTACCGCTCTCGCCTTGAATAAGAACAGGCACGTTGGCGCTCGCGACCTTGTCCATGCGGTCCCGGAGCGACTGCATAATCTCGGATCGACCGAAGATGACCTGCTCGGGAGGAAACTCTCCCAGCGAAGTAGCCAGCGAAGTGACGGATGGAATAGTTGTCATGAGTATCCAGTGGCCCAGGGCCCGATCGTACGAGCCTTGATGTGCACCCCGAGAGCCAAACCGCGCCCAAGACTGGAATCCGATCAGAAATGCGACCTAACCAGCCTGTAATGATTGACTTGTGATGTACTCGATAGGACGGTTGTCGTTGCCGGCAAGGTCAGCAGATAGGCTTAGAATCCGCCAGGACTGTGGGTAAATGTTTTCACAGGGCGGAAGAGGCTTTCCGCGGACGGGAGCCAACCGAGAGGGGCTGGCTTACCAAGGGACGGGAGAATTTCAAGCCGACAAGGTGATAGCCGTCCGCGTGAGTTACGCGCATTGTGCGGGCTCGCAAATTGCGGGCAGCCTTAGGCAGCGAGTTGGCCACTGCCAGCGGTGCGCTCGGGATCTCCAGCAAAACCTGCGTGGAGAGCGGCAAAGAGCGGCGAACGGCAACCAGTGCCCCGCCGGCTGAAATATTGAGCGCCGTGGCAAACTCAAGAAGTTCCTTCCCTTTTTCGTCCCGACTGCGGACGAAAACCGGGATAGCGATGGGGAGACGAGGCCATTTACGGCGCTCTGCTTCAGGTTTCAGACGCTTCAATCCGACCTCTTTAAACATTAGATAAACCTCTCTACCGCACCTTGGGGGCCAAACCAGCCTGCCTTGAGTTGTTGATGGGGGTACGAAAACCCGAAGATTTCGGGTGATTTCTCTGTAAGTCCGCCATTACAACCCGGTCAGACCCTAAGCAAATTCTCTTTCTGTTCGCCCCGTTATTGGCCATTAGCCGCGATCTTTGAGCGTCTTAGAAGTGCAAGGTTTTGCTCTTCCGTTACCAGTAAGTTGCATTTTCCGTTGACACTGGGAAAGTCGTGTCTTACGATCTTGAAGGATCAAAAATTAATACGTTTGGCCGTGTCGTCCCCTCCCCTTTGCCAGTGATACCAAAGAGTTTTCCACATATGGGAGTGGTGCCAGAAAAAGCGCTTTTACGTCGGGAGGCGGATGCGGTGGCAAATGGCGAAAAGCCGGCCCCTCGCCCTGCCGGAGACCCCCTCACCTACGAGCAACTTCTTCAGGAATACAACCAACTCCGGGAGCGATCCGGGCGCACCACGAATGCCCTGGCCTCGGCAGCCCACGACCTTAAGACTCCCCTTGCCATCCTGAACGGGTACATCGAACTGCTGCAGGACGAGAAGTTGGGTACGCTCAACGACCGCCAGCGGGAAATCCTTGGCGACATGCAGATTAGCGGCGAGCGTCTGCAACAGTTTATCCAGGACTTTCTGAGCTATAGCGCGCTCGAAACCGGCGAGATGAAGATGCGGTTCGAGACGGGCAACCTGAACCCATACCTGTCGGAAGTCTGCCGCCTGTGGTCGCATCGCTTCCAGGAGCGGGGGCTGGCACTGTATTTCCTGGCCAACGAAAAGCTGCCCGAGCTGATGTTCGATTCGGCCAAGCTGCAACGAGTGATCTCGAACCTTCTGGAGAACTG
Source organism: Terriglobia bacterium (assembly GCA_963741105.1). Classification (GTDB taxonomy): domain Bacteria; phylum Acidobacteriota; class Terriglobia; order Terriglobales; family Acidobacteriaceae; genus JAIQFF01. Next base: position 118,267 of record CAVUGT010000008.1, read on the forward strand.
CTTCCAAGTTCACCCCCGCCGGCGGCACGGTCTGGCTGCACGCTGAGCCCTACATGTGGGAGCGCCGCAACCCGAACAGCTCGGCGATCCCGAGCGAACGGCGGCGTCTGAATACTCCCCTTCCCAACTCGGTGAAGGTGAGCGTTTCCGATACCGGACCGGGAATTCCGGCGGAATATCACATTGAAGTTTTCGACGACTTTTTTCGATTGCCGCAGAATGAAGCGCAGACTGAAGGCATGGGTTTAGGATTGGCCATCGCCCGCCGTCTGGTGAGCGCCATGGGCGGTAAAATCTGGGTGGAGAGCGAACTGGGGTCGGGCGCGAAATTCTCGTTCATCCTACCGCTCAAGCAGGTTTCCACTGCCCCCAGTAAAGGGAAGAACAAATGACCGAAGCGGTCAACATTTTATTGGTCGATGACGAACCTGGAATGCTGCGCTACATCCGCACCCTGCTGGAGGTGGATGACTACACGGTGCAGACCGCATCCACTGGCGAAGAGGCATTGCAGCAGGTGGAAAAGGGCCTGCGTCCCGACCTGGTGCTGCTCGATCTGCTGATGCCGGGAATCGACGGCTTGCAAACGCTGGAGCAGTTGCGCCAACTGGTGCCCGGCCTCAAGGTAGTGATGCTCTCCTGCGTCAGCGATACGCGTAAGGTGGTGCAGGCTATTCGCCTGGGCGCGCAAGATTATCTGACCAAGCCTTTTCAGAAGGCTGAGCTGACCACGGTCATTGACCAGTGTCTGGGCAAAGAATCAGCAGAACTTGCCGGGCGAAGTCGAAGAGCTTTACGACGACGTGTTTTTCGTGGCCGCAAGTCCCGCGATGCGCAAGATTCGATCGCAGTCGGCGCTGGTCGCGAATGTTGATATTCCCGTTCTGATGCTGGGCGAAAGCGGTACGGGCAAGGAAGTCGTGGCGCGGTTGATTCACAAGCTCTCTCCGCGCGCTCATCGCACCTTCTTGAAAGTAAATTGCGCGGCTGTCCCAGGCGATTTGCTGGAAAGCGAATTGTTCGGTCACGAGGCCGGCGCATTTACCGGCGCTACACATGCCAAGCCGGGCAAATTCGAACTATGCAATAAGGGCACGATCCTGCTCGACGAAATCGGCGAGATGCCTGCCTTGCTGCAAGCCAAACTGCTGCACGTGTTGCAGGACCAGACGTTCTCGCGGCTGGGCAGCCGGTCGGTGATTAAAGTGGATGTCCGCATCCTGGCTGCGACCAATATCAACATTCCGGAAGCACTGGCCAACAAGCGTCTGCGCGAAGATCTTTACTACCGGCTGAACGCCTTCACGCTGCAGTTGCCACCGTTAAGAGAGCGCAAGGAAGAAATCCCTATTCTGCTGAAGCATTTCATGTCACGCATGGCAGAGCAGTATGCACGGCCTCCGTTGCCGCTTTCTCCGAGCATGTTGCAGGCGTGTCAGGATTATTCCTGGCCCGGCAATTTGCGCGAGCTGAATAACTTCATCAAGCGGTATCTGGTGCTGGGCGATGAGAAGCTGGCGATCCAGGAATTGCAGCCGCGCGGTGACACGCCTGGGGCCAAGCCTGAAGCGGCGCACGCTCCCAGCGAAGCCAACACTGGCGGACTCAAATCCGTGGCGCGTGGTGCCAAGGACGAAGCGGAAGCCGAAGCTATCCGGCAGGCCCTCGACCAGACCAACTGGAACCGTAAGCAGGCCGCAGCGCTTCTGCAGATCAGCTACAAAGCTCTGCTCTACAAAATCCGCCAGTACGGAATCGCCCAGACCAAGAGCCACAAACTTACTGCGGGCGCGTGAGGTGCTTCTTTCGCAAAACTGAGAACTGGGAACTGGGAACTAAAAACCGGTTTTAGTTTCCAATTTCTTGTTTCTAGCGTCCGGTTCCCAGTTGCTAGTTCCCGGTTCCCAGTTCGCACCAACGGCTCTCTTCTGTTAAGTGATGGTGAGTTGAAGCGCGCTGCTCGTTCCGCCACTCGTACATCCTAGATTGCCTGAGTTTCCACTTGGAGTATTGACCGTCACCTTGGCTGTCCCAGGCCCGGTGATCAACGTCGCCGTCAATGTCACCTGCAACTGTTGACTGCTATTCACCTGAGTGCTTACGACCTTGCCGTTGACGAGCACGACCGAAGCGGCAACAAAATGGCTGCCATTCACGTTCAAAACAAATCCTTGCTGCACTTGAGCGAAGGTGACCGTAGTAGGCGAGAGAGAGCCGATGCTCGGGGCCGGACGGGAACTCCCGCAAAGCGGGTTGAGCGCCTGACAGCCCGCAAGAAGCAGCAGGCTGATTAGAAGGCCGCTAAGCGCCCAGGTCGCGCGGTCGAGTCTCTTCACTTTTTCTCCTTAGAAATGCAGCGCCGAAGCGTCCACGAAACTTGCCCGGTCCCAAACAACCTCGAATGGGCTGCAGCCGGCAGAGTCTACTGAACAACGGGGCTCCATTCAGAACCGAATTGTGAGTGTAATGCTGATATTACGCCTACAATCCTCATGAGATAGCCCCAACTCCACCGTGAGTCCGCCGATGGCATCTGGCGAAAAGCACGGCGTCAGGAGAGATTCTGTCATGCGAATCATACCCTTATCCCAACAGGAATGCCGTGAGCTCTTGCAGCGGGTGTCGATCGGCAGGCTGGCTTGTTCGTTGAATGATCAACCGTATGTGGTGCCAGTTGCGTTCTCGTACGAGCCTGATTGCATTTACATCTTTTCGACCTTCGGCAAAAAGATTGAGTGGATGCGGAAAAATCCAAAGGTTTGTCTGCAAGCTGATGAAGTCGGCAACCGGTCAAACTGGACTAGTGTCGTCGTGACTGGAACCTACTTGGAACTGAATGTGCCGCAATATCACACTTCTCAGCGGGAACATGCGCGGGAACGACTGGCGGCGCAGTGCTCTGAATGGTGGCGAATCCCCCTTTCGGGAGCACGCGACCGAGCGCTGGTTTCTTCGATGGAGACGGTGTTCTTTCGCATCGACATCAAGTCGATCAGCGGACTTCGTGCGATCCCGGAAGCCGAGTAGCCCTTCCGTAAGACTGAGAACCGAGAACTAGAAACTAAAAAACTGGTTTATTTTCCGGTCTTTGGTTTTCGGGTTTCATGTTTCTAGTTCTTTGTTTCTAGTTCCCAGTTCTCAGTTCGCGCCAACGGGCGGTCACCTGGCTCCGTCAGGAGCCGATGTTGTCCCAACTGAAATCGTTGAATTGCTGGCGTAACCTCGACTTTAGCAATTTGCCGGTGGAGGTGTGCGGCAATTCCGTGAGAAAGACAAAACCGTCCGGCAGTTGCCATCTGGCAAAGCGGTCGCCAAGAAATGTTCGGAGTTCCTCGTTGGTAACTTGCGCTCCTTCTTTCAGCACGACACACGCCAGCGGACGTTCCTGCCACTTGGGATGTGGAATCGCGACCACAGCCGCTTCCTTGATCGCCGGATGCCCGACCAGCGCGTTCTCCAGATCAACCGAACTGATCCACTCTCCACCCGACTTGATCAGGTCTTTGGTGCGGTCCGTGATCTTCATGTACCCATCGGCGTCGATCGTGACCACGTCTCCGGTGCGCAGCCAGCCATCTTCGGTCCACTTGTCCTGTGCTTCGGGCAGGTTGTAGTAGGACGCGGCGATAAAGGGCCCGCGCACCTGCAACTCACCGAAAGTTTCGCCGTCCCATGCGATCTCACCGTGATCGGCGACCGCGCGCATCTCGACCAACGGCGAAGGCAGACCTTGTTTGGCGCGAACCTCATATTTCTGGTCCTCGGACCAGCTGGCCATTTCCGGTTTCAGGGTTGAACAGGTTGCTATCGGCGTAGTCTCGGTCATACCCCACGGCTGAATCACGCGCACTCCGAACTTGTCGAAACGGCGGAAGAGACTCTCCGGCGCCGCCGACCCAGCCACGATGATGCGTAGTCCCTCCGCCAGCTTCCAGCGTCCCGGGTTGTGCTCAAGGCAGTCGATCACTCCCAGCCAAACGGTTGGCACCCCTCCGGTCAGGGTGACGCTTTCGCCCTCAAGCAGCTCCAGGAGTGCCTCGGGCTGGAGGTTGGGGCCGGGCAGCACGAGCTTGCTGCCGTTCATCACAGCAGCATGCGGCAGGCCCCAGGCGTTGGCATGGAACATCGACATCGCTGGCAGCACGCAGTCCATGCGAGACATGGCAAAGTTGTCCGGCAAGGAAATCGACAGGGCGTGCAGAACCAGGGAGCGATGCGAATAGGCCACACCTTTGGGCTGGCCCGTTGTTCCGGAGGTGTAGCAGAGAGCGGCCGCAGCGTGCTCGTCAAGATCCGGGTACGCGAGAGTGCCACCGCCCTGCGCCAGGAACGACTCGTAATCTTCGTATCTGTGAGGTGCGGCTGATCCACAGAACGGCACTACAAACACGCGCTCGAAGCGTGCCTTGTCGGCAAACTTCTCGTAGATGGGAAGCAGTACATCGTCCACGATAAGCCAGCGGTCTTGCGCGTGGTTGGCGATGAAGGCAAGTTCATCCGGATGCAAGCGCAGGTTGAGCGTGTGCACGACGCCACCGACCACAGGAATCCCGAAGTATGCCTCAAGGTGAGCGGAGTGGTTCCACATCAGGGTCGCGACACGGTCACCTTGCCGGAGTCCAGCTTGCTGCAGACTTGCCGCGAGAGCGCGGGCCCGGCGGTGCAGATCGGAATAAGTAGAACGACGAACAGAGTTGTCTGGCAGGCGGGAGATCACTTCAACCCCAGGGAAAAATTTGCCCGCCCGTTCCAGGAACGGCGTGAGCGTCAGACCGTACTGCATCATGGTTCCCTGCAAAGATTTGCCTCCGCGAGAATGCGCGGGGATTCGCACTGATATCCGAACCCTGCCTGATCGCGCATTGTAGCGCGGTTAAAACACTTTGAGGCGGTTGGATGATAGCCACGCGGGAAGCATTCTCCTCGACACAGCTGGGAAACGGCTGGGAGGAGGATAGGTAACAAGATCAGGCGTTCGTACCAACTACGCCTCTTCAGCCTCTCCAGGGCAACTACCTGCGGGGTTGTGAGTGTAATGGCGATTTTTCGCCAGCTATCCAGCCGCAATTCCCTCCTTTGACGGCTCGGCTGTAACTTCTGACAGATCTAGCATCGGCACCGGCACCTTACACTGGGCTCTCAGCTCGTACTGTAGGTAACTCAAAA